>NZ_BMFR01000001.1 GCF_014638995.1 Virgibacillus oceani
CACATTATCTCGGATTTTAAGCTGGATTAATTTGATATTTGATGTCTGGGATAATGTGCTGATTTACAGCAATATTACTCATAAAGATCAACTCCTTTTCGTAGTACATATATATTTTCCCGTTAATTCAACATTTTAACCATGAGTGTAATTGTGAACAATCAGGGAAAAGTAATAAAAACGATAAATTTGACACAAATAGTATAGGGGGGTATAGTATTAATTGTAAGGCGAAAGAGGTGATGAAAATGGAAAATGAAAATATCGAGATTCAGCCAGATAGAAATCCAATCACTCCAAGGACAGAAGAAGAAAGAAACAAACTGATAAATCGTTTAAAACGAATTGAAGGCCAAATCCGTGGTCTTCAAAAAATGGTTGAGGATGACCGTTATTGTGTTGACGTCTTGGTTCAAATTTCCTCTGTTAATTCCGCATTAAAACAGGTAGGATTTGCTTTGTTGGAACGACATACACGAACGTGTGTATCGAGTGCTGTTCAGTCTGGCGAAGGTGATGAATATATTGAAGAATTAATGAAAGTTATGAAACAGTTTTCCAAATAATAAGAAGGAGGTGACATAAATGAGTGAATCGAAAGATCTATCCGTTGATATTACAGGAATGACCTGTGCCTCTTGTGCGACAAGAATTGAAAAAGTACTAAATAAAATGGATGGAGTTGAAGCCAACGTTAACTTGGCAATGGAGAATGCCAAGATCACTTACGATGAAGAAAAAGTGAATGCTAGTGACATTACGGGTAAAATCGAAAAAATAGGCTATGGTGTTGCAAAAGAAAAAACAGAGTTTGATGTCCGAGGCATGACTTGTGCCTCTTGCGCCGGGCGAATTGAAAAGGGACTAAGCCGGATGAACGGTATTCAATCAGCCAATATAAATCTTGCAACTGAATCTGGTGCAGTTGAGTATAACCCCGGTATAGTATCTCTTGATGATATCTTGGGAAAGGTTAAAAAATTGGGCTATGAAGCCGTTGTGAAAAAAGAAGGTGGAGAAGACCATCGAGATATAGAATTTAAAAAGAAGAAACGAAATTTAATCATCTCTATAATTCTGTCACTACCATTGCTATACACCATGATTGGCCATATTCCGTGGAATCTTGGGATTCCGGTTCCTGATATTTTTATGAACCCTTGGTTTCAATTTATATTAGCAACCCCGGTTCAATTTTATATTGGTTGGTCGTTCTATACAGGTGCTTACCGGGCATTGCGAAATAAAAGCGCTAATATGGATGTCCTTGTTGCACTTGGAACGTCAGCAGCGTATTTTTACAGTGTTGTGGAAGGGATTCGAGCACTTATGAACCCCGACTATGTGCCACACTTGTATTTTGAAACAAGCGCGGTTTTGATTACGTTAATTTTAGTCGGAAAATTATTTGAACATCTTGCAAAGGGTCGAACAACAGCAGCCATAAAGGAACTGTTAAATCTACAAGCGAAAGAAGCAACCGTAATTCGTGATGGAGAGGAAGTAAAGGTTCCGGTGGAAGAGGTACAAGTTGGAGACTCATTATTAGTCAAACCGGGTGAAAAGATTCCGGTTGATGGAAAAGTATTAAAAGGAAAATCTTCCGTTGATGAGTCGATGATTACTGGTGAGTCAATTCCAACCGAAAAGACAGAGGACGATCCAGTCATCGGTTCAACGATTAATAAAAATGGAACCTTAACCATTGAAGCTGAAAAAGTAGGTAAAGACACAGCATTAGCAGGTATTATCAAAATTGTCGAAGAAGCACAGGGATCAAAGGCTCCAATCCAGCGAATGGCCGACGTTATTTCTGGTATCTTTGTTCCGATTGTCGTTGGGATTTCGGTTGTCGCGTTTCTAGCATGGTTCTTTTGGGCATCTCCCGGTAATTTACCGCAGGCACTTGAAGCAGCTATAGCTGTACTCGTCATTGCTTGCCCTTGCGCCCTTGGGTTGGCAACCCCCACTTCAATTATGGTTGCCACAGGTAAAGGTGCTGAACAAGGAGTCCTCTTTAAAGGGGGTGAATATCTAGAAGAAACGCATAAAGTAAACGCTATTCTCCTTGATAAAACAGGGACGATAACAAAAGGAAAGCCAGAAGTGACTGATTTTATTTCTTTCGCGGATAATGACAACGAAGTATTAAGCAACTTGATTTCTGCTGAAAAAGCTTCAGAGCATCCATTAGCACAAGCAATTTTCGAGTATGGAGAAGAAAATGACATTAAAGCCGAAAATGTGGACCATTTTGAAGCAATACCGGGTCATGGTATCGAAGGAACAATAAACGGAAAGAAAGTTTACGTTGGTACAAGAAAATTAATGAAACGAGAAAATATTAGCTATGAATCACATGAAGAACAATTAACACAACTAGAAGAAGCAGGCAAAACAGCCATGTTAATAGCAATTAATGGAGTACTTTCCGGTATTGTTGCTGTTGCTGATACGGTTAAACAATCATCAAAAGAAGCTATACAGGAACTGCAATCACTTGGTATTGAGGTTTATATGATTACCGGTGATAATGAACGAACAGCAAATGCTATTGCAAGCCAAGTCGAAATAAAAAATGTTTTTGCAGAAGTATTGCCAGAAGATAAAGCAAATAAAGTGAAACAGTTACAAGAGGATGGAAAACAAGTTGCGATGGTTGGCGATGGTATCAATGATGCACCTGCATTAGCATTAGCAGACATCGGAATTGCAATTGGTACTGGTACGGATGTTGCCATTGAAACGGCAGATATTACGCTTGTTGGTGGCGATTTAAAACATCTTCCACAAGCAGTTAATTTAAGCCGAAAGACAATGAAAAACATTCGGCAAAATCTCTTCTGGGCGCTTGCATACAATTCTGCTGGAATCCCGATTGCCGCATTAGGATTCCTTGCACCGTGGGTTGCAGGTGCCGCAATGGCGTTTAGTTCTGTATCTGTTGTATCTAATTCGCTTCGACTAAAACGAGTCAAACTATAATTTGATTTAAATTGAAAGGAGAATGAGTGATGGAAAAATTGACACTTGATATTAAAGGGATGACTTGTGATCATTGTAAAGCAGCTGTTACAGGTGCATTAGAAGAATTAAACGGTGTAGCTTCTGTTGAAGTCAAGCTGGATAAAGGAACCGCAGATGTCACCTATGATGAGGCTAAAGTTTCAGTAGATCAAATGAAAGAAACTGTAGAAGACCAAGGATATGATGTAAACTAATAGTCAGTTACTTATTTTTACTAAAAAGCCGGTTTCCCTTATTTTTGAAGGAAACCGGCTTTTCTTATGAATTTTAGAGAAATTATTAAAAACAATATGGTAAATAATCTTGACCTTTTACTATGGTACAGGGTTTATAATTTTGTCTGAGGTGATTAGATGAGTTATCGAATTAGTGAACTTGCTGCTAAATGCGGAGTAAACAAAGAAACAATCCGATATTATGAACGGAAGCATTTAATTCAGGAGCCAAACCGAACTAAAGCTGGTTACCGGATATATTCAGATGATGTCGTTAAACGTGTAAGATTTATTAAACGTATGCAGGATCTAGGTTTTTTATTGCAAGAAGTTGATAAATTACTTGGGGTTGTAGATAAGGATGATAACCGATGCCAAGATATGTTTAAATTTGTATCGAAAAAAGAGAGGGAAGTCCAACAGCAAATTCAAGATTTAAAACGAGTTGAACAAATGTTGAATGACTTAAAGGAACGTTGTCCAGATGAGAAAACGTTACATGAATGTCCCATTATAGAAACGCTGTTTGACGAATAACGAAAAAGGTGACTTTGGTAGGTGATAAAGGAATGATAGAGAAAGTTTCGCAGTTGGCAACGATATTCTCTGGCTTTGTTGCAACGGCTTGTTGTGTAGGCCCTTTGATTTTAGTTCCTTTAGGATTAACAGGGTTGGCTGGAGGGTTAGCTTTTTATGCGACAAAATATCAAACGTTGTTAATAATAGTTACGTTTGTCTTACTAGCATATTCATTTTATTTGGTTTACAGGAGGAAGTGCAGGAAAAAAAGTTCGATTATTGGATTATGGATTACAACCGTTTTAGTATTTGGAATGTTTATTTATACGTTAATGTAGCATGGTATTGATAATTATTATTATTGCTCTTTCTGCGTGTAGTAAATGAAATGGGTTACAAACTACTATTAGTGATCCGTGATTTGAAAGTGGAGGTTATACACATGAAAAAATATCAAATCAACATTCAAGGGATGACGTGTACAGGCTGCGAAGAACATGTGGCGGTAGTTCTTGAAAATATGGGTGCAACAAACATTAAAGCTAGTTTCTGGAAAGGAGAGGCAATATTTGAATTACCCGAAGATATAGACGTTGAAAACGCAAAAAAAGCTATTGATGAAGCAACATATCAACCAGGTGAAATAGAAGAAGTTACATCACAAGAAGACGCAGTTTTAGGTGAGGATAGGGATTATGATTTACTAATCATCGGTTCCGGTGGAACGGCCTTTTCTGCTGCCATTAAAGCAATAGGATATGGAGCAAAAGTCGGGATGATTGAGCGTGAAACGGTTGGTGGTACTTGTGTAAATATCGGCTGTGTTCCATCGAAAACGCTTCTTCGTGCAGGGGAAATCAATCAGCAAGCGAACGTCAATCCATTTGTAGGGTTATGGACCTCTGCTGGATCAGTGGAATTGGCCCCTTTAGTGAAGCAGAAAAATGAATTGGTCAGTGAACTTCGCAATCAAAAATATGTTCGGTTAATTGATGAATATGGTTTTGATTTAATCGAGGGTGAAGCTAAATTTATTGATGAAAATACGGTTGAAGTCAATGGGAAACAACTGACTTCCAAACGTTATTTAATTGCAACAGGTGCTTCTCCATCTTTACCGACAATTCCAGGACTTAGGGATGTTGAATATTTAACAAGTACCACGATACTTGAATTGAAAAAGGTGCCAAAGCGCCTAACCGTTATTGGCTCCGGATATATTGGAATGGAATTAGGACAGCTTTTTCATCATTTAGGTTCAGAAGTTACGCTTATGCAAAGAAGTGAGTGTCTCTTAAAAGAATATGATCCAGAGATTTCGAAAGCGGTGGGACAAGCGTTACTGGAACAAGGCATAAATCTCGTAAAGGGAGCAACTTTTGAACGTGTGGAACAAGAAGGAGAAATAAAAAAGGTTCATGTCTCAGTTGATGGAAAACAAAAAGTAATCGAGTCAGACCAGCTTCTTGTTGCAACAGGCAGAGAACCAAACACGGATAGTTTGGATTTAAGTGCAGCGGGTGTTGAAGTTGGACCGCAAAAAGAAATAATCATAAACGATTATGCCCAAACAAATAATGAAAAAATTTATGCGGCAGGAGATGTGACACTTGGACCGCAGTTTGTATATGTGGCAGCGTATGAAGGTGGAATTGCCGCAGATAACGTGATTGGCGGGCTTAATCGTAAGATAGATCTCTCGGTTGTTCCAGGTGTTACGTTCACCAATCCTGCAGTAGCAACGGTTGGATTAACAGAAGAGCAAGCAAAAGAAGCAGGATTTGAGGTCAAAACATCTGTGGTGCCTTTAGATGCTGTTCCAAGAGCAATTGTCAACCACGAAACCACAGGTGTATTTAAAATAGTGGCAGATGCAAAAACACTAAAGGTACTAGGGGTCCATGTGGTTGCAGAAAATGCTGGAGAAGTAATTTACGCGGCAACATTGGTGGTCAAATTTGGCTTAACGGTTGAAGATTTACGTGAGAGCCTCGCACCATATTTAACGATGGCTGAAGGGTTGAAACTGGCTGCTCTTGCGTTTGATAAAGATGTGTCTCAATTATCTTGTTGTGCGGGTTAGCCAAATGCGGTAGTTAACAACTACCGCATTTGGTTTAATTGTCATTTATCTCTTCGTCATTTTAATTCTATCAAAATATAGGCTCAAATCGATTCAATAGAATGAAAATCAATCCAAATATCAGGACTAAAATAAGGGGGTTATGTAATAAAGATTTTTCACTTCTTTCGACATGATTATGAATGATATTCATGACAATTAAAATAGTCGCAACAAATACAACAAAGATTATTTTTGTAACTGCATCACGATACTCTACCCTTATCATTTCTCCTAGCATTGCTCCCATCAATCCACCCATAATTCCAGAAAGATAACCGTCTAGTACTGCCATTAGACTAATAGGCATTCCAGACAAAAAACCAGTTACCATACCAACAATCATTCCTGATATTGTAGAAATGAATAAATTGCCCGAAAACACAATCCCAAGTATTACTCCGAAAATTAAACCAGCACTCATTCCCATTGTCATTGCAATCATCATACCAGTCATGCAAGGGATACTTTTTCTGTTGTAAACAGTTTTGGTAATGACGATAAATGATGAAATAAATACCACTAAAAGGATAAAAAATAATGCAGGCTGCAATTTTATTCCCCCTAGGACTTGTCCTTATATTCCACTATATGATCCGTAGTTAACTTTAATACAAATTCTAAGGTTGAAAATGGAAAAGAATCCAACCTCATATTTATTCACAAAAACTACACATTTATTGACTAAACTAGTTTAGAGAAAGTAAGTAGGTAAAAAATCCTACCAATAATATGTAAGAAAGGAATCAGAATATGAAACAAAAGAAGAAGCAACGAAATAATAAACCGAAAATTCATAATAAGGGATGGATTTTCGGATTGTCAGGTATTGTCGGCTTGGTAGTAATTTTAGTTGTATTGACAACTTTTCAACAGAAGCAAACCTCCAATGTTAACAAAACAGATCTTTCGGTGGGTTCTTTGGCACCAGAATTTACGTTGCAATCAACAGAGGGCTATATTTCTTTGGCTGACTATAGAGGGAAAAATGTTGTGCTTTTTTTCTATGAAGGCAATGGCTGTCAAGCTTGTATCGATCAGTTAGACGAGCTGAACAAAAAAGTTGGAGAATACGCTGAACATAATACAGAAATATTGGCGATTACTACAGATCCAGTTTCCATGTCTAAACAAATGGTACAAAAAAATAATATTCAGATACCAGTTTTGTACGATCCGAATCAAAAAGTAGGCAAACCATATGGGGTGACGGATGTACCGGGTGGTATGGATATGGGACCAGTAGACACGCATTCCATCTTTATTATTGATAAAAATGGAATTGTTCGGTGGTATGAAATCTCACCACAGGAAATGTATGTTCCTATGGAAACAGTTGAAAAGGAGCTGCAAAAAATATGGGAATAATTCGCGATCCTCGAATCATGCAAATTATGCTCCTTAGCATATACGCAATCATTGGTGGAGGGTTGTTACAGTTTTCTATAGCCTTGTGGCAAATTATTGCAACATTAGGTGTTTGCATACTATTGGAATTAGGGTTTCTATACTGGAAAAAGGGTACTATCTCATGGCCATACAGTTCTATTATAACTGGGTTAGGAATTTTGTTAGCTTTACGGGCTGAAGCAACAATACCTTTTGTTATAGCGGCAATGATAGCAATCAGTTTAAAGCATTTGGTTCGATATCGTGGGAACCATATTTTTAACCCTTCCAATAGCGGGATAGCAGCGGTTTCTCTACTACTTCCGGCAACTGCTACTGATCCGCTGCAATGGGGGTATTATATATGGATTCTAGGTTTGATGTCCTTGGGTGGGCTTTATTTGGTGTATAAAGTACATCGCTTGCCGTTAGTATTTTCCTTTTTTAGTGGATTTGTAGGGATACAGTTTTTAAGACAATTGATATGGCCTAACTTATGGAATACGCATTTTAGTACCTTTATGTGGGGAAGTTTGTTTATTTTTACATTCAATATGATAACCGATCCAAAAACCTCACCTAAAGAGACAAAAAGTCAAATAATATTTGGTATTACTATTGCATTATTGGCCCAGATTTTGATACACATGAATATTCATAATGCCGTGTTTATCAGTTTAGCAATCGTTTGTTTAGGGCGCTTTCTTTGGACTTGGGCAGGTGATCATGGATTATTTAAAAGAAAATATTCTTCTATTAATGTAAAGTGAATAAATTTATTTGATTCTTCAACGTTTCTACACAATTGTCGTTCATAATAATTTTATAAACAAATGGAGGTGGAATGATGAACTGGGAACTTCTTATATTGTTAGCTTGCCCCCTTATGATGTTGTTCTGTATGAAAGGCATGTTTGGTGGGAATAAGAACAAGGATTTAAAGGAAGACAGTAATAATAATCAGTTACAGTCTTCCCAACAGGATGAACTGCAGTCTGTCCAATTAAAGATGGTGGATTTAATGGAACAGAATCATCAGCTGATGGAAGAAGTTAAGGCTTTGAAAGCATCAGAATCAAAAGAATCTAATGTTGTTCACTTTGAAGAAAATCAGGGCAAGCAGGAAGCATTATAGATAAACATACGGGGCATATGGTCTTCTAAATATTAAGGTATAAAAGTCATATTACAAGTTTTTCGTGAAAATACCTGGAGAAAATTTCTTTTACTATCTTCATGATTTCTACAAATTTGTTAGATATATTAGTTTTACAATGAAGAAGGAGGTGATTTCTCATGAGTTGTTGTGGAGGTTCTTCTAAAAAAGACAAGAAAAAAGACAGTATTACTCAACAGACCCCTCTTGATCAATTGAAGCTAAGACTGGTAAATGGAGAAATAGATATGGATCAATATTTAAAAACAAAGGAAGTAATTGAACAGCCTTAGTTTTCTGCCCAGCTATTATTAGCTGGGCCTATTTCAACTAGAATATTGATTAATCTAAGATGAGCTGTATGAGTATAGATAAGGAGTTGATTATTATGATATGTGATGGAATGGGATGGCCCATGATGATTGGCGGTGGGGTGTTTATGTTGTTGTTTTGGGGATTAATTATTTGGTTAGTGATTTATTTAATTCGGAAACTTTCCCGAAACAATACAACAAACAACCCGGATAAGGCCGTAGAATTATTAAGACAGCGTTATTCAAGAGGGGAAATCAGTACAGAGGAATATAGAGAACGTTTGTATGAGTTGACGGATAAAACTAATTAAAACGAAATGAATATAGGTGTATCCCCTAACTTTAATCCTTGCTCAGTCTCTAGTAGACATGAGTATTTTTTCTTTATGAAAGTATCAGTTTTATTATTAAAGAAGGTCTAAAAATAAATTTGATATTCTTCACAAAAAATCTATATTTAACACGTATAATCTTGTTTGTGTGATTGGACAGCATAATTAGTTTAAATTTTATGAAATGAGGATATCAGATGAAACCACTATTTAGTTTAGGCCCTATTACGATTTACTTTTTTGGTTTAATGATAGCAATTGGTGCGTTGGCTGGTCTTCTGTTATTTGTAAGAGAAGCCAAACGTAGGAAGATGAATCATAAATTGTTAACGGATGGAGTTATCTATTCCTTATTCGGAGGAATAATAGGAGCTAGAATTGTTTATATCGTTGTATATAATCCGTCCTATTACCTAGCCAATCCAATGAAGGTATTTTTCATCCAAAATGGTGGACTATCCATTCATGGTGGGATTTTAGGTGGATTATTAGTGGGCTATTTATTTCTAAAGCGTCATAAATTACCAATTTGGCAGACTTTAGACGTTGTTGCCCCATCGCTAATTTTAGCACAGGGAATAAGTAGGATTGGTTGTGATGTATTCGGTGTACCAATTTCTGGTTCTCTCCCTTGGGGGATTGAAAAGTATGGCGAATTGTTGCATCCAGCCCAAGCTTATGAATTTCTGTTGGACTATCTCTTATTCGGTTATTTGTGGCTACGATTAAAGAAAACTTCTTACACAGGCCAAGTATTCCTTCATTATCTAATTGGTTATTTGGCTATTCGGGCAATTGTTGAATTTGCTAGAATTAACCCGATGGTAGTTGGGCCGTTTAGTGTTAGCCATGTAATGAGTTTAATAGGAATTGTTGCTGCTATTTTCCTTATTAGATATCGCAAGCGGAGTGGTTCAATCGACAAGGTTAATTCAATTGTAAAAAGGGATTATCTTAAAACCGGAATCTTTGTACTGCTACTTATGGTTGCTTCATTACTTCTTTATTATGGAGTACAGGGGTAATACTTTAAGTGTGTGTTCAAAATGGAGGATGAAATGGACTGAGAAGTTTAAGGCGGCGAGCTTTGAGTGCCGGAAAAGTAAGCCAACGAAAAAATTCAATGTATTATTTTCATTGGAACTTTTGAACATCCTCTTTAAGAAAATTAATAATATAGATGTCGTGTCAAATTTGTGTTGTAAATAGCGAGCGATGGATTACTAGAATAAGCCATCGCCCGCTATTTTTGTTGTTTAAATCAATTAATCTTTGACAGGTGACAAATCTTGCGCTTCAATTTTGGCTAATTTGTGACAAGTTCATTTCCTCACAATTTCCCCAAATTTCTTTATTAGTATTGATACTGGTGAATTCGTAATGTGATCTTTTCAATTCTAGTAGATAAGAAAACGTCAATGAAAGGGGTACGTTAGATGAAAATCAAATGGGTCATATTAACACTTATAATTGCTATTACCACAGTACTAACGGGATGTGAACCATTAAAAGTTTTAAATCCTAAAGGGCCTCAAGCTGAAACTACAGCTGATGTCATTTGGATTTCGATTATGACAATGGCGGTTGTCGTAATTACCGTTATTGCGCTTTACATATTTTATGTAATAAAAGCGTCTCGACGACCAGATGATTATGAACCGCCTTATATTAAAAGTAATCCGATTGTTGAATCACTTATTGTTGGGGTTCCAGTTTTAATCATCATTTTCCTTACAGTGGTAACTGTTAAATCTTTGTATGTTGTTGAGGCACCACCTGAAATATATGAGAATCAAGAACCATTAGTCATTTATGCTTCATCCTCCAACTGGAAATGGCATTTTAGCTATCCAGAAGAGGACATTGAAACAGTTAACTATTTATTTATACCAACAAACCGACCAATTAAATTTAAACTTTACTCCTATGGGCCAATCTCAAGTTTTTGGATCCCACAACTTGGAGGACAAAAATATGCAATGGTGCATGCGACTACCACGTTACATCTAGCAGCTGATGTTCCGGGGGAATACATGGGTAGAAACGCAAACTTCACCGGTAAAGGCTTTGCTGAGCAAACGTTTAACGTTAAGGCAATGCCCCCAGAGGAATATGAGAAATGGGTAGAGGAAGTGAAAGCTACTGCTGAACCTCTCACCAAGAAAAAGTTCGATGAGTTATTAGAACCAGGTCACCTTGGCCAATTAACGTTCACTGGAAATCATTTAGGATTTTCGCCACCTCCAATGTCTCATGGTGAAATGTCATCCGATACCGAAGAAACTGACTCCGGGCTATCTATGCAGCCTCATGAATCGAAAGATAAATCAGGCAACGAATCTGATTGAGGTAACATGAGTCATTAAGGTTTAATAGTTGTTTCATATATTTTTTGAAAGGAGTTATAAAATTATGGATTTCTTTAATCGATTTGCTATACCAAATCCCACACCTACGATTTACGCATCGATGGTCGCAATTGCTCTTACAGTAATTGCGGTAATCATAGGCTTAACCTATTTTAAAAAATGGGGCTACCTCTTTCGTGAATGGTTAACAACAGTTGACCACAAACGGATTGGAATTATGTACCTAATATCTGCTTTGTTAATGCTGTTCCGCGGTGGGGTAGATGCTATTATGATGCGCGCTCAAACTGCTGTGCCTGAAAATACTTTCCTAAATGCTGCGGAATATAATGAAGTTTTCACAACTCATGGGGTAGTGATGATTTTCTTTATGGCAATGGCATTTATTATAGCCCTAATGAACTTTGTTGTTCCACTACAAATTGGAGCTCGTGATGTGGCGTTCCCACGATTGAATTTACTAAGTTTCTGGTTATATTTTGTTGGAGCGATGTTATTTAACCTCTCTTTCGTCCTTGGTGGTTCTCCTAACGCGGGTTGGACTTCTTATTTTCCGCTTGCTGGAACGCAATTTAGTGAATCTGTAGGGACAAATTATTATATGTGGGCGCTTCAAATTTCAGGTCTTGGTACATTAATGACTGGTATCAATTTTATCGTTACCATTCTTAAAATGAGAGCGCCTGGTATGACATTGATGAAAATGCCCATGTTTACATGGTCAGCTTTGGTTACGAATATTATCATCGTTTTCGCCTTCCCTGTATTGACGGTGACACTATTAATGGGAACATTTGACCGACAATTTGGAACGAATTTTTTTACCATGACAAATGGTGGCGATGATATGCTCTGGGCTAACCTTTTCTGGGTATGGGGTCATCCGGAAGTGTATATCTTAATTTTACCGGCATTTGGTATATACAGTGAAGTCATTCCAACTTTTACACAACGTAACCTATATGGTTATAAATCAATGGTTTTGTCGATGGTTATTATTTCTCTGCTTTCCTTTATGGTATGGGTTCACCATTTCTTTACGATGGGACAGGGAGCACTTACAAACAGTATTTTCTCATTCACCACCATGTTAATCGCCATTCCAACTGGGATGAAAATATTTAACTGGTTACTGACGATTCGAAAAGGGAAAATCAGGTTTACGGTTCCGATGCTTTACTCATTAGGGTTCATACCACTTTTTACAATTGGCGGGGTTACTGGGGTTATGCTTGCGATGGCAAGTGCAGACTACCAATATCATAATACGATGTTCTTGGTAGCTCACTTCCATAATGTAATCATTCCTGGTGTTGTATTCGCAATGCTTGCTGGTCTAACTTATTGGTGGCCAAAAATGTTCGGTTTTATGCTAAACGAAAAAATCGGGAAGTGGGCGTTTTGGTTTATTTCAATCGGATTTTGCCTTGCATTCTTCCCTATGTACATTTCTGGATTAGATGGACAAGCTCGTCGTATGTACACCTATTCTGCAGAGACGGGTTTTGGAGTATGGAATATGATTTCCTTTATCGGTGCAGGTATGATGGCGATAGGATTTATTATTATCGTCTATAACATCTATTACAGCATTCGTTACTCACCTAGAAATGTTGGGGATGATCCTTGGAATGCACGATCTCTTGAATGGGCAACCCATAATCCTGTTCCAGAATACAATTTTGCGGTTACTCCGCAAGTTAATTCAAGTGAAGCACTATGGGATGCAAAGAAAAATGGTCATAAATTATTTAAGGGTGAATTGAAGGAAATCCATATGCCTAATAATAGCGGGTTACCAGTTATTATGGCAGTCCTCTTTTTCGTATTTGGATTTTCTTTTGTATTCAGTATATGGCCAGGAGTTATTCTTTCTGGAGTCGGTATCTTTAGTTCTATGGCTTACCAATCCTATATGAAAGATCGCGGTAAACACATTTCTGTGGAAGAAATTAAAGAAACAGAAGCAAAATTTGGAGGTGGTAAAAAGTGAAAATAAATCATTCGCAACCTCTTGAATATAGTACGGAACACAATCGTTTTAGCATCTTAGGCTTTTGGATTTTTCTAGGTGCAGAAATAATGCTTTTTGGGACACTTTTTGCTTCCTACTTTGTATTAGTTGATCATACTGGCAACGGTCCTGTTGGAGCAGAAATTTTTGAAATTACGCCGATACTAATGGAGACCATTTTTCTTCTAACAAGTAGCTTTACCATCGGCCTTGCAATTCACGCTATGCGTGTAGGTAAGCAAAAAGCGATGATCACTTTCTTTATAATCACACTTTTGCTTGGCATGGGATTCTTAGGCTACGAAATTTATGATTTTTTTATGTATGTTCACGAAGGAGCAACCATACAAACTAGTGCATTTACAGCTATCCTTTTTCTCACTTTAGGGACGCATGGAGCACACGTTACCTTTGGTTTATTTTGGGGATCAGTTATTATCACACAACTTATAAAGCACGGGATAAACTATGAAACGGCAAACAAATCATTTATTTTCTCTCTTTATTGGCATTTCTTGGACGTCGTTTGGATCTTTATTTTCAGCTTCGTCTTCTTGAAAGGAATGATGTAATATGAAAGAATTATTTCCACGAAAACAAGTAATGGGCTTTGTATTTTCGTTGATACTTACTGCGGTAGCTGTTACGGTTTATTTCTTTGACATGTCATTTGAAGTAGGCTCGACGATTTTACTTGTAACAGCATTCGTACAAGCAGCAGTTCAACTTGTGGTGTTTATGCATGCGGGTGAAACTGGGGATAAAAAAGCAATCTATACCAGTACTTTTTATGGTTTAATCATTGCTTTAGTTACTGTATTCGGGAGTTTGCTGACATTAGTATGGGCATACTACTAATAAAGTTGTCAAAATGAGCGTCTACTATGGCGCTCTTTTTTCCGTTTTGTGAACCACCTTATTGTGATAAGAGGTTTTCTCCACCATCGCTTCTGAGGCAACAAAGAATAAACCTATTAGAAAAATAAAAACTGCTCCCATAACTGCACCAATACCAATTGCAGTCAAAATTCCGTAATTGCTTACAAAAAATCCAAGTAAAAAAGTAATGATTCCAATTGTTAGGATAGTCCCTCCAATATATTTTACAGCATTTAATATTCTTGTTTTAGATTCCATGTACTCACTCTCCTTAATTATATATTATTCAATTTGTTCACGAAATTGTCAAAACTAATTAATTGTATTTACGCATTTTTCTTGACATTCTTAGAGGGTTATATGAATGCACATGGGATGGATGTATTCGTTAGTGTGTAATCGAATGTACCTTAAGGGCAAAAAGGAAAAAAGGGGAAACCTCGGAGCCTCTCACTTAATATTAACCGCGCCTTAAAAGTCTAAAAATCTATTTAAGCTTGCAAATAACCAAATTGTTAAATTTAATCATTTAATTCTCCACACATTCAACAAATTCGTGCATTATACTTAATATTGTCCTAGTTTGATGATAAAGGGAGCAACTTAAACAAATGAAGTTAATTTGCTTTTTTTACCTTTATATAAGAGGAATCGTTGGTAAAAAATATTGTTTTTCTATTTTTTTGATGACAATATGTCTTGTGTATCGAAATGAATGGATTGAAATATAATATCCGTCTTACCCATCACCAAAGAAATAAAATACTGGTTTCGTTGTAGTAATACAGGAGGTGTATCATTGTTGGATATAATTCTTAAACGAATCACTATCATTATGAGTGGAACGATTGGGATATTTCTTGTTCTAGATCTCATAAATGGTATGACAAATGGAAAAGTCCCTTTATGGGTGAGTTATCTAATTGGTATTGTTGTTTTTTTCATTACAATATTTTGGATGATTGGTTACGGTATTAGCTTTATACGTCTAATAGAAGAAAAACTAATGGAAGTGCCTGTAACAAATGTTTTATGTGGAAGCATTGGTCTTATTTTAGGATTAAGTTTGGCATTCTTAATTACTAGTCCTTTGAAGGAGATGAGTATAGGGGTAGTTAACACAGTTTTTCCGATTTTTCTAACTCTCTTGTTCGGTTATTTAGGATTTCAAGTGGGATTTAAGAAGAAGAATGACATTATAAACTTATTACCCGCTTTAGAGCTAAATGATACTAAAAACACAAAAATAGGCGTTGAAAGTAAAAAGGAACTTCAAAGAAAAGTAAAAATTCTGGATACAGGTGCTATTTTAGATGGTCGAATTGAAGAAATATGTAAAACAGGTTTTTTAGAGGGTACATTGGTAATCCCGGAATTTGTTCTAGAAGAAGTACAACATGTAGCGGATTCATCTGAACCGATAAAAAGAAATCGAGGAAGAAAAGGTCTTGACACGTTGAACAGGATCCAAAAAGAGTTGGAATTACAAGTTGAAATATATGAAGGTGGATTCAACGAGATAAAAGCAGTAGATCGGTTTGTAAAACTGGCAAAGTTATTAAATGGCACAGTTGTTACGAATGACTCCAATCTAAATAAGGTATGTAATTTGCATGATGTAAATGTTTTGAACATTAATGACTTAGCTAGAGCCATAAAACCGGTTGTCTTCCCTGGGGAGAAAATAAATGTACAAATAATTAAAGATGGTAAAGATGACAATCAAGGAGTTGCCTATTTAGACGACGGTACAATGATAGTAGTAGAAAAAGGACGGGATTATATAGGCGACTACATTGATGTTTTGGTAACGAAGCTTTTACAAACCCCTGCTGGAAAAATGATTTTTGCTAAACCAATAATCCAAAAAGGTTAAAAAGGAGTATTTATTGAATGTTGAGAGTGTACTTAGCACCTAATTGTGTTAACAATAAATCCATTTTTTCTTATTGGTGGTAACAAAGTTTGATTGCAAAGGAGAATATTAAATGAATGGAGCAGTTTTAAGGATAAGCATCTTTCCTTATAGTGTTGATGTCCATGTTTTTTATTTATCGTTTACATGAGCAAGCACACTCATCTTAAATAGTAATCCATAGTAATAGATGAGTAATTAAGCTTGTCTAATGGGAGTCAAGCAATAGGATAAACATTCTCTCAATAATGAAGTAGAAAAACAACTTGCCTTTCCCACATTTAAGGCAAAGGCAAGCTTGTTAATTATTTTTGATAGAAGAAGCGAGTAACAGCCTCCTTTTTGTAAACAAAAACCTTCTGCCAACTCTTCCCATTACTTTTGTAAAAACCAAGCAGTTAGGTCCACATCTTTTTGATTCTTGATACCTATGTATTATTACATATCATTTTTATGTCTATTTTAAATCTTAACAAGTTCTTGACATTCTCTCCATAAGTTCTGAAAGTTGATTGTTTACATTGTTAATAAGGGAAAGAATCAAGCTTTCCACTTATAAATAACAGGAGTGAGTATAGATGAAAAAATTATTAATAGTAGCAGGGTTTGTCGGGGCATTTACAGTTGGGTCAATGACTGCAGGACCGTTCTTTTCATATGCCAGTTCAAACAATTGGGTAAATGATAAACCTTTAAATATGATGGAACAAAATGAAATGATGAGTTCGAATCAAGACTCAGGAATGATGGGTGTTTCGAGCGGAATGGGTATGATGGGAAATATGAATGAGATGATGGATTCAATGTCAATTATGGATGACTTGAGGACCGATCTATTTAGTGAAGCCGCCAAAACTTTAAAAATGACAACAGATCAACTCCGAAATGAAATTCAAAGTGGAAAATCTCTTGAAACGATTACAGATAAGCAAGGGGTAAAGGTAGACAAATTGACGAAAAAGTTGGGGAAGGTCATTCAAAAAGATTTAAAACAATTGGAGAAAGAAGGAACGGCAATAACGGAGCAACAAAAAGAAATGTTGCTTTCTATGAGTGAAAACATCAAAGTAATGTTAAATACTACAGGGATGTTTGCCTGTATTGGGTTTGGTGAATCACTCTAAACAGGAACACCTAAAAAATCACCAAAAGGAGTTTGGTAAAAAATGATGTCGTATAATGGGATGGAATGTTTAGGGGGAGGATTTCCAATGATGATGTTCGGTGGAATTTTTATGTTAGTGTTTTGGGGTTTAATTATTTGTTTAATCATATATGCTATTCGAAAATGGTCGCCAAACAACAAATTAGACCAAATAGACAATGCGGTTGATGTGCTAAGACAACGATATTCTAGGGGAGAAATTAGTACCGAGGAATATAGAGAACGTCTGCAAGAGCTTACTGATAAAAACTTATAATAATTGATTATAGATAATAAACCTTGGTAAACTCATACCAAGGTTTATCTTAGTATTTCTTGCCAAAAAACAATTGGATAAGAAAGGAAACTTGTTGATGAAAAAAACAGTAATGATAGTTGATGATCAAGACGAATTAAGAGAATCAATTTCAACATTTTTACACAATGAAGGTTATCACACGGTAAAAGCTCGTAATGGTAATGAGGCGTTACGTCTTCTTAAAGAGAACCAAAATGTCGATATTATTTTACTTGATGTCATGATGCCTGATAAGGATGGGTATGTGACGTTACGTGAATTGCGAATGGCCCAAGTTAGTATCCCAGTAATTATGCTAACAGCTAAAACAGATGAGCTAGACAAACTTCTAGGACTTGAAATGGGTGCAGATGATTATATTACAAAACCGTTTAGTTTGCGTGAAGTAGTTGCAAGGATGAAGGCTGTTCTAAGAAGAACGTCTAGTGAGCAAACGGGCGATGAATGGATTCACCAAATAGATATTAAAATTAACCTCTCTACATATGAGGTCTTTGTCCATGGAACAAGGGCTAATTTAACCCCTACAGAATTTAAACTTCTAGCTACACTTGCAGAAAAGCCTGGTCGAGTTTATAGCAGATTACAGCTTATGAACATTGCGATGGGAGAAGCATTTGCTAATTATGAACGTTCGATTGACACCCATGTTAGTAATTTAAGAAGAAAGTTAACTAAGCTTGGATCTTCTGCTACTATCAAAACTGTTTACGGGATTGGTTACCGGTTTGGAGGGGAAGAATGAAGCTTAGGAGTAAAGTGCTTATCTCATTGACGGCTGTGGTTATATTCATGGGGCTATTTCAATCTTTATTTTTTCAATCTCGTGTGGAGAAAATGTTTGAAAATTATCTTTCCGAAAGTGATGAAATGAGGGTTAGAACGATTAAACAAGCTGTATCCTCTTATTATGTCTCAACGGGTTCACTTGAAGGTATAGATCAAATTCTTGAGGTTTCAAACCAAATGAATATGAATATGCGAAATATGATGGGGAGTATGGAAAGAACTATTGGGGTTATCATTTTAGATGCTTCAGGTGAAGTAATAGCGGATACAACAAATAACATGGAAAAAAGCAACAAGATGTCAATCAAAGATCCTCTTAAAATAAATGGCAAAACGATTGGAACATTTATTGCGTATCCAAATAAGAGCGCGACTGTTTCTCGTTTAGAACAGCAATTTGTCCAATCGGTTAATTTATCAATCCTTTTTGGGTTCCTTTTTGGTGGCTTAATTACGTTGATGATTGGATACTTTCTTTCTAAAAAAATAACTAGACCCCTTTCACAGCTCGTATCAGGTATTGGTCATGTGTCAAAAGGAAATACAAAATTTCGGGTGACGATTGATTCTAAAGATGAATTCAAGCAGCTTGGTGATGCCTTTAATCAGATGACAGACACGCTTGAACGTACGGAACGCATACGGAAATCCCTCGTTGCTGACGTTGCGCACGAGCTAAGAACACCACTTTCTATCATAAGAGCAAAACTAGAATCTATTCAAACTGGAGCACTAGAAGCAACGGAGGAAGTTATCTTACGCGTAAGTGATGAAGTGTATCGCCTTTCAAGACTTGTCAATGACTTGCAGCAGCTAAGCCTTGCGGAAGCAAGAACACTGCCATTAAAAAAAGAGCCAACAGAAGTAAATGAATTTATTGAAACCATTATTTCCCAGTTTCAATGGTTTGCAGAAGAAAAAAATATTACACTTCATTTAAATAAAATCTCCACTGATCTATTTCTGGAAATAGATCGTGATCGTATCACACAAGTCATTGTTAATCTTCTTGGCAATGCAATTCGTTATTCACCTGAAAATGGAACAGTAACTATCAATGTAAAGGTAGAAGGGCGTTCAGCTATCATTAGCTTTCAAGACACAGGAACCGGGATTGAGCAGGAAAATATCCCATTTATTTTTGAACGCTTCTATCGTGCAGATGAATCGCGAAAACGTGATAAGGGTGGAGTTGGGCTAGGTCTTTCGATTGCCAAAGGTTTTGTTGAGGTACATGGCGGGACAATTAAAGTGAAAAGTGTTATAGGAGAAGGAACGACGTTTGAGATCTCTTTACCTATAAAAAAGGAAACTATGGGAAAGACTGATTGAAATTAAATAGAGCATAATTGCGACGGTATGATAAAAAAAGTTGTTTGCTACCACGTCATTTCATTTCTTCCATTTTTCTTCTTACCGGCAAAAAGGAAAGGATCCTGAAAAGTAAACGGGATTCTTTTATTTTACCAAAAGCAAATCATTTAATGGCAACATTCATACGTTGTTAAATATGTAATTGATTATAGGGAAAATTGTCAGTTTATATGTCAAATGCAGTTCTATGATGGAGATTAGAATTGAGTGTTAATCCAAAGTATTTCCTAGAAAAGAAAAAATTAAAATCTTATGCAGCTCCACACTTTCTACAAACCTTTCTCTTATAATGAAATTCAGGTTTACGAATAAGATGATTTTTAGATATCAAAATACTTTATAAATTGGTTTTAACCTCTTGCTCATCAAATGGTCATGAAAATCAATTAATGTTGATCCCGGTGCAACTGCCCGTAAGACTCCCACCTCAAAACATGAGGTGAATAAAATGTGTTTAGGTGGGAGTTATCGGACGCAAACACCTCGATTCATTCAACTAACAATCAGTGGGATAAGCGCAAAAACCTCCGCTGATTGAAGTTTCACTTTATAAAAATGATTTTTGTGTCTTGACTAGAAGATACATCACAATATTACTCTAGTCTGAACTTTTGATGGAGAATCATTTTCTCTAAAAATAGAGGTAAAGGTCCTTCTGTTCATTAATTCGTTTAAAGAAGAGTAATAGAAAGATGTAACTCATTTACCTTTAGTTAATAGCCAGATTCAAATGGGGGGGTTACAATGTTTTTTCAATTCAAAAGGAACTGGTTAATTATTTTATTACTTATTATTATTTTGGGGATTATATTGATCATTAATCAGAGTAATAACACATCTACTGCAAGTGATAATAAAGATGACGGTCTTTTACTAATGTGCACGCTGAGTGAAGCAAATGTTAAAAATGAAAAGGTGATTTTAAAATTTAGTGGTTTAGTTAATACCTATGAAGATATTTCTCAAATACATTCCTTTAAGGTAGAACTGGAACGAGCTTTTTCAACAAATCTTTCATTAACGACGCAACAAGATGAAAAGGAATTAATTAAGTATCAAGGACAAAAAGTTGTTTCTTCATTGCCAAATTCAAAAATAAAGGTAGCCCAAGCAAGTGTTTTGAAAAAAAACGGAAATTACCAAGTGTATCTAATTGTATCCTTGTTGAGTTACTCAATAGATCAAAATGGCTTTTCTCAAAATTACGATTATCTCAAAAATGCGTTGGAGAATGCTTCTGTAACACCAAATATTAAAGTAAATATTCAAGGGAGCGTGAATCAGAAGTTGACTCATAGCGGTCAAAAACAAAAAATAATGGACATGTTTAATAGTTTAGGTGCTTCTGTTTCTGAAGGTCTTAATGAAAAGGAAGTAATAAGTCTTTCCGGTTATTCTAAAAAGCTTAGTAATTCTATAAAAAGTGATAAATATAACATGAATATTCAAATTGCTAGTCGCTTTGACCCACTTGATGGTATAACGACGTTTACTATTGGCACACCTCTTATAACGATAGAATACTAATCTGTTGAAATCCCTGTTACTGAAATCAGCAATATTTTTGAACGTTTTTTATCAGTGAACCACAGTAACTTAAAGGCAGATTGGATGAAGAGCTTGTATATTATCCGAAAAGAGATGTCCTTTTCAAGTGTGTTCAAAGATATAGTCGTTATAATTAGTACTACTATTTTAGCAGTTATGGTAGACCGAACTTTGATTAGATCCTCACATGAAATTAGAAAAATAAAATAAAAGAGCAATTCTTTTATGAGTTGTTGTGGTGGTTCATTTAAGAAGATAGGAAAAAAGATGGTATGACTCAACAGAGTCCTCGTGATCAGTTGAATATGAGATTCATAAATAGAGTAATAGATATGGAAGAATATTTAAAAACAAAGGAAGTAATCGCACAGCCTTTATTATTTTCGCCAGTCTATAATAGGCTGGGCCTATTATAATCAGATACTGATTAATTTTCATATATGTTATCATAGAGTCTTTTTTCTCATATTATTTAACTAAAGGGCAGCCTGAGATATTAATAGTGATTAAGGCAGCAATTTTACTATTCCCACCACTCTCTTTAATCATCTATTTTTATACTGATCCATGAGGATTATTTATTGATTAGAACTATAGTAGCACAAGAAAAGAAGGATGTTTTTGCGAATTTAACTTAAGAAGAAACATGGTAAGGGAAGCGTTACATATACAAATGAAAAAGTTATTGGCAAAAGCCTCCATAAAAGAAAGGGAGATATGATTGGATTTACAGTTTATAACTAAATTAGTAATTTATATTATTGGTGTCGTAGTTGGAACGGGAATTATAACTCGAGCAACCAATAAATTTATTTTTAAATCGTTTGGTCGTAAACAAAAAGCTTTTTATTCATTTATAACAGTTTCCGTTTTTTCTGTATTAGGATATGGAGTTCTTGCCTTTATTGGAACAGTGATTTGGCTCATTTACGACCTGAGACGAGTACCCGAAAATAAGAATCATAAAAGAATAAATTTATTTGGATGAGAAATTGGTTGTTTGTTAGCTAAATTAATCATTTTAAATATGAGCCCCGTGGCTGAGGCGTTTTAGAAATAAAAAGTATCTCTACTAGTCTTGTTTAATTAAATCTACTCAGACCTAAACATTAAAGGACTCCCTATGCCTAAATATAAGCCAATAGAGTTAATTTTGCATTCCTGAAATTTTGATATGGAACCTGTTCAACGGTATAAATTGATCATTTAGTCGGTTGATTTAAGTGATGATCAACTTGATTATCCATTGCAATGACACTATTTTTAAAAGGGAAGATAGAGTTAGGCGTAACTTCTTCATGATTTAGCTTGAAATGGTATGCTTTTTTGACACAATTAGGAATAAAGGTAGCGGATCCTGGCCTAAATATTGCAGAACTATGGAATTACCTATTTGACTGCTTTTCTGCTTGGTTTTAACAGCAACTATATCCCCTTGCCAAGTGACAACAAATGCTAGTGCGCTTGCCTTTGGTGTCACAAAATGCTACGGATAGAAAACAGACATTGATTCAAATGCTTTTGTTTGGTGCGGGTAAAAATAGCAATAAGAGGTGGAATGATAGAAAGTCATAGTCCGTAAACCATATATTAAATCACCTTTTTTATAGTTAATTTGTTAGTTATTTTCTCCGTAAGTATGTTTGTTATTCTGTCAGAATTATGCAAACGTTTTATTTTACATAAATTCGAATCTATGTAGATAAACTACTGTTATAGAATGGAGGTGATATTTACAATGATGAGTGGTGTGCTTAAATTAGTTATGACATTGTTTATGGGATTAGCCATTGCTATCCCAGTTAATACTTCTGTTCATGCGGAGGTGATACCAACTAAAGCAGAAAATGTTGGGGAAGCAAAAGAAAAAAACTGCATCGAAAAAATGGAAATGATGAAGAAAGAAATGAAAGTGATGATGGAGAACCATGAAATGATGAAGAAGGAAATGAATAGTCTCTTTAATGATTTACAAGAGAGTGGAAAATTGACGCAAGAACAGATACAGAAACTAAATAGTATCAAACAAATGATGCGTCAGATGGAAGAAAAGATGAAACATATGTCATCAATGGAAACGGACGAATTAAAATAATAGGGGGATAAAGGTTATGAATGATGTTACTATCGAAATTTATATAACCTCGACTTGTCCGGATTGTAAAGCAGTAAAAGAGTATCTCCCGCAACATAATTTCCACTTTACAGTACACGATATAAAAACTTAACAAATTGACAGGAAAAAATATAGTTCCGACGACTGCAATAAATGATAAGGGTTTTGTCGGATTTGATCAAAATTGGGAAAAAATTGAATCCTTGCTGTTATCTTGACCTTAGATTTCTAAAGGCTGTTATCTTTTGTTAGCTCATGTTTTCTAGTTGGTTATTATTTCCGACAGCAACATGAGCATTTTTTCTACTCGGGCCAAGCTTTTATTCATTATATGATTGGCTACTTAGCTATACGAGTAATCACGGAAGCTGTCCAGAAATCTGATAGTTATTGGTTCCTTCAGTGTAGCTAAGTAATGAGTTTAACAGGCACTGTTATTGCCATTTTTCTTATAAGATACTGCAAACAAAGTAGTTCAATCGATAATATTAATCCGATTCAAAAAAATGAATACATCAAAACTAGAATATTTGTTCTACTCATGATGACTTTTTTTTACTGCTTATTGTGGAGTTCAGAGATAAAAATCTTCAAACAAAACGGTTTTATAACAATAGAAAGGCTAAACCCAGCATCTTACAAATGCTGGGTTTGTGTATTTGTCATAAATGATATAAAATCCTGTTTCCTCACAAAATCTACATATTTTTTGATTATAATCCAATGAGTTGAAGATTATAGAGACGTTTTTGACTTTCAAATTTCCGAACCATTTTTTAAAGGATAAAAATGAACAAAACGGGGTGATTATATGAGTAAAAGAGTAAAAATAGTTGTCGTAGCAGGCTTGTTTTTCGGAATTATAGGGATGTTGGTTTACACCAGCATTGGTAATGCTGCTACGTTTTATATGACAGTGGATGAACTGGAAGCCAATCAAGCAGGGGCTGTAGGAAAGCCAATCAAGGTTAGTGGGAAAATTGTAGGGGAATCAATAAATTTTGATCAAGATAAGATTCTATTAACCTTTGAATTACGAAACAAAGTGGATACATATCGTGTCCCGATTAGGTATGAGGGAGTTAAACCAGACACATTAAATGATGGTTGGGAAGCAATTGTTGAAGGTGAGTTAACATCAGATGGCACATTAATAGCTTCTGAACTACTCGTAAAATGTCCTTCTAAATATGAGGCGATGGAAGAAGAAGAAGAAAAAATGCCTGCGGATCACCTTGAGTCAAATAAACAACAAGAAGGAGGCTACGAGTAATGGGTGAAATAGGTCGTTGGTCCCTTATCTTTGCGCTATTCATTGTTTTTTATGGAATCATTTCACATTTTGTAGCGATTCGAACAAGTAGTGAGCGATGGCTTAAAAGTGCCAAACGTTCTGTACTGATCTTAGCGGGACTTACTACATTGGCATCGGGGTCATTAATTTACTTGCTAGTTACCGGGAATTTTGATTATGAATATGTTGCACAATATTCAAGTTCTGAAATGTCGCTATTCTATAAAGTTACTGCGTTTTGGGGAGGCAATGCTGGTTCCCTGCTGCTTTGGCTATGGATTCTTAGCATTTACACCGCATTAGTCACGTGGTCCAATCACAAGGATAGTAACCAGTACTTGCCGTGGGTTTCTATATTTCTATTAGTGATTAATCTATTTTTTGCTTTCATTCTCAATACGATTGAATTTCCATTTGCCCCGAATCCCGAAGAAATGAACGAAGGGAATGGACTTAACCCACTTCTACAAAATCCAGGAATGGCCGTACATCCTGTTACGCTCTATCTCGGATATATCGGCTTTGCGGTGCCGTTCGCCTATGGAATGGCTGCATTAATGATAAAAAAGGTGGATTCGACCTGGTTAAAAGTTACTAGACGGTGGACATTGGTATCATGGCTGTTCCTGAGCATGGGAATCATACTTGGATCACAATGGGCATATGTAGAACTGGGCTGGGGAGGTTATTGGGCTTGGGATCCAGTGGAAAATGCTTCACTGCTTCCTTGGTTGACAGGTACTGCGTTTTTACATTCAGCAATCATTCAGGAACGAAAAGGAATGATGAAAAGGTGGAATATATCCCTTGTTACGATAACATTTCTTCTTACCATATTTGGTACATTCCTAACGCGTAGTGGACTACTATGGTCTGTTCACGCATTTTCCAACGGCCCAATTGGGGCTTATTTCTTCGGCTTCATTGGGATATTAGTGGTGGGGTCACTAGCATTAATCTCATCCAGGTGGTCACTGTTAAAAGCAAAAGGTCGATTTGAATCACCAGTGTCAAGGGAAAGTAGCTTTCTAGTAAACAATCTCTTACTAGTAGTATCGGCCTTTACAGTTTTTCTAGGAACAGTATATCCAGTTCTATCCGAAATGATTACAGGTACAAAGGTAATGGTCGGAGCGCCTTATTTCAATCGCGTAAATGTTCCGATTTTTATAGCGTTGATCCTGGCAATGGGTATTGGCCCTGTTTTGGCATGGAAACGGTCCAGTCTTAAAGAACTGAGACAGAATCTAATGATACCCATTCTCATTACAGTTGTCGCAGCGTCAACATTAATTATTTTAGGAGTTCGTAGCTGGATGGCTGTGTTGGCAAATACCAGTGCCTTATTTGTATTTATGACGATTATTCTAGAATTTTCAAAAGCTGTACAAGCAAGGATGAAGGCAACTGGTGAGGCACCAATTCGTTCGTTCTTCATGTTGTTTGTAAAAAACAGACGACGATACGGGGGCTATGTTGCCCACCTCGCTGTTTTGTTTATCGTGATTGGACTGACTGGTGCTAGTGCATTTTCGCTAGATTTGCAGCAGGGTCTTAATCAGGGTGGAAAACTAGAAGTTGGCAACTACACATTAGAGTACCGTGGACCTGGACAAATAAATACAGACTTAAAACAAATTACGTATGCGGAATTTTTGGTTGAAAAAGACGGTGAGGAAATCGGAGTTATCCGTCCTAGTAAAGAGTCCTATACAAATGGAACCCAACCAACAACAGAAGTTGCTATCGTTAGTTCTCTCCAAGAAGATTTATATGTTGTTTTAAATGGAGTGGTTGAAGATAGTGGAAAGGCAATCATTCAGGTGAAAATTTTCCCGCTTATTTCCTGGGCTTGGTTTGGTGGTTATTTGTTGATCTTTGGTTCGTTAATTGCGTTATGGCCTGAAAGATCTCGCAAAATACGAGAAATTCCCCGTTTGAAAATGGAGTCGATGTAAAATGGCGGCGAAGATTAGCAAGATTTTTCTATATTTATCAACGGTCATTTGGTTGGCGTTGGTTGCATTACCTAAATTGACATTGGCGGAGAAGGTAGCGGTGACTAGACAAGAGGTGCTGGATGTCGCAAAAGAGATCCACCCGCCAGGCTGTACAGATTCAAGGACAGCAGATTATTGTCAATTAGCTACCGCATATGACGTACGCGGGGAAATTCGGGATTTGCTTGAACAAGGGATGAGTAAGACACAAGTAATTGATCAATTGGTGCAAAAATATGGTGAACGTATTCTAGCTGCACCAACCAAGGAAGGATTCAATTTAGTTCCTTGGATTTTGCCGGCAATAGCTATTTTAATTGGAAGTATATTGGTTGCGTTCATTATTCATCGATGGGCCAAAAAGAAACCGAATCATGAAGAGGATCAGAACTTGCAACCTTCCTATACGGAGGAAGACGAGCTAAAGGTTAATGAAGAATTAAAAAACTGGCTATAAGAAAGGAAGAGAATGCATGTCAACACTGATTATAATTGTAATAGGCGTGACCATTTTCATGGTTCTTCTTGCACCCTTCTTTTCAAAACAGACGGACAATAAGAATCAAGCAGCTGATGGGAATGACTTTCAAGAAAAAGAACACATTTTTTCACAGCTGGCTGATTTGGAATATGATTTTCAAATGGGCAAATTGTCCGAAAAGGATTTTGTTAAAACGAAAGGGGAATTAACTGCCAAGGCAGCAAAGTTTGTTCGATCAGAAAATAAATTGGAGCAAACACAATGGATAGTAGATCAGGAAATAAGCACCCATATAGAGAAGTATGGGTTGGCGTCAAACACGGAGGTTCGTCATGAAAATTAAACAATTTCCTTATGTCACTGTTTTCTTAGCAATTTTTGGACTTTTGCTTTATCCATCCAATGCTTTTGCAGATGGTAAGTACCCAGTACGGATAAGCAGCGAATCGATGGTCGTCTTCCCGGTAGATGAAACAACAGCCCAGATTGTGCAGAGCATGTCCTACAAAAATAATGGGACAAAAACAGAAGAACAATTACCAATCTATCTTCCAGAAAATTATGCAGATTTGCAACTTGGCGAAGGATTAACAGAACAAAATACTGTAAAAACATCAAAAGGAATAGTCGTTAAAACTGGACTCGATGGCGGCGAAGAAAAACAATTTGTTGTTACGTATAAGATGCCAATGTTTGATAATGTTTCTCAATGGTCAATTGGAGTGCCATATGTAGCAGACCAGATGCAAGTTATTATCCAGCCAGGTGTTTTATCATTTTCTGCAAGTGATTTGATACCGCAGTCTGATTTATTTGAAATGAATAATCAAAAGTTCCGTCGCTTTACTCGTCTTGACCTTCATCCAGATCAACCTTGGACGCTATCTTTTAAAGCTTTGAATGAATCTGCTCAAGATGAAAGTCCTGCTGCAACAGAGGAAGGTGCAAAATATACAGAAGACGGAATGAAAATTATAGGCGGGGACGGTTTTGGATTTGGCAAAGCTATTTTTGTCATGATCATAATTGTTGTTGCCCTAACGGCTGCCTTAATCGGGTTAAAGCGGGATTTGCTCAAAACAACAGGTAAGCATCGAAAGGTGAAACGATCATGGCTTGTTCATGAGAAACAAATGCTATTGCAAGAAATCGTTGAGCTAGAGAAAGATTACCAATCTAACCTGTTAACAGAAAGCACATATAAAAAGACAAGAGAACAAATACGTGATCAACTGATACGTATTACAATGGAATTGGATTAGGAGTCTCGTAGAATGATGGAATTACAAAATATTAATCTCTTTATGAACGATAAAAACGTGTTGCATTCAATCAATTTACAATGGAGAAAAGGTGAGTCTATTGCACTAATAGGCGCTAATGGTGCGGGCAAATCTTCGTTGCTGAAAGTATTGGGCACACTGGTTAAACCAAACTCTGGAAAGCTAAAGTATCCATCTGATCTATCGGTAAAAGAGTGGAAAAAATTGCTAGGGATCGTGTTTCCAGAAACGTTTTTATATCATTCCTTAACTGCATATGAAAACTTGAGATTTTACCAAAAATTGTATGGAAAGATTAACAAAGATAGAATTGATGAAGTTTTAAAGCAAGTGAAGCTATTCCACGTAAAACAGGAAATCGTAGATACGTATTCAAAAGGGATGAAACAGCGACTCTCCATCGCAAGGGCGCTTCTTCACAATCCAACGTATTTACTTCTAGATGAACCCTTTGACGGGCTTGATTCGGAATCAAAAGAGATTCTAAAGAACATGTTATTGCAAATGCGACAGAAGGGGACGGGCTATATTTTAGTTAGTCATGACAGTGAACAGGCATGGGAGTTGTGTGATCGGGCGGTTCTCATGCATGAAGGCAGAATCATAGCAGAAGGAAAGTGTACGAATCAGGGTTATTTTCCATTTATAAAACGGTACAGGGAAATTGTTAAGGAGAAATCATCATGACATTTATTAATCAGGTTGTTCTAATTTTAAATCGTGATTTACGGATTGAATTTAGAAGTAAATCGCTCCTGTTATCAATGGTGATTTTTGCATTATTATTTCAAGTATTTCTACAAATTGTGTTTGATGCGAAAACGCAAGCAATTCAAATGATTGCACCAGGTATTTTGTGGCTACCAGTGTTACTGTCAGCGATGTTAGGTTTCAATAAATATGGCTCAGCGGAAAGAGAAAACGGTGCATTAACAGGCTTGTTGGTTTCTCCAATTGACAAAGGTGCATTGTTTTTAGGCAAGTTAATCGGGAATTATGTTTTGGTCTTTATTGTTATCGTGACTTCCGTACCAATTTTCTTTCTATTTTTAAAGCAGCCTTTCCCTGCTTCAATCGGATTGTTGCTTACGACCCTGCTACTTGGGAGTTGGGGATTCGTAGCAATAGGTGTATTTTTAACGACACTTGCGCATTCAAGTAGTATTACGGAGTTACTTGTCCCAATTATGATTTTTCCCTTAGCAGTACCATTGTTTTTGGCCATCATACAGTTGACGGAAATGGCGTTATTTCCATCCCTTGGAATGGGTGAGAACTTATGGATATTACTGTTAATCGGATACAACTTGATATTTACAGTTGCACCAACATTTTTATTTGATCTTTTGCTGGAGGTTTAGAATGATGCAAAAATATTTAAATCCAACGAAACTGTTTTTAACCTTTGCAACAGGAATTCTAATGGTAATTCAATTATATATGTCGCTTTTCTATGCACCTACGGAAAAGTATATGGGGCATATTCAGCGAATCATGTACTTTCACGTACCAAGTGCATTTGTTGCTTTTGCTGCTTTTACGATTGTTTTTATTGCAGGCATTATGTATTTATACACAAAAAATAAAAAATGGGATGCCCTTGCTGTGTCATCAGCGGAGATAGGTGTTCTTTTTACGACAGTTGTTCTTGTCACAGGTTCTCTTTGGGCAAGACCAGTATGGAATGCATGGTGGGTCTGGGATGATCCACGGCTAGTTACCGCTTTGATTTTATGGTTCATCTATATTGCTTATCTGTTAATACGCACCTCTGTCGCAGGAGATGAACGCAGGCGAAAGTTTGCTGCTGTCTTTGGGATTGTCGGCTTTATCGATGTGCCACTCGTATATTTTTCGGTGAAATGGTGGAGAACCATTCATCCAAAAGTCATTGATGAACAAGGCGTACACATGCCGGCTGAAATGGCACAAACATTATTTTTTAGTATTTTTGCTTTTTTGGTTCTATTTATAACATTACTTCTCTATCGGTATGTGCTTGAAAGCCAAAAAGAAAATGTTAACGAATTAAGAAACAAATATCTTTAGGAAAGGAAGAACGATTATGACTTATCTGGTTGCTGGAGTATTGATATTATGGGGTGGCATTTTAATCTATATGAGTCGATTATACAGCCAACAAAAGAAACTTGCTCGTCGGTTAAACAATTTAAAATAGCGTACTTACTTTGACAGATTAAGAGAAAGGAGGCTGAACCTTGATTCGAAAGATCATAAGAATTACTTCTCTTGTTGTCATTTTAGCAGGATTTATATATGCAGCAATTAGTTTGGGGAAAAATTCAATAGCTGCCGAGGTAGGGGATCAAGCACCTGATTTTACTTTAGAAAATATGGAAGGAAATAGGCTAAGTCTGTCAGATTACAGGGGACAATTTGTTATTTTAAATTTTTTCACTTCTTGGTGTCCGCCGTGTAGGGAGGAAGCTCCAGATCTTCAAGAATTTGAGGAACAGTATGGAGACCAGACGAAATTACTAATCATTGATCGAGCAGAGCCAAAGGTAAACGTTCAAGAACATATTGATGAATTTAATTCGACGTCAACATATTTGTTAGATTATAACGATTCTATGGCTAAACCATACGGAGTTAAAGGCCAACCAGAAACCTTCTTTATCGATGAACAGGGAATTATTCGCTACCATCAGATTGGACCTATGACGAAGGGGTTTATGGTTGAAACAGTTAATAAGTACCGAAAGACACCGTTAAAATAATAGATATAGTATGGTTTTATTAGATAATATGAATGAGGTATAACATGAATGTAGCATTATATAATCAGCTGATTGAACAATATAGTTTTATAACAGAACCGTTATGGGAGTTATATGGCTCTTATAACGGTTATTCAGGTTTACCACTAATAGGTACCATTTTGTTAGGATTGATCGTAAGCACATACCCTAGTCAAATTACTTACCACTTAGGGAGCATTACGTATATTGCCAATCAAATGGCACACAAATCCAACTGGTGGATAATTGTCATCAGTTTTTTCATTGGTAAGGTAGCAGGGGTTTATCTCATTGTAAGCCTTCATTTTTGGGTGGAAAAAGATTGGGTGGAAAAGTTTTTTGAAGGGATAAGAAATTTAAGTGGTCCACTTTATTTTTTGTTGGGTATCTTACTTCTACTATCTATGGTACGGAATAATGGTAAAACGAATCATCTTTCTTTTTACAAAGGACTTTTAATAAGCTTTTGTTTATCACTTATTATAGATCCGGTTGCACTTTCCATTTTGAACATGTTTATACCGTGGATATCAAGCCAAAATTTATTTTTGGGAGTAGTCATACCATTTGTTTACGTGCTTGCCGCTTTCATTCCAATTTGGATCTTTTGTATTTTAGGTTACGGTTTTAATTTAGATATTTTCTTAAAGAAACATTCTATCAAAAAGCACATATATATCTTTTTTGGATTTGCACTAATTGTACTAGCATTTAATCAATTTTTTCTTTATTGGATGTAACCATTAATTTGATTTAAAAGGAGTAAGATTTGATGAATGGATTTGTATTGCAGACAAGTAAAAAGCTATCTTTTTTAACAGTCCTGCTAGCACTGTTTTTTTCTTTCAGTTTACCAGCAAACGCACATTCGACATTAAAAGATACGTATCCTAAAGGTAATGAAGTGCTTGAGGACGCCCCTTCTAGAATCGAAGTTTGGTTTCAGGATCCGGTAGTTATTCACACGGATTCCATAAAAATTGTTGATTCAGCTGGTAATGTAGTCCCTGCAGCAAGTAAATTAGATTCCAAAAATGCCGGACATATCATTACTAAGTTAAAAGAAAAATTAGAGCCTGGAAAATATACGGTAAAGATCAATGTAATCGCTCAGGATGGGTTTGTCATTGAAGAAGAATTCAGATTTTCCGTTATAAAACCAGTAAAATCAGAATTTAATGAACTAGAACTAGTTAAATCAAATATTTCAGATGGAGAAATCTATAAGGGATCTCCAAAACAAGTGGAGTTATGGTTCAATCAAGCTGCAGAAGTAACTGCATTTGGTATCTTTGATGACAATCACCAACCTGTTGGAGTAAAACAGCCCAAGGTGGATCCCAAGAACCCACGGCATACAATTATACCCATTTCAAGAAAGCTTTCTTCCGGGTCCTATCAAATAACATGGTATGCAGCTCCGGTTAATAAAGGCGAGCAGACAATACAAAGTGACAGAGTGGGCGTTTATTATTTTGCAGTTGATGAGTTTTCGTCCATGACACCAATTGGAAATAATAACAGTTCCATTGACTGGGGTACATTTAAATTTTCTTTCGGACTTAAACAAATAGCATATTGGTTAACGTTTATTGGTTTAACAGTTTTGTTCGGAATATCTTGGTTCTATTCTGTTATCTTAAAAAATCGAATAGAACAACCTAGACGCAATAAATCAATTTTACTATTTTATTTACTGAGTTTAGTAGGAATTGCATTGTTGATCATTCACCATAGAATAGACCTCTCCGGGTTGTCGATAAATGAATTCCTGTTGATAAAGTTTTCATGGATTCCCATTGTTCAACTATTTCTCATTACTATTGGTATATGGATAAAAAAAATACGTCCGTTCTTATTTGCTTTGGCATTAATATTGTGGCCGTTTATCATTGGCCACGCTTCATACCCACGCTATGGCGGTTATGTTACGATGGCTGCGGCATCACTACATGTTTTAGCTGTTGGAATATGGATGGGAGGGCTAATAGCACTAATTATAAAGCCTAAACATCAAGACTCTAGGGAATGGTTCAAAACTGTAGGATCTTCATTCTCTAAATGGGCCTTGGCTAGTGTAATGATAATCATATTTTCAGGTGTTTGGATGACTGTTGAATTCCTGCCATCCTTTTCTATCAAAAGTTTGGTAGAAAGTGAATGGGGTAGGTCCTTACTAGTTAAAACCATACTGTTCTTATTATTAGTAATTATAGGGTATATTCAAAGAAAAGCGGTTAAGCAGCTTAGTTCAAAACTAGCCCAATCCTTCTTTGGAAGAGTGAGAGCAGAAATCATGTATGGAGTTATTATTTTCTTTTTTGCTGCAACATTAGTTGCAGCAAATCCTAGTGCGGCCGAACAAGGAGTTTATAAAGAAACACCAACACAACAGGATTTGGATTTAACTGTAGAAATTACGCCTTTAGAAATGGGATTAAATACGATTACATTAGATTTTAAAAATGATCCCAAAATTCGTAATGTTAAAGTACAACTAAGTATGCCTCCGGACTGGAGAATCGAGAATAAAGCGTTTGAGGTAGATAAAGGGACATACAAGTTGACGGGAAATTTGCTCCATGCCGCGGGAACTACTAATATGAAAGTGAATGTTCTTATGGAAAGTGGAGAGGAAATTCAAATACCTTATAGAATTGTGGTGCCTGGTGAAATAAGGTTTAATGAGTGATTATTACGTGATTGTATCATTTCATCACCACAACCATCTAGCTTGTTTAATTATTACAAGATAGATTTTAGACAATTTAAAGACGAGCAGAAAAGCATTCGAGCTGCTCGTCTTTTTATGTGCTGGATTGTTTTATTTAAATGATAAAAAATGACACGGTTATAAACAAGATTGCTGTGAGGGCTGCAGCCGACATATTATATGGGCTCATCGCTTTTACATATTTCATGTGATCTGCTCCTGAAATTCCTGCTGACATCGCAGTCATACCGGAAACTGGAGAAGATACATCTCCAAACGTTCCTCCTGAGAAAACAGCTGCCACTGCCAATGGAAGGGAGCTTCCCGTAGTTACTGCCAGTGGAATGGCGACTGGCATCATTAATGCCCATGAACCCCACGAAGAACCAATGAAATAGGTAACTGCTGCTGTAACAAGAAAAACAATCAAAGGAATCCAGACAGGTGTTATTGTTCCGGCAAGTGTCTTTTCAATCAAGGTTGTTAGTCCTAAGTCCTGAGAAACATCTGAAATTGGCCATGCTAATACAAGGATAATAATGGTGGTCATGAGCTTGTTACCGCCTTTGATAAAACGATCTGTAATCATTTTTAAACGCAATCCTTGGAACATATATAGCGCAATCGAAGCAACAATTGTAAGCATTAATGCTATTAACATCATTCTCGAAGGATTATCACTATTCCACATTAGAATAAAACTCAGTGGAATAAGGATGATAATGGGTACCAATAGGTTTGAAAGTCGTGGCTTTAAGGCTGGTTCTTCATGTTCCATTCCCATTTTCATGCCACCGTCCATTTTTTCATGTTCATCCTTCTTGGTTGCTACTCCCATTTGATCTTTTGCGGTGTCAGCTTTATCAGCATTTTCCTCGTCTTCATCGGAATCCCGTGCAAATTCAAAGGCAAACGAATGCTTTTTGCTTGTAGGTGCCTCATTCTGAACATCTTTCTTTTCGTTGCTTTGTTTCATTAACTCTTTCATGTAAGAAAAATTTAATGATGGGACTAATGAAGCCAACGCAACAATAATTGATGTATAGCTAAAAAAGTGGAAAGGTAATGAATGGATAAAAAGAGTGAGTGCAGACCCTTCTATGTTTGCTGCGTCCATCCCTTTATTGATAACACCAGTTGTATAACCAATAAAGGTAGTTGCCATCGGAATCAGGACAATGACTGGGCTGGCAGAGTTGTTAAGCATGTAGGCGAGTCGTTCCTTAGCAACATGAAAACGTTTCGCCAACGGATTAATAATGGCTCCGCCAGCTACTACCCTAAAGCCACAATCCATGAATGTTATCGGTAATAGCGCCCATGAAGTTAGTAAGGCTTGATTTGGACCTTTTATATATTTTGCAATAAATTTAGCAAATGCTTGGACACCTCCCGAAATCTGGATCAATGCTACAAGACCACTAAATGTAAAAAGAAATAGTAAGACATCTAGATTTCCAGTGTCTGTCAATACTCCTGCAATGTATGTAATGGTTTGATTGAATGAATTAACAAATGAACCGGTATATAGCCAACTTCCAATCCATAACCCGATAAGCAATGATGGGATCACTTGCTTTGTCCACATTGCAAAAAGAATGGCAGAAAGAGATGGAACAATGGAAAGCCATAATTCAAGGGACATTGTATTAACCTCCTTATCATGTAAGTTGTATGACTATTAATTATTGCAAGTGTTTTTTACTTTTTGTAGGTTACCCAGAAATTTTGGGATTATGATACATATTCTTCAATGGACTAGAATGAATGGATGTTGTCCCATTTTTGTGATTAAGAATTTAAATAACATTTGTTTTAACTTTTTAAGAAATAGCTGTTCGAATTTGTAAGATCACCTGTTAACATGTTTCAGATTAAACTTTATCAAAATGGAGGATTAACAATGAACAAAAATTTTTTAAAAACATATGAAGTTAAAGGTGAGAATGTTCAATTATACGATTATGAGATTCAGGCTTTAGTATTTTTACATCACCAAAAAATGGTTACAGCTGAGCAATTTTTGGAACATTTAGTGGGTTTTCATAAGGCCAAGTTGGATTTTAAATCGTATGATAAACGTTTAACATATTTGTGGCACTCACATCTGGTTGAGGTAGGAGAAATCGGAGAGAGATACGTGGTTTTGCTCAGCCAAGAAGGAGAAAGTTTACTGAAAAGGGCTACTGACAAAGCTGTGATGAGCTATTCTGCACCGTTAAACACAATTGAACAAATAAACAATCATCTTCATATACAGCAAATTATTATTGGGTATTTTAATTTGGTAAGAAACAGATTTGATCATGTGTACCAACCTGGTTTACCTGAAAGGGTAAGGAAAGAGTATTTGTCACTTCCTCTGTTCGTCGGAGGTAATTTAACATTTCATCCCGTCTGGAATTCAAAGTTAAATATAGGTCAGCACTGGATACTGGGGAGGAAGTATAATGGCAATACAAAAGACAAATTTATTCATTTCCTTGTTATTTCTAATGATCAGGATGCGGATCAATTTTTGGAACCGTATATTGAGCTTCAGGAACAAAATGAACATGAGGACCATAACGTGATCTTCATTCATTTTGCTGATATTAAAGCATATGATTTGAAAGAGTTAGACAGTTATGAAAGGAATAGTTATAAGAAATCAATAGAACAAACAATTGATATGACATTTAGTCAATTAATTAAAAAAGATCTATTACCCTACTAGTTAGGGCAGAAATTAGTTAGTAAGAATAAGTAAAATGAGGGAATTAAGCCAAGCCAATCTTGTTTTTGGTCTTGGCTTTTTGTTTTTTAAGGAAAAATTGAGTGGAAAAACTGATCAAAAAATTAATATAAGATATAAAAAGGATAACGTAGGAAGGAAGATACATTATCTTTCACCACCATCTTGTTATCCTTTTTAGATCTAGTTAGAAAGGTAGATTACCTGTTGTCACTTTTTCTAGTTCCGTCATTAAGAGTAGTGTTGAATCTTTCGCTCTTTTTACTTCATTGTCCATTCTGTGATTAAAGTATTTTAAAAACTCCTTCAATAGTGAAACACTACTTTTAATAATTTCCCTTTTCTCTGATTCATTTGTTGCATAAAGTTTATAAGGAAAATTTAACAGTGATTTGGCTTGTGCTTTTAGTTGATTTATCTCATCAATTCCGAAATTAGGAGCTAAATCATTAACCAAAAAATGAGACCAATTGTTTTGAAAAATTATTAGCCTGTTAAATAGTTTTAGATTAGATGACACATAGTCTATGAACTTTAAATCACTGTTATTTGCACAGCAATAATTTCGTAATGCCTCCTGTATTAGACTTATAGAATTGCTGTAGTTATCGCAAAAATGTGACATAGAGAATAGGATCTCATCTTGTGTTTGGTCGTGATCACGATATATATTGATTGTAAGTTGAAAAAGTGTGTACCCTTTTGAATAATTCTCTAAAATCCAATCATGAAATCGAATTAAGTGTTCTGTCCAAGCTACAAGTGAATTGCTTCCTTCCTCAAAATAATTGAGCTCAAAAGGTGCATCAGAAGGATCGTCATACCATGTTAGATCAAACTCATCCAACTCATCCCATACACAATTGTTTTTGTGATTATTAAATACTGCTCTAAATGATAACAAAATAGAAGACCTCCTTGATAATTTTAAATATTATACTCGGTGGGAGAACTTATTTTAATAGTTGATCCGTTTTTTTTATAGATTTTATATTGTCAAGGGTATAATAGGATCTTTTGTAAAAAAATGCTTATCCAAATCTTAAAATATAAAATAAGTGAGGCTATTATGTTTAGGTGAATTTCATAAGAAAGGATGAACTAGAGTGAGTAATGAAACAATAGTAGCCAAAGGATTTCTGATAATACCTAGATTGAAAATAGAAAACCCTAGAGACAAAATGCTTTTTTTATTTTTGTTTGAACGGGCAAATTTTGCAGATGACAAACTTTGCAAAAGAGGTGAGTTAATAACATCAAAGAAACAATTAGAAGAGTTAACAGGATGGACCTATGGCATTATCAGAGGGGCAATTAGTAGACTAGAGGGTCATGGACTAATTGTAGCAGAAACGCTTTCCCAAAAGAGGGGTACAAAAATTCGAATTAACAACTATTCCTTTTTTCAAGACCTCACTAATTATAAAACTGACTCATCTTTTTTAAGATATGAAGATTCTAAACAGGATAACAAACAGTATCAACATCCGAATAACAAACAGAGTAATGCTGAGAATCCCGAATTACAAGGCAATACAGACCCTTATGAAGTAACAGATAACAAAGAGGATACCAAAAAGGATAACAAACGGGCTAACAAAGAAAAATGCAATACTATAACAGAATTTCTTAACAGCATTTCTGAACAGAATGTATATAACAAAAAAGAAAACTGTTTGTTTCTTGAATTGGTTGAAAAATATTCTATTGGACATTTACTGTTTTATAATAAAGATGAAATAGCCAATTTTGTTGATTTTGCAGCAGACATAAATTCTTTAATACTAAATATTGATAGACTAATATTAATGGATTATCTAAACATAGTTAGACTTGCACGTTCTTCCAAGAAGGTGTCATTACGAGTAATAGCCAAATTTCTAGATGATGTATTGAACTATCCGATTAAAACGGTTGAGTCAGCATTGAGGGTTCATCTCCAGAATCATCCGGATAAGATTGAAGCATATACAATTGGAATAATAAAAAATATGGCAGACCAGAATATAAATGTACAAAAAGAGAAGCATTTTCAAAAGAAAGGTCCTTCCAAGAGTAGAGAACGAGAGGCGAGATTAAGGGCAAAGGGATATCTTGCAAATACTGGAGATGTACAGTTTGATTACTAAGGCGAATGGTAAATCTGTCTAGCAATTATCGGATGCAATAAAGAGTTAGCCATAATATACTTATTCAGAAGGGATTTTGTATATTATGGCCATTTGTAAATACTGATTGAGAACTGCATAAATCTAAAGCACCAAGGAGGGTGGAGTAATTGGCAAAATCTATCAACATCTATATTGACATTGATGGGGTGTTAACAACAAAGTTTTCAAATTCATCTAAGCAACACAGTGGGTTACAATTTGATTCTGTATGTGTTGAAAACTTAAAACAATTAATAACAGACCTTAGAAATATTTTTGAAATAATAGTTATTATCATTATTAGTGATTGGCGATACAATTTTTCACGAAATGAATTGGAATATATTTTTTGTACGGTCTACAAGTTAAAAGGATACATAGACAGATTAGACGTTACCGAAAAAATGTACAATCGTGAATTTGAGATTAAGCAGCATATGGAGTCGCAAAATGATTCGGATATAATTGTTATTCTTGATGATATGAATTTAAAGGATGACAACTTAACGAAATATCACTTGCGAACAAGGGAAGAAGACGGGATAAGAGCATTTGATGATGTTAAATCGTGTATTCTGAGAATCATACAAAAACAGATCGGTTTGTGATGGAAAGGGTATGTACGAAGGTGATTGTAGCAGAAGGTATGTTATGTATATTCATTCTCTTGCAATGACATTATCGCTTGTGGCCATTTGCAAAATCAATGCTTTCTATTTTTCTTCCACCATTTTTGTTTCTATTCCACTTTTCGTCTGCATTTTTATCTTTGCTTCTCATTTCTTTATAACTCACTTTATACTCCTATATATTGATGCTAGACAAAATTTGATAAAAGATGGACTTGTATCGATTATTCTACAAAGTTATTTTGTAAGAAAAGTTGCTATTAGGTATTCATCAAAATGAACATATTGTGGTTAACTGTGTCTGTATATTTGTCTATTCAATTTGGTGCAATACTTTTTCCATTTAAGAGTGGCAAGGGAAATGGAGATAGTTACTATTGATAGTAACTATCTTAAGTAACGAATTAAGGTCAATGGTAACTAACATTGGTTTCCTCTGGTAGAAACCTATGCATACCTTTTGCAATGATGGGAAGAAAAACTTAATTTGCTAAGAGTATCGGCTACAGATAGGGTTATATGTAGCAAAAAAGTTAAAATTGCAGCTGAATATTATGATCATTATATACGTTTGAGAGATTCAGTTACTATATATGGTAACCATAAAGAAAGCCTTTATATCAATGTTTATACGGTTAGGAGAATTTTGTAATAGTTTATAGTAACCATTGTTGGTTACGTTGAACAGGTTCATAGTTACGATCAATAGAGACTATAATTCGATACAATAAAATTGCTAATTTGATCAAACAGATATTTTAATAAAGGTGGCACACACTTTCGGATAAGAACCGGTGCCAAAAGGGACATTTCTCACGCTATCTTAGCTAGATGAAGTAATGACACAATTGTTCCATTTGTGGCTGGATTTAAAGCCTCTTTAGACAGTTATAGCGAAGGCTAACCGAAGAAACACAAATTTTACATGTTGTCTACCCGTTTCCCTGTTTCGCCACATGTCTCAAATAGAGGAAACATATCTTAAAATTTCATAAAAATCGTTCAAATTCACTACCTCAAATGGGTATAGTTAGCCGTACCCCTTTAAAGTAGTGAACAAGTTCATCAATCCGGTTATGGAAAACCCTATTGTACCAATCCTCTACACGGCCCCAAGTAGCCCTTTTATCCCGACTTATTAGTATATTTGGAATCTATATTAATGCATTTTGCAGTATTCTATGTCATTGTCATAAAGACTTTATTTTTCTCTTCTTAAACCATATAAGAATTGAAATTATTATTTGGGAATTTTCATCTAACTCATCTCTAAAATCACTTGTTTTCTTTTCCGTTAAATTAAATTGTAAGTTTTTTAGATTGATATTTGCCTTCAAGTAACAAGAAAATTCACCTATGTAAGCATCGAATTTTCCCCTGTAACTTTTTAGGCAAAGTAGCATTGATATCAAATTTGTGGTTTATGTATTAGTGTAATAAATGAAGTATTTAATATAATGAATGCATTAGATTGATGCATGATTTAAGTCACAATGGATATTCTATAAAAGAAAAAACTTATGAAGGAGGATTCAAGTGATAGTAAAAACAGTGGATGTAGGATTAATGGCTAATCATTTATCCGCACATAAAGCCATAATAAAACGACTGGAAATATATGTAGAACATGCTCAAAACCAACAAATTACCACCATTTTGGAAAAGCAAATATTGATGATGAAAAATCATGTCCAAGCAATGAATCAATTGCTTAATCCTAAACAAAATAATGCCAGTTTGCCTCCGATACCGAATGGAGTAGGGATGTCTCATAACAAGGTTCCTAATAACCTTGGTGTAAGTGATCAAGATATTGCGGTGGACGCTCATTTTACTGCTAGTGCAATGGCTAAGGAAAACTTTAACTCATCTGAGAATATGAGAAATCAGCAGGTAAAAAAACTTCATTCTGAAATGGCCTTGCAGCAGTCTACTATAGCTGGCATGTATGAGCATTTAATGGATCAAATGGGGTGGATGAATCAACCAAATGCGTCTGTTTCAGAACAAACTGCAGCAATTACACCATTGAATGCAATGCAAAATAAGATGATGAATGAAAATCAACCAATGAGCAATTCAAATCATATAAATTAAATTGTAACCTAATAGTAATCACACTTGATTTTTACAAAAATATATAAAGGGAGTTGCTAAAGACTAGCAACTCCCATAAATAGCACTTCAAATTAGGTAATTAAATCCAAAGCTGCTGCTCCTACAATGATTAGTAGATAAACAATACGACAATCAGTACAAAACCACCATCACAATAGCTGAACAGTCAAATACGTCATATCCGAGGCCCACGAATACTTTCGAACTTCTAATTAATTTTTTGTATTAACCAAGACCAACGTGTGCAGTAGCTATAAGAATTTAGTAGGATAATTGGAATTTATTAATTTGGTTTCAATAAATAAATATGGGAGGATATTTTTCTTATGTAGAATATCAGTACTATACTGGTATGATTTTTGATGATTAGTGGCAAAAAATTTAACGAATAAACAAGGGAATCGTCGTATTTGAAACATAATTGTAACATCCATATTACATGGGTGTTATTTTTCTTTGTTATACTACGAATTGCTTAAGTTTAATAGATTACATAGTTTATTATATGAAAAATCACATAACTGCAATTGAATTAGATAAATAAGCAGTTGTAAAAAAGGAAGCGGGGACGAGAAGGTTGAAAAAAACAGTATTAACAATCTCGACTGTTGCGGTAGTTGGATTAACCGGTTCATTTTTTGGATCAACGGTAAATGCTCAAAAGAGTATGTCAGATATTAAGGATCAGCGCGCTGAGATCAAAGTAAATCTATCAGATGCGGAACAAAAAATTGCAGATGTATTGGTTGAATTGGAAGAGTTAAATAAAATGATTGCTAGAGTTGATTATGCTCTGGGTGAAAATAATAAACAAATGAAAGAAACAGAAGATAAAATAACTGGTACAAAAAAAGAAGTTGAAAAATTAGAGGCTGAAATTGTAAAGCTTGAAAAAGAAATTCAAGAACGCTATGAAATTATGAAAGATCGTGTCGCTTCCTATCAAAAAAATGGTGGTAGTATTGGTTTTTTAGAAGTGATTTTCGGTTCTGAAAGTTTTGGTGATTTTATTAGCCGAGTTTCAGCAATTTCCACGATTACAGAATCCGATGCTAATTTAATGGAAGAACAGGAAAAAGCTAAGGCAAAAGTTGAAGAAAAGCAAAATACAGTTCAGAATAAATTGGATGAATTAAAAGATATGAAAGCTGAACTGGAAGAAATGCAAAGTGTTATTGTAGAGCAAAAGAAACAAAACGAAGCAGCAAAAAAGGAATTGAAAGAGAAAGAGCAAAGATTGAAATCACTGAAAGCGAATTTGCAAAGTAAGGATAGTAATCTTGCCGCACTTGAGACAGAAATTCAACGAGGCATGACGGCTGCAAACAATGGATTAAATAGTACAAGTTCAAGCTCAGGATCAAGGAAATCTTCATCATCCTATTCTGCACCATCTGCACCTGCATCAAAAGTCAGCGGTAATATAAGCACAGTGATTAACGCAGGTTACAAGTATATTGGAAATTCTGTTTATGTATTTGGTGGTGGGCGAACAGCTTCTGATATTCGCAATGGAATATTTGATTGCTCTGGATTTATCGCTTGGGCATTTTCACAAGGAGGAATCTCTGTACCTGCCAGTACTTCACAATTACAATATGTAGGTAAACGGGTTTCAATCAATGAGATCCAACCAGGTGATTTAGTATTCTATAATACTTATAAACCGAATGGACATGTTGGAATTTATATCGGCAACGGCAAATTCATTGGTTCACAAAGTTCAACAGGCGTAGCAATCGTTGATATGGATACAAATTGGTGGAGCAGCAGATTTAGTGGACTGGTAAGACGTGTTCGATAACATAAAACGACTTTGTTGAATGGCGTGCGGTTGTAAAAATCCCGCACGCCATTTTTTGGTAATTACTTTTTGTTCTTCCCTCATTCAATATTCTTGAAATATCACCTAACAAGTTCCTGCCTATAATGCATAGAATTGCATTAATAGTCGCTGTTCAATCTAATTTACTGCATTCTGCAAAATTTCTTGATAATTATGGGGTATATTAGTAACAACTGAAGGTGATAAAAGGATGTATTTGATGGACGGGAACAGCTTATTTTTGTGGATGTTTATTATTTTTTGGCTGGGTCTACTGATACTGGGTATTTTGCTGGTAATCAATTATGTTAATGGGGGAAACGAAAAGAAATCCCAGCAAATATTAAATACACGGTTAAAAAATGGTGCAATTGATGAGTCAGAAAACAGTCGGTTAAAATCAATCTCAGAGCGAAATAAGAAGGCGTAAAGCTTCATTAAGGAAAAGAGAAATTGAAAAAAAGTTTTTTGAATTATTAATGGTGTTAATAATCTACTAACTGGTTGAAGAGGCGGAAAATGTTTAACAAACTTTCTTTGAAAATCGGATTACTATTTTTTGTTTTTATTCTAGTCATTGAGTCATTTCTATTTTTTATTCTTTATACAAATCTTGCTCATAATAGAATAGACGAGGTAATGGATAGTATATTGGCTCGCGGTAATACGCATCGCGATGTCTTGGAGGACAACTATAATCAATCTACTTTAGAGCATGTTGGAATAATGGAATCAACATCCGAATACGTGGTGGTAATTACTGATAAATCCGGTAGTGTAATTGTTGCGTCAGATCCTCTTGAGCAAGAAATGTTGAATGTAATGAAACATACAGAGGGAAACATAATACCTACAGAGGGTAAGGTTGTAGAGGATAGATGGAAACAAAAAGAATATATTGCTACTGAAAGCCCAATCACAATTAATGGTGAACATAAAGGCCATGTCTATATGTTTGCTAATACGAGTAATGTTAAAAGTATTGTCGATCAGCTGAACAATCAATTCATTGTTGTAGGTCTTATAACAATATTCCTGACGATAGTTACTGTATTTATTCTGTCAAGGTTTATTACCATTCCTTTAATAAAAATGAAAAAGGCAACAGAACAATTAAGTTCGGGAGCGACTAAAGTTGACTTACATACGGGTCGTAAGGATGAACTGGGTGAATTGGCAAGCACCATATCGAAATTATCAAATGATTTAGAGCGGGTGAAAACAGAAAGAAATGAATTCCTAGCAAATGTTGCACATGAGCTACGGACGCCATTAACCTACATTAAGGGATATGCTGATATAGTCAGCCGTCAAGGTATATCTAAAGAAGACAAGAAAGAATATTTGGCTATTATTCGTGAAGAAACGGAGCAATTAACGGTACTAATTAAAAATTTGTTTGAGTTAGCCAAAATGGATGAAAATAAATTTATAATTAAGCCTGAAGAAGTGACATTGTATAAATTGATCCAGTCTGTAGAAAATCGTATTAGCCCATTATACGAGGAAAAAAACATCACGTTGTCAGTTGTTTGTCCACAGAATATTATTGTTTTTATCGATCCAGAACGGTTTCAACAAGTCTTGGTAAATATTTTAGATAATGCAAGAAAATACACTTCTGTTGGTGGTCAAGTATTGCTTAAAGTTAGTCGTAAAGATGATGATATCAGTATTATAATCAGTGATAATGGGGAAGGCATACCCAAAGAAGACTTACCATATATATTTGACCGCCTATACCGTGTTGAAAAATCGCGTTCAAGACAAGGTGGTGGGACAGGATTGGGTCTCGCAATTGCAAAAGAAATTGTAGAATCACACGAAGGAACTATTGTAATTAATAGTGAACAAAGCAAAGGTACAAGCGTTATAATTAGATTGCGGGAGGTGACTACTGATGAATAAAGTCCTTTTAGTTGACGACGAAAAACGAATGTTAGATTTGTTAGCATTGTATTTGGAACCTCACCAGTATAGTTGCAGAAAGGCGTTAGGAGCTAATGAAGCTCTGTCAATTATTGGAGAAGAACCTTTTGATATCATTTTGCTTGATATTATGATGCCGGAAGTGACTGGATGGGAACTGTGCCAAGAGATTAGGCAAATTTCGGATGTACCAATTGTTATGGTGACTGCTCGCGATCAGAATGAGGACATTGTTAAAGGTTTAAAATTAGGTGCAGATGATTATGTTACGAAACCTTTTAATGAAAACGAATTATTGGCTAGAATAGAAGCACTATTGCGTAGAACAAAGCCCGCTAACCGAATTGAGGTAAATGGTTTATTATGGAATGAAAATCGATATGAACTGACTTATAAAAACCAATTAATTAAGCTAACTCCAAAGGAATTTGCAATGATTGGGTACTTGTTGAAAAAACCTAATCAAGTGTTTACAAGAGAGCAGTTAATTGACTTAATATGGGGATTCGATTCGGATACTGAGGGACGAACTGTTGATTCGCACGTACGGAATATAAGAGAAAAAATTAGGAATGCAGGTTTTCCGATTGATAACCATTTCAAAACGGTTTGGGGGCTTGGGTATAAATGGATTAACCATTCCTGAACTGAATGGTAATTATATTGTGTCATACCATTCCTTATTAACAGATTAACGGGGAATTATCTTAGTTAAGATAGTTCTATTTTTGGGATTAAAAAATACTGTACATGGGTATTGTATAATAAAGAACGATTTCCTTAAAGAAAAAAGCATTGATGTAAACATAAGAAACAATTCGTGAAAGGAGAGAAAATAAATGTCAACAGACGATAAAGAAAATCAAAAACATATTCATAACAAAAATGAACATCATAATCACAATCATCACCACGAGAATCATGGCCATCTTGATCAAAATGAACACCAACATCACCATGAGCATGGAAATCATGGGGAACACAATCACAGTGGACATAATCATCACAATCATGGTGATATGGTTAACGACTTTAAGAAACGGTTTTATATTTCATTGATCATTACGATACCCATTCTGATATTGTCTCCGATGATTCAAGATTTCATTGGAGTGGATTGGCAATTTGCAAATGATAAGTATATCTTATTTGCGCTTGCAACTTTTATATTTTTTTATGGAGGCTGGCCATTCATCACTGGCGGAATAAGTGAATTAAAGGATAAAAATCCAGGGATGATGACGCTTATTGGCCTTGCCATATTGGTTGCTTACGTATATAGTTCCCTGACCGTATTTGGTCTAGAAGGAAAAGATTTCTTTTGGGAATTGGCAACATTAATCGATATCATGCTGCTAGGACATTGGCTTGAAATGCGATCCGTAATGGGTGCGTCTAATGCGCTTGAAGAACTTGTTAAACTGATGCCGAGTGAAGCACATAGACTTGACGAAAACGATGAAATACATGATATACCAGTAGGAGACCTTAAAAATAATGACCGAGTACTTGTTAAACCGGGCGAGAAAATCCCTGTTGACGGAACAATAGTGAACGGTAAATCAGCAATCGATGAATCGATGCTTACTGGGGAATCTGTCCCTGTGGAAAAGTATAAAGGCGATGAAGTAATTGGAGGTTCTATTAATAATGAGGGGTCGCTTACCATTCAGGTTGAAAAAACAGGCGAGGATTCGTACCTGTCCCAAGTCATTTCGTTGGTGAGGGAAGCACAAGAATCAAAATCCAGAACACAGGATATTACAAATCGAGCAGCAAAATGGCTATTTTATTTAGCATTGGCATCTGGCTTTATAACGTTGTTCGTTTGGATATTACTTGGCTATTCCTTTGATGTGGCTTTAGAACGAATGGTCACTGTAATGGTTATAACTTGTCCACATGCGCTTGGATTGGCTGCACCACTTGTTATTGCTGTTTCCACTTCTATTTCTGCCAAACAAGGATTGCTTATTCGGAATAGGGCTAATTTTGAAGGGGCAAGGAATCTTGACGCAGTCGTGTTTGATAAAACAGGAACCTTAACAAAAGGTGAATTCGGTGTAACAAATATTGTACCAAATAACGGTTATGGGGAAAAAGAGGTCTTAAGTTGGGCTGCTAGCTTGGAACAAAATTCCGAGCATCCTCTTGCAACGGGAATTGTCAAAGCTGCAAAGGAAAAAGGTGTTGAACTAAAGAAAATTGTCGATTTTGAATCGATAACCGGCAAAGGTATTGAAGGAACAGTAGATGGCAAAAAGGTCAATGTTGTTAGTCCGGGTTATGTGAATGATAACGATATGGAATATGATCAAAAAATTTTTGGTGAAATGTCAGAGGAAGGCAAAACGGTTGTTTTTGTTTTGCTGGAAGATAAATTGATTGGCATGATTGCATTGGCTGACATGGTTCGTGAAACTGCTAAAGAAGCAATTGCTTCGTTAAAAGAAAATGGGATTCATTCCATTATGCTGACAGGAGATAATAAGAAAGTTGCCAATTGGGTAGCTAAGCAGATGGCAATTGATGAAGTTTATGCAGAAGTGTTACCCGATGATAAAGCAAATCAAGTGAAGAAAATTAAGGGAAAAGGCTGGAAAGTTGCAATGACAGGGGATGGCGTAAATGATGCCCCGGCATTAGCTACAGCAGATTTAGGGATTGCCATTGGTGCAGGAACCGATGTAGCTATGGAAACGGCTGATGTTGTACTTGTTAAAAGTAATCCGAAAGATGTTGTGTCCTTAATCGAGTTATCAAAAAGAACATATAGAAAAATGGTACAAAATCTTTGGTGGGCAACAGGGTATAACATAGTCGCGATTCCACTAGCAGCAGGAGTTTTGGCCCCATTTGGAATCGTTCTAAGCCCAGCAGTTGGAGCAGTATTAATGAGTCTAAGTACGGTTATTGTCGCAATCAACGCAAAGTTATTAAAAGCTTAATATAATTTATAATGAAATATGTGATTCCCCCCAAGGCAAAGTTTAAGAGCAGTGGGGGGTTAAATTTGTGCCAATTTATTTTTCCTCTAATCTTCACAGTTTCTACATAAACAGAATTTATAATATAAAAAGAATATCACATTACACATTGGCTTTGTAGCCCTTTAATTGAACGTTTGACAGGGAGATTTTTAAGTAAGGAGTTGATTCTATGGGGTTAGAAGATATTAGGTCAGGGAAAAAAAGGAAAAAAGGGAAGAGGTTATTAATTCGAAGTGCTATTTTAACTATATTGTTGGCAGCAGTTGTATTTGCATTATTCAATAATCTCACAAAAGATAATGTTATCTATGGGGTTGGAGACGATGCACCAGACTTTAAATTGAAACAAATCAACATAAATAATGATGTAGAATCCATACAGCTTAGTGATCTGGAGGGTAAGGGTGTGATGCTTAACTTCTGGGCAACATATTGCAAACCATGTGAAAGAGAAATGCCATATATGGAAGGGCTGTACCGAGAATATAAGGATAAGGGAATAGAAATAGTTGCAGTAAGTTTAGACGCTACAGAAATCGTTATACATCGATTTATTGACAAATATAATCTTACGTTTCCTGTCGTTCACGATAACAAGAATGTAGTGATGGATTTATATCAAATTGGCCCTATTCCAAGTAGTTATTTTATTAATCCACAGGGGGAGATTGTAGAGAAAGTGGAAGGGGCATTAACACTGGAAAGACTGGAAGGTTATTTCAAACAAATCATGCCAAATTCATAAATGATCAGCAATTACCATTTACCAGTATGAAATAAAATATTGAATCTTAATTTCTGCAAAATTTCTCGATATTTTTCTTATAAACTACTTGATTGTGTAAGGAGGTAATTAAGTTTGAAAATCATTAGTTGTAGGAGTTCGCCTTGGAGCACTTAAAAAAGACAATACTAAATAAAGGTACTAAAAATCGTAAAAAATTAGGCTATCTTAAAACCGTGACTCTTTGCAAATTGTATTGCCTCCTCCACGGATAGTTCCTTTTCTGGAGGGATATAGTTGATCGCATGATATAAATCCGGATTATAAGGCTCTTTATTTAAAAGAACATGATAAATTGCGACCAACAAACGGTGGGCAATCGCAATAATTGCTTTTTTATGTCCTCGGCGTTTCTTTAATTGAAGATATTTATTTCGGATCTCCGGATGTTTTTCTGAACGAACAACGGCATTGGCTACTTGCACCAAAAGTGGTTTAAGATATCGACCACCCTTGGAAATCTTGGTGGAGTGTTTTTTACCGGCACTTTCATTATTTGCTGGTACAACGCCTGCCCAAGAACTAAGATGACCTGATGTAGGAAATTTTGTCATATCAACACCAATTTCAGAAATCAACCGGATGGATGTTAATTCTTTTTTGAATCCGGGAACCGTCTGAATCAATTTGATTTGGGGTTGATATTCCTGCGCCAGTTCTTTGATAAGTTGTTCTAAATCATTCTTGCAAAGAACAATAGCATCATAGTGGGCTTTGATTACCCGGATTTTCTCGGCTTGCTCGTTACTAATTTCGCCTTCTATAGAGAGTTTCAGGTGATCGACTTTCTTGATCATACTTTTGTGAACAAGGGTTTCAATATCTGGTATTTGACTTGGGTCATCTAGGACGCTCTTGATAATCTTTTGAGCGCTTTTTCCGAAAACATCGGAAACAACACTAGCTATTTGGATATTCGACCAAGTCAAGGAATTTTGAAACCGATTCTTTTCACTCGTTTGAACAGAGGTTAACTTATTGTAATAACGAAACAGATCACGCAGTTGGCGGATTTTCGCTGGCGGGATAAAACTTCCAGCAACTAGATCGTGTTTGTATAAATCGGCAATCCACTGGGCGTCCTTTTTGTCTGTTTTCTTTCCACGAATCGCCTTGACATATTTTGGGTGGGCCAAACAAATGTCACGTTCTGATTCAAGGATATTGTAGAGGGGAATCCAGTATTTACCGGTAGATTCCATACAAACGTGAAAACAGGAATAGTAATCCAGCCACTTTTTTAGTTCCTTCAATTGATTGGTGAAGGTGGAAAACCGACGGCGATAATATTGGGTGATCCCTTGATCATCCGTAATTGCGATGACTGCAACCACAAAAGTTTTGTGAACGTCAATTCCGCAGCAATTCGGATAAACGATTTTCATCATGGTAGGTACCTCCTAATCATTATTGAAGGAGAACTGTACATTGACTGCAAGGCTCTCTATAAACGAGTCGCTTATGCAAAGATAAGTTTACGTGCTCTATGTCACAGTTAGTTGTTCTTGAAAAGCCAAGCTACACATATAAAAATGCGAGGTCATGTAGTGAGACCATGCACTTACTCACCTCCCCGTGATTTGTAGTGTATACAGGCTCCTTAAAGAACAGGTTACTACTTTATAACAAAAGATAAAAGGCGGAACGCCTCATTTTCATGCGGTGTTGTGCCTTGAGCGTAGCGAAAGGAATGATTATAAAGATGAAAAAAATATATCTGTTCATCATAATTATAATGGTTAGCATTTTAGCTGCGTGTTCACAGCAGTCATCTGGATCCAATGATCAAGAAAAACAAAGCGAGGAAGTGGAGTCCCAGACGACAAATCAGGCAAGCGCTAAAGATACTGATGAAAAAAAGGTAAATGAAATTAATCTTACGGCAAAGGAAGTTAAATGGACATTAAGCCCAGATAAAACAATTACTGCTTGGACATATAATGGAACGGTTCCGGGTGAGCAGATTCGTGTTAAAGAGGGGGAGCTTGTACGGGTTAATTTAACAAATGAATTAGACAAGCCTGTTACTATCCATTGGCATGGTGTTCCTGTTCCGAATACGGAGGATGGAATTCCTGGTGTTACGCAGGATGCCATCGTACCTGGGAAGACCTATACGTATGAATTTGTTGCAAATACCCCAGGAACCTATTGGTATCATTCGCACCAAAATGGAGTAGAACAAATTGATAAAGGGTTATACGGTACGTTTATTGTGGAACCAAAGAAAGGTGTAAATGTTGATCGAGATTATACACTTGTTTTGGATGAATGGGAGTCAGGCAACGAAGGCCACGGTATGGATATGGAAGGAATGGACATGGGAGATATGGATAATATGGCCAATCATTCTGAGTCAGAAGGTTCTAGTATGATGGGGCATGACATGAGTTCTTATGATATTTTCACTATTAACGGAAAAACCTATAAAGAGAACAAACCATTAATAGTGAAAAAAGGGGATAAGGTTAAACTGCGGTTTGTGAATGCTGGATATATGGTTCATAAAATTCATATTCCAGTTGATTATAAAGTAACCCATGTTGACGGTCAAAAAGTAAATAATCCGGAAATTCAAAAAGGATCTGTATTGGAAGTCGCTCCTGGCGAGCGTTATGATATTAAATTTATAGCGGATGGCAGTGGTGATTTCACAATTGATTGTCATGGTGAAATGGATGCTGCCAAAGACATGAAAATTGACGTTGTTTACAAGGAAGGTAATGGAAAAAAGATTGAACATAGTCAACCGTCCACTAAGGTTGATTTAACAACGCTTGGTGAGGATGCCGAAGCACAATTCACCTTGGAAGATGAGTTTGATGTGGAATACACAATGGATCTTGGGACTAAGATGGACATGAGTAATGAAGATATGGGAATGGCATGGACGATAAACGGTGAAACCTATCCTAATGTTCCACCACTAAAAATCGATAAAGGTGATAAGGTTAAAGTAACACTTACGAATAATAGCATGGATGAATCTACTCATCCAATGCATTTGCACGGTCATTTCTTCCAAGTGTTGAGCAAGAACGGGCAGCCACTTGAGGGTTCACCAATTATTAAAGATACACTAAATGTAAAACCTGGGGAGACATATGAGGTAGCATTCATTGCAGATAATCCTGGTAACTGGCTCTTCCATTGCCATGACCTACATCACGCTTCAAGTGGTATGGTAATGCTTGTTAAGTATAATAATTTCGAGGAATTTTATACGGATACGGGCAAGGTAGATAATAAGCCTCAATAAATTTTAAGGTATGTGGATGTCCCCACATACCTTTTTTCAATCCATTTAAATTATTTTCTTATAGTCATGATAGGTATCAAGGTAAAATGGCATAATATCGATCACGTTTGGGTCAAGTATAAATCCCATAACAATGAACAACATAATTATTGATACGTAAAAAGGAGGACTATAAATGGGAGTATTATCAACATCACCAACAAATATGGAGGAATGTATTGAATCCTGCCTTAAATGTCTAAGGGCATGTGAAGAATGTCTCACGGCTTGTTTGCAGGAACCCGATGTACAGGCAAGGGTTAAATGTATTCAAACATTAAATGATTGCGCTGCCATATGTAATGAATCAGTAAAATTTATGTCACGAAATAGCACATTTTCAGCTAATTTGTGTGGCTTATGTGCAACTCTTTGTGAGCAATGTGCAACAGAATGTGAACAAATGAAGGATACACATTGCCAAGAATGTGCAAAAATTTGTCGTCAATGTGCTGAAGAATGCCGTAAAATGGCAGTCTAGTCTTACTGTTTGGAGTGTGGAGATACTTTTATTTCTGCACTCCAATTTATCTTTTGAAATACTTTAATTAATTTTCCCCTTTAAACTTCGCTTTGACTATTTGCCTTAATCCGTTAATAATCAACCCACGCACCCAACAGTGATTTTAACCAAAAGGTTCGTCATTATTGTAATTTCCTTGTTAAATGCTTTTAATCAAATATTCACCAAAACTGCATATTTAATTATTAATCTTATAAGGTATAAAGTCATGAATGGTATAATTTAGTATCTTAGACTCATTGATTCAACAATTTAGATCCAAATGGGAAAATTGTGTTTACTTATGATTTTGTAGCTTCTAACATAAGCAATAACAAAAATGGGGAATATAACTGATATTTGGGTCATTTGGTGATATGTTCCATCTATTTCGGGATGGGAGGTAATGTTATTAGAAAAGTTGCAATAGTATTGTTGGTTTTTATTATTGGGTTAATGTGTTTCCTGTATTGGTTGTTCCAATTTAATGATGCAACATTAGTTTCCAATAAATCTATTTCAAAGCAAGTGGATGATTTTATACTGCATATAAGAATTGAAGACATAGATAATGAGGTACAAGTATTTCGTTCGATTCAGTATATGGGAGAGGATTCTGTTAAAATTGTACATAGTACTCCCTTAATATCTGTATCATTTAAGGTTAAAAACCATGATTTTACAGGGGGACCTGTTTCAACAATTTTAGGTAGAGGCGAGAGTTATCATCCCCAAGACGCGTTTACATTTGCATCTCCCAAAAAAGGAAAATACAACCTATACGTTAAGGCACGATTTTGTGTCAATGGGGAAGAAATGACAATAGATTATGTTGAGAATCTTATATTTGAATAAAAGGGCAGCACACTAGCAGTAGGTGCTGTTTTTTAGATTTCATGAATTAACGATGAAAGTAATCATATATTTTAATAATGGACCATAAAAGGACAGGCAAAGAGGGGATATTATATGACACTTCCATTGTATCTTACTTTTATAGGTGTATTCACCTTATCAATCGTGATTATTTGGAACACTATTTATTACCGGAAGAAGATTCCTTGTATGACCGGAATGATGATTGCTATGGTACTTGGGATGAGTACAGGATTAACTATCGGGGTAATTCTAGGTATACTCTACGCTGATAATTTGTTTTATTCTACTGTACTGTCGATGGCGATAGGATTATTAGCCGGCTTTCTGGCGGGACTACCGATCAGTTTAATGGCAGTTTTAGACGGAACACTTTCAGGGGTAATGGGTGGCATGATGGGAGCAATGCTTGGGGTAATGATTTCTTCCAATTTTCAGGATTCAATCATAAAAATTATGTTTTTGTTGTTCATTGGAACGATTTTAATTCTATTTCGAATGATGGATCAAGAATTTATGAAGAGGAAAGGGTTGTTAAGTCACCCCTTAATTATCCTCTGTATATTTGCACTATTTTCCATTGGTTATAACCAGTTGGGGCCACTTGTTTCCGCTTCAAACATGTCAAATGACACCAATCATCAACACAACGGTATGAATCCTACTAATCTGGTAATAAAGGCAGACGAATTTTCTTTTACACCAAATCGAATAGAGGTGGCTGCCGGTGAAAGTTTAACAGTAGTTTTAGATAATATTGGGGAAGTAGAACATGATCTAGAAATAATAGGAATAAAGGTAGAGAATGTGAAATCTTCTTCATTACATGATCATCAAGGCAACCATAATCAAATTCATGTTCACAGTAAACCAGGGAAGAAGCAGGAAATTACGTTTACGCCAACCACACCAGGTACATATCGTTATACTTGTACAATTCCTGGACATGCAGAGTCAGGGATGACGGGAATGATTGAGGTGACTTCATAAAAATGAAAGCAGACTGGCGTTGCAAACCAGTCTGCTTCTAAAGTTTTAGAAAATGTTTAGTTTCACAATCAATGTAAAATAAAATTTCCCGATACATCTTATTTATGTGTCAAATCCCTCCAAAAAAATTGAGGCTGATTTGCTACTAAATTAATTTATATGACTTTCGTTAGCTTAATAAGCTGTGTGGAATTTGAGACATAGACCTGAAACATATCACCTTTTCTCAGGCATAAGGATTTTCTTAATTCTTTTGGAATCCATATTCCTCCCCTTTCACTTATTATCATTTTATTATCTAATGATGCCCTGTTATATTTGCGGATGATTAATTCCTGTAAGCTGTTGGTTAAGCCAACTGTTACTTCATCCCCAGGCATCAATGGCACTGTTTCTCTTATTGATTTTGGAATTGTGATTGATTGTCCATTATTTAACGTGCAAGTCAGACCAGTGTCAGTGAATTGGTTGCATTTATTCTGTATTTTATAAGTTTCATACATAAATCAACACACCTTATTAGTACTTAGCGAATAACCATCGCATGACTACCTGCCAGTTTATAAACCCTAAAGAACGTATCAGTATAATGGGTTACTTGCCCTTTTAGCGGATCCATAGTATATACGGAATCTTTATTAAAACCAGTAAGGACAACTGTATGGGAATTAGACAGTGCATTATATATTTTTTCCGTTCCAGGAATATACCATGAATAATCAATATGTGGTTTTTTCATATCCCTTGTTATCCAAACGATAACAGGTACACCTTTTTTAAGCATATTCAGTATTTCTTCACGTGTACTACCACTTATGTTTTTGGGAGTATGATTACCTTCCACGTCCTTGAAGAACCTTTCAGCTGTTTTAATTATAGGAGGGGCATAACTGAAAAATCCCCCTGGATCTCTGCTAGGATCACCAACATATGCTTCGTAAGGGCTTGGTCCATATAGCCTATTATTACTACGCGTAAATGATAATTTTGGCAAGTAGGTGTTAGCTAGAACGGTTTTTGATGTTTCATAACCGTAATATTTAAGAACAGCGGTTAATGCTGTAACCTCGCATCCGTTAGGCAGTTCGGGATTTTGTAAAACCGTATCAACCGTTAATTGTAGATCAGTAATTTTTATTTCGTTATCCTGTGTCAAATGATAGTCCTTGATATATTTTGGCATATGATTTTTTGTGATTAACAAATTAAAGTTATCATTTAATTCCACAATGTACTGCTTATCAATGATTTTATATGGCTTTATCACATTTGTTTGTAATACTTTATAGGCAGTATCAGTGTCTAACAAGCTTGAGGTTACTTGCCCATTACTAAATGTTTTAAGTATCTCTACAGTATTATTTGTTTTCACATCAATAATTTTGTATTCTGTATTTTTAATTGGCTTTCCAGTTTTTGCATCAACATTTACAATCGTTAATCGACTCTCGTCCTTATCAAAAACTTCGTAGAGCATACTTAAAATTTGACCTTTGTAAATAACCACCAATGCAATGGACATGAATAGAAAAAAGAAGAGTAAAGAATTTCTAATCATCAATTTCATTGCACAATTCTCCTAAAGATACAGCTTATACCGATGTAGCAACTTTTTCATGCATACGGTCTTTTTTATGCTTATATTCTTGATGATTATGCTTATCATCTTCAAAAAACATCTTATACCATATAAGAAATACATATACGGTCCAGATATACCGTTGGCGATTAGCTTTTCCATCAAAATGCTCATCAAGGTACTTTACAAGCTCTTCGGTATGGAAAAACTTCTTTGCCATATCTGATTCAAATAACGCTTTTACCCGATTATAATATTTTTCTTGCTTTAGCCAATCTTTAATTGGCACCGGGAATCCTACTTTTGGTCTATTCGCCCATTCATCTGGCAAAACTTCACTGGCAGCTTTACGTAATACGTATTTTGTATCTTTGTCATTTACTTTAAGATGTGCAGGGATTTTAGAAGCCATCTCCATCACTTCTTTATCCAAAAATGGTACACGAAGCTCAATAGAGTGTGCAGAACCCATTTTATCCGCTTTTAATAGAATATCGTTTGGCAACCAATGCTTCATATCAACGTATTGCATTTTCGTCACTTCATTTTTGCCTTGCACGTTTTGATAAGACGGGCGCACAACTTCTTCCGGTGTTGGTGCATCTTTGAAATCATCTTTTAGGATTTTTAGAGCATCTTCCGCTTCAAAAATCTTAGCTTGCCCAATAAATTTCTCTTCTGTTCGTTGACCACCCTTAACCAAAAAGCTGGTGATATGTTTTTTAGGAAATTTTTCACTAACTTTAGAGGCCACTCGACGAATAAAAAATGGTACTTTTTCATATTTTCGCATCGTATTCGACGTTTCGTACCATGCGTATCCACCGAAAATTTCATCCGCGCCTTCTCCCGATAATAGAACGGTTGCATGTTTGCTTGCTAATTCAGATAAGAAGTAAAGTGGAACTGATGATAAATTTGCATGTGGTTCGTCCATATGATATTGAATCGTTGGAATCACATCGAAAAATTCATCTGCACTAATTATTTTTTTGTGGTTTTCAATTTCTAGAATAGCAGATAAATCTTCTGCAAGATTCGTTTCATTAAAAATCCCCTCATAATCCTCAAAACCTACTGAAAAAGTCTTATCTGGTTTTAATAATGCTGTAATATAACTGGAATCAACACCACCAGATAAAAACGATCCAACCTTAACATCACTTATTCTGTGGTAACGAACAGACTCCCGCATGGTTTCTTTAATTTTTTCCATATAGAATTCCAAACTGTTTTCTTTTTCCTCAAATTGAACATCCCAATAGGACTGTATCGTCATATTGCCCTTTTTATACAGCATATAATGACCAGGTTTCAGCTTATAAACACCTTTGAAAAACGTTTCATCAAGAGGTGAATGCTGGAACGTTAAATAGGGTTTCAAAGCTTTTTCATTTAATTCTTTGTAAAAGGCTGGGTTCTTCAAAAACGATTTAATTTCGGAACCAAACATAAATGAATGATCACTTGTGTTCTCGGTATAATATAGTGGTTTTATTCCAAAGAAATCCCTAGCAAGGAATATAGTGTCTTCATTTTTATCCCAGATTGCAAATGCGAACATCCCCCGTAATCTCTGTAAAATGTCAACGCCATATTCCTCATAACCATGAATAATCGTCTCACTGTCGCTGCAACTTTGAAATGTGTGTCCCTTTGCGATAAGGTCGTCCATTAATTCTTGATAATTATAGATCTCGCCGTTAAAAACTAAAACGACGGAATTATCTTCATTGAACATAGGCTGACTTGCATCGGTTGTTAAATCAATTATTTGCAACCTTCTAAACCCTAACGTTGTATATTCATCGGAATAATGTCCATCACTATCTGGACCTCGATGACTAATGGTGTCCATCATTTCCTGTATTACGGCATTCTTATCAAATACTTTTTTGTTATTTACAAAACCAACGATACCACACATGTACTATTCTCCTGTTATATATGTCTTTGTTGATAAAGTGAAACTACCTTCCTGCAAGTCATTCATTTACACGAAGGTAGTTGAAGGAATCTAGCGACTTTATCGGCATTGCAATAAATGCTGGAACAAATTATATGTTATAAGTTTGCATTTTTTATAGAGAAAATATGACGAAAGAGTAAACAAGTTATTACAAATCATTAACAATAATTAAGCGTTTATTACGAACTGTTAATCCACACACTTTCTGCACAAAAAAAATTTAGACTTTAGAGTGAGTCATACTCTGAAATGGAAGGGTCAAATGTAGAATGAGATTACATCACCTATTAAACAAATTGAAGATTGAGTCCGGAGACATGGATAATAATAGAAGCATTGTTGTATCTGGGATAGCTGATAGATCGATGGATGTTAAGAAGGGATTTGTATTTGTAGCTATTAGCGGTTTTAAAACAAATGGTCATAAATATATCAATGAGGCTATTTGCAATGGTGCCTCTGTAATCATAGGTGAGGGAGATATTGCTGGATTACCTGTACCTTACATAAAAGTAAAAAATAGTAGGAAGGCTTTAGGGGTAATAGCCAGTAATTTCTATAGCAATCCTTCTAAGAAAAAAAACGTTATCGGAATTACCGGGACCAATGGGAAGACAACAACCAGTTATATGTTAAAGCACATTTTGGAAACAAGTGGTTTGACGTGTACAATCATCGGGACGAACCAAAATGTTATAAACGGTGAGATTGTCCAAAGCGTAAATACTACCCCAAGTTCTCTAGTTTTGCAACGAATCCTATCAGCAAGTAAGGATGATGTCGTTATTATGGAAGTTTCATCTCATGGGTTAATGCAAAGCCGTGTGGAAGGGGTGGAGTTTGATTTTTGTTTATTTACAAATATGAGTCATGATCATCTCGACTATCATAACTCAATGGAGGAATATTTTCGGGTTAAGACTTCATTATTTGAGAAGCTAAAGGATAATGGATGTGCCGTAATTAATATTGATGATTTTTGGGGCGAGAGGCTGGTCAAATTGCTGAAAGGGAAAGTGAAAAATAAACTCTATACGATAGGTCAGTCTGCAAGTAGTCATTTAAGAATAATTAACATAAGAAACTCTGGGATAACGGTTAAAGTAAAAAATGATTTGGTTCGCATTTGCCCTTTCATACCAGGTATTCATAACTTGTACAATGCTTTAATGGCGGTTGCAACCGCAAACTTATTAAATATTGATGAACAAGGTATTCTGGCATCAATCAATGAATTTAAAGGGGTAGAAGGTAGATTTGAAGTTATAGGGTTAGATAATGGTGCAACAGCAGTAGTTGATTATGCACATACTCCAGATGCTATCTTTCACTGTTTAAGGACTGCGAAACAATGTGGTGCTAAAAGACTAATTCATGTTTTCGGTTTTAGAGGGGATAGGGACTCCAGCAAATGGCAGGAGATGCTGTCAATAGCATCTGAATTAAGTGATCAATACATTTTGACACTTGATGATTTAAATTCTGTTTCCCACAAAAAAATGGTTGAGTTGATTGAATGCTTCAATAATAATTATGGAAATGAGAGTGGAGTCATTATTTCAGATCGAACCTTGGCTATTAAACAGGCAATGGAACAAAGTGTTCCAGGTGATTGGATTATTATCACAGGTAAAGGGCATGAAATTTATCAGCAAAACTATCATCTGAAAACTGTATCTGATAGAGATACAATAACTTAACTTTTGAATCAACATAACACAAGAAAGTAGGTACCTTCGTGAAAAAGATAATGATAATGATGACAGCTATGGTTATGCTAAATGTCTACTTCTCTATGAAAACATTTGCAGGATCAGATGAGTCTATCCCAACGTTATCAAGTGATGCCGCAATTATGATTGATGCAGATAATGGATCTGTACTCTACGAAAAAAATGCCGATGAAAAAATGTATCCAGCAAGTTTGACCAAAATTGCCACGGCCATTTACGCAATCGAAACAGGTAATCTCGACGATATTGTAACGGTTAGCAAAAAGGCCCGAAATGTAGATGGAACTAGGGTTTATCTGGAGGAAGGAGAACAGGTTACACTAAAGAAGCTACTTCAAGGATTATTGATTAATTCGGGTAATGATGCAGGTGTAGCAATTGCGGAACATTTAAGTGGAAGTGTCAAACAGTTTTCTTCTGACATAAACAGGTATTTAAAAAATATAGTTGGTGTTCATAATACTAATTTTGAAAATCCGCACGGTCTTTTTGATCCCAATCATGTTACAACCGCAGAAGATATAGCAAAAATAACTCAATATGCGATGCAAAATGAAGTGTTTCGCAAACTTTTTGGAACAGAAGAGTTAGAGTGGGATGGAGAATCGTGGGATACAACACTTTATACACATCATAAGCTAATGAGGGAAATACCCTACGACGGGATAACGGGCGGTAAGACTGGATATGTGGATCGGTCAGGATTTACTTTAGCTACGACAGCGGAACGAGAGGATTTAAGTTTAATTGTCATAACCTTAAACAGTAATTTACAATCTGAGGCCTATGCGGACACTATAAATCTTTTAGACTATGGATTTGAACATTTTCAACGGTCCAGTATATCCAAGGGAGAAATCTTTGAAGTGAACAATCGGGAATATAAGGCACCTAGAAAGTTAACATATACGCATACCTTAGAGGGGGAAGTAAGCAAAGAAATGGATTCAAATGGAACGTTAAGCATTATTAATCAAGAAGGTACTTTAATCAACTCTTTCCAATTGAAACAAGTTAAAACAGAAAATGAAAAAAGTGGAATGGATACTGTAGTCGAAAATACTAACTCAAACCCGGGATTTGAAATGGATTCCCTCAATGTTGTTGTAATTTCAGTGATTATAGTTTTGGGGGTATTTAGTTTGTATTATCGTAGACATAAGAATGTAACGTGATAAGGTTCTGAAATTGGCTGAAAGATTGATAATTTCTGATGGACAAATGCCAATTATTAAGTCACTGCTATAATATCAACCAAGCACTTGATTGAAGATTTTAACATTATAAGTAAGCCACCTTATTAAAAGAATGGTATTCATTGGTAAGGTATAAATGTTACGCGCGTAAGTATATAAATAGTGAAGAATTTTATAAAGGTCAGGAAAGGTCTACAATAATTAGAATAAAAGGTATGCTGGATTCGCCCGGCATACCTTTTATTTATCGTCTTATCTTATTTAACCGGGGATAACTCATTCTCTGTTACCCATTTATGATTTGTAACCTTTTCACCACCAGTTGTAGGCATATAATCAACCATATACACAGTTGTTTTTTTAGCCGAATCTATTTCTGCGGTTGCGCCGTCCATCCCCTTCATATGCGCTGCTTCAATAGTGACTTCTGTTCCAGGTTCCAATGGTTTATCATCCTCCGCTTCCTTAATTTCCTCCTGAATGACCCATTTATGATTTGTTACTCGCTCTCCACCTGTTGTCGGAGTATAGGAAATAGCGTAGACAATTGTGTCATAGGCACCAACAATTGTGGCCTCAGCACCCTTCATTCCTTTCATATGGTCGGATTCAATGATTGCTTTACTTCCCACCTTAAACGCAGGATTTTTCGCTTTTTTCAATCCTTCAGGAACTTCTCCAGAGCTAGAGTGATTCATTTCCATTTCGTCTTCACTCATGTCCTTTTCACTCATTTTTTCTGAACTAGATTGTGAATCTGTACTCTCGCTATCATTTTGTGTTTCGTCATTACCGCTCCCGCACGCAGCAAGGATAAACATTGTCATCAGTAATAATATTCCTATTATTAATTTTTTTGAGTATAACATCATGCTGATTTTCCTCCTTTTTATGATTCCTTAATATTCTTTCCAACAAATATGCAGATTCTATGCAGATTCTATGACAATTTAAAATTAATTTTCCTTATTAAGCTTAATCAATAGACGATGTGCAAATTCTTACGGCGTTTAGTCTCGTTTCTGTCGTTTCAAACGCACTGCTATTGGAACGGTATTTTTATGGAGGTTAAAACTATGACTTTAAATGTAAAATATATGACTTGTGGTCTCTGCAAAATGGCAGTTAATGGCGCATTTACAGAATTAGAGGGCATTGGTGACGTAAAGGTAAACCTAGAAAACGGTAAAGTGGAAGTTAGCTATGATGAATCAAATGTGGACAAAAAAATGAAAGAAGCCATTGAAGATCAAGGATATGATTAACTTAATAAAATTCAGTTACAGGGAGGTAGGAAGCCTATTGTTCTCCTTTTACCACTAGGAAAATTTGATGACCCCTGGGACTATGAATAAGGAACAATTCACACGATGTTATATAATTTGAAACCATATTTCTATCAATAGAAAAAGGATAACGAATAAAAGTATAACACCTTTTATTCGTTATCCTGATTTTTTAATTATTGTTTAAAAAGGAAAATGGAAAGTCATTTATGATTTTGTTTGCTTTTTTTATTATAAGGCAGTTGGAGTCTTTTAATAATTTTGATAACCGGTAATGAGTTTTATCGAAAATATCCTTTTCTTTCAATTCATTTTTTCCATATTGACAATAAGGTAATTTCAAAAGGGATTTGGTCTGTTCTTTCAGTTGTTCTTCTTCATTTTTATTAAATTTGATAACTGACTCATCCATTATGTCAAACAAATCAAAATGGAGCAGCATAATGGCGTCATTAGTTAGTTTTGAATTAGCTAGTACATAATTTATGAAATTTAAATCATTTTCATTTGTACCACAATAGTTTTCTAATGCCTCTTTTATTCGATACATAGAATCGCTATAGTTTTTGCAAAAATGAGTTCTAGAAAATGAGGTCCGATCTTGTGTATGATCATGATTTTTGTATATGTTGACTTTAAGTTCACAAAGAAGATACCCTTTTGAATAGTATTCTAAAATCAAGTCATGGAATCGGATTAAGTGTTCTGTCCACACTTTAAATGTATTGTTTTTCTCGTCAAAGTACTTGAATTCAAAAGTGTTGTCAGTGAGATTTTCATACCATCTCAAATGAATATCATCACAGTCATCCAATACATAGTTGCTCTTTTGATTATTAAATACAGCCTTAATTGATAACAATTAAAAAACCTCCTAGATAATTTTTAATATTATACTTAGAAGGGAATCATATTTTAATAGCTTTGCTGATCTCTTTGAAAAAATTTTGTAGTGAAGTTTTAATATTTAATCGAATGTTAATGTACAAATGATTGCGGCACTCAGGATGCTTAAGAACTATAAAACTGTACTTACTCTACACCGATTAATCCTAATTGAATTTTAATCTTTTATAAACGGAAGCAAAAAAACGTACAATGCTTTTCTTTGTTCAATGGAAAGGGTTGAAATCATTTTATGTAATTTATCTTCTAATTCATCCTCAATATTTCTTGTTTCCTCGGTGTTGAATTTTAATTGTAAATCATGAAGTTTGCTATTACCCTCTAGCCGGAAGAAAAACTCGCTTATAGTCATATTGAATTCGCTGCAAATTTTGGAAAGTAGGGGGAAGGACAGTTCTTGGCTTCCACTCTCAATCCGCGACAGGGAGGGTTGAGAAACCCCAATCCGTTTGGCAAAATCAATCATAGTTAATTCTCTTTCTCTTCTCAGTTGTCTTATTAATCGACCAAGTTCTAATTCATTCATTATTATTCCTCATCATTCTCTAATTAATAATTTCTTCTCTAATCGTACTGTTTTTTCATTTTACAATCAATAAATTACGTGTTATTCTTTATATGAATAAATACATGATATGAATGAAAAGGGAGGCTGATTATAATTGATTGATGGATTCCAGAATGCTATGTATCAATTAATTGAAACAAGATTAGAGGAAATTATTAATAGTGAAGAATATGTCTTGTTTTTTGAAGCTATTTACAATGATTTGGAGGAAAAGTTGTCGTCAATTACTGAACCACTAGATGAAGAGACGAAAAATGAGATGATGGAAGATATTAAATCGAATCTTTTTGATCAGTTTTTTAATCAAAGCAAGTTTACTTACAAGGCAGCATTTAGTGATTCTTTTACATTTTTAATAAACAATGTGTTACTTCCAAGAAATAAGTAATAAAGGAGCTAACGATATGAATTTATATAAGGGCAAAATTGTAATAGACGTATCATCGCTTGTTGAATCGAATAATGAAGAAATTATGACTGAGGAAGCACACGAAAGTCTTTCATCAGAACTGTTTGCCGAAATTATGCTGGTATTAGGTGCGAATGGCTACAGAGTTACTTCGATTGGTGCAACTTTAAAGGATACTGGTGTGGCAAAAGACAAAGATATAGAAATTGTTAGGTCTAGTAATGAAGAATCCCAAAAAAATATTAACAGAGTTTATAATAAAGCCAATCGAAAAACGTATAAGATAGCGCTGTATTAAAATCAAAAGTGGGTGAATTGTTATTTATCAATGATTCACCTCTTTGTAAAAGGTTTTGTTATATGAAAGGAGATTTATGATTACTTTAACCGAATTACCTATAACATTTTTTGAAAGATCTCTAACTGACGAAGATTTATATATCGATATACATTGTTATGCCACCGCCAATATGGGGCAAAATGGATTTTACGTTAAAGATAAGTGGATAAGTGCTAAAACAGTAACAGATGGTAAAAAATTCACCGTACCAACGAGCGCTTTTGCAGCTGAAAATATCGGAGACATAAGGGGGGCTGATGTTATTGTATTTGCTTATCTTTGCTATGTTGCATGTAAAAATGAGAATTGCACTGTAAAATTAGAAGTTGGAGATATAGCCCAAAAAACGAAAATAAAAAAGACGCAAATAAGACGCGCTGTTAATAATTTACTTAGGGAAGGATTTCTGGTAACAAGCACAAAAAGTGGCTACTACATAATTACGGAATTTGAGTATCCGGATGAATTGGCGGCAAATAAGTCATTACTGAGGGCAATAAATAATGAATTATTTTGATGGTAGGGAATAAAATGAAACTTTTACTTTGTTTGAAATGTAACGATATATTCAATTTGGATTATAAGATAAAGGAATGCTGTTATGGTTCAGTTTAGAGGAAAAATACACTGTTCAACAAGTTACAACGTATTTTGGCGAATCAGCAGTTCCACTCGGTTTTACCAATAATTCATTTATATGTGCAACTAAAAATCAGCATAAAGAGGGTATGGGAAGGAAGTTTACTGCTTTTGTAATTCCTGAAAAAATGCCCGACATTTGTCAGAAAGGAGAAATAGAAAGATGGGGACTTTTTATACCATTGGTATCATAAAGGAATTTAAAGCGACCTCCAATCAACATCTAACAGCAAACGAATGGGATAAGGTGCTAAATGTGAGGGTGGATTTAGAACTTTATGATCTTAATTTTACAGATTCAGGTGTTGTAGCGAGGTTAGAAAGTAACATTTTTAGCGAGAACATTACTGATTTCTATGGGGTTTTTAAAGAAATATTAGGGACAAATAGAAATCCAAATTTTGATCATTATGAAAAGGATTTTGGAACCGATATCGAAAACTATCAAATAGCAAACACAATATTAAATTTTCAAGAAATAAATGGACGTACTGTCACACTGGACATTCAGTTTGTACTTTTATTCCTGGAAGGGAAAGTAATGGTAGAGGAATTTTACACTGAACCAGCTTTGATAAATTGGTTGTTTAGAAATAGTAAGATTGACAATAAACTTGCAGGTTGTGTGGTTAGTGAAGTAGTATGAAACTTAAAAACTTTATAACCAGTGCGAGTAAAGAAGGAAAAGAAATTATTTCTTTTCTCTTACAAACTTTCGCAAAGATAGGGGGTGGAAAGAATCAGATTCAAAGGGAATGTAAAAAGAGCAGGGCAAAAACTGAATTTCTGGGGTGAACATGAAAAAAATATACCTAAAGAAATCAAAAATGAGGTCTATAAACAATATTTTAGCAATGATACTTTATATGTATATTGCGATGCCTCTCTGAAAATGGGGATTGGTGAAATGTCAGCTGCTTGTTCATACATATGTAATGGCAATATTATAGTTGAAAACCAACTGATTTATCCAGCTAGAGAATGCTATGATAATAATATGTTTTGTGAAATAAAAGCAGTTGTATTTGCACTGAATAACTTTAAGAAGTATTTGCAAAGATCGTGTAAGAATGTAATTATATTCTCTGACTTAAAAGACATCCAAAAGTATTTAAAACGAGAATTATCGTTTAGAAGAAATACTTTTTTACAAAAGTTACAAATCGATATGATTAGATTATATAAGGAAAAAGAAATGAATAACACGGATGTATCTATATCTGTAAAATACTTAGAACAAAAAAAACATAATCCTTTTGCAAAAAGCGCTCATAATGCAGCGAGAAAAATACTTAATAAATAACGAAATTAAAATGTCGCTTAGAATGTTAAATGTTGATGTTTTGACAAGAAGAAACAAGCATTTGATGGCATTATTCGATCCGATTGTTTAAAATGCTTGACTAATGAAATCTTGCTATTTATAATTTTTTTTTACGCTTATAGGGATTAAGATGTGGACGGGTAAGTTATTCAATTATCACTGTTTATCTTTTGCTTCACTCTGTTGATTAAAAACCCCACCAATCGTATCAAGTTTATCTTCATCAATTTCTGTACTAAGTCCATAACCGATGGCTCCTATTCAACAACGGGTAGGGGTTATTTGCTTTTAATTAAAATAGTTGCCTAGTACACTAGTATTTCCTGAATGCAACTCTTTTAGATAACCCTTACTTACCTTCCTGATCCTAAAAAGGCTTCTATAGGCCCACATGATGTTGCCTTATACAATGTTCAAGCAGTTAAATGGATCACGATGGATGAACAAAAATATAGCAATCTAAAAATGGGAGAGCGTGGTGCAATAATAAGTATTATTGCGTACATATGCTTATCTGCTCTGAAGTTATTTATCGGAAATATAAGTAATTCGGAGGCACTTAAAGCAGATGGGTTAAATAATACAACAGATATAATTGCATCTATTGCTGTGTTAATAGGTCTGAAATTATCACAGAAGCCAGCCGACGGGGATCACCCTTATGGTCATTGGAAAGCAGAAATGGTGGCTTCACTGGTAGCCTCATTTACAATGATGGTTGTGGGTATTCAAGTATTAGTTGATGCCATAACCTTGGTATATCAAGGTGGAAATAATTCTCCTAATATCATTTCGGCATGGACAGGTGTATTTTTTGCAGTAGTTATGTACTTTGTATATCGATATAATAAAAAACTGGCTCAAAAAATAAACAGTCACTCAGTAATGGCTGCAGCAAAGGATAATCTATTCGATTCGTGGGTAAGTATAGGTACGGCAATTGGAATATTTGGCTCACAGTTTAATTTGCCTTGGCTTGATCCTTTGACAACCATTATTGTTGGGCTACTTATTTGTAAAACTGCATGGGATATTTTCCGTGGGGCATCTCACCAATTAACGGATGGCTTTGATCAGGGCTTAATGGATTCTTATAAGAAGTCAATAATAAATGTTCAGGGAGTAAAGGGAGTAAAAGATCTAAAGGCACGCAGTTATGGGAATAACATAGTAGTGGATACTGTAATTCTAGTAAACTCCGCATTAGATATTAAGGATGCCCATGATATTTCTTCCAAAGTGGAAAAGAAATTAATGAAGGAAAATAACATATATGATGTTCATGGGCATGTCGAATCAAATTAAACCAAAGTGTTAATCTTAGTCATTACTCGCTTTTTGACACCGTTTGAAATTTACGTAACTTAGAGTTTTGTTACAGATTTACTTATTAGTCATAACCCACCCTTATTATATAATATATTTTACAAATGGGGGTGAATACTAATGAAAAGGAAAATTGGAACATCTTTCAAATTAGTTATCGTTCTGTTTGTATTGATTTTCCTTGTTGTCCCATTAGTCATAAGTGTCTACTATGGAAATATCCCTTTCCTTAATAATAGTCGCTTATTTTCATATGATGTTTTAGTGTCCAATAATCAACAATTAAGTGATAATATTAATCCACTTCTTAATTATAGAATATATACTTGGTCAGAAATAAAAAGCTATATTATTAGTAAGGAAATGAGGTTTTCTCATATCTTTCGGGATACTGTTGTGTTATTTTTGACAGCAGTCATAGCCATCTATCTTGATCGAACCTTCGGACGAAATTTGTCAAATTTTTTCCGCAGAAAATAATAAAATCGTATTGTAAAAAATGTTCATAAATTTAGCTTTAACGACGGCGGCCCCAGTATTTAAACCCGTATAATCATATAATCCCCATTTTTTAAATGAACAACATCCGCTTTCATTGCTTTTGCGATATCAACTGTCATTTCCTTGGATGATTCCTCTGAGTCAGCCAATAGAACAAGACTAGAACCATTTAACACACGTTCTTTATTCCGTGTAATATATGCCAAAATTTCATAGTTAGGCTTCATTGATGACTCCCGTCCCATTATTTTTCCTCCTTCAAGTTTGCTTTCATTACATCATGGGATTTTTTTGCACTTTCTAGTAGTGGACACTTTTTTACAACCTCAATTAAGGCATCAATATCCTGTTTAATTGGTACAAGGGTTATTACAACCCTGCCCTTTTCATAATCCTTCCTTGTAAAATTATATCGTTTATTCCCTAATGCCCTTGTTGCTTCAAAAAGGGCAGCCTGTCGTTGACCGAAATTATCAAGATTGATACGAAAATGATTTTCGTTCGGATAAATTACAACAGCCATTCCTTCTTCTTTAAACAACTTTTCTGCATTATCTGTACCTAAAAGGTTACTAACATAAATTCCATCAACATAAAGGCTTGAATCCTTAACTTCAACCTTTCCGGGCTTAACCTGTGCAATATCACCAATTGTTTTCCCTTTTGTGAAACGTTTAAGAAAGAAAAATACAGCCAATCCGACCAAAATTCCTCCCGCAATATTTATCCATATATTAAAAGGTAGGATGCTGATTGTTAAGGATGTAAAAAAAGAAGTTATGAAAGCTATGTAATTTCGCGACTCAAATGTTTTGGCAATACCATCTATATAAGCACTTCCCCGATACGTGTATTCCGTATGTTCTAAATCACTTAGGCTTTCCTTTTCTGTTTTTCTTACATCTCTAAATTGCTGTAATGCCAATGTTAAAAACGTTACCGCAACAAAATTTTTACTCATTAGTGCAGGTAAGGCAACAGCGCCTAATGCAGCAGCTACAAAACCAGTAATTATGTTTATTAGTACGCCATTGGGATAGCTTGGATATTGGCGATAATCTTCCTTTAAGACCCAAGCCCTTGCTAACGTTCCTACTACGATTGCCACAACAATGATACTTATCTCTTCTGGTAAAATATGCTGTTGTTGCCCGATTTTAACCACTCCTTGTAACAATACTTGATTTTTGTTCAATTAAAACTGTATAGGTTCTAGCAAAATGTCCTCATATATTATTGGCGACTCTTTTTTTGTTATTTGAGTTTAATGAAAATTATTCTGACTGAAGATCTGTTGCTTATGGTGGTGAACTGGATTTATTCAAATTTATTTTTACCGGAATGGTAAGTAATATGTATCTAGTCTTATATAGAGGGGGAGAAAATTAGGGAAGTTCTAACCGGGCTGAAACACAATAAGTAGATTTGCATATTTATGAACATATTTTGACAATAAATTGTAGGTAGTTGCATTTTATTTAAAATATTGTTATTTTATTGAAGTGCAATATGAACATATATTCATGTATTATTTACATAAGTTGTTATAAACGGTGTGGTATTCAACACAATTTTTCGAACCGAATGAAAGGCTTTCTCACTTCATGTTGTTATATGTTTTTATGCAAATTGTCAGGCCTTTCCGAAGTCATATTTCGGGCTATGATATTTAAATGAATTGGAAATGAAAGGGGAACTTATGCCAAATAGATTACCGCTTATTCAACGCTACTTACTAAATTTGATTTACATTGTGTTATTTTTCGTAGTGGGTTACATTACAAGTCTAATTACAACTGCTAATTTTCGAACCATGTTTCTATTTACCTTTATAGTAGTAATTTATTGGTTTATAGCTATTACAATTACGGGACTATATAAAAGGTCGAGAAACTTAAAGCAAGTGCTTTTTAAAACTGTAATAAGTCTTGTGGTTATAATGATAGTATCCATAATCCAACAGCTTATCATTATTAATGTTCCATTCAATGCAAGCATCATATTTTTTACCATAAGTTTAATTCTGTTGTTGTTGCTGCATTCCGTGTTTTTTAAATCAAAATTCACAAGGTAGATTGCCTTATTTAAAATATTATTTTTAAAAATAAATTGTGACCCAAATCTAAACAGATGGGTCACATTATTTTTCTTAGCAGTTTAATTCAAAAAAGATAGATATATATAGATAATCCCGAATCCAAATATTCCAATAATCGAACAATATAATGCAGAGGAATTCTTAACCGCCTCCCCAAAAATCTCTTTTATAGCAACCATAAAAATTACAGCAATTGCAAGGTTTATCATAAATGCAAGTGATAACGGCATTCCAACATCAAAAAAACGACCAAATAACGAACCGATTGCAATAGGGGTTGCGATAACTGTTGTGAATAAAATCCAAGTAAGGAAACCAAACCCCGCTAAGAACAATGGTGTAAAAACAATAATTCCTTCTGGTATGTTATGTAATACAAGTGTGGTTAACATCAAATTTCCAATGTCTGTACCTATAGTAGGTCCAAGTGCAATGCCAACAGGGAAATTGTGAATCGCAATACTCATTGTTAAAAGAACACCGGAACGTACAAAGATATCTTTTTGATGACTGTCTGTAATAATTGTAATTTTACCCATCAAATGATGTATATACATAAAAAGTAATATCCCCGCTACTGTTCCAAATACCAAAACAATCCATCCTCCTAGCTCAATACTTTCTGGAATCATTTCTAGAAATAATAGCCCCATTATTAGTCCTACACACAATGAATAAATAAAATTAAACCCCCGTTGAACACCTTTCATTATCCACGCTAGTCCACCACCAACACCAATTCCAATAGCTGAAGCGAACGCCCCGATCATCCATGCTGCACTCATTTAATCGCTCCTTAAAAAAGACTGTGTTCATTTTATATTACTAGTGACAATCAAATATAATACATGTATAAATCAATAGTTGTTTGACAATTAGGATTGATACATATACAATATGAGCATATGTTAATATATGCAGGTATATAAATGAATATTAGTTAACCTTTTTTGAATATTGGGTTGGATGTTATACATAAAAATTTTGAATTAGAATTAAAAGTGAGGGAAAATTAATGGAAGAACACAATGAAAATGCGGAAAAAGAAAGTGATAAGGAATTGGATGAGGAAACATTATTTGTAGTGTCACAAACATTCAAAGCATTAAGTGATCCGACCAGAATTCGAATTCTTCATTTGCTTTTTCATAAAGAATACCCTGTAAATGGAATAGCAGAGAATTTGCAGCTCAGACAATCAACTGTTTCTCACCAATTGCGGTTTCTGAAAAATCTTCGGTTGGTAAAGTATCGAAGAGAAGGTACAACATTATATTATTCCCACGATGATGAACATGTAATGCATATGTTAAAGCAAACGATTGACCATGCTTGTCATAGTTAGTATTGAATGATGGAAAAATCCATTTCGTTAATATTGTTATATGAACATGTATAAATATATAAATAAACAACTTTTTAGGAGGTATTTAAAATGGGACATGATCATGGCCATGACCATACTCATGGTGCAAACAAGAAGGCATTAATGATAAGTTTTATCATAATTACGGTCTATATGATTATCGAAGCATTTGGAGGATTCATTACCAATAGCCTTGCCTTATTATCTGATGCTGGTCATATGTTAAGTGACTCCATTTCATTAGGAGTTGGTCTATTAGCCTTTACATTAGGCGAAAAAGTGGCTAATTATAGTAAAACCTATGGCTATAAACGATTTGAAATACTAGCAGCAGTTTTTAATGGGGTCACCCTCATACTGATTTCAATTTACATTTTCTATGAAGCGTTCCAACGGTTCTCAAACCCACCTGAAGTAGCCTCAACTGGAATGTTAATTATAGCCTCCATAGGCTTGGTAGTAAATATTCTTGTTGCATGGATGCTTATGAAAGGCGATACAGAAGAAAACTTAAATTTAAGAGCCGCTTTTCTCCATGTATTGGGTGATTTGCTTGGTTCTGTTGGTGCAATTATTGCTGCATTGTTAATTATATTTTTCGATTGGGTTTGGGCCGATCCTCTAGCGAGTGTTATTGTGGCTATTCTTGTATTAATAAGTGGTTGGAGAGTTACAAAAGATGCGGTTCACGTGTTGATGGAAGGAACCCCGAAAAATGTAGATTTAGATGATATCATAAATACAATGGAAAACACTAAAGATATCATAAGTATACATGATTTGCATGTTTGGAGTATTACAAGTGGACAAAATGCACTTTCTTGCCATGCGGTTGTAGACGGAGAATTATCTGTTCATGAAAGTCAAAAGCTATTACGAACGATTGAACATGATTTAGAGCATAAAAATATTGGTCACGTAACGATTCAGATGGAAAGTAAAGAACACCCGCATGATGATTCGCTAATGTGTCAGAATGATCATGAATCTTCATCTCATAGGCATGATCATGGGCATTGAAAATCATCTAGTGAAAATACCAATAAGCAACCTCCACCGAGAAGTCGATGGAGGTTATTATATGATTGAACATATTACTTCAGCATTAAAGAGTTTATGTGTGACAACTTTCTTACAGTTAGGTGTAAGGAATCACTTTACAGATAGTTAATGCTATTATAGCAATTGTAAGGATAAGTATCAGAAATTACTGAGTCTACAAAAATATATTGAAAGGCAGATTACATGTTGAAAATTAGAAGTTCTTATTTATTATTAATCACATTATTGCTATTTAGTCAATTCCCAGTTAATGAAGCCAATGCGCATTCCGTCTTGGAAAAGGCAACACCTGAAAATGGGGAGCAATTGGAAGAAACAATAGATAGTATAGCATTAAATTTTAACACTAAAGTTGAAAATGGAAGTACACTTTATCTAGTAAATAGTGAGAAAGAAAAAATCAAACCAGAAACTATAAATATAACCAACGAAGTTTTAGAGGCAAAATTTAATAATTTTTTAAAACCGGGTTCATATCAAGTAAATTGGAAAATAGTTGGAGCTGATGGTCATCTTATTGAAAACCAATATTCCTTTTCAATCGCAGAACCCCAAAATAAAGAACCTGAAGATAATGTCACTCAATCAGAAGATGATCAAAACTCTGCAATTAACTATAACAAACATAATAACCAAGGTGTAGAACAACAAAAATCATCCAACGAACAGACGAAGAGTGACAGTGATCAATCTTCTTTAGAAAGTGTTATTATTATATTTCTAATTATTGTAGGTTTGGTATTATTAATTTCAACATTTGTAGGTAAGCGTAAAAAATAAAAGGTAGGTATATTAAAATGTTTTTAGTTTCATTAACTGAGTTTATACTGTACATTTGTTTCTCAGTTCTTATCGGTTCCTTGATTTTATTTATGGTACCTGAAGATAAAAAACCTCCTATGTACGTACCCAAAAAGGTAATTTATATAGTTACCGGTTTGATACCTTTAGCAGCTTTTCTCCCGGTTTTTCGTACAGCCTATGTATTAACAGGTGACAAGGATATCTGGTTTATTCTAAAAAACGTGGTGCTTACTTTTGAAATTGGGAAAGCTTGGCTATTTATTAGTTTTGTCTCAATTATTCTCATTTGTGTATTACTAGCAAAAAATTTAAAGACAAAGGTACATTTAAAGACATGGGCAATTGTACTTGCATTGTTAATGCTTTTTGGTTATACAAAATCAAGCCATGCGGCAACCATTACAGAATGGCAAGGATTCGTTTTTCATACCCTTCATTTTTTGTCTATTACAATATGGATAGGTATTCTTTTTGTAGTTAGCTGGTTTTCTAAAAATAAATCGAATTGGTTAACCTTTTTGAAATGGTTCACTCCTGTTGCTTTAACTTGCCTAATTATTACAGTTGTAGCAGGCTATTTTACAATGCAAATTGATATCAATTCCTATGATGATCCTAACGCTTCAATTTTACAGGAATATCAAAATAGTCTTGTCATTAATTATGGACAAGTCCTAGTTCTAAAGCATATATTTATTATTTCGCTAGTATTATTTGCTTTAATTAATGGGATTCTGTTTAGGAAAAAGCATAATCATGATTCATTTAATCCATTAACATGGGCTAGATTAGAAAGTGTTTATGCATTAATTGTATTTGGCCTGACAGCGTTTATGGGGCAGTCATGGCCGCCACACCAAATCAGTCTTTTGATAAAAACTGAAGGTGCTTCCCCTCTTTTCAGTGCATTATATGATGGGGAAATTATAAATTCTATGCAAAATGCTACTAGTAGTGAAATTATCAATGTTACAACATCCTTTGGCTTTGAGAGTTTCTTATTATTTGGATTAGGTTTACTATTTATGGTGTTAACAACTATCGCTGCTGCAAGGAAGAGATCCGTTTTCATTTCTACATTTTCTTCTTTATTAATGGTCCTATCTATCTACTTTGGAATAATGATGGGGATTCAGTAGACTGTCTTTACTGTATTTTTTTCAAACGTTAGATTAGGGGTTATTGAATATTGGTTAAAAGATTAATAGAACATAGTATAAAACTTTTGGAGGATCAATTTTATGAAAAAGCTAGCATCGCTTATATTAATATTACTGATATTTTTTGGATGGACTAACATAACACATTCTGAAGCCCCAATTAATGAAGAAATTATTTATACCGTTTTCGTCGATCGGTTTAATAATGGTGATCCAATGCTTAGTGACCAAGTAGATGTTGATGATCCAACAGCATATCATGGTGGTGATATACAGGGGATTATTAATAAGTTAGATTATCTCAAACAACTTGGCTTTACAACTATCTCCTTATCATCGATTATGAAAAATGCCTCGGACGGCTATCATGGCTACTGGATCGAGGATTTTTTTGCAGTGGAGGAACAGTTTGGGACATTGGACGATTTAAAGACGCTAGTAAAAGAGGCACATAATCGTGGCATGAAGGTTATTTTGGAATTTGTTCCAAATTATGTTGCAAAAAGCCATCCTTTTGCTGACGATCCTAGTAAAATAGTCCCAACCACGGTAAGCGATAAAATGTGGTTAGATGAAACTGTAACACTAAATTTAAAAAATAAAGAAGTTAAAGACTTGCTGTTAAATGCGGCAGATTATTGGCTGACTGAGGCAAATATTGATGGGTATAACATCCACGCAATTGATCAAACGCCGATCAAGTTTTTAAATGAATTCGTTGTTCATGTGAAAAAAGTTAAACCGGATATTTATTTAACAGGAAGTGTTTTAAATGCGGATGATCTAACGGAAGAGTATTTGAATGCAGGTATACCATTAATTGATAATAAAGTAATGCAAGGGTCAATGGTAAATGTGTTCGCCAATGCGGGAACCCCAGTCAAAAACCTTTACAACAAATGGAAATCAATTGGTAAAAGGTCGGGGTTACTATTTGTCGATAATAAGTTTACAACCCGATTTACACGTGAAATTGTTAAAAATGGTCAAAATCCATTAACGACGTGGAAAATTGCCCTCACCTACATGTATATGTCTCCGGGAGTTCCAATGGTTTATCAAGGATCGGCGATTCCAATGGATGGCAATACACCAGAAGAGGTGCAAAGATTAGTACAATTCAATAATGGTGATCAAGATTTGCAGGATTTTATTACTAGATTGTCAACAATTCGTAAACAATTCCCATTATCGGCAGACGGGAAATTTGAATTGGCCAGTTCAAATGGTGCAATAAGCGTATTCAAACGAACAAATGAAGATACAACTATATTTGTTGCGATCAACAATGGTAAAAAAACGGAGGATGTTTCCATTACAGATGTGCCGGAGGGAATGCAGCTTGAAGACTTATTAAGTGGTGATATCGTTCGTGAAAATGATCATGGCAAATATAGAATTGGACTTGATCGCGAATCGGTAGCAATTTACACAATTGAACAAGATAAAGGTCTAAATTGGATATTTATTGGTGCGATTATTAGTGTCTTTGTTGTATTTGCTCTAGTTGTTGCCCTTTTAAGTAGAAAGCAAAAGACGTCAACTGAATAATTGTAATTTGTATCTACCGGATGATAGACGGAGAAGTTAGCTTCAAGACTGAAATTGGCCTTTTGGCGATTTTTATAAATTTTATTCTTTCCCTTTACTTACTGTACACTAGTGGTTTTCTTATTAATATTTCGTATTATAAGAATTATATGTTATTGTATTGTGTAAATGAATTATAAAAGGATATTCTATCAACTTTTTAATAGGAACTTCCGCTTTTTAAGGAGGAACTATAAATGAAGTTTAAACGATTAAAAATACCATTGTTTATTATTGCGACCTTATTGTTTGGTGTGAAGACATATATCATATATCGTTTTATGTTTGATCTTGAATTGGAAAATTCGATGCAGGAATTAATCTTGTTTATTAATCCATTTGTTTCTGCGTTTTCAGTTTTTGCAATAAGTGTCTGGTTCAAAAAACAATCACGTCAAATGAAATTTCTGCGATACACCGCATTATTAGGGACGTCAATTTTATTTTTTAATCTAGTTTTTTATCGTTCGAATACCGATTTTATTACGATTCCACAATTATTCCAAGCAAGTAATATGGGAGATTTAGGGTCTAGTATTCTAACACTAATTAAAGCATATGATGTGTTATTATTTGCTGATGTGGCTATTATTTGGTATTTAAGTAAGAGAAAGCAAGCGATGATGGCAGTAACTTATCCTAAGAGTGGAAAGTTTTTTGCTTTAGCGATGTCTTTTGTACTATTAGCAGGCAACTTTTTCTTGGCAGAAATGGAAAGGCCGCAGCTTTTTACACGTGCATTTGACCGGGAATATCTAGTAAAAAATATAGGTGTTTTTAATTACCATGTTTACGATGCAGTTATGCAATCTAGAGTTAAAGCGAAACGCGTTTTTGCTGATGAAAGTGAACTTCCAAAAATAAAAGAATATGTCAATGATATTCAAAGTAATGATAAATCAAATCTTTTTGGTATTGCCAAGGATAAGAATTTAATTTTTATTTCAGTTGAGTCTATGCAAAACTTTGTAATCAATAACAAAGTGAATGGTGAAGAGATAACCCCATTTTTAAATAGTTTAGTAGACAACGAAGACACCTTTTACTTTGAGAACTTTTATTCCCAAATTGCCCAAGGTAGGACATCTGATTCTGAGTTTTTAGTCGAAAACTCACTATATCCGTTACCGAGCGGATCTGTCTTCTTTACTCATGGTCAGAATGAGTACAATGCAATGCCGGAACTGTTAAAAGAAAAAGGTTACTTTAATTCCGTATTCCATGCAAACAATAAGAGTTTCTGGAACAGGGATCAAATGTATAAGAGTTTAGGTTATGATTATTTTTATGGAGAAAGTGCGTTTGAAGTGACAGAAAATAATTCAATTGGTTGGGGGCTGAAGGATAAGGCCTTTTTTGAGCAATCAATGAAATATTTACAATCATTTAAACAACCTTTTTACACGAAATTTATTACATTAACAAATCATTTTCCATTTGACCTAGACAAAGAAGATCGAACAATAGAACCGTACGATTCTGGGTCAAAGACACTTAATAATTATTTTCCAACTGTAAGATATACAGATGAAGCCCTTAAGCAATTTTTTAATCAATTAAAAAATGCTGGTTTATATAAGAACTCAGTCATTGTTATTATGGGTGACCATTATGGAATAAGTGAAAATCATAATAAAGCAATGAGCAAGTATTTAGGAAAAGAAGAAATTACACCTTTTGATCAAGTCCAATTGCAACGTGTACCACTCTTTATTCATATTCCGGGTTCTGGGAAAGGAAAAGTAATGTCAGAAGTGTCTGGTCAGATTGATGTTAAACCAACATTGCTGCATTTATTAGGCGTTGAAACGGGTAACGATCTCTATTTTGGTAATGATTTGTTTTCAGATGACCGTAAGAGTTATGTTGCATTACGAAATGGAGATTTCATTAGTAAAAAATATGTATCGGCAAGCGGTTTTTGCTATAATCGTGCGACAGGTGAACCAGTGAATGAAGAAGGCAGAGATATTGAAGGAAAAATAGAAAGTCCGTGTACACCAATAAAGGGAAAGGTGATAAAAGAGCTGAAGTATTCTGACGATATTATTTACGGTGATTTACTCAGGTTTATGGGTTCTAGTGAGTCAAATTAATGATGAAATCTGATCGCGACCGGGTTGTAAAATAGATATCGGAAAAGCAGATTCCTAAGTTGCTTTTTTAAAGATAAATGTTTGGTGTTGAGTCTTATGGTAGTTTTCTAGGGTATAATTATTTGGATAATTAATTTGGCCATTCGAAAATTATCAGCAAGCAATAAATATAGTGCTGTTGATGTGTTTAAGACAGAGTATCCAAAAGGAGAAATTAACACAGATGAGTACTGACGGCAACTATATTAGCCGATGGATACGAACAATACCCAATTATGGATAAACATCCTTGATAAACTTTTATTAAGGGTGTTTTTTGCTTTATGTTAATATAACGGAAAATATAATTGGCTACAAGAGGGTATTTTCTTTTTATTTTGTGTTAAAGCGACCTTTAAGGTGTATTAGTTAACTATTAACACTGTTTTTATTCTATGTAAGTACTTTTTACATGAGGTAAACCTTTCCAAAGGTTGTTAATTTTAATAAAATCAGACAGTAGTGGCTTATTTGTACATAGTTAATTATATTATAGCAAAGATTATTAAAATAAAAGTAACAGTAAGTGAGACCCCATTCGGATTTATAAAAGTAAAGTAAGGATGATTACATGTTAAGAACCAGAAAGACTTTATTATTAATCACTTTATTGTTATTCAGTGTAATTCTAATTAATACTGCGGGGACATATTCTGCCTTGGCAGAGGCAGAGGGGATTAATTTACAAAATGATGATAAAACTATAGCTAAGCAGAATAACCAGAATTCAAAACAACAACAAAATTCTTTAGAACAAGAGATAAACAATGTTAACGAGAAATTTCCTTTAGTAAGTTTGGTTATTATCGTTTTAATCATTGGAGGAATAGTATTACTTAACTGGCATGATTTTTAGCAAGCATTGGAAATAGGTGTGAGGTACATTAGTTTGAACTTTGTATCATTATCTACTTTATTAATGGTCTATCTGTGTATCTAAACGTAAAATAAGATTTGGTAAGTTAACAAATGCATACAAAATGTGGTGCAACTCACTGTACTGAATTGCACCAAATTCCTATTGGCCTTTCTTTTGCCATTTTAAAAGCAGCATGAATATGGTAATTAAGGTGAAAGCGACTAATGCTTGGAATGGTATTGTAATAAAACCTAGCCAATTAATATATTCAGCACTACATGGAACACCATTGGCACAAGGTTTGATTTCTGCAAAACCCGGAACCTTTTGTTCTAAATAGTGGAAAAGTGAAATACACCAGCCGATTATTGCTATAGGGAATACATATTTTTTTACAGATCGATCATTTTGAAATGTTGCTATTCCAAGTATTAAGGATAATGGATACATCAAAATACGTTGGTACCAGCAAAGCTCACATGGTACGAAACCTCGTATTTCACTAAAATAAAGGCTGCCAAGTGTTGCTATAACGGAAACTAGCCATGCCGTATAAAGTGAAAACTGTCGGATATCTACTTTATTCATACCTTAATTTTCCTCTAATGCATTTTCTATAGCTTTTTTAATTGAATCATAGTCAAATGGATCTTCAATCATGGTTCCATTTACCATAATGGTTGGTGTAAATTGTACGCCGAATTCCGTTACCATCTCTGTATCTTTATTTACTCCGTTTATTTCAGAATTGCTTTCTATGTCTGCTTTTAATTTATCTGTATCGATGCCTGAGACACCACTTGCCAATTCAAGTATCTTGTCAATTGTAACCCAACTAATGTCATGATTCTCACTTGGTTGTTTGTTAAAGAGCGCTTTATGAAATTCCCAATATATATCAGGGTTTTGCTTATAAACTGACTCTGCTGCAAGTGAAGCTAACTTTGATTCTTCACCGTGAAATAATACGTTTATAAATGAGAATTTAACCTTTCCCGTTTCAACATAATCACTTACTAGTTGTGGGAAAATGTTTTCCCCCCACATTTTACATGAAGGACATTTAAAATCCCCAAACTCTACAACTGTTACCGGTGCCTTTGGGTCTCCTAAAGTGGGTTGTCCCTCAATTGATGGTTGTTTATCAAACGTTTTGCCTTTTTTTGATTCGGAATTCTGGTTATTAATGACAACCAATGCAACTATAAGTGCAATAACCACTAATGTGATAATTACTACAAATTTAAATGGTGAACCTTTGCTTTTCATCAAAACACCTCACTATATTCATATGTAAAATAATTTTACCATCAAATTTTTCATTGAATGGGTTAATATAGTATTGTTCAAATACTTTTCACAAAAAAGTAATTGAAGTTTAGAAAAAATGCTATATACAGTTAAAAAGTCATTAACTTTAAAAAGGTGCAATTCTATAAGATGAATTGCACCTTTCTTAATTTAGAATTTCTTATACATTTATCCCATCTGATTACTCTTTTATTCACTATACTTTGTTTTCATCAATCGTAATGAATTAAGTACCACGATTAGAGTAGCTCCCATATCAGCGAATATTGCTAACCATAGCGTAAGCCAACCGGGAATAATTAAAAGAAGTGCTAGCAGCTTCAAACCAAGCGCAAAAGATACATTCTGCTTAATAATACCTAATGTCTTTCTACTTAATGCAATCGTATATGGTAGTTTTTCTAGATCATCAGCCATTAATGCAATATCAGCTGTCTCTAATGCTGTATCCGTTCCTGCTCCACCCATAGCAATACCAACTGTAGCTGTTGCCAATGCGGGAGTGTCATTGACTCCATCACCAACCATTGCTACATTTCCATGTTGTTCTCGAAGTGATTTAATTGCCTCTAGTTTATCTTGTGGTAATAATTTTGCTTTAGTCTCACTCAACCCTAGTTGACTTCCAATAGCCGAACCCGTCGCTTCATTGTCACCTGTAAGCATAACGGTTTTTTCTATGCCAATCTGATGAAGTTTTTGAATGATTGATAAGCTTTCTTTACGAACCTGATCAGCTACAGCTATCAAACCTTTTATTTCCTTTTCGGTTCCTAACAACATAACTGTCTTACCTTGTGTTTGTAAATCTTTAATCTGTTGTTTAATGTCATTCGGGACCGAAATCATTTCTTCAAATAATGATGGGCTACCGATAAAATAAGTTGAATTATTTAATGTTGCTTTTGCCCCTTTACCAGTTATAGACTGGAAATCTTCAGCCGAGTAAGAGTCCACATTATCCTTTTCTGCCTTACGAATAATTGCTGAAGCAAGTGGGTGTTGAGAGAAAGATTCAATTGCTTTTGAGATTCCCAAAATTTCTTCATTACTCATTGACGAAAGTCTTACTATATCCGTAACTTCTGGTTTTCCCTCTGTAAGCGTTCCTGTCTTATCAAAAGCAACAACTTTTAATCTGCCAGTCTCTTCTAGGTGAATACCTCCCTTTATCAGAACACCTTTGCGGGCTGCATTTCCTATTGCTGTTACAATTGCCACAGGTGTAGAAATTACCAAGGCACAAGGGCAACCAACAACAAGTACTGCAAGGCCCCTATATACCCATTCAGACCAAATGCCGCCGAATAGTAGGGGAGGTATTACCGCTACTAATAGAGCAATTATCATGATAGCAGGAGTGTAGTATTTTGCAAATTTATCAACAAATTGTTGAGAAGGTGCGCGTTCTGCTTGAGCCTCTTCTACCAAGTGAATAATCTTAGCAATCGTTGTATCTTCAACATGTTTTGTAACTCGAACCTCTAAGGAACCTTCTTCATTTAATGTACCTGCAAACACTTCATCGCCTGTGGTTTTATAAATAGGAATTGATTCTCCGGTTATGGTAGCTTGGTTTATAGAGGACTGTCCTTTTACAACTTCACCATCCATAGCAATTTTTTGGCCCGGTTTTATGATCATAATATCGTTTATACGAACATCTTCTACATCAATTTCAATAATTTCATTTCCGCGTCTTATAGTTGCTCGATTCGGCGCAATATCCATTAGAGAGCGAATTGATTGCCTTGCTTTATCCATCGAGTAGCTTTCTAGTGCTTCACTTAATGCAAACAAGAAAACAACAACTGCACCTTCACCCCATTCACCAATTACCGCTGCTCCGATAATAGCAATAGTCATTAGGGTCTTCATATCAAATTGTAGTTTCGTTAAGTTTTTTAACCCGACTTTGAATAAACTATAACCTCCAATTAGAATGGATAGTCCAAATGTTCCTATAGTGATTGGACTTTCCTCGCCTAACTGGAAAGAAAGAACATAACCTACAATAATAAGAAATAACGATATCATCGTTGTAATGTTCTCACGCTTTTTCCAGAATGGCTCCTTTTTCTCTGCTTGACGTTGGCGTTCTGGAAATACCTTGATACCATCAAAAGCACCAGCCTGTTCTAGTTGCTCGATGGAAGCCTCCCCTTGCACCGTAATTTTAGATGCTCCAAAGTTTAATTGAACATCCTCAACTGTTTGAATATCACGTATATTCTTTTCGAATTTAGCCGCACAATTTGTACAGGATAAGCCTTGTAAGCGATAGACGTTTTTAATTTCCATTCTTAACACCTTCCTCTGCGTGTATCATTGCGATAGATACTAGTTGGCGAACATGGTCATCTTCTAGTGAATAGAAAACTAATTTTCCCTCTTTTCGATACTTAGCTAAACCCATGTTGCGTAATAATCGTAAATGGTGGGATGCAGTTGCAGTTGTTGAGCCTATAATATTGGCTACATCACACACACATAGTTCTTCATCTAAAGTAAGTGCGTAGGCTATTTTTACGCGAGTAGCATCCGCCAAAGCTTTAAAAATCATTTCAACCCCATTAACTTTTTCAATTTGTGGTTGAATACGATTGACCTTTTCCTCATCAAAACAGAATACGTCACAAGAATCTTTAGAGGTATTTAATACTTTTCCTTCATTCATTTTCTCACCATCATTCAAATGATTATTTGATTATTTGTTTATAGTGTATTCCATCATCATATTATTTGTCAATTATTATATTCAAATGATTATTATAATGTGGTAATATTGCCCTATAATAATTTGGGATGTGACAAAACGTGTATCAGACAATAGTAATTGGTGCAGGACAAGCCGGACTAGCTATGGGATATTATTTAAAACGATCTAAGCAATCCTTTCTTATATTAGATAAAAATCAGGAAGTGGGAGAAGTATGGGATAGACGATATGATTCATTAGTTTTATTTACTCCAAGGTCTTACAGTTCGTTACCGGGGTTAAAACTTAAAGGGAACCCTCAAAGTTTTCCATCAAAAGATGAAATCTCAAAATATCTAAGGGATTATGCAGAACAATTTAAACTGCCGATAAAACACAATACTGAGGTAATTAGTGTACGAAATGAGAATGGTCTATTTTATATAAAGACAGAGCATATGGAGTATAAAACTCAGAATGTGATTATAGCAACAGGTCCATTTCAAAAGCCAAGAATTCCTGCCTTCGCAAATAGATTGTCAGATGAAGTTGTACAGTTACATTCATCGGAATATAGAAATCCCACACAGTTGAAAGAAGGAAATGTGTTAGTAGTTGGTGGTGGAAATAGTGGAGCGCAAACAGCAGTAGAAATCTCTAGAGAAAAGAAAACCTATCTATCTACAAGTCAAGGCTCTAAGTTCCTTCCGTTGGTCATTGGGAATAAAAGTATTTTCTGGTGGTTTGATAAGGTTGGGATATTAAAAGCATCCACTAACTCCCTCGTAGGAAAACTAATTCAAAGAAGAGGGGATCCAATCTTTGGGTTAGAACTAAAGCACGCTATTCGAAATGGAGAAGTTGTCATTAAAAATAGATCAATTGATGGCAATGGAAATAAGGTAATATTCCAAGATAATACCATTCTTGATGTACAAAATATTATATGGGCTACTGGATTTGAATCAGATTATTCTTGGTTAAATATATCTGGTGTATTGGACACAAAAGGGAAGCCAGTACATAAAAGAGGTATTACTAATATAGATGGTTTATATTTTATAGGTTTACCTTGGCAATATAGACGGGGTTCTGCACTATTGCAAGGTGTAGGGGATGACGCAGAATTTTTAATGGAATATATCCAAAAAGAAGTATGATCGGGAAGTGTGGGGGGAAAACTTTCTTCTCTATTTTCCTACAGTTATTCACAAAGCTATCCACAACATTATGATTATTAACTTTTGACAAAAACATTTAATCAAGTGATTAAACGGTTTATTTAGTAATCTACTAATAGGATTAAACTTTGCTTCGGTATCGATTTAAATGGTTCTACTGTTCAAACAAACATAAAACGCATCTATTTGTGTTGTTAGGATAACTAGAGGCTGGGACATAACTAGACAAAACACCTAAAAATGGTTCCAATCATCGGGTTTTGATGATTGGAACCATTTTGATTTGTATTGTTTCTCTTATTTGTTGGTTGATTTGTGTTCATGGCGGTGTATTTTCTCAAGTTTACCGCCATGAATGCAAACCCTAATTCATTTTCTACTTTCTCTTTGCCTCTCACGGATAAACGAGTGAAACGCAAATTAGCCTTCAGAAATCCGAACACTGGTTCCACGTCGATTTTACGTTTACCGTAGATTTCACCAGTTTCTTTTTCCGAAAGCTGCTGTTTTGTGTATTTTTTTTGGTTTTCCCATTTTTCATTATAATAAATTTTCCGGTTGTTTCCTTCCTTCGCCTTAGTACATTGGGATCTTAACGGACAACCGGAACAGTCCTCACATTCATAGACCTTAAACGTTCGTGTAAATCCGTATTTGTCTGTTCGATTGGATACATAGCTAAACGCTAATTTTTTACCATTTGGACAGGTGAAAGTATCATTTTTCTCGTCATATTCCCAAGTGGCTGTGTTAAAGGCGTTATTTTTATATTTCTTTTTCTTTTCTTTACGGTATTGGTTATATGTAATCAGTGGGATGCGTTGGCGGTTCTCGATAACGTCTTCGTAGTTCTGTTCACTTCCGTAACCTGCATCGGCAACGATATATTTTGGCAGCTCAAAGAAACGTTCCTCGATGTTATCCAGAAAAGGGATGAACGTGCGTGTATCGGTTGGGTTTGGGTATACATCGTAAGCAAGCGCATATTGCCCCTCTGTCGCAAGTTGCACATTATAACCTGCTTTCAGCTGGCCATTCCTCATATGGTCATCTTTCATTCGCATAAATGTGGCATCATGATCTGTCTTCGAGTAACTGTTACGTTCTCCGAAGATTTCCATGTCCTGTTGGTATTTGTGTTTGCGCGCCATGGAATCTTGGAATTGTTTGCGATATTGTTTCGGTACTTTACGTTCCGAGCGAAGTTGTTTACGTTCACTTCCAGTTTCACTTGCTTCGATTTTTTCATCATATGCTTCTACTACCTCATCCAGCTTTTCAACTACTTTTTCGAGTTCATCGGTAGATAGTTCATCCGCACTTTCCCGTTCGATTTCTGGAATAATTTCTTTTTCCAGTAATTCATCATACATTTGGTTCGATTTCTCCACCAACTTCTGATTGTATTTTTCAATCGCTTTACGCCAAACAAATGTATACTTATTGGCATTCGCTTCGATTTTGGTTCCATCAATAAAAATCGCTTCTTCATCAATCTGTTCTTCTTGTACAAGCTGACAACGGAATTGCACAAAGCACTGACGTAATAGTTCTTTGACCTCTGGATGCACACGGAAACGATTGATGGTGCGGTAACTTGGTTCATACCCTTGAGCTAACCACATCATACGTACACTGTCTTTGAGTAATCCTTCTATCTTCCTGCCAGAAAAAATAGACTGCGTGTAGGCACACAAAATAATTTTCATCATCATTCGTGGATGATAGGACGGACAACCAGTCACACGCAAAAAATTAGCGAATGCTTCTTCAGGAATACTTTCCACCACATCATTCACAGCGTAGGCAATATCATTTTCTTGAAGTTTTATTTCTAAATCTAAAGGCAAAACGACTTGATCTATGTTATAATGTTTAAACATAAGGGCACCTCCGATAAGTATTGTGTGGTAACTTTATTTTATCAAAAGGTGTCCATTTTGTTTACTAGAAATAAAATATTTAATACAAAATAAGCGTGGTACTTTCACCAATTTTTACTGTGGGTACCACGCTTATTATTTTCATTTACTGGGGTTTTGTCCCAGCCCCTAGTTGTTTAAAGTTAGTAAGCTAAACTCATCATATAATGTTACAATTGATATGAAAATTCAGCTGAAAAATGTCACTTAAACTCGGCATATAAGATGGGGTGATTTATAGGTGCTAGAAGAATATTCAAATTATCTAATAGAACAAGGGAAGTCAAGAAATACCATAAAATCCTATTTAAAAGATATTAGTACTTTTTATCAGAACAACAAAATCGAAATTAATTCTACAGTTGTTAGTACAGATATCCGAAAATGGATTGATGAAATGATGGATCCAAAAAAAGGAGAGGCATTGTCGGTAGCAACAATTAATCGAAGGTTGAATTCTCTCCGCTCTTTTTTTAATTGGGCTGTAAAGGAAGAAGTTATGTTGATGGATCCCATTTCTGGTATCAGGGACTTAAAAACTGCCGATGAAGAGCATGAAAAAATTATGTGGTTAACGGAAGATGAATTTGAAGTTCTTTTGGACCGTATAAGAAAGTCTCCAGTTAAAAGTCGGGGTGTTAACTCGGAGGAAAAATATCGGCGTGATAGAGTGATTATCTACACACTTACATATGCTGGCCTTCGTGTAGAAGAACTATCAAATTTAAAAATACATGATTTAGATTTTGATATGCGGAAAATAAGAGTAGTTGGAAAAGGGAAAAAGGTTAGAACGATACCTATGTCAAACCTCCTATACCACGAACTGAGGGAATGGGTAGATTTTCGCCATAAGGTTAGTGAGAAAAAGGTGTTCGTTGCCCACTCCAACTATGTATTTTACAGTCAGAGATCCGGCCACTTTTCTGTACGCGGAATTCAAACAATGATTGAAAACTACAGTACTAAAGAGAAAAAGCTAACGCCACATATGTTCCGTCATACGTTTTGTAAATGGATGCTTAAAGCAACTAACAATGATATTGAAAAGGTGCGAAGACTTGCGGGTCATAATCACATTTCAACAACAACTCGTTACTTGAAAGATTCCTACAAAGATTTGTCAGATGCAATGGAGGCATTGCCAAAGTTCTAGTCCGGTAAAAAATATCACCCTTTACGTTGACAGAGGTGCGTATTGGGTGGGTGGTCGATGCCAGAATCACATTAAAGTATAATATTTTTCACCAACCATAGATGCAAAACATATCCAATGTTAAACCAACTATATATGGTAGAAAGTATGATTATCATTAGATAAAGGAGGTAGTTTACATGTATGAATTCATGGATGGTTATGCTAGATATAGTTACGAGCGATTGCAACTACAACAACCACATTTAAAAACAGATGGTATTTATAAAAAAGGATATGAATACTATATCAAATGCAAAAATTTAAATGTTGAGCCATTGAATGAACCTGAAAGTTCAATAGTTGAGGTGTTTAATAAGCAAATTAAAATTCTAGGTTGCAAAATTACCCTAGTAACAAATCTACCAGATGGTGCAATTAATTTGGATAATAGAACTATGGAAGAGGTCTTGCAATTATCCGGAAATCCCTTTAATGTTATAGATTTTAATAAACAACTTTCATTATTGTTACCGAAAACATTTCCAAGATTGTGGTTGAGTTTTAATCACGGACCACAGGGTTGGGACGTTGAGGTGGAAAAAGATTTAAATCAAAGTGAATTAGAAGTCCTAAAAGATAAAGTATCATTACTTTGTGGATATAAAGCGGAAATTAATTGTTATTTAGCTTCGAATATTGAAGAAAAATTTAAGCGAAAACATCAAGATCCCCTATCTCTCACTGTGAGTAAACACTCAACATTTAATTATTCCAAGGCACTAATGGAAAAATGGGAGGAAGATGAACAACTTTGGTCGGACAATAAAAGAGATTTATATTTAAGTGGACAGGCAAATGGATGGGAATTTGATAAACCACAAGATTCTTCCTGTTTAATAAATGGTAAATTTGGCGAAGCTCACAATATCCGAAACTATCTTACATTATTTAACGAAATTCAAATTGTTGTTCCAATTGAATCATCATATGAAAAATTACTACATTCACTCGATATTACAGAGGATGAATTAGTTAAACTTACAAGCTGAATAAGGTGAAATTAATTTTCCCGCAGTCTATAGAAAGGTATAACAGAAATTTACTCGAAAAGGTTTCGAATATTAACCCAAAAAGTATTATGTTTTCAAGGGAACTAGCTTACAGAACAATATTAGACTTAAAGCAAAGAAATCCACTTGCATTTTTGCCGCTTGACACCGATGAGAAACAAGAGGTGTTATCAAATTTAATAGAGCTATCTTCAAAAATAAAGAATGCTAAAGACCAGGAATGGTTTAAAGGACTAGCAAGTGAATTATCGAATACATGGAGCCATATGTATGAATTTCTTTCAGACAGGGGTGCAATGGGGACTTTTAACATAGGGTTAGGACCGATTATTAATACCACAGTTAAAAATTTTACAGGGAAAGACTACTTTATAGAAATTATGGACGCTTCTCAATCTATTGAATGGGCAGCTGCTAATCAGGCCGTGTTGTGTCCAGTAGGTCCTTTGGCAAAAAACGAAGAAAATATTGCTTATCTTTATTCAGGTGTGCGGAGAGATTGGGGTCTTAATTTGGTAACTTCGCCAAATATCGCAACAGAAGGCATATTAACAATCGCTAATTATGTTCCTGTATTAGAACTTGCTGAAACTTTTACTGGAAAAGAAATAGACCAATTTCGTAAACTGTTAATTGATTTAACTTATAACAAATCTTCGGATGAGATCAATTCTATTGTTGAAGAGTTTAACAAAACCGTTAAAGCATATGAAAAGAAACGCAAAAGAATAGATACTTGGGATGTGAAAGGTATAACATTAGACACAGCACTTGAATTAACTAATTCTGCTATACCATTTTCAGGATTTATCGCAAAACAGGTAGGAAGGTTAATAGATTATTCAGGTGATAAAAATGAAAGCGTAAGAAAAGCTATTCAACAAGTTCAGTCTAAAATAAGTAGTACATCTCCAAATGTGATATTAGTCAGTCGAATGAGGGATAAAGTAAAGGATTTACTATAATTTAAAAAGAAAGATTTTTCAACAGATTCATAAAAATTGTGATGAAAAGTTAAGTGGAAATATTTAAATAAAAGTATGATAATAAGTCACAAACGTTATTTTTAAAAAATAATTAGGGCGAAAGCTTGTATAATATTGTTGCGCCCTGGTATTATTGATAATAATCTTCCGCAAATTGTTTAATATCTTCAATGTTAATATTCCTTTTTCTTCTAAATATACTCCAAATACGTTTGGGGCATTCTTTTTTCTTTTCAACCCATTCTACCTTTGCAATTCTTATTTTGTATAAATCTCCAAAATCATCCCAACTACCAATCGAGTATTGCTTTTTTTTGTTTTTATATGGCACTATTATTCCTTCGCCAAATTCATTGCCATTTCCGTAAGTGCTTTCCAAATAATCAAGTGCTTCTAAAGAATTTTGAAACCTAAAAGGAAGTTCTCTTAAATTCTGTACCCTATTAATTTGTTTTTGATTACGAGATAAAGCTTCAAAAATGGTTACTTTAACGTTTCGTCTCCCGACTATAACTTTACCCAAACTAATCAATCCTTCCGAATCTTTTTTAATATATATATGAATCTTGTATATCTATTATTCATAATAATACTGAGGACTGCTAATAGGATGAGATGCCAATATTCTACAATTTGATAAATTTAATTATTTGAATTTATGTTAAAATGTAAGAGAGAAGAAGTTTTGTAATTTCTTCAACAAAGTAGGATTCCTAAACAAATTATATTTATTTGTAGAAGGGTGTTTAGAATGGAACAAGCAAATAACATATTTCAATTTAAAAAGCTAATAGACCGCTACAAAATGAATAATGAATTTACCTTTCGTGGGCAAAGTGCAAAATATGAAAATATAACTGCAAGTATTGCTAGAGATATAGGCTATATAGAAAATGAGTATAAGATTTATGCTGAATCTATAGAATTAAAACCGAGAGAATTTGAACATTTGTCAAGTCCCATTCAAAGTTTAGCCAAACTACAACATTATGGTATCCCTACACGCCTAATAGATGTCACAGAGGACCCCTATATTGCACTGTTCTTTGCTGTACAAGATACTTCGAAGGACGATGGATATGTCTATTTTTATTGTCAAAAAACACATGAATTGAAAAGTAAAAAAGTTAATTTACTCTCTCTTTTAGCAACCCTAGGTGACTATACTCTAGAAAACATTCAAAAAAAATATCAACAGATTTTTAAGGACACAATTACCGAAAAAGAAATATTGACATTGGCGGCAGAAACGGCATTTGTAAAACAATCGGAAAAGTTAAGAGAGTTAAATCCTCGTTTGTATAATCAAAAAGGAACATTTGCCATTTGTGGAAACATGGTTGAGGGCGATAATATACATCGGAAGATCCGCACACTTGACAGTATTGAACCATCAATTGTTATTAAGGTTCCTTATGAGTACAAGGCTCAAGTGAAGCGAGAATTAGATGTAAAATATGGAATAAATGAAACTTATATATATCCAGAGCTTCCTTCAGTTTCTAATTACATAAAAGAAAAATACAGATATACAAATTTCAATAGTAAGGGAATGTACACTGTCATCGAGGAATCAGATATATCCCACGCTGGCGCCAGTCGTATATCCTTAATGATTGTGTTAAATGAACCATTGAATATTGATGAAATAAAACAAGTCTCAATTGATTTAATGAGGAAGAAATCACAAAATGATGTTGTTTGGATTTATGTAGCTAGAAACGGTAATGACTATATAATGCGAAACTGGATTTTAACTGGACAATGGATAAACAGGTCTTTAGACGAAACTTATAAACCTTTACCAATTGGCGAAATGGATGATGAAGGATACTGCTGGAAAAAAGCAAATGATTACAGTGTTTTAAGTGATTATTATGAAGAAAACATATTTGGTGACGATAAAAAATTGTTTGTTGAAAATCATGCTTATTACGAAGAACTGCGTCACTTGTTTAAATATTTACAGAGAATCTTTATTGAACAAAACACAGACTTATTTAAGAAAGAAGTCAAAAATTATACATCACAGATAAACAAATATCATATGGCCTATAGTGATCTTGGTCATTCAAAAGATAGAGATTTTGATGATTTTCTTCATAATTTTCAAGAATTCATTTCAATAATAAGTGATATACCATTATGGGTAAAAAGAGAGGATTTAAATAATAAGGCATGGAACTATCAGATTGAAGAATGTTTTAAGGATGCAAATAAACTAGTTGAATTGATTGATTCAAAAAGCGAATTTTGGAAAAGAAAATTAAACATTCCAGAAGATGCTATAGAAAAATTCAAAAACAGCAATCCTTGAGAAACAACTATCAATCGATTGTTAAGTAATGGGGATCAGGAATAAGCATGTTCAAATTTTCACTTTTGGTAATGCGTAATTGATGATAAGGTGTTTATTAGCCCTAAGTACAAGAATCTTGTTTACTGGGGAAATGTAATTACGATAAAAGTAATAGCGGTAAAACCAGTTTTGAGGAAAGCTTGATTTCAATTCGGGATAATACTATCGGAGTTGTTGCTCTTTATCTTGATGAATTACCCTGGAAAAATAGCAAAAAGAGTGCTTGTCGAAGTAAAAGGGGTTGTCATAGCATTTGTAGAAAATTAAGTAATAAATTTTTTATAATAAAAAATTGTGTTAGCAAAATGTCAACATTTTGCTAACACAATCAAGTGGAAAGGCATCAAGTTTATTGCATTGTTAGTTTAAAGTGGTGAACTAATTACTTGTTATCAATGAGCTAACTTGAATTCATGCAAATGCCCGCGCTTGGTGCAAGTCGCTATATCAATAATATTTAAGTTCAAATTTAGTTGCCTTATATCCGACAAATAATCACTCATAAGTGTACTTGTCATTTTTCGCAAATCATCAGGAGAGTGCGACAATACTTTATTAATCCCATTTCCACGAATTCTGTAATTTACTCTATCATCTTTCCTTATATATCTGATATCTAAGTGATGCTTACTTACCAATTCACTTTTTAATGTATAAAAATCATTTTGCATTTGCTCCAGCATGAAGTCGATCTTACTTAAATAAACATTTGCGCACTATATTCTTTAAAAGCCTCACGGTCATCTTTGAAAATCTTAATGGCCATTGGTAGTGTAATGTATTTGTTAATGAACTCCTTTTTCACGAAATCATCTTTAATGATAGCATTCTGCTGTTCTTTGTTGGGAATTATTTATTTGCTTTATATACAAGACACCATTAGGGCTGGTATAGATAACAACATCCTCAAATTCTAAATTCATTAATTTCGTTACAGCAAACATCAATTCTTTTTCTGTAACAGGTTTGTCAGCTCTGGAAATACTTAATACCTGTCCTTCTACGCTAGCTTCATGAATAAACCTAGAAGTTTTACTGTCATAAATTTTAACTTTCGAATTTTCCCACGGGGAATTCCCTTTGATTAATGATACCTCCACTTGGCAGCCAGCGGTTACGTTTTTGACCTTCATATAAAACACCTTCTTCCCTAGAACGTTTGTTCACGTTATAGATATTAGTGAAATAAAATGCAATGTAATTTTTTAAACACTAGCATGGTGGAGGATGTCTTTTCTTATATTTTCCCCTGAATTGCAGCTGTTTTCGTAGAAATCCCAACTATCTTACTACTTATTCCTTTTCGCGTAATTTCTGAATAGGTACGATATTCATGATTACGAACAAGAAAATGTACCAACGTTGACATACTTTTTACCACTGAATGACAAGAAATGTACCAGTAAATGACATGAAGGTTACCACCACATCTTCTGGTTGATTAAAGTTAAAAGCCATACGCATTCTGAAATGTTATACTTGCTGTACTAAATTGATTTATTTTCAATTAGAACTGTCTTCAACAATCGCCCTTTTGTGGAACAAAATATGGTATAATTACATTGTCTAAAAATTTCCATATCATCGTTTTTTAGGCATTACTAGTTAAGGGAGGCGTTCATTATGACAAACAGAAAATCTTTGTTTATTGAAGAACTTAAAGGGGATAACGCCTAACTAACAAAATTTACTTAGCGTTTCCCCGAAATTTGAAAGGGGAAAATATATGCTTACAAGTAATGTGAAAATTGAAGAATTGAACGAAGAGAATTGGTATGAATGCTGTGAATTGAAATTATCAGAGAAACAAACAGAGTATTTGGAGTCAAATGCCATATCAATTGCCCAATCAAAGTTTGAACCGTCATTAAAACCTTTTGCAATTTACTATGAAGATATAGTAGTGGGTTTCCTTATGATTAATACTGAAAAAGAGGAACTTGATGGATATTGGGTATTTAGAATAATGGTTGATAAGAACTTCCAAGGTAAAGGCATAGGGAAAGCTGCGACAAAGTTAATGATTTCAGAGATGAGAAAGTTGCCAGATGCACAAAAGATTGTTGTTGGTTATCATCCAGAAAATCAGGAAGCACATCACTTATATGCCAGTTTGGGATTTATTGATAATGGTGACCGATTTGGAAAGGAAATGGCTGTTATCAAATATTTAAACGAGTAAAGTAAAATAAGAGGGAGCCTGTTTCGGGTTCTCTTTTTTAAATTTAAGACTGTTCAAGAATCGGGCGCTATTGCAGAACACTATTAAATAGAAATATCATAATAATATGCAAGGCCCTACTTACTGTATAAGCCATATGATGTAAAAAGTCCCTCATTCAACGGACAAAAATTATTACGATGGGGTGGTTTTATGAAAAGAATACTAGTAAATAAGGTACGCTGCAAAAAATGCAATGACATTATCGAATCAAAACATAGCCATGATTATAGGAGATGTAGTTGTGGAGCAATATTTATCGATGGCGGAACAGACTATCAACGGTACGGATGGGGAATGGATCGGCTCGGAGAACAAACAGAAATAGAAGAATATATTGATTTTAGCTATTCAGTTTATAAGGATAATTAATGTCATGATTGAATTTAATGAATGTAAAGATTTTGTTGATCAGCTTGATGAACATATTTATAAGGTTTGTGAAACAATCTTCAACATCAGGTGCGTTTATGAAGGATTTACAAGTATTATAGAGAAATTCAAATGAATATGTTCATCTAGGGAGGTTAAAAATTGAAAAAATATTTTAATGTTATATCTGTAATAATATGTGGACTTGATATAGTGGTTTATATTTTATTTTTCAGCGGAATTGATTTTGTTCCGGATGAAGCAGTTTTTCCTTTAATGACAGTTGGTTCAATTATTGGGGTAATCCTTTCGTGGTTTGGAAGTACAGGAGTTATAAGAAATATAGGTATTTTTGGTAATGCCTTCATTCTTTTATTTACGGTGATTGGGCCACTATTAGTACGGGCCCTAATATGGAATAAACCTTAATCAAAAGTTCACTAACTAGTACTTTACTTCGATATGCATCTTCGGCAATCGGGCGCGTTTGTGTGAGACCAAAAGCCTAATCCCCCGCTTAGAGAAAGAGGAATTAGGCTTTTTAATCCTTCATTATTTTAATTGTTACCCCCATTGGTAAATTTGTTGGCAACAAGTGGTAAGTCTTGTGCATTCACTGGTAAAAAAGATGACAGAAGTGGTACATTCTTATGGTCGTAATCAATATTCATCAATTTAGAAACCTGAAAAAGTTATCTTATACTTGTATAATTGCTGCCAGAAGTTTTATCACCCGATGTAACCTTAATCCCCATACTCCTTAGTTTTTCCACACTGTCCTGCCGATCCTTTTCTAACTGTGCAAATTCTTTCCTAAATAGGATTCGAATGATAAACATAAAAATGGGAAGCAGGACAAATTTCGTAATGTACCACAAAGCCATAAAAAACAAAATTATTAGTGAAACATAAGCAAGAGTGTTTACCATCACCAACCGCTCCTTTCGTTCCAAGCTATTTATTATAAAACGATATAATTTACAATAATGGTTTATCAAAAATTATGTCATATAGGAGTCCTTTACCACCTTAAAATTAAATTTCAAAGAGCATCATCTTTCATCAGATAATAATTTGGGATGTTTATACAAATATGATGGCAGTACATGCAGGGCAAAATCGGCTTAATAAAATTATAATTCACACTACATCTCATACTTTTCCCTCAGTCACTCCACGCATGTTCTGTGTTTATTTCTTTCCATTCCTTCACCCATGCTAGTAAATTTTTTGGTCCCAAATTGGCCCCAATTAGCCCCAAAATAATGCATTATCCTGCATTATTTTGCAAATTAAACAATAATGAAAAAACCCCTGAGATGTTGATTTAACAACATTTCAAGGGTTCTTTGTGCATTAACCTGCAAAAAGCGTAGATTAACGAGAGTAGAATTCAACAATAAGTGCTTCGTTGATTTCTGCTGGAAGTTCTGAACGTTCCGGGTAACGAGTGTAACTACCTTCTAATTTATCTGCATCGAATGATAGATACTCAGGTACGAAATTATTTACTTCTAGAGCTTCCTTAATGATATCAAGATTTTGTGATTTTTCACGCAACCCAATTACTTGACCTGGTTTTAGACGGTATGACGGGATATCTACGCGTTTTCCATCCACAGTCACATGCCCATGATTTACCAGCTGGCGAGCTTGTCTGCGAGTACGTGCCAGACCAAGTCGGAATACTAGGTTATCTAAACGTGATTCTAGTAGACCCATGAAGTTTTCACCATGGATACCTTTCATTTTACCCGCTTGATCAAATAGGTTACGGAATTGACGTTCATTCAATCCGTACATAAAGCGTAGTTTTTGTTTTTCTTGCTGTTGCAAGCCATATTCAGAAATTTTCTTCCGTTGGTTTGGTCCATGTTGACCAGGAGCGTAAGGACGTTTATCCAATTCCTTACCAGTTCCAGTTAATGAAATGCCGAGACGACGTGATTTTTTCCATACTGATCCAGTAAATCGTGCCATAAGACATTTCCTCCTTTATTATTTTATTTGCATAAAATAGAAGACCGTGTTCCTGTCCGCCTGCCCATTTTGTTTTCATGTACCATCGCTCCAGCAGCAGAGAGTTACACGATACACCTCTGATTCAGAGGAACAAAATGATAACAATCGTCGGTTCACATAGGCTACCTTTTTATTTTACACAAAGCATAGTATATAATTTTTAGTGCCGGAAGTCAACACATAGCTTACTTAAAATGATTATTATATTTTTTCCGTTTGATTTAATAGGAAAAATTGATTACATCCTATATAATATAGTTATAACTCGAAAAATTCTAAAAATCATTACATAGCAAAAACAGATTTCATATTTCCTCTTGAGAGGTGTATTTGATGGTAAGCAAGAACCAATTAATAGGTAAATTAAAATGTATCCTTTTTGATTTAATTTCAGATGCAGTAAATTGTTCTTATGATGAACTTCTTTTTCGGCTTGAAAATCAGATAAAAGATATACTTCAAACTAAACAAGCTTCATTTTACATTTATAATAATTGGAGTAAAACCTATGAATTAAAAATAAATCGACATAACAGCGCCGATGAAACCACTTCTCAATTTATCAATCAAACTACGTCTATTTTGACAAAAGATATAATAGTGCATAAGACTATTAACTTCTCAGAAACGTATATAGTCCCGCTATTTTTTCATAATAAACCTGCTGGATTTTTATTAATTGCAGTTGACAGGAATTTAGCGGATGAGTTAATGAATACATTAAAATGCGAAATAGAACGGTTTTTAAATATAGTTCATTATTATCAAATCAGCAAGGAAAAAGAAAGGAAAAATAAGTTTCTATATAATCTGACCTCTCGTTTTTATTCGACTATGATTAAAAACGATATCCTGGCAGAAACAACGAAGGCACTCCGAAAGCAGTATCCGGCATTTACATTCTATATTCTGCTATCACAGGATTTTAAAGCCGATAGTACCCTGCCGTTGAAAGAAATTGAATATAGTGATGATGCGACAAAACGTGTAAGCACACAAGCGTTTATTACTGGTGATGTGCAGCTTGAAGATCGAATGAAGGAAAGAAAATCATGCTTGTATGCACCGTTAAAAGGGAGACAGGGTGTATATGGCGTGATTCAAATTGTGGCACCACGAACAGAGTTTCCCCAGCAAGAGATTGATTTTATTACTGAAATTGCCAATGTAGTTGGGAAGGCAATAGAAAATGCGACATTATATCAACAATCTAGGCATCTAATTAAAGATCTAAAAAGAATCAATGATGCTACACATCAATTGAATTCAAATTTAAAAATTTCTGAAATAACAGAAGTCGTCCGGCGGCAAATAATGGATACATGTAATGCCAAACAGGTTGGATTTATTTATAGCAACGAAGAGTCTGATAAATTATTTGATGTTTTATCGGGTAGTACGGATTATTTTTATACGGAACAGGGACAAGCCTTTACGGAATATCTATTAAACAGAATGAATACAAACAAGGAAGCGATTTTTTCAGGGGATTTTTCAAATAATTTTAATGGGCTTCCGTACAGTTCTGTTATGGCAATACCAATGCTGCAATCTGGGAAAGTTCACGGTGTGATTACAATCATGCATGATGAATCATATTTCTTCTCCTTTGGAAATTTTAAATTAATGCAATCATTAATTCAGCATTCTACACTGGCCCTAACCAATTCAATATTAAAGGAGAAATTGGAAAATGCCGTTATAAAAGACTATTTAACAAAGCTGTATTCACGCAAGTATTTAGATGAAAAAATACAACTTCATATGGAAACAGATGAAAAGGGTACCTTGATTTTATTTGATATTGACGATTTTAAAACTGTTAATGATACATACGGACATCATGTTGGGGATGAGGTAATTAGGCAGGTTGCGGGAATTATTTCACTTCATTTAGGACAAAACGATATACCTGCACGATGGGGAGGAGAGGAATTGGCCATATACCTTCCAGAAGCATCGATGGATGACGGGGTATATTTGGCTGGGCAGATTAGAAAGCAGGTGGAAAGTTTTACTGACCCGATGATAACACTTTCGTGTGGTGTATCTACGTGGTTTGACAAAACAATTGATTCCGTAAAAAATGTTTTTATAAGAGCGGATAAGGCATTATATGAAGCAAAAAAAATGGGAAAAAATTGTGTTGTGAAAGGGGATAGCCATTTAAAGTTTTCACCGAGTGAAAGGGAGGTTCCTAATAATTAGAAGTTAATCGGAAAGCCAGGGAAAAACGCTTCCCGGGCTTTTCGATTGAAATAGTTTATATCAGCATAAATAGCCTTCAACAATTTTAGCAAATTTTTCAATGTAGTGCTGATCTGTTTCATCAAATCGATTTGTAATAGGGCTATCGATATCCAGTACGCCATAAATTTCGTTGTTAACAACAAGCGGAACAACAATTTCTGACCTGCTAGCCCCGTCACAAGCTATATGTCCGCTGAATTGCGTGACATCTGCAACCCGCTGTGTTTCTCGTTCCTTAATAGCAGTTCCGCATACACCTTTTCCAAAAGGAATTCGAATACATGCAGGCAATCCTTGAAATGGTCCAAGAACTAATTCATTTTCCTTCCACAGGTAAAATCCAACCCAATTTACCTCGTCCAGGAATTGATTTAATAATGCAGTTGCATTGGATAAAATTGCGATTGAATCTTTTTCACCTTCAGATAAAGCTTCAAGCTGTTTTAATATTAATTCGTAGTCCTTTTCTTTATTTCCGGAATAATCTTTAACTTGAAACATATACATTTCCTTTCAATTGGTAAATTTCGACAATTACATGCATTAATTGTCGATAAGTAATTGCAGGATAATTGCCTGCTTTGTCGTATTTGTGAAATAAGGAGTTGAAAAACCATGAAAAATAACCCGTCAAAACTAAAGGTAATGGATGCCGCTTCTGCTTTATTTTTTCAAAAAGGATTCCATGGCACATCAGTACGTGATATTGCTGAGAAGGCAGCAGTAAACGTTTCGTTGATCAGCTATTATTTTAATAGTAAACAAGGTTTATTAGAATACGGAGTAACACAATTTTACGAAACGTACTTAAAAGCAATGGAAGAAACATTGCGGCAATCCGAGAATGATACTGAGTTGGAAAGATTAAAAAAATTAATAAACACCATTATACAGTACAAACAAATGAATCATCAATTTTCTTGTTTCATTCATCGGGAATTATCACTTGATTCCGTTTTTGTACGAGAAATGGCTGTTACATACATTGCGAAAGAAAATTACTACATCCGAGAAACCTTTTACGCTATTTTGAAACCGCAAAAACAGATCTCGGACCGTGACTTCTTACTTATGCAACTTAAAGGAATGCTTATTACACCATATGTACTACAGAATGAATGGAAAAATCAGGTTATAGGAGAAAACTCGCATCAGCTGTTTGTAAAAAAGTATGTTCAATCCATTAATAAATGGTTAGATTTTATTGTTAATTAACAAGTAGGTTGCATTTGGCGACCCTTTTTTAAAATCCAATAAAAAAATTTGTCAAATCGTTAATTTATTTGATTTTTTTTAGCAAAAATTGTTGTTTACGTGGTATCATTAGTATAATAATAACTGAAATGACGGATTTAAATTCATTTTTTTATGGATACCTGTTTTCGAAAGAGTATATTGGTAAATCATCCTCTTACACAGGAATAGAGTTAGGAGGCATTATATGGCATATTTCATTGGAATTGTACTTGTAATTATAGCATTGATCATTGTTGGCCTTATTTTGCGAAAGCGGATATATGATGTTGTAGATCGGCTGGAAAGCTGGAAAATGGATATTATGAATCGAAATGTAGCATCGCAGATATCCAGAATAAAAAGTCTGAATTTGTCTGGGGAAACACAGGAAAAGTTTGAAACCTGGAAGGACCGCTGGGAATATATTGTGACAAGGGAACTGCCAGATATCGAGGAAGAATTATTTGATGCTGAAGAAGCAGCCGATCGTTATCGTTTCCAAACTGCTAAAAAAATATTGCGGAAAACCGAACAGATATTGCAATCGATTGAAAAAGATATTGAAAAAATGCTGGTAGAGTTAGAACAGCTGCTGGAATCGGAGGAATCAAGCCGTATTGAAATCGAGCAAATACAGCCAGAAATTAAGCTGCTGCGGAAGAAGTTGTCTCAGAGTCGCTATCAATATGGCAAAGCAGAAGTACGTTTTGAGGTTGAAATTGACGAACTTGAGGATAAGCTTGCTGAGTATCATACGTTAACACATTCTGGTGATTATTTTGATGCACAGAAGGTTGTTGATGAATTGAAAGTGAATCTAGAATTACTTCAACAGCAGCTCGATGAATTTCCGGCCATATTGAAAGCATGTAAACATGATTTACCAGCCCAGCTTGATGATTTATTTGCTGGGTTGAAAGGGATGAAAGAAGATGGCTACCGTGTTGAACATCTAGGCTTTGAAAAAGAAATACATAATTATCATCAACGTTTGCTTGATTGTGTTAATTCTTTGGAGAAAGGAAATACGTCGGACTCCAAGCCAATTATTTCTGAAGCTGAAGAAAGAATTAAAGAAATGTACCAACTTCTGGAGAAAGAAGCAATTGCAAAAAGCTATATGGAAACAAAAACACCAAGATACCGCCATTTGCTGGATGAATTAGGCGCAAACTTTGATGAAACAAAAGCAGAAGTAGAACAATTGAAACAAGCATATTATTTTGAAGATAGCGATATGGAAAAATATTTGTCACTAGAAAAGACCATTTCACAGCTAAGAAAGCAATTCGAGGAACTCTCAGACGATATGGATAATGAGGATATGGCACATTCTGATTTACGTGTGATATTAGAAGATGGATTTCAGCAAATAGAAGATTTACAGCAAGAACATGAAGAATTTAAAAAGCTTGTTCATAATTTACGCAAAGATGAGCTGGAAGCAAAAGAAAAATTAGCCGAAATGAAAAATCTGCTTTATAGAACCATGAAAAAATTAAACAAAAGCAACATTCCGGGTGTTCCAAATTATATATGGGATATGTCTGAGGTGGCAAACGAAAAAAATGTCCGTGTTTTAAGAGCATTGGAAAAGCAGCCATTGGACATTTCGGAAGTGCAAATCGCTTTATCTGAAGCGCAAATTTCTGTAGATGATGCTATAGAAAAAACAGAAATGATGCTTGATCAGGCTTATTTAACAGAACAGGTAATTCAATATGCGAATAGATATCGTAGTATGTACCCATTGCTTGCGGCCAAATTAGCTGAGTCGGAAAGTTTATTTAGATCATATGAATATGAAACTGCCCTTGAACATGCCGCAAAAGCATTAGAAGAGATAGAGCCTGGAGCATTAAAACGTATTGAAGAAAATCAAGAGGTTATGAGTTAAGATGTTATAATGGAAATTAGTATAATCATAGATGTGGTTGTTTGTTGGGATTATAGACATTCGTGATTACATTTTTATTTTTACAGTGGGAAGATGCGTCATTATTTGAAGCATACAGATATTCAAAGACGAGTGTTAATGAAGAAAATTTTCAAGCAATTTGTTAAGATGATTGAAAAGAACCAAATTATTGATAATACCCGTTTTACGATGAAGGGAAATATTTCCATTGACTTTATATTTGCTTTGTAGAGCAAAGAATAGGCGAAAGGCTGTCTTATGCAAAGAATATTATGATATTCTTTTCCTAAGTCAGCCTTGATTGTTTTAAACTTCAGGCTATTTTTTTAAACATTATGGTTTTTAGCTACATTGTTTCCGTAGACTGCGACGTAAATACTTGTGGTGATTTCGCTTCATTTTGGATGCTCTTTGGTCCCGCAGCCCGTATACACTACGCTTTCCGTGGGCGGCTGGTGAGCCTCCTCACGCTGACGCGCTCCGGGGTCTCACCGATGCCTCATCTCCCACAGGAGTCTCCGTGTATACGGGCTGCTAGTAAGTGTATTTATAACGTAATCATGATTTCTTAAAGATATTATAGATACTTTATCTTAAAGATATTATAGATACTTTATATTTAATAATTACAATCTATGCATGTACCGACATATATTAATTCCACTTCACTAGTCCGGGATCGCTGCCCGCGGAAAGCATCCGTCCGCAGCGATCCCGGACGGCGACCCGAGAATATTACGTCGCATTTTACGTCTTTTGAGAAAAACAGCCAAATTTTAAGTAATACATCAAGAGAGGATTTAACAAATGATATATTTAGATAACAGTGCAACAACAAAACCGCATCCTTCCGTACTTAAAAGCTTTCAGCAGGTTTCAGAATCCTTTTTTGCTAACCCTTCCTCTATCCATCAACTTGGGGGAGAAGCAGAAAAGCTATTGTTTAAAGCGAAAGAACAAGCTGCTGAACTTTTACATGTGAATACCAATGAGATTATTTTTACATCTGGCGGAACCGAGGGGAATAATATGGCAATAAAAGGAATCGCATTTGAACACCAAGCGCGGGGAAAGCATATTATCACTTCCCAGATTGAGCATCCATCTGTAATGGAAGCATGTATGGCTTTGGAAAAATTAGGATTCACCATAACCTATTTACCTGTTGATGAAAAAGGAGTAATCTCAATAGAGGATTTAAAACATGCCATTCAAAATGACACCATCTTAATTAGTATAATGCATGTGAATAATGAAATTGGCTCCATACAGCCAATTGAAGAAATAGGAGAAATTGCGAAAAAGCATCCGAAACTCTTTTTCCATGTTGACCATGTTCAAGGAGTGGGGAAAGTCCCGTTAAAACTAAATAATTGCGGTATCGATCTATGTACTATTTCGGGGCATAAAATACATGGTCTTAAAGGTACGGGTATTTTGTACGTTAACAATCGTACAAAGCTTTTTCCTTTATTTCATGGTGGAAGTCAGGAGCAGGCAATTCGATCAGGTACAGAAAACTTGGCAGGATCTGTAGCAATAGTTAAAGCACTTAGATTAATCAAGGAGCGTCATGCTAATGAAAGAAGCAATCTTGCTGAAGTACACCGTTACCTGCGGGAGGAATTACAGCATATAGATGGGATAATCATCAATACCCCCGAAAAACCTGCAGCACCACATATTATAAATTTCTCGGTTCCTGGTTTAAAACCAGAAGTTATTATTCATATGCTTGGTGAAAAAAAGATATTTATCTCAACCAAGTCCGCTTGTTCGTCTAAACAAAAAGATGAAAGCAGAATATTAGCAGCATGTGGATTATCTAAAGAACGAACAATATCTGCGTTACGAATAAGTCTTTCTTATGACACGACCAGGAAAGAAATTGAGGCTTTTGTACAAGAGCTGGAAAGCGCAGTAAACCAATTAAAAGAAGTTATGGAGTAGATACTAATGCAATATGATCACATTTTAATCCGTTATGGTGAGATGGCGTTAAAAGGTAAAAATATTAAAAAGTTTATTGTAAAATTACAAGAAAATATTCGGCATAAGCTAAAGGATTTTCCAGATGTTAAAGTTAAACGTACACAAGGCAGGATGTTTGTTTTGTTACATGGACAAAACCCCGAGCCTATACTGGAAAGATGCAAGGATATCTTTGGAATTCAAAGTCTAAGTTTGGCAATTAAGGTCGGGAACGATGAAGATAAGATTAAAGAAGCGGCATTATTTGCATTGAACAGTAGTGAAAAAGTAAAGACATTTAAAGTCTCGGTTAAACGAATTAATAAAGATTTCCCAGTTCGATCACAGGAAATGAATCGGTTAGTAGGCGGGCATCTGTTAATTAATACGGAGGGATTTACTGTAGATGTTCATAACCCTGATCTTGAAGTGAAAATAGAAATCAGGAATGAAGCTACCTATATAACTTCTAGTGTAATTGCAGGATCAGGCGGATTACCTGTTGGAACATCCGGAAAATCCTTGCTATTACTATCAGGAGGTATTGATAGCCCAGTGGCAGGATATTTAGCAATGAAACGTGGTGTTGAAATTGAAGCTATTCACTTCCATTCACCTCCATTTACAAGTGAGAGAGCAAAACAAAAGGTATTGGATTTAGCACAAAAATTAACAAGGTATGGGAATAGCGTAAACGTTCATCTTGTTCCATTTACTAAACTGCAGCAGCAAATTTTTAAAGATATTCCTGATGGGTATGCGATGACTGTTATGCGTCGGATGATGCTGCGGATTAGTGAAGCAGTTTGCCGAAATGAAAATATATTGTCCATGACAAATGGAGAAAGTCTTGGACAAGTTGCCAGCCAAACAATGGAAAGTATGAATGTAATTAATGAAGTTACCAACTACCCTCTTATTCGCCCATTAGTTGCAATGGACAAAAATGACATTATTAAAGTTTCGCGAAAAATAAACACGTATGACATCTCAATTCGTCCATATGAGGATTGTTGTACAATATTTGTTCCAAAATCACCAAAAACGAAACCTAAGAGGGATAAGGTAAATTACTTTGAATCCCAAGCAGATTATACCGATTTACTTCAAGAAGCAATTGAAGGAATTGAAGTTGTCACCTTAACAGATCAAAATGAGAAAGAAAACGATTTTAATGATTTACTGTAATCTGGTCTAACTAACAACAACTACCAATTTGTTGCATGTATTGTTTATCTCCTTGTTACACATTCTATAAGTACCAAGGAGGTGAGAACATCATGGCTTCTAATAATTCAAATCAATTAGTAGTGCCTGGTGCACAACAAGCATTAGATCAAATGAAAATGGAGATCGCGCAAGAATTTGGCGTACAACTTGGTGCTGATACAACTTCTCGTGCAAACGGGTCTGTTGGTGGAGAAATCACAAAACGTTTAGTGCGTACTGCACAACAACAATTTGGTGGTACTCAACAATAACAATTAAAATATTCAACTGGCTTAAACGGCTGCCTCTGACTTGGGGCAGCCTTATTTTTGATTGTCAAAAATTAAGAATAACAATAAATACAACTGGCAGTTTCTATGCAGATGAACCTGCAATGGATTTTACTAGCATGGAAACATTGTCCGTATATGAAATCAGAAATGGTCTGTCGCATGTTGAAGTTGTTATCAAAAAACCCTTATCGAGGAAGGTGATAAAGATTTTTCGCATATATCATAGAAATGTTCGCTTTACTCTGTCCCAATAGGAATTATTCTTCAGTTTAACTGTTTTTATTACCTTGTTACTAAGTGATACCGTAACTGTTTGAATATTTTTAATAGGAAACGCCTCATTATCTAAACCAATAATCGGATAATCATTACCGCTTTGAACAATATCCAAAGTTAATTTTCTATCGCTGTTTAATACAAAAGACGAACCAAGTGTACGATAACGATTATTGTTTAATGACGCTAGTTCGGAAACTTGGAAGCATGGAATCTTGGGATCAATGACTGCTCCTTGAGTTGATTTATTGTATCCTGTACTTCCTGTTGGTGTAGCAACAATTAAACCATCACCGCGAAATGTTTCAAATTTCATATCATCAATCAGTACATCAATTACAATTGTCTTAATTATAGTTGACCGTATACTTACCTCATTTAAACAGTCAAATGATGATTCATTGTTTACCTTAACATTAATTACTGGGAAGCGCCGAACCTCCATTTCCTCATGAACCATTGTGTGAAGCATTTCATCAAAGTTGTCCAAATTAAAATCACAATATAGTCCAGACTCATTTGACCGAGTGATTCCAGTATATAGACAGTCCTGGCGAAATCCAGTTTTTCTCACTGCCTGCAGAAATGTACCATCGCCGCCAATACTAACGATTATACTGGCATCCTTTGCATCGTTCACAATTGTGAAATCATTTCTTAACGCTAAATCAAATAGCGGACGAAGTGTATTTTCCATTTCATTATCTTGTTGATCATAAAAAAATATGTTTTTTCGATTTGGCATACTATTGGTCACCCCAATTAAGAAAGTCTTAAGTAAATTTTATCACTTTAATATAGATTTTCCTAATAAATAGGAATTATTGAATTGGAATTGGTAAATAGTAACAATGTATAGTTTTCTACTTAATGGAGCTGATTCAATTGTTTTGGGTTGCTATTGGGGTAATTTTGTTTTGTTTGTTGCTTTTAATTTCAAAAGTAAATATCTATATAACATTTTCATATAAACAGGATAGTCAATTAATTATTGTAAGGATCCGTTTTTATGGAATACAACTTCTTAACAAGGTTATAGATCTTGATGAAGTTGAAAACAAAGATTTATGGAAAAATCCATTTAAAGGAAAATCGTTTATCGAAAGCTTAAAGTATGTAGATAGTCTTGCACACAGTGTTTTTGAAACAATAGGCAGCCTTACAATTGCAGCGAGAACTTTTTTTGAAAGAATGCATGTACATAGATTGGAATGGAATACTTTTTTTGGGACTGGAGATGTCAGTTCTACAGGGATTGCTGCCGGTGGATTATGGACAATAAAAGGGTCATTAATAGGGTTCGCGGGTACCATAAGTACATTAGAATGTGAACCAATTATATCTGTTTTACCCAATTTTCAGCGGAAATTTATCGACTCGAAATTTGATTGTATTGTATCAATTAGAATAGGGCAAGCTATGTACGCACTTATTAAAGTGATACGAAAATCGTCACTGAAAAAGGAAGTATATATTTAGACAAGGAGGATTTTTATGAGTGAACATCCAATACAAGGTTTGATGACGACAGCAATGGAAAATTTAAAGGACATGATTGAGGTCAATACAATTATAGGAGACCCTGTAGAATCACCTGATGGAAGCGTAATAATACCTGTGTCTAAGGTTGGGTTTGGTTTTGCTGCAGGTGGCAGTGAATTTAGTGGTAAAAAGAAAGGTTCAGATAAAGGTGACAGTGAAGACTCCGGATCTGGCATGCCGTTTGGCGGCGGTAGTGGCGGAGGTGTCTCCATTACACCTGTTGCATTTTTAATTGTTAGTGCTAAAGGAATTAAGATGGTTCATTTAGACGAAAATACGCATTTATTTGAAAAAATGATTGATTTCGCACCACAAGTAGTCGAAAAGATTCAGCAAATGTTAAAGGAATCGGGTCAATCAAAAAAATCTAAAAGAAAAGATAATGAGCAAAAAGAATCTAAAGAAAGTGAAAGCAATGAAAAGAAATCACACCAATCCATTTATGATATTTAATTGTTCACACAATGTTTGTTATTATCTTTAGCTTTATTGATGGACAGACGCTGGAATATTCTTCATAATAAAAGTGGAAGGTATTAATTATTAGGAGGAATGATTGATATGGCTGATGTTACATTCCATCAAGATCCTGTAACACTTCTTGGCAAGGAAATTAAAGTCGGGGATAATGCTCCGGAATTTACAGTGTTATCAAATGATTTACAAGAAGTGACGTTGGATAATTATAAAGGGAAAGTGAAACTGATAAGTGTGGTACCATCTATTGACACAGGTGTATGTTCCGAACAAACGAGGCGCTTTAACGAAGAAGCAGATAAAATTGCCGGTGCCCATGTATTAACTATAAGCATGGATCTGCCATTTGCGCAAAAACGCTGGTGTGCTGCAAATGGAATTAAAAATCTTGACACTTTATCTGATCATCGAGACGCAGATTTCGGCGAGAAATATGGTGTTTTAATTAAAGAATTACGTTTATTGTCACGATCCATTTTCGTGGTTGATTCTAATAACAAAGTTACATATGTGGAATATGTAAATGAGGTAACTAATCATCCGGATTATGATAAAGCATTGGAAGCGGCCAAGGCTGCTAACTAAAAATAGTAATAAGTCCTCTGGCTAATTATTAGTGAGAGGGCTTTTTTTGTACATCTGCAGTGAACATTTGGTACAATAGATATCGTTTAAAAAGTTAGAGACGGAGGAAATTTTATGGAAAACACAAACGTTGAAAAACTGTACACATGGTTGGACAAAACTGCTGAAACAATTCAGCTTCATGATAACAAACCATATTTAGATAGTTTAGCAACTTTACTTGAATGTCTATTTTACCAAGACGTTACAGACGATATAGATGATATATTAACACAAAAAATACAGAAGGCTTTACAGGAAATTAAGCTTTCTCACTTTCAAACAGTTGAAATACGGGGGGCAATACAGTTAGCCATTTTGAAAGGAATGAAAGATTCGACACAGCAGCAGCATCTTATGACCCCTGACACTGTCGCATTGTTAGTCGGTTATTTGGCAGAAAAATTAACAAAAAACAAAGAAAAGGTACGAATTTTTGATCCAGCCAGCGGAACTGCAAACCTATTAACTTCAGTTATGAATCAAATAAAGCAGCCTACAGAGGCATTTGGAAGTGAAGTTGATCCAACGCTAATTAAACTTTCGTTATTAAATGCAAACCTGCAAAAAGTAAAGGTTGATTTTTTCCACCAAGACAGCCTACGACCATTCTTAATGGATCCTGTTGACTTAATTGTTGCAGATTTACCTGTGGGATATTACCCCGATGACATTAGGGCCAGTGATTATGCGTTAAAGGCGGATAATGGCCATTCGTATTCGCACCATTTATTTATTGAACAATGCTTGAGGTATACGGAGAATGGTGGATATTTAATCTTTGTTATTCCGGAATTTTTATTTGACAGTGACCAATCGGATAAACTTCATGCATTTCTTCAGGAGAATGCACATATTATAGGTGTTTTGCGCTTGCCTGAAAGTGCATTTAAATCGAAAAGAAATATTAAAAGTATCCTTGTTCTACAGAAAAAAGGGAATAATACTAGTACACAAAAGCAGCCATTGCTAGTTAATCTTCCTTCCTTTAAAGATGCAAAGGCAATGGATAACATACTTAACCAAATAAATGGCTGGTTTAGAGAATATTTTGATTGCGAGGTTGATTAAGATGCTTAATATTTTGGCGATAAATGCTGGAAGTTCATCCTTAAAATATCAATTGATACAAATGCCAGAAGAAAAAGTTTTAGCAAAAGGATTATTTGAACGAATTGGATTGGAAAATTCTGTGTTTACGATCACAATTAACAGTGAGAAGGATAGTGTCGTTGCTGATATTCCTGACCATGAAACTGCAGTTAAATGGCTATTAGATCGTTTAAAGACTTCTGGTGTTATCCAATCACTTGACGAAATTAATGCAATTGGTCATCGAATTGTGCATGGCGGTGAGCGGTTTATGGACTCTGTTAAGATTACGGATGAAGTTATACACGAGATTGAAGAAGTGACTGATTTAGCACCACTTCATAATCCGGCCAATTTGACAGGGGTAAAAGCTTTTAAAGAGGTTTTGCCTAATGTGCCAATGGTTGCCGTCTTTGATACTGCGTTTCATCAAACCATGCCTGAGAAATCATATTTGTATAGTTTGCCTTATGAATATTATAAAGATTATGGAATTCGTAAGTACGGATTTCATGGAACATCACATAAATATGTCTCACAACGAGCATCTGAACTATTGGGCATTCCACTTGAACAATTACGTTTGATTTCTTGTCATTTGGGAAATGGTGCGAGTATTACTGCGATTGAATATGGTAAATCAATTGATACTTCTATGGGATTTACACCGCTTGCTGGTGTCACAATGGGTACCCGTTCCGGCAATATAGATCCTGCACTAATCCCTTATATAATGGACAAGACTGGTAAATCAGCAGATGAAGTGATAAATGTCTTGAATAAAAAAAGCGGTATGCTTGCATTGTCAGGATTCTCAAGTGATTTACGGGATATTGAACAACAAGCTTCAGAGAACGAACGTGCGGAATTAGCTTTGGATGTTTTCGCAGCACGTATTCACAAGTATATTGGATCATACGCTGCTAGAATGTCTGGTGTAGATGCGATCATTTTTACTGCGGGAGTAGGAGAAAATAGCTCTACGATTAGAGAAAAGGTGTTAACAGGTTTAGAGTTTATGGGAGTATATTGGGATCCTTCTCTCAATCAAACCCGAGGAAAAGAAACATTTGTAAATTATCCGCATTCACCTGTTAAAGTATTTGTCATTCCAACTAATGAAGAGGTCATGATTGCACGTGATACAGTAAGATTAACCTCGTGATAAATGTTTTGGTAAATTTGTATCAAAATATTTTTTGAAAGGCAGTGGATTATGTGTCAGTTGAAGAACATAAACGTGATGTGCAGAATTTAGGATGTATGATTATAACTATTAGCGATACACGAACAGATGTAACAGATAAAAGCGGGAAGCTAATGATGCGTTTATTAGAAGAGGCGGGTCACCGTACTGTAATTAAAAAAATAGTTACTGACGATCGATCGGCTATTCGGAACATGATTGAAACCGGCTCAGAAAATCCTGATATTGATGTAATCCTAACAAACGGAGGAACGGGAATTTCCTACAGAGATGTTACCATTGAGACGATTAAAGGTCTACTGGATAAAGAAATGCCTGGATTTGGGGAATTATTCCGGATGTTAAGTTACCAGGTAGACATAGGTACAGCTGCAATGCTATCGAGAGCGATAGCTGGTGTAAGTAACCATACGGCTATATTTTCAACTCCAGGATCTGGCGGAGCAGTGAAATTGGCTATGGAAAAATTAATTCTCCCCGAGCTTTCACATGTTGTACATGAAATAAAAAAAGATGTCAAATAGAAAATAAACGCCCTCTAATTAGGAAGGCGTTTATTTTTACTATTATTTAGCGAACCACTAGGACATCACAGCTGGCATACCGGGTTATACTTTCTGATACACTTCCGATTAGAAAACGTTCAACTGTACCCATTCCAGTCGCACCACAGATTATTAAATCTGCCTTATGTTTTTTTGCGATATCTTTTGCGATTTTTACCTTAGGTGAGCCATATTCAACAGCGGTTTCAATATTAAAAACACCCGCTGACCTTGCTTTTAATGAATAACCATCTAAAAGTTCTGTTGCATAATCCTCTGCTCGTTCTGCCAATGTACGATCATATGCTTCGGCAGTTGCAAATGTTCTAGAATCGACGACATGGGCGAGAATCAACTTTGCTTCATTTCGTTTTGCAATATCAAGCGATTTTTCAAATGCTACTTCTGATGCTTTTGAGCCATCAACAGCAACAACAATATTTTTGTACTCAAAATCCATTTTAAAATCTCCCCCTTTTTTTCTTATAGTATTATTTATATACCCTTTTTGCAGATAGTGATAACAATATATTACTTAAAATGGAAAAGTAATGCGATAAAAATGTGTACATACTAAAATATGGAGGTGATATTTTTGGCTAAAAAAGAAAATAGGCTATTTGAAGATAAGCAAGGTATCGCGTCTGTACAAAACCAACTGATTGAAAGTTATCAAAGTGGAGTTATTGAAGACAAAGACAGTTTGTCCAATAACAGGGCTATCCACAAGTATAATAATCAGAAAAAATAAGGTAGAATAATCCATCCTAAGCCTTTTAGGGTGGGTTATTTTCTGTTAGTCAAGATGCTTCTTATACCTAGTATATTATGATATAATTCCAATCATGATAACGTGTTCACTTTTTTGTACATTAACAAAAAGGAGGAGCAAAAATGGGACATGCACTTATAACTGCGGGTACATCGGGTTTAGGCAGGATGGTTACAGAAGCGTTTCTAAAGGCAGGACATAAGGTTACAACCACATATCGGAGTAATTATGGGAAAGCAAAAGAAGTGATGGACAATTTAACTGATTATAGTGAATTGCTACATATTGTCAGGACAGATGTAACAAGCAAAACGGACATTGAAAATTTAGTGAGTGAAGCTGTAGATCATCATGGTGGAATCGATTTTCTTGTCAATAATGCTGGGCCATTTGTTTTTGAAAGGAAAAAATTAGTAGATTACACTGAAGATGAATGGGATGAAATGATGCGCGGAAATTTGGATGCTGCTTTTTACTTATTAAAGCTGACAATTCCTTATATGAGGGAGCAGCGGTTTGGAAGAATAATCAATTACGGATTCCAGGGTGCGAACAGTGCTTCAGGCTGGTTGTATCGTTCTGCTTTTGCAACGGCAAAAAGCGGTTTGGTTTCACTGACAAAATCGATTGCTTTTGAGGAAGCAGAATACCATATTACATCAAATATGGTTTGTCCGGGAAATATCGTCGGTGATATGAAAGAATCGACCATTTTGGAAAGCAGAAAAATACATGATAAAACAACACCCGTAGGCAGATCAGGTACAGGAGAGGACATTGCCAGGACAATACTGTTTTTATGTGACAAAGATTCTGATATGATTACAGGTTCGATCTTTGAAATTACCGGCGGGCTTGATGTGATTCATCGTTATCGTTAACATTATGGATGAATATTCATCCAAAGCTGATTCATGAGCTGGTTATATAGCATTCATGACTTGTGATATTGCCGAATCATTGTTGGAAAAATAAATAGAAGGCTGGGACAACAGCGTTTTAACAAAGGATCGGTGCAACGATTTACGCATCGGAATTATACTGCGTTTTCTGCGTGCATCTGGTATTTCCCTCGCGACTGATTCTGCGTATAGTTCCTGTACTATAAATTGGTGGCTATGTCCCAGCTTCATTCTCATTTATTCAATGATTGTTAGCTCTTTTGGCGATTTTGTCAATTGTTCGGGCCCTTTAGCAGTCATATAAATCATATCTTCAATTCTTACTCCGCCAGTGTTTGGAACATATATACCCGGTTCGATTGTGTAGCACATTCCCTCCTGAAGTGTTAGCTTGTTATTGCTATGCATGGAAGGATATTCGTGTGTCTCAATCCCTAAACCGTGACCAATTCGGTGGGTAAAGTATTCACCATAACCTGCTTGTTCGATATGATTCCGTGCGGCAAGATCAATTTTACCTACAGGTGTACCTGTTTGTGATGCATCAATTGCTTTCTTCTCAGCATCAAGGACGGTATTATAGATTTGTCTCTGCTCATCAGAAATGGATTTATAAGCGACGGTCCTAGTGATATCTGAGCAATAGCCTTCATATATGACACCCAGATCGAACAAAACCAAGTCGCCTTTTTCGATCTTTTTCATTCCTGGATTTCCATGCGGGGAGGCTGTTTTAGTACCAGATAGTGCCATTGTTGAGAACGACATGCCCTGGATGCCCATTTTTTTAAGTTCGTACTCTATTTTTGCAATGACTTCTAATTCGCTGACTCCTTCTTGAATTGCTTTCATTCCAGTTTCAACACCAAAATCCGCTAGACTAGCTGCTTGTTTTAGTAAGGTGTATTCCTTTTTGCTTTTTATTACGCGTAAATCAGCTAGCAGCTCCTGTGCATTATGGATAGTTGCTTGTGGTAAAATAGCCTTAACATGATTAAAGCGTTCAAGTGTAATGTGATCGTGTTCGATTCCTAATGATTGCGGAAGTTTACCAGACTTTTTTAGAAAGCTCTGGAACAATTGCCAGGGGTTTTCATGATCACTGTAACCGATAATATCAAATTTCCAACCGGCGTTTTTAGCATCTTCTTCCTCCATAGCCGGGAGAATCAATACAGGATTATTGTCATTACTTACATATACTGCAATAACTCGTTCATGCGGATCTGTATAATAATTAGATAAATAATAAAAATTGGCAGTAGAAGTGACAAGCATTCCATCTAAGTTGCTGTTATTCATTTTTTCTAATAGTGTATCAATTCGATTTGTCATTATCTCACCTCATAAACATAGAATAACCTCAGTATATCAAAAAAATATATGAATTGATAAAATCTAGTGTATATAAAAATTCTTTATTCAGAGTGAAACCTTTTGTTAATGTAACCGTAATAGATAATGTAAATACCATTTAAGAAGTAAAGAGGTGAAACAGTGGGTCTGTTTGGGAATCTTTTTTCAAAAAAGCAAAACGATAAACCAGCGCCGAAAGAACGAACGGTATTGTCCATCAAAATAGGGGACATTGTAACATACGATCTAAGGGATTATGAAGTTGTTGGAAAAATTACTTACCGTGATGGCGGATATGAATGGTATGGCTATCAATTGCTGGAAGGAAATGATACGATTTGGTTATCCGCCGAAATGGATGATGAATTGGAACTGGGAATTTATAAAAAAATAAAGCTCCCTGTAGATAATCCGTATCCAAAGGAAGTAGCCTATGAAGGCAAAACATATTTTCTTGAGGAACAGGGAACTGCTCGTGTTGTAGGAGAAGGAAGAAGTTCGAATCTGCGTGGTATGGAAACACGTTATGCAGATTACAGTGATGCTGAAGAAGAACACTTTTTAAGCTTTGAATCCTGGGGATCCGAAATTGAAGCAAGCTATGGTTATTCAATCGAAGCTTATGAAATAAAGATTTTAGCTGGTTCAAATTAAAGGAGGAAAAATATTATGTTCAAATTTTTTAAGCGGGTTTCAACGGTTGTTAGTTCTGAATTAAATGCCATGTTAGACAAGGCAGAAGATCCTGTAAAAATGCTAGATCAATTTATGCGCGATATGGCAGAGGATATTCGAGAGGTAGAAGCAGCGGTTGCAAAGCAAATCGCTAATGAAAAGATGTTAAAACGTAAAGCCGATGATGCGCAAGCAATGGTTGATAAAAGACAAAAGCAGGCAGAACAAGCAATTGAATCCGGAAATGAAGATTTAGCCCGTCGTGCACTTCAAGATAAAAAAGAGCATGAAGGTCAAGCTGCTCTTTTAAAAGAATCTTGGGAGCGTGCTAAAGCAGATTCTGATTTAGTACGAAACAAACTAGAGGAAATGAAAAAAGAATATCAGCAGATGAAACTCAAAAAAGATTCATTGAAAGCTCGTGCGGAATCTGCCAAAACCAGAACTAAAATGAACAGAACAATGTCTTCTATCGGAAGCGATAGCTCTAGACAGGGCTTTGAACGCATGGAAGAAAAAGTAATGCGATTTGAGGCAGAGGCAGAAACGAGCGAAGATTTATCACGTGCCAGCCGTACATTAGATGATGAATTTGAAGATTTAGAGAAAAATGACGTCGATGATGAATTGGCAGCCTTGAAGAAAAAAATGGGTAAAGAATAAGTTTATGCCATATAGTTAATCAGGGACAGAATCTATAGAAAGACTGTCCCTGTTTCATTCTTGAAGGAAAGGGGGTATTTGTTTGTTGAAAAATTGGAAAGTTTACATAGGGTTATTATTCATTATCTTATTTGCCGCTGCCTGTTCATCCCCTTTCAGTGATCGAGGTATGCAGGAAGACGTTACGATAACTTCAGAGGATATTCCGGAAGAAAAGACGAAAGAAGAACTTATTTCTAAAATTAAAGGAAATACAAGTAACGAAATTGATGACATTATTGAAGCAAACTTTTCATTAATGGATGTTGTATCTGGTGAAGGGAATCAAAGCGCTGAAATCTATGCAACAACCCGTTTTGAATTATCTGAACTAGAAGCAGTGCTTTCTTCAGCAATAGGCCCGGAGAAGGTAAGTGAAGTTAAGGATAATCAGCAAATACTAATATACCCGGATGAATTCGTTACATTAAAGGTAAGCCCGGATGATAGTAAAGTATTATTAATCGAGGTTGCAAAGGATGAATTTGTACGAAGGAATTATTCACCTAGTTTTTTAAGTACATATTTTGCTATCAGATTTTTAGACGAAGTTCTTGATGTCGATGATTGGGGTAAAAGAAGGGCAAAGGAGTGCAGGTCGGGAAATTGCTATGGAGGCTATACGGGCAAAGGTTACGGTACACCTAAACGTGGTGATACTTCATTCAGAGGTGGCGGACCAAGTGCGGGAAAATAATAGAGGAGTGATAATATGGGACCATTTTTAGCGACATTTGTATATTTTGTTATATCAGTTGTAATTGTTCTGATTGGTTTATTTATTTTTGAAAACATGACGAGAAAATACAAGGACATGGATGAAGTCAAAAAAGGAAATCAAGCTGTAGCATTATCGATTTCAGGAAAAATAGTCGGGATCTGTATTGTCTTGGCATTTGCAATATATAATAGCACCCATATATATGAAACGCTTATCTGGGGTGCTTATGGAGTTGTATTGCAATTGATTGCTTATGTGTTGTTTGATTTGTTTACACGTACGTTCTCTGTTGAAGAGCAATTGTTGAAAAATAATGTTGCTGTTGGAACGATTTCAATGGGCGTATCCATTGGGCTGGCTTTTGTAATTGGTGCATCGATTACATAAAAGAAGACTAGAATTACGTTACTGACATTGTAATGAAGCGGTCGGCAAATTTTGCTTGACCGCCTCGTTATTTTAGAGAATGATGGAGTGGTAGAATTGGACGAGCTAGCCGTAAGAAAAAGTAAGCTGATATATTGGGCATCTGGAATCGTATCCATTTGCGGAATTATTTTTGAAGTATTATTTGGTGCATTAGGATCTTATATATTGGGTGATGGTGTAAAGCAGTACACATTAACAATATCCTTGTTTTTAACAGGTATGGGTATTGGTGCAAGTTTAAGTGAGAAAGTTATGAAAAACTTACTTATTACGTTCATTTGGATTGAATTTGGTGTTGCTGTAATTGGCGGATTTTCCAGTTTTACCATGTTTGGTATTACTGCATTCGCACCTGAAGGCACAGATGCATTTTATTTGTATTTCATTACTTTTTTGGTAGGTGCCTTAACAGGTGTGGAATTGCCAATTCTTATTCGAAAAGCAAACGAAATCGGGGTAACACTAAATCAAAGTACTGCTAGAGTTCTATTTTCAGATTATGCCGGTGGATTAATTGGTGGACTGTTATTTGTTTTTTTATTGCGTCCTCAATTTGGAATGGTAAAAACCGCATTTTTAGTTGGCTGTATTAATCTTGCTGTTGCATTAACCGTTTTATGGCTGTTTCGAAAAGAAATACAACGTTTTGGAGTACATGCAGCGTTTGGGCTGTTTATTGGAATTTTATTGGTAGTTGGTTTGTTTTTCGGTGAAGAAATGGCGTTTACATTTGAACAAAAGCTTTATAAAGATCCAATTATTCACATGGAACAAAGCAAGTATCAAAAAATAATTTTGACTCAAGATCAAGGAGATATACGACTATATTTAGACGGATCTTTACAGCTTAGTTCAACAGATGAATACAGGTATCATGAAGTACTTGTTCATCCAGTTATGGCTACAGCAGCCTCACATGACAACGTATTAATTTTAGGTGGGGGAGATGGTGTGGCTGCTAAGGAAATTCTGAAATATGATGATGTCGGAAAGGTAACACTTGTTGACCTTGATCCCGCAGTGGTTAAATTAGCACAAACAAATGGGCAATTGCTGCAATTAAATGAAGGTTCATTAAAAAATGACAAAGTTAATGTCATTCATAAAGATGCTTTTAAATATCTGGAAAGTACAGATGAATGGTTTGATGTTATTATTGTTGATTTACCGGATCCAAATAATGAAAGCTTAAACAAACTGTATACAAAGGAATTTTATTCACTTGTACGTAATCATCTGCTGCCGGATGGTGCCTCGATGATTCAAGCTACAAGTCCCGTTTTTGCAACGGAAGTATATTGGACAATATCTGAAACAGTAAAATCAACTGGAATGCATGTAGAAAATCTCCATGTTGATGTTCCGAGCTTTGGGAACTGGGGATTTGTAATGGCAAGCAGAAAAGAAATCAATATGGAAACTATCCATATTGATGTTCCGACCCGTTTTTTATCAACGGATATTCTGCTCGGATTAACCAATTTTGGGAAAGATGAAGATAGCAGTATAGTTAAGGAAGATGGGAACTATGTTAAATTAAGACCAAATACATTAATTGATCCAAACTTGATTCAAATTTATGAAAATGCATGGAAAAACTATTAAGCGGGTAAAGGAAATATGGATGCTCTGTTAAATAATGCAATAAGATAGAGTAAAACTTTTAATTTAAGGAGAGGTTAGAATGAAAGTATCTTATCATGGACATTCGGTTGTCAGGATCGAGACAAATAATCGTACAATATTAATCGACCCATTTATTTCTGGAAATGAAGCGTGTGACTTAGATGCAAATACTGTTAAAGCAGATGTCATATTATTAACTCACGGTCATAATGATCACGTTGGAGACACGATTGAAATAGCAAAACGATGCAATGCTTTAGTAGTTGCACCGAATGAGCTGGCTGTTTACCTTGGATTCAAAGGTTTGAATACCCATCCAATGCATATCGGGGGAGCACATGAATTTGAATTCGGAAAAGTAAAATTCACACAAGCGTTTCATGGATCCTCGTATACGGAAGAAGACAATTCAATCATATATACAGGGATGCCAGGCGGGATATTATTCACATCTGAAGGGAAAACAGTTTACCATGTAGGCGATACAGGTTTATTTTCCGATCTAAGATTAATAGGTGAAATGAATAATATTGATGTTGCATTTATTCCAATTGGGGATAATTTTACGATGGGACCAGAGGATGCACTCGTTGCAGCAGATTGGATTAAAGCTAAAACAGTTGTTCCGGTACATTACAATACGTTTCCTGTGATCGAACAAGATCCGGTTGCTTTTGTCGGTAGGGTGAAGACTGGTGAAGGAAGAGTAATGGATATTGGGGAAGTAATGGAGCTTTAGTAAGTAGGAGGCAGGAACATAACCAAAACACGAACGGTTATAGTCAGTAAACTATTTAAAATGGTTAATTTAGGTCGCATTTTACAAGATAATTAACAGTATGGATTACGAAAACCAAAAGAGTTATCCGAACTAATGCGAATTCTATTGAAGAATTCGCATTAGTTCGGATTTTTTTGAATAAAATACTTTTGTCCCAGCCCATATACTTACTGCTAACTAGATGTTCCATTCCAATTTTTCATAATTTAAAAAATCTTTGCAGTTAGAAATAGATTTTTGTTGAATATTTGATTATAATACAAATAGGTCAAAAGTATCATTCGTTGAGAGTTAATTCAGAACATGAAAGGATTACTTTCAATCAGTTGTTTTGTCCAGAATTTATTATGGCAGGGAGGTAACCCAAACATAAGCATTGGCAGGTATTCAACTTGCAATAGCTGCAAGGAATTAATTATATACAGGAGAACTATTATGGAAATACTATATACCACTGTCTTTTTTCTTCTTGGCCTAATATTTGGCTCATTCTTCAATGTAGTTGGTCTTCGTCTCCCTAAAAAAATGCCTTTCACTAGTGACCGTTCCATTTGCCCGCAATGCAATCATATTTTATCGTGGTACGAGCTTGTACCCGTGTTGTCCTTTCTGCTTCAAAGGGGCAAATGCCGTCATTGTAATGGGAAAATATCTTTAATTTATCCATTAATAGAGTTGATAACAGGTTTTTTATTTGCAATTAGTTATAGTACTGCTGGAATAACATTCGAATTAGTCAAAGCTGTATTATTAGTCTCCATGCTTGTGATTCTATTGGTATCTGATAGTAAATACATGATCATACCAGACAAAGTACTATCATTTTACCTGTTGCTATTTATGATCACTCATTTCATAATGCCGCTTGAACCATGGTGGTCTACTATTGCGGGAGCAGCAGCTGGATTTGCTATGATTGCTTTTGTGATTTTTGTAAGTCGTGGGGGGATGGGTGCAGGTGACATGAAATTATTTGGTGTTCTGGGCTTTGTATTAGGGATTAAAAATGTCCTGCTCACATTTTTTCTTTCCTGTATGATTGGTGCAATTGCAGGTATGCTCCTTCTATTGTTCAAAGTTATTGATCGTAAACAACCTGTTCCATTCGGTCCGTATATAATAATAGCAACACTAATTGTCTACTTTTATGGTGATTCATTAATATATTTGTATTTGAATTCATTTGTTCTTAAGTAGTTTAACCTATCATATTTATATTAAGAAAAGGAGGAATGAATCATGCGTCATTACGCAATTTTACGTTTGTTATTAGCGTGTTTTTTCTTATATTTTGCCTGGCCGCTTATCCCAGAGGCAGCAACAGAACTGGAAATGTTTTTTTGGGGTGCGTGGCTAGTGTTTTTTTTACTAGTAGCAGGATCCAATTTTGCAACACTTTTACGAATGACTAATCCGCCTGTAATGGAACAGGAACGTTCGAATCACAGACAAACGCTAAAATATTGAGGTTATGGCAAATCAACTGTATAATAAAGGCAATTAAATGGATTAGTACAGTTGAAAGTCGGTGATGAAAATGCCCACTAAGCATGAACAGATATTACAACATATTTCATCTTTGGGGATCGGAAATAAAATTTCAGTCAGACAAATTGCGAAAAATTTAAATGTTAGTGAAGGAACAGCATATCGTGCAATTAAAGAAGCAGAGAATCAGGGGTTAGTCAGTACTATAGAACGTGTCGGTACAATTCGTATTGAACGCAAGAAAAAAGAGAACTTTGAACGGTTAACGTTTGCTGAGGTAATAAATATAGTGGATGGACAGGTTCTGGGAGGACGTGCGGGATTACATAAGACGTTAAGTAAATTTGTAATTGGAGCGATGCAGCTGGATGCTATGATGCGATATACGGAAGCAGATTCCCTATTAATTGTCGGAAACCGAGTAAAAGCTCATGAACTAGCATTAAATGAAGGTGCTGCCGTACTGATTACAGGTGGATTTGATACTGATGAACATATAAAGCGATTAGCTGACGAAAAGCAATTGCCTATTATATCTACAAGTTATGATACATTTACAGTTGCAGCAATGATTAATCGGGCAATTTATGACCAATTAATAAAAAAAGAGATTGTGTTTGTTGATGACATAGCTACACCATACGATCAGTCTTTCTACTTATATGCTAAGGAACCTTTGGAGCGGTGGTATCAACTAAATGAATCTTCATTCCATACAAGGTTTCCAGTAGTCGATGAAAAGAATCGTGTGGTTGGAATGGTAACTTCTAGAGATATAATTGGAAAAGATCGGACAACGTTAATTGAAAGGGTTATGACTAAAAATCCTGTTGTAGTCCAAGCGAAAACATCGTTAGCCTATGTTGCACACATGATGGTTTGGGAAGGGATTGAGGTTGTTCCAGTTGTTGATCAGTCCTATACGCTGCAAGGTGTTGTGTCCAGGCAGGATGTGTTAAAAGCATTACAGCAAATGCAGCGGCAACCACAAATAGGTGATACGATTGATGATATCATTTCTGGAAATATAGAAGTGTTAGGGGACGATCAAAGCGCATTTCAGGTGGAGGTTACCCCGCAAATGACAAATCAATTGGGGACTTTGTCGAATGGGGTGTTTACTTCTTTAATGACGGAAGCGAGCAGCAGATTATTATTACAATTTAAAAAAGGTGACCTTGTTGTAGAGAATTTAACCGTCTATTTTATCAAGCCTGTACAAATTGAAAGTAAATTGATTATTAAACCAAAATTGCTGGAAGCTGGCAGAATTTATGCGAAAATAGATGTAGAAGTATACAACGAGCAAAAACTAGTTGGAAAAGGATTGTTAATGGCACAATTAATTTGATCGGTATAGAGATAGGAATAAGGATGTCTCCATTACATAAGGAGGCATGATCGCCTCCTTTAGACATCCTTCCAATTAAGAATCTGGATTCAGTCGTTTCCACTCGTTTCGATAGTGCCTTGTTTCTTTAAATCCAAGGTTCAGCTGCATGGCTCCCAAAATTAATAAAATAATACCGATGAAAAGGGAAAGTTTTGTTTCATAGAATATGTATTGGTTAATAGCAAAAAAGAAAACAAAGCTTCCCAGACAGATTCGTGATTTCGCGTTAAAATATGCTTGTGTTAATTTATCATTACTTCTTAAAATGGCAACCTTGTAGTACACCCACAAAACAAGTGAAATGGTAATAATAATAGGAAAAATGACCATCCAATCTACTCCTGTATTAAATTTGATTTATTATTTTATATACATCCTTTTAAAAGAATACTTATATATTGTAGCTTGTTTTAGACGATTTTACCAGTGGAAAAGACTATAGATTACGTTGCTGCAGGATTGGAGATTTAAATATGAACATTGAGAAAATAGTACAAACAATTAAGGATTATGACACGATTGTTATCCATCGGCATGTGCGTCCAGACCCTGATGCTTATGGTTCACAGGCAGGATTAAAAGAAATAATTAAAAAAAGCTTCCCGTTGAAGAATGTTTACATTGTTGGAGAAGAGGATCCATCATTAGAATTTTTAGTGCGAATGGATACGATTGATGATAGTGTTTATCATGGCGCTCTGGTGGTTGTATGTGATACAGCTAATGCAGCTCGTATTGATGATAATCGTTATAATAAAGGGGATAAACTAATAAAAATAGATCACCACCCAAATGTTGATGAATATGGAGACATCATGTGGGTAGATACGAATGCAAGCTCTGCAAGTGAAATGATTTATCAATTCTGCATAGATGCAAAAGAGGCTGGTTTCCGCATGAATGATGAGGCTGCAAGATTACTGTATGGTGGAATTGTCGGGGATACAGGCAGATTCTTGTTTCCAAGTACTACGAAGAAGACGCTTGCATATGCTGCTGAGCTTGTAACATACCATTTTGACCGCACAGAGCTGTACAATGGAATATACAGTATAAATGAAAATATTGCGAGACTGAGGGGATACATTCTGCAAAATTTTACGCTTACAGATTCCGGGATGAGTACGGTTCGTCTATCAAAAGAAATATTGAATGAATTCAATGTAAAACCGATTGAAACTGGTCAGTTAGTCGGGGTGCTTGGTGATATAAAGGGAATTAAGGCATGGGTGGTCTTTATTGAAGAAGATGATTTGATTCGAGTACGTTTGCGCTCAAAAGGTCCCATTGTCAATACTATCGCTGCAAAATATGATGGCGGTGGACATCCAATGGCATCGGGTGCATCGGTTTATACATGGGAAGAAACAGATAAAGTTGTATATGATCTTGATGAAGCATGCCGTAATTTTACCAATTAAAAAAATGCTGATTTCTTATTAAGAGATCAGCATTTTACGTAAAAAGAATATGTTCAGCTGCTTAGCTTTCCTTGAAGTGGAATAAACCAGCACCCTGCAGCAGTTTCATCACAATGTACATGTAAATTGTTCTTTTCTATATCTCTTTTTATTAATCGGATTAGCTCATCAGATTCAGCATAGGCAGTTTGACCAACCTTCAACTGGTTGATTTTTTCGTCTCTAATTCGTCTTTGATTCATGATCAACATACGAAATCCACTCCTTTCAATAGGAATATTATATGAAAGTTTAAGTAAAAGTTATCTTGTATATTAATATTTTATAAAATTAATTTCATTACTGCCACTTATTTTAGAAAATTTCATAAAATGTTCACGTTTAATTGGAAACTTCCCCCTTAACTTCTATTATTACCGTTTTCGTAATAATGGCAAGCTTAGTTACAGTAAAAGAATAAGTAAATTCATCAATAGAAATTTCTTTGTTTTCAATGGTGGATTCTAAAAGTTTGTCACTTTCTGAAACGATGGTGACATCTTGCCCAACAATATGATCGATTTCTTTTTTAATTAGTCCTTCTAGCTGTTGTTTCATTAATGTATCATTATCTAATTGTAATTCTTTATCGTTTACAATATCCACTTCAATCTTTTCCACAGTTATTGGTGTGTCCAAATCTTCCTTGGCTTTTAATAATGCATCATTATGATTTTTTAATTCCGTAACTTTATCTTGTAAATCAAGGATTTCCGCAAATAATTTTTCATACATCGAACCGTACATATACATAACGATACAATAGGCAATGACCGCTCCTATTAATGCTCCTACAAAAAAACGCTGCCAGCTTTCTTTTTTATGGTATGGCGGGATATGCATCAGGTCACATCCTCTTGAATAAACCAGCTAATCAGCAGAATTGCGGATTTAACTCCACCCATTGCTGATAAAATTATTAATAGCTGTTTGAAAATATCAATTGCTTGACCATCCAAGCCTTTTTCAAATTCTGCAATTGTATCGAATGTCCCGCCAATAGCAGCAACAATAGCCCATATCCTGAGACTCTTTGCAATTCTTCCCATAGCCGTTAATGGTGCGTCACCGGTTGCAAAAGAACCTATGCTTCCAATTATTGCTCCACCAATAATCACACCAAATGCAATGAAATAACAATGAATAAATTTAACAAAAAACTGTTCTTCCATAAACTACTCTCCCCTGCACGAGGTATACTCACTACATTGTATGATGGGAACGGACAAGATATGATGCATCAGATTGATTCTAATACATGCATACTATTACTAGATTAGCTATAATAAAGGATAGAGAAACAAAAGGACGGGATAGTATGTCGTTTACACACTTGCAGGTCAGAAGTGGCTATAGTTTGATGAATAGCACAATTACGTTAGATAAATTGGTGAAAAAAGCAGGCGATCTGCAATTTGATTCAATAGCTTTGACAGATGAGAATGTTTTGTATGGGGCAATTCCATTTTATAAAGCATGTACTGCTCAAGGGATAAAGCCTATTATCGGAATTACTGTTCAATTGAACATGGATTATAGCAGCAATGAAACGTGTGTTTTGCTAGCAAAGAATAATTTAGGGTATCAACAACTCGTAAAATTGAGCACGCATATCAACACGAATGAATTAGATGCATTAAAGTGGGAGGATCTCAGCAGGTATACATCAAATCTCATTGGTATTCTTCCTGCATATAATCAAACAATTACATCATTATTGCTGTCAGATGATTATAAAAATCTCATCGAATATTGTAATCAATGGAAAGAGATGTTTGCCGAAAACGATTTTTATATCGGCATCCAAGATCATGGTTTAGTTCATGATAGTAAAATTCAGACATCATTAAAGTCATTTCAGGAGCAATTTCAAATTCCGGTTGTCGCAATTAGTGATGTCCGTTACATAAATGAGAATGATGCTATGGCATTAGACTGTTTATCAGCTATAAAAGAAGGAAAGCGCTGGACATTAAATATGGAGGAACCATCAATAAAGCAGCGTTATTTACGTTCCGAGGATGAAATGAATAAGTTGTTTTGTAATTGGCCAGAGGTGATCACAGAAACACAGTCTATTAAAGATAAGTGTACGATAACATTTGATTTCAACGCACGAATGCTTCCATCTTATCCAGTACAAGATCAAATGGATGCACAAACATTTCTGGAAAAGATGTGCTGGAACAACTCCAGAGAAAAATACGGAGAAATAACAAAAGAAGTATCTGATCGCCTGATATATGAGCTGGAAATAATTAAATCCATGCAATTTAGCGATTATTTTTTAATTGTATGGGATTTTATTAAATATGCAAAAGATAATGGTATTTTAGTCGGACCTGGGAGGGGGTCCGCAGCGGGGTCACTGGTTGCATATGTTCTTGGAATTACTGAAGTTGATCCATTGAAATATGATTTATTATTTGAGCGTTTTCTAAATCCTGAACGAATTACAATGCCAGATATTGATATTGACTTTTCCGACCATCGAAGAGACGAAGTAATTGAATATGTACGAAATAAATATGGTCAGGAGCATGTTGCGCAAATTATTACATTTGGTACGTTTGCTGCAAGGTCATTACTTAGGGAATTAATAAAAACAATGGGAATTCCCAAGCCTGATGCTAATTTTATTCTAAAAGAAGTTCCGGTGCATGCACATAAGTCTATTGTTGAATATGTAAGAGAATCAACAGAACTGAAGGAATATATTAAGCAGTCAGATACTTTAAAATCCCTATTTTCCATTGCGTCCAAGCTAGAGGGATTGCCAAGGCATGTGTCAACACATGCAGCAGGTGTTGTTATTAGTGAAAAGTCTCTTGTTGAACACGTCCCATTAACAAATGGTGCGAATGAAACAAATCTTACCCAATTTTCAATGAACGATCTAGAGGCGATTGGATTGTTAAAAATCGACTTTTTGGGTCTGCGTAATTTAACATTGATTGAAAAAATTATCAAAACAATAGGATATACTACGGGCCAAAAGTTACAGTTGCATCATATTTCTGAAAACGATGCAGAAACGTACGAATTACTGCAAAAAGGTAAGACAAACGGTGTATTTCAGTTAGAATCCAAAGGAATGAAACAGGTATTAAACAGGTTAAAACCAACCTTACTTGAGGATATTGTTGCGGTTAATGCTTTATATAGACCAGGTCCAATGGAATATATCCCCACCTATATTGCCAGAAAGCATGGCCGGGAAAATATATCGTACCCGCATCCTGATTTAGCACCAATTTTAGAAAAAACATACGGTGTACTTGTCTATCAAGAACAGATCATGCAAATTGCAAATAAATTTGCGGGATTCTCTCTGGGAAAGGCAGATATATTACGTAGGGCAGTTAGTAAAAAACAACAGGAGATCATGGATGAACAAAGAGAAGCATTTATTCAAGGATGTATGAGGAACGGGTATAACAGACAGGTTGCTCGGGAAATCTTTCGTTGGATTGTAAAGTTTTCAAACTATGGGTTTAATCGAAGTCATGCGGTTGCATATAGTATGATTTCTTACCAGCTTGCTTACTTAAAAGCGCATTATCCGATATGTTTTTTTACAGAATTATTGAGTTCTGTTGTTAATCAGCAAGAAAAAGTTCAGCTTTATATAAAGGAAGCAAAAGAACTTCATATAACAGTACTCCCACCATCAATAAATAAAAGTTTCAGGAATTTTTCAGTTGAAAAGAATTCTATTAGAATGGGGCTCTTATCTATCAAAGGCATTGGGAATCAAGTTGTACAAGAGATTGTAAAGGTGAGGAAAGCTGGCCCATTTAAAAATTTGTTTGATTTTTGCCTGCGGGTTTCTTTAAAAGTGATTAATCGTCCAGTTTTGGAAAATCTAATTATGGCGGGTGTGTTTGATGACACGTTCATTAATAGAGCAAGTTTACTAGCTTCAATAGATCAAGCTATTGAGCAAGGAGAGCTGTTCCGTGAGTTTACTGATCAACAATCATTTTTTCAAGATAAACTTGACTTAGAAGCAAACTATGTAGATATTGCTGATTTTAGTTTAATGAAAAAGCTAGCTCATGAAAAAGAGCTGCTGGGCTTTTATGTTTCCAGCCATCCATTAAAAGCCTTTCGAAATTCGTTAACGCAAAATGGATATATAACGATGGTTGAGGCTCAGAAAAATGTTGGAAAACGGAATATAAAAAGTGCGGTTATAATTCAATCGATTAAAAAAATCCGCACAAAACGCGGGGATCCGATGGCGTTTGTGACAATAGGGGATGAAACGGATGATATGGAAGCAGTTATATTCCCTGAATTATTCCGAGACACACACCGTTTTTTAAATGAAGAGAGTATTGTTTTGGTTAAAGGTAAGATTGAGACAAGAAATAATGGAATTCAGTGGCTTTTATCAGACATTGCATTATTTGATGAAAAAGAATGGGAAGGGAACCAGACAAGGCGATTATTTATAAAGGTAACTGCTCAAAATAGCGAAAATGCTTTACGTCATATAAGGGCCATTGCAAACAGCTATCCAGGGAGCACATCAATTATTATGTATTATGAACAAACAAAGAAAACCTACCAATTATCAAGTGAATACTTAATTAAACCCAACCAAACATGTATACGCGATTTACAGAATTATTTTGGTGAAGAAAATGTCGTATTGGAAAATTAGTATTGTATGGATTGCTTTACACACACATGCCATCTGTTATAATTAAATAGTTAAGATAGGTGGTCTGACCACTTTGTGAAAGAAATTACACTATACTGCCCAAAGGAGCGAATAAACTGTGTCTAATTTAAGGGACGAAGCACTACATATGCATAAAGTGAATAAAGGGAAACTAACGACACAATCCAAGGTACCAGTACGTAATGCCAAAGATTTAAGTTTAGCGTACTCACCTGGTGTGGCAGAGCCTTGCAAAGAAATCTACGATCGCAAAGAAACCGTATATGATTATACAATGAAAGGCAATATGGTTGCTGTAGTTAGTGATGGATCTGCTGTATTGGGTCTTGGTAATATTGGCCCGGAGGCAGCTTTACCAGTTATGGAAGGCAAATCTGTTCTATTTAAAAGTTTTGCAGGGGTTGATTCATTTCCAATTTGTTTAGCAACGCATGATATAGATGAAATAGTTCAAACTGTCAAATTAATGGAGCCAACTTTTGGCGGTGTAAATTTGGAAGATATCGCTGCCCCAAATTGCTTTATTATTGAGGAAAGACTAAAAAAGGAAACCAACATCCCGATCTTTCACGATGATCAGCACGGTACAGCTATCGTAACAGTTGCCGGATTGATTAATGCATTAAAATTGGTTGGAAAATCATTCTCTGATATCAAAGTAGTAGCCAATGGTGCAGGTGCTGCAGGAATCGCGATCATTAAATTACTGTATAATTTTGGCGTTCGCGATATGATTATGTGTGATTCAAAAGGAGCTATTTTTGAAGGCAGATCATATGGAATGAATGATGTAAAAGACAAAGTAGCAAAAATGACGAACAAGGATAAAAAAGAAGGTAATTTAGAAGAAATGCTTGAAGGTGCAGACGTGTTTATTGGTGTCTCTGTTGGCGGGTTATTAAAACAAGATATGGTTAAACGAATGAATGAAGATCCCATCATTTTTGCAATGGCAAATCCTGATCCTGAAATTATGCCTGAAGATGCCAAGGATGCTGGTGCTAAAGTGATAGGAACCGGCAGATCAGATTTCCCTAACCAGGTTAATAATGTACTTGCATTTCCAGGAATCTTCCGAGGAGCATTAGATGTTCGAGCGACAAGGATTAATGAAAAAATGAAAATAGCTGCAGCTGAAGCAATTGCATCACTGATAAGTGACGAAGAGTTGAACGAAGATTACGTTATCCCAGCTCCATTTGATTCTCGGGTCGCTCCATTAGTAGCATCTAGTGTTGCGAAGGCAGCAATGGAATCCGGTGTGGCCAGAATTCAAGTTAACCCTGAGGATATTGCTGAAAAAACGAAAAGCCTAACACAAATAAAAGTGGATTAAGGAGTGAATTTAGGCTAGTGACGATGACGCCTAAACAAAAAGTATACCAGGAAGTTCTGCATGAAATCCGTAAATTCATCGAGAGTAACGATTTGGAGCCTGGCGATAAGCTCCCATCGGAACGGGAACTATCGGAAAAATTACAAGCTGGCAGGTCTTCTGTTCGAGAAGCGTTACGGGCAATTGAATTATTAGGGCTGATTGAAACGAGGCATGGGGAAGGAACATTTTTAAGTACTTATCGCCCCTATCAAACAGTTGACTTGCTGGCATCATTCATATTACAGGAAAATAAAACGAAGAATGACATTATGCTAGTCAAAGAGTTAATCGAAAAAGAAGCAGCTAAAATAGCCTTTTCCCGTATAACGGAACAAGAGATTAATACACTAAATAAATTAATTCAAGATCCTGCAATAAGGGATGAACAAAAGCATCGTACATTTTTCAATTGCATATTTGAAAAAACTGAAATTCTTTTACTGGCTAGAATATGGATGTTATTAGAAGAGTTTTCACATACAATACATGCAGATGAGTATCCTAGCGATTTTTATCTGAAGCTTCTATCACTTTATGAATCAAAAGAGTATGAACCTATAGAAACATTATTTAATTTTTATTCAAAAAAGTAATTCGAAATTGCAATTATTATAATTTTTTATCACGACGAATTATGACACCTTTTTTAATTCGTAATCGTTATAGTGTAATATAGTAAATTAAGTTTAAATAGAATATATTTTAGTAATTGTGCACATTATTTGGTGTTGGTTTTGAAAAAGGAGGAATCACCTTGCTTAAGTTCGGCAAGAAAAAGAAATATGCTTCCATTCCGAATGAACAATCTAAACTGGATGTTCCAGAAGGTTTAATGATGAAATGTAATGGATGTCATAAAATTTATTACCGTAAAGAAATGAAAAAAAATACCTATGTATGTCCAAATTGCGGATTTCATCACCAATTAAATGCCCATGAACGTATTGAGAGCCTCTTTGATGAAGGGACTTTTCAAGAGTGGGATGAGCAGCTTACCTCAAGCAATCCATTAGAATTTCCTGGATACGAAGAAAAAGTAGAAAAGGATCGTAAGAAAACGGGATTAAATGAAGGTGTAGTTACAGGTAAAGGGAAAATTGATGGTAAGGAAACAGCCTTTAGTGTAATGGATTCAAGCTTTAGAATGGGAAGCATGGGTTCAGCTATGGGGGAGAAAATTGCACGCGCAATCGTAAATGCCCAAAATGAATCATTACCTTTTATTATTTTTACAGCTTCTGGTGGTGCAAGGATGCAAGAAGGTGTATTAAGTTTAATGCAAATGACTAAAACGTCTGTCGCAATTAAACGTTTTAGTGATGCCGGCGGATTAATGATTTCAATCATGACACACCCAACTACTGGTGGTGTTTCAGCTAGCTTTGCTTCGTTAGGTGATTATAATTTTGCAGAACCAGGAGCATTGATTGGATTTGCAGGACGACGTATAATCGAACAAACTATACGAGAAAAGCTCCCAGAAGATTTCCAAACAGCAGAATTTTTATTAAAGCACGGTCAATTAGATCAAGTAGTTCATCGTCATGATTTAAAACAACTCTTAGGAACGTTGCTTGAAATGCATCAGAAGGGCGGGGATCAGGAGTGAAACAGGTCCTTGAGTTTGAAAAACCAATTGTAAATTTAAAAGAAAAAATAGCTGAGTTGAAAAATTTTACTAAAGATAGTGAAATAGACCTGACCGAAGAAATTAATACATTGGAAAAAAGATTAGAGTCATTAGAAAATGATATATACAGCAACCTGAAACCATGGGATCGTGTTCAAATGGCCAGGCACCAGCAGCGCCCCACTTCTATGGATTACATTGCAGAATTATTTACTAGTTTTATTGAGTTTCATGGAGACAGGCTATATGGTGACGACGAAGCGATTGTGTCAGGTATTGCGTACTATAAAGGAACCCCCGTTACAGTAATTGGTCATCAGCGTGGTAAGGATACAAAGGAAAACATTCGCAGAAATTTTGGTATGCCGCATCCGGAAGGATATCGTAAGGCATTGAGACACATGAAACAAGCCGAGAAATTTAACCGGCCAATTATTTGCTTTATTGATACAAAAGGCGCTTATCCAGGGAAAGCAGCTGAAGAACGAGGGCAAAGTGAGGCAATTGCGAGAAATTTAATGGAGATGGCAGGTCTTACGGTACCTATCATATGTATAGTTATTGGTGAAGGCGGAAGTGGTGGTGCATTGGCATTAGGTGTTGGAGACCATATCCATATGCTCGAGAACTCAACTTATTCAGTAATTTCTCCTGAAGGCGCTGCTGCATTGTTATGGAAGGATTCCAGTCTTGCGCAAAAAGCAGCAGAAACAATGAAAATTACATCATATGATTTAAAGGAATTAGGTGTGATTGACAGGATCATACCTGAGCCAAAAGGCGGCGCACACCAGGATGTTAAACAGCAGGCTGAAAATATGGACAAGGTCATACAAGATTCCTTAAATACTTTATCAGCTTATTCACATGATGAATTACTTGAAAAAAGATGGGAAAAGTATAAGCAAATAGGTGAGTATAAAGATAATTAATGTACGTACGTTTTTGCTTATGAAATTATATTATTGATTGCTTTGGAAAACTTAATAACCTATTCAGGTATGGTGCAGCATCAAGATACGTAAGTAATGGACATTTCCGCGAACATATGGGAATGTGCCCTTATTTATTGTTTAACCATAACATAGCAAGATAAGCAAACAGCGTTTTTGTTTATGAACGCCCATTCAGATAAGAGATTGACATTATTTTGTCAATCTCTTGATTAATTTTAGAGCTTGGTGCTATGTATAGTAATCAATTGCTATTTTTGCCAATAGGGATTATCTTTATATAGTAAGAATTGTTTAAAGAAGGTGTTGAAAATGAGGAAAATTGGTGTTCTCACAAGTGGCGGCGATGCACCCGGTATGAATGCAGCAATTAGGGCTGTAGTTAGAAAAGCAATTTATCATGAACTCGAAGTATATGGTATTAAAAATGGTTATCAAGGTCTTATAGAGGGTAATATAGAAAAATTGGAAATTGGCTCCGTGGGGGATATTATCCAACGTGGCGGCACAATGTTACGTTCCGCAAGATGTGAGGAATTTAAAACAGATGAAGGACAGCAAAAGGGTATTGAACAATTACAAAAGCACGAGATTGAAGGATTAATCGTAATTGGCGGAGATGGAAGTTTCCGTGGTGCACAAAAATTAACTGAAAAAGGGTATCCGTGTATAGGTGTTCCGGGTACGATAGATAATGATATTAATGGAACTGACTTTACTATCGGTTTTGATACAGCACTTAATACAATTATAGAAGCAATTGATAAAATCAGGGATACTGCAACGTCACATGAACGTACATATATCATTGAGGTAATGGGCCGGGATGCTGGGGATTTAGCTCTTTGGGCCGGGCTTGCTGATGGTGCGGAAAGTATTCTGATTCCAGAAAAACAAGATGATTTTGATGATGTTATTACTCGTCTTATACGAGGTCATGAACGTGGTAAGAAGCATAGTATTATTATTTTGGCAGAGGGAGTAGGAAGTGGTTTCTCGTATGGTCAACGAATTCAGGAAGCCACTAACCTAGAGACCCGCGTAACTGTATTAGGATACATCCAGCGCGGAGGCTCTCCGACAGCTTCTGATCGTGTACTGGCTAGTCGATTAGGAGCAAAAGCAGTGGACCTTCTTCTTGAAGGGAAAGCAGGTAGAATGGTAGGTATTCAAAAGAATAAACTGGTTGACCACAATATATTAGATATATTATCAAAACAACATACAATAAACGACGAAATGTATAAACTTTCAAAGGAATTGTCGATATAGTTTTGCAGAGTTGCAAGGAGGAAACAATTATGAGAAAAACAAAAATCGTATGTACGATTGGTCCAGCCTCTGAATCGGTTGAAAAACTTGAACAATTGATTGAGTCTGGAATGAATGTAGCTCGTTTGAATTTTTCCCATGGGGATTTTGACGAACACGGGCAACGTATTATAAATATTAAAGCAGCTGCAGAAAATACTGGAAAAACAGTTGCAATTCTTCTAGATACAAAAGGTCCTGAAATAAGAACTGGCTCATTCATAAATGGCGAGGCAGATTTAGTACAAGGAAATGACGTATACGTATCAATGAATGAGGTTGAAGGCACAGCAGAACGTTTTTCTATAACTTATCCGGGCCTTATCAATGATGTTCATGAAGGTTCTAAAATTTTATTGGATGATGGTCTGATTGAACTGGAAGTTTTAGAAATAGACCGCATCAATAGTGAACTTAAGACTAAGGCACTTAATTCTGGGAAAATAAAAAATAAAAAAGGTGTCAATGTCCCAAATGTTCAAGTTAAATTACCCGGAATTACGGAAAAAGATGCAGCTGATATAGAATTCGGTATTGGACAAGGGATTGATTTCATTGCAGCATCGTTTGTACGCAGGCCATCCGATGTATTAGAGATCAAAGAATTGCTCGAAAAAAATAATGCTACACATATTCAAATTATCCCTAAAATTGAAAATCAAGAGGGGGTCGACAATATAGATGATATCATTGAGGTAAGTGATGGTATTATGGTCGCTCGCGGTGATTTAGGGGTAGAAATACCGGCAGAAGATGTTCCGCTTGTACAGAAAGCTTTAATACAAAAATGTAATACAGCTGGCAAACCAGTTATAACGGCTACACAAATGCTTGATTCAATGCAGCGAAACCCGCGTCCCACAAGAGCAGAGGCATCCGATGTTGCAAATGCTATTTTTGATGGTACGGATGCTATTATGCTATCTGGAGAGACTGCTGCCGGCAGCTATCCCGTTGAATCAGTGCAAACAATGAGTAACATTGCACTAAAAGCAGAAACAGCATTAGATCATAAAATGATTTTAACGAATCGTTCCAGGTCAGTGGATATGACCATTACAGACGCAATAAGTCAATCGGTTACACATACAGCTATGAACCTATCTGTAAGCGCGATTATTACACCAACTGAAAGTGGTCATACGGCTCGAATGATTTCTAAGTATCGTCCAAAAGCTCCAATTGTTGCTGTAACATTTTCAGAACGGGTTAATCGTCAGTTATCCCTTATTTGGGGTGTTCATGCTGTAATGGGCGGAAAGGCGTTGTCTACTGATGAAATGTTAGATATAGCGGTTGATCGTGGGTTAAGTACTGGTTTATTTGAACGGGGCAGCAGGGTTATTATTACTGCAGGTGTTCCTGTTGGCGAAAGCGGAACAACAAACTTAATGAAAGTACACGTTATTGGTGACGTAATTGCAAAGGGCCAAGGTATCGGCCGACGAAGCGCATATGGCAAAGCTGTAGTTGCGAAAAATGCAAGAGAAGCAATTGACAAGCTTGAGGAGGAAGACATTCTTATAACATATGGAACTGATCGGGATATGATGCCAGCGATTGAAAAAGCGGGTGGTATCATAACGGAAGAAGGCGGTTTGACCTCACATGCTGCGGTAGTTGGTTTAAGTCTAGGAATTCCAGTAATTGTCGGGGTGAAAAATGTCCTGGATTTAATAAAAGATCAAGAAGATATTACAATGGATTCAGCAAAAGGCGACATATACAAGGGTCATGCAAGTGTACTTTAAAGCATACTTGTATAAATCCCTTTAACTTGCATGAGATTTATAAAAAATGAAGGGAAATAATCCCTTCATTTTTTATACAATGGAAAGGATGAATGGGTATGCGTTGGTTAATACTGGCACTTTTAATCGTTCCCGCACTGGAAATAGGCATTTTTGTCTGGGCAGGGGGCATTATCGGGCCATGGTGGGTAGTTGCTTTAATTATCTTAACTGGGGTTATTGGAGTTGCAATTGCTAAAAAACAAGGAATAGAAACTTGGAACAGGGCAAGACAATCAATGAGTTATGGCAGTGTGCCGGCATCCGAAATTGTTGATGGTATTTGCATTTTTATGGGTGCAATTTTTTTATTAACACCTGGATTTTTAACTGACTTCATTGGGTTTATACTAGTATTGCCATGGACCAGACAACCATTCAAATTGTTAATACTAAAGCTCATTAAGCAAATGATAGACAAGGGAACGTTTGTATATCGAAAATGGTAATGGTTATCCCTTAATATACAGAAATAGCTGCTTAAATAAACCTGACTGATATAATGCACTTAATACCACCACTATAATTGGTGCAGCAATAATTCCGATAACACCCCACAATTGCAACCCTAAGAATAGAACTATAAGAGCCAGAAGCGGATTGATTCCTATTGTGCTAGATAATATTTTTGGTTCAAGAATTTGGCGACCGATAATAATAATCATATACAATATTGATATTCCTATGGTTAATGCATAATTTCCTGAAATAAAAAGGTAGATAATCCATGGGACAAAAATAATGCCAGTTCCGATATATGGAAATAGATCCACAATAGCTGCGAAGAATGAAATTGTCAAAGCGTGATCAATCTGTAAAATTCGTAAACCTATAAATATTATAATTGCAGTGACTAATATAAGTATTAGTTGAGCTTTCAAGAAACCGAATAATGCCTTTTTAAGATGATTCCAAACATTTCTGCCAGAGTCATTGGCAATAGGAGGAATTATTTTTTTTATGGAATGCTGAAGCCTGTACCAATCCTTTGTTATAAAGAAGGTAGCCAGAGCAATTAGTGTCAATATCGTTATGGAACTGGGCAAGAGACCTAAAGCAGCAGGGACATTAAACAATAAATTTTGTAAAAGATCGGTACCAGCTGTGCCTAGCTGATTAATAATTTGTTCTATGTTTTCTTTAACCGTTTGCTGCCGGTCAGGATTTAATGTATGAAAAAGTGATAAAAGCTTCTGATAAAATGGCATAATACTTGAATTAATAAAGTTTTCCACATATGATACTAACGTATTAAAGAAGGCAGGTATTTTATTGGCAAGATAGGTTGTTCCCTGGACCAGCTCGCTGATAATTAATATAATTCCACCAACAATGATGATAAATAAACTAAATAGCATAATAATAGCTGCTAGTGCGCGTGGGAGCTTAACCTTTTCTTCAAGAAATGAAACAAAAGGGTTTAATAATAATGACAATAAAATAGCGAATAGAAAAGGATATAGGTAAACAATTGAAAGTTTGAGAAAAAGAATGATAGCAATTATTGCTAATAGAACGATAAATAACCTAACGATCTGCTGCAAAGATTGTTTGTGCAATTTATTCACCCCACTAAAGGCTTGTATTTATTTACATATGTTAGTTGAAGTGAAAATAGACTAAAATGGCCAATTTGATACAAACTAATAGATGCGAGAAAAGTGTTAAATGTTGTCTTTCACAGTGGAAATTGGCGCTAATTAGCTTTTTTCGGAAAAAATATTGCCGATTTTGGTCGCTTTCGATTCACTTTGGTTTCAGAATACTTTATAATTGTCCATGGGGATGACATTGTAATAAATTTATTAAAGGATGTTATCAAAAAATATTTCATTAATTACTTGAGCAAATTATAGAAAAGGAGAGGGTTTGTTATGACAACAACTAAAGGTCTTGAAGGGGTTGTAGCAACTCAATCGTCAATTAGTTCTATTATCGACGATCAACTTACATATGTTGGTTATAAAATTGATGATCTAGCGGAAAATTCAAGCTTTGAGGAAGTAATTTATTTATTATGGAATCAAAAGCTTCCTGCAAAAACAGAATTAGATGCATTTAAAGCAGAACTCGCTGAAAACATGAAACTTCCAGACGCAGTTATCGATCATTTACGTTCATATGATTTATCCACAGTCCATCCAATGGCTGCACTCAGAACTGCTGTATCTCTTTTAGGGTTATATGATGAGGAAGCAGACGTAATGGAGCCGGATGCTAATAAGCGGAAAGCAGTTCGTTTACAAGCCAAAATCGCTACAATTGTTACTGCGTTTGCACGTATTCGCAAAGGGAAAGACCCGGTCCAACCGAAGAAAGAATTGGGTTATGCTGCTAATTTCCTTTATATGCTTAATGGTAAAGAAGCAAAAGACATTGAGGTAGAAGCAATTAATAAAGCATTAGTGCTGCATGCAGATCATGAATTAAATGCTTCAACATTTACTGCACGCGTTTGTGTTGCTACATTGTCTGATATTTATTCAGGGGTAACTGCAGCAATTGGCGCTTTGAAAGGTCCATTGCACGGAGGGGCTAATGAACGTGTAATGAAAATGCTGACAGAGATTGGCGAAGAGGAAAATGCAATTCCATATATTAAAGAAAAACTTGAAAACAAAGAGAAAATTATGGGTATGGGGCATCGTGTTTATCGTAATGGAGATCCGCGCGCAAAACATTTAAAACGCATGTCAGAAGAGTTAACAAAAATCACAGGTCAGCCTAAATGGTTCAACATGTCAGTAAAAATTGAAGAATATATTAAGGAAAATAAAGGTCTTCCAGCGAATGTTGATTTCTATTCAGCATCTGTCTATCATAGTTTGGGAATTGATCATGATTTGTTTACACCAATTTTTGCAACAAGCCGTGTTTCTGGCTGGTTAGCACATATTTTAGAACAGTATGATAATAACCGATTAATTCGGCCGCGTGCAGAATATATTGGACCAAATACTCAGGATTATGCAGCAATTGAAAACCGCGGATAATGATTAGGAATGGCATTTAAGATAGAACTGGATGTATTTTTTATAGCCGGTGTATAACCGGCTATTATCACGTTTATTATTATGTTAAACTATAGTTGTATGAAATGATTAGGAGGTAATTTTTATGGCACAAGGAGAAAAAATTACAGTAGAAAATGGGAAAATGAATGTACCAGATCATCCAATTGTTCCGTTTATCGAAGGAGATGGAACAGGTCCAGATATTTGGGCAGCCGCACGTAAAGTAATCGAGGCTGCAGTTGAAAAGGCATATAATGGTACAAAAGCCATCGAATGGACTGAAGTATATGCTGGTCAAAAAGCATTTGATAGAACTGGTGAATGGCTGCCAAATGAAACTCTTAAAACAATTGATGAATATAAGATTGCTATTAAAGGTCCCCTTACTACTCCAATCGGCGGCGGGATTCGTTCATTAAACGTAGCATTGCGTCAAGAATTGGATTTATTCACATGTTTGCGCCCTGTTCGTTACTTTAATGGTGTACCATCGCCAGTAAAGCGCCCGGAAGATGTAGACATGGTAATTTTCCGTGAAAATACAGAGGATATTTATGCAGGAATAGAATGGCAAAAGGGTACTCCAGAAGTGAAAAAAGTAATCGAGTTCCTTGAAAACGAAATGGATGTACATAAAATCCGCTTCCCTGAAACTTCTGGTATTGGTATTAAACCAGTTTCAGAGGAAGGAACAAAACGAATTGTTCGTGCTGCCATCCAATATGCAATTAATGAAGGACGCAAGAGCGTAACACTTGTTCATAAAGGTAACATCATGAAATTTACAGAAGGTGCTTTTAAAGCATGGGGTTATGAAGTTGCAGAGCAAGAGTTTGGTGACAAAGTATTTACATGGGCAGAATATGACCGAATTGTAGAGAAAGACGGTAAAGATGCAGCAAACAAGGTACAAGACGAAGCTGTTAAAGCTGGAAAGATCATCGTGAAAGATTCTATTGCTGATATTTTCCTGCAACAAATTCTAACTCGCCCAAACGAATTTGATGTTGTTGCAACAATGAACTTAAACGGTGACTATATTTCTGATGCACTTGCTGCACAAGTTGGTGGTATTGGTATTGCACCGGGAGCAAACATTAACTATGATACAGGTCATGCAATTTTTGAAGCTACACACGGTACTGCACCTAAATATGCTGGTCTGGATAAAGTAAATCCATCTTCCGTAATTCTCTCAGCAGTATTAATGCTAGAGCATTTGGAATGGAGAGAAGCTGCGGATTTAATTACAAAAGCAATGGACAAAACTATTGCATCTAAAGTAGTTACGTATGATTTTGCACGTCTTATGGACGGTGCTGCAGAAGTTAAATGCTCTGAATTTGGTAATGAACTAATCAAAAATATGGATTAAAAGCCTGGGAAGGGGATTAGCATGACTTTAAAACGTAACAAAATTTCTGTGATCGGTTCAGGTTTTACGGGGGCTACTACTGCGTTAATGCTTGCACAAAAAGAGCTTGGGGACGTTGTGTTGGTAGATATTCCAAATATGGAAGATCCAACTAAAGGAAAAGCGCTGGATATGCTAGAAGCAAGTCCTGTTCAAGGCTTTGATGCAAGCATTATTGGAACAGCTAATTATGAAGAAACAAAGGATTCCGATCTAGTAATAATTACTGCTGGGATTGCCCGCAAACCTGGAATGAGTCGTGATGATTTAGTAAATACCAACGCTAAAATCATGAAATCTGTTGCTAAAGAAATTGCTAACTATGCACCAGAGAGTTATATTGTGGTACTTTCAAATCCAGTAGACGCCATGACATATACCGCATTTAAAGAATCCGGATTTCCAAAAGAACGCGTAATTGGACAATCGGGTGTGTTGGATACTGCACGATTCCGCACATTTGTTGCACAAGAACTTAACCTATCTGTGAAAGATGTTACTGGATTTGTTCTGGGTGGACATGGAGATGATATGGTGCCGTTAATACGTTATTCATACGCGGGAGGAATTCCACTGGAAAAGCTGATTTCCAAGGATCGTTTGGATGCGATTGTTGCACGGACCCGTACTGGAGGCGGCGAAATTGTTGGTCTTTTAGGTAATGGAAGTGCATACTATGCCCCTGCAGCATCATTAACAGTAATGGCAGAAGCAATACTTAAGGATCAACGTCGTGTTCTCCCGGCAATTGCATATCTAGAAGGAGAATATGGCTACTCTGATATTTATCTAGGTGTACCCGTAGTACTAGGTGGTAAAGGTATTGAAGAAATTATTGAGCTGGATCTTACAGATGAGGAAAAAGCAGCATTAGATAAATCAGCAGAATCTGTTAAAAATGTACTAAAAGTATTAGAATAAGTATGAAAAAGCTATCCCAAATTATAGGGATAGCTTTTTCCTTTCCAACAGCCTGTCTTTAAAGGAAATACAATCACAATTTTATTAAGTAAAACACCAGTGTTAATGGCATTACATTATTACCACTATCTAAAGTCGATATCAAATCATACCACTCTTTACCAGTCCGGAGCGATCCCGGACGGCAAGCGAAAACTAGACATAATTATTAACTAATCTACGTCGCAGTTTACGGAAACTACAAGGTTAAAAGTATTAAAACATACAAAAATTACCTTATTAAAAAATTGTATTAGATTAAGTTATCGTTCTTTGATATAATAGAAAGCGCTTACACGTTAATGGAGGTGAGTAAGTTGATTGATAAAAAGAGAAAGCTTGGCAAAAAAATTGGTGATTTACAGATAGGGGACTCATATACAGCGTCACATATTATTGAAGATAGGGATTTATTATTATATTTAGGATTAACAAATGATGCTAATCCATTATACATTCAACATGATTACGCCTCGCAAACGCCTTACAAACGGCCAATTGTCCCATCCGTTATGCTGTTTGGGATGGTTTCTTCATTGGTTTCCATGCATTTACCCGGCCCGGGCAGTCATATTGTTCAACACGAGATGAGGTTCAAGAAGCCTGTGAATCATAACTCAGAAGTGAAATTTATGATAGAAATAATTGCAATTGATATCAATAATTATCAAGTTACTTTATCGGTGTTAGGGTTTGATGCAGAAGGAGACGAAGTAATAAATGGAAAGCTTCTGGTATGTCCCGCATATGAGCCGGAATCAATTACTGCAAGTTCATTGGAGAATTTTTTCTAAGGCATTTGTGAATTTCTGCTTTCCCTCAATTGTAAATATTTCTTTACGTTTCAACCTATTCACATAACTACATCTTCATTGTAAGATAAACATATTATAATGTACTTAGAAATGGGGACCTGCGATGAAGAAAAAAATTCTTATTGTCGATGATGAAATATCTATTGTTACATTATTAAAATTTAACGTTGAACAAGCGGGATTTGAAACGGACGTTGCCTATAACGGGCTAGAGGCGATTAATAAGGCGGAAAAAAACGCATATGATCTTATTGTACTCGATTTAATGCTGCCTGAATTGGATGGAATGGAAGTTTGTAAGCAATTGAGAAGGAACAAAATTGAAACCCCTATCTTAATGTTAACCGCAAAAGATGATGAGTTTGATAAAATTCTGGGGTTGGAATTAGGGGCAGATGATTATTTAACGAAACCATTTAGCCCAAAAGAGGTTGTTGCTAGGATTAAGGCCATATTACGACGTTCTGAAAAAGCAAAAGATCCAAATCAATCCTTTATTCAGATTGCAAACCTTACTATTTTTCCGGAACGTTACGAGGCAGAAATGAATGATGAAACGTTAACATTTACTAGAAAAGAGTTTGAGCTACTATATTATCTTGCGAATCATAAAGGGAAGGTTTTATCGAGAGATCAGCTGCTAAGTGCTGTTTGGAATTATGATTTTGTTGGCGACACTAGAATTGTTGATGTACATGTCAGTCATTTACGGGAAAAGATTGAGCCTGATACAAAGCGTCCAATATATATTAAAACTATACGGGGACTTGGTTACAAAATGGAGGAGCCAACATAATGCGATCCTTATTTTATAAACCGCTTATCTCTTATATTATTGGCATTTTTCTATTAGTAATTGTAACCGGGTGTGTCCTGAGCCTTATAACAACTGAGTACATAATTCTATTTTCAATCTTATTTGTGGAATTCATTATATTAGTACTTATCATGCTGCATGTTTTTGACAAATATATGAATCCGGTAAAAATAGCCACAAAAACGGTTGATGAACTTGTAAAAGGGAATTATCGCGCTAGGATTCATCATCCAGCTGTTGGCAGTGTGGGTGAATTAAACAGAAAGATAAACATTTTAGCACGAAATTTAAGTGAACTATCCATACAAGAACAAATGCAGGAAAAACAATTGACGACAGTAATTGATAATACACAAAGCGGACTTGTATTACTGGATGAAAAGGGATATATTCATTTAGTTAACCGCAAATTTATTTCTATTTTTGGTAATACTGCCAAGGATTATATCGGATATCTTTATTACGATGTTTTAAATAATGAACAAATTCACCGTACAGTTCAACAAACTTTTCTATATGAAGAAAATGTGAAAGAGTCATTTACCCAATTGATCGGTCTTGATAAAAAATATATTGAAATTGTTGGTGCACCCATATTCAATGAGAGAAAAATACTCAAAGGTGCAGTACTAGTATTTTACGACATTACGGAATTAAAAAAGCTTGAAATCATGAGGAAGGATTTCGTTGCAAACGTATCCCATGAGTTGAAAACCCCAATAACATCGATTAAAGGATTTGCAGAAACGCTGTTGGATGGTGCTATGCACGATGAACGGGCAAATGAAAGATTTTTAAAAATCATTTATGAAGAAAGCAATCGCCTGCAATTGTTAATAGAAGATTTGTTAACTTTGTCCAGATTGGAAAAAGATGAGTTCAGATTAAACGTTTCTGAAATAACTATAGACGAGGTACTTTCCGATATTATGCCATTAATGAAGCACCAAGCAGATAAGAAACATATTCATTTAACAGTTAGCCAGGAACCAGGATTAATGATTAAAGCTGATGTAGAACGATTAAAACAAGTGTTCATAAATATATTAGCGAATGCCATAAGCTACACACCTGAAAATGGAGAAGTAACATTGTTGGTGAAAGAAACTGATGATTATATACAGTTATCTGTAGAGGACACCGGAATTGGTATACCGGAAGATGCAATTCCCCGTATTTTTGAACGTTTTTACCGGGTTGATAAAGCAAGAAGCAGAAATACTGGGGGGACAGGTTTAGGTCTGGCTATTGTAAAACATATTATAGAAGTGCATAACGGTACAATTACTGTAGAAAGTGAGTTAAATAAAGGGACAGCCTTTCATGTATATTTTCCAAAACATTAGACTAGGTCGGCTTCATTACTTGTTTTTTTATCAGGTAATGGTGTTGACCTTTTTTAGGGTGAAGTCTGAAATTGATATAATACATGTAATTCTGCTATTATTTTTTTCTTTTACCTACTGATAATGATAAAATAAGATAACTACCTAACTATATAAAAAAGCTTTTTAATAGAGGAGGCATAACGTGTCAAAAAAATTAGTCTTAATTGATGGAAATAGTATTATTTACCGTGCTTTTTTTGCTTTACCTTTATTAAATAATGATAAAGGTGTATACACTAATGCAGTTTATGGGTTCACGACAATGCTTTTGAGGATTTTAGAGGATGAAAAGCCTACCCATATGTTAGTAGCTTTTGATGCGGGGAAAACGACATTTCGTCACCAGACCTATAAAGAATATAAAGGCGGTCGTCAGAAAACACCACCGGAGCTATCTGAGCAGTTTCCAATTTTAAAAGAATTGCTAGATGCCTTTCATATATCCCATTACCAATTGGACCAATATGAAGCGGATGACATCATTGGTACATTTGCTGCAAAAGGCAATGATGAAAATTGGGATGTTACTGTTATATCGGGTGATAAGGATTTATTACAGCTTGCCTCGGAAAATGTGACCGTAAAATTAACGAAAAAAGGAATTAGTGATGTTGAAGCCTATACGCCAGATTATATGGTAGAAAAGATGGAAATTACACCCGAACAGATTATCGATTTAAAGGCATTAATGGGTGATAGCTCGGACAATATTCCAGGAGTACCAGGGGTTGGACAAAAGACAGCTACGAAATTGATCAAGCAATATCATACGGTAGAGGAAGTATATAAACATATTGATGAAATAAGTGGTAAAAAACTAAAAGAAAATCTTACAAATCACAAACAAGAAGCTTTTATGAGTAAAGAACTTGTGACGATAAATCGTAAATCACCGATTGAGATTACACCTGAAAACATCGTCTATAAGGGATACGAACAGAACAAGGTTAGCAGTATATTCAAGGATTTAGGTTTTCAGTCTTTGTTAAGCAGGATAACTGGTGAATCTAGTGAAGATGTCGAACAAAACGCATCGTTAAATGAAATTGACTTTTCAATTTTGCATGAACTAACACCAGATATCTTTACGGGTGAGGAATCGTTAGTGGTCGAAATGCTGAGCGATAGCTATCATCAAGCTCCAATTGAGGGCTTTGGAATTGCAAATAAGAATAATGCATATTTTATCCCCACCGAAGTTGCAATTAAATCACATGTATTTCGTGAATGGGCTATGGACTCGCGCAAGAAAAAATATGTTTTTGATGCGAAAAAAACATTGGTTGCATTATTAAGACAAAAAATTGAAATTAAAGGCATAACCTTTGATATGCTGCTTGCCTCCTATTTACTTGACCCTTCTGAGAACCATCATGATATACCAGCAATTGCTCATCGTATGGGTAACAAGGATGTTTTGTTTGATGAGGAAGTATTTGGGAAAGGTGCCAAAATAAAAGTTCCAGAGCAAAATGCTTTAGCTGAGCACATTGCGAGAAAGACAAGCCTTTTATATGCAATGAAAGAAGATATGGAATCAAAGTTAAAAGAAAACGAGCAGTACGAGCTTTACAAAGAGCTGGAAATGCCGCTTGCACTTATTCTTGGCGAAATGGAACATACTGGTGTTTTAGTTGATGTCAAGCGATTAGAGGAAATGGGAGTAGAACTAAAACAGCGATTGGACGAAATTGAAACAGATATCTATGATCTGGCAGGTGAAAAATTTAATATAAATTCTCCTAAACAGCTTGGACCTATTCTTTTTGAAAAACTGGATTTACCTGTAATAAAGAAAACAAAGACTGGTTATTCGACAGCTGCTGATGTATTGGAGCAATTACAGAATGAACATGAAATAATTCCAAAACTGCTATTATACAGGCAGCTGGGGAAACTTCAATCAACTTATATTGAAGGACTATTAAAAGTTGTTAATAAAAATTCAAGCAAAATTCATACAAGATTTAATCAAGCACTTACACAAACTGGCCGATTGAGTTCAATCGACCCCAACTTACAAAATATTCCAATTCGCTTGGAGGAAGGAAGAAAAATTCGCCAAGCATTTGTACCGGCTATTAAGGAATGGATCATGTTTGCTGCCGATTATTCGCAAATTGAACTGCGGGTGTTGGCACATATAGCAGAGGACGAGAAATTAATTGAGGCATTTCAAAACGATATGGATATCCATACGCGTACTGCAATGGAAGTTTTTCATGTTGGAGAAGATGAAATTACTGGCAATATGCGGCGTCAAGCTAAGGCTGTTAATTTTGGAATCGTTTATGGAATTAGTGATTATGGTCTATCCCAAAGTTTGAAAATTACCCGAAAAGAAGCAAAGAAGTTTATTGACAGGTATTTGGATAGTTATCCAGGAGTCAAAACATATATGGATGAGATAATTCAGGAAGCAAAGCACAAAGGCTATGTAACCACTTTAATGAAGCGCAGAAGATATCTGCCAGATATTACTAGCAGAAATTTTAACAAGAGAAGCTTTGCGGAGCGTACAGCCATGAACACTCCAATTCAAGGCAGTGCAGCTGATATTATTAAAAAAGCGATGATCGATCTGCATGAGAAATTAATCGAAGAGAAACTAGAAGCTAGAATGCTTCTTCAAGTACATGATGAACTTATTCTTGAAGCACCGAAAAACGAAATTGAAAAACTGAAAGAAATAGTTCCTGCGGTTATGGAAAACACCGTTAAACTCAGTGTACCGCTCAAGGTCGATTACGAATATGGCGAAAGCTGGTTCGATGCGAAGTAATTATAAAACACATTGTGACAGGAAATAAGGAGAATACGTGACATGCCAGAATTACCAGAAGTTGAAACAATTAAAAATACCTTAAAACAATTCGTTTTGGAGAAAACAATCGAAAATGTAGAGGTTTTTTGGCCGAACATTGTTAAGATGCCGGATGATATTGAACAGTTTAAGCACATACTGCATGGTCAAACAATTCAAGATATTACACGTAAGGGGAAATTTCTTTTATTTCAATTAGATGCTTACGTTTTGGTATCGCACTTACGCATGGAAGGAAAGTATAGTGTTCACCAATCCAAGGAACCTATGAAAAAACATACACATGTTGCTTTTACATTCTCGGACGGAGAAGAGCTGCGTTATAATGATGTCCGGAAATTTGGAACGATGCATGTATTTAAGAAAGGAGATGAATTAAAGGAAAAACCTTTAATTCAACTCGGACCTGATCCATTTGAACAAGATTTCTCTTTTGCGTATTTTTATGAGAAATTGAAAAAGACTGATCGTGTTATCAAAGCTGCACTGCTTGATCAAACAATTGTTGCCGGTCTCGGAAATATATATGTTGATGAAACATTGTTTAAAGCTGGTGTTCACCCACTAAAAAAGGCGAGTAAGTTAACTAAGAAAGAAGTTAAAGCTATTCAAAAAGAAGCAACAGCGACATTGAAAGAAGCTGTTGCACAGGGCGGTACAACGATTAGATCTTATGTAAATGGGCAAGGTGAAATGGGTATGTTCCAGCAAGAGCTATTTGTTTATGGCCAGGAAAATCAGGCTTGTAAAAATTGTGGAAAGCCTATTGTTAAAATGAAAATTGGCGGGCGCGGAACGCATCTATGTGTAATATGTCAAAAACCTTAAGAGGAGCAAGCAGTATGGCATTAATAATCGGGTTAACTGGAAGCATCGCAAGTGGAAAAAGTACTGTTTCGTTAATGTTTGATGATTATAACATACCAGTTGTTGATGCAGATAAAATTTCACGAGAGGTTGTAGCACCTGGCGAGAAGGCATATGATCAAATAATAAAAACGTTTGGTCAACAAGTTTTACGTAAAGATAAGTCTATTGACCGTAAGATGCTAGGAGAAATTATCTTTGCAGACGATGCAAAGCGAAATCAATTAAATGAAATTGTTCATCCCGCAGTACGTGAAAAAATGCTAAAACGGCGAGATGCCTATGCAGAGTCAGGAGCAAAATGTGTGGTTTTAGATATACCACTACTATTTGAAAGTAAATTAACACATTTTGTTGATAAGACATTAGTTGTTTATGTTGATGAAGCTGTTCAATTAAAACGTTTAATGGAGCGGGATGGATATACAGAAAATGAAGCAATAAAGCGTATTAAAGCTCAAATACCGGTTCGTGAAAAGGCAGAAATGGCAGATGCAATAATAGATAATAATGGAACGAAATATCATTCATATGAACAGCTAGAGAGGTTATTAAAGGATTGGAATGTAATTTAATATTTTCTTACTTTGAGGGCATAGGCTTACCTGTGCTCTTTTGTTATCTAAGAAATTGTTTTTCATACGCAAGAAATAAAAAAAATTGCGACGTAAATGGTGCATGGATACGTGCTTTTTAGTTGCTGTTAGTAAGTAGGGAAACTGTCGTTACATTGCATTTCATCTGAAATAATGAAGTATAAGATAACAAAACTCCCGAAAAGTGTCATATTAATTAATGCCGTTCAAGCTGACATGAATGCAGAACTGGGAAACATGGAATATTTTAGCTATTATTTTTATATAAAAGCATATTTTTTAAGCACTTTTTTTTGTAATTATGTTATACTAATTATAATAATAAGATCAATGAGTATAACATATATAGGAGGACCATAAATGAATAAAACTCGAATTGCTATTAATGGATTTGGTCGTATAGGACGAATGGTGTTTCGCCAAGCGATTAAGGATGATCAACTAAAGGTGGTCGCAATCAATGCAAATTATCCTCCAGAAACATTGGCACATTTAATTAAATATGATAGTGTTCATGGTATTTTTAATGGCGATGTGAAAGCGCTTCAGGATTCAATAGAAATAGATGGAGAGACTGTTTCGCTTGTTAATTCACGGGATCCGCAAACTCTTCCATGGGATGTGCTTGAGATAGATATTGTTATAGAGGCAACAGGGAAATTTAATAGTAAAGAAGGTGCAGGATTGCATCTTCAAGCTGGTGCGAGAAAGGTTGTGATTACAGCACCGGGTAAACAGGTGGATCGAACAATTGTAATGGGTGTAAACGAAGATTCGTACAATCCAGTAACTGATCATGTAATATCAAATGCATCTTGTACAACAAATTGCTTGGCGCCTGTTGTAAAAATCTTAGATGAAAATTTTGGAATTGATAATGGATTAATGACAACAGTCCATGCGTTTACTAATGACCAGAAAAATCTGGATAACCCTCATAAGGATTTACGGAGGGCAAGGGGATGTACACAATCAATCATTCCGACATCAACAGGTGCAGCTAAGGCGTTAGGTGAAGTGTTGCCGCATTTAAATGGTAAATTGCATGGAATGGCATTACGTGTACCTACCCCAAACGTATCTTTAGTTGACTTGGTTGTTGATGTTAATAAGCCAATTTCAGCGGATGACGTAAATCAAGCATTTAAAATGGCCGCTGGTAATGAATTAAAAGGCATTGTGGAATATAGTGAGGAACCGCTTGTTTCGATAGATTTTACTACTACAGATTTTTCCGCAATTGTAGACGGACTATCAACTATTGTCATGGGAGAGAGTAAGATTAAGGTTTTGGCCTGGTATGATAATGAGTGGGGATATTCTACCCGTGTAGTTGATTTGGCTAAATATGTAGGTAGTTATTTGCAGCAGAAAGTAAAAGTTTCTTAAAGATTGCAAGGTCCATCCATTACGCTATAGCCCTTTTTACTTTTATTAAAAAAAACATATTGCAAAAATAATCTAAACGGTTTATACTACTTTTTGAACTTCTAAAAAATAAAAATAACAACTGCTTAAAGGGTTAGGACCTCTTTGGACTAACTTTCCCCCGTGGCAGCTGGAGTAAATTTAGAAGTATTCAAGTCAATATGTATTGAGGGGGAATAAATAATGGATACTATAGGCAGGCATGTCATTGCTGAATTATGGGATTGCAATATAGATAAACTTAATGATATGGGTTTAATTGAACGAATATTTGTTAAGGCAGCATTAAAAGCAGGGGCAGAAGTACGAGAAGTTGCCTTTCACAAATTTGCACCGCATGGCGTAAGTGGAGTGGTAATCATTTCAGAATCACATTTGACAATTCATAGTTTTCCGGAACATGGATATGCGAGCATCGATGTATATACATGTGGCGAAATTATTGATCCAAATGTAGCTGCGCAATATATTGCTGATTCTCTGGAAGCAAAGACTTATGAAAAGGTTGAGGTACCACGTGGAATGGGGCCAGTAAAGGTCAATAAATTTCAAGTGTTATAAATAAAATTCGTATGATTAGAGTTGATTCATTTTCCAATTGGAAGTGATCAACTCTATTTTTAATTAGTCGAATTACTAAAAACGTGTTAAAATATATAGTAATATATTTTTATTATACATACATAAATGAGATTATAATTAATGGGGTGTAACGATGTCATTGAGGCAAAAAGCAGCAAAATATTTTAATAACCACGCTGAGACAAGTGAAAATCATTGGGACCCAACATTGACAACACGCTATTATAAAACAACGAAAGATAAAGGTCTGAATACGTTGGAACAATTTTTTAAAGGCTCACATGAATATAGATTTAATTCTTTGTCTAAGGAGCATGGGGAAATAAGTGTAAATGTAGAGAAAGGTAAAAAAGCATTCATAGTAGCCACTGTTATTATGGTTCGTCCATATCAGACTGCCGTTGACTTCTCCGTAACAACTGAATCATTGCTTCCGTTTGATTTTGCATACAGTACGAGGCTTATTCAAAAGTTATATACGGAGCTTAACAAAGAACTTACGCTGATAGAAACGAAAACTATGTAGCATATGATTGGGGTTGAATTAGATGAGGTGTTCAAATTGCTCTTATAAAAGCACAAAAGTTCTTGATTCACGGCCAATTGAAGAGGGGCGCTCCATTCGCAGGAGACGGGAATGTGAACAATGCGGCTTTCGTTTCACCACTTTTGAACGGATTGAAGAGGTACCATTAATTGTAGTGAAAAAAGACGGGACAAGGCAAGAATATAGTAGAGAGAAGCTAATCCGCGGATTAATTAAGGCTTGTGAAAAGAGACCCGTACCAATTGAAAAAATTGAAGGTATTGCCTTAGATGTGGAAAAAGAATTACGGAATTCAGGAGCATCAGAAATAGAAAGTAACGAAATTGGTGAAATGGTTATGGACAGGCTATCTGAGGTAGACGAGGTTGCGTATGTGCGTTTTGCTTCGGTTTACCGTCAATTCAAGGACATCAGCGTATTTTTGGATGAACTAAGGGATTTGATCAATTCAGATAAAAAATGACTATTAAGCGTATTATATGACAAAAGGGAAGGTCAGCATAATGAAATTTATAGGGAACATATTGCCTGTTGACGGGTACTATATTTTGCAAAAAGGATATATGCCAGAAGGTTATGCAAAATCGTTAACGCATTTATACCAGCCGTTAATCGGAATAAATGCTATTTCCTTATACCAAACTCTTTTGCATGAATTAGATTTGCAACAAGAGTCTGAACCACAAACACATCATACATTAATGAATTATTTAAATTTGCCATTAGATGACATATACCGAGCAAGAATTAAGCTTGAAGGAATTGGGCTATTAAAGACGTATGAATATAAAACAGACAAAAATGACGTTTATACGTATGAATTAATTAGTCCTTTTGCACCTCATGGGTTTTTTAAAGATGCTATGCTATCACAATTACTTTACCACCATGTTGGACAAGACAAGTTTGAAATGCTGAAAAACAATTATGTTCATACTATCGATACCCAAAAAGGGAATAATATAACTGCTTCGTTTAGCGACGTTTTTCATACATTTCAACCACAATTCGAAGATGCCGAACAAATAGAATCTGATACGGAAAAAGATATTGTATCACTAAATTTTTCCTGGATGAAACAAATGCTGAAGCAGCGTATGATTCCTGAGAAAGATATTTTGACAGCAGAAAATAAAAAATTGTTGACTCAAATGATGGTGTTATATGATCTTGCATCTTATGAAATAGAAAAAGCCGTAATGTGGGCATTGACAGCAGAGAATACCCTTGATGCTGATGAATTTAAAAATGCTTGCCATGATCTGTTTAAAGCGAACCATAATCAGGATGTTGTTAAATTAATCGATAAACAGCAAAATCTAGCAAACAGGGAGACTAATTATAAACCAACATCTAAAGAAGAACATTTAATATATGAACTGCAAACTATTTCACCGAAACAATTGCTAGAGGATCTATCCAGTGGAAATAGGGCTTCAGAGCAGGATTTAAAGGTTATCCGTGAGGTAATGACAAATCAAGGTTTACCGTCACCAGTTATGAATGTTTTAATTCATTACGTGCTGCTGCAATCCAATATGAAGCTTTCCAAAGCCTACATGGATAAAATTGCCAGCCATTGGTCGCGAGCTAATTTAAAAACCGCTAAAGAGGCTATGGCATTTGCAAAAGCGGAAAAAAACCGCTATAAAAATCCCGCCTCGAATAAGCAAATTTACCGGAAACCTTCTTCTAATGAGGTTGTTCCAGATTGGTTTAAAGATCGGAAAAAGAAACCACAGGAGACACCGAAAAAAACGACAATTGATGCAGATAAAGAAAAAGAGGAAATTGCAGAGCTCTTACGTGAATTTACTAGCAATAACAAAAATAATCATTTGCAAGGATGATTTCATGGAACCTATTCAATCTGCTTTAAAAAAGTGGATGCAAAGTAATGAAAGCTTTAAAGAAAAATATGTGAAAATAAAAGAGGAAGTTCTCCAAGACCCCGAGATACGTGAATTTATTTCATTGAACCCACAATTTTCACAACCAGAAATAGACAAGAATCTGATTAAATTATATGAATATAAAACACAATCGAAACAATGCGATAAATGCTCGTCATTAAATGGATGCGTCAATATGATTAAGGGGTACTCCCCCGTTTTGAAAACAGATAATAATGAAATTAATATTATATATGAAAAGTGCCATAATAAGGTAATATATGAGAAACAAAAAGAGCAGCAAAGTTTAATTCAAAGTCTGTATATGCCCAAAGAAATCCTCGAAGCATCAGTTGATGAATTTGACCAAGATCCAGAAAATAGAGCGAATGCTATAAGAGAAACCATTGCCTTCTTGAACAAAGCAAATTCATCTATGCCTCCAAGGGGGATTTATTTTCATGGACCTTTTGGTGTTGGGAAAACGTATTTCTTAGGTGCTATCGCAAATCAATTAAAAAAAATGAACATATCATCTATGCTTATTTATATGCCTGAATTTGTTCGAGAAATGAAAGGTTCAATTAAAGATGATTCTATAAATGATAAAATAGATTATTTTAAGAAGGCAGATGTGCTTATGCTGGATGATATAGGTGCAGAATCTCAATCAGCATGGTTCCGGGATGAAATATTAGGATCTATTTTACAGTATCGAATGATGGAACGTTTACCGGTTTTCTTTACTTCAAATTATAGTTTGGAACAACTTGAAAGCCAGCTGTCAACATCCAATCGTGGTGGAATCGAAACCGTAAAGGCCGGCCGGATTATTGAGCGGATTAAACAAGTCAGCAACGAAATTTCAATGACCGGAGAAAACAGACGAGGAATTTAATGAAACTAACATTATGGTATATACCATAATGTTAGTTTTTAATATCACCCCGAAAATTAATATAGTTACTAGTTTTACGGGTTTATACATTTTTTTATGTATTTGTCCATATAATGTAACAGTTTGGTCTTGGGTGAGGGTGATGTTTGTTGCTGGAGGTATATTTTAGTTCTGACAAGGAAGTAATTACTTTTTGTGAGCATTTGTTTCGTTATAACAAACAAATTGAATTGCATTGGAAAACGGATAAAGATTGGGGGAATAAACTGCAGCTCGATTATAATTTGCCTGACAATGAAACAATGGAAACAATTGCACGATCCATGGTTGATGTATTCAGATTACATCGATTAACAGACATGATAAAAAGCATTATTGAAGATTACTACTATTATTCAAACACAGATGAAATGGAACGAATTATGGATTTAACAAACTGGATATTTTCCGGTGAGGATGATGACAGCATACAGGTTAGGAAAAACGAGGATCCGAGTCAGTTGTTACTATCATTATTTATTGCTAATATCAAAAACACTTCTACAATTCATTACGATTCAATTGTGAAGTTCCGCTTAAAAGCCTTTAAGGATCAGCTAATCCATTATGTAGGACTCGCCATTGACGAGTTTAAACGTGAAGAGGACCACCAAGCTTTTGTTAATACGTTGCGTGATTATATAGCAAAAAAAGAATCCGGTTTTCCTATTATTCATGTATTGCAGGGGAGTACGTTTTCCTTTTTTAGAGGCAATGGAAAACGATTCTCTAAAATGGAGTTGCGTATGATCATGCAGCAGGAGCCTTTGTATATTGTTGGATTAGATGAAAATGAATTAAATTTGGCACCTTTAGTTGCGATGGCACCAAAGAAAATAAAGATTTATGGTGATCATCCTTCTGAACCAAAAACATTAACGGTTATCAATGTTTTTGAGGAGAAAGTAGAGTTTGAACCATATCATAAATTTCCATTTCCATTTTATTTAAAAAATAAATAATAAAAGGCTTGATTTTCTCATAAGCTAAAGCTATAATACGATTTATATCAAATTTTTTATTTGAAGTAATGATAAGGACACGATCATTTGGTATTTGTATAAAATAGAGAAGGGAGTCATTGGCTGGAAACTTCCATGTACAAACAAATGATTACCCCCTTTGAACTCTGTTATTGAAATGAAGTAAATAGCAGCGTATCATCTGCGTTAAAGATTAATGAAGCCGTAATTTATTTACGGGAATTAGGGTGGAACCACGTGACCAACGCTCGTCCCTTTGCAAATGTGCAGAGGGATGGGCGTTTTTTAATTTAAAAAGGAGTGAGGCACAATGGCAGCAGAAATTTCAATAGAATTTCCAGATGGAGCTAAAAAGCAATTCCCAGCAGGAACTACAGGAGAAGAGATAGCAGGGACAATCTCATCAGGTTTAAAAAAGCAAGCATTAGCAATAAAGCTGGATGGTGAGCTTATAGATCTGCGCGAGGGGCTAACAGTAGGCGGGAAAATTGAGATTATTACGTATAAGAATCAAGAGGGAATTGAAGTTGTCCGCCATTCAACAGCACATTTAATGGCACAAGCAATTAAACGCCTATATAAAAATGTGAAATTTGGTGTGGGTCCAGTTATTGAGGAAGGTTTTTATTACGATATGGATTTGGATCAATCAATAACACCTGAAGATCTTCCGAAGATTGAGAAAGAAATGAAGCGGATTGTAGATGAAAATTTAGAAATAAAACGTATTGAAGTTACACGTCAAGAAGCCAAGGATATGTTCCGTGAAATAGGCGATGATCTTAAACTTGAATTGATAGATGCAATTCCAGAAAACGAACAGGTAACTATCTACAAGCAAGGGGAATTTTTTGACCTGTGCCGTGGAATTCATGTTCCTTCTACAAGTAAACTAAAAGCTTTTAAACTGCTTAGTATCTCTGGGGCATACTGGCGTGGAGATAGCAATAATCAGCAGCTGCAGCGTATTTATGGAACTGCATTTGAAAAACAAAGCCAAGTAGAAGAATACTTACGCATCTTGGAGGAGCGTAAAGAACGTGATCATCGCAAGCTTGGTAAAGAACTGGATATATTTACTGTTTCCCAAAAAGTTGGGCAAGGTCTTCCATTGTGGTTGCCAAAAGGTGCAACAATTCGCCGTATAATTGAACGTTACATTGTAGATCTGGAAGAACGCTTAGGCTATAACCATGTCTATACTCCAGTTTTAGGAAGTGTGGATTTATATAAAACAAGTGGGCATTTAGACCATTATGAAGAAGATATGTTCCCTAGAATGAAAATGGACAATGAAGAGTTAGTATTACGACCTATGAACTGTCCGCATCATATGATGGTTTATAAAAATCAACTTTACAGCTATCGCAATCTACCTGTACGTATTGCGGAACTTGGAACAATGCATAGATATGAAATGTCAGGAGCCTTGGCAGGGCTGCAGCGTGTTCGTGCAATGACATTAAATGATGCTCATATATTTGCTAGGCCCGATCAACTAAAAGATGAATTTATCCGTGTTGTAAAATTGGTTCAACAAGTTTATAAGGACTTTGGCATTGAGGAATATTACTTCCGCCTTTCATATCGTGATCCAGAAGATAAAGAGAAATATATTGATAATGATGAAATGTGGGAAAAAGCACAGGCAATGCTGAAGGAAACAATGGAGGATATGAATGTTGACTATGTGGAAGCAGAAGGGGAAGCAGCGTTTTACGGTCCTAAGCTGGATGTGCAAGTAAAAACAGCACTAGGAAAGGATGAGACATTGTCAACTGTTCAGATAGATTATCAGGCAGCAGAGCGATTTGACCTATCCTATATTGGTGAGGATGGTAAAGAGCATAGACCTGTTATTATTCATCGTGGTGTTGTTTCAACAATGGAACGTTTTGTGGCATTTTTATTGGAAGAATACAAAGGGGCATTTCCAACATGGTTAGCACCTGTTCAAGTAAAAGTTATTCCAGTATCCCCTCAGGTACATTTAGACTATGCGAAGGATGTAGCCGATAAACTCAGACTTAGCGGTATTCGTGTTGAAGTGGATGAGCGTGATGAGAAAATCGGATATAAAATTCGTGAAGCACAGACACAAAAAGTTCCATTCTCATTAGTACTTGGTGATAATGAAATCGAAGAAAATGCTGTTAATGTAAGAAGATATAGTGAAAAGCAATCAGAAACATTGGCCTATGAAGACTTTGAACAGTTAATTGCACAGGAAATTGCGGATAGAACATTGCGGAATTAACGTTTCCTACCCAAGGGGCATTTCTTTATACTTATTTCATAAGTATATAATACAAAGGAAGATTGTCTAGTATAAGCGAAAAGAAAGCTTGTTGACAGTCTAAAAGATACATGTTATTCTATATGAGTTGAATAAATCTAAATGATCTGAGACAAGTAGAAGCACCCGCTTCTCACCTGATCGACGCATAATGCAGTTGACTGGTTTTTTACTTCTTTAATAGACTATTGGAGACGTGTGGGTGCATCTTTGTACCTACACTTTTTTAATGATTAATATAAACTTGTCAATGACAGATCAGCAAACAATTTATTGAAAATAATTTTGGAGGTGGCTGGCTATTAGCAAAGATATGAATGTTAATGAAAAAATTCGTGCTAGAGAAGTACGTCTTATCGATTCAAATGGTGATCAGCTTGGAGTAAAATCCCGCAATGAAGCATTGGATATTGCTCAAACCAGAAACTTGGATTTAGTTTTAGTTGCACCGAATGCGAAACCACCAGTATGCCGAATTATGGATTACGGTAAATATCGCTACGAGCAGCAGAAAAAGGAAAAAGAAGCACGTAAGAAACAAAAAATCATTAACGTGAAGGAAGTTCGCTTCACACCTGGAATTGGCGAGCACGATTTTAATACAAAATTAAAGAACGCCAGAAAATTCCTTGAAAAAGGTGATAAGGTAAAAGCTTCGGTTCGTTTCCGCGGACGTGCAATTACTCATAAAGAGCTTGGTCAGGAAGTTTTAGACCGTCTAGCTGAAGAAGTGAAAGATATTTCAGCAATTGAGTCTAAGGCTAAAATGGAAGGCCGTAATATGTTTATGATGCTTGCTCCATTAAACGAAAAATAATTAAAGAATTTATTGATGCTTACAAGGAGGAAATCAACATGCCTAAAATGAAAACCCATAAAGGTTCTCAAAAACGCTTTAAAAGAACTGGTTCTGGAAAACTGAAACGCTCACATGCTTATACAAGCCATATGTTCGCAAATAAATCTCAAAAACAAAAACGTAAATTACGTAAATCTGCATTGGTATCCGCAGGGGATTACAAACGTATTAAAGCAATGCTTCCTAAATAATAGGAGACTAATTAATTTATCAATGGAAAATATAGATTTTGATTTGTATTAGGAGGGAATTAATATGCCACGTGTAAAAGGTGGAACAGTTACGCGCAGACGTCGTAAACGCGTACTAAAACTAGCAAAAGGTTATTATGGTTCAAAAAGAACGTTATTTAAGACAGCTAAACAACAGGTAATGAAGTCAGGTCAGTATGCTTATCGTGACCGCAGACAGAAAAAACGCGATTTCCGCAAACTTTGGATTACCCGTATTAATGCTGCAGCGCGCATGCAGGACATTTCATATAGCAAATTAATGCACGGCTTAAAGGTTGCAGGGATTGAAGTAAACCGTAAAATGCTGTCAGATCTTGCTATCAATGATGAAAAAGCATTTGCACAATTAGCAGATAAGGCAAAAGCAGCACTTAAATAAAATGATAGAATATTAAAAGGTCAAATCCAATTATTGCAGGGATTTGACCTTTTAATCTTACAGGGGAGAAGAAATGGACGAAACTATAATTTTAGCGTACATAATTGGCATTAATATTGGTGGGTTTATATTGATGGGGTTAGATAAGCAAAGAGCTAAAAAACGGGCATGGCGTATATCGGAAAAAACGCTGTGGATCACTGCAATTCTAGGAGGCGGCATTGGATCATTTTTAGGGATGCAAGTATTTCGCCATAAAACAAAACACGCGCTCTTTCGGATAGGAATGCCAATATTAATAATTGTTCAGCTTGTTTTATGGATATATATTTCTTTTGTGTCATAAAGGCTCGTCTTATGTCATATACATGTACTATAAGAACGAATACGCATCTTGAAGGGGGTTAGTTATGGAGCTGTTTGGTAATTATCTTATGACGATTATCGAAACAGGCGGATTATTTGCACCTATCTTATTTATTAGCTTTCATTTGCTAAGACCATTATTCTTTCTCCCTGTTGTGTTTATTTGCATTTCTGGTGGAATTTTATTTGGGGCAGTAGCTGGAACAGTATATTCGATTATTGGCATTACATTATCCAGTATTATCTTTTATGGAATCATTCGTTTTATGCCAAAGACATTTAACAAACTGGTTAATATGAAACAAAAAATTATTGGGAAACACTCCCAATTTACAACATCCCAAATAGCTGTCTTAAGACTTGTTCCATTTATTCACTTTCATTTATTATCATTATGCTTAATTCAGATCTCAGAAGGATTTAAAGATTACACTAAATCATCTTTTCTATCCAATATTCCATTAGCATTTGTTTATACTTCAATCGGTAAATGGATTTCAAATTTATCCCCTTTATATATCTTCGTCTTTTTAATCGCGTTACTTCCGCTTATATATTTACTAAGAAGAAAGGAAATAATTATTAAATGGCAGGATTTTTTTCACGTAGGTGCACAACAGTAGGCTCACCCTTTTACGGGTGGAGCCTTTTCATTAGCTGGTTATTTCAGAATAATTTATTCCTTAACTGGTGTAAGTATTAATTTGTTTATTGGATGTTTCCATTCAATTTTCGCGTATGGATAGCGAATTAAAAGCTCTTTTTCCAGAAAGTATAGATCATCTCTCGTTATTCCGCGCAAATCATCAGGCTCAGGAGTATAGACGTGAATATTGACTACTTCGAACGAATCTTCTGTAGTACCGACATATTTTTCCCCTTCAAATAGACAGCCTTTATAAACGAATTGTACGTTTTTTTTACTGTTTTGCAATTCATCCAATAAAAAGAATTCATCCCTTGTTTTTGCAATTCTTAGTTTCCGCATGGGGTTTCGGTAGTATTGGTAAACCGTATACATGAGGAGAGCTATTGCAATGAGAATTAGAATCCTGAATAAAATCACAATCATATAAACCGCTCCCTGAACGTTATTATCTTCTTGTACGTTCTAGAAATCATAAGGTTTCAATTATTATGTTACAATCATAATAAAAGAAAAAAGGAGTAAAATAAATGAACTGGAAGAAGTTATTTTCCATGCAAAAACAATTGGACAAGTATATTGAAAATAATCAAGGTGTAACAGGGGAAAATTTATTTGAAGAAAAATATCTTGCGCTGCTAGTCGAATTGGGAGAACTTGCAAACGAAACACGGTGTTTTAAATTTTGGAGCAGTAAACCGAAGAGTGATCAGGAGGTTATCTTGGCAGAATATGTTGATGGGGTACATTTTATTTTATCTTTAGGGTTAGACAAAGGGCATATCTGCCATACAAAATCTTCAAATGCCACTATTAATACGGAAACTGAGCAGTTCAATCATGTTTTTGATATGTGTGCTGCCTATAAACATGATCCATCACAATCAAATTACGAAAAAATGTTTAACAGTTACATTCAGCTTGGAAACCTTCTTGGATTTGATGAAAATGCGGTATACCGCGCGTACATCCAGAAAAATGAAATTAATTATGAACGCCAGGATGAAGGTTATTAAAGCAGAATTATTTTGTTATTTCCTGCAATAAAGTTATAATAATAAGTGTATTAGGAAAAAAGGAGGATTTACGTACATATGGCAAAATTGGATGAAACACTTACAATGCTTAAAGATTTAACAGATGCAAAAGGAATTCCTGGTAATGAAAAAGAAGCAAGAGATGTAATGGAAGGCTATATCAAACCATACGCTGATGAGGTTTATACAGATAATTTAGGGAGCTTAATCGCCAAAAAAACCGGTGATGAAAATGGACCTAAAATAATGGTAGCGGGTCATCTTGATGAGGTAGGCTTTATGGTGACACGAATCGATGACAAAGGTTTTATTTATTTCCAAACTGTGGGTGGATGGTGGAGCCAGGTAATGCTTGCTCAACGTGTTACCATCATGTCCAGTAAAGGTGATGTTACAGGTATAATCGGTTCTAAGCCGCCACATATCCTTTCTCAAGAGGCACGCAAAAAGCCAGTAGAGATTAAAGATATGTTTATCGATATCGGTGCATCCAGTAAAGAAGAAGCGCATGAATTCGGTGTTCGTCCAGGTGATTCTATCGTACCTTATTTCGAATTTACGCAATTAAAAAATGAAAAGATGCTTTTAGCGAAAGCATGGGACAACCGTATTGGCTGTGCTATCGCGATTGAAGTTTTAAAACAATTGAAAGATGAGAGTCATCCGAATATCGTATATGGTGTCGGTACAATCCAGGAGGAAGTTGGTCTTCGCGGGGCGCGTACTTCTGCACATGCGATAAAACCGGACATTGGATTCGGTGTTGACGTAGGTATTGCCGGTGATATGCCTGGTGTATCTGATCATGAAGCGGACAGTAAATTGGGTAAAGGACCGCAAATCGTTTTGTATGATGCGTCAATGGTTTCTCATAAAGGTGTAAGAGATTTGATTGTGGATACTGCTGATGAGCATAATATACCATATCAATATGCATCAATGGCGGGCGGGGGTACCGATTCAGGATCGATTCATCTTACTGCTAATGGTGTTCCATCTTTATCTATTACTGTTGCAACACGCTATATTCACTCACATGCGGCAATTTTACACCGTGATGATTTCGAAAATGCAGTAAAATTGATTGTAGAGGCAATAAAAAAATTGGATAGCGAAAAAGTGAAAGAGATCTTTTTGGCATAATAAAAAGGATCAGCAGATAATTTATCTGCTGATCCTTTTTTGGTTATCCTTTAAAAGTTATGCAAAATAAGAATTCATTACTTTATTTACATAGTTTTGGGTTTCTTCAAATGGAGGTATCCCTTGATATTTGTCGACATTTCCAGGACCGGCATTGTAAGCGGCTAACGCCAGTTCAATATTGCCATTATATCGATTCAGCATCTGGCTTAAATATTTTGTTCCGCCTTCGATATTTTGCGAAGGGTCATATGGATTTGTTACTCCAAGCCCTCTTGCCGTATCAGGCATTAGCTGCATTAATCCTTGGGCACCTGAACCGCTCTTTGCATAGACATTATAATTTGATTCCGTTTTAATAATGGAGTGTACTAATTTAGGGTCAATTTCATATTTTTCTGCAGTGTTTGTGATAAATGAATTAAAGTGATCTGATGCAGCATTTAAAGGAGCTGTTGAAACAGAATCAACTAAAGCAAACGGCGGGTTATTTTGCTGAACAAATTCGTTAGTTCGTATGGATGCATTATTTATTTTTTCCTGTAATAATTGCTTAAATGCTAAATCAACAATAGGTGAGTTATACGAAAATGAATCATTTTTAGATGTTAAAATTGACATTGCCTGATATTGAATCATTGTTTGTAAATCTCTAATTTCCATCATTACTTGCCCCTTTCACCTAGTTTTATTCTACCTGAAAACAGACTGCCTTTCTATAGTAATATCGGATTTTTTCCCGAATCCTGCAGTAACTTATAATAAAATGGATCTTTTCCTATGCAGAAGACACGGTCACATAGACTGATGATTTCATCCATGTCATGTGACGTATATAAAATCATCTTTCCATTATTTCTGGCCTGCTTATGTAAGTAATCGCCAATTTCTTTCCGGGATTTTAAATCTATTCCAACGGTTGGTTCGTCCAACAATAATAATAGTGGGTCATGTATAAGACTAATTGCTATATTTAATTTTCGCTTCATCCCGCCGGATAGTGTATGTACTGGTTCTTTCCATTTTTCAAGCTTCATATCTAGGCAAAGTTCCCTGAGCTGCTTGTTTGTTTTATTCTTCCATGATAGTTTTTCAAAAAAGATCATATTCTCTTCAACCGTAAATTCTTCCCATATTGCTATGTCTTGAGGCACAAATCCGATTTGTTTGCGAACATTTTTAGTGTTTCGCTGATAGTGCAAGTCATGTAATGTGATAGTTCCAGCTGATGGTCTGGACAGGGTTGCCAGAATGTTTAGCATAGTAGATTTTCCAGCACCGTTTTCACCTGTAAGTCCAACGATTTCACCTGGATTTACAGTAAAGGAGATATCTCTTAGAATATTACTTTTACGATAGTTTTTGGATAAGGATTCGATACTAAGCATTGATTTTCTCCTTTCTGACAAACGTTATTGCCAAAAATAATATAACGATGAATAACCAAGGATTCGTTATTTGTCCGGTAAGAAATGGGTGAATGGGATTCCAATTCTCTATCCATGCCCATTTTTCTGAAATTCCCATTGCGGGAAGAACTGCGCCACTTCCAATCGCAATTAGTAATGTAATAGCAAAAGAAAGTGTATAAAATAAGAAGGTTTGTTTAAAACTATTTGCCATTAAATACGCAGCAATTGTGATTAACATCCGGAATGACACTAAAGCCCATACATTAATACTTACATCAAACATCAGATTAAAGACAAGTAAGGTTAATAAATCAATAATAAATAATAGGCAGCTATATAGAAATATATTTCCTAGCATATAGTTTTTTATCGAGACCCTAAGAAATGGGAACCGTTTTATCACACTTGTCCGTTTTTCCTTAATAACCCAATCAAACAATAATAGTGTAGATAGTATACTTAAGACTGCCCAAAGTCCCCATATACTGATCAATTGTGGTTTCTTATGGGTATCAACAGGTGAGTCAGAAAATGAAAATGAAGTTTGCAGTAAATTTTCATCTTTTTGTATCTCTTTACTTTTTTCTGCAATTTGAGCCCGTGAATATTGTTTATTTGTATGATAATGTTCTGTAAGTTCTTGTATTACATTGGCTGCTTTTGATCTTCCTGTCTCCTGCTGAATATAAGATATAATCATCTCCTTGACAGGTGTATAAGCAAACGATAAATCAGACCTGTAGCTCGTAATTAGCTGATTTCGTTCCCCATCATGAATATCTTCCTCATACCCTTCCTTAATTATAAAAACACTATCCAGTTCGTGTTTTTTTAATTGATACAGAGCCTTATCCTCATCCAATTTAAATACCCGTATGAATGGTGTTTCTTTAATTTCCTGATATAGCTTCATTGCCGCATTCGTCTCTTCTTCTATTGTAATACCAACTGGAACCTTTGTATCATCCTGAATTACATCCGTTACTGATTTAATTCCTATCGCAACAATAAGTGGAAACAATAGCCAAAATAATAAAGGGATCCAATGTTTCCTCCAATGGATTAAACGTGTTTTTAGTATTCCTTTCATTTGAAAACACGCTCCTTCCATACAGAAATACCTAAAAGAACGAATAAGCTTGACAAAGCAATAAATAAGAGTGGCAAATAGTCAGCATAGAATCGTCCGTTTAATATAATTTCCTGCAGCCAATGTAAGGCAAGATTTCCGAAACTATACGGCAGAAGATTTTGTATATACAATGGGAAATATAATGTCGGTATGATTGCACCGCTTAATAGCAATACAAAACCAGTAAATATGGATTGAATTAATAATCGCAGCTTTTGTTCAATAAATAGAATTTCGAAAATGGCAATGATCTCAAGAAAAACGAAACTATATAATAACATAAGAGTTGCTATTCGCAGGTAATTTTCAGTATATAAGGTAATTTCCACAATTTCCTGTAAAGCAAAAAAGGCCAAAGTTGAAAACACAAGTGTAATTCCAACTGTTGTAATGATTTTCGCAAGTACTTGCTGAACCACTGTAACACCATATAAACGCATGCGGTCTTTCATGCGGGTTTCATTTTCTTTGGTCAAGAAGGTGTAAAAAACAAATAACCAAATCGTAATAACGATAAACCAGCTCGCTAAACCATAATAGTGGACAGGAGAGCTTGTGGCCAAATTTGCAACTGCTTCTTCATCGATTATTTTGTCTTTACCAATCGTGTAAACGACAAAATTTGTGAATTGCTCATATACCAAATCATTTCGTGTTTTAACATCCATTGGCAATTGTTTAGCAAAGTAATTTATTGTCAATATGTTTGCTTGAGCAGCTTGGATATGTCTAGCAACACTGTCTAAGAGCTCTTTTATTAGATAGCTCTCCATAGATTTATTAGGATTTCCGGTAATTTCAAGTGCTACAGACTCACCCTTATATAAGTCATCTGTAAAGTCTTTAGGAAAAGTTATGTACGCACTGAGCTTGTCCTTTATGTTCTTTTTTGCATCTTTATCAGATAGTTTTTTAATGTGAATATAATTACCAAGCTGTGATGATTCCTCGATTAGTTTTACAACGAGTTTTGTTTCTTCGGATTGATCCAAATCTACCAACCCAACTTGAATGGGCTCCTCTTCATCAGGTGAAAGAAACGAAATAGCAATAACTGCAGCAAGTGCCACAATAATAATTGGAAAAAGTAAAAGAAGAGGAAGTGTTAGCCACTTCCTCTGCAGTTTCTTACAATCATTTCGGATAAATAGAAATAAATGTTTTATGAAAGTCATTTTAACACTTCCTTGTTAAAACCCAAAGCCGCCGCTTGTTCCCAATAATCCCATTAACCATTGCTGGAATTGTGGTGTAGCCTCTGTTTCTGCATATTGCATTATCTCGTTCATTGACATGCTTCCAAGATTTTTAACATTTGATTCATTTGGAACATCCACTTTCTTAATTGTCTTTGCATCTTTTGCTACATGCAGATTAAATATATCCTGTGAGAAGTTTGATGCTTCTATAGAGAACATACTGTCTGAATTCATTTGATCATTGTCGTAAGACGCCTCGCCAGACCATGTAAGGCTTCCTGAGTTAACTTGATCAGTGAAAGAAAATACTCGTTCAAATTCACGATTATTATCTTCTAATGTTTCGGTACTTTCGTATGAAAGTTCAACATCTCCTGCTGTTAGTTTAATAGAGTCATCTGCCTTATTGTCTTTCCATGTAAGGTCACCAGCTATGGTCATTGTTTCTTTATTAACAGCATCACCAACACCAATCCCAAATTCATAGTCGAACATTTGCTCTGAATCGCTTAATAAATGTGTACCATTCACTGTGATCGTGGCAAGTTCATCCTTCGTCGGTCCCATGCTTATACTAAAGTCACGTTTTACAATCAGATCGTTGTTCACCCATATGATTGAAGTCAACCCATGTGGAATTTGAAAATCTTCTAATCCCTTTATTGCATCATCTATTGAGCTATCAAACTCTTCTATCATTTGTTCGGTATCCAAAGCCATTTGATTTCCTATAATAGCGGCTGGCATCCCAAACTGCTGCAATTCCATTTGTTCCTTAATAATTTCTTTAAGCCGTTTATCGTCTTTCATCTTTTCTAAAATAGCCGTAATAAGATCTTTTACCTGCTGTTCGGAGAGATGAAATGTAATTTTTTCAGTTTTCACGTTTTCAGTATCGACTTTTACTGTTTCTTTTGTTGTTTCAAATGCATCATCGGGAAGCTTATCATAGATCATTGTTATATATTCTTCTTTGAAATATGCTTGATCCTCTTCAGATATAGTACCTTCCATTGCCTCAAAGACGCTATTAAAGTCTATTTCTTCCTCGCCGCTAAATGTTGCCGGATCAATTTCTTTTAATAACTTCCCTAAATCTTTGTCGTTAATTTGAAGTGTTTCTTTAAGAAATGGCAGTCCAAGCATAACTTTATCAGCAGTCATGAAAAAGCTGATATCACCTAATTCCATCTCGCCGAAGCTTGCTTTGATATCAGAAGCAATTTGCTTTTCTTTTTTGTCCATTTGAGTAGTCAAAGTGATAGTTGAATTATTAATTATTTCCTGCGGGCTTATCATGCCGTATCCACTGCCTGGTATATTTGCCTCTGCAGATAGCTCTAATGCTGTTTCAGTAGGATTATCTTCTGTGTGTTCCAGCCAATTAACCTCTGGCTCATAGCGTTCCTTGACCTTGTCCACCATAAAATCAATGGTGTTTTTCTCCGCCTTGAAGTATTGAGTCTTTGCAGAACCTGTTAATAGTACATATGCAGATACACTCCCACCAATGACTGCCAACACTATAATGATGATAGCAAATACTTTTTTGGAGATTCCTTTCTTTTTTACTCCTCCGTTAAACTTCCCAGTCATATTAACTTTTTCCCCTCTCTCTAATAAACCTTATAACTATATGTATTATTAAGATTCTGTCTTAATAACAATCAACTACCTGAAATTAATATATATCACGCTTGAAAAAATAGTCAAATGGTGCTATGACATCATTTAAAATAACTAATTCATATTACCTTATTATATCTTGAAACCAAGATAAAAGAATAGTGCTTTTTATTCTTTTAAATGGTAAAAAATTGAATAAAGGTAAGCTGTATGATTAATAATGTGGGGAAATAAACGAAATAACAGGACTAAATAATTATTTTCAAAAAAAGATAGATGCTCACTTTAGGCATCTATCCTCTTGCATTTATTCTGCTGCTGAGGCTTGTTTTACTCCTTGTTCTAATGCATTAATCATATCTTGTTTATCCTGTTCATCGGACTGTTTCCAAATTAATTCGAATAAAACTCCTAGGCCAGGCAGCATTTTCTCTTCACCATTTTGGATAGCATCAACAATCGTTGCTTCCAACTGTTCTTGATCGTTTGTGGCAATATTTGTTAATATGGCTTTTCTTAAATTTAAATCCAATTATTTCACCCCTTATGTTTTATAAACTATCGTTAGTTTGACCGACGGCAGATGAAATATGTATGATTAGATCAGATATAATTATTAAGGATGCGATAGAATGATAATCTCCGTTCAAAATGAAAAGGTAAAGTCTTGGAACAAATTAAAGAAGAAAAAGGACCGCATGCATTCAAAAACTTTTTTAATTGAAGGTTTCCATTTAATTGAAGAAGTACATACGAGCAATTGGACTATTAATGAAATTATTTTACAAGAAAATATAGATGCACCTGAATATAGTAAAATTTATCCTGTTACGATTGTAAGTGCAAATGTTTTTAAAAACATTTCAAATACAAAGTCGCCTCAGGGAATTGCAGCAATTGTTCAAGTGAATCAAATGGAATGGAAAGACTTTCAAAATGTCTTACTTGTCGATGCATTACAAGACCCTGGTAATTTAGGGACAATCATACGGACTGCAGTGGCAGCTGGATTTGACGCTGTTATTTTAGGAGAAAATACGGTCGATATGTATAATGACAAAGTAATCCGTTCTACACAGGGAACTTTATTTCATATTCCAGTCTTTCAAGAAGATCTATTGAAAAAAATTCCTGAATTGAAACGTGATGGTTTTACAATATGTGCATCTGCATTGAAGAATGCAACATTTTTTCAAGAAGCAAATACAGAAGGAAAAATCGCATTGATTGTTGGAAATGAAGGTGCAGGGATTAATAATAAAATTCTGGAGATGGCAGATACAGTTGTAAAAATTCCGATTAAAGGTAAAGCGGAATCGTTAAACGTCAGTGTTGCTGCCGGAATTTTAATGTACCATTTTTCAAGGTAAGTGTTGCATCCTTTGCATATTTTATCTATAATAAAAGAAATTTGAATGAATTTGCAATGAAAGAGCGGATTGACAGTAATAAAAGCGGTTAAGGGAGGAAGTGCCCCAGACTGTAAGCATTTCTATCGCCATAATTGTTAATCTTTCACTCTGGAGCTGACACTTGGACCTTCAAAAAAAGTAAGTAAAGGTGTTCCGGATCTTGTCCGTTATCAAGCTTAAGTTGGGCACAGCAGTATTGTGTCAACAAGGGTGGTACCGCGAATTTTAAGCCTCGTCCCTTTCTGGGATTAGGCTTTTTTGTATTTTAATAAGGAGGGTTTACCATGAAAGAGCAGTTGGAAGCAATTCAGACAGAAGCATTAGAACGTATTGCTGAAACGAATGAAATGAAAGAGCTTCAAGCAATCCGCGTCACATATTTAGGGAAAAAGGGATCACTTACAGGTGTCTTAAGAGGTATGGGTAAGCTGTCTAAGGAAGAACGTCCCGTAATAGGAGAAATTGCAAACCGTGTCAGGGAATCTATAACGGATGCGATTGATCGAAAGAACGAAACACTTGCACAACAAGCATTAGAGAAACAGCTGGAAAAAGAAGCAATCGATGTTACACTTCCAGGACGCCCTGTACAACTGGGGGGACCTCATCTCCTGACAACTATAGTTGAAGAAATTGAAGATTTGTTTATTGGCATGGGTTTTGAGGTTAGAGAGGGACCTGAAGTTGAAACAGATTATTATAACTTTGAGGCATTAAATTTACCAAAAGATCACCCAGCACGGGATATGCAGGATTCGTTTTACATTACAAACGAACTGTTGCTAAGAACACATACATCACCGGTACAGGCGCGGACAATGCGGGAGTATGAAGGGTCGAAGCCAGTAAAAATGATATGTCCCGGCAAGGTTTATCGCCGTGATACTGACGATGCAACTCATTCACATCAATTTACTCAAATCGAGGGTCTATATGTAGATAAAGACGTTCGAATGAGTGATTTAAAGGGTATTCTAGACGTGTTCGCCAAGAAAATGTTTGGATATGATCGGGAAATCCGTTTACGCCCGAGCTTTTTCCCATTTACTGAACCATCAGTTGAAATGGACATTTCATGTAAAGTATGTAACGGAGAAGGATGCTCCGTTTGTAAGGGGACAGGCTGGATTGAAATTTTGGGTGCTGGTATGGTACATCCTAAAGTGCTGGAAATGGCAGGGTATGATGCAAATGTTTATACTGGATTTGCTTTTGGAATGGGACCAGACCGAATTGCGATGCTAAAATATGGTGTTGATGATATTCGCCAATTTTACACAAATGATCGACGGTTCTTAACACAATATCATAATGCATAAGGAGTGAATACAAGCGTGCTAGTATCATTAAATTGGTTAAAAAATTATGTTGATATAGGAACGATTACACCGGATCAGCTTGCTGAGAAAATTACAAAAAGCGGTATTGAGGTAGAAGGAATTGAATATGTAGCAGAAACAAGCAAAAGCGTTGTTGTTGGGTATGTGAAAGAATGTGAAAAACATCCAAATGCCGACAAACTAAACTTGTGTCAGGTAGATGTTGGCGATGAGGTATTGCAAATTATTTGCGGTGCACCGAATATAAGTCAAGGGCAAAAGGTTGCTGTAGCTAAACCAGGAGCGGTACTTCCCGGTAACTTTAAAATTAAAAAGGTAAAACTGCGCGGTATAGAGTCAAATGGAATGATTTGCTCACTGCAGGAATTAGGAATTCAAGAAAAATATGTACCTAAGGATATTGCTGATGGAATATTTGTTTTTCCGGATAATGCAACCGTTGGTGAGGATGTTACTTCATTATTGAATCTGGACGATGCTGTTTTGGAATTAGGGCTGACCCCAAACCGTTCCGATTGTTTAAGTTACCTTGGGGTAGCATATGAGGTTGCTGCAATTTTAGATAAACCAATTCAATTACCAAAGGAAAAGGTTACAGCGAGTGATGAAGATGCACATGATTTTATTTCTGTAAATGTGGCTAACCAAAAGTTGAATCCATACTATGGTGCATTCGTTATTAAAAATGTTCAAGTCAAACCTTCACCATTGTGGATGCGAAATTACCTAATCGCAGCCGGGATTCGTCCGATCAATAATGTTGTGGATATTACAAATTATGTATTGCTGGAATATGGTCAGCCATTACATGCATTTGACTATGATCGTTTACAATCGAAAGAAATTGTTGTACGTTGTGCCGAAGCAAATGAAACGATTGTAACACTGGATGATCAGGAACGTAAATTATCACATGAGCATTTAGTTATTACAAATGGTCAGGAGCCAGTAGCCATCGCAGGAGTGATGGGGGGTGCTAATACAGAAGTAAATGAACATACAACTACGATTTTATTAGAGGCAGCATACTTTAATCCATCTACAGTAAGAAAAGCCGTTAAAGATACTGGTTTGAGGAGTGAATCAAGCACACGATTTGAAAAAGGTGTTGATCCAAACCGTGTTAACCGCGCTGGCGTTAGAGCTTGTCAGCTGTTTGAGCAATATGCTAATGGAACGGTTTTAAGTAATGCGGTTGTTTTTGACGAATTAGACCGGACGGAGAAAGAAGTAACAATTAATACTTTGGAAATCAATAAACGACTGGGCACTATGATTACTACTGAAGAAATTGGTCAGATCTTGACTAAGTTACGTTTTCAATATGAACAAATTGATGATGAATTTAAAGTGAAGATTCCGACCAGGCGTGGCGATATTACTATTTTTGAAGATATGCTAGAGGAAGTTGCTCGGATATATGGATATGATAATTTACCATATACATTACCGAATGGGGCATCACAGGCAGGGGCATTAACTGAACGCCAACAATTAAAACGGCAAGTGAAAAACTATATGCAAGGCGCTGGGTTAATGGAAACAATCACCTATTCTTTAACGCGTCAAGATTATGTTACGAAATTAATAAGTCCTGAAATTAATAATCGTAACCCTGTACCCGTCCCGTTAGCAATGCCAATGAGCGAGGATCATAAATATTTACGTTTAAGTCTTTTGCCTGAATTGCTGCACACTGTTGCTTATAATCGTGCTAGAAACCAAACTAATATAGCCTACTACGAACTGGGTTCTATCTTTATTTCGACTGAAAATAAACTAACGAAACAGCCTGATGAACAATTACGACTGTCGGGTGTGCTTTCGGGCCAATGGATTGAACACGAGTGGCAGCAGGAAAAGAAAGCTGTTGACTTTTTTGTAGTGAAAGGTATCATAGAAGGCATATTTAAATTTTTGGAAATACCGATTACGTTTGAACAAACAAAATTAACAGATATGCATCCTGGGAGATGTGCAACAGTTTTAATCGATAATCAAGCAGTTGGATTTATCGGCCAGATTCATCCGAAACTAGAAAAAAAATTGGATTTAAATGAAACGTATGTGTTTGATATTAATTTGGAAACCGTGTTAGAAGTATTTAAAAATGTTCCAAATTATAATCAGATACCAAAACACCCATCAACAACAAGAGATATCGCTTTTGTGCTAAATAAAACTACTCTTGCGGGTGATGTGAAAAAGGTTATTGAGGAAACAGGTGCACCCCTAGTAAAAGATATTCAAATCTTTGATGTTTATTTGGGTGAACACTTACCTGAGGATAAAAAATCAATTGCTTACAGGCTGCTTTATCAGGACGCTGAAAGAACGTTGACAGATGATGAAGTTGAAGAATCGTATCAAAGCATCATTACGGCTGTTAATGAGAAATTTAACGCTTATGTTCGATCATAAATAAAAGGAATAACGAAGGTGGCGTTTTCCATCCTCGTTATTCCTTTTTTCTGTGAACCGATTTGTAACGATGCGGGCGGTGACTTCCTGATAGTCCAAATCTTTTTTATCCGGCGATGTTAAAGCTAGTAGACCCAGAAAGACTATAAGTATTTTTCAGCTTTTGTTGTATTAATAAAATGTGTTTTTGCACATCTATTCAGGATGTTCTTACCTTTTTTGCTTATTATTTTGGCGATTGTTTTGTCAACCTGAATGGAAGCACCTTTTGGCAATGTTAGGCCTAGGTTACAAGATAACTCGTCCATTTCATTTAAAAAGCTTGCTCGGGCAATAATTGATGCACAAGCTACGGCTATTGAATAGCTTTCCGCTTTTGTCATGAAATAAGTGTTTTTTGCAATTTTTGCATTTTCACTAGCGATATATTTGTTATACAATACTGGTTCACAAAATTGATCAATTAAAATACCTTGTAATGGAGATGTACCGATCTTCTTTAGAACGTTATTGATCGTATGGTGATGCAGCATTGCTTTCATTTTTCCCTGAGACCAGCCACGCGTCTTTAAAGTATTGTATTTTTCATTTCGTAAAACTAGAAGTGAATATGTAATGTTAAAGTTAAGAATTTCTTTTGACAACCTACGTATAGTGGTGTCCGATAGATTTTTGGAATCCTGTACACCAATATGTTTAAGTGTTTTTATTTGTTCTTTCTTAACATATACACAGGCAACAGTTACCGGTCCAAAATAATCTCCAGTTCCAGCTTCATCTGAACCAGCATGCGAATCGTTAAACAATGCATGAGGCGGTGTAAATGAATGTACTGTTTTTAAGGGTGGTTTTGAAGTAGCTTGTGCAGCACTGTCTGATACCCATTTATTCGCTTCTGCAGCTGGTGCTTTTCCTTGAAAAAGTACCTTTCCAGATTTGTATGCAGTTATCACTGCATTTGGTGTTTTCGCTCTGAATATGGCTCCCTTTGGTGTGTTTGTTACTGAATCTGCATAATGACGCTGCATTTTTTCGATGGTTTCTGATGGTATTACATGAACACTTTGTGGCATATTAATCACTCCAATCAATCACATATATACACTATAGCAAAGGATTCATCATTTATCCCGTATTAACAGGCAGTAATATCTCAAGTTTAAGATTTGAGGTGATACAAAAAGATAAGCAGGGGATTACTGCCCAAAAATCCTGTTCTTTCAAACTAACAATCAGTGGGCGGAAAACTCCCAGCTGATTGAAATATCAATTATAAAAGGTTATTCTTTAGTTTCCTAAATGGCGTCTTCATGTTAATATAAAGTGAACCATTTTATTAAGGGGGTAACCGTGTGACCCAGGAAGATAAAACACGAATAACGGTCGATATACATAATAAATCTTATACAATAGTCGGAACTGAACCCGCCCATCATGTAAGGTTAGTAGCCAGTTTAGTTGATCAAAAAATGCATGAAATTCAAGAGATGAATAAAAATTTAGACACGACTAAATTAGCTGTTTTAACAGCTGTTAATTCAATGAATGATTATTTGAAATTAAAAGAAGAATACGCAAAACTGCTTGGCTCAATAAATAAGAAAGAGGATAAATAAAGTATGGTTGATATTATTTTAGTGCTTCTGCTGATTTTTGGCTTTTTAATTGGTTTAAAACGTGGTTTCATATTACAGGTTTTTCATTTGATAGGGTTTGTAGCGGCTTTTATAGTTGCCGCAATGTACTATGATGAACTAGCATCCAAGCTTGCTCTTTGGATTCCCTATCCGGAATTGTCAAATGACAGTTCATGGGCAGACTTTCTGCAGTCACTGCCCCTTGAAAATGCTTTTTACAATGCCATCGCATTTGCGATAATCTTTTTTGCTGTAAAAATCATTTTACAAATTATTGCCTCCATGCTTGATTTTGTTGCAGAATTACCGATATTGCATTCTGTGAATAAAATCCTTGGTGCTGTGTTAGGGTTTATAGAAGTATACCTATTGATTTTTATTATTTTATATATTTTAGCTTTGACACCCCTATCAGGCGTCCAATCTTGGATTAATGATTCTTCTGTTGCATTGTTTATGATTGAACATACTCCAATATTCTCTGAACAAATTAAAGATCTATGGTTTACACATATAGAAAGTTTGTTTGATTTCAATAAATAAATTTTTCAATAGGCTGATTCAATATAATAGGATATGCATTTGTATCTCATGTACAATAAGTATATCCTAACTTGGATCAGTCTCTTTTGGTATTAAGATAAGTAGGTGAAATCAATGATAAATAAAAAAGATGTATTGAAGCTGCTTGAAAAGATTGCTCTTTATTTGGAACTAAAAGGAGAAAACCCTTTTAAAATTTCTGCATATAGAAAGGCATCACAGGCCCTTGAACGAGATGATCGGTCATTAGATGAGATTGATGACTTTACAAAAATAAAAGGAATTGGCAAAGGTACAAGTGCGGTTATTCAGGAATATATAAAAAATGGCACATCAGAAACATACAATCAATTAGAAAAAGAGGTTCCTAAAGGGTTAATACCGCTGCTTAATCTACCAGGTCTTGGTGGAAAAAAGCTAGCAAAATTATATCAAGAGCTTGGAGTTATAGATGCCGATTCACTTAAAAAAGCTTGTGAAAATGGCAATGTCGAAAGCCTTGCTGGTTTTGGGAAAAAGTCTGCTGAGAAAATTTTAAAGGCATTAGAAGAAGCTGATAAAAGACCTGAACGATTACCGATTGCAATCATGCTCCCAATTGCTGAGCAAATTGAAGAATATTTAAAGGAAATCCCTTCAATCGAAGCGTATTCTCGTGCAGGCAGTTTACGAAGAATGCGTGAAACAATAAAAGATCTGGATTTTATTATTGCTGCTTCGAAGGCTACGGAGGTTCGCGATGCACTGCTTGAAATGGACAACATTAAATCTGTCATTGCCAGTGGTGAAACAAAGGTTTCAGTTACATTAGAAGATATTTATGATATTAATATTGATTTTCGTATAGTTGAACCAAGAGAATTTGCCTCGACCCTCCATCATTTTACTGGTTCAAAAGAGCATAATGTTGCCATGAGGCAGCTAGCGAAATCCCGTGGGGAAAAAATTAATGAATATGGAATAGAATTAGAGGATACAGGAGAAATAATAACATTTGCCAGTGAAACACAATTTTTTGAACATTTCGGCTTACCATATATTCCGCCAGAGGTTAGAGAAAACACTGGTGAGATCGAGTCGTTTTCAAATAAAACTGATTTAGTGGAAATGAACGATATTCGTAGTGATCTGCATATGCACACAACCTGGAGTGATGGTGGACAATCACTAGAAGAAATGGTCAATCAAGCACGCAATAAAGGGTATGAATATATTACGATTACTGACCATTCGAAATATTTACGAGTTGCAAATGGATTAGATGAAACAAGACTCAGAAAACAGCGGGAAGAAATAGAAAAATTAAACGAAAAATTTAATGATATTCATATTTTTGCTGGAGTAGAAATGGACATTTTACCTGATGGCACGTTGGATTTCGACAATCAATTTTTAAGGGAAATGGATTTTGTTATTGGTGCAATCCATTCAAGCTTCAGTCAGCCAAAAGATAAAATTATGTCACGAATATATGCTGCTTTGGAATGTCCATATGTGTCACTTATCGCTCACCCAACCGGCAGACTGATTGGAAGGCGCAAAGGGTATGCTATCGATAATGAAAAATTAATTGAACGCGCAAATGAAACGGGTACAGCATTGGAAATTAATGCAAATCCCAATCGACTCGATTTATCTTCAGAGTGGGTTAGGATTGCTCAGGATAACGGGGTAAAAATTGCCATTAACACGGATGCACATAATTATCAAATGCTGGATCACATGGAATATGGTGTCGGAGTGGCCAGGCGGGGCTGGCTGCAAAAAGAAAATGTATTAAATACATGGTCAAAAGAGAAACTTCTGGCCTTTGTTAACCGTAAAAGATAATAGACAATGTAAGCAATTAAAGGGGTAAGTATGTATGAACGATCGTATTTTACGTGTACTTGAATTTAATAAAATACTTGAACAATTAACAAATTTTGCTGCAACAACATTGGGGAAGGATTTAACGTCAAGATTAAAACCCTCTACCGACTTAGCGGAAGTCGAGATTCTGCATAGAGAAACTGATGAAGCAGCACAAATTTTACGATTAAATGAAGCAATTCCGCTTGGCGGTATTTTTGATATCAGAGCAAGTATTAAACGTAGTGTTATCGGAGGCGTTTTAAGTACGGAGGAGTGCTTAGATGTAGCAAACACAATATATGGCGGGAGACAGGTTAAAGACTTTATTGAGAAACAGGAAGAAATTTTACCAATTTTAATTGAACTTGTGCAGCGTATCACTCCGTTGCGTAATTTAGAAACAAAGATAAAAAGCTGTATAGACGACCATGGTCATGTAATGGATAGTGCATCCGCAAAACTGCGTAGTATCAGATCGTCTATCCGTACATTTGAGAGTCGGGTTCGTGATAAACTGGATAATTATACGAAATCAAGCAGCAACATGCTTTCTGATGCCATTATTACTATTCGAAATGATCGTTATGTGCTTCCTGTAAAACAGGAATATCGAGGATCAATCGGCGGTATCGTTCACGATCAATCTGCATCTGGTGCAACATTATTTATGGAGCCAAAAGCAGTTGTTGACCTTAACAATCAGCTGCAGGAAGCAAGGGGGAAAGAAAAACAGGAAATTAATCGTATTTTAGAAGAATTAACGGAACATATTGCTGAATCAGAAGTATATTTGATGGAAAATGTGATGGTATTGGGACAAATTGATTTTATGTTTGCTCGTGCAAAATTAGGGAAAAGCATGAAAGCAGCAATGCCTAAAATGAATGATAATGGACTAATCAAAATGAACCAGGCACGGCATCCGTTAATACCAATGAAAGAAGTCGTAGCAAATGATGTGGAACTTGGTGAGACCTTTACATCGATTGTAATAACAGGTCCGAATACTGGCGGTAAAACTGTAACACTGAAAATGATCGGTTTGTGCACATTAATGGCTCAATCAGGTTTGCAAATTCCGGCACTTGACGGGTGTGAAATGGCTGTATTTGAAAATGTGTTTGCGGATATTGGTGATGAACAATCAATCGAGCAAAATTTAAGTACATTTTCTTCACATATGACAAATATCGTAAACATTATTAAACAAGTTGATAATAGGTCTTTGGTTTTATTTGATGAGCTCGGTGCGGGAACAGATCCACAGGAAGGGGCAGCACTTGCGATAGCAATTCTTGATGAAGTGATTGCAAGAAATGCTAGGGTAATTGCTACGACCCACTATCCTGAGCTAAAGGCATATGGCTATAATCGTGAAAATGTTATTAACGCATCTGTTGAGTTTGATGTAGAAACGTTACAGCCTACTTATCGATTGCTGATTGGAATTCCTGGAAGAAGTAATGCATTTGAAATTTCTAAACGATTGGGATTGAATGAATCCATAATCGATCAAGCAAAAGGTCATATTGGTGTAGATTCAAAAAGTGTTGAAAATATGATTGCTTCTTTAGAGTATTCTCAAATACAGGCAGAAAAGGAGTATCAACAAGCACACCAAAATTTATTGGAAAGTGAAAAATTACAAGGGGATTTAAAAAGAGAATGGCATCAATTTGATCAGAAACGTGAAGAACTATACAGAAAAGCTGAAACGAAAGCAGAAAAAGCATTACAAAAAGCAAGGGAAGAGGCAGAATTAATTATTGATGAAATTCGTAATATGAAATCAGCTGCATCGGTAAAAGAGCATGAATGGATTGAAGCCAAAAAAATGTTAGAAGAGGCAAAGCCGAATCTTTCTGCAAAACAACAGAAAAAGCAACGTAATGATAAATCGTCATCAAAAGAATTGCAAGAAGGAGATGAGATTAAATTAATTACGGTTAATCAAAATGGTACGGTTCTTGAGAAAGTTAGCGATAATGAGTACCTTGTTCAAATAGGTATTATGAAAGTTAAAGTAAAACGAAGTGATTTGCAGGCAATTGGCAAGCAAAAACAAGTAATGGATAAACCATTAGCGACTGTAAAAGGTTCCAACTATCATGTTAGTACAGAGCTTGATTTGCGCGGAGAACGTTTTGAAGATGCGTTAATCAAATTGGAAAAATATCTGGACGATGCAATGCTTGCCGGTTATCCAAAAGTATCGGTTATTCATGGTAAAGGTACTGGAGCATTACGAACTGGTGTAAAAGAATTTGCCAAGAAACATCCCGGAATATCCGCGTTTCGTACTGGAACGATGGGTGAAGGTGGAAGTGGTGTTACCATATTAGAGTTGAAGTAAGCATCAGTATTTAAGGGAATGGGGTGTTCAGAACGTGAGTAGTTTTTGGGAAAATATATTTGTTGAAACGGCAGCAAGGTATAGTGTAGTTATACTGTGCACGATTGTTTTTCTAGCTGTGTTCGAACTTGTTACGTCCTACAAAAACTGGGATCAGATAAAGAAAGGGAATTTTGCTGTAGCGATGGCGACCGGAGGGAAGTTATTTGGCATCGCTACAATATTCCGCTACTCAATTGAGCATAATGATACATTGATTCAAAGCATTGGATGGGGTGTTTTTGGATTTGTTTTACTATTGCTTGGTTATTTTATTTTTGAATTCTTGACTCCTACCATAAAAGTTGATGAAGAGATTGGCAGAGGGAATAATGCGGTGGGATTTATTTCCATGCTGATTTCGGTTGGATTGGCATTTATAATTGGGGCAAGTATAGGGTAAGGAGAGAAATAATTGGAGACATTGGCAAAGGTATTAATTGTAGTTGCAATTATTTTTGTAATAGTTGGCGTATTTTATTTGATGTAAAGTATAGTTGAAATAAGTGATATAAAATTTCAAAAAATATAAATTAATCGGTATAATGGAAATAAACTAGTAAAAAGGGAGGAAAAATAATGGGGAACGAAAAACGCTGGCATACGCATTATCCAGATGAAATACCGACTAGTATTATGTACGATGAGAAACCGCTTCATGCCTTTCTTGAGGAAAGTGCTAAGCGCTACCCGGAAAAGAAAGCGCTTTATTTTATGGGTAAAGAAATTTCTTTTTCTGAAGTATACAGGCAAGCTAGGAAGATGGCAGGCTATTTGCAATCAATAGGCTTGCAAAAGGGAGATCGTGTGGCTATAATGCTGCCAAACTGTCCGCAAGCTGTAATTAGTTATTATGGGGCTTTAATGGCGGGTGCAACTGTAGTACAAACAAATCCTTTGTACAAGGAGCGAGAACTTGAATATCAGCTTAATGATTCTGCTGCTGAAATTATTATCTGTTTGGATATATTATTGCCGCGGGTTACAAATGTAAGAGGTAATACATCATTGAGGCACACAATCGTAACAGGAATTAAAGATTATTTACCATTTCCTAAAAATCTTGTTTATCCATTTATCCAAAAAAAACAGTATAATATGGTAGTCCGGGCTGAACAAACGGATGATACACATGTATGGAACAGAATTATGGAAAACGCATCAGATTCATATAAGAAAATAGAAGTTTTTCCAAAAGAAGATTTAGCACTGCTTCAATATACAGGTGGAACGACAGGTTTTCCAAAGGGAGTAATGTTAACCCATTATAACCTTGTTTCAAATGTTCAAATGTGTCAAGCATGGCTGTATAAATCAAAAGTAGGCAAGGAGACTGTATTAGGTGTATTACCTTTCTTCCATGTATATGGAATGACGACGGTGATGAATATGTCCATAATGAATGCCTCCAAGATGATACTGTTACCGAAGTTTGACCCCGGGGAGGTATTAAAAACGATACAAAAACAACGTCCGACCTTATTCCCCGGTGCACCAACGATTTATGTGGGGTTATTAAATCACCCTGACCTTAATAAATATGACCTATCATCCATTGAGGCATGTATTAGCGGATCAGCGCCATTACCTATTGAAGTTCAAGAGCAATTTGAGCTCGTAACGAAAGGGAAATTAGTAGAAGGATACGGACTAACCGAATCCTCTCCAGTTACACATTCCAATTTTGTCTGGACAAATCGTGTAAATGGAAGTATTGGTGTACCATGGCCAGATACAGATTCTAAAATTTTCCGGATGGATACCTTAGAGGAAGCGGATATAGATGAGGTAGGGGAGGTCGCGGTTAAAGGTCCGCAAGTTATGAGAGGTTACTGGAATAACCAAGAAGAAACGGATAAAGTGTTAAGGGATGGATGGCTGTTAACAGGTGATCTGGGATACATGAATGAAAGTGGCTACTTTTATATTGTTGATCGCAAAAAAGATATGATTATTGCTGGCGGTTATAATATTTATCCGAGAGAGGTAGAGGAAGTGCTCTATGAACATGAAGGTGTGCAGGAAGCTGTTGTTGCTGGTGTACCTGATGCATATCGGGGTGAAACCGTTAAGGCATATATTGTACTTAAATCCGGCTATAAGCTAGATGAAGGGGAATTAAATAAATATTGCCGGAAACATCTTGCAGCATATAAAGTACCTCGATTATATGAATTTAGAGATGAATTACCAAAAACAGCTGTTGGTAAAATTCTGCGCAGACAGTTAGTCAATGAAGAAAAAGATAGGCTTCAGGAAAACTCTACCACTATTTGAGCGACAAGCTCACTTTTTTGTACAAAATATGGACGGGCAATATTGACACGATTAATTTGAATCGATAAAATATACTTATGAATGATTATTCATTCAGTTTGCTGCAGAAAGTAAGGAGATCAATATGAAAAAAAATAAGCCAAAGTATAAACAAATAATTGAGGCTGCTGTTGAGGTTATTGCTGAAAATGGATACCATGCATCACAGGTTTCCAAGATTGCTAAAAAGGCCGGAGTAGCGGATGGAACGATATATTTATATTTCGCAAACAAAGAAGATATTCTTGTTTCGTTGTTTGAAGAAAAAATGGGCCAATTTATTGAAAAAATTACGAACAGTATTAACCAAAAACAAAGCGTCAGCGAAAAATTACTTACATTAATTGAAATGCATTTTCGTCAGCTGGCTGAGAACCATCATTTGGCTATAGTAACGCAGATAGAGCTGAGACAATCAAATAAAGATTTACGTTTAAAGATAAATAAAGTTCTGAAGCCTTACCTAGCTACTATTGACCTCATTATTAATGAGGGTGTGGAGGAAAAGATTTTCCGTAATGATCTAAATCTTCCACTTGTACGACAGATGATTTTTGGAACTCTGGATGAAATAGTGACAAACTGGGTGATGAAAGAGCAAAAATATGATCTAGTCAAGCAAGCTCCGGGAGTGCATGCATTAATCATAAACGGCCTTTCCGTTAAATAAGAAGAATGCAAATCAATACAAACTTCTGTTATTATATAAAAGAGGAGGGTTACAGATGGGGACAATAGCATACGAATCAGCGAATAATGTGGCAATATTAACAATAAAGAGTCCGCCGGCAAATGCATTATCCAGTACGTTGCTTGAGGATATTGCAACCAAACTTGATGAAATTGAGAAAGATGGAACAATAAAAGCGATAATATTAAAAGGTGAAGGCAAGTTTTTCTCAGCAGGTGCGGACATCAAGGAATTTACTTCGTTTCAAAAGGCATCTGATTATGAGTCATTATCACGTGATGGCCAACTATTGTTTGATCGAATTGAAAACTTTTCAATTCCTGTTATAGCTGCTATTCACGGTGCGGTATTAGGTGGTGGCTTAGAGTTAGCAATGGCCTGTCATATCCGTATAGTAACTGAAAATACGAAAATGGGGCTTCCTGAACTTTCGCTAGGGATTATTCCCGGCTTTGCAGGTACTCAGCGATTACCACAATATGTAGGTACTGCAAAAGCATATGAAATGATTTTATCCGGTGAGCCAATAAGCGGAAAAGAGGCTTGTCAATTAGGGCTGGCTAATCAAGCTGTTGCAGAGGATGCTGTTTTTACAGAAGCTATGAAACTAGCAGAAAAGATTGCTTCCAAAAGCAAACCGGCAATTAACCGTATAATGAAATTAATTCCGTATGCGAAAGTGGAAGCCTTTTCAGAAGGTTCTAAGGCGGAAGCAAAGGCATTTGGAGAAATCTTTGGTTCAGAGGATGCTAAGGAAGGTGTACAAGCGTTTCTTGAAAAACGCAAACCTAACTTCCAAGATAAATAGAATATAATGGATTTGACTTAAAGGAGGATATCTCATGAATATTTATGTATTGTTAAAAAAGACATTTGATACAGAAGAAAAAATTGCTGTAACAAACGGTCAAATTGAAGATGATGGTGCTGAATTCATTATTAACCCATATGATGAGTATGCAGTAGAAGAAGCAATCGTACAACGCGATGAACACGGTGGTGAAGTTACCGTTGTTACTGTTGGGGATGAAGATTCCGAGAAACAATTGCGTACTGCCTTAGCAATGGGTGCAGATAAAGCTGTTTTAATTAATACGGAAGATGATCTTGACGAAGGTGATCAGTACACAACAGCAAAAATTTTAGAAGCTTATTTTGAGGATAAAGACGCAGATTTAATTTTAGCAGGTAATGTAGCAATTGATGAAGCTAGTGGTCAAGTAGGGCCAAGACTTGCGGAACTCCTGGGTATACCTTATGTGACGACAATTACCGGTTTAAAAATTGATGGAGAAACAGTGAGCATTGATAAAGATGTTGAAGGTGATGTAGAGAAGGTTGAGACTAGTCTTCCAGTACTAGTTACATGTCAGCAAGGATTGAACGACCCAAGATACCCATCACTTCCAGGTATCATGAAAGCGAAGAAAAAGCCATTGGAAGAATTAGAAATTGATGATTTGGATTTAGATGAAGATGAATTAGAACCAAAAACAAAAACAGTTGATATATTCTTACCACCAGAAAAAGAAGCAGGTAAGGTACTTGAAGGTGAACTGCAAGACCAAGTTCAGGAATTGGTATCACTATTAAAGAATGAAGCAAAGGTACTTTAAACCCGATCACAGAAAGGAGAATCTGATATGAGCAAACTACTAGTAATTGGCGAAACAAGAGATGGTTCGTTGCGAAATGTTACGTTTGAAGCAATTGCAGCAGCAAAAAAAATAGATTCTGATGGAGAAGTTGTAGGTGTTTTATGCGGTAATGGTGAATTAGAATCACAAGCAAACGAAATGGTGTATTACGGTGCGGACCGTGTTATCGCTATTAAACATGATAATTTGAAAACGTATACATCAGAAGGTTTTGGTCAAGCGATTATGGCCGTTATTAATGACGAATCGCCAGCTGCTATTGTAATGGGGCACACTGCAATAGGGAAAGATCTAACGCCCAAAATTGCAAGTAAGTTAGAGGCTGGTTTAATTTCCGATGCAACTGATATTGAAGTTGACGGCGACAAGGTTGTATTTACTAGACCAATTTACTCTGGGAAAGCATTCGAAAAGAAAATCATTACAAGCGATATTACGTTTGTGACAGTACGACCTAATAATATCACTGCATTTGATCGTGATGAATCACGTACTGGAGAAATTTCTTCCAAAGATGTTGAGGTTACTGATATTAGAACGGTAATAAAGGATGTTATCAGAAAAGTATCTGAAGGTGTCGATCTATCAGAAGCGAAAGTAATTGTTGCCGGTGGTCGAGGTGTGAAAAGTGAGGATGGATTTAAACCATTACAGGAGCTTGCAGACTTATTAGGCGGTGCAGTTGGAGCATCACGAGGGGCATGTGACGCAGAATACTGTGATTATTCCCTGCAAATTGGTCAAACTGGTAAGGTTGTTACACCGGATCTTTACATAGCGTGCGGAATTTCCGGTGCTATACAGCATTTGGCCGGGATGTCAAATTCAAAAGTCATCGTTGCGATTAATAAGGATCCTGAAGCAAATATATTTAACGTTGCTGATTATGGTATTGTTGGGGACTTATTTGAAGTTGTACCGATGCTGATTGAAGAAATTAAGAAAATAAAATAAGGCAGTTATTTAGGTGGATTGTCTGATCAAACAGTTGATCAGGCTTTTTACCGTTTAGAACCAATGAATGGTTACATAGAATATGCATAAGCAAACTATTAGCAAGGATATACTAATCGATGATATACTCATGAAAAGAGTTAAAGCAACACTTGAGGAGGAAATAGTATGGCTATTGTAAATGTTACAGATCAGAATTTTTCTAAAGAAACTGCTGAGGGTTTAGTATTGGCTGATTTCTGGGCACCATGGTGTGGGCCATGTAAAATGATTGCACCGGTTTTAGAAGAAATTGATGGCGAAATGGAAGAAAAAGTTCAAATAGTTAAGCTTGATGTAGACGAAAACCAAGAAACAGCGGGTAAATTTGGTGTAATGAGTATTCCGACTCTATTACTATTCAAAGATGGAAACGTCGTTGACCAGGTTATCGGTTTTCAGCCAAAAGAGGCACTTGTTGAACTAATTAACAAACATGCCTAAAGATAGTATAATTGTATAATGTACAAAGAGCAGATCCCTTGTTGCCTTATGTGACAAGGGATTATCTTTTACTTATAGGTAAAAAGGACTGAACTATATGAATCAAACGATTAAAGAAAAATTAGCCGTTCTTCCCGCACAGCCAGGCTGCTATTTAATGAAAGATAAGCATGGGACAATAATTTATGTAGGAAAATCGAAATTGTTAAAAAATAGGGTGCGATCTTATTTTACCGGTGCAAACGATAGAAAAACTCAGCGTTTGGTTCAGGAGATAGTGGATTTTGAATACATTGTTACCTCAACTGAAATTGAAGCACTTATTTTAGAAATGAATTTGATTAAGAAATACGATCCTAAATATAATGTTATGCTGAAAGATGATAAATCATACCCCTACTTGAAAATAACTGCTGAAAGACATCCACGACTACTTATTACTCGAAAGGTTAAAAAAGACAGGGGAAAGTACTTTGGACCATATCCGAACGTGATTGCAGCAAGGGAGACAAAAAAACTTCTTGATCGCATGTATCCATTGAGAAAATGCAATAATCCACCTGGACGCGTCTGTCTTTATTATCATCTGGGCCAGTGTCTAGCTTGCAGTGAAACTCCAGCATCTGAAGAAACGTATAAAAATATTGTACAAAATATTACCTCCTTTCTAAATGGCGGTCATAAAGAAATTAAAAATGAGTTAAAACAAAAAATGCTGGATGCAAGCGAAAGATTAGATTTTGAACGTGCAAAAGAATTGCGTGATCAAATTCAGCATATTGAGTCTACAATGGAACAGCAAAAAATGACGCTTAATGATCAAGTAAACAGGGATATATTTGGATACAGCTACGATAAGGGCTGGATGTGCGTTCAAGTGTTTTTTGTAAGACAAGGAAAATTAATCGAAAGGGATGTATCCATTTTTCCGTTTTTTGATGAACCAAAGGAAACTTTTATAAGCTTTATCGGAAGGTTTTATTTACATCAACATCATCCAAAACCAAAGCAAGCATTAGTACCTGTAGGGGTGGATACCGATTTATTAGAAGAACTTTTAGAAATAAATGTTCATGTCCCATTTCGAGGCCGTAAAAAGGAATTAGTGAAGTTAGCAATGGAAAATGCAGCAATTGCCTTGAACGAGAAATTCTCTTTAATTGAACGTGACGAGGAAAGAACCTTTAAAGCGGTAGAACGATTAGGGGACAAATTAAATATTGAAATGCCGCATCGGATTGAAGCGTTCGATAATTCAAATATCCAGGGAACAGATCCCGTTTCGGCTATGGTAGTATTTGTCGATGGACGGCCTAACAAGAAAGATTACCGGAAATATAAAATTAAGGATGTACAGGGACCTGATGATTATGAAACAATGCGGGAGGTTATCAGGCGTCGTTATACACGTGTTTTGAAGGAACAATTGCCTTTACCGGATTTAATTATTGTTGATGGTGGTAAAGGTCAAATGAGCGCCGCACTGGACGTGCTGGAGAATGAATTAGGTTTAGATATTCCTTTGTGTGGATTGGCAAAAGATGATAAACATAAAACAAGTGAATTGTTATATGGCTTTCCACCTGAAATGGTACCATTGTCCAGGAAATCACAGGAATTCTATCTTGTACAGCGTATTCAGGATGAGGTGCACAGATTTGCTATTACGTTCCATCGGCAATTACGGGGGAAGAGCTTGTTTCGATCTGAATTGGATAAAATACCTGGAGTTGGGGAAAAGCGCAGAAGGTTGTTACTGACTCATTTTAAATCCATTGAAGAAATTAGAAATGCCTCATTATTAAATATAACAAAGCTGGGTATACCACAGAACGTCGCACAAATTATTATAGATTATTTAAATTCGGAAAAAAGTAAAAAGTAATGTTCTTTAACCTATTGAAGAACATTACTTTTATTTATAAATGCGTTTTACTATGCAGTATATACTACAGTAAACTCAACCTGGAGAATTTTATTATTAACTTCTTCCATGCATTCACAGGATTCATCCTTAATAAGTTGCATGGATTCAGCCAGAAAACCTGCTTCCATTCTGAACTCTGATTCAAATGGTGCGTTTAGACGATTGGCAACTGAATCAGCCATTAAATGAAAGATTTGTTCTTTTCTTTTTTTCTTAATTAATTCCAGCTTGCCCCACCCTAATTTTTCAAAAGTAAAATATATGTCTTCAATCGTCTGTATATCTAGTTTTCTAGCTAGATTTCTGCCCATAAAATATAAAAGTGTTTTTGCTTCAGTACCCAACAATTCAGGGAGACTATAATAACGCAGTAAATCATAACCAGCACCGGGATTTTGCAGTTTGTCGAGTAAAGTCAGGGGGACTGCTGCTTGATTTTTTGACATAGATGTCATCCTTTCTAACAGAACCAATTCAACGAAAAACGATAAATTAATTTTAATAGATTGCTAGTATTATTATCTATATAAATGGTAAGTTGTGCAAGCATGCTCTATCAATTTAAGGACAAAATATGTCAATTGTCTCATATCTTAAATTTGTCGAGTCCTTTTCTTGACGCTTATAGTGGTTAGAAGTACAATAAAATGTGTCACAAATTGTACATTTTTAGGCAGTAAAGGGAAATACCTATAATGAAGCAATCTTTATTGTTTAGAAACCCGTGCAAATCACAAAATAACATTACATAATCTGAGGGGGGTAACACTTAATGGAACATCGCGAATTTGGGTATCGCAGGCTACACTCGCTGTTAGGAGTAATTCCGATTGGGGTCTTTTTAATTCAGCACTTGATCATAAATCACTTTGCAGTTTATGGTGAAGAAAGCTTTAATAATGCGGCTGGGTTTGTAGAAAGCCTTCCATTCCTAATTGTATTGGAAGTTGTAATAATTTATCTTCCGATTTTATACCATGCAATTTTAGGTGTATACATTGTATTTGTAACGAAGAATAATCCTAACAACTATGGTTATTTTCGAAACTGGATGTTTTATTTGCAGCGTGTGACAGGAATCATCACGTTAATTTTCATTGCTTGGCACGTATGGGAAACACGTATACAAATAGGGCTAGGTAATGAAGAGCTGAACTATGGATTAATGGAAAGTATTTTGTCAAGTCCGGTAATGTTCTGGTTCTATATCGTGGGTGTTATATCTACTACATTCCACTTTGCAAATGGGTTATGGAGCTTTTTAGTATCATGGGGAATTACACAGTCACCAAGATCTCAAAAAGTAGCTACATATGTAACGTTAATCGTATTTTTAGCACTTAGCTATATTGGTGTAAGAGCATTAATTACATTTGCTTACGGAATTTAATATTGAATAAGGGAGTGAGTATTTCTCATGAGTAATCGTAAAGTAGTTGTTGTCGGAGGCGGTCTTGCCGGACTTATGGCAACAATTAAAGCAGCTGAAGCAGGTGTTAATGTAGACCTGTTTTCCATTGTGCCTGTAAAACGTTCTCACTCTGTATGTGCCCAGGGTGGTATTAATGGTGCAGTAAATACAAAGGGTGAAGGAGATTCCCCTTGGCAGCATTTCGACGACACAGTATATGGCGGGGATTTTTTAGCAAACCAGCCACCTGTTAAGGCAATGTGTGAAGCAGCACCAGGAATAATTAACATGCTGGACCGGATGGGTGTTATGTTTAACCGAACACCAGAGGGTTTATTGGATTTCCGCCGTTTTGGTGGTACTGCCGTGCATCGTACAGCATATGCAGGTGCAACAACAGGTCAGCAATTATTGTATGCATTAGATGAACAAGTACGTCGTTATGAAGTAGATGGCCTGGTAACGAAATATGAAAACTGGGAATTTCTTGGAGCTGTCCTTGATGATGAAGGTGTCGGTAAAGGAATAGTTGCACAAAATATTAAATCACATGAAATTAAATCTTTCCCATCCGATGCAACAATAATGGCTACTGGCGGACCTGGGATTATTTTCGGCAAATCTACAAATTCAATGATTAATACAGGGTCGGCAGCAAGTATTTTATATCAGCAAGGTGCAAAATATGCAAATGGAGAATTTATTCAAATTCATCCGACAGCAATACCTGGTGACGATAAATTACGCTTAATGAGTGAATCAGCACGTGGTGAAGGTGGACGTGTCTGGACATATAAAGATGGGGAGCCATGGTACTTCCTGGAAGAAAAATATCCTGCATACGGAAACCTAGTTACTCGTGATATTGCAACACGAGAAATTTTTGATGTCTGTGTAAATCAAAAGTTAGGTATAAATGGGGAAAACATGGTGTACCTGGATTTATCTCATAAAGATCCTAAAGAATTGGATGTTAAACTTGGTGGAATTATCGAGATTTATGAAAAATTTGTCGGTGAAGATCCTCGTAAAGTACCGATGAAGATTTTCCCTGCTGTTCATTATTCTATGGGAGGTCTATGGGTTGATTTTGACCAAATGACTAGCATTCCAGGAATATTCGCATGTGGTGAATGTGATTATTCACAGCATGGAGGTAATCGTCTTGGTGCAAACTCATTATTATCAGCGATTTATGGTGGTTCTGTTGCTGGACCGAACGCTATCAAATACATTGACGAACTTGAAACACATGTAGAGGATATGTCACCTGAATTGTTTGAGAGAAGGGAAAAAGAAGAACAAGAAATATTTGACGAGTTTATGAAAATGGATGGCGAGGAAAATGCTTACCAGATTCATAAAGAGCTTGGAGAATGGATGACAGATAATGTCACAGTGGTTCGTCACAATGATAAACTGCTTAAAACAGATGAAAAAATTAAAGAGCTTCTAGATCGATGGGAAAACATAAATATCAATGATACATCTCGTTGGAGCAATCAGGGAGTTATGTTCACTCGTCAACTTAAAAATATGCTCCATTTGGCACGTGTTATTACGCTTGGCGCATATAACCGTAACGAAAGCCGCGGGGCACATTATAAACCGGATTTTCCTGATCGTAATGATGAGGATTGGTTAAAAACAACCATTGCAACATTTGATAAGGAAAATAATGCTCCGGTATTAACATATGAAGAAGTAGACACTTCATTAATTAAACCAAGGTTACGTGACTATACAAAAAAACATTGAGGGGAGAAAGATAAAAATGGCTGAACAAAATACTGTTACCTTTATTATTACTAGACAAGACAGCCCGGATTCTGCTCCTTATAAGGAAACATTTAATGTCCCTTATAAAAAAAATATGAATGTAATTTCTGGGTTAATGGAAATCCGCAAAAATCCTGTTAATGCAAACGGTGAAAAAACGACACCAGTAATGTGGGATATGAACTGTTTGGAAGAGGTTTGCGGAGCTTGTTCGATGGTGATCAATGGTACTGCACGCCAATCCTGCGCAGCGCTGGTTGACCAGCTTGAACAGCCGATTCGCTTAGAACCAATGAGTACATTCCCGGTTGTCCGTGATTTGATTATTGATCGTGAACAAATGTTTGATGCGTTAAAACAAGTAAAAGCCTGGATTCCAATTGATGGTACGTATGACCTTGGACCAGGACCGCGCATGCCTGAGAAAAAACGTCAATGGGCATATGAACTTTCAAAATGTATGACTTGCGGTGTTTGTTTAGAGGCTTGTCCAAATGTTAATGATAAATCAGACTTTATTGGACCTGCAGCAATTTCTCAAGCAAGATTATTCAATGCACATCCAACTGGAGAAATGAACAAAAGTGAACGCTTAGAGGGGCTAATGGAAGAAGGCGGAATTACTGGATGTGGTAACGCACAAAACTGTGTCCAAGTGTGTCCAAAAGGAATTCCATTGACAACCTCAATAGCTGCAATGAATCGCGCTACAAACATACAATCATTTAAGAATTTCTTTGGCAGTGATAACGTACGATAGTCAGTATAGGTTAGAATTTACCATGGCCCTTACCAGTTAATATGGTAGGGGCTTTTTACTAAATATATGAAAGGGGATTAACGAATGAAGTCTGTTGCATATATCGCGGATATGGAGAAATGGCAATCTGAATTTTCCTTTTTTATCCCAATTAGGGTACGTTTTTCAGAAACAGATATGTTTGGTCACGTCAATAATGTTTCGTCATTTATATATTTTGAAGAAGCACGCATCGAATTTTTAAAATCTGCTGGACTGTTTGGTGATGCGAACAGTAAAGAAGGTATACCGATTGTCGCAGATTTGCAGTGTGATTACCATAAGCAAATGTTTTTTAATGAAACTATAAAGCTATTTGTAAAGGTTAATTATATTGGGAAGACATCTTTTGATGTACATTATATGGCATTAAATGAAAATGAAGAAATCTGCTTGACTGGCAGAGGAAGAATTGTTTACATAGCGACTTCAACCGGGAAACCAATATTATTAAGTGAAGTGATGAAGGAAAAACTTAGAATAGTTTAACAGTGAAAACCGACTTCCCAGAAAGAAAGTCGGTTTTAATTAGAGCTTTAATTCCCCCATGCGAAGGAGCTCTACTACTGCTTGCGAGCGCCCCTTGACTCCTAATTTTTGCATAGCATTTGAGATGTGGTTCCGGACAGTCTTCTCAGATATAAACAAATCCTGGGCAATTTCTTTTGTTGTTTTGTCTTGTACTAAGAGTTCGAATACTTCTTTTTCACGTTTAGTTAATAATTGCTTCGGTTTATACTCGTTGTCCTTCAAATGTTAACCCCTCCTTACTGTCATAGAGCTGCAGAATGAAGGGAAATTATCTAGTCACTATAGCTTATGAAATTAAGTGTAAACGGTGCGTACAAATGAATGAACGATACAAATTTGTTGTGTTATAGGTTATGCGTTGAATGATACCGATTTGTAAATCATTGTTGTTAATATTGAATAGAATAAAAATAAGGTGAGTATTAATTTAAATATTAACGCTAATAACCACATGACCAATAAAGTACGTGAACATTAACGTGAGTATTTTAACAATCCTATGTTAAAATATACTTAGAGAGTTAGGAAATTTTACCTTATGAATGCTGAAATTTTTTAACAGGAAGTTACATTTTATAGGGGGCTGCCCACTTGGCAAATAATATAACAGTTGAAGTAATAGCTGATTTAGAAAAAAGGCTGCGATATATCGCAGGAGATATAAAACAAAATGGTCGCAAAATTTTAGCTAACTATCCGATTACGTCACCGCAATTCATTGCACTGCAATGGCTGCTGGAAGAGGGTGACATGACAATTGGTGAATTGTCAAACAAAAATGGGTTAGCATTTAGTACGACAACTGATTTAGTTGATCGGATGGAAAAAAATAAGCTTGTTGAGCGTGTACGGGACTCGAATGACAGACGTGTTGTTCGGATACATGTACTGAAAAAAGGCAAAACAATTATTGAAGAAGTCATTCTTGAGCGGCAAAAATATCTGGGAGAAATAGTTCAAAATTTTTCATTAGAACAGACAAATACATTAAATGAGTTACTAACATTTCTTCATCAGCAAATGAAATCAGTGAATGAAAAATAACAACAAAGTCGAGGCGATAAGTTTGGATTCAGCAATTGGTGTAATCGATTCTGGTGTTGGAGGATTGACGGTGGCACATGAACTTATGCGACAGCTCCCTAAAGAAAGATTAATTTATCTTGGGGATACGCTAAGATGTCCATATGGTCCAAGATCCAAAACGGAAGTAAAAAAATTCACTTGGGAAATGGTAGAATTTTTGTTGCAAAAAAACATTAAAATGTTAGTGGTTGCATGTAATACCGCTACCGCTTTTACCTTAACTGAACTGCAAGAAGGCTTGAATATCCCGGTAATCGGGGTTATACTGCCAGGTGCACGGGCTGCTATTAAGTTTACTAGAAATAGTCATATTGGCGTTATAGGGACAGATGGCACAATCCGAAGCAATGCATATCCAAATGCATTGAAAAGTATTAATGGAGACATTCATGTAAGCGCCCTTGCCTGTCCAATGTTCGTACCAATGGTAGAACAAGGAATTTTATCTGGAGAAAAAGCAAAAAATGTTGTAGAAGAATCATTGCAGGTTATGAAAGAAGACGATCATTTAGATACATTGATATTGGGATGTACGCATTACCCGCTAATAAAAGATACAATTCAAGAAGTTATTGGAGATTATGTTACAGTAATTTCTTCCAGTGAGGAAACTGCACGGGAAGCGAGTACAATATTAGAGTTCCGGCAATTATTATACAAGGGTGATCGGGTAGCAAGACATCAATTTTTTACAACAGGAGAATTAGGAATTTTTGAGAAAATAGCAAGGGATATTTTTAAAACATCGTTACCGGACTTTAGAAGTGTCATAATTGAAAAGGCAGTTATTAGTTAATATCAAGGTATTACAACCTTGATATTTTTTTATGTTTATTTTCATAGGTTGGTCTAATTTCACGATAAGCTCGTATATATAATAGTACAAACCATCGTGGGAGGGAAAAACATGCGGAAGCAAGGCACATTACTAATAACTGGAATAATGGGGATTTCAATAATATTGACGGGGTGTTTTCAAGGGGAACAATCAATGGGAGAAAAAGTGGATCCGCCTCAAAATGCTGAACCGGTAAACGAATTAGAAAATGGATCTTCGGATGAAACGGGAGCTGATGCGGAGAATGATGCAGCTGCTGAAACTGTAAAGAGGCAGTTATTTTTAATTGATGCAAATGGAATGGTTGCACCTCAAACATTAGAAATACCGAAATCTGAATCAAAAGAAGTTGCTGCCCAAGCATTGGAATATTTGGTGAAGGATGGACCCGTAACAAATTTATTGCCGAATGGATTTCAAGCGGTCTTACCAGCAGGAACGGAAATACTAGGGTTAAATTTGGAAAAAGACGGAACTATGATTGTTGATGTTTCCAGTGAATTTAAAAATTATGAAGCAGCAGATGAGTTAAAAGTATTGCAAGCCATGACATATACACTAACACAATTTGATAGTGTTAATAAAGTTCAATTGCGAATTGAGGGACAGGACCAAACTGAAATGCCTGTAAATGGAACTCCAATTGCGGAGGGGTATTCCAGAGCGAATGGTATTAATATAACAGAAACGGATGCACTAGATCTTATTAATAGTCAAGCTGTTACATTATATTATCCGACCGAGTACAATGAAACTAAATACTTTGTCCCGATTACCAAGCATATTGAGGTTAATGACCAAGATTTATATGGCTCAATCGTTCAAACCCTTTTAGAAGGACCAGGATATAGTGTAAATGCGACACAGGTTTTTAATGAACAAGCTTCTTTAACTGCAGATCCTACCTTAAATAATGGGGTTCTGGAGTTGGTCTTTAATCAAGGGATATTAGCAGAGGCTGATAAAACTACAATTTCGGATGATGTAATGGAGTCACTTGTTCGGACACTGACAGAACAACAAAGTGTTGAAGCGGTACAGGTAAAGGTGGAAAACGTTGAAAAATTGTTTAACGAAAATGGAGAAGAATACAATAAACCTGTAACATCAAGTGTATTTTCTAAAGCTAAAAAATTATAAATTGAAGTGGCTGGTATTAACAGCCTCTTTTTTTATGCTCAGAAAACTATGGGATTATGGATACCGGTCGATTGCATCGGTGACGATTTGCCAAAGTTCCATTGTGATGTACTCGCAGTTGCCTACCAATAAATTAGTTTAGTATCGACGAAATAGCTCTTCATGTTTCCTTTAATATCCGCAAAAAAATGTTTAACTGAATCCGCGCATTTACTGTGAAAACATGGATCTTTCATGTTACCTTGTACGAAATTGAACATTAGTTATACGAGAGAATGTACATCGTTGCATTAAAAATAAAATGATATGCTGTGGTTAAACTAATGACCAGTTAATCCTATATTGCATACGCACTTTTGTTCCATGTTTGGCTAAAAATATGTTACTATTGATTTTGACTGAAGGAGGAAATTTTATATGAGAAATGATCAACGTACAACGGATGAAATACGACCAATTACAATTACACTAGATTTTATAAAACATCCTGAAGGATCGGTGCTGATCCAAGTTGGGGAAACTAAAGTGATATGTAACGCAAGTATTGAAGATAGGGTTCCTCCTTTCATGCGCGGACAAGGAAAAGGCTGGATAACCGCAGAATATGCTATGTTGCCAAGAGCCACTGATCAACGAAATATTCGGGAATCGTCTAAGGGCAAAGTTAGTGGAAGAACAATGGAAATTCAGCGATTAATCGGAAGAGCATTGCGTGCAGTTGTGGATCTGGACAAGATTGGTGAACGTACTGTATGGGTAGACTGTGATGTTATTCAGGCAGATGGTGGAACCAGAACAGCATCCATTACTGGAGCGTTTGTCGCTATTGTGCAAGCATTTGGTAAACTTTTGGAAAATAAAACATTAGAAAAAATGCCTGTTACAGATTTTTTAGCAGCTACATCTGTAGGTGTGTTGCCTAACGGTACGGAGGTTTTGGATTTAAATTACGAAGAAGATTCTAAAGCACTTGTAGATATGAATATTGTTATGACAAGTGCAGAAGAATTTGTTGAAATTCAGGGAACAGGTGAGGAAGCAACGTTTACATACAATCAATTACAAGGGATGCTTCAACTTGCGACCAATGGTTTACTCGAAATTATGGAGAAGCAAAAGGAAACATTAGGTGAGTTAGCAAACCGTATTGGTGAAACGAAAAGATAGGTGATGACAATGAAACAGATGATTATTGCGACAAAGAATCAAGGCAAAGCAAAGGAATTCAAAGATTTTCTAGCACCATTCGATATAAAAGCTGTTTCTTTGTTAGAATTACCTAATACTATTGATGATATAGAAGAAACAGGAACCACTTTTGAACAAAATGCTGCCTTAAAAGCAGAAACAATTGCTGACATAACAGGCGGTCCAGTATTAGCGGATGATTCAGGATTGGTAATTGATGCGTTAGACGGAAAACCAGGAATTTTCTCAGCACGTTATGCAGGAGAATCAAAGGATGATAACGCAAATATTGAAAAAGTTCTCTCCGAATTGGAAAACATTTCATTAGAAAAACGTACTGCAAGATTTGTATGTGTTCTTGCAATGGCTAAACCAAATGAAGTGACAAGATTTTATAAAGGAACCTGTGATGGTCACATAGCGAATTATCCTAAAGGTGAATATGGGTTTGGATACGATCCAATTTTTGTTCCCAATGGGTACTCTGAAACAATGGCAGAGCTTCTCCCAAATGAAAAAAATAGTATTAGTCATCGAAAAAACGCGTTTATACAATTAGAAGCCTGGTTAAAGGGTATAAGATAGCAGAAACCTTTACTGGAAAGGGGATATTATGCCTAAAGTTTTAATAGTAAGTGATAGCCATAGTCTAACGAATGAAGTTACACAAATTAAGGAACGCCATCGTGTGGATTATATGATTCATTGTGGTGATTCCGAACTGGATATGGACGCTTCTGAACTGGAAGGATTTCTGAAAGTAGCAGGTAATTGTGATTTTGATAATCGATACCCTAATGAACAGGTAACGGAGATAGAAAATGTGAACTTTTTTGTAACACACGGACATCTATATAATGTGAAATCGAACCTTTTGAATTTAGCGTACCGTTCAAAAGAATATAATGCACAGGTAGTTTGCTTTGGTCATACTCATATTGCTGGAGCTGAAAAATCAGGAAATCAATTATTTATAAATCCCGGAAGCATACGCCAGCCAAGAAATAGGGTGGAAAAGACCTACGCAATATTGGAGTGGGATATGTTGGACGATGTTTACGTAACCTTTTATTCGTTATCTGGTGATACTGTCGACGAGCTTAATTTCCACACATCTATATAAAAACTAACGAAAACCTATTGTTTCATGCTTTATAGGATGAATGATAGGTTTTTAATTGATCACTTTCCAAGATTGTTGTTTCTATACAATAGACGTAAAATGCGACGTAATATTCTCGGGTCGCCGTCCGGGATCGCTCCGGGCGGATTCTTTCCGCGGGCACCCTCTGCCTCCTCGAGAAAACCACTCTTTGGTGTCTTCGGACTCGTGCTTTTCTGAGCAGGAGTCATCGCCCGCAGCGATGCCGGACTAGTGCAGTGGAATTAATATATATCGGTACTTGCATAGATTGTAATTATTAAATATAAATTATCTATAATATCTTTAAGAAATCATGATTACGTTATAAATACACTTACTAGCAGCCCGTATACACGGAGACTCCTGTGGGAGATGAGGCATCGGTGAGACCCCGGAGCGACGAGCAAAACATCCACCGAATAAGCTACGAGTTGTGAGGAGTGCAGCATCACCGAAAATGCTTGCAACACGACGAACACCCAGCGTGAGGAGGCTCATCAGCCGCCCACGGAAAGCGTAGTGTATACGGGCTGCGGGACCAAAGAGCGTCCAAAATAATGCAAAATCACCACTAGTATTTACGTCGCAGTTTACGGAAAAACTGAAGTACAATGTGAAGAATTATGCAAAGTGATTTGATAAATTTAACAAAAGGTATTGACAAAAAAATGACCAGTGCATATAATAATTCTTGTCTCTTAAAAAGATAAATAACTGCGGGTGTAGTTTAGTGGTAAAACCTCAGCCTTCCAAGCTGATGTCGAGGGTTCAATTCCCTTCACCCGCTCCATACATAATATGTCCCAGTAGCTCAGCTGGATAGAGCAACAGCCTTCTAAGCTGTGGGTCGCAGGTTCGAATCCTGCCTGGGACGTTCCAACAGGAAACCTATACAATTCATATAGGTTTCCTTTTTTCTTCCCTTGCAAAAATGTTTATTTTTATATTTTTCGGGAATGTATATCTATTATGTAGTAAACTAATAAAAAATATTGTAGGAAAGGAGTGAAAGAATGCAAAAAAACGAAAACGTGATTCTTTTTCCAAAATGGCAGACAATGCTGGAAGAAGAAAGCCTATCTGCACTTAAACAAAAGAAGTACGGAGAAGCACTGGAAAAATTAAATAAATTATTAAGTTATCAAATTAATAACCATGAGATTGTTATTGGTAAGATAATTTGTTTAATGGAGCTAGGCCATTATGAAGATGCACAAGACTTATGTGAAGAAGCATTAAAGCAAAAGGATGAACATTATTATCAATTTGTACATATTTACTTAACAATACTGTTTCAAACAAACCAGTATAAACAACTAATGGAACAAGTAGAGTATGAATTTGAAACGGAAGAAGTTCCAGTGCCAATTAAAGAGCAGTTCCAGCAATTATATGATATGAGCGAACAAATGAATGATCAACTCAAGGTGGAAAAATCAACGGAGTACATAAATGAATTACTTGAAGCAGTAACAGTAGAAGAGCACGCATTACAATGGCGTCTAGTAGAAAACATGAAGAAAATACATGTCAAGCCTGATATACAAATATTAAAGGATTTTTTAATGAAAGAAAATGTTCACCCGGTCACGAAAACTGCCATCCTTCAGCTGCTTCAGGAAAATAAGGTTTCACAAAGCGTTACTATACATAAGCTAAATAGATGTCAATCTGTTGTACCTGCAGATATTACGGACTTAGAGTCACATATTTTCATAAAACAAACATTGTTGGTGATCGGCGAATTAGAACAGAAAAATCCTTCACTGTATCAGTTAATAGAAAAACTTCTATATCGTTATGCCTATGTTTGCTATCCATTTATGCCGGCGAATGATGATTTTATACTGGTTGCTAAAGCTTTAACGTCTATCGGGGAAGAATACCTGCATTTACATATTGATGATGATCCGGATCAAAGAGTTTTACAATATATGGAAGAGATAAAAACATGTGAAACCTTATATTTATCAATTATTGAGGACTGAGTGTTTTCTTGCATTTAAGAATAGCTACAAATGCTTGAAAGGCATAGTAATTATGTTATAATAAGATGGTTGTAAATTTGAATAGTATTACGTATCCATTATATTAAAATTAATGAACGTGAAAAATTAGTTAGAACAATAGATTTTGGAGGGAATTATATGTCAGCAAAATGGGAAAAGCAAGAAGGTAATGAAGGAGTACTTACAATCGAAGTTAGTTCTGAGGAATTTGATCGTGCTTTAGATCAAGCATTCAAAAAGGTTGTTAAAAAGGTACAAGTTCCTGGGTTCCGTAAAGGTAAAATTCCGCGCAAGATATTTGAAAACCGTTTTGGGGTTGAATCCTTATACCAAGATGCTGTAGATATTGTATTACCAAGTGCTTATACGAAGGCAATTGAAGAAACTGGAATTGAACCAGTTGAACAGCCTGAAGTTGATATTGAAGAGATTGAACAAGGAAAAGACCTTGTATTTACTGCAAAAGTAACTGTAAAACCAGAAGTTTCTCTTGGAGAATACAAAGGATTAGAAGTTGAAGACCAAGATACAACTGTTACAGATGAAGATGTTGATCATGAGATTGAACATCAAAGAGAACATCACGCTGAATTGATTGTTAAAGAAGAAGGTAATGTTGAACAGGGCGATACAGTTGTAATGGATTTCGAAGGATTTATTGATGGTGAAGCATTTGACGGTGGTAAGGGTGAGAATCATTCACTTGAAATTGGATCAGGTCAATTTATCCCTGGATTTGAAGATGAACTTATTGGGAAGGAAGCTGGGGTTGAAACTGATATCGATGTAACATTCCCAGAGGATTATCATGCTGAAGAATTGGCTGGAAAGAAAGCAACATTCAAAGTAACGATTCATGAAATAAAAATGAAAGAATTACCTGAGCTTGATGATGAATTTGCTAAAGATGTTGATGAAGAGGTTGAAACGCTTGAAGAATTAAAAGCAAAAAAACGCGAGGAATTGGAAACACAAAAGAAACAAGATGCTGAAAATCAAAAACGTGAGACGTTAATAGAAAAAGCTTCTGATAATGCAGAGGTTCAGATTCCTGAAGCAATGGTTAATTCGGAATTAGATCGCATGGTAAAAGAATTTGAACAACGTTTGCAAATGCAAGGTATGACTATGGAGATGTACTTTCAATTTTCAGGGCAGGATGAAAATGCATTACGTGAGCAAATGAAAGAAGACGCGGAAAAACGTGTTAAAACAAATCTTACGTTAGAAGCTATTTTCAATAATGAGGGCCTTGAGGTTTCTGATGAAGACGCGGATGCTGAACTTGAAAAAATGGCTGGAATGTATGGAACGGAAGTAGAGCAGCTTAAGCAGATGCTTGGCGGTAATACGGAGGCTATAAAAGACGACCTTAAGTTCCAAAAAGCAATTGATTTCTTAGTAAGCTCAAGCAAAACTATATAATCATTTCGTTTAGGGTTTATTTACAACTGAAAAAGGTGAATACTACTAACAAGGTGCGAGTTATTCGTACCTTGTTTTACCTTTTAAAGAATTACTTAACATCACCCTACAATGCGACATAATGTGTTGTCTTAAATTTAATTAAATCACATATGATAAATAAAAGAGCATGTTTCTTAGAAATTAAATAAATTTTTATTGGATAAATCTTATGATGGAAACAGTTATGATTTGACTTTTTCAATAATTTATCCATAATTATAAGAAATATTATAAGAAATATAGAAAAGGGTTATTGTTTTGTTTTCTAAATATGATTTGTTATGATGGGCTAAGAAAGTGGAGTCCTATATGTGGAAGTAGAGTGAAACTTTTAGGGGTGAAAATGTATGTTTAAATTTAACGAAGAAAAAGGGCAATTAAAGTGTTCATTTTGTGGAAAGAGTCAAGATCAAGTTCGTAAGCTAGTTGCCGGACCTGGTGTTTATATATGTGATGAATGTATTGAACTTTGCACAGAGATTGTTGAAGAAGAATTAGGAACAGAGGAAGAAACAGAATTTAAAGAGGTGCCAAAGCCAAAGGAAATTTGTGACATTCTTGATGATTATGTAATTGGACAAGAAAAGGCAAAAAAGAATTTATCTGTAGCGGTCTATAATCATTACAAGCGGATCAACTCACCGAAAAATTCTGATGATGTTGAATTAGCAAAAAGTAATATTGCAATGATTGGGCCGACTGGTAGCGGGAAAACATTGCTGGCTCAAACACTGGCAAGAATTTTGAATGTACCTTTTGCAATTGCTGATGCGACTTCATTAACTGAAGCAGGTTATGTTGGAGAAGACGTTGAAAACATCTTGTTAAAATTAATTCAATCTGCTGATTATGATGTTGAAAAAGCTGAAAAAGGAATCATTTATATTGATGAAATTGATAAAGTTGCACGTAAATCAGAAAACCCATCCATAACGAGAGATGTGTCTGGGGAAGGAGTTCAGCAAGCACTCTTAAAAATACTGGAGGGAACTACTGCAAGTGTTCCTCCACAAGGCGGCCGCAAACACCCGCATCAAGAGTTTATACAAATCGATACCACAAATATATTGTTTATATGTGGCGGGGCTTTCGATGGGATTGATCAAATTATCAAGCGTCGTCTAGGTAAAAAAGTAATTGGTTTCGGTGCGAATGAAAAACAGCAGGATCTTGAGATGGGGCAATTACTTTCAAAAGTATTACCGGAAGACTTGCTGCGCTATGGTTTAATTCCTGAATTCATTGGAAGACTTCCTGTTATTGGGGCATTAGAGCCGTTGGATGAAGACGCATTAGTGGAAATTCTAACAAAACCAAAAAATGCTTTAGTTAAGCAGTATGAAAAACTCTTCCAAATGGATGATGTTGAGTTAGAGTTTGAAGATGGTGCACTTGTAGAAATAGCGAAGAAAGCTATTGAAAGAAAAACAGGGGCCCGCGGATTAAGGTCTATCATTGAAAGTATCATGCTTGATGTTATGTTTGAATTACCTTCAAGAGAAGATATTGACAAATGTGTTATTACTTCAGATACGATTGCTGAGGAAGATGGCAGTCCTAAACTAATTTTCAGGGATGGCACTGTAAAAGAAGGCAACGAAAAATTTCCTAAAGAAAGTGCTTAATTAATGGGATAAAAAATAACTAATGTGTAAAAGAGACTGGATTGAAAGGCATATTTCTCCCGTATAAATATCATTATTAAGTGGGAAGGGAGACATATGTGCTTATTAACCAGTCTCTTTTTAATGGAATTAGTATTTTCTCTTAGGGCAATACTAAACCCGTCGTCATTGATAGACATATACATTTACAAATAGGAAAGTTTTCTATAAACTTTAACAATGAAGCTATACATAGGAAAATAATTAAAAAGCTCGATGATATATATTGGAGGTACATATAATGACAAATAATACAATTCAACTTCCCCTCCTCCCTTTACGCGGATTACTCGTTTTTCCATCAATGGTGCTCCATCTTGATGTAGGCAGAGATAAATCCGTTACGGCATTGGAAAAAGCGATGATGGATGATCAAACCATTTTTCTTGCAGCGCAGAAAAAGGTTAGCATTGATGATCCAGAACCAGCTGATATCTACCGAATTGGAACAGTGGCGAAAGTCAACCAAATGCTAAAACTTCCAAATGGGACAATTCGTGTGTTAGTTGAGGGTCTGTACAGAGGTGAAATTCTCCATTTTATTGATGAAAAAGAAGAGTTTAATGTAGAGATAGAGAAACTGGCAGATATTAATGGTGAAACGAATGAAGAGGATGCATTGATGCGTTCCCTATTGACGCAATTTGAACAATATAGTAAGGTCTCCCGTAAAATAACGCAGGAAACGTTCGCAACTGTACAGGACATAGAAGAACCGGGCAGGCTGGCAGATATTATTGCTTCGCATTTATCATTAAAAATAAAAGACAAACAGGAAATACTTGAAATCGTTAACGTCAAAAGCCGTATGCAGCATTTAATCAAGTTAATCTCAAATGAAAAGAAAGTTCTGGATTTGGAAAAGAAAATTGGTCAGCGTGTAAAGACTTCAATGGAAAAAACGCAAAAAGAATATTATTTGCGAGAACAATTAAAGGCAATTCAAAATGAATTAGGAGAAAAAGATGGTAAATCAAGTGAAGTAGAACAATTGCGTGAAAAGGTATCCGAATCTGATATGCCGGAAAGAATCATGGAAGTAGCCCTGAAAGAGCTTGGAAGATATGAGAAAGTTCCGCAAAGTTCTGCTGAAAGCTCTGTTATACGTAATTATGTTGAATGGCTGTTAGCGTTGCCGTGGACAAAGAAAACAAATGATACGATTGAGATTAATAAGGCACAAACGATTTTGGATCAGGACCATTATGGTTTGGATAAAGTGAAAGAACGAATATTAGAGTATTTAGCAGTTCAAAAGCTTACAAAATCAATTAAGGGTCCGATTCTATGCCTTGTCGGTCCGCCGGGAGTAGGTAAAACCTCTTTAGCTAAATCTATTGCGAGATCCATTAATCGGAATTTTGTCCGAATTTCTTTAGGCGGGGTTCGGGATGAAGCTGAAATCCGCGGGCACCGCAGGACCTATATTGGTGCAATGCCGGGAAGAATCATTCAAGGGATGAAAAAAGCAAAAACAGTTAATCCGGTGTTTTTATTAGATGAGATTGACAAAATGTCCAACGATTTTCGCGGTGATCCGTCATCAGCGATGCTTGAGGTACTGGATCCTGAGCAAAATAACAATTTTAGTGATCACTTTATTGAAGAAACATACGATCTATCAAGTGTTTTATTTATCGCAACGGCAAATTATGTAAACAACATCCCTGGACCATTATTAGATAGAATGGAACTGATATCGATCGCTGGTTATACAGAAATAGAAAAGCTTCATATTGCAAAAGAGCATTTATTGCCCAAGCAATTGAAGGAAAATGGCTTAAAAAAAGGTGATTTACAAATTCGCGATAATGCACTGCTAAAATTAATCAGAAGATATACACGTGAAGCGGGTGTCAGAGGATTAGAAAGACAATTAGCGACCTTATGCAGAAAAGCTGCAAAAACAATTATTTCCGAAGATAAAAAACGTGTAATCGTAACAGAGAAAAGCATTGAAGAACTGTTAGGAAAGCCTCTATTCCGTTATGGATTAATGGAAAGTGAAGATCAAATAGGTGCAGCTACCGGTCTCGCCTATACAGCGGCTGGTGGTGACACCCTTTCTATTGAGGTTTCTCATTATCCGGGAAAAGGCAAGCTTACCTTAACTGGTAAATTAGGTGATGTTATGAAAGAATCAGCACAGGCTGCTTTTAGCTATATCCGCTCAAGAGCAGAAGAGCTGCATATTGATCCTGACTTTCATGAAAAATATGATATTCATATTCATGTACCTGAAGGGGCAACTCCAAAAGATGGACCGTCTGCAGGGATAACAATGGCTACAGCACTTGTTTCTGCACTGTCAGGAAGAGCTGTTAAGAAAGAAGTAGGAATGACAGGTGAAATTACATTAAGAGGGCGTGTACTTCCAATAGGTGGGTTAAAAGAGAAATCACTAAGCGCACACAGGGCCGGTATTACCACTATAATCATTCCAGAAGAAAATGAGAAGGATACTGAGGATATACCCGAGAGTGTCCGAAATGATTTAACCTTTATTAAAGTGAATCATCTGGACCAAGTATTAAAACATGCCCTGGTGGAGGAGAACTATGAAAGTAACTAATGCAGAAATTGTTATTTCAGCTGTCAGCCAAAAACAATATCCTAGCGACCAGCTACCGGAAATAGCTTTAGCTGGTCGCTCCAATGTTGGGAAATCATCTTTTATAAATAAATTAATCAATCGAAAAAATTTAGCCAGGACATCTTCTAAGCCTGGTAAAACACAGACATTAAATTTTTATAAAATAAATGAAATGTTTTATTTTGTTGATGTACCAGGATATGGATATGCGAAAGTTTCGAAAAAGGAACGTGAAAAATGGGGCGGCATGATGGAAGAGTATTTCGAAACAAGGGATACCTTAAAAGCTGTTTTATTAATTACAGATATTCGCCATGAACCAACAAAAGACGATATCCAAATGTATGATTTCTTAAAGCATTTTGAACTGCCTGTAGTTGTCATAGCTACTAAACTTGATAAAATACCTAAAGGCAAACGAGATAGACACTTAAAACGTACGAAAGAAACCTTGCAAATAGAAAAAGGGGATATACTTATTCCCTTTTCAGCAGAATCTGGTGAAGGAAAAGACGAAGCATGGAGGGTTTTACGAAATCAAATTAATATATAAACCTTCTCCCTACTAGAGCCTAATTCTTTAGTAGGGTTTTTTGTAATTGTTTTCAGAATATTAGAAGTGTGACCTAGGATTTTAGAGCATAGTACGGTATATGTACGGTAAAGGAAGATATATCCTCCTCATAAAAAGATATGTAGGCTTAATTAGATATACAGGTATTTTTGCAATTGGAAGTTGTTTATGAACATTGCTATAATTTTATATATATTAGTGCGAAGGGATGATACGACTTCCATTATATACACATAATGAATTCAAAGGGGATGTATTGACGAATGAAAAAACTGAAAATTTCACTATTTTTCGCGTTATTTATATTTGTGCTAACAGCATGTGGTACAGATAGCTCAGATGGGGGAACAGACAATTCTGATAGTGCTGATAGTGGATCCGAATTTAATCTGATTGAGGATGGAAAGCTAACATTTGCTGCATCAGGTGAATTTAAACCTTTTAGTTATATGGAAGGTGGAGAAATGGTCGGTTATGACATTGCGGTAGCTGAGGCAATAGCCGAAAAACTGGGATTAGAGGCAGTACAACAGAAGGCAAAATTCTCTGGTATCGTTACTGGAGTAAAACAAGGGCGCTATGATATCGCGGTAGCAAGTCATACAATAACAGATAAACGTTTGAAGCAGGTTAACTTTTCAGAGCCATATTATTATTCAGGACCGGTAATTTACACAAGACCGGATAGCGATATTCAATCAGCGGACAATTTAAAGGATAAAGAAATTTCCGTTTCAAGAGGTTCTACATATGTGGATATGGCTAGTAAATATACCGACAATATCCCACAGGTAGATAGTGATGTTGTAGCACTCCAGTCATTAGCAAAGGGTCATCACGATGCCGTAATTACTGATTCTATTACTGGACAAACAGCTATTGATAACGGGCTGGAAATTGAGAATCGCGGCCAGCTTGGAGTCAGTGAACAGGCAGTGGCAGTTGCCAAAGAAAATGAAAAATTATTGGATGCGGTAAATGAAGCATTAAACGAGCTAAAGGAAAGCGGTAAACTGGCAGAGTTGGCTCGGGAATGGGTTGGAGTTGACATAACTCAGAAACCTGAAGAATTAAAATAAAAATTATTATTATACAAATGTGCGCCTTATTTGCGCACATTTGTCCTTTAAAAGGGAGCTGAACCATTTGTCAGGAATTAAACACTTTTTTGATGTATTTATAAACAGTTTTGATGTTTTTGTGGAAGGATTTAAAATTACCATCTATCTTTCAGTAGCGTCATTACTAATTGCATTTATTATTGGTTTGTTTTTTGCAATATTAAAAATTTCCAATGTGAAGATATTGCAATGGATTGCGGATGCTTATATATGGCTTGTTCGAGGCACTCCGCTTATCGTACAAATTTTTGTTCTTTACTATGGATTAACTGAAATCATACTGCTTGATAAATTTTGGGCTGGTGTGGCTGGTCTCGCATTTCATAGTGGTGCATATATAGCGGAAATTATCCGAGGTGCAATTCAGTCAATTGATAAAGGTCAAACAGAAGCCGGTCGTTCATTGGGAATGACTTCTGGCCTGACGATGCGCCGCATTATTTTACCACAAGCATTTCGCCGTGCCGTACCATCTCTTGGCAACCAGTTTATAATTGGAATTAAAGATTCCTCACTTGTATCGTTTATCGGTATGCAGGAATTATTTGGGGTAGCCAGTACACAAGGGTCAAACAACTTTGATTACCTGCCATTCTATTTAACTGTAGCAGTTTACTATCTTATTATCGTTCTGGTTCTTACTGTTTTGGTCAATATGTTAGAGAAAAAAATGGCGCAAAGTGATTAAGTGGGGAGGTTTTTAGAATGAGTGAGGGTAAAGAAAAAGAAATGATAAAAGTGGAAAAATTAAATAAATCATTTGGCGATTTACACGTATTAAAGGATATAGATTTAAAGGTTAATGAAAGTGATGTAGTTGTATTGATAGGCGCAAGCGGATCCGGGAAAAGTACATTGTTGCGCTGTTTAAACTTTTTAGAGATAAAAAATAGTGGGAAAATTGTTATAGAAGGTGACCAGATCGAACAAGAGACACACGACTTGAATAAGGTTCGTGAACGTGTTGGAATGGTGTTTCAGCACTTTAACCTCTTTCCGCATAAAACGGTTCTTGGCAACATCATTGAGGCGCCTACTCAAGTAAAAGGAATAAGTAAAGAACAAGCAATCAAAGAAGGTAAACTACTGTTGGACAAAGTTGGCTTAGGAGATAAGTATAATGTTTATCCATCAACTTTGTCAGGAGGGCAAAAACAACGAGTGGCAATTGCAAGGGCATTGGCGATGAAACCGGATGTTATGCTATTCGATGAACCGACATCTGCGCTTGATCCTGAGCTAGTTGGTGAAGTGTTATCAACAATGAAGGAATTAGCTGATGATGGTATGACAATGGTAGTCGTTACACACGAAATGGGGTTTGCACGCGAGGTAGGCGATTGGGTAGTATATATGCACGATGGGAAAATTGTTGAAAGCGGTATACCTATTGATCTATTCGATAATCCTAGGAAAGAACGAACTAAAGAGTTTTTAGGTTCAATATTATAAAAATAGGGATGGGACATAACTAAAAGAATAAAGGCAAATGATTACATTTCAAGGCATTTTTACAAATAGGAAAGTCCGAATTAATCACACGTTTTGAACAATAAATGTGAAATTATAATTCGGACTTTTCCTTTGCCTAAAACACTTATATACCAGCTTCATTTTTTCTTTCTTAATAGGTAAACACCAATTCCAATTAACAAGATTGGCCAAAAACTTTCAATAAAATTAATTACGATATATATCCAATCAAACCAAGCAGGCAGTCTAATGGAGAAAATCAGCAGTAACGAAACCCCAATTAAAATAGTCCCCGCAAGCAAACCTGTCTTCGTCTTTAGATAGCGTACAATGAAGGCAATTCCAACGATTAACGGATAAATTGCCCAATGATCAATCCAAAATGAATAATGCTCATTACCATGAAAATGAATTCCTAAGCCCAAAACAATTGTACCACTGAATAAATTTTGATAATCTTTGGAACTATAGCTATGAATGAGTAATGCTAGACCAATGACAATTAGTAAAGTCGGCCAGGAATAAAAGTCGGTAATAATTGGAAGCTTTAGTTCCCTTAGCAGAAAATAAGCCCCAATTCCAATTAATAAATATCCAGCAAATGAGTTTTGTTTTTTCATTCTATTGATTCCTTTCAAACATAGGTGCTAAACGGGTTGATTTCTTGCTTCTTGTTTGTGGTTATGATAGAGTACAAACGAGTTAATAAGTATATACGTTTATCCTATCATAATGTTTCAAACTCTGTTCACATTTATGGAAAATAAGATTTGATACTCATGGTATAATAGATGATAAATGATTATTTAAATGATGTTCTACAACATCTTTGTTAAGTCTTTTGGGGGTAGATAGAGTGCATATTATAAAGGTTGGATTAAATTACAAGACAGCCCCAGTAGAAATCAGGGAAATGCTTACATTTTCTGAAAAGGAAATGGATCAAGCAATGCTACAGTTGAAAGATCAAAAAAGCATATTGGAGAATGTTATAGTTTCCACATGTAATCGTACGGAAATATATGCCGTGGTTGATCAAATTCATACTGGCCGTTATTACATTAAGCAATTTTTAGCAGATTGGTTCCAGGTGGACAAAGAAAAATTTTCTTCTTATTTGCGAATAGCGGAAAGTGATGGTGCCATAGAGCATCTTTTTCGTGTGTCTGCCGGTTTAGATTCCATGATTCTCGGGGAAACACAAATACTTGGCCAGGTTAAGCAGGCTTTTTTGACTGCACAAAAAATGCAAACCACTGGAACTGTATTTAACGAACTATTTAAACAAGCAATTACATTCGCAAAGCGAGCTCATAAGGATACTTCTATCGGTGAGCATGCTGTTTCAGTAAGTTATGCTGCTGTTGAATTAGCTAAAAAGATTTTTGGTGATTTACAAAGCAAGCATGTAGCCATTTATGGAGCAGGCAAAATGGGAGAGCTTGCTGCAAAAAATCTTCATGGCTCTGGAGCATCACAAATCACGGTCATTAATCGAACAATAGAAAAGGCAGAAAAGCTTGCAGATAAATTTCAGGCTAAGGCAGAACATGCGGAAAATTTATTAAACGTCATTCAGGTTGCAGATATTTTAATTAGTTCAACAGGTTCAGAGTCTGTTGTATTATCGAGAGAAAATTTGGAACCGATTCAAAAAAAACGCAAGGGAAGTCCCCTTTTCTTAGTAGATATTGCCGTTCCCAGGGATATTGATCCCAAAATAAGCGAACTGGACAACGTGTTTTTATATGATATTGATGATTTACAGCATATTGTTGATGAGAATCTGGCAGCAAGAAAATCAGCAGCTGAAACAATTGAACTGATGCTGGAGGCAGAAATTGTAGCCTTTAAAGAATGGCTGCAAACGCTGGGTGTTGTGCCAGTTATATCCGCGCTTCGTCAAAAAGCATTGGCTATTCAAGCGGATACAATGGAAAGTATTGAACGAAAAATGCCAGACCTTACAGCCCGTGAGAAAAAGGTCTTAAACAAGCATACAAAAAGTATTATAAATCAGTTATTAAAAGAGCCTGTAACGCAAGCAAAGGAGCTTGCTGCAAGCGACAAGTCTAATGAAGCACTCTCACTTTTCATAGACATTTTTGGCATTAAAGAGGAAGTTAATGCTGAGTTGGAAAAGCAGGCAAAAAAAAATGTCAAATTAACGAATACAATCCAAAATAATAATGTATCCTTTCCAATGATTGAAAATGTAAAGACGCCTTAAAATGGAAGGGTATCAAGTATGATTGAATCGAAATGGCTTTACGAAATTATTCTAATTATTTATGGTCTGAGCTTGACGGGATACTTTATTGATTTTATTCAGCATAACCGGAGGGTAAATAAGATTGCCTTCTGGTTACTTAGTATGGTTTGGGCAATTCAAACACTTTTTTTAGTAAGTGAGGTATTTTTCAAAGCTAGCTTCCCGGTATTTACAATTTATGATAGTTTATTTTTTTATGCATGGGTCTTGATTAGTTTTTCGCTAATTATTAACAAGTTATTTTCTATTCATTTTATTGTGTTTTTTACAAATTTATTTGGTTTTTTCATATTATTGCTGTATATAACAACAAGGGCGCAAGAGGGGATGAAGCAGCAGGGAATTCAATTAGTGAATGAAGTTTTGATAACACATATTACCCTTGCATTAATCTCATATGGATTTTTTACGCTATCATTTCTATTTTCAATCATGTATATCGTACAATATCGGCTATTAAAAAATAAAAAAGGCCTTAAGTGGATGTGGAGATTAGGGGATTTACAACGTCTTGACAGGTATTCGTTCAAAGCTGTTACCTTAGGGGTGCCCTTGCTTTTAATTGCCATTATATTAGGAGTTGTTTGGGGATATGCTGCGAATGCTGTATTTTATTGGGTAGATTTGAAGACAATCGGTTCAATATTAGTACTAGTTGTTTATATTGTTTACTTATTCTTGCGGATTATAAAAAAGTATCAGGGGAAGGCCATCTCCATCTATAATACGGCTTCATTTTTAATTTTATTAATAAATTTCTTCTTATTTAGTTTTTTATCAAATTTTCACTTTTAGCAGGAACTAAGGAGGTTGCGGAATGCGCAAGATAGTTGTTGGTTCAAGAAGAAGTAATTTAGCTTTAACACAAACAGAGTGGGTAATTGAACAATTAAAGAAAAAAGGTGCCGCAAACGATTTTGAAATAAAGAAAATCGTAACAAAAGGGGACCGAATTCTAGATGTAACACTGTCAAAAGTCGGTGGAAAAGGATTATTTGTTAAGGAAATTGAACAAGCAATGTATGATAAGGAAATTGATTTTGCGGTCCATAGTATGAAGGACATGCCTGCTGTCATTGCGGATGGGCTGATGATTGGTTCGATTCCTGAAAGAGAAGATCATCGGGATGCATATATTTCAAAAAACCATTTAGGCTTAAGTGAATTGCCAGAAGGTGCTATTGTTGGGACAAGCAGTTTGCGACGTGCTGCACAGGTATTGGCGGTGCGCCCCGATGTTAAAATAAAATCGGTGAGAGGGAATATCGAAACACGGTTACGCAAGCTTGAGGAAGAGGATTATGATGCAATTATTTTAGCTGTAGCAGGATTAAAGCGAATGGGGTGGAGTGAGGATATTGTAACAGAATATCTTGATCCGGAAATTTGTGTTCCCGCTGTTGGACAGGGCGCTTTGGCTATTGAATGCAGAAAAGATGACAAGGAAGTCCTGGAATTATTAGAAAAGCTGAACGATGAGTACACAACAAAAACGGTAACTGCTGAAAGGACATTTTTACATTTATTGGAAGGTGGCTGTCAGATTCCGATTGCGGGTTATGCATATCTCGAAAACGAGGAAATTATTTTGACAGCATTAGTAGCGACATCAGATGGCAAAACCGTTTTGAAAGAAGTTGTACGTGGAACTGACCCTGCAGCAGTTGGCAGGGAAGCTTCCAAGCGTCTGATTAAACGAGGTGCAAAGGATATAGTTGATGAAGTAAAAGAGGAGCTTAATGAGTAATGGCTGCCTCATTACATGGAAAAAAGGTCTTGATAACAAGGGAAGAAAATCAGGCAAAAGTATTTTCGGAAAAGGTGCTGCAGTGTGGAGGCACACCAATCGAAATACCTCTTATAAAAATTTCATGTAAGAGTTGTATTCAAAATAATCAATTAGTGCGGAATTTACATCAGTATAAGTGGATTTTTTTCACAAGTGCAAATGGTGTAAATTGCTTTTTTGAGCTATTAAAGCGGAACGGGATACCCAATAAATCTTTAAAATGCCAGGTTGCTGCGGTAGGTCATAAAACTGCTGAAGCACTGCAGCAATATGGTGTTCCAGCTGACTTTATTCCGTCAGCTTATAATGCCGATGTAATGTCCAGGGAATTCTTAATTGCATATCCAACCGCTGATCGAGTTTTATTTGTAAGAGGTAATCGTTCACGGGATGTGCTGCCTGATGTGTTTTTGAAAAAGAATATTCGCTTCGATATGATTGAGGTATATGAAACAGATTACAATTATCAAAGTGCTGTGAGGCTAAACGATATTTTGCTCGAAACAGATTTTGATTTCATTACGTTTACCAGTCCGTCAACTGTGGAAGCATTTATAAATTTAATGAACGATGCTGATTGTATAGAGAAGGCTAAAAAAACCATTTGTGTATGCATTGGCACTACTACTGAGCAAAAAGCAAACGAAATGGGATTCAATAACACAATCATTCCTAATCATTTTACAATTGATGATATGCTTGCAGCAATGACGGATTACATAAAGAAAGGATGATTATCATGGCAAATAATTTGCATTTTAAGCGCCATCGCAGGTTACGTTCCACAAATGAAATGCGAGCCTTAGTAAGGGAAAATCATTTATACAAAGACGATCTTATTTATCCTCTTTTTATTATTGAAGGAGAAAAGACAAAAAATGAAGTTCCATCTATGCCAGGAGTATACCAAATTTCACTTGATTATTTAGAAGATGAAATGAATGAATTACAGTCTTTAGGTGTGAAGGCGGTTATTCTATTTGGTGTCCCAAATGAAAAGGATTCGACAGGTACGGGTGCATTTCACGAGCATGGAATTGTTCAGGAAGCAATCCGTGAAATTAAAAGTAAAACACCGGAAATGCTTGTAATTGCTGACACATGTCTATGTGAATTCACATCACATGGTCATTGCGGTGTAATACATGATGGTGATGTTGCTAATGATGAATCACTTAAATTATTGGCTGATACTGCAGTCTCACAAGCGAAAGCTGGTGCAGATATTATTGCTCCGTCCAATATGATGGATGGATTTGTAATTGCTATACGAAGTGCATTGGATGAAGCCGGATTTACAAACATTCCAATTATGTCATATGCAGTAAAATATGCGTCTGCATTTTATGGTCCATTTCGTGATGCGGCTGACAGTACCCCGCAGTTTGGTGACCGAAAAACGTATCAAATGGATCCTGCAAATCGCTTAGAGGCATTACGTGAAGCAGAGTCAGATATGGATGAGGGAGCAGATTTTCTTATTGTAAAACCCGCTTTATCATATTTGGATATTGTTCGGGATGTGAAAAATAACTTTAATGCACCGGTTGTTGCTTATAATGTAAGTGGTGAATATTCCATGGTAAAAGCAGCTGCAATAAACGGCTGGGTTAATGAAAAAGAATTGGTTATGGAGAAATTAACTTCCATGAAACGTGCTGGTGCAGATTTAATTATTACGTATTATGCGAAAGATGTCGCGAAATGGTTGGACGAATAATTCATAAACTTTAGTGAGGTGATTTGTGGTGAGTAGTTTTGAAAAATCAGTCGATGCGTACAAAGAAGCAGTTGACCTAATGCCAGGTGGAGTAAATTCTCCTGTACGTGCATTTAAGTCAGTTGGGATGTCACCAATTTTTATGGATCGTGGCAAGGGCTCAAAAATAGTAGATATTGATGGTAATGAATATGTTGATTATGTATTAAGCTGGGGACCATTAATTTTGGGTCATGCGGATGACAGAGTAGTCGAAAAACTTAAGGAAACCGCAGAAAAAGGAACAAGTTTTGGTGCTCCTACTATTCTCGAAAATAAGTTAGCAGAATTAGTTATTAACCGTGTGCCGTCAATTGATATGGTTCGTATGGTAAATTCAGGAACAGAAGCAACGATGAGTGCACTAAGATTGGCTAGAGGGTATACAGGTCGTGACAAAATTTTAAAATTTGAAGGAAATTATCATGGACATGGTGATTCGTTATTAATTAAAGCAGGATCTGGTGTAGCGACGTTAGGTCTACCGGATTCACCTGGTGTTCCAGAATCAATTGCTCGGAACACGATCACAGTTCCGTATAACGACATTGAAAGCCTGCGTTATGCATTTGCTAATTATGGCGATGATTTGGCAGCTGTAATAGTAGAGCCAGTATCGGGAAATATGGGAGTTGTACCACCGCTGGATAACTTTTTGCAAGTAGTAAGAAAGATTACGGAGGATCATGGGACAATACTTATATTTGATGAGGTTATGACAGGGTTTCGTGTAGGTTATAATTGTGCCCAGGGTTATTTTGGCGTTACTCCTGATCTGACATGTTTGGGGAAAGTGATTGGCGGAGGATTGCCTGTCGGAGCGTATGGCGGTAAAAAGGAAATTATGGAAAGTATTGCTCCAACAGGTTCGATTTATCAAGCAGGTACATTATCTGGAAATCCTTTAGCGATGACTGCTGGGTATGAAACATTAAACGCTTTAACAGAGGATTCCTACGAACAAATAAATCAGAAGGTTGATCGTCTTATAGAAGGATATAAACAAGCGGCAATTGATTTTGACATTCCATTACACATAAATCGAGCAGGATCAATGGTCGGATTCTTTTTCACAAATAAAGCAGTAATTAATTATGAAACATCCAAACAATCAAATACGGAATATTTTGCACAGTATTATCGTGCTATGGTTGAAGAGGGTATATTCCTGCCTCCTTCACAGTTTGAAGGACTTTTCCTTTCGACAGCACATACAGACGAAGATATTGAAAAAACTATAAAGGCTGCTAGAACTGCATTTTCTAAAATTAATAAATAATACTTTTAAAAGCTACTCGTAAAGGGTAGCTTTTTTTTTCGCATATATTTATTTTAGTATTCATATAGTGGAATAAGACATATAAGCATATGAATATGTATGTTGAAGGGAGGAAGATCTTTGACTAATGATCAATCAGTTTTTAATTTTGACCTGAATGAATCCCTTTATTTTGAAAGGGGACAGGAAGTAGCTGAAATGATGGGGATATCACTGGACCCGGAAATTTCAATTCAAGCATTTAATGAGTATATATCGATTAGAGGGGTAATTGAACTGCGTGGGGAGTATGTAAAGGCAAATAACCTTGAAGAATCAGAGCCTTCAGAATTTGATGATTATCAATCCAGACGCTACGTAGAAAGTGTAATTGACAGTGATTCGGGTGCTGCAGAATTTTCGCATAGATTCCCAGTTGAAATCTCGGTTCCAACATACCGGGTTGGAGATTTAGAAGATGTAACAGTTAGCATTGAGTCGTTTGATTATGAAATACCTAATAGCAGCCAATTAAAGTTTATGTCCTCTATTGCTATTCATGGGATTAGTGACCAGCCAGAAAGTCCTCGTGAAGAAGAATCATACGATGGAATGGATTTCGCGGAGCCTGCGCTGGAATCTGCGAACAGTGATACATTTGAATTTGATATAAAAGAGAACAAAGAACGACCTAAGGATACGGAAAAGGAAAACGACGACTATACGAATATTCCAGCATTAGAAGATGATAATTACGACACCTCTGAAGCAGAAGAAAATGATATGGAAAAGGATCGCTGGAAACAGAAAAAGTCACAAACACTAGCAGAGTTTTTTAAGAAAAATCCTGAGCCTGAATCAGTAACTGAAAGTCCATATGTTGAATCACCTCAAGCAGATTATACGGAATCAGTTGATTTTTATGAAGAAAGCAGATCAAACGAAGAAGAGGATGTTCGTTATTTATCCGATATGTTTCGGGGTGATGACGAAGAGAAATTTGCAAAAATGCGAATGTGCATTGTACAAGAAAAAGATACGATTGAGACGATAGCTAATCGATACAAAATTACTACACTCCAACTAGTAAAGCAAAATAGACTGCAAGACGAAACTTTAACTGAAGGACAATTATTATATATCCCTATAAAAAAGAAATTATAAGCTATTGTATGCTGCGTACTTTTAGTTTCAACGTTACCCCTTGATCATATATCAAGGGGTATACCCTTTTAAGTATAAACACTGGAGAGATGTAACGTGGATTCCTTAAGAAACGTTTTACAAGCATATCGGATTGAACCATTAAAGGTAGATCGTATATCTGAAAAACTTTATTGTATTTATGATGGTAAACAGTTTTTTGCGTTGAAAAAAAGTATGATGACGCTAGAACAGATTAAGAGCTGGGAGGCAGTTTATCACCGGGCATATTCACAAAATTTATCCGGAATTTTATCCGTTTATCTCACTGCAAATGGAAACTTATATGAGGAAGCAGATGGAGAATATTATTATTTAACCCCATGGATCCACCAAGAAAAACGTAATCAAAAACAAGAATTTGAAATAATTTTTAAAACGATTGGTGCCATTCATGCAAAAACAAAAAAAGCAGTATCATATGATGCGGAAAAAGTGAAAGATCAATTTAATCAGTATCGGGATCACTGTTTAAACATAAAATCCAGTTTACTCATGTATGTGGAGGAATTTGAGAAAAATAGGTATATGTCACCATTTGAATTGTTAGTTTGTACACAGTATCGAGAGCTTGAGTTTTTTATAAATGAACAAAACAGATGGATTGAAAATTTCAGGGATGAGTTGGACGAACAGTCAGATTGGAATATTAGCCTCTGTCATGGTCAGCTTAAATCCTCCCATGTATTACATAGTCATACTGCATATATCATTAATTGGGATAGGGCATACTATGACAATTCAGTCATCGATTTGTCTAATTTCCTTAGGGATCAGGTAAAATATTATGACCAACCCAATGAGCTATTGATTGATTCACTTTCTGTTTATTTCAATGAAAACAAACTATCGAATCATGAATTATACTTATTGAGTATCTATTTATTTGATCCAAGCGATTACATAAGAGTGGTGAAGCATTATCGTGATAAAACATCTGATGCTTCAATGGTACAGCAAATTTGTCAATTGCAGCATGCCTATCGTCAACTGGTATTTGCGATGAAATGGTCAGAGCAAGTTGATGCGTTAACGGAATCACTAATTGATGAAAGTGAAAGCTAAATCCATTCCAAATAAAATGCGATAAACACCCCTACAAGTATCCCCAATAAAAAAACGTCAAAAGTGGTAGGGAAAAATAGTGTTCGAATTAGTTGAAAGATGAGAATTGGAAGTGTGCACCTTTCGATTACAATTATACAATTTCTCGCCCATGGTGGCAGCTTGTAACGATAAAATCGTGCCATTGGATTATCACCCCTTTTTTCTTCATTAATCACCTTTTGAATTGTTTGATATTATAATATGTATATATATAGGTGTTTTGTGCAATACAAGAAATAATAGTTGATTTTATTTCAGGTTATGGATAAAATATTTATACTAACAAAAATCATCATTTAAATGCGATGATAGGGAAGAGTACAGAATAATTGCCATCAGAGAGGGAAATCATGAGCTGAAAATTTCCCGGGAACAATTATTTTGGAAGGTCGCCCTTGATGCAGCTTCTTTGAATCGAGTAGAAGTAAGCCGGGACTTGTCCGTTATCAAGCAATGAGTGTACAAGTGAAATACTTGTAAACAAAGGTGGTACCACGGAAGCAATATCCTTTTCGTCCTTTATTGGGTGAAAAGGATTTTTTTATTTGAAAAGGAGGATATCTTATGAATGATAAACCTAAAAAGTCGCTGCCGTCGAAATATCATCCACAGGAAGTCGAACAGGAGCGTTATAAATTTTGGGTCGATGGTAAGTTTTTTGAAGCAACAGGTGATGTGGAAAAAGAACCGTATACAATTGTAATTCCACCCCCAAACGTAACTGGTAAATTACATCTTGGCCACGCGTGGGATACAACCATGCAGGATACGATTTCACGAATGAAACGTATGCAAGGCTATGATGTATTATGGCTTCCGGGAATGGATCATGCGGGTATTGCAACACAGGCTAAAGTTGAAGCGAAACTAAGAGAGCAAGGGAAAAATCGTTATGATTTAGGTCGTGAAAAGTTTGTAGATATAGTCTTGGAATGGAAAGAAGAATATGCAGATTTCATTCGTAAACAGTGGGAGAAATTAGGCTTAGGTCTAGATTATTCCCGTGAGCGTTTTACAATGGATGATGGGTTATCTGAGGCAGTTCGTGAAGTTTTTGTAACGTTATATAAAAAAGGTCTAATCTATCGTGGAGAGTATATCATTAACTGGGATCCGCAAACGAAAACTGCCCTTTCCGATATAGAGGTAATCTATGAAGAACTTCAAGGTAAATTTTATCATATGCGATACCCATTAAAGGACAGTGAAGAAACAATTGAAATTGCTACAACTCGACCGGAGACAATGCTTGGGGACACAGCTATTGCAGTTCATCCGAACGATGATCGTTATAAGCACTTAATAGGGAAAACAGTAATCCTGCCAATTGTCGGACGGGAAATTGAAATCGTGGCAGATGAGTATGTAGATATGGAGTTAGGCTCTGGTGCAGTAAAGATAACGCCCGCACATGATCCTAATGATTTTGAAATTGGCAACCGTCATAATCTTAAACGTGTACTTGTTATGAATGAAGATGGTTCAATGAATGAAAATGCTGGTGAATATGAAGGGCTTGATCGATTTGAGTGCCGGAAAAAGATAGTTAAGGATCTAAAAGACCTTGGAGTTTTGTTTAAAATTGAAGATCATGTTCATCAGGTCGGACATTCTGAACGCAGTGGTGCGGTGGTTGAGCCATATTTATCAACTCAATGGTTTGTCGATATGCAACCGCTGGCGGATGCTGCTGTAGAGTTACAAAGCAGTGAAGACAAGGTTAATTTCGTCCCTGAACGCTTCGAACGCACCTATTTACATTGGATGGAAAACATTCGGGATTGGTGTATCTCACGTCAATTATGGTGGGGGCATCGTATTCCAGCATGGTACCATAAGGAAACAGGTGAATTATATGTAGGTAAAGAAGCACCAAAGGATATCGAAAACTGGAATCAGGATAAAGATGTATTAGATACATGGTTCTCTTCAGCATTATGGCCGTTTTCTACAATGGGGTGGCCAGATAAGGACACAGAGGATTTCAAACGTCATTTTCCAACCGATGTACTCGTAACTGGTTATGATATAATCTTCTTTTGGGTTGCCCGCATGATCTTCCAATCAAAAGAATTCACTGGAAAGCGTCCATTTAAGGATGTTTTGATCCATGGTTTGATTCGGGATGCCGAGGGACGCAAAATGAGCAAATCGCTTGGTAATGGTGTTGATCCAATGGATGTTATCGAAAAATATGGTGCAGATTCGTTACGATATTTCTTATTAACAGGGTCATCGCCTGGTAAGGATTTGCGGTTTCATTGGGATAAAGTAGAATCGACATGGAATTTTGCTAATAAGGTTTGGAATGCATCCCGTTTCTCATTAATGAATATGGAAGACTTTTCATATGGGGATATTGATTTAACAGGTGAAATGTCATTGGCGGATAAATGGATCCTAACCAGATTAAACGAAACAATTGAACATGTCACGAAGAACACAAACAAATATGAATTTGGTGAGGCTGGGCGTCACTTGTACAATTTCATATGGGATGAATTATGTGACTGGTATATTGAAATGGCAAAGCTGCCGCTTTATGGTAATGATGAGGCGAAGAAACAATCGACACGCTCTGTACTTGCCTATGTATTAGATCAAACAATGCGCATGCTCCATCCGTATATGCCTTTTATAACAGAGGAAATATGGCAGCAGCTGCCGCACCAAGGTGAATCAATAACAGTTGCAGCATGGCCAACCGTACAAGCTGAATTCCATGATGAAGAAGCCTCAAAGGAAATGAAACGTCTTGTTGCAATTATTAAGTCAGTTCGCAACATTCGTGCCGAGGTCAATACTCCAATGTCAAAACAGATCAAGCTTTTAATTCAAGCTGAAAATGCAGATATTGTAAACGAACTTGAAGTGAATCGTGATTATTTGGAGCGATTCTGCAATCCGAGTGAATTGACAATTGCAACAAAGGTAGAAGTACCTGAAAAAGCAATGTCAGCTGTTGTAACAGGTGCAGAGTTATTTCTTCCGCTTGAAGGTTTAATTGATTTTGATAAAGAAATAGAGCGTCTTAATAAAGAATTGGCTAAATGGAGTAAAGAAGTTGAGCGTGTACAGAAAAAATTAGCGAATGAAGGGTTTGTTAAAAAAGCTCCTCAAGCAGTTGTAGAGGAAGAACAACAAAAAGAGCAGGATTATTTAGAAAAACAAGCGAAGGTAAAAGCTCGTCTTACAGAATTAAAAGGATAAACCAAAGCGGGATCCCGAATTACACCGGGATTCCGCTTTTTAATGCAAATTATTTTTTTTAAATTGTATTTCTATGCACAATCGACGTAAAATGCGACGTAATATTCTCGGGTCGCCGTCCGGGATCGCTCCGGGCGGATGCGCACCTTAGGGCACGGCCTCAGCCTCCTTGAGAAAACCACTCTTTGGTGTCTTCGGACTCGTGCCTTTCTAAGCAGGAGTCACCGCCCGCAGCGATGCCGGACTAGTGCAGTGGAATTAATATATATCGGTACTTGCATAGATTGTAATTATTAAATATAAAGTAACTATAATCTTTAAGAAATCATGATTACGTTATAAATACACTTACTAGCAGCCCGTATACACGGAGACTCCTGTGGGAGATGAGGCATCGGTGAGACCCCGGAGCGACGAGCAAAACAACCACCGAATAAGCTACGAGTTGTGAGGAGTGCAGCATCACCGAAAATGCTTGCAACACGACGAACACCCAGCGTGAGGAGGCTCATCAGCCGCCCACGGAAAGCGAAGTGTATACGGGCTGCGGGACCAAAGAGCGTCCAAAATAATGCAAAATCACCACAAGTATTTACGTCGCAGTTTACGGAAATTACGTGGTGAAATACAGCAAAAACTTAGGCATTCTTTATTGAAAGTTTTCGTTTTATATGAGTGGTATACTTTTTTAAAATATTTACATCACTAACAGCGCTAAGTGTTCTGGAACCAACAACATCTTCCAATTCGTTAAACAAAAAATGTCCATCCTTTCCAATTAAAAAATCAATACCAACCATATCAAAATCAAAATTGGTCACAATTCTATTTATAATGTCCATTTCTTTTCCTGAGGGCTGGTACCATTCAGCTGAACCCCCGAGTTTATAATTTGCACGAAAATCTGTTGAACTGCTCCGTTTAACGGCTCCAACAATTTCTCTTCCAACTATAAATACACGAACATCTTGTCCAAGCCTCACATTACTTGTCTGAACGATAATTTGGCTTGATGAGATGACCGAAAGACAATTTTCCCATTCCAGCTTTTGCTTGATAAAATATACTTGTTGTCCCCCTCGTCCGGTAACTTCTTTAACAACAAATGGGTAAGCAAATGGCGGTGAGACCGGTAAATTTTCTTTTTTAATAAATAATGTATCAACCATTGGAATCCCAAGATCATGTACATAATGGTGAGATAATGCTTTATTATTACATAAAGCAGATATACCTGATGAATTAAAAACAAGAATACCGCACGATTCGAAATGTAAGCTTAGTATGGGGTCAATCGTACGAATAACAGCAAAATTTGGTAAATTTACAGGTTCACTATGATAGCTGATAGTCCGTTGGTTATTCGTAATTCCTATTGCTAATTCCTCACGGATAATAAGCTTGAGCGAAATATTTTGAAGTCCAGCCTCTTCTATAAACCAATTAATATAAGATTTGTTCTCAAGTGCATCTTTTTTACTATAAATCAACCATCCGTATTGCTTCATAACAAATGCCTCTGATCTTTTCTGAAGGTATTTATAATATAATTAATAATATAATCAGCAACATTAACTTTTGTACATTCATAAATGTTCCGTATGTGTGCATTAGAATTTATTTCACATATTAACGAATTATTATTGGGTCCAAATAACAAATCAACTCCTGTGAAATCGGCACCAATAACTTTTGTTGCTGCTATAGCTAATTCTTTTTCAGCTTCAGAAGGTTCGTACGGTTCCATTGTTCCCCCAGCTGTAACGTTTGCTCTGAAATCATTAGATGCATTACGTATCATAGAAGCAACCACCGTATCCCCAACCACGTGTATTCGTATATCCCTTCCATAACTTGAAGAGATAAATTCCTGAAATAAAAAGGGTTTTCCAATAATTTCTTTAATTTTGTTCAGCATTTGCTCTTGATTATGTACTAAATAAACCTGTTCACCAAAGGATCCAAATGCTTCTTTGAGAACCATAGGAAACCCTAGTTTTTTAATAGCATGTTGTGTAAAGGTGTGATCTATTACAGTTGTGCTTGGGAATATTTTTGGTGCTATGATCGTTTTGGGAATAGGTAAATGCTGTTCGGCTAATGCTTGATATGTAGCAATTTTATCATCACTTACTTCAATTGCTTTAGAACTATTAAATACACGAATTCCAAGTGATTCTAACTGTCTTGCCAAATATATATCTTTATCTGTAAAAATAACGAAATCTGGTAATGATAGTTGATCGCCAAGTAAAGCATGATTATCATTACCTAAATAGGCAAGCAGTTCATTATTTTTATAAAGCTTTATATCAATATTTTGTTTGAAAGCGGCACACTGCAGCCATTCTGCAAAATCAGCAAATTTAGTTCCAGGCAGGTGTCCGTTATAAACAATCCATCCATTTATATTCAAAATAGTAACCCTCTCATTAAATTATATATTTTTGTTGCAGTCTTTTTCTGGTGTAGTATTATGTAATGCGTGAACTATTAATAGAAGAGCGGTGATCATATGTTTAAAAACTTTCAGCAGGTAGAAACTTTTTTTGAAAATAGAAAACGTTTTGGTATAAAACCCGGATTAGATAGAATAAATCAATTGCTTCGTTTACTTGACAACCCGCAAAATAAAATAAATGCGATTCACGTGGCGGGAACTAATGGAAAGGGATCGACAATTAGTTATTTAAAAGCTGCATTAATGTCTAATGGTTTGCAAGTCGGTGTTTTCACCTCTCCAAGTATGGAAGGGTTGACCGGACATATATTTATCGGCAACACCCCGATAGATGAACAAAAGTTTATTGCATTACTAAACGAGATGCTTCCCGCCATTTATGAACTTGATAAAAAAGAAAACTATCCTTCAGAATTTGAAATTATTACTGCACTTGCCTTTGTCTATTTTGCGAAAAATGTTGATTTCTGTGTGATAGAAACTGGTATGGGCGGCAGAGAGGATACAACTAATTGTTTCACCCCTCTTTTGTCTATTATAACAAATGTAGCAAAAGATCATATCGCATTTTTAGGTGATACATTGGAAAAGATTGCATACCACAAAGCGGGAATAATAAAAGAAAAAGTACCAGTCATTATAGGTGATATGCAAAAATCTGCATATGCTGTTATGTATAATGAGGCTATACAAAAGAATGCTCCCATAAAACAGCTGTCAAACGATTTTACATATGAAATTATTGATCATACACCACATTTGCAAACGTTTTTGTGGAGGGATAATTATTACCAATTTAAAGTGGCCATCCAAATGTCGGGAGAACACCAACTAAAGAATGCATCGCTTGCAATAATGGCACTTGTACAGTTGGAGTATTTAGGTTACCAATTAGATTGGTCAAAAGCATTGTCCGGAATAAGGAAAGTAATAGTTCCCGGAAGGTTTGAAATGGTGTGGGAGAAACCTATTGTGATCATTGATGGTGCACACAATGAAGCGGGTATTAAATCGTTTATTCAAACTGTTTTAAGCGAATACCCCGAAAAAGAACGGCATTTGATCTTTGCAGGGTTTAAGGATAAAGAATTAGAGAAGATGTTAAATTTGCTTAGTGATCATTTTGTAACCATCACGGTAACGACGTTTAATCATCCAAGAGCTGCTGCCGGTGAGGATTTATATCATATGCTTCAAATGAATGGGAAAATAGTAAGCAGTAATTGGAAAGATAGTCTTGAGAAAATTAAAGCCTGTGATTCGAATAATCAAATCTTTTTTGTTACAGGTTCATTGCATTTTATAGCAATTTGCAGGAAATATTTTGTAAAATAGCAGGTACTATGATATATTATTCCTATTATCTGAAAGTTTTTAATAAATGAGTATAAAGTCACACTTTTATCGACATTTGACAGGAGATGCATCGGCAAATGATTACTAGAAGAAAAATTAATATACTCTGGTTCATTTGGCTCTTATTTTGGCCATTACTGTTATGGCTATCGTACGAGTACTCTATAATTAATTTGGAAGGTCAATGGATTGATATAGTTTTGTTTGCTGTCTTTATGTGTATAGTTGCATTATTTCCATTAACGATAAATAACAACCCGATATTTTTTGTTAATGGAATTAGCATGGCAGTCTTTCTATCATTTGGATTATTAGTTGAAACGATTTTGACTCAGATAACGATATTGACTTTATTAATCAATTTAAAGGTTGATAAAAAAGAGCTGTATCGCTTTCCCTTAAATTTACTGATGTTTGCAGTCATATCATTTGTTTCCGCTAATGTATTCTGGTTATTGGGCGGAGATCAGCAGTCAGTAAATTATCATTCGGTAAATGGATTTATTGCAATAATTGGCTATGTTTTCACAGTATTTATTACTAATCAAATGATCATAAAACTATTTCAGACTTACTTACATAAACAAAAGGTTAAATTTTTTGATAAAGGCTTTTTATGGGAGCTTACTTCTTCTTTATTAGTTTTACCGGTCGGTTTTGTTCTGTACGTGCTTTATACAGAAATAGGACGGGCGGCTATTTTTTATATGGGTATTCCGTTTATTTCTATTTCTATTATTCTTAGATTATTGTATTCCTACCAGGAAATAAATCGATATTTGAAACGAACAGGTGAAATTGGCCATCAATTGACACGCAGGTTAGAAGTGAATGAAGTTTATAATGTTTTTATAACTGAGCTTAATCGAATATTGCCAATGGATTTAGCCTATATTTATGTTGTAAATTCCAATCAGTATTTAGAGCTGGTCAGATTTGTTGACAGCAGCGGGAAGACTAGCAGTGGTCCAGGTGTCGAGTATCTTGACCCTAATGAAGCATTCAGCGGTAAAGTCTGGGCATCGGGAAGACCTATAATATACGGTAGTTCCTCTGAATGGAATCAGATTAAAAATTCGAAAATCCCTTTAGAAACAGAAAGTATTATATCGTTACCAGTAGAATATGGAGACGATATTGTGGGTGTTGTAACAGTAATTTCAAAAAAGAAAAAAGCATTTGACAAATCGCATTATCGAATCTTGGATATTCTATCAAACTATCTGGGAGTTGCTATAGAAAATGCTAAAAATTATGAAGAGACAAAGGCTAAAAGTGAGCGTGACAGTTTAACACAATTGTATAATTATCGTTATTTTGAAAGTGCAATAAATAATTATTTTAACAACACTTCAGATTCAGGTGGCATTGAAAAGTCTTCTTTATTATTACTTGACCTGGATCATTTTAAAGCAATTAATGACAATTATGGACATGAAGCAGGAAATGAGATACTTTGTCAGGTTGCAAATCGTTTAATTGTGCAATTTGCAGATATTGGATTAATTGCGCGTTATGGTGGTGAGGAATTTGTAGTTTTTCTTCCTGATGTAGATTTACCACAGGCTGTCGAATTTGCTGAAGCATTACGAAGAAATATTGAAGCTGTTTCTTTTCCAGTTGAAAAACATATCCTGGATCATTGTCAATTAACGGAAGTATCTGTGACCGCAAGTATTGGTATCGCGGCATATCCAATACATTGTGAATCCCCAAGTGAATTAATTCGGCATGCTGATCGTGCCATGTATATTGGGGCAAAACGTAAAGGCAGAAATAGGGTTGCGGTCTATGAGGACCTACAAACCATTTAAAACCGGGAAATCATCTGTTTCCATTACCTCCTGAGGTAGATTGTTCGGTTAAAACCGCCACTTTGCGTGGCAACACCGAACCACCCTGCATGGCAAATCTTTTCGGTGGGACGAGTAAGCGCAGTCCCACGTCGCTAAACGGGCGCTTCCGCTTTTGTTCTAAAAAAAATATCAGTTTATGTTGAACAATTCTTGAAAAGAGTGACAAATCTCCTCTTACTTTTCATTGTGTACATGCTAGAGTTAAAAAAAGCAGCAAAGTGAGGGGAAATTGTGAAAAAGAAAAAACCAATTATACTATGGATTAATGGTAAAAAATCAAAAATAACTCGCAATGTTGACAAAAATGACTCGCATTTGTTTGACAAAGAACTGGCTGCAACGATAGAAGAACCATCCAATAAAGATAATACTATTCCAACCCTGGCAAGACAGCATAATTATGAAATTAACCATCTAGGTAATCCGAATAGCACAAGTAAGTTTAGTATGTACAAGCCTATAATTTTTGCAACAATTTCAGCTATAGTAATCGGTTTATGTATGGGAATTGTTATGCTGAATATGTTTGTTGGTATTGGAAAAGAGGTAAACGGCGATGGTAATGCTACCAATCCATTAACCGAAAATACAACAAATGGAAGTGACCCTGGTGAACATGCTAATCAAGCTTTATCGAGTGTTACTTTTGAACAAATAAATGGTTTCGTATTGCAAGCAGGAGTTTTTTCCAGTAAATCAAATGCAGCTGAATGGGCGAAAAAATATGAAAAGTCAGGGTATGCAACTATGATATGGAACCGTGAAGGGAAATATTATCTATTAGCAGGTTTATCAAGTACAAAGGAGCAAGCTAAAGAACAAGCCAAAGTTTTACAGGGAAGCGACTTTGAGATATATGTAAAAGAATGGAGCACAGTAGAATCTGAAAAGGATTTAACTAAACAGGAAGGTGAATGGGTTCATTCTTTCAGGGATTTGTGGTACGAGTCGTTAATGAAAGTAACAGGCAAAAAGGACATTCCAACAGGTTCGTGGAAAAGCTTATTGGATCACTATCCTAAGCAATCAAATCGTTTATCCGGATTCTTTGAGGAATTGGCAGTCACCTATAAACAATTTTCGGAAGTTAATCATCAAAAGGCGCAAATTATTCTTCTAAATCAATGGAAACTATATGAAACAGCCTTGTCTGAATAACAATAAACAGAAAAGCAGGTATAATCAAATGCCTGCTTTTATATTTTGCACAAGAAATATAGTCGTAAAATCCCATTTTTACTATGTGAATTTTTACTTTCACAATTGAGAAGCAACAAGAAAATTTAATTTTAGTAACTTGCCGGATGATCATTATCTGACTAAGATGAATGTATTAACAAAAAGGGGGACAAATTATGGCTATTTCTTCAATAATGATAAAGGATGTTCCAAAAGAGGATCGCCCAAGAGAAAGATTATTAAATCTTGGGTCCAGTCATTTGTCTAATCAGGAATTATTGGCAATTTTACTCGGAAGCGGTACAAAAGAAGAATCAGTTATGACATTATCACAGCGCGTATTAATGCATTTTGAAGGATTGAATTTGTTAAAGGATGCAACCATTGAAGAGCTTACAGCAATAAAAGGAATCGGCTCTGCAAAAGGTGTTCTGATTTTATCAGCTATTGAGCTGGGCAAACGAATGAATCAATATAAACCAATTGAACGATATGTTATTCGTTCACCTGAGGATGGTGCAGATTATATTATGGAAGAGATGCGCGGGCTGAATCAGGAACATTTTGTTGTTTTGTTCTTAAACACTAAAAATCAGATTATCCATCGGCAAACGATTTTTATTGGAAGTTTGAATGCATCTATTGTCCACCCTAGAGAGGTTTACCGGGAAGCAGTAAAACGATCTGCCGCTTCAATTATTTGTGCGCATAATCACCCCTCTGGAGATCCCACCCCTTCACAGGAAGATATTCATGTTACAAGACGTTTGGTCGAATCTGGTAAGATGATTGGTATCGAACTCCTAGATCATTTGGTTATTGGTGATCGAAAATTTGTCTCCTTAAAAGAAAAAGGTTACCTATAGTTGTGAAAATATGTTTTATAACACTATCTATTTTTTTATTTTTTTCGTATAATATTAAAGACAAACAAACAAAATCGGCGCCATTTTTCAATTTTAATTGAAAGTGGCGCTTATTGTGATTTTTATGTTACATGTATTAAATTGGATAATAGTAAAAAATATACAAATGCCATTAGTATCACATTGCATTACGAATAATAAATAGATATAGTAAAGCTACATACTACATACGAATGTGTTTTTGGAAAGGGAGATATTTTTGGGAAGAATTAGTTTTTCACAGGATTTGGGTATTGATTTAGGTACAGCAAACACGCTTGTTTTCGTAAAAGGGAAGGGCGTTGTTGTGAGAGAACCTTCCGTTGTAGCAAAAAACATCGCTACGGGAGATATAGAAGCAGTTGGCAGCTCTGCTCGGAATATGATTGGCAGAACACCGGGGAATATATCTGTAATCAGGCCAATGAAGGATGGAGTTATTGCCGATTATGATACTACCGCTGTTATGATGAAATATTACATTAAAAAAGCTATGCGCAAACGCTCCCTCTTCGCTAAAAAACCAAATGTAATGATCTGTGTTCCATCGGGGATTACGATGGTTGAAGAGCGTGCTGTAATTGATGCTACGAAACAAGCTGGTGCAAAGGAAGCGTTTCCGATTGCCGAGCCATTTGCTGCTGCAATCGGTGCTGGTTTACCGGTTTGGGAACCAACGGGCAGTATGATTGTTGATATTGGCGGCGGAACTACTGAGGTTGCTGTTATCTCGCTGGGAGGGATTGTTACAAGCCAATCAATACGTACAGCAGGTGACGATATGGATGAAGCAATTATTCAATATATCCGTAAAACATATAACTTAATGATTGGGGAACGTTCTGCGGAATCAATTAAAATGGAAATTGGTACTGCAGGAGAAGTAACGGAGAACGAAGAAATAGAGATACGTGGTCGTGACCTATTGACAGGTCTTCCGAAAACTATTTCAATTACAGCAAAAGAAATTGCAGCATCACTGCAGGATACAGTAGCTGAAATTGTGGAAGCAGTTAAAAATACCTTGGAAAAAACTCCACCAGAACTTGCGGCAGATATTATGGACCGGGGAATTGTTCTTTCAGGTGGGGGATCTCTATTACGGAATTTAGATCAAGTTATTAGTGATGAGACGAAAATGCCTGTTTTTGTTACTGATGATCCACTAGATAGTGTGGCTATAGGAACAGGTAAATCCTTAGAATACATTCAACACTTCCGTTCCCATCCGAATGTATCTTCTCGTCCTACAGTTTATTAAGTAGGTGCTTTTATGCAGTTTTTCCGAAAGAAAAGATTATTTATTATATTGATTGGATTTATTATTCTCGTTGCATTAATCGGATTTTCACTCGGGGACAGAAAAAATTTGTCTACTCCCGAACAATTTATTAAAGACACCGTTGGATGGGCTCAAAGTGTTATTCACACACCGGTTAAATTTGCAGCGAATATTTTTACTAACATTGATGATTTAAAAAATACGTACGACGAGAACAAATTACTGAAAGAAAAGCTATCACAATATAAAGGTCTTATTTATGAAGTGCAGGAGATCAAAGAAGAAAATGAACAGCTGCGAAAGACCTTGGAAAAAACAGAAAGTATTAGGGATTTTAATCCTATTCAAGCGGCTGTAATGTCTCGTACACCAGAACGCTGGGTGGAGCAATTAACGATTAACAAGGGTGAGCAAGACGGTGTTAAAACAGATATGGCAGTTATTACCGCTGATGGAATGGTAGGGAAAATTCAAACTACATCCGAATTTACTTCAACTGTTCAGCTGCTTACTGGTTTTGACCAATTTAATCGAATATCAGCAACTATTTCCCGTAAAGATGGTAAAGATATTTTCGGTATGATTGAGGAATTTGACGAGGAGACAAATTCATTGCTTTTCAAGATTATTGAGGAATCAGATAAGGACTTGAAGAAGGGAGAACTAGTAGTATCTTCAGGAATGGGTGGCGTATTTCCAGCAGGTTTGCTTATAGGGACAGTAAAAGAGGTAGTACCAGATCAGTACGGTCTAACTAGAACTGCTTTAATTAAGCCGGCTGCTGATATGTATGAAATTAACAATGTTATTATTGTTGACCGTACCCTAAATGAAGCTAAAACTGACGAGCAGGAGGATACAGAGTAATGAAGCGATTATATTTACCTCTCATCCTCTTTCTATTTGTCATTAGTGAAGGTGTAGCACTTGAGTTATTACCACCCAAATTAGTGATGAGTGATTTATTAATCATACCGCATTGGGTTTTAATATTTTTAGTGTTTGTATCAATCTTCTATGACAAAGAACAAACTTATTATTCTGTACTATACGGTGCTATCTTTGGTTTATTGATTGATATTGTGTATACTGGTGTACTTGGCGTTTATATGTTTACCTATGCACTTGTTATTTATATCATTCATGGTCTTAAAAAATTATTGCATGCTAACATTCATGTAACCTTATTATTAGGTTTTATCGGCATAGTCTTGGCTGATTTAGTGATATATTTAATATTTTTCGTTATCGGATTAACCGAAATGCCTGGTAAGGATTATTTAATATACAGAGTTATACCAACTATATTAGCTAATCTATTATTTTTACTAGTTCTTTATCCTTTTTTCAAAAAGAGGCTCATAAAGTGGAGTGAGGAACAATTGACTAATAGTTAATGAGTGTATTAACCGTTTTCCAATGATGTGTCAGAACGCTTGAGAGAATTTAATGAGGTGAACTTACTGTGCAAGAAAACAAACAATTGATTACGATAAAAGGAACAAGAGATGGACTCACATTGTTTATCGACGATTCGTGCTCCTTTGAAGATGTGTTCATCGAATTAAACGGAAAACTTACTGAAAATCATTCAAAAAAAGACGAGCCAACGGTACACGTAACTGTTAAATTAGGTAATCGTTATTTAACCGCTGAACAAGCTGCCAGGCTAAGAGAATTAATAGGGAAAGAAAATCGTTTCCGGGTTCAGTCTATTGAATCTAATGTAGTACCAAGGGACAAGGCGCTATCGTGGATGGAAGATAGTGAAGTGAAACCAATAAATAGAATTATAAGGTCTGGACAGGTCTTAGATGTGAAAGGGGATTTACTCTTAATTGGAGATGTAAATCCAGGCGGGAAGGTAGTATCAACAGGGAATATCTATATTATGGGCAGTTTGCGGGGAATAGCACATGCTGGAGTCAATGGTGACCGGGATGCTGTCATAGCTGCATCATACATGAAGCCCAGTCAACTCCGTATAGCAGATTATATTAGCCGTGCTCCAGATTACGAATCTGATGGTGTGTATATGGAATGTGGTCTTATTGATGAAAAGCAAGACAAAATTGTAATTGATCGACTACAAGTTCTTTCACATAAACGAAAAGATTTAAATGGATTCGAAAGGAGAATAAACAATGGGTGAGGCAATAGTAATTACATCTGGTAAAGGTGGAGTAGGTAAAACTACTACTACGGCAAACATAGGTACAGCTTTGGCATTAATGGAGAAAAAGGTTTGTTTAATTGACACGGATATTGGGTTACGAAACCTTGATGTCGTAATGGGCTTAGAGAATAGGATTATATACGATATTATTGATGTAATTGAAGGGCGTTGTAAATTAAAACAAGCGCTTATTAAAGATAAGCGGTTTGATTATTTATCGTTGCTTCCTGCTGCGCAAACAAGTGATAAATCCGCAAGCACAATCGAGAGTATGAAAAAGATTATAACTGAATTAAAACAGGAATTTGATTATATTATTATCGACTGTCCTGCTGGAATAGAACAGGGTTTTCAAAATGCAGTTGCGGGAGCGGACAAAGCGATTGTTGTCACTACTCCTGAAAAATCCAGCGTTCGGGATGCTGACCGTATAATTGGATTATTGGAGAAAAAAGATATGGATCCACCAAGCTTAATCATAAATCGAATACGGAATCATATGATGAAAAATGGTGATATGCTGGATATAGATGAAATTGTACATATACTCTCAATTGATCTTATTGGTATAGTTATAGACGATGATGAAGTAATCAAAGCCTCAAATAATGGTGAACCAATTGCACTTAATCCAAACACAAGAGTATCTATCTCATACCGGAATATAGCGCGAAGAATTTTGGGTGAAACAGTACCATTACAATCCTTAGAAGATGAAAAGGGAATGTTTTATAAAGTAAAGAAATTTTTTGGTATGCGTTCGTGATTAGAATACTAGCAGATAAATGCAATGATTGCACAAAGCTATCATTGCATTTTTGTTTTATATGACGACAATAATACATTTACGATTATCATCTTCGTTTAGCTATTCCGCTTTTGTAATAACTCGTCTACTTTACTCATACAATTATAAAAAAGTATGGTAAAGGATTGTGAGAATTATGAATAAAGGGGTAAAGCAGGTACGAAAATCTATCAATCAGCGAAAAAACATTCGTGGCATAAAAGCTAAAGGAATGCCCAAAAGAATTACACCTTCATTTCCGCAAGAAGAAGAAAAGCATGGGTACTTTCCGATCTTCCCAGATAACACACATACGCAGCAAACGAAAGACAAAAGCCGGTTTATATCTGGAATAATGCTGAAGGGAATCTTATCGATTATTTTGTTCTTTGGTGCAGCTTTCCTATTCCAAACTAATACAGATCTGTTGGAAAAACCAACTATGTGGACAAGCCATGCACTAACAAAAGAATTTCCATTTGCACGGGTTAATCAATGGTATCAGGAAACTTTCGGATCCCCACTTGCATTTGCGCCACAACAAAAACAGCAAAAGGATAATGAACAGCTTGCCCTGCCTGTTAGTGGAAACGTTACGGAATCATTTCAGGCTAATGGATCGGGTATTATGATTGCACCGCAAGATACTTCAGAAGTAATGGCAATGGATTCAGGTGTCGTCATTTTTGCTGGTAATGATCCGGAGACAGATAAAACGGTGGTTGTGCAGCATGCAGACGGCAGTTTATCATCATATGGATTTTTAAGTGAAATTGATGTACATTTATATCAATTTGTTTCAAATAATGAGCAGATTGGAAATTTTGTACCCAATGACAAGAATGAGACTGTATTTTTTGCGATTGAAAAAGATAATCATTACGTAGACCCGGTACAGGTGATCAAAGTTGACGATACTCCATAAAATAGTACCTACCATTCATATTCATCCAATTCTATTATTATTTATTGGTATTGCTTTTATTACAGGTACATTTGTGGAATTATTTGTTATCCTATCTATTGTTTTAATTCATGAGCTCGGACATTATGTAATGGCTCATTTCTTTAAATGGCGTGTTAGAAGCATTATGCTATGGATTTTTGGCGGGGTAATGGATACAGATGAACATGGGAACAGGCCATTCCATGAAGAAGCACTCGTTACAATAGCTGGTCCATTCCAGCATATTGCAATTTATGGGTTATTATTGTTTTTTTCAAATGCAGAAATTTTCCCTCCATCCATTTTAGAGATAATGTTTTTTTATAATACGGTAATTTTCTTATTTAATCTATTGCCAGTTTGGCCGTTAGATGGCGGAAAACTTTTATTTTTGTCATTATCGGCAATTTTTCCATATCGAAAAGCATACCACTCTGTTATTTTAATCTCATTGGCAGCATGTTTGATCATTATATTGCTTCAATTATTTGTTCTTCCATTTACGCTAAGCTCCGTAGTTCTTATGCTGTTTTTACTTAAAGAAAATAGGGTAGAATGGAAACAGCGCTATTATGTTTTTATTCGTTTTTTATTAAAAAGATATCAAAACCGCAATTTGAGGATTAATGGGGTTCGTCCGATAGTTGTGCCCCACCAAAGTTCATTAATTGAAGTATTCGAACACTTCAGGCGTGAAAAAAAACATCCTATCTATATAATATATCCCGATGATGAACGCAAAGCGATTGATGAAAATGATTGTTTACGCAGTTATTTTTATGATAAGCAGTATTCTAAAACAATCGGAGAAATTGCCAGATCCATTTATTAATTATAATCAAAAATAACAATATGAATTCTTGACAACTACTCGTAAAACGTGCTAATATCAATACGTTATTCATCGTAGCAGCACATGCTACAACCGCACAGAACAGGTTTTTAAACTCAGAAACAGAGTACCTGAATGGCGAGTCCCTATAATTTAAGGAGGTGCAAGGCATGTACGCAATTATTGAAACTGGTGGTAAACAAGTAAAAGTTACAGAAGGACAAGAAATTTACATTGAGAAAGTAACTGCAGAGACAAATGATTCTGTAACATTTGACAAAGTTCTTTTCGTTGGCGGGGATGATGTAAAAGTAGGCGCTCCATATGTTGATGGTGCAACTGTAACTGCTAAAGTTGAAAAGCACGGTCGTCAAAGAAAAGTTACTGTATTCAAATATAAGCCTAAGAAAAACTACCATCGCAAGCAAGGTCATCGTCAGCCTTATACGAAATTAGTTATTGAAAAAATTAATGCTTAAAGGTATTTTCATATGATAAATGTGACTGTGTTTAGGAACAACAACCAAATAAAGGCCTTTGAATTATCTGGACATGCAGAGAGCGGCCCACATGGCTATGATTTAGTATGTGCAGGAGTATCGGCTGTATCGTTTGGTGCTGTCAATGCAGTACTTACATTATGTGAAACAGACCTTGAAATTGAACAGGGAAGTGATGGTGGTTTTCTGCATGTCACACTTCCAGACACTTTAGATTATCAAGTAATGGAAAAAATACAAATCCTGTTCGAAGGAATGATTATTTCACTGGAAACGATTGAACGTGAATATAATCAGTATATTACGATTCAAAGTAAATAAGGAGGTGCAGCTAAATGCTACGTCTAGATTTACAATTTTTCTCACAGAAAAAAGGTGCTGGTAGTACAAAAAACGGACGTGATTCTGAATCAAAACGTCTTGGTGCTAAACGTGCAGACGGTCAGTTTGTAACTGGTGGGTCTATTTTGTATCGTCAACGCGGTACAAAAATCTATCCAGGTGAAAACGTGGGTCGAGGTGGAGATGATACACTATTTGCTAAAGTGGATGGTGTTGTGAAATTTGAACGCTTCGGTCGTGATCGTAAAAAAGTAAGTGTCTATGCAACTGCTCAGGAAGCATAAAAACATAAGCCGGATAAAACTCCAACTATTCTTGGTTGGAGTTTTTTTGTTGCTTAATCATTTTTCTGCTATACTTTTGTTATTATGGGGGGATGGGCGTGAGGGAAAAAGATATTATTGATGTTCTGCGATTATATCGTCATGATTTAATGAACGATTTACAGATTATACAAGGGTATTTAACGATGGGTAAAATGGATAAGGTACATGATAAAATAACTTCATGTATGGCTCATTTTGATAAAGAAAGAAAATTAATGAGTTTAAATATTCCAAAATTCGCTTTATGGTTAATACAATTTAATTCCTTACATGCAACGTTTCGATTTACATATGATATTTGCATCGAAAATAAAAATTTAAACGAAATAGACACTATTCTTTTAAAACAGTGTCAAGCTTGTATTAATTTTCTTGAAAAAGCGGCAAATGATTCTGAGGTATTCGAAGGAAATATAAGTCTTGGTTATCAAGATGAAATGATTGTAACAGTCCAAATTTTTCTTGCAGGTAACTTGAAAAGGTTAGAAAATTATGAAGCAGCGCCTATTTTAGAGCGGTTTTCGTTACATATGAAACAAGAAGATGATGGAATAACTTGTAATTTAGCTATTCCGTTAAATTAATTGAGGTGACTAGCAGTGTTTGTAGATCAGGTGAGTGTTTATGTGAAAGCAGGTGATGGAGGTAACGGTCTTGTTGCCTATCGTCGCGAAAAATACGTACCAAAAGGCGGACCAGCGGGGGGAGATGGCGGAGACGGCGGTAATGTTGTTTTTGAGGTAGATGAAGGGTTAAATACGTTAATGGACTTTCGCTATAACCGACATTTTAAAGCTAAGCGTGGAGAAAATGGTATGAGTAAAAATCAGCATGGTAAAAATGCATTTCCGTTAATTGTACCTGTACCGCCTGGCACTACGGTGGTAGATGCAGATACTAATGCAGTTATAGCTGATTTAACGTATCACAAACAGCAAGCTGTAATAGCACATGGTGGAAGAGGTGGAAGAGGCAATTCACGTTTTGCCACTCCAAGAAACCCCGCTCCAGATTTTGCCGAAAATGGTGAACCTGGACAGGAGCGTAATATTAAAGTTGAACTAAAGCTTATTGCTGATGTTGGTCTTGTTGGATTTCCAAGTGTTGGGAAGTCTACGTTCATCTCAGTGGTAAGTGCAGCGAAACCGAAAATTGCTGATTATCATTTTACAACATTATCGCCTAACCTTGGTGTAGTTGATACAAATGATCATAGAAGCTTTGTGATGGCCGATTTACCAGGATTAATTGAAGGTGCACACGCTGGCGTAGGTCTGGGTCATCAATTTTTGCGACATGTTGAGCGGACAAGAGTGATTGTTCATGTTATCGATATGGCAGGTACAGAAGGCCGGGATCCATATAATGATTTTATTAAAATAAATCAGGAAATAAAGGAATATGACGAAAAGTTAATGAATCGACCGCAGATAATTGCGGCTAATAAAATGGACATGCCTGGTGCAGAGGAAAATTTACAGATATTTAAGAGGAAATTGACGGAAGATTTTCCTGTATTCCCTATTTCAGCCTTGACAAAAGAAGGATTAAGAGATATTTTATTTGAAATCGCTGATACCCTGGAAACTATTCCAAAAACTGCACCGATTGCAGATGATAGTGATGAAGAAGTGGTGTATCGTTATCAGAAAGAAAAAGAGCCCTTTACTATATCCCGAGATGATGATGGTGCTTTTGTGCTTTCCGGAATAAAAATTGAAAAACTGTTTAAAATGACAGATTTTAATAGGGATGAAGCAGTGCAACGTTTTGCCCGTCAGCTCCGTGGTATGGGTGTCGATGAGGAACTTCGCAATCGTGGTGCTAAAGATGGAGATACAATCAGACTGCTGGACTTCGAATTTGAATTTATAGAGTAATTTCCTTGATAAGGGTGTAAAAGAGGGGTATTAATGACGCACATAGATGAAAAGTTTTATTTGGTCCGAAGTGATGTGTTACCTGAATCAATGAGGAAAACAATTGAAGTAAAAGAGTTAATTGAAAGAGGAAAGGTAAAAACAATTTTTGAAGCAGTACAGAAAGTAAACCTATCAAGAAGTGCTTATTACAAATATAAGGACACCGTTTTTCCTTTCCAAGCAATGGTTAAGGAAAAAATAATGACATTGTTTTTCCATTTAGAGGACCGTAGTGGTACACTTTCAAAATTGTTGGCAATTGCAGCAGAGGCTGGATGTAATGTTTTAACAATTCATCAAACCATTCCAATTCAAGGTAAAGCAAACGTTACATTGTCACTTGATATTTCTTCTATATCCTATGATGTAGAGAAACTTATTCATAAATTAAGGCAATTAGATTTTGTTGATCGTGTTGATATGTTAAGTTCAGGGTTAAGTTAGGGAGAGGATTTTTTGACAAAGAGAATAGGATATTTAGGTCCAAAAGGAACATTTACAAAATTGGCTGTTGACGCAGCATTTAATGGTGAAGATAAACATAGCTTTAAAACAATTCCAGAATGTATTGATGCTGTGAATGAAAATATGATTGATATAGGTGTAGTACCTTTGGAAAATGCCATTGAGGGGACCGTGCAATTAACTGTTGATTATCTTGTACATCAAGTGAGATTACCGATTTATGCTGAAATTGTCGTTCCTATCCAGCAACACTTACTCGTGCATTCTGATTTTACAGGGGATTTATCAGAAATAGAAGAAATTCATTCCCACAGCCATGCTATTGCTCAGTGTCATCAATATATTCATAAATACATTCCTTGGGCAGGTATTAAATTCACCTCATCAACAGGAAAAGCTGCCGAAATTGTTAGCGGCAGTGACAAATATATTGCAGCGATTGGAAATAAACTGGCTGCAGAAGAGTATGGTTTAGCCATTTATAAAGAGAATATTCATGACTATTCAAATAACCATACAAGATTTGCTGTTTTGGCAAAAGAAAAAGAAACTGTACATATAAAGCACGCAGTTGACACAGAAAAAACAAGTCTGTTAATTACATTGCCAAGTGATTATGCGGGGGCTTTACACCAAGTGCTATCCGCATTCGCATGGCGTAAAATGAATTTATCAAAAATAGAATCAAGACCAATGAAAACCGGATTGGGGAATTATTTCTTTATTGTTGATGTAAATCAGCCATATGATGATGTATTGTTCCCAAGTGTTAAAGCGGAACTTGAAGCATTAGGATGCAAAGTAACGATTCTTGGAACATATCCGGTTTATCAGCTGGATATTTAAATATGCTTTCCCAATTACTGTCTATTCCTTTAGAAAGGGATAGACAGTTTTTTTATTTAAAATTAAATTATTTTCAACTTTTTTCATTCTAATGCATATGTTGATAATGAGTGATTAGCCCAGTCAACTTGAAATGAAAGGAGTTTGGAATAACTTGAAGATTCACATCGTGCAAAAAGGAGATACATTGTGGGAACTATCAAAGAAATATGGAGTAGATTTTGAACAACTCAAGCAGGTCAATTCACAATTATCCAGTCCAGATATGATTATGCCAGGTATGAAAATAAAAATACCTAGTTCGTCAAAACCAGTACCAAAGGAGGGCATGAATCCAAAAGAATCACAACAGCCTATTGCTACGAATCCATATAAAAATACTTCACCAAAACCTTTACCTGTAATAAAAGAGGATGATAAAGAAAAACCAAAACCAATTCAGCCACAGATGCCAATGCAGCCGAAAAAGGAAATGCCGATAAAACCACAGCCACAACCGAAAAAAGAAATGCCAATACAACCGCAGCCTCAACCGCAAATACCAATGCAACCAATAATACAAATGCCAATTATGGAACAGGAAATGCAAAATTATACGACGATCAATCTTCCAAAAATGCCAGTTTATCATCCGCCGGTTGAAAAACCAAAAGAGAAACCTGCTGTTAAAGAAAAAATGAAGCCAATGCCTTTACCGCAGCCAATGCATATGGTTCCATTATGCTGTCATGTTATTAATCCATATTGTCCACCAGGACCTCATGATTTCTTTCCAGTAATGGGAACATTTCCAGCTGGCCACGCTCCAATGGCACCTATGCACATGCAGCATGGAGGAATGGCTCAACCATATGCACATGGTGGCCATATGATGGAATCACCTGAAATGGAAATGCCAGTGAAACCGAATTATCAGGCTGGAGGAAAGGATTGCGGTTGTAAAGGAAAGGGGTCTTATCCCAATCAAATGGGAGGATATCATATGAATAACCCATCATCATTTGGAGGCTATGATTTCAATCGACAGCCTGGTTATGTTCCACAAAATTATCCACCACATTTTGCTAATGTTCCAGTCACTGAAAATCAATACCCTAAACCACCTGGACCTTCTTTTGACTATAGGAATGAAGAGGAAGACATACAAGGTGAGTAGTAATAGCAGCAGAGACGAATTGAAAACCAATCGTCTCTCTTCTTTTTTATATCGAGAAGGAAAATTAAGAATTGCTAAAGCAGCCCCGATAAAATCAACTGTAATATTGGTGGAAACCGAAACAGGCAGCAAATTTATTTTGAAAAAACACAGTAAAAAAGTTGTTGTTGACCAGCAATGGGAGTTTTTTGCCAATGGAAGGTCGTCTGTAGTTATTCCGTTCATACGATTTCCTAATGGTAAAAAGTTTCTTGTCACCAGTGAACATTATTGGACAATTGCCCCATTTGTAGAAGGGATAAAATTAAATTATGGATTAATTAGCGATCGTAAAGCATGCATAACCACTTTACGATCGTTTCATGACAATGCACAAGGAATAAAAGTTTCAAATCCAATCAAACGTAAATTATTTTATAATCGTTGGTATAACAGATTGCAGTCATTTAAAAGAACGAACGAATATTTCGTTAAAAATGGTTTTGAAAGTCTCTTTACGGATATAGTACAAACTACGGAAACCCAATTACTTATTGTATCCGAACTTCCATGGAGGAAATTAGAGCAAAAAGCCGAACAGCAGCATTCTTGGATCCATGGGGATGTCGCATCACATAACTTTATACGTAACAATAATATTTATTTAATTGATTTTGATTTATTGGCACAATCCCCAATCATATATGATTATATTCAGTTAGCCCAGCGGTTTTTGCCGCATTTAGATTGGGATTTAGAAGCACTGCTTGCCTATCAAATGGTAGAAGAAAATCAATTTAAAAATTGGATTCTTGCAATGGCCGTTCCAAGCGATGTGTTACGTGAATGGCTGCATTATCTTTCTGGAAGCTCCCCGATGCCCATCCATCATTATTTAACGGACATGGAAAAAGAGTGGATTAAACGGCAAGAGTTTTTGAAAAATGCCAAATCAATGCTAAAATTATATTATTAAACAGGGCTGTTTCCAAAAATGCACAAAAGAGTGGGGTTTCTAAGAGGCAAAGGTGCATATTCCAGCAGTGTCCGGAAAGGTGAATTGGGAATCGGTGGTTACGTCGCATGTCAGTTCTTCTGTTTAGATAACAACAGTTTTTAATCACGGCAATAAATTTCTATTTTAGAAAAAAGGAGCAATGGATGATGAGAGAATCCGTGGATAATATTGTGCAATGGTTACAAGAACAAATCAAAGAGACTGGTGTAAAAGGATTATTGGTTGGTGTTAGTGGGGGAATTGATTCAGCAGTTGTTGCCCATTTAATAAAACGGGCAGCTCCAAATAATTCCCTGGGTGTGATTATGCCTTGTAAAAGCACAGCGTCCGACATGGAGCATGCACAGGATGTAATCGATAGCTGCGAAATTGAGGCTGTTACGGTTGATTTATCAGAGACACACGATGTCATGTACAATACTATTCAAAATCAGGTGAAACAAAAAAATCAATGGAATAAAAAAAATGACCAGCTTGCAGATGCCAATCTTAGGGCGAGACTTCGTATGAGTACGTTGTATACACTTGCAACAAATTACAACTATCTAGTTGTTGGTACAGATAATGCTGCCGAATGGTATACAGGGTATTTTACTAAATATGGTGATGGTGGAGTAGATATATTACCTATTGTTAATTTTACTAAAAGTGAAGTTAAGGAAATGGCTAGATATCTGGGTGTACCGGATCAAGTGATTAATAAAAAACCAAGTGCTGATTTATGGGAAGGGCAGACAGATGAAGCAGAAATGGGTACCACTTATGATGTTATTGACGCTTATTTAAAAGGGGAAAAGATACCGGATAGGGATAAGGAAATAATTGAAAGTCTCCATAAACGAACAGAGCATAAACGAAGTGGTGCAGCGCAATATAGTTAAAGGGATTATTTAACTGGTTTAAAAACACCTTTCTTTATACAGGCTAACTTGTAAGGGAGGTGTTTTTATGAACAATAAAATCGTTTTAACATCTGGTTTTATCCTTGTATTTCTATTCGGTTGTTCCAATACAAATCAAGATGATAATGCACAAGGGAATGATGCTGAAACACAACCAATGCATTATGAAACCGATAAAGGACAAAAGGATTTAGGTATCTACGACAATTATGTTGGAGAAAAAGGCGGCTACAAACAAAGTGATCAAAAGGGGACTAATGCTTCTGAAGGAAACAGCGGCAACTATACGGATATATTTACTAACGAAGAATCAAATGAAATATACAGACACGTAACCGGTCTTAAAGATGTAAAGAATGCTCAAATTGCTTCCACAGAAGATAAAATAATAGTCGCAGTTATGTTAAATGAACATCCCAATCCTGATATTCGTGATGTAATTGCACAGGAAGTTCAAAAATTTGTTCCAGACAAGACGGTTGTTGTGTATACGGATGAAATTTATTGGGACAGAATGAGTAATTTGAAGGCTAGATCGGAAGCGGAACATGGGGGAAATGATTTTCAGGAACAAATTAAAAAGTTTTTTAATAATGAATGACCTTTGCTTCCAGGCAAAGGTTTTTACTTTTTATTCGGCACTTTCACTATTTATTTGTCAAATGAATCCTTCACAATGAAGTTGCACTTTATAATTCATTCAATTTTTGATATAGTAAAAAAGGAAATTTCTAGAGAGGAGAATGTCCTATGGCTGGTCATTCTAAGTGGAAGAATATACAACGAAGAAAGAATGCTCAGGATGCGAAGAAAGGAAAAATCTTTATGCGACATGCTAAAGATATATACGTAGCTGCAAAACAAGGTGGCGGGGATATTACAACGAATGCATCATTAAGATTAGCAGTTGACAAAGCAAAAGCGGATAATATGCCGAATCACAATATTGATCGTGCTATAAAAAAAGCAACAGGTACACTAGACGGAGCCAATTTTGAGGAAATCACTTATGAAGGATACGGTCCTGGCGGGGCAGCAGTAATTGTTAATATTTTGACAGATAATAAAAACCGTACCGCTGCTGAAATCAGACATGCTTTCAAAAAAAATGGCGGGAACCTCGGCGAGAATGGCAGCGTTGCTTTCATGTTTGACCGAAAAGGCTATATAGTTATTGAGAATGAAGATGGAGCTATTGATGAGGACGAAATAACCCTTGAAGCAATTGAGGCAGGTGCTGATGATATTGTTGTAGAAGAAGGGGTGTATGAAATTTTTACATCACCTGAAAATTTTGATGCAGTATGTACACATTTGCGAGAAAATGATTATACACTGGCGGATGCTGAGGTCACATTAATTCCGCAAACGTATAGTAAACTAGCTGCAGAAGATACTGAGAAAATGATGAATCTTATTGATGTACTGGAAGATAATGAGGATGTTCAAGATATTCATCATAATTTAGAGGATGCTGAATAGAAATTTCATCTATTTTCTTAAAAAGAGGCTGGACATAACTAAATTGTTTAATCCAAAGCCGAACATTTCACCATACTACAGAAGGAAATACACGGAGACTCCTGCGGGATGAAAAGCCTAGGCTCAGGGCAGCCCGCGGAAAGCGTAGTGTATTTCCCTAGCGGTATGTATGCACCAACTATGTTCGGATTTTATTTTGGTTAAACACTTTTGTCCCAGGCTCTTTTTCAGGTTTTAACAGTGTTGTTATATTTCCTTGTTTCTGTACCCAGGATATAAAGGTGTGTTAAACTAAATAAAGGAATTCCGATGAGGAGAAGGGTAAATGATTGCTTATATTAAGGGTAATATTACATATATATTTGATGACTCTGTTATAGTTGATGTTCAGGGGGTTGGGTACGAGATTATGTGTGCCAATCCTTTTGTATTTCAATCATCATTGCATCAGGAAGTATTAATTCACACTTATCATTACGTTCGTGAAGATATGCAAGTGTTATACGGATTCAAAAACCAGGATCAAAAATCACTTTTCACAAAGCTTCTTCAAGTCTCTGGAATAGGCCCCAAAGGTGCTTTGGCAATATTAGGGGCTGTTAATGTGGGAGATTTTATTGCGGCAGTTGAGCGAGAAGATGACAAATTTTTAACAAGTTTTCCCGGAATAGGTAAAAAAACTGCGAGACAGGTTATATTGGATTTAAAAGGTAAATTGACAACAATGCTTTCGTTAGATGCACAGCCGGAGATATTAAATTCCGAAAGTACTGCTGTATCGCCAAACGGGTTAAATGAAGCCCAGGAGGCATTAAAAGCGTTGGGATACTCAGACCGGGAAATAAAATCAATAATGCCGAAACTGCAAAAGGAAAATATTAAAAATACAGATGAAATTATCCGCAAAGCATTAGGATTATTGGTGAAAAATTAAGGGGAAATCATTATGGATGAGCGTATTGTTACAGGTGAAATACAAGCTGAAGATTCAACAGTTGAGCTTAGTCTCCGCCCCACATCACTTAATCAATACATCGGTCAGCAAAAGGTGAAGGAAAATCTAAGTATATTCATTAAGGCTGCGAAAATGCGTGAGGAACCGCTCGACCATGTTTTACTTTACGGTCCACCAGGATTGGGAAAAACGACGCTTGCTGCCATTATTGCAAACGAAATGGGGGTACAGTTTCGCTCAACTTCAGGACCAGCGATAGAACGTGCGGGAGATCTTGCAGCAATTCTATCATCACTTGATCCAGGTGATGTTTTGTTCATTGATGAGGTCCATCGTCTGCCACGTTCAGTTGAAGAGGTTCTTTATTCGGCAATGGAAGACTTTTTCCTGGATATTGTTATAGGTACGGGTCCTAGCGCAAGGTCAGTCCGAATCGAACTTCCGCCATTCACATTGGTGGGGGCAACAACTCGTGCGGGACTATTATCAGCACCGCTCCGTGATCGTTTCGGTGTATTAAGCAGATTAGAATATTATGAGGCAAAGGATTTATGCTCCATTGTTGAAAGGACAGCAGATATATTTCAAACTTCAATTACAAAAGATGCTGCAGCAGAGGTTTCACGAAGGTCCAGAGGTACACCTAGAATAGCGAACAGACTGTTAAAACGCATTCGGGATATCTCCCAAGTTAAAGGAGAAAATACCATAAGTCTAGAAACAACCGATCTTGCTTTACAGATGCTTCAGGTTGATGATGTTGGCTTGGACCATATAGATCACAAACTTTTAAAAGGAATTATAGAGGGCTTTCAGGGTGGTCCAGTTGGCCTTGATACGATTGCTGCGACTATTGGTGAAGAATCACAGACAATTGAAGATGTTTACGAACCATACTTATTGCAAATTGGCTTTATTCAACGAACACCAAGAGGACGAATTGTAACACCAAAGGCATATCAGCATTTTGGTATAAAAGGGAACGAAACCGAATGAATATAGGAAAACTATTTATTTTTTTAGGGATAGTATTTATTGTGATCGGTGTTATTTGGACGTTTATCGGAAAACTGCCAGGTGACATAAGTTTTAAAAGGGGAAATGTTTCATTTCATTTTCCGATTATGACTTCAATTGTTGTTAGTATTATATTATCCCTTATCTTTTTTATATTAGGAAAATTTCGTTAGTAGTGTAAGGAGATCAGCATCATGAATATAGAGGATTTTGATTTTGATTTACCAGAAAAATTAATAGCGCAAACACCATTAAAAGAAAGAACAGCCTCACGATTGTTAGTATTTAATCGTGAATCAAAAGAAATTGAGCATCGTCATTTTACTGACATCAAACAATATTTAAAAAAGGGCGATTGTCTTGTGTTAAATGACACACGTGTACTTCCTGCAAGGTTATATGGTGTAAAAAAAGATACAGGAGCAAAAATAGAGGTGCTGCTGCTTCATCAGCAGGAAGAGGATTGCTGGGAGGTCCTTGCCAAACCAGCTAAGAAGATTAAGGTTGGAACGGAGTTAACATTTGGAGACGGTAAACTTCGGGCGAAATGTATTGGGACGAAGGAACATGGAGGACGTATTTTACAATTGCAATATGAGGGTATTTTGTATGAAATTTTAGATGAACTAGGTGAAATGCCCTTACCCCCATACATTAAAGAGCAATTACCTGAGAAAGAACGCTATCAAACCGTATATGCAAAAGAAGAAGGTTCGGCGGCAGCTCCTACAGCCGGCCTGCATTTTACAAATGAATTGCTGGATGAAATAAAAGAAATGGGAGTAACAATTGCTTTTATAACACTTCACGTTGGATTAGGCACATTTCGGCCGGTGAGTGTGGAGAATATCGATGACCATACGATGCATTCGGAATTCTACCATATGACGAAGGAAACCGCGGAAACACTTACTGCTATTCGTAAAAATAATGGACGAATCATCTCTGTCGGAACAACATCAACTAGGACTCTGGAAACAATCGCACGCGATAACAATGGACAATTTGCAGAAGCTAGTGGCTGGACGGATATTTTTATTTATCCGCCGTATACATTTCAGGCTATTGATGGTTTAATTACAAACTTTCATTTACCTAAGTCGACATTAATAATGCTGGTGAGTGCTTTAGCAGATAAAGAGAGTATACTACGAGCGTATAATGAGGCTGTACAGGAACGGTATCGTTTTTTCAGTTTTGGAGACGCAATGTTAATAATTTAAGCAGAGGAACGAATATATAATGACACCTATAACATATGAATTAATTAAGACATGCAAACAAACTGGTGCAAGACTCGGCAAAGTGCATACTCCACATGGTTCATTTGATACACCAATGTTTATGCCTGTCGGAACACTTGCTACTGTTAAAACCATGAGCCCGGAGGAATTGGAGGACATTAATGCAAAAATCATTCTTTCCAATACGTACCATTTATGGCTAAGACCAGGCGAAGATATAATCCGTGAAGCTGGTGGTCTTCATAAATTTATGAATTGGGATGGAGCAATTTTAACCGATTCTGGAGGGTTCCAGGTTTTCAGTTTAAGTGATATGAGAAAAATTAAGGAAGAAGGAGTGCATTTTCGTAATCATTTAAATGGTGAAAAATTATTTCTATCCCCTGAAAAGGCAATGCAGATTCAAAATGCGCTTGGCTCAGACATTATGATGGCATTTGATGAGTGTCCGCCATATCCGGCAGCATATGACTATATGAAAGCATCAGTTGAGCGGACATCCCGATGGGCAGAACGCTGTCTTGAAGCACACGCCCGAAAAGACGAACAAGGACTTTTCGGTATTGTTCAAGGTGGTGAGTATGAGGATTTACGAAAACAAAGTGCTCGTGATCTGACATCAATGGATTTTCCAGGGTATGCAATTGGCGGACTATCCGTTGGTGAGCCAAAAGAGATTATGAATCGAGTCCTTGAATTCACAACACCACTTTTGCCGGATAACAAACCGCGTTATCTAATGGGAGTGGGCTCACCTGATTCACTTATTGACGGTGCGATGCGCGGGGTGGATATGTTTGATTGTGTCTTGCCAACACGTATTGCACGGAATGGGACATGTATGACATCAAATGGACGACTCGTAGTTCGAAATGCCAAATATGCACATGATTTTAGTCCGATTGACGAAAATTGTGATTGCCATGTGTGCAAAAATTACACTCGCAGCTATATCCGGCATTTAATTAAATGCAATGAAACATTTGGATTTAGACTTACTACTTACCATAACTTATATTTTCTGTTAAAATTAATGGAGCAAGTACGAGCAGCTATCGCTGAAGATCGACTTGGTGATTTCAAGGAAACATTCTTTGAACAATATGGTTTTAATCAGCCAAATGCAAAGAATTTTTAGAGAAAGGAGGAATTCATAATGAACACACTTATAAATTTAGCACCAATTATTTTAATGTTTGTTATCTTTTACTTTTTGTTAATCCGTCCGCAGCAAAAACGCCAAAAGCAAGTGAAGCAGATGCAATCGGATTTGAAAAAGGGAGATTCAGTCGTAACAATTGGCGGTTTCCACGGAACAGTACATACGATTGATGAAGCGATCGTGGTAATTGAAGGCGGGGACGGTACAAAACTGACATACGACCGTTCTGCAATCCGTGAAGTAAAAAACAGCTAATGCGAAAATAGCAGTTAGAATCAGGGGACAAGCAATAGACGCGTTCCTTAACAGATTAAGGCGCAAGTCTGTTGCTTTTGCCGCTACTGTACATAAGAAAGAAGTTAATGGAATTAATCCATTAACTTCTTTTCATTATTCGTCTAGGAAACTATAAAATTTGAATGCTGTGGATAACTAAACTACCGCATCGGCCACGTCCAGCTCCAGCGCTAAAGCCGTGATGGACTGACAGATACCTCCGTACGATAAGGTCAACATCAATTCGCTTACGCTCACCCGAGTTTCCTTTATCTCCTGCGGTAGATTGTTCGGTTAAAACCGCCACTTTGCGTGGCAACACCGAACCACCCTGCTTGGCAAATCTTTTCGGTGGGACGAGTAAGCGCAGTCTACACGTCGCTAAACGGGCGCCCCCGCTTTTGTTCTTACGATTACTTTTCTTCATTTACTACAACGTTTACTCCAATTACTCCTCCGGCAAGTGCCGCTAAAATAAATCCTAAATGATGAAGCGATTGTTCCATAGAAAATGCTTGCTGATAGCCTAGGTATTGTACTAAAAACGTGAATAATGTGAAGCCTAAACCTGTAAAGGAACCAATTACCCAACCTTTTTGCTTCCCTTTAACACCCGCTACGATGCCTCCAATAAATAACGAAATTAATCCGACCGCCAATGTAATCCATGACAATGTTTTCTCATCCATACTCGTAAAGCGCAGTAGTAACCCTAAGACAAGGCTAACTACCAGAATTAAGCCGAGTATAACAATCCATCCATACATCAAGGCAATAAACTGTTGTTTCTTCATGATGTTGATCTCCCTCCCCCCTGTTTGTCCAGTTACTATCATTTTATTCATGCATTAAGAAAATAGACGGAAAATATTTTAGTTTTCGCTGCATATATTTTTTATAGGGTTGTTTAATATTCAAGGGAAGGTGACCTATGAATGTAATTCTTGCATCCGTTATTTTTATAGTCAGCTATTTATTGATCATGACAGACAAAATGAATCGTGCTGTTATAGCATTATTTGGCGGAACACTGCTGTTATTAACAGGAATATATACTACAGAAGAAGTGTTTATAAACTATATCGATTGGAATACAATTGGATTGTTGTTCGCGATGATGGTACTGATCTCAATTACGGAGAAAACAGGTTTATTTACATATATTGCAATACGTTTTGCTCAAAAGGTTAGAGGGAATCCAATTCCGTTATTAATTGGTGCAAGTGTTTTAACAGCCATAGGTTCTGCATTACTTGATAATGTAACGACCGTACTCATATTTGTACCCATTATGTTAAAAATAACAAAATTATTAAACCTGCCATCCTTTCCCTACTTATTGGCGATAATTTTTAGTTCTAATATAGGTGGAACAGCAACACTTATTGGTGATCCTCCAAATATTATGATTGGACAAGCGGTTGAGCATTTTAACTTTCTATCGTTTCTTATTCATTTAGCACCATTAGCACTGATTATCTTCTTAGCAATGATCTTTACAATCGTTTTCTTGTTTAAAAACAAGCTGCAAAAAAATAAGACGAATGAACAGGAGCTTCTTCATATCGATGCCTCAACATATTTAAGGAAAACACCTATGCTCTATAAATCAGTTTGCGTTTTAGGACTTACGATCACCGGATTTTTGTTTCATTCATTTTTACACATAGAACTGACAGCAATTGCTTTGGCTGGGGCGGTTTTGTTGTTATTATTAACAGAAAAAGAAGTATCCACGGAGCATATATTTGAAAAAGTAGAATGGGTAACATTGTTTTTCTTTATTGGATTATTTACGCTAGTCGGCGGTCTGCAGGAAGTTGGGATTATTGACGAATTAGCTCGTGCAATCATTGTATCTACAGATGGAGATTTCTCCAAGACAGCTATATTGATATTATGGGTTTCGGGTATATTCTCAGGAGTTGTAGATAACATTCCTTTTGTGGCTGCAATGATACCGGTCATTCAAGAATTCCAAAGTTATGGTATGGTATATTTAGATCCAATTTGGTGGTCCCTTGCACTTGGAGCATGCCTTGGAGGAAATGCAACATTAATAGGGGCTTCTGCGAATGTTGTTGTAGCGGGGCTGGCAGAGGGTGCCAAAGAAAGGATACCGTTCATACGCTTTCTGCTTTACGGAATTCCATTTGTATTATTTTCACTTCTTATTTCAACTATCTATATCATTTTCCGTTATCTGATTCCATATGCAGGACAAGCATTATGAAGGTGGCTGGGACAAAAAGTATTCAGTCAAAAAAATCCGAACTATGAATTCTTCCATTAGAATTTGTATTAGTTCGGATATTTCTATTTTATTATACTTATAGTTGCAGCGGGATTATAATGCACGACACATTACCACTTAACCGGTAAGTGTGAAGAGAAGGAGATGATTCACGAAATTACAAACTAATTGTTGAAAGAGTATAGTTCTAACCATCCTATACTGTATTCGATTGTCATTTGAGTCGATGTTCAAGATCTCTTGTTGTGCTTCCTAATTTGACTTCTTTATTCCCCATTCATACCCATTTTTGAATAATAGGTATTTGTTTTAATTCTTCTTTTGTAATAAACCTAAGCGCGAATAATGCCACTATATAGATGCAAGTTAAAATGATCAATATACCTAGGAATATGAAAATGTTAGGCTCAACTAAAGCATACATATCTTTAAGGAATTTACCAACAATCCATGTGATCGTAATTAATGCAATCATTTTACATAAGTCTTTTAAAGGAATGGAATATCGGATCGCTTTTTGAAGTGATGCCAAATGCAATAATGTTACTAATATAACACCTGTAACCATAGCAAGCGCAACACCCATAATTCCAAACTTGGCATTGGAAGCTAACAAAAAAAGTACAGTAAACTTGCATGCCGCCCCGATTAGACTATTCCACATGGCGGGTCTAGCTAAATCGAGAGCTTGTAATGCCGCTTGTAATGGTGCCTGAATATAAAGTAAAATGAAAAAAGGTGCCATTAATATTAAAAAATTGCTTGCATTAGCCGTTCCATACATATATGTTAAAATCGGTACAGAAAATAATGTCAGTACAATTGTTGCAATTGCACCTGAAGCAAACGAGATCCGAATTGCCTGGTGGATGCGATAATGGATCAGTTGCTTGTGTTTATTTGCTTCTGCCTCTGAAATGGATGGTACAAGTGCGATTGCTAAGGATTGAGTAATAAAGGTTGGTAAAAATAGCAATGGCAATACAAAACCAGTTAACTCACCATATTGCTTTGTTGCTAAAGAACTTGATATTCCTGCTATTGCCAGGCTTTGGGCAACTAATATGGGCTCAAGAAAGTATGAAAAGGAACCAATTAATCTACTGCCTGTACTAGGTAAAGCGATAGAAAAAAGTTCTTTCAATGTATCTTTGCTTGATTTTAAATAGCTGAAAAATCGATAACGTATTTTTACAACCTTGTTCCGTTTAAATATGTGGATCATAACTAATAGTGATACGAATTCTCCAAGAATAACACTTGCCATTGCACCAGCAGCCGCATATTCCACACCGTAAGGAAGCAACAGCTTAACGAAAAAGGCCACACAAATTATACGAACTACTTGTTCAATTACCTGCGTAAAACTTTGCGGTTTCATATTTTGCAGGCCTTGAAAATACCCTCTAAGGACGGCTGAAATTGCGACAATCGGTATTATGGGGCAGGTTGCAAATAATGGATACATTGTTCGTTCATCCGTAAGTAATTCGGTAGCAACAATTGGAGTAATAAAAATCATCACAATAGTAAATAAAATACTGGATAGTCCGGTTATAATTAACGATACGATAAGTATTTTTTTAATTTTAACACGATCGTTTCTTGCGTCCGCTTCTGCAACACGTTTAGAAATGGCAACAGGTAGCCCTAGCTGGGTGAATGTAATAACTAAAAAATATGTAGGCAGTGCCATCATGTAGAGGCCGACACCCTCTTCACCCATAATTCTTGCAACAACCATACGATTAATGAACCCTAAAAAACGGGTAATCATTCCGGCAGCAATCAAAATTATTGTTCCTTTTAGAAATGTTTGTTTGGTCATTTATTCGGACCTGCCTTCTCAAAAAATAAATTTTCATATACAATGATATATATGCTATTGAGTTGGCCAAGCATGACAAGAATAGGAAATTAGCTCTGAGTATAAACAGGGAGGGAAGATCTTGGAGGTAGTAAAAACTGTTAATGAATGGAGAGACCTTTTGAAGCCAGCACTCGAAAGTAAAACAAGTGAATTTAGATTAATGGGATATCCTCAAGCTACAAGTGATGACATATGGAATTGTCTGGTACAAAAGGTTTGGAAGGGTAACCCAACGATGCGGTTACATGAGGTTACCCAAGACATATTTCATCTTGCATCTAACTTGTATATGAGCTATTTAACTGTTAATGCCTATCAAGATGACGATTTAATGGCTTCTATTGCCGCTTTAACTGGTGGTCAAACGGGAGAAAATAGTAATAATTGAGGATTTTACATAATGTATTGGCCGTAGAAAAGGGAGGCAATTGGTAGATGAAAAACAGAGGTAAAATCGTTGCCTTTTTTCTGATCGTGTTATTATTTGCAGGTACGATTGGGACAACGATTACTGGAATTACAAAAAATATTAACTTAGGTTTGGATCTGCAGGGTGGTTTCGAGATCTTATACCAAATCGAACCCGTTGATGATGGGGAGGACGTAACACGGGATCTACTTGAAGCAACTGTCAGAACGTTAAATGAACGTGTAAATCGCCTAGGTATTAGTGAAGCTAATATCAATATTGAAGGCGATGACAGAATTCGGGTACAGCTTGCGGGTATAAAAGATCCGGAAGAAGCAAGAGAGATATTGTCAACGTCTGCTCGTCTGTCGTTTCGGAATGTTAGCGATGAGGAACTTTTAGATGGTTCTGATGTAAAAGAAGGAAGTGCAAAACAGGACTTCCATCCCGATACGAATCAGCCAATTGTTACATTGCAGCTGAAGGATGCAGAAAAATTCGGGGAAATTACAAGTAAACTTAAAACGAAAAAAGATCCGGAAACGCCATACCCTGATAATTTACTTGCTATTTGGATGGATTTTGAAGAAGGGGATTCTTTTGCAGAAGAATATAAAAAAGAAGAACCAAAATATATATCTGCACCATCAGTCAGCAGCACATTAAATACAACAAATGTTATGATTGAAGGTAATTTTACTGTCGATTCCGCACAGCGTTTGGCTGATATAATTAATTCAGGGTCACTGCCAGTGAACATGACGGAATTATATTCAACAACAGTAGGAGCACAATTTGGTGAAAAAGCACTGGATAAAACTGTTTTCGCGGGTATTATCGGTGTAAGTATAATCTTTTTGTTTATGATTGTTGTTTACCGATTCCCTGGATTCATTGCCGCAATAAATTTAAGTATATACATTTATTTAATTTTATTAGTTTTTGAATTAATGAATGGTGTATTAACATTGCAGGGAATTGCCGCGTTAATTCTAGGTGTCGGTATGGCAGTAGATGCGAACGTTATCACATTTGAACGTATAAAAGAGGAACTGCGTGAAGGAAAATCGATTTTTGCATCATTTAAAGCCGGTACGAGTAATTCTCTAAGAGCTATTATTGATGCGAATATTACAACTATATTAGCAGCTGTTGTATTATTTATTTTTGGTACCAGCTCCATTAAAGGCTTTGCAACGATGTTAATTTTAAGTATTTTAGTAAGCTTTTTAACAGCGGTTTATGGTACTAGATTATTGATGCAATTATGGATGAAAAGCAAGTTTTTGAAAAATCGTCCAGGATGGTTCGGAGTAAAGAAAAAGGATATTAAGGATATTAAAGATGCAACAGAAGTGGAACCCAAACTGTTTAATCGTGAAATTAATCCAGTTAAGCACAGAAATAAATTCTTTATCGCATCAGTAATTATGATTATACTGGGTGCAATATCTTTAGGAATTTTCCAATTGAATCCCGGCATTGATTTCACTGCTGGATCACGAATTCAACTTGCATCAGATACCAGTATAGCAACGGATAAGATAGAGGAAAGTCTGAATGAATTAGGGTTAGAGGCAAAATCGATAGTTTCATCGGGCGATAATAATGTTGTGTTACGTTTTGATAAAGTAATCGATGAAGATAGAATTTCGGAACTGCAAACATATTTTAATGAAAACTATAATGCCGAAACTAGTGTAAGTATTGTATCACCGATTGTTGGTGAAGAATTGGTTAAAAATGCCCTATATGCATTAGTAATCGCATCTATCGGAATGATTATATATGTTGCATTCCGTTTTGAGCTCTTCTTTGCGATCACTGCTATAATTGCGTTGCTGCATGATGTATTCTTCATGCTGGCTGTCTTCAGTTTTACACGAATTGAATTTGACATAACAATAATCGCGGCTATTCTGACGATTATTGGTTACTCAATTAATGACACAATCGTTACCTTCGACAGAATCAGGGAAAACTTACAGAAGAAGAAGCGAGTCAAGTCCTTTAAAGAACTTGCAATTATTGTAAACAGAAGCTTGGTCCAAACATTGACTAGAAGTATTAATACTTCGGTAACAACGTTGATTGCTGTTTTAGCGTTCTTGTTCTTAGGAGCTGAATCAATCACTGGATTTGCGATTGCCTTGACAGTTGGGCTAATTGCTGGTACCTACTCATCTCTATTCATTGCATCACAGCTTTGGCTAATATGGCGTGGTAAAATGCTTAAGAAGAAACCGGTTGTTTTTGCTAAAAAGAAAAAGGTTGAAGGACCGCAAGTTTAATTACAAACCCTTGCTGCAATTTGCAGCAAGGGTTTGTTTTACTAATGCTTAAAAATTTAGATAAAGGGGTAATTTAAAAACAGGAGGGGTTTCATGAGAGGACAATCATATGTTATTTTAGCCATTATCTTTGTAATCATCGTTGCGGTGTTTGCCGTTACAAATGTGGACACAGTGGAAGTGAATTATTTATTTTGGTCTGGCGAGGCACCGTTAATTTTAGTAATACTGTTTTCCGTTCTCATGGGAGGAATTATCACTGCTGCTGTTGGTGCTGTTAAAATGTTTCGTTTGCAAAGAGAGGTTCGTTCATTAAAGTCCGAGAACAAGAATATCAATTCCTTGCTTGAGAAGCACGGAATTGTCTTAGAGGGGGATACTAATCCTGATCCGAAAAAGAATAATTAAAAAACAGCACTTATGAAAATAATTAAAACTCATTGCTACCTCTGTCTTTCTTTGTGTATAATAAATTAGTCAGGGGTGAGTTTATGTTACAAAGTAAGGCAACATGGAAATTTACAACAATACAGGATAATATAAATCAATGGACGGACGATACAAATAATAACCTTTCCCCAGTAATAAAAGAACTTTTATTACAAAGAGGAATTAATACAGCACAGGATGCGAATGAATTTCTTTCCCCAAGTTTAGATAATTTATTTACGCCAAAAGGTTTTGCATCAATAGATAAAGCCGCAGAGCGTGTACATAAAGCAATCGAGCATAACGAGAAAATATTAATATATGGTGATTACGATGCAGATGGAGTAAGCTCTACTGCCGTAATACTCAAAGCATTGCAAGAGCTTGGAGCGGAAGTTGATTTTTATATTCCCAATCGCTTTACGGAGGGCTACGGTCCTAATGAAACAGCATTTAGACAAGCATATGAAAGAGGATACCGGTTAATTATTACTGTTGATACCGGTATTGCTTCCGTGCATGAAGCAAATGTAGCCAAGGAGCTTGACATTGATTTAATCATAACAGACCATCATGAACCACAGGATACACTGCCCGATGCGTTTGCAATTGTTCATCCAAAATGTTCACCGGATTATCCATTTAAGGAACTTGCTGGAGTCGGCGTTGCATTTAAGTTTGCAGAGCACCTGCTAGGCTATTTTCCAGAACATCTATTAGATTTGGCAGCGATAGGCACAATTGCTGACCTTGTGCCGTTAGTTAGTGAGAATCGTATTCTAGCTTATTATGGATTACGTAAATTAACAGTTACAAACAGACATGGACTTAATGCTTTGAAGAAACTTTGTAAGATTGAAGGTAATGTTACAGAAGAGGATGTCGGTTTTCTGATTGGCCCCCGATTGAATGCTGTCGGCAGGCTCCAGGATGCTGATTTAGCTGTCCAATTGCTGCTGACAGATGACCCTAATGAAGCGGAAGAACTAGCAGAAATGATTCAGGATTTAAACAAAGAGCGCCAGAAAATTGTTGCTGATATTGTAAAAGAAGCAGAAAAAATGGTACAGCCTATTGAGAATAATGGTGTCATTATCGTTGCAAAGGAAGGGTGGAATGAGGGGGTATTAGGTATTGTTGCATCGCGCCTCGTTCGAAAGTATGACCGTCCAGCAATTGTCCTAGCAGTTAACCCTGAAAACGAAAGTGTAAAAGGCTCAGCGCGAAGTATACCCGCTTTTGACTTATTTAAAAATTGCATGAAAGTCAGAAGCCTGTTTACCAGCTTTGGCGGACACGCACAAGCAGCAGGTATGACATTGCCATTGAACAATTTACAACGGTTACAAGATGAATTGAATATTGCTATAAACGATCAATTGACAAAGGAAGATTTCAAGCAGGTTATTGAAATAAGTAAAACGTTGGCTATACCGGAAATGAATGAGACCTTGGTTAATGAAATTAATCGGCTTGCTCCATTTGGAATGGCCAACCCAAAGCCAATATTTCACCTTAAGGAAACCCCAACTGATATAAGGCAATTGGGAAATATGAAAAAGCATCTTAAAGTACAATTCAGACAGGATGCGGAAAGTGTTGAAGGAATTGGGTTTGGCTTCGGAAGTCATTTTGATTGTATTTCTCAGCAAACTCCAGTTTCCCTAGTTGGTGAACTAGGTATAAATGAGTGGAATGGCAATAAAAAAGTACAAATTGTAATCCAGGACATAAAAATAGATGAATGGCAATTGTTTGATTATCGAGGTAAAAAGGATTTAGATATCCTGCCAATTGTAAAAGAAAATGAGGATACATTAATTGTCTGTAGTCGGGTAACGGAAATAATTCCTAAGCAGGCAAATCATTTAATTTATGGAGCAGGATTAGATACATTGTCTAAATTGAATACTTTATTTATTTATGATTTACCAGACAGTCTTACCGATTTAAAGGAGATTATCAAAAAAACAAAACCATCGCGCATTTATGCTTGTTATCATGTTGAGGATAGCAGTTATATGAAAGTTTTCCCAACACGTGATGACTTTAAATGGTTTTATGCGTTAATCCGGACTAAAAAAATTATAGATCTTAATAAAGAGATAGATATAATTAAAGATAGAAGGGCATGGACGCAGGATTTGATACTATTTATGTCAAAAGTGTTTTTTGAATTAGAATTTGTTACTATAGTAAATGGAATCCTTAAATTGAACCCTAATCCCGCTAAAAAAGATTTACAGGAATCAAAAGTTTTTCAACAGCGATTAAATCAAGCGGAAATCGAGAAAACTTTATATTATTCAAATTATGACAAATTAAAAGAGTGGTTTTCAACATGTATTGACGTTGCTGAAGTGCCCAAGGAGGAACCAACCCATGGATTACAAAAAATATATTAAAATCGTAGAAAACTGGCCAAAAGAAGGTATCCAATTTAAAGATATTACCCCATTGATGGACAATGGAAAAGCATTTAAATCTGCTGTTGATGAAATAGTTGAATTTGCAAAAGAAAAAGAAATTGATATCATTGTTGGACCAGAAGCAAGAGGATTTATTATTGGATGCCCTGTTTCATATGCGTTGGAGATAGGTTTTGCACCTGTAAGAAAAGAAGGAAAACTGCCCCGTGAGGTCATAAAAGTAGATTATGGTTTGGAATATGGCAGCAATAGATTAACCATTCATAAAGATGCGATTAAACCTGGACAACGTGTGTTAATTACAGATGATTTACTTGCCACTGGTGGTACAATAGAGGCAACAATTAAATTAGTAGAAGAACTTGGAGGAATTGTTGCAGGCTGTGCGTTTTTAATTGAGCTTACGTATCTGGACGGACGCGAAAAACTTGATGGATATGATGTTTTGACTTTAATGCAGTATTAAATACTATTTATTACCACGTTATTAAGTGTTAAATAATTGATGAAGGTCTGACCGAATGTGTCAGACCTATTTCTAATATAATACACAACACGTAACGCTTGTGAATATGCTACTATATTTCTAATCTTTACTTTTTATTCTTATGTTATAATGTTTATTCCTTTACATTTTTACGAAAATTTTCGATACTATTAAAAAGGCATTTTCATGATTATTCTTCTAAGTGAATTAAGGTGATTATATGGCAAAGGAAGCTATTTTGACAATTGAAGACATAATAGATAAGGCACGACAGTATCTTACGGAGGATGATGCTGCATTTATTCGCCGTGCATACCAATTTGCTGAAAACGCACATGCGGAGCAATATCGGAAATCTGGGGAGCCTTATATTATTCATCCAGTTCAGGTAGCAGGTATATTAGTTGAACTAGAGATGGACCCGGAAACAATTGCCGGCGGATTCCTGCACGATGTCGTTGAGGATACGGATGTAACAGTTGAACAGCTGGAAGAGCAATTTAATCATGAAGTTGCCATGCTCGTTGACGGTGTAACCAAACTGGGAAAGATTAAATATAAATCAAAAGAGGCTATTCAAGCTGAAAATCACCGCAAAATGTTTGTCGCAATGGCTAAGGATATTCGGGTGATTTTAATAAAATTAGCCGATCGCCTGCACAATATGCGTACATTAAAACACTTACCACCTGAAAAACAACGCCGTATCTCTAATGAAACATTGGAGATCTTTGCGCCTTTAGCCCACCGTTTAGGGATTTCCACGATAAAATGGGAGTTAGAGGATACAGCGTTGCGATATTTAAACCCTCAACAATATTACCGTATCGTTCAATTAATGAAACAAAAACGCGAACAGCGGGAATCGTATATTAAAGACGTTATGGACGAGGTTAATCATCAGTTAGAAGAAGTTAACTTAAAAGCGGATATTTCTGGCCGTCCAAAACACCTTTACAGCATATATCGTAAAATGGTTAAACAGAATAAACAATTTAATGAAATTTACGACTTGTTGGCTGTTCGGATTATTGTTGACAGCATTAAAGATTGTTATGCAGTTTTAGGCATCATTCATACTTGCTGGAAACCGATGCCCGGCAGGTTCAAGGATTATATTGCAATGCCAAAACCGAATCTATACCAATCGTTGCACACAACGGTTATTGGACCAAAAGGTGATCCGCTTGAAGTACAAATACGAACGAAGGAAATGCATGAAATTGCTGAGTACGGTATTGCTGCACACTGGGCATATAAAGAAGGGCGGCAATTAAATAAAGATAAGCAATCATTTGAAGAAAAGTTAACTTGGTTTAGGGAAATACTTGAATGGCAAAATGAAACCCATGACGCAGAAGAGTTTATGGAATCATTAAAAGTAGACTTATTTTCTGATATGGTTTATGTATTCACACCAAAAGGCGATGTGATTGAGCTGCCATCAGGCTCTGTACCGCTGGATTTCGCATACAAAATTCATACAGAGATTGGGAATCAAACGATTGGTGCCAAAATAAACGGGAAGATGGAGCCGCTTGATTATAAACTTAAGAACGGTGATATTATTGAGGTAATGACATCAAAGCATTCCTATGGCCCATCACAGGACTGGCTGAATGTAACACAGACCTCTCAAGCAAAAAATAAAATTAAGCAGTTTTTTAAAAAACAACGGCGGGAAGAAAATGTTGCAAAAGGGAAGGATTTGGTTGAGAAAGAAATCAGGTCGTTCTCCCTTGAGCCGAAAGAAGTGTTATCGCAAGAAAATTTAAAACGAGTATATGAAAAGTTTAATTTTACAAATGATGAGGACATGTATGCAGCGGTTGGGTATCAAGGAATTACAGCGGCAATTATTGCAACGCGCCTTACGGATAGAATCCGAGCCACGCAGCAGAAGGAACAAGATCTTGAACAAACACTGGAAAATGTTAAAAGTGAAGTAAAGGAAAGAAAATCGCATAAACGTGATTCCGGTGTTCAAGTTGAAGGGGTTGATAATCTTTTAGTGCGATTATCAAAATGCTGCAACCCAGTACCAGGGGATGCGATTGTAGGCTATATCACTAAAGGCCGTGGTGTTTCCGTCCACCGTGCTGATTGCCCAAATGTTCAAACGGAAGAGGCTCAGCAACGATATTTACAGGTTAAATGGGAAAGTGATCATACAGATAAAAAACAATATCATGTTGATTTGGAAATCTCCGGTTATGATAGAAGAGGCCTGTTGAATGAGGTTTTACAGGCAGTTAATGAAACAAAAACGAATATAACTCAAGTAAATGGCAGGTCAGACCGAAACAAAATGGCAATCATTAATATAACCATTCTCATTCATAATACAAACCATTTACGAAAAATTGTTGAGCGTATTAAACAAATTAAAGATGTATATACAGTAACTAGAACATTGCAGTAGAGGGGCTTTAGAATGAAAGCTGTTATTCAGCGTGCTAAAAATGCAAGTGTATCCGTAAATGAAAAAGTAATCGGTGAAATTATAGATGGATTAGTTGTACTTTTAGGAGTTACGCATGAAGATACGGATGACGATATTAAATATTTGGTGAACAAAATTGTGAATTTGCGAATATTTGAGGATGAAAATGAAAAGATGAACCTCTCCTTAAAAGATGTCAATGGAAGTGTTCTTTCTATTTCCCAATTCACTTTATATGGTGACACTAAAAAAGGAAGAAGACCAAATTTCCTTCAGGCAGCGAAACCGGACATTGCTAATAGTATGTATCAGCGCTTTAACAATCTCGTTTCAGAGCAAAATATTAAAGTGGAAACCGGCGAATTTGGTGCAATGATGGATGTACAATTTACAAATGTCGGTCCGGTTACGTTGATAATAGACAGTAAGGATAAATAGAAATGGATGGCAGATTTCTGCCATCCATTTCTATTGGTTCCCAAAATATTTTGCAAACCCGTTGACGATACCTTTTACGAGCTTCTTTTGGTAGGCGTCAGTTAATAAGAGCTGCTCTTTTTCAAGGTTAGACATGAATCCAAGTTCTACTAAAACACCAGGTTTAAAAGTCTGCCTGATAACATGAAAATCCCCAAATGTAATTCCTCTGTCTTTTGCATTCGTTTCTTTTATAACCTCATGCTGAATAAATCCCGCTAAGCTTTTGTTTTGGTCGTAATAGTAATAGGTTCCAATTCCCGTAACGTTTGGCAGTGTTGGCACGCTATTGTAATGAATACTAATAAAAGCATCGGCATCGATTATATTAGCCAGGCTTGTACGACTGCCAAGTGCAATAAATTCATCATTTTTTCGCGTTAAAACAACCTCCGCACCCAGTATAGAAAGCTCTTGCTTTAATTCTAACGCAGTTTTGTATGAGATATTTTTTTCAAAGGAGCCACTTGTGCCAATTGCACCGACATCACGTCCTCCGTGTCCAGCATCAATTACAATTGTTTTGTTTTTAATCCCACCGCTGAATGAACTAGCCTTCTTGTCTACAAGTGATTTAAAGACAAATCCTGATTTGTCACCATTAGAGATCTCATACCATTCATTTGATTCTGAAACCACTTCAAATTTTTCTCCCTTACTGACAAAATCGGTAATTTCATAATCCGTTGATGGTCCTTTGCGAATGTGCGTATTTTCATGTTGAATCGTGATAGACTTGTTTTCTTTGGCAGTTGAATCCATTTCTTGTTTTTTGTTTGAATCCGCAGCAAGAGAACTGCTGCCATCGCCAGATATTGTTATATAATCATCTGTTATCCAGCCAGTATTATTGTCTAGTTGAATTTCAACCCATCCATTTTGTTCTTGTAAAATCGGGTATTTTTGATCGGTATGTACTTGTCCGGTTTTTTCATAGTTCGTACCAGGACCTGAACGTACATTTAAATTGTCCGTATTAATTATAGCTTCGTTTGCACTCACTGTAATGGAGAACAATAGAAATATACTGAAAAAAAGTAATGTTGTTGATGTAATACGCAAAAGTAATATCCTCCTATTTGAATAAGTAAATACTTATTCTATTTTAATAAAAATATTATTTTTAGGCAAAAATAGAGGGATGGGAGGTTTTATTTTATGCGACTGAACGAAAAACATTGGAATTCAATGACAAATAATGGTATTCATAGTGTAGATCTTCATCGATTTATGGAATTAGAAAATCATGCAAATCATATGGAAATTGCACAGGAGTTAGGAATCTCATTAGGTGAGGTAAAAATGTTAAAGAAAAAAATTAATCGTGCTTGACATTAGTATATAGACAGATTATGATTATAATCATTCAACAATCAAGTTATCCTATACGATTTGTTCAATAGAAAATCCGTTGAGGGAAAAAGTATTTAGAAATCAAATGAAAAGAGAGAAAATGTCATCGGCTGAGAGCATTTTCACATTATGACCTAATGAAAGACATTCCCTAGGATCTGTATCGAAATAAAGTAGGTATAGACGTTTTGCAGGCGTTAACTGTGAAGAGCGGATGCACATTTTTGCATCAACTAGGGTGGCAACGCGGGTAAACTCCCGTCCCTTATTTTAGGGACGGGAGTTTTTTGTATACTTTTTAGTATTTAATGAAAAATTCCAGTGAAATTGGGGGTATTTATAATGACGATTAATGCACCACGTGGTACAGTAGACATTTTACCAAAAGACGCAAAGAAATGGCAGTTTGTTGAGAATACAATAAAAAATGTGTGTAATCGATTTAATTATGAAGAAATAAGAACACCGGTATTTGAGCATACAGAGCTATTTCAACGGGGTGTAGGAGATTCAACAGATATTGTACAAAAAGAAATGTATACATTTGAAGATAGAGGTGGGAGAAGTTTAACACTTCGTCCTGAAGGTACAGCACCCGTTACCCGCGCATATGTTCAAAATAAACTGCACGGATCACCGGTTCAGCCTGCAAAGCTTTATTATTTTGGACAAATGTTTCGATATGAACGTCCACAAGCAGGAAGAATGCGACAGCTCAATCAGTTTGGTGCAGAGGTGTTAGGAAGTGCTAACCCGGCTGTGGATGCTGAGGTGATCGGGCTTGCAATGATGTGTTACCAAGAGCTCGGATTACGTGATTTAAAGCTCGTCATTAATAGCTTAGGCGATAATGAAAGCAGGAAAAATTACCGCAATGCATTAATAGAACATTTTACACCACATAAGAACGAGTTATGCAGTGATTGTCAGACAAGGCTAACGCAAAATCCATTGCGAATACTGGATTGCAAAACAGACCGAAATCATCCGGCAATACAAACCGCACCATCAATGCTGGATTATTTAAACCGTGAATCAAAATTATATTTTGATCAAGTTAAAGAATATTTAACAATGATGGATATTCCATTTACTGTTGACAAAAATTTGGTTCGCGGGCTGGATTACTATAATCACACTGCCTTTGAAATTATGAGTGAGGCAGAAGGATTTGGTGCGATCACAACACTTTGCGGTGGTGGAAGGTACAATGGTCTAGTCGAGGAACTGGGCGGACCTAACACACCAGGTATTGGATTTGGACTAGGACTTGAACGTCTGCTATTAGCATTAGAAGCAGAGAAAATCGAATTGCCGGTTACAGAAGAATTAGACTGTTACTTCATTGCTGTAGGTGAAGAGGCTGAAAAACAAGCTGTTCGCCTTACTTATGAGTTAAGAAAACAGGGAATACAGATTGACAAGGATTACCAAGATCGGAAAATGAAAGGGCAGTTTAAAGCGGCTGATAGATTACATGCTAAATTTGTATTAATCTTGGGTGATGAAGAGTTAAATAATCAGGTTATCAATGTGAAATCAATGCAAACAGGTGAACAAAAGGAAATCCCTATTCCTGAAATGGTTCACTATATGAATGAGATGCTTCAAGGAGGAAAAGCGTAATGAATAATCGTATTTTAGCAGGGACACTTAGGTCTTGGAACATTGATCAGAAAGTTTTACTAAAAGGGTGGGTACAAAAAAGACGTGATTTGGGCGGACTGATATTTATTGACCTGCGTGATAAATCCGGTCTTGTACAAGTTGTATTTAACCCTTCTTCAAAAGAAGCATTGGAAACGGCAGAGAGCGTTCGCAGTGAATTTGTTGTTGAAATCATAGGGAGGGTTGTCAAACGCGATGAAGCAACTGTGAATGATACAATGGAAACCGGAAGCATAGAAGTTGTTGCGGAAGAGATTACTATTCTCAACAAAGCAAAAAATCCGCCATTTCAAATTCAGGACGAAACGGATGTCTCTGAAGATCTTCGATTAAAATACAGATATTTGGATCTGCGGAGAAGGGATCTGCAAAATACATTCAAACTTCGTCATCAAACAACACAGGCGGTAAGAAACTATTTAAACGAAGACGGATACTTAGAAATGGAAACACCTATTTTAACAAAGAGTACCCCAGAGGGAGCACGTGACTATTTAGTTCCAAGTCGTGTACATTCAGGTGAATTTTATGCACTTCCCCAATCACCTCAGCTGTTTAAACAGTTAATCATGATGTCTGGATTTGAGAAATACTATCAAATCGCAAGGTGTTTTCGAGATGAAGATTTACGTGCAGATCGTCAGCCGGAGTTTACGCAAATAGATATCGAAACCTCATTTATGTCAAGTGATGACATCATGGAAATGACCGAAAAGATGATGCAAAGAGTGATGAAAGAGGTAAAAAACATTGATATACAACTGCCATTACAACGCATGAAGTATGATGAAGCAATGGCTCGTTTTGGATCCGATAAGCCTGATACAAGATTTGCAATGGAGCTTATTCATGTATCCGATATTTTAAAGGATTCTTCTTTTAAAGTGTTTAAGGGTGCATTAGAGTCAGGTGGTAAAGTTTGTTTGCTAAACGTGAAGAATGAAGCTGCAAACTTTTCACGTAAAGATATTGATAAGCTGACTGATTTCGTGAAAGTATATGGCGCAAAGGGGCTGGCATGGTTAAAGGTGGAAAACGGCGAAGTAAAAGGACCAATAGCCAAATTCTTATCGGATGTTGAGGTAGCTGGAATCGTTGATCGCGCAAACGCTGCGGACGGTGACCTATTGCTGTTTGGAGCAGACAAAACGGGTGTAGTGTATGATAGTCTTGGAGCGTTGCGGTTGAAGCTTGGTAAGGAATTGGAACTAATTGATGAGGCTAAATTTAATTTCCTTTGGGTTACAGATTGGCCATTGTTCGAATACGACGAAGATGCAAAGAGATATTTTGCCGCGCACCATCCGTTTACAATGCCTGCTGAGGAAGATTTAGATAAATTATCAACAGACCCTGGAAGTGTTCGTGCAATTGCCTATGACCTGGTATTAAATGGCTATGAGCTTGGTGGTGGGTCACTTCGGATTTATAAACGTGAACAGCAGGATAAGATGTTTAACGTATTAGGTTTTACAAAAGCAGAAGCAGAGGAGCAGTTCGGCTTTTTGCTTGATGCCCTAGAATATGGGGCACCACCACATGGCGGTATTGCTTTAGGATTGGACAGAATTGTGATGCTGTTAGCAGGCAGGACAAATCTTAGGGATACAATATTATTTCCAAAGACCGCTTCTGCATCCGATTTATTAACAGATGCTCCAAGTGAGGTTAGTACAGATCAATTGAAAGAGTTATCGATAAACGTACTTGAAAAATATACCGAAAATCGCGAACTGTAGTATAAATGTAACAAGTGTAATCGATTTTTCATATTCAATGTTATTGAAAAAGTATTATAGATATGATACGATAATGTTACAATAATTAAACAATTTAGAAATCAATCCTGATGTGTTCGTCTTATACAATCGTTTTGACCGAACAACTGTATAATTGGGAGCCTGAACGGTTTCCTTATTACGTGAACGCCTCATTTATACTTATTGTGAGGACTCATAAAGTCTGGAACAGGGCACCCACCTGCTGAGAGCGGGATCAAAACTGGAATTCAGACGGCACAATTGGGATTGATAGAATACATAATAAAAACAGGATGTTCCTTATCAATTGGAACATCCTGTTTTTCTAAATGTTTATCAACGGGCTGAATGCTCAGCTGTTTGAAACAACACTTTACTAAATAGATATTTTATTGATTGGAGCCCTGCGCTAATTGCTGCAGGTTTCCGTTTTTGTCCATTCGGAATGCCGGTGGTTTCATGGATCCTTGATCATCTAGGACTGTCATTTTTCGCGCTCTATCCATTATTTGCATAAATACTTGATAATCTTCTTGAATGGTTGCTAATTGTTCTTCTGTATCTGTTAATTTCTTTTCTAATTCACTTACATGGTCTCGTAACATGCTATTCTCTTTTTGTGTTTGCTCTAGTGATAGCTTTGATTGATTAGAAGCATGATAGTCTTTTTTCAGTTCTTTTAGAAAACGGATAACCATATCCATTGTCAGCTGTGGTTGTTCAATAATGTTTGTGCTTTGAACTGCCTCTTCCGTATAGGTAGTATCTTTTTCATAGTTTTGTGGTTGAGCTAGGGGCAGGACAGTTTGTTTCTGTTTCTGTGGTTTGCCCGCCATCGCACGTTTTCGCTCTTTTCGTTGTCTTTTTGCAAGATCAATAGCATGGTCATATTTTTGTCTGACCTCCGCGTTCCAGCGAAATCCGCATGCAGCAGATGTGCGATTTAAATTATCTCCCACTTCTTCAAATGCATTTAATTGGGTGCTGCCTTCCCTAATATGGCGCAGTACTGTTTCTGCTAATAATAAGTCATCTTCATGCGACCAAGCATCTTGTCTAACCTTAACCATTTGTTCCATCTCCTTTTTCATTAACAGCAATTACATAATTCCATAGATTTATTTTTAACTGCGTGGCTATCTCTCTAATCTATTGTGACCGCTGTAAAAAGGAAATATACCTAACTAGTGATTATTGTTTTTGTCTTTCTCGATTTTTTCGTAAACTTGCTTTAATGCCTGTTCAAATTTACCAGTATTTTTAGGCTGATAATAGTGTTTGTTTTTTATAGAGTCCGGCAAGTACTGTTGACTGATCCAATTGTTCTCATAATCGTGCGGGTACTTGTATTCAACTCCGCGTCCAAGTTTTTTTGCACCTTGATAGTGTGAATCTTTAAGATGGATTGGAATATCACCACTTTTACCTCTGCGAATGTCAGCTAATGCTGCATCCAATGCTTTGTATGCCGTGTTGGATTTTGGCGATAAACTTAATTCGACAATTGCAGCAGACAGAGGAATACGGGCTTCTGGAAAGCCTAATCGTTCTGCTGCCTGTACAGCGGCAATGGCACGTGGCCCAGCCTGAGGGTTTGCAAGTCCGATATCTTCATAGGCACAGACAATCATTCTTCTAGCAATGCTATCTAAATCGCCTGCCTCAATTAATCTACCTAAATAATGAAGCGCGGCATTTACATCACTGCCGCGAATGGATTTCTGAAATGCTGAAAGTACGTCGTAATGGGCATCTCCATCCTTGTCATGCGAAAAGCTCTTCTTTTGCATACATTCTTCAGCGATATCCAGTGTTATGACAGTTTGATTGTCGTTATTTCTGGGCGTTGATGATACGGCGAGTTCCAATCCGTTTAGTGCGGATCGCATATCACCGTTGGAGGTGTATGCAAAATGCTCTAGTGCTTCATTGGTAATCTCAATCGCATGATCTCCAAGCCCATTTACATTATCTGCGATTGCACGTTTTAAGGCAGTCATTATATCTGATGGTGTTAATGCATGTAATTCAAACAAATGACATCTGCTTCTTATGGCTGGATTAATAGAATGATAAGGGTTGCTTGTGGTACAGCCAATTAATGTAAGTAAGTTACTTTCAACATATGGCAATAAAAAGTCTTGCTTGCCCTTATCCAACCTGTGTACTTCGTCTAGGATTAATACAATCTGTCCAGTCATTTTTGCCTCTTCCACAACAATTTCCATATCCTTCTTCTTGTCAACAACAGCATTAAGCATTTTTACTGGTATACCTAGGCTTTTTGCTAAGGCAACTGCCATTGAAGTTTTTCCGGTTCCAGGGGGACCAAATAATATCATAGAAGCTAACCGCTCTGCCTGAACCATTCGATTTAATATTTTTCCCTCGCCAACTAGGTGTTCCTGACCAATTATTTCACTTATATGGGTTGGTCTCATTCGATATGCAAGTGGTTTTTGTTTCATATTTATCGTCCTTTATATAAAATATTAATTTGCTTTTACCTAATTAAAGGCTATATCTGATACTGATGAAATGCAAGAAACATCCTATTCGTGCTATAATAGCATGTATTGTCTATCGATTGATTTAAAGTGTTAGTAAAAACCGAGGTGTTTGATATGAAAATTTCTACTAAGGGTCGGTATGGATTGACCATTATGATTGAACTTGCAAGGAACTTTGGTGATGGTCCGATATCACTTAAATCCATTGCACGAGATAAAAATCTATCAGAACATTATTTAGAGCAGCTGGCATCACCGCTTAGAAATGCTGGCTTAATAAAGAGCATTCGTGGAGCATACGGTGGTTATATTTTAGCAAAAAAACCGGGTGAAATAACAGCTGGAGATATTATACGTGTATTGGAAGGTCCGATAACTCCTGTAGAAGGTATTGAGGAAGAAGAGCCGGCCAAGCAGGCATTATGGCTGCGAATTAGAGATGCAGTAAAAGATGTACTGGATACGACTACATTGGATGATTTAAAAGATCATGAAGATGATCAGCAACAGGAATCCTACATGTTTTATATATAAGTCAGGAATAACAAATAGAAAGGAAAGGTAGAAAATGGAACACATTTATTTGGATCATGCGGCAACGACACCTGTTAACAAACAAGTTATAGATGTAATGTATCCAATTTATGAAAGGGTGTTTGGAAATCCATCCAGTGTTCATTCATTTGGCAGAAAGGCAAGGAGTCTTCTGGACGAAGCAAGACGTGTGATGGCGAATAGCATACATGCAAATGAAAAAGAGATCGTTTTTACAAGCGGCGGGACAGAAGCAGATAATTTAGCTCTTATTGGATCAGCTTTTGCTAATAAAGAAAAAGGAAAGCACATAATTACTACTGTACAGGAGCACCATGCTACACTTCATACTGCAGAGTTTTTGGAGAAAAGCGGTTTCAATGTAACTTATTTGCCAGTTTATGAAAATGGAAGTATTTCAATTGATGATTTACGAAATGCGTTGACAGACGAGACGATTCTTGTGTCGATTATGGCCGTTAACAATGAAACAGGTGTTGTGCAGCCGATTCGGGAAGCGGGAAAGCTTTTGAAGGATCATCAGGCTAATTTTCACACAGATGCTGTACAGGCATTTGGCTTAATGCAGTTAAATGTAAAAGAATTGGGGATTGATTTATTAACCGTTTCATCGCATAAAATTAATGGACCAAAAGGGATTGGGTTTTTATATGTCGCGGAGGGTGTTAAACTCAATCCTTTGCAATATGGAGGCGAGCAAGAGAGAAAACGGCGAGCAGGCACAGAGAATATTGTGAGTGCCGTAGGGTTTCAAAAAGCTGTTGAATTGGTTGAGGAAGAAAGGGAAAAGCGAACTAATTTGTATAAACAATATAAAAGCCATTTTCTAAACGTGTTAGAGAATAAACATATAGATTTTAAGGTTAATGGAAATTATGATGGAACAATTCCGGCTATTGTTAATATTAGCTTCAAAGGAATGAACGTAGAAACATTGCTTACCAATTTTGACTTGGAAGGAATAGCGGCATCAAGCGGCAGTGCGTGTACGGCCGGATCTGTTGAACCTTCGCACGTATTGACAGAAATGTACGGAGCGGACAATCCACGGACAACTAATTCCATTCGCTTTAGTTTTGGGGCAGCAAATACAACGGAGAATGTAGAAGAAGCGGCGAATCGCATTGCCAAGATAATAAAACGATTAGCCTCTTATTAAGGTGGTGAAAAACATGAAAAGTAAACAAGAAACAAGAGTAGTAGTTGGAATGAGTGGTGGAGTAGATTCATCTGTAGCGGCACTGCTTTTAAAAGAGCAAGGGTATGATGTAGTAGGTATTTTTATGAAAAACTGGGACGATACTGATGAAAATGGAGTATGTACCGCAACGGAAGATTTTGAGGATGTAGTACGTGTATGCAATCAAATTGGCATTCCATATTATGCAGTTAACTTTGAAAAACAATATTGGGACAAGGTATTTACCTATTTTCTTGATGAATATAAAGCAGGAAGAACGCCAAATCCTGATGTTATGTGCAACAAAGAAATTAAATTTAAAGCATTTTTAGACCATGCGTTGTCATTAGGTGCTGACTATCTGGCAACTGGTCATTATGCACAAGTGCGTGTTAATGATGGGAAATATGAAATGTTACGCGGGATAGATGATAATAAAGATCAGACGTATTTTTTGAATCAATTAACGAGTGACGTCTTAGAAAAAGTGATGTTCCCATTAGGGCATTTACCAAAATCAAAAGTAAGAGAAATTGCCATGCAGCACAATTTGGCAACGGCAGCTAAGAAAGACAGTACTGGGATATGCTTTATTGGGGAGCGCAATTTTAAAGAGTTCCTAAGTGAATATATACCAGCGCAGCCTGGTAAAATGAAAACGCTGAATGGAATTGATAAAGGAAAACATGATGGACTCATGTATTATACAATTGGTCAGCGGCAAGGTCTCGGTATTGGCGGGTCAGGTGATCCGTGGTTCGTAGTTGGGAAGAATTTAAAAGAAAATATCCTATACGTTGAACAAGGCTTTAGTCACCCTGCGCTTTATTCAGATGGACTAATAGCTGCAGATGTAAATTGGATTAATGAAAACAATACGGAAAAAACCTTTACATGTACAGCGAAATTTCGTTATCGGCAAAAAGATAGTGCTGTAACGGTAGACATTCTAGATGATGGTAATGTACATGTGAAATTTGACGAAAAAGAACGTGCAATAACTCCTGGGCAGGCAGTCGTCTTTTACGATGGTGAGGTTTGTCTTGGAGGAGGCACAATAGAAGAGGTTATAAAAGGCAATCAGTACTTGGATTATGTAGGTTAAAAACAGCTAGGACCATACTCCGGAAACCGATAACAATGGTTCTTGGATAATGGTCCTGTACTTTTTTAGTGAAGGATTGGTTACATGGATAAAATTACACAAGCAATTACTTATATGAAGGAACAAAAATATGAGGATTCCGCAAAACTTTTTACTGAAATTATTGAAGAAAACCCAGAAGATCCAATTGGATACATAAACTTTGGTAATCTGCTGGTTCATATCAATGAACTGCAACGCGCGGAAAATTTTTTTCAACGAGCAATTGAATTAGATGAACATACAGCAACCGCTTATTACGGGTTAGGTAACCTGTATTTTGAACAATCACTCTATCCAAAGGCAGCAGAAAACTTTCAAAAAGCAATTGAATTAGGCTTGGAAGAAAGTGATGTTTATTATATGCTGGGAATGACATTACAGAAACAGGAGCAATTAAAGCTTTCTATCCCATATTTACTTCGAGCAACTGAATTAGAAGAGGATGATGATGAAATTCTATTTCAATATGGATTAGCATTAGCACAATCCAATCATATTGAGGAGGCAGAATCGGTTTTCGAAAAGGTTTTGAAGAAGAATTCCAAACATAGTGATGCACACTATAATCTAGGTGTCATCTCTCTATATAATGACGATGCAAAGAGTGCGTTGGATCATTTTAATAAGGCATTAACAATTCAATCGGACCACGTACTGGCAGCTAACGGAAAAAAACAGATAGAAGAATTGTTAAATCAAAACGAAGCGTAAGACGGTGGGGTTGTTTAGATGGAACAGCAAAGGCAATCTATCGAAAATGAAGAGCAGGGATATATTACGGGGGTACTTTTGTACACCATTTTTCATAATGAACAGGAGCATTTTTCGATTGCAAAAATAAAAGTAAAAGATACGAATGAAGATTACAAGGAAAAAGATATTGTAGCAAAAGGATATTTCGCCAATTTACAAGAGGACAAAACGTATCGATTTTATGGAAGCTTCGAAAGACATTCTAAGTTCGGAATGCAGTATAAAGTTACATCTTATCAAACTGTTATTCCGGACACAAAAGATGGTTTGATTGCCTATTTATCTAGTGATATGTTCTATGGAATTGGTAAGAAAACTGCAAAAAGGATTGTTGGCCATTTAGGTGAAAATGCAATATCTAAAATCCTAAATAACAAAGATGTATTACATGATATCCCTGGAATTAAACACGATAAAGCCGAGCTGCTAGTTAAAAGCTTACAGGAAAATCAAGGGTTTGAACATATTGTTGTGCATTTATCGAAATATGGGATTGGTTTGAAAATGGCACAAAAAATCTACCAGAAGTATAAGGATGAAGCACTGCAAATATTACAGGAGGATCCTTACCAATATGTGTTCGATATTGAAGGGTTTGGGTTCCAAAAGGCAGATGAAATAGCACGACAAAGTGGTCTTTCATTAACACATCCCAATCGATTGGGGGCTGGCTCTATTTATGTATTGCAAAAAAGCATCCAGGACGGCCATGTTTTTATTCCACTGGACACTTGTCTGAAACAGGTCGTCAATTTGCTTTACCATTCTAACGAAAAGCTATCGGAAAAAGATATTGCAGATCGATTGATGGAATTAAACAAAGAGAAGAAAGTGATTATTCAAAACGGAAATGTCTATTTACCTTCACTTTATTATGCTGAAGATGGTTTTGCTTCCAATTTAAAACGCCTTATCACTAAACCTATTGAAAACACTGCAACACTTGCTGAGCTGATGAAGATTATTGGGCAGATTGAGGAAGAAGAAATTTTAAGTTATGGAAAAGAGCAATTTTCTGCAATTAATCAATCACTTGACTCAAAGGTAACGATTGTCACAGGCGGCCCTGGCACTGGAAAAACTACAGTTATTAAAGGTATTTTAAAAGCTTATGCTGCAATCCATGATGTTGCTCTTGATATTAAAGAATACGTCAAAAGGGCGGACTACCCATTTATTCTAACGGCTCCAACAGGTCGTGCAGCCAAACGTCTGAATGAATCAACAGGACTCCCGGCAGTTACGATTCACCGTCTATTAGGCTGGGATGGAAAAGATGGATTCGAGAAAAATCAGCAAGAACCATTAACGGGAAAGTTTTTGATTGTAGATGAATTTTCCATGGTTGATATTTGGCTGGCGAACAATTTATTCAAGGCGGTCCCGGATGATATGCAAGTCCTTTTAGTTGGGGATGAGGACCAATTACCATCTGTTGGCCCTGGACAAGTGTTAAGTGATTTATTGTCTAGTGAATTGATTCCATTTGTAAGTCTCAATGAAGTATACCGGCAAAAGGAAGGTTCCAAAATTATTCAGCTTGCCCACACAATTAAAAACAATGCTTGCTCAAGTGGATCACTTAAAAATGATAAAGATTTCAGCTTTATTCATTGCCATGAACAGCAAATGATAGATGTTATTACAAAAATTTATTCACGTGCAAGTTCGAAAGGGATTGACATTCAGGATATTCAAGTTCTTGCCCCAATGTATCGGTCTCAAGCGGGAATCACACTAATCAACAAAGAGCTCCAAGAATTAGTGAACCCAAAAACGAAAACAAAACGTGAGGTAAAAGCAGCAAATGATGTGGTTTTTCGGGTTGGGGATAAGGTTATTCAGCTTGTTAATCAGCCTGAGGACCATGTATATAATGGTGACATTGGCGAGGTAGCTGCAATATTTACTGAGGATGAAAATATAGAAAATGTTGAACAATTGGTGGTTTCATTTGATGGTAAAGAGGTAGTTTATGAGCGAAAGGATTACATAAACATTATGCATGCATATTGTATTTCCATACATAAATCGCAGGGCAGTGAATTTCCAATCGTCATTCTCCCAGTGGTCTCTACTTACAATCGAATGCTGCGCAAGAATTTACTATACACCGCTATTACTAGAAGTAAACAGTCATTAATCATTTGCGGTGAAGAAAATGCATTCCTAAGGGGAGTTCGAACACTGGATACCAATAAACGATACACATCGTTAAAAGAACAGCTAGTGGAAAGATTGCAAGGAATCGAAACAAAACCAGCAGTTGATGAAGAAGAAAAAGTAATTACACCTTATGACTTTATGTAAATGCATATGTATATTATCTGCAATTCCGGGTTAAGCTAACGTAATAAATTTATTTTGCTGAAAAGGAGCAATAAATAGTATGATGCAATGCCCGAATTGTAGAGGAAAAGATATAGGGAAAATCGGTTCACAGCAATTTTACTGCTGGAATTGTTTTATTGAACTGTCAGTGACCGATAATAATGAATTAACCGTACATCAAATTGAAGCGGATGGTTCCCTAAGTTCGCTAAATGACTTATTTACGGATGATGAGCGAAGAATCCAGTGGTAACCCTCAGTCACAAAAATGTTGAATTTTTTGTACTAGGGAGTGCTGTTTATGTTTAAAGAAAAAAAGCCATTGAATTTTTTATATTGGATTGTTATCGGTATATTAGTTTTTTTATTCCTGTATTTACTTGTAAAACTGTTTCCTATCTATGGAACTGTTTTTTCATTTCTTTTTCATCTATTAGCTCCTTTTATTGTGTCGGGATTAATTGCTTACCTGCTATTCCCTGTAATTAAAAAAATACATTCCTATCACATTCCCAAAAGCTTGGCTATTCTTTTTATCTATATTCTATTTTTTGGCGGAATAGGCTATTTGATTTATCGTGTTTATCCTGCTGTATTGCATCAGCTGAAAGATTTAACGGAACAATTGCCGCTATTAATAGATATGTATGAGGATTTAATCTATCAGCTATATGAATACACCTCATTTTTGCCTGAAGCTGTTCACGATAAAATGGATCAACTAATAATCGGGGTTGAAACCTCCTTAGAGAATTTATTGGGCAAACTAATTGGCGGGTTCACAAAAATTTTTGACATGATTATATTCCTTACCGTTATTCCGGTATTGGTTTTTTACTTTTTAAAGGATTTCAGCAAAATCAAGAATTATTTTAAGAAATGGATTCCAGTACGATATCATGAGCAAAGCAGTAAGCTATTTCACGCAATTGATGAAAGTTTGGGAAATTACATACGCGGACAATTAATCGTTTGTTTATTTGTAAGCATAACTACATTTGTTGCTTTTCAGCTTTTGCATATTAAATATGCACTCCTGTTAGCGATCATTATGGGCCTTACCAATATTATTCCATATTTCGGTCCAATTATTGGTGCGGTTCCGGCAGTAGCCATTACACTTACAATGTCTGCAAAGTTAATTGTATTTGTGTTATTAGCAATTTTTATCGTCCAACTGATTGAAAGTAATTTACTTTCCCCTTATATAGTTGGGAAGAGTATTGATATACATCCAATTGCAATAATTTTTGCTTTGCTTCTGGGAGGACAAATAGGTGGAGTAATCGGGATGATAGCAGCAGTTCCACTATTAACCATTTTAAAGGTTATCGTTTCACATGTAGCCATAATAAAACAACACCATTGACTTTTCAGGGATATTTTTTTATAATATCGCTAAACTAGTATTAATCATAATAGGAACATGTTGAAGGTTCTAAGTACATGATAACTTCCTTATTAAGAGAGGGATTTCCACAGGCTGAAAGAAATCCCAGGCAAAGAATCATGGAAAGCTAAACTGGAGTACGGTTAAAACCCGTCGGACTGCACACCGTTATCGTGATAAAGTGACAAATGATTCATTTCGTTTGTAATTAGGGTGGTACCGCGAATATCTCGTCCCTGCATGAAGCAGAGAGGGGTATTTTTTTTCGGTTATTTTGCAGAAGGTTTTGTTTTTGAAGCAATAGACGTAAAATGCGACTGAGTATATTCGGGCTGCGGGGCGAAAAAGCATCATAAAATACTTACGATGCATTTTACGGAGAATGGGAAAGTATAAACAACAAAATTTACGAAATAGGGTTTGAAATGAAAATGATAGATGGAGGTTACAATATGAAACAGCTAAGTTCACAGCAAGTTCGTCAAATGTTCTTGGACTTTTTTAAAGAAAAAGGCCACCGGGTTGAACCAAGTGCATCATTGGTACCGATTGAAGATCCAACATTGCTCTGGATTAATAGTGGTGTTGCAACGTTAAAAAAATATTTTGATGGACGTGTAATTCCTGATAACCCACGCATAGTTAACGCACAAAAATCAATTCGCACAAACGATATCGAGAATGTAGGATTTACAGCAAGGCACCAAACATTTTTCGAAATGCTTGGGAACTTTTCAATCGGAGATTATTTTAAAAAAGAAGCAATTAGATGGGCATGGGAATTTTTAACAGATGAAAAGTGGATTAATTTTGATCCAGAACTTTTATCTGTTACTGTACATCCAGAAGACGATGAAGCTTATGAATTATGGCTTCATGAAATAAAACTTCCTAAAGAACGGATTATACGTCTTGAGGAAAACTTCTGGGATATTGGGGAAGGACCAAGTGGACCGAATACAGAAATATTTTACGATCGCGGGGAAAAATATGGCAATGACCCGAACGATCCTGAATTGTATCCTGGCGGTGAAAATGATCGCTATCTCGAAATCTGGAACTTAGTATTTTCCCAGTTTAATCATAATCCAGATGATACGTATACCCCGCTTCCTAAAAAGAATATTGATACTGGTATGGGCCTCGAACGAATTGTGTCTGTCATTCAAGATGTACCTACAAACTTTGAGACAGATTTGTTTATGCCAATTATTAAAAAGACAGAGGAATTTGCTAATGTCACATATGGTTTAAACAAAGAAAGTGATACAGCATTTAAGGTAATCGCTGATCATATCCGAACAGTAGCTTTTGCAATCGGAGATAATGCACTTCCATCAAATGAAGGAAGAGGATATGTATTAAGGCGCCTTTTAAGAAGGGCAGTCCGCTATGCGAAACAAATAGGAATTGAAAAGCCATTTATGTACAAACTAGTATCCGTTGTAGGAAATATTATGAAGGATTTTTATCCAGAGGTCACGAAGCAGCAGGAATATATTGAAAACGTAATTAAAACAGAAGAAGACCGTTTCCATGAGACGTTACATGAAGGGCTGGATATTCTGAATTCTATTATGGAAAAAGAAAAAAGTAATGGAAGTTCTGTATTTCCTGGAACAGAAGTGTTTCGTCTATATGATACGTATGGATTTCCTAAAGAATTAACGGAGGAATATGTTGAGGAAGAAGGATTTACGATTGACGAAGCTGGATTTGAAAAAGAAATGGAAAAACAGCGCGAACGCGCACGCAATGCACGCCAAAAGGTAGACTCCATGCAGGTCCAGGATGAAATTTTAAGCAAGGTAACTGTTAAAAGTCAATTTATCGGATACGAGAACCTCGAAGTGGAAACAACGATTGCGCAAATGATAAACGGAAAAGAAATGGCCGATGCTGCATATGAAGGTGATGAAGTAGTATTATTCTTGGATGAAACCCCTTTTTATGCGGAAAGCGGCGGGCAAATTGCTGATAACGGATGGATATTTACAGACGAAGCTTCTGCATTTGTAGAAAATGTTCAAAAAGCACCTAAAGGACAGCATATTCATCATGTGAAAATAAGAGACGGTGAATTAAAGGTCGGTCAAAAAGTTAAAGCAATTGTCGATAGCAAATTCCGTAAAGCAATTGTCAAAAATCATACAGCTACCCATTTATTGCATCAAGCATTGAAGGATATATTGGGTAATCATGTAAACCAGGCGGGTTCTCTCGTAACTCCAGATAGATTGCGATTCGATTTCTCTCATTTTGGTGCAATTACGGATGAAGAACTAGATAAGATAGAGCAGATTGTTAATGAGCAAATATGGAAATCTACGCAATTAGTTATTGAGAATAAAAAAATTGACGAAGCTAAAGAAATGGGAGCAATGGCCTTATTTGGTGAAAAGTATGGTGATATCGTACGTGTTGTTCAGGTGGATGACTATAGTATCGAATTGTGTGGAGGCTGTCATGTGCAAAACACAGCGGAAATAGGGTTGTTCAAAATCGTTTCCGAAACTGGAATTGGCGCAGGTACACGCAGAATTGAAGCTGTTACAAGTGAAAAGGCATATCATTATGTGAACGATAAAATTGACTCGTTAAACCATGCTGCAACACTATTAAAAACAAATGATGAAAAGGTTGCCGAGCGAATTGAGGTGTTATTCCAGGATATCAAATCACTGCAAAAGGAAAATGAATCACTAAATGCCAAAGTATCAAATATGGAAGCTTCTTCTATATTAGATCAAGTGGAAACGATTGATGGTGTGAATTTATTAGCACAGCAGGTAAATGTAAAGGATATGAATCAGTTAAGGAATATGGTTGATGACTTAAAACAAAAACTTGGATCCGGTATCATATTGCTTGCTGCAGAAAATAATCAAAAAGTACAATTAGCAGCAGGAGTTTCTAAAGATTTAATCGAAAGCGGTCTTCATGCAGGTAATTTAATTAAACAAGCAGCACAGTTATGTGGAGGCGGTGGCGGCGGCCGTCCGGATATGGCACAGGCAGGCGGTAAAGACCCGCAAAAAATTAAACAGGCTTTGCTATATGCAAGCCAATATGTTAAAGATAATATATAGAATTGAGGTCTTGTCCTTTATCTAGCATAAAAAGATATAATATTAGGTAGAAACATGTTAGAATAAGAATGAAGGCAAAACTTGGAATGAGGTGTCACTATGAGCTCTATTGATAAAACGATGAAATTTAATTTTTCGGAGGAACCATTTGATCAGGATATTAAAGAGATTCTAATGACTGTCCATGATTCACTTAGGGAAAAAGGTTACAATCCGATTAATCAAATTGTGGGTTATTTGTTAAGTGGTGACCCTGCATATATCCCAAGATATAACGATGCAAGGAATTTGATCCGGAAAATTGAGCGTGATGAAGTTATCGAAGAATTGGTGAAATTTTATTTAGAACAGCAAGCTAAAGGATAGAATAAATGAAAATAATAGGCTTAGATGTCGGATCCAAAACAATTGGTGTCGCAGTTAGCGATGCAATGGGGTGGACTGCACAAGGATTAACAACAATAAAGTGGGATGAGAATGACATCACATCCGCAGATGAAGAATTAAAAGCTATTATCGCGCAGCACGAAGCGAAAAAAGCAGTTATAGGTTTACCAAAAAATATGAATGGGACTATTGGCGAACGTGGTGAAGCTTCGGAAAGATACGCTAAACACGTGGAAGAAACGCATCAAATCCCGACTGTATTATGGGATGAACGGTTAACTACAATAGCTGCGGAGCGTGTATTATTAGAAGCAGATGTCAGCAGAAAAAAACGAAAAAAAGTGATAGATAAAATGGCCGCTGTAATGATATTACAAGGCTTTCTTGAGTCAAAAAGTTAAGGAGTGAAGGCATGGCACTAGAGGAAAAAGAACGTATTATTGTTCCTGATGAAAATGGGGAAGAGCATCTATTTGAAGTATTATTTACGTTTGATGTTGATCAAACAAATCAATCGTATATAGCAGTAGTTCCGGTTGAGCAAAAGGATGACGAGGAAGTTGAGGTTTACGCATTTCGTTATGAAGAAAAAGAAGAAGACGATAATGATTTATCACTTTTCCCAATTGAATCTGATGAAGAATGGGAAATGGTAGAGGAAATGCTTAATACGTTAGCGGATGAAGAAGATAATGACAATAAGTAAATGATATGAAAAAGCTGATGTTAAGGCTTGACATCAGCTTTTCTTATGTGTTTTTATTGGGATATTTTAGCGAATCGTGGCATATCTTATATTTTTTTAGTATAATATACCGGATGAGAGGGGGATACTTGATGTCCAAAAAGAAAAACAATGGAAACTATAAGGACAACCTAATTGCTAGAAGTGAAGAAGCGAGAACGGTTCGCAAAATCGTATCGATCATTATCATATCGTTAATTCTAATCCTTGTAGTTGGTGGTATCTCAGGGTATATGTATGTAAAATCTGCTTTGAAGCCTGTAGATTCATCAAGTAAGAAAGAAATTAATGTTGAAATTCCAATGGGATCATCAACGTCAGATATCGCTCATATTTTAGAAGAAAAGGGCATTATAAAAGATGCTCGTGTATTTCGCTTTTACATAAAATTTCAGAATGAGTCGGAATTTCAGGCAGGGGAGTATGCATTGACAAAAGCAATGACTCTGGATGAAATTATCGAAGCGTTGCAAAAAGGAAAAGTTATGGAGGAAGCCTTATATACAGTAACGATACCTGAAGGAAAATCGATTGAACAAATTGCTGAGATTTATGCGAATAAATTAAAGATAAATAAGGAAGATTTCTTAACTAAAATAAATGATCCTGCATACGTCGAACAATTGATGGGTAAATACCCGGAGATTTTAACAAATGCGATACTTGAACCAGATATCAGAATGCCATTGGAGGGCTATTTATTTGCAGCAACGTATGATTTTTATGAAGAAAAGCCAACAGTGGAAGCGATTGTGGAAAAAATGCTTAAAAAAACAGTTGAAGTAGTTACACCTTACCTGGATGACATTGCAGCAAGAGATACCACAGTCCATGAAGCAATAACAATGGCATCGTTAGTTGAAAATGAGGCCAAAACAGTGAAGCAGCGCAAAATGATTGCTGGAGTTTTTTATAACCGTTTAGAAGACGGAATGAAGCTCCAAACGGATCCAACTGTTCAATACGCCATGGGTGAGCACAAGGAAAAGGTGACATACAAGGATTTGGAAATTAAATCACCATATAATACTTATTATGTCGATGCATTACCTGTAGGCCCAATTTCAAACTTTGCCGAAAGTTCGTTAAAGGCGACACTGCAGCCAGAAGAAACGGAATATAAGTATTTTTTACATGACAAAGAAGGTAAGATTCATTATTCAAAAACGAACAAAGAACATAATAAACTTAAAGATAAATATATTGATTAAGGAATCCGGAAGTGTGAATGCCATTTCACATTTCCCGTTTTTTTAGTGTGTTCCCAGAAAAAGTGAATAGGGGCTGATAAGATGGATAGGAATGAACAATATTATTTAACCCAGTTATTACCCCCACAAGAGGAATGGGTTACAGAGCTTGAACGTCAGGCAGAAATAGAACGAATACCGATAATGGATCCATTAGGCATACATTTTTTAATGCAGCTTATTAACATGAATAAGCCAAACACTATTCTAGAGATTGGTACTGCAATAGGATATTCGGCCCTGCGGATGCTTGAAGCAAATCCACTTGCACAAATTGTTACAATAGAGCGTGATGAAAAAAGGTATCATCAGGCATTGGAAAATATTCAAAGCCAGTCAAAGCAAAAGCAAATTCACGTCATCTATGGCGATGCTCTTGAAAAGTCACAGGAAATTATCAACCGTGGATTATTTGACCTTATGTTTATTGATGCTGCTAAAGGCCAATACCAACGATTTTTTGAATTGTATTGTCAATGTATTCCAAGTGGTGGCGTAATTGTTTCCGATAATGTATTATTTAAGGGTTATGTTGCAGATTCAGAGAAAATCCATTCGCGCAATAGCAAGATTGGGCAAAAGATCAGAAACTATAATGAATGGCTGATAAATCATCCGGATTTTACGACGACCATTGTTCCAATTGGTGATGGGGTCGCCATAAGTATAAAAAAATAACGAGAGGAGCTCCTTTTTTCATGCAGGATAAGCCAGTAGTAATAGGGGTTGCAGGGGGAAGCGGAAGTGGAAAAACCACTGTAACACGCTCCATTTGTCAACGCTTTTCCGATACAACGATCCTTGTTATTGAACAGGATTATTATTATAAAGATCAAAGTCACTTACCATTTGAAGAACGATTGAATACAAATTATGATCATCCGCTTGCATTTGATAATGACTTATTGATTAAGCATATACATGATTTAATGAATCAAAAGGCAATTGAAAAACCGGTATATGATTACAAAATTCATACACGGTCCAATGAAATTATTCCAGTAGAGCCAAAAGAGGTTATTATATTGGAAGGAATATTAATTTTAGAAGATCCGCGGTTGGTTGATCTAATGGATATTAAGGTATTTGTCGACACAGATGCCGATGTAAGGATAATCCGCCGCCTTTTAAGAGATATTAAGGAACGTGGACGGACACTTGATTCTGTTATTGATCAATACATTAATAATGTACGTCCAATGCATTTACAGTTTGTAGAACCTACAAAACGCTATGCTGATATAATTATTCCTGAAGGCGGTCAGAATCACGTTGCAATCGATATCATGGCCACAAAGATTGAGAACATTTTATCGAAAAATCACGAAAACAAATAAAGGAAAAGTATTGAAAATTTAAATAAAGTCTGCCATAGTAAATATTAGTATATTATCTAAATACTTATTTTAAGCGGGCAGACAATGATGCTGCTCATTTATATCGGGTTTTTGATCATTTGGTTAATGAATTTTCTAGCTGAATGATGAATCACTTATATTGGTATTTTCAGTGGAGAATGAAAAGGAGTGTTTTTTTAATGGCTACAGAGAAAAGTTATTACATGACACAAGAGGGGAAAGAAAAATTAGAGAAAGAATTACATTATTTAAAAACAGAAAGAAGACAGGAAGTTGTTGAACGTATAAAGGTTGCACGCGGCTTCGGGGATTTATCTGAGAACTCGGAGTATGACGCTGCAAAGGATGAACAAGCATTTGTTGAATCACGTATTTCACAGGTCGAAAAAATGATTCGAAATGCGGTAATTATTGAAAATGATGATAACAATCAAAATATAGTATCTTTAGGAAAGTCAGTGACATTCACCGAATTACCCGATGGCGAGGAAGAAACGTACACCATTGTTGGGAGTGCTGAAGCCGATCCGTTTGAAGGTAAAATTTCCAATGACTCTCCAATGGCGAAAAGCTTACTTGGACATGAAGTAGGAGAAGAGGTTGCTGTTGCTACACCAGGCGGAGAGATTCAGGTTAAAATTGTAAAGATTAATTAATGCTTGATCAGAAAAAAGCGGGGTACATACCTCGCTTTTTTCTATTCTAAATTAAATACAATTTCCTCATTATCAGTTACAACGTGATAGTATAATTCATTTTTATCCAATTGCCATTTATCCGATTTTCCATCGTATACTACAGTAAGCATTCTTGTTCTTGTGTAATTCTTTTTGTCTTTGTCTCTATACAGCCATCCCAGGTCGCCATTTGGCTCATGATACGTTACTTCTGCTTTTATATTAAATTTGTAGGTTTTTGATTGTTTGTCATATTCGGTTTCGAGCAATGTATCTTTATTGTATACGGTTTTTAATAATTTGCCTGTATAGTCTGGTTCATCAATCTTTATTCCTTTGATCCTTTCTGCTAAAGTTTTTTAACTTGTCAGTTATACCATCTTTCATAACTGATGCATCTCTTTTTGTTAATGCCTGGGCGTATTGCGCAAGTGTTTCATTTAGTTGATTCAGCATTTCGTCTTGATTTTCTTTGGACAATGGATAAATGGTATCAAACGTTTCGTGGTTGCTGTTGATATATACTTCTTCACTCTTTGCGGTTCCCCAGGGAAATTCTTTCTCAACATAAATAGAAACAGACTCATTCGTGGGAAACATTCCGATTGATTTTTCTTCGGGTCCAACCGTAATATCTGTTTTTTTACCATCCACAAATAGTGCAGCATCATCATAAATAGAGCTTATCGTAACTTCCTCTGCTTCAAGCTCTAACGTATGTACAAGTTTAGATTCACTTGAGTCAAATAACTCTACTTCATCACTCACACTTGAAGCAGCATATGGATTCTTAAATGTTGCTTTAATCTCATGAATGCCCGGCATAAATGGCCCAAATTCTTCATGATAATCTTTTCCGGTAGATGTGCCTACCTTATTTCCATCTACATACAATTCAACATCTTTTGTATCCATATAAAGGTCTAGATACATTGGCGTAACAATTATTTGATAATCATCAAATAACAGCCACTTTTTTCCTTCTTTTATCATGTTAAGTGTTGCATATGTATCGTTTAAGTATGCCATTTCATTTTCTCCAGAATTACTCATACTTTCTGCCTGTTGTGTTAATCTGCTAAGCAGTGCATCATACTTTTGAGGATTGCTGTTTAAATACTTTATAAAGTTTGCCGTGTTTTCTTTCGTAATATCAAATGAATCATTGACTGGACTAAGAAGTTTTTGCAGTTTATCTGTATTTTTATCTTCTATTGCTTGTTCAAAGTTTTGCAGTTTGTTTTCGGGTTGAAACTTTCCTTTGCCGATAAAGTAAAAGACAATGCAGGATAGACTTAAGATCGCGGCAATTGAGGCAATTAGGATAACCTTTTTACTAAGTGGCTTCTTTATAGTTGGATCATTCGACGATTTGGTCAATTGATTACCGCATTCCGGACAGAACTTTTTGTCGTCATTCGTTTGGTATCCACAATTTTTACACTCCATTGATTGACATCTCTCCCTTACTGAGAAAATTGAATTGAAATTTTACAATAATATAACCATCGTATCACAGTCGGAAAAAATCTTAATACCACTTTCTCACTATTTTAAGCCCTGTTACGTAGCTCTTTTTAACTAGTTTAAGTGGTGTGTCATAAAATTCCATTATCCTGAAAACGCTTAGAATTAACAAAACTAGCGGATTTAATATTACATTTTAATTACAAAGCGATGGGAAAATTGCGATTTATGAGCATTAATACCTAGTTTGAAAGTCACTGGAAAAAGGAATGAAGCTTCAACTGAAAAAGCAGGGGTGACTAATAATTTCTAATATCCATAATTGTTACTCAAATTGATATAATTTTTGTCTATTAACGAACGATATATAGAAAACTGTAGTTAATATTCGTTAAAATATCTTGAAATCAAAGTATTTAATCTAAAATATCTCGAATTCAAAGTATTTTCCGTGGGTGATAGGTATAAATGACTGTTTTGTGAATTCTAGCTTATCTTTGTAAGGCTTTTTTAGTAACATTGTTAAGAATGGTAAAACAGTATTAAATGATTAGGTAAAGGTGATCCAAATGAATAAAATTAGTCTGGTTTTATTAACGAAAGACAGCAGTTATGCAAATTACTTCTCAAACTTTATGATCAGCTCCAACATCAAAGAGAAATTTTCTTCTAAGATTTTCACGGATACAGATTCCTTCAAGAAAAACACACGTAATCAAAAACAGCATATTTTATTGACTGATCTTGAGGTTGACAATGAATGCTCTGTCAGTTTTGATAAGGTGATTTCACTCTCAGAGGAGCAAATAATGGTCCCGGATGAATTGAAGACTTCGATTTATAAATACCAGCCTTTCCATGAGCTTTTGTCACAGGTATTAGCCATATATTATGAGATGAATGGTAAATTAAGTTCGGTAATAAATGGTAAGGAAAAAGAAAAGGTGATTAGCTTCTTTAGCGGGAATGGCGGGGTTGGCAAGTCATTGTTATCCCTTTGCTTGGCAAAACATCTGAGCATGAATGATAAGCGGGTGTTCTATCTTAACCTTGAGGAATTACATAATACATATCTATATTTCAAACAAGATAGACCATCTTCAGCTGAGGTATTTTATTATTTGAAAAAGAATAAAAATCAGCTTATCGCTAATATCGAATCATTAAAATCCAGAGATTCATTAACTAACATAGACTACTTTGCATTACCTGTTCTCCCTGAGGAAATGCAAATAGCAACTGAAGAGAATATTGAATCATTAATTCAAGCCATAAGGGACACCCAAAACTATGATTATATTATTGTTGATCTTGACAGTTCTATCCATGAACGAAATCGTTCTGCCCTTAAGAACAGTGACGAAATATTTTGGATCTTATCGTCTAATGAAACCAGTTTTTCGAGTTCTGACAGCCTTTTAGCAAATGATTTGGTGGGCCTTGGAAACGATCGGTCCAATATACATTTTATACTAAACAATGTAGGCGAAGCGTTATTTGATGGTTTTGATTCGTTTAACTTTAGTATTGAAACGCATATCCGATTTAATATCCGCTATCTTGGCAGAAGTGAAGAAACAAAACTTATGGAAGATACTGTTATCGGTGAACAGCTATTCAAACTATTAAAAGAAAATGCTGTTCATTCATCGGAGGTGTCCCAGCAGTGGCAATAATTAATTCACAATCTAAAGAAACCACAGATAAGAACTTACCTAAAAGTGAAGATGATATTACTAAACTATTAATTGAAAAGCTTAGAGAAACGCTAGATTTTATGCACTCTACTACCAATGAGGAACTTTTGGGGCTTGTTGAAGAAACAGTAATTGAATACGCAAGAGAAAATAAAATCTCATCTACAATGATTAAAAAGATAGTCGACCGAATGTACCATGCATTCAGAGGGCTTGGTGTATTGCAGCCTATACTTGACGATCCGACAATAACAGAGATCATGATAAATAATTATGATGAAATCTATATCGAGAGAGCAGGTCAAGTATCAAATGCTGATGTAAAGTTTGAAAATCAGCAAAAGCTTGAAGATACCATTCAAGCAATTGTTTCCAAGGTAAATCGTGTTGTTAATGAATCCAGTCCGATTGTTGATGCAAGACTGGAAGATGGCTCCCGTGTAAATGTTGTTCTGCCCCCGGTAGCATTAAAAGGTCCAGCTATGACAATTCGTAAATTTCCAGAAAAACCATTAATGATAGAAGACCTGATAAATTTTGGAACTTTGGATGAAGAGACTGCTTACTTTCTGCAACAGTTAGTGGAAGCGAAATACAATGTATTTATTAGCGGGGGAACAGGTTCAGGAAAGACTACCTTTCTGAATGTATTGTCAAATTTTATCCTAGAAGATGAACGCATTCTTACGATAGAGGATTCCGCAGAATTACAAATTCGAAAAGTACCTAATTTAGTTAGCCTGGAAACTCGGAATGCCAATACGGAAGGAAAGGGAGAAATTGTAATTAAAGATTTAATAAAAGCTTCCTTGCGTATGCGTCCCAATAGAATAATCGTTGGTGAGGTCCGTGGAGAGGAGGCTCTTGATATGCTTCAGGCCATGAACACTGGTCACGATGGTTCATTATCCACCGGTCATGCTAACTCCGTATATGATATGCTAAGCCGTTTAGAGACAATGGTGTTAAGCGGTGCGGAGATGCCAATTGAAGTTATACGCAAGCAAATAAGCTCTGCGATTGATATTATGGTACATTTATCGAGACTTAGGGATCATTCCAGACGTGTTATGGAGATATCCGAAATCTGTGGAATGGAATATGGTGAAATTATTACTAAACCATTATATGTCTTTGAAGAAAGCGGAGAGGACTACAGAGGTAAAATAATTGGCAAGCTGCAAAAGACAGATCACAAGCTGGAAAACATAACAAAACTTAAACTAACTGGAAAGAAAGATATATTGGAGCAGTTTGCATAGAAGTGTAATTAAGGAGGGTGATAAATGAATACGAGAGAAATCCTTTCCCTTATTGCTATCTTTGTTTTTATAGGAATTATTATTTTTCGCAGAATCAGAAAGAATAAAATTAAAAACATTGAAAAAAAACTTGCTGAAAAACATGGTGCAGAAGTAAGGCGAAGAAGTATTGAGGCAATTAAAAGAAGAACAATTGGCGGGGAAAATCTTATTGATTATGGAACATACCAACTGTCAAAAAGTGAGTGGATTAAATATTCATTGCTAGCAGGGGCCGTTATTTTTGGTGTTGGGTTAATATTTTATGATAACCTTGTTATTTCAGGAATAGCAGCATGTTTGGGAATGTTTTATCCAAAGTTTAAACGAAAAGATTTAATAAAAGTAAGAAAAGATGAGTTATCACTTCAATTTAAAGAAGCAATTAGTTCCCTAGCCTCTTCGCTTGCAGCAGGTCAGTCAATTGAGAATGCATTTAGAGAGACACAAAAGGATTTAAAATTGTTATACCCTGATGGCGATACATATATCCTCAAAGAATTAAATTTGATTAATCGTCGAGTGGAAAACGGAGAAATAATTGAACGTGCAATTGATGATTTTGCAAAACGTTCAGATGTAGATGATATCCGTAACTTCTCAGATGTCTTTATCACATGTAAACGGACAGGTGGAGATCTAGTAGAGGTAATCAAACGAACAGCAGATATTATTACAGATAAAATTGAAATTCAACAGGATATAAGAGTATTAGTTTCCCAAAAGAAATTTGAATCCAAGATTATGGCTGTTGCACCAGTTGGAATTACCGTAATGCTAAAAGTTACATCGCCAGATTTTGTGGAGCCTTTATATAAATTCGGCACATTGGGACCTATTGTGATGACGGTTGCCCTTGCATGTATTATTTGCGGTCTTTTAATCAGTCAAAAAATCATGGATATTGAAGTATAGGAAGTGAATTTCTATGATAATAAAAAGTATTCTGCTTGTGATTCTTCTATTTATAGTTTTTATGAATCTTAAAAATAAAAAGATATATGAATCATTTATTGAAAGTTACAAAGAAGATATCACGTTGCCAATAATTGCTCCATATTCATTAGCAGTAATAGATAAATTAAAATTATACAAACGTATGCCGAAGCTAATAAATTCGATTCATCAAAAAATGATTATCTTAAAGGGCAGCAAGTTATCAGGCGATCATACGAAGATTTATTTGGTGAAAATTATTACATCCGTTACATTGGCAATATTCTTTACACTTGTATATGTGGAACTTGATGGAGGTAATTACACAAATTTAATTTATGGGTTGATTCTCACCTTGATTTTGAGTTTTTATTTAGTAAAAGATTTAGATAAAAAGGTAAAACAGCGAAAAGATTCTATCATAATTGAGCTTCCGGAGTTCGTTAATAAGGTGATACTTTTGGTAAATGCCGGTGACACGGTTCAAGGTGCCATAAAGAAATGTGTTGATCAAAACCAAAGTAAAGTATTTGATTCTCCATTATATTTTGAACTAAATGAAGCAGTAAACAAAATGTCATCCAACACTCCCTTTCAGGAGGTGATGAAGGACTTAAACTACAGGTGCGGAATTCAGGAAGTATCTATATTTACTACCACAGTAATGATGAATTACCGCAAAGGTGGGGCACTATTAGTTCAATCACTTAAGGAATTATCTGTTTCATTATGGGATAAACGTAAGACGATTACCAGAATTAAAGGGGAAGAAGCATCATCTAAACTGGTTTTCCCGATTATATTTATATTTGGTGCTGTATTACTAATCGTTATTTATCCGGCAATAGCAATTTTTTAACTATAAAAATTTCGTTATGAGGAGAGAAAGTAAATGGAAAAAAGCAGTTCTTTTTGGAAGAAATTTTGGAATGATGAAGAGGGGTTAGAAACAATAGAAGTATTGCTAATATTAGCAGTATTGGTTGCGATTGCTCTTTTATTTAAAGACAGAATTGAATCTTGGGCAAATAAATTATTTGACAATATTGATAAAAAGCTTCCAGGCGGCGAGTAAAAGCAAGAAGGGAGGCGTATAGGAATGAAGTCCTTTTTCAAGGATGAAAGAGGAAGCTTTACAATTGAAGCATCACTGGTATTTCCTTCATTATTGCTATTCACGCTGCTCGGTGTCTTCTTTTGTATCATTATTTTTCAAATAGGATCTGCGAATTATGCAGCTCAAAAAGCCGCTTCACAAACTGCTTATGTATGGAATAATTCTCATAAGGATTTAACAACAGGCGCATTTGATAAAAACTATTATGCGGGGTTGGATAAAGGCGGAGATGGATTATACTGGAGAATATTTGATGATGGCATTTTGCAAATATTTGGAATCAATGGGGGATTTCCGGGTGAAGGTGTAAAGGGAAGGAAACTTGAAAAAGCCAACAATGAGTTTGGTGAGGGTGCAATTAGTGTGAAATTATCGTATAGAAACAATATTGCGTTCAGCTATGTAGAAGCAGAAGCTGAATCATCATTGTATATCCCTTCCTTTGTAAAAAATATATTGGGACGTGATAATGTTGTGGCCACTTCAACCCATCTCGTTACCGAAAGCCCTGAACTAATTCGTAATTTTAACTTTGCTAAGTATGTATGGACAAAATCAGGAATAGGGGGGATGTTAAGTGGGGCTATGAATTCCATTACACAATTTTTCGGCGGGACTCCTGCCCCCTAAAATCGTAAGGTGTTGAGATTATGAAAAAAAAATTAAAACGCTTATTTTATAAGGATAATGGCTCTGTCTCCATCTATATGATCATTATTATATTGCCGATTTTTTTATTAAATGCATTGTTGATTGATACATTAAGAATTTTGTCCGCTGAGCGGGAAATTGAAAATGCTATAGATACAGCACTACGATCGACAATGGCATCATTTAATACGGACTTGGCAAATGTTGGATTGTTTGCGTATGGTGGGGACAACGATGTTAGTAATACCTTTAATGGTTATGTAAATGATCAATTTTATAATAATGGATTAAGTGGATATCAGAACCTTATTAGTCCAAGAATTGATTCCGCGACTGCTACTTTTGTAGAAGGTCGAGAACTTGTGGAATTAGATGTGTTCCGACATCAGGTATTAGAAAGTATGAAATACCAAGCACCAGTTCAAATGGGAGAATCTATTTTCACCCTACTTTCCGGGGGAAAGGGTATTTCACAGGAACAAATTGATAATGCGGAGAAATTGGTTGAGAATTATGAAGAGATTATTGGATTGATGAAGAAGAGGAATGCGGAGATTGAAGAAGCCCGTAAACAACTGGAACAAATAATTCAGGTAATTCAAGTTGATATACCTGAACGTGTTATTGGGACTGTACCAAACGGTGAAGAAAAACCAATTCCGAAAGATTTAAAAACTTTTAACCAAGTTCTCTTTTACTATGATCGGTACAATGAACTTAAAGACAAAGAAAAGTTATCCGATGATGAACAAAAAGAAATTGATAACTTTGAAAATGGTTTGAATGAAGAAACGTATATTTCAGTGGTGAATGTTGAAACGTTTGTTAAAGGCATTAATGATCATTTATTTGGCGAGAATGGAACTGTAACAAAACCAAAGGAAGGATCAGCAAAATTCTATAATGATAAAATCAATGATTTGATGGAACCAAATATGGAATTATTAGATGATCTTAAAAAGTTTACTTTAACAGATGCTTTTTTTAAGGATATAAAAACAAATATAGAGACTATTTATGAAGAAATAAGAATTGATAAGCCGATTAATGGGGAATTAAATATAGAAGATTACTCCATAGGTCAGTTGTTTGGCGCATTTTATCTTTCGATTTCCGGGAATTCTAAACCAATTGCAGAGTCTATTATTGAGTATATTCAAAACAAGTTAATATTATTACAAGAGAATCAGATTGTGCCTATAGAGGATTATATTAATAGATTTATAAAGTTAAGAAAAGATTTAAATAATGTTGATACAAAGAATGAAGAAGAAAAAGCAGATAAAAACTTTGGAGATCTGTGGGCTATTTTAAATGTATATAGTGACGTTAAAAATCAGATAGAAGTAGACTCTGAAATATACAAAGAGTTGAACAAATATGTTTTGGAATACAATGGAACATCGGGTGGTAGTGAAACAGTTGATGAACCATCACGTCTACAATTTATTAAAGATGCATTTAACCGCTTTAAAGAATTTGTTACTTTTATTCAAGGATTCCCCGAATCGGTTAGGAATGAGCTATATATTAATGAATATATTTTAGCTAATTATGGCACTCAAGCACCATATGAATTGATTGGGACTAAGGCTTACCAGTCCTTTAGTTACGCCACCAAACAGGCACAATATATAACATATGGTTATGCACAACCTGGGGTAAATTATTTTATGTTTATTAAAGATATTGCTTTGATTATGTTCGTCGCAAATCTTTTATCACAAGTGTTGCAAGGAGGATTTGCAGGTCCATTAGGATTTTTTAAGGCACTGGCTGCATCGTTAGCTACTACTCTAAATGATCTTCAAGAAATAACAAGAGGACCTCATTATGAATTAACTTGGTCACCGTTTAGCGCGTTTGGAAAAAGAGGTGTAAAGGTGACAATGCCCATGTTTTTACGGATAATAATGATGATGAAATCAACAACTAAATCATATAACAATGAAAAATTGAGAAGGTTACAGGCGGTAGTAACAAAGGAAACAAATCAAAAGCTAAATGATGCATCAACCTATCTAAAGGGTAATATAGAAGGAAAAATTAAATTATGGTTCATACCAGCATTAACGGAAATGCTGCCTAATGATTTTGGGAGAGTACAAGGAAGTTATTACTATATTGATAAGGATAAAGTCTATTCATATTAAAAAGGAGTGAATCTGTATGAAAAAAATATTATTATTATTTTTATTCACATTTGCGTTATTAGCCGGTTGTAGTGATGATTCGGGTGATAATAATGATTCAAATAATTCTAGTGATTCAAGTGAAAGTAATGAACAATCAATAAAAACCGATAGTGAAGAAAAGCAGGAGGATAAAAGCGTCTATCAGATTGGTGAAACAGCAACTATTACGAGTGACAGTTATGATTTCGATTACGAAGTCACAGTGACGGACTTTAATTTAGCTAATGAGGTTAATGATGTTACAATTGAAGAATTTATTGCCGGAGCAGGAGAAAGGGATAAATTTGCGGTAGTAGATGTCACAATAAAAAATATAAGTGATGAAGCTTATGTACCAAATGAAATGTTTTCTGCTAACTTTTCTGGATTCGATGAAGAAGGCGGTCATGTATCAATTGATGAATTTTTCACGGTAGGTGATAAAAAGTTAGAACCGGGAGATGAATTAAAAGGTCATTTAGTATATACAACTACAGTAGATTATGCGGATAAATTTTTATTAAAATATGAGGTAATGTCAGATGAAGAAACTCATTTTGTATTACCAAATCCGGAAATGTAATTAAGTTTTATAAAAAATATAGTTACCAGTTATTTTATTACGGTGAGGAATTAGTATTACTATTTCTTCACCGAATGTAATAATGATAAAAGAAATATTTTGCCTGGAGGTTATTATGAAAAAAATTCTTTTTCTATTATTAGCTATTTCATTAGTAGCAGGTTGTAGCAGTAATTCAAAAGATAATGATTCAAAAAATGAAGAGGAGCAGGCATCCAAACCTGAAACTCAGGAAGTAGCAGTACATAAAATCGAAGATACAGTGAAGGTTAAAAGTCATGATTTTGGTTTTTCTTATGAGGTAACTTTAAACAGTTATGACGAAAAAAAAGAATATAACGGAAAAACTGTTAAGGATTTAGTTGAAGGTGAAAGTTTGACAGGTGACTCCTTTGCTGTTGCAAACGTAACAATAAAGAACACTAGTGATCAAACATTTGTTCCAATGGAAAAATTAGAGCCGGTTTTTGATATCTCTGTCCCAATTGGAATTTATAAAGAGCTTTCTCCAAAATTAAATAATAGTTTAAAACCTGGGGATGAAATTACTGTAGATTTAGTATCGGGTTCTGGAAATAATAAGAATAATATATATCTGGTTTTTGAGTATATGAAAGACGAGGAAGCAAGATTTCTATTAAATAAAGTTGATGGATAATGCATTCATGGATTGTATTGCTGCCCTTAGGAATGGAATAATTCAGATAATATTTCATTCCTAAGTATAGTAACTAATGAGAAAAAAGATTCGGAACTAAATAAACTACATTTTAAAAAAGAGAAACCAATTGAATAAACTATTTATATTATTTTTAACAGTAGCACTTATGTTTGTGATAACTGGTCGCGACGGTGATTCTAGTGAAAATGAGAAATCAAAAGGGATAAATGAACAAACAACAGAATTGTAGGCTGCAGTAATGCTAACAAAAGAAATCGGAAACAAAGAGCGGAAAACTTTATGATATAGATGAAACAGTCAACGTTACTAATTTAGAAAAAGGATTTACATATGAAATCACTGTAAATAATACTGAGGTTACAAAACAATAAAAGGTACACTGGAATAGATAAATTGAAATCTGGAAAATTTGCAATTCTAAATATCGCTGTTAAAAATACGGGGATCAATCTATTAATCTAATAGAAAAAAAGGGTACAAGGGCATGTTAACAAACAATTTATTGTTTTAAGGTGAATTATTTTAAATGTGTATATTATTATCATACTAGTGAATATTCCATTAATTTAATATACAATTCAATCTGGAGTTATGTAAATAAGGATTTAGATAGTTGAAACAAAAATAGTCCAGAGCATTCAGCTAGTTTTCAATATCTCTTGACCAATAGGAATCTATAACAAAACTCTCCCTAAAATTTAATAATGGTCAACACCCTGGGAAAAAAGTCACTTGGATTTAGTTTCTGAATCAGAGACTAAGGAAAAACATATACCGTGTTTATGAATATTTGAAGAAACAAGTTTTCTATTAAATAATATTGATGGATAAAGTATTTATGGGTAGAGTTGCTTCCCTTAAGTTTAGATATACCAATGTTATGTTTGAGTATATAAGATATTCATAAATATAGGGGTGAAACAATTTGAAAAGGTTACTTATTTTATTTTTAGCAACTTCACTGGTATTAGTAATATCAGGTTGTAGTGATAATTCTGTTAATGAAAACAAAACAAATCAAGACACAAACGAAACACAAAGTGAAGATGTTAATAATAATAGTGACAATGAAAGTAAGAGTGAAAATGAAAAGAAGAAAATTTATCAAGTCGGGGAAACAGCTAAAATTATAAGTGGTTTGTATGATTTTCCATATGAAGTAACGGTAAACAGCTTTGAATTAATTAGAAAAGAAAAAGATGGAATTAACCCCAAAGAACTCTATGGTGGTGAACTGGAACCGGAAGAATCAATTGCTATAGCTAATGTAACTATAAAAAATATAAGTGATATGCCATTTATTCCAAATGAGAAAATTTCTGCTCAATTTTTAATGGAAGGTAAAGCATCACAAAATTCATTTGATCAATTCTTTACAGAAAGAAATGAAGAGTTAAAACCCGGAGAAGAAATAACAGGGAATTTAGCATATTTTAAGATGTACGATTCAAACGAAGATTTTCAGCTAGTCTATGAATTTAAAGATAAACAGGAAACCAAGTTTTTATTGCCGAATCCCAGCAAGTAATTTCTATAAATAAAACAATAGATAATATATAAAATGACAAAAAAGTTTATTTAGGGTACAAGGGCACGTTAACAATCAATTTATCAATTTAAGTTAAATTATTTTATATTAGTACATTGTTATCATGTCCCCCTATCCAATAATATTAAATTCAGTCATTTCCATGTTAAACGTTTTAGGGAAAAAAGAGGGAGGGTATCTTAATGAAAAAGTTAATAATCGTATTAATGCTAACTTTTATAGCAGTAGGTTGTAGCAATTCCAAAGAAAATAATGAAACTTCTGAAAGTGAAGATAATGCTGATCAAGAAATAGCTACACAAGGCAAAGTATACGATTCTAATGAAACCGCAAAAGTTATAGATTCGGATAGCGGATCTACATACGAAGTTACATTTAATAGTGCCAAGTTAATGGAAGAGTATAATGGTAAAACTGTTCAGGAATTTACAGGACTTGAGGAATTTAAATCAGATAAATATGTGGTGATTAATGCAACTTTCAAAAATACTAGTGAACACCCTATTAATTTAAAAGAACAAATCAATCCGGAATTTGGTAAATATGGAGTTGAATCGGCAGTATTAAGTAACTATGAGATGAAAATAGATAAGGGTATTAAGGCTGGAGAAAAATTTACAGTTGACTTGTTGTATCTCTGGCAAGATTTTGATGAAAATGTTAAATATTTCCTCACCTTTGAAAACTTTAAGGAAAATCAAACTCACATAACGGTACCTTATCCAGGTTAGTTTAACTAGGGTGGTTTTGCTGCCCTTAGGAATGGAATAATTCAGGTAATATTTCATTCCTAAGTACAGCAATTCATTAATTACTAAGTGTATAAAAGATTTGGAACTAATCAAATTGTATTAAAAAGGAGTGAAACCAATTGAATAAACTATTTATACTATTTTTAACAGTAGCACTTATATTTGTGATAACTGGTTGTGGCGATGATTCTAGTGAAAAAGAGAAATCAAACGGAACAAATGAACAAAAAACAGAATTAAACGATGACAATAGTAAAACTCAAGAAAGAGAGGGCAAAAATGTCTATCAAATTGGTGAAACGGCTCAAATTATTAGTGATTTATACGATTTCCCATATGAGGTTACTGTAAACAGTTTCGAATTGACTACCGAACCAGTGGATGGAGTTAAATTAGAAGAGAAGGTACTTGAAGTTGGCGAAAATGATCGCTTTGCAGTTGTAAATGTAACAATAAAAAATGTTAGTGACGAAGCCTTTGTGCCCAATGAAATGATATCCGCACAGTTAATTGGAGAAACAGTAGGTGAAAATTCATATGATGAAGAATTCTTTACTGACAGAAATAAAGAATTAAACCCTGGGGAAGAGATTACAGGTAATTTGGTTTATTTAAGTAACAATTTTGTAAAAGAGGATACTTTATATCTTGCTTATGAATATATGGCAACGGATGAAGAAACACGGTTTAAGTTACCAGTTTCTAAATAATTACAGAGATTCAAGGACTAAGGGTAGCTTGCTACCCTTAGAATTAAGAGAGTAGATTAGCTTATTAATCCACAACGTTTGTTGCAGATGTGAAAGTTAATAATAGTATTAATGGTGTACTTGGTTTAGTCGTAATGCTTGATGATTATAAATAATGTAATTTGTTCAATTTATAAACTGTTGCATATCAAAGGGTGTGATTACCTATATGTCCATATTAAAAAAAGAAAACGGGAGTATTACATTAGAAGCGGCAATGATTATTCCGTTATTTCTGGCATTGATATTATTGCTGACATCTTTTGTCAAAATAACAATAGCAGAAATGGCCTTGAAAGAGTCTGTCAGTGAAACGGCACAAACTGTTGCCCATTACTCGTATCTGACTTTGACAGCAGTAAATGCTATTGACCAAGCTACTGATGGATTTATTGATTCACTCGGGGAAGGGGCTGCGAGCAGAGCGGGGAATAGTGAAATTGCAAAAGTGCTAATGTCTAAGTTTGCAGATAAAGCAAAGGGTGCTATTCCATCTTCAGGGAAGCTATTAGAATCTGTTGATCAGTCTGTATATAAAGAGGTTGTAACTGAAAAATACAAACAAAAAGTAGGCAGTTCAGGTTTTTATAATGCTGATGGAATCAAAATTGTAAGTTCAAGTGTACCTACATCGACAGACAGTGCCATGGCAAAAGTGGAGGCAGAAGTAGAATTAAACCTTGTCATACCTTTTTTTGAAAAAACTATAAAAATAAAGAAAAAAGCTTTAGAGCGTGGATGGGTTGGAAATTAGTATGGAAAGGAGAAGATTGGATGTCGATTCATTTTTACATATTAATAATTTTTCTAGGTACCGCTGCATTTTATGATGTGAAATATTCCAGGCTGCCTAACTGGCTAAATGTTAGTGGGGTTATGGTTGGGTTATTGTATCACTTGTTATTTAATCAAATGGATGGATTTTTAAATTCATTTTTCGGATTATTGGCTGGCGGTGTTGTTATGCTGATTTTGTATATTTTCAAAGCTATAGGTGCTGGCGATGTAAAATTATTTGCAGCAATTGGGGCGATTTGCGGGCTGTTATTTACACTGTATTCCATGATGTATACGATTATCTTTGCCGGATTAATTGCAATCATTATTTTATTGTTTACAAAAACATTCCTAGTTAATATGACCTTGGCATTCTTTCATATTATCGAATCTATTAAAGATAAGTCGTTAACACCGTTGGACGAATTTAAAAATAATGTCTCGAATCGTTTTCCATTTATATATGCCGTAATACCAGGTGTTGTAACTTCATTTTATTATATGTATTTGGCTTAAGGAGGAAATTTAAGTGAATGAACTGTATAACTTTCATGTGGATTATGATCAAGCGAATGGACTATATATGAAACTGCGAAAATCAAAAGATAAAGGATTTGATAATCATGATTTTGAGAATTTGCAGCTAAAGATGATTCAGTCTAATACTATACCTAGGCTGATTCCAATGAGCTTCGAAGAAATTAATGGTGAGAGTACTATTTTTTATCGACTTGAGGGTTTAAGACAATTACGCCCTATCTCAAAAGAGAAGCCTTTAACAATGCAGGAGTATTATGCGCTATTTATAAACATTGTTCAGGCATTACAGGATTCTAGCAATTATATGCTAAGTGATCAGCAATATGTGTTAAACGAGGATTTTATCTATATTGGAAACGGTTATCATCAGGTTTATCTAACGTATTTACCAATGAATAAGATAAAAAACAAATCTTCCATTTATGAAGAGCTTAAGAAATTAATTCTAAATATGGCCAGTGAGGTACAGGGGCTAAAAGGTGTACAATTTAAAATGATATTAAGCTATATCAAGGATCCTGGCTTCAGCTTGCAAGGACTAAAACAACTGTTGAGCCAATTGCAAAATACACAACAACAGACAATGCAAGAGGAAACTGAAAATACTGTACCTGAACAGGATGAACAAACAACGATAATAAAAAAAGTCAAGAAATTGCCCCCACTACCAAGGAAAATGAAAACCTATTCTCTTTTATTTGGGGCATTGGCATTAGCAATTGTATGGAAATTATACGATAGCAGTCCAAATTCGATTATGCTCGGGGTTTCATCTGTTTTAAGTGTTTTAGTAATTGTGGCCGTGTATGTTTATTGGAAGGTTTGGCGTCCGGGTGTAGAACCGATTATTACTGAAAAAGAAGCAGCAATTAAGAAAAAGCAAAGTAGAAGCAAGCAGACAGTAAAAAGTGAAACAAAAATGGAAAAACTCCAACAAATTGATAAAGATTCAGAGCCAACGGAGGAGCAAGTTTTTCACCAGCATAATCAGGAAATAATTAACCAAGCGTTAGCCCAGCAAAGTGAAAGTGCTTCGGCATTACATATGAATAGTTCACCAATAGCTATAAGCGCGGAAGCCAATATTTCATCAAATCAAAGAGATCAAACGATGTTATTGGATGAAGAGGAAATGACTGGAGGTAAATTACCAGTTGTAAAAAACTATATTATAGTTGAGAGAGAAGACGAAGACGAGAGAGTTGAATTACAGAAGGACAATTATATTATTGGTCGTGCAGATAAAGGCACTGATTATGTTGAAAAGACTATAGGTGTATCTAGATTGCACGTTGAATTTATAAAGCTTGCTGACACATATGGCATTAAAGATTTAGGTTCAAAAAATGGAACGTTCATTAATGATGAAAAGATCATTCCATACAAAATACACGAATTAAAGAATGAAGATAAAATTCAAATAGGAAAAATAATCTATATGTATAGGGTGTCACAATAATGAAAGTTACGAAAGACGTTGATTTTGGATTATTGACCATGAAGGGTCCCGACAAAACGGTTAATGAAGATTACATCGAATTTACAACAAGCAATCTTAATCGGGATGATGAAGTTCATATCTTACTTGTTGCGGACGGAATGGGTGGCCACGCATTTGGAGATGTGGCAAGCTTTTATGCGTCGAATTATATTTTGAAATGGTGGAGAAACAAGCTGCTTCAGCATGATCATCCCGATCGTTTTTTAGAGGATTGCCAGGATACGATAGGCGGTATTTTCCAAGTGATTAACCAAAAGCTAATCGAAATTGGCCAACGTGAAAATTATCATTTAGGAACTACTTTAAGTGTGATCATAATGGTAAAAGATAAATATCTTGTTTGTCATGTTGGCGATACAAGAATATACCGAATGCGAAAAAAAGCAGATATTAAATTGGATGACAATGACGAAACAATTGATTTGAATCAATCCAAGAGCTTTGTCCAACTAACCAAGGACCATTCCTGGGCTAGAATGCAGGTTGAAAATGGGTCTATGACAGAAATAGAAGCAGAAAATGATGATAAATCGCATTTGCTGACACAATGCATCGGTGTGAAAGGTGATATAAATCCGTATATTTCAATGGATACTATTTTAGAGCAAGATCAATTCATTCTGTGTACTGACGGCTTGCATTCCCTGTTCACTCAGGATGAAATGTATAAACATCTCCGAGAAGGCTTGGAACAAGATACCCCTTTACAAAATACAGCAGAATATTTAATCGAATTTGCAAGAAATGCACCATATCAGGATGACGTTTCTATTCTGATATTTGCACCAAAAGGAAGAACAGATGTGCCATGAAGGTAAAGGTAAAGGATTGTATTAATGGAAAATATTTAGTAAAGAAATATCTGTGTGAAGGTGGAACATCACACCTTTACGAAGCTGAAGGTCCTGACAAACAAACAATTATTTTAAAAGTAATTAAACAGCCCTCAACATTATTTATTAATCAAATTAACAATGAAGCTAGAATACTGGCTTCGATAAATCATGCAAATATACCGACTCTATTTGATGTTATAACAATAAATAGCAATTATAAAGCAATTATTATGGAAATGGTTGCAGGTACAAACCTGGCAGATTTAATCGAATCGGAAAATAGAAATTTCGATTGGAAAAGGGTCCTGCATATCGGTAATCAAATTGCCAGTTTAATTCAGGTACTTCACAATATGAATCCAGCAATTGTAATACGGGATATCAAGCCATCAAATATTCTATTAACGAATGACAATAAAATATATTTAATAGATTTTGGTACCTCGGTTTATGAGAATAAATCAAATCAGACTTCTGCGCTGGGAACGATTGGATTTGCTGCACCAGAACAGTTTGAAAATGGTGTTATTGACAAACGCTCTGACCTCTTTTCACTTGGTGCTACATTATTTTATCTGATCTCAGGCGGCCAAAATGTTTACACTGCAAATAATAAGGATATATTGCAAGAACGCTTGCCGAAGTCATTTTCCAAAATAATAAAAAAGTTGACCGAGACAGATGTTAGAAAACGTTATGATTCCATTAAGGAAGTGAAAGAAGCACTATATAATGTGCGGGTATCATGGAGAGAACGGAAAAAACAATTTAGGTAATCATTTCTAAAAGAAGGTGATTGTTTGACTGATAAGTTTGAATTAAACGATGGGAATATTAAAAAAAACAGTGATACTGTAACGTTCGAAATTCCAAGGGAGAAAACAAACATAGCTGCAGAAGAACAATTAGAAGAATTAAAAAGAGATGCTTCTCTATTTTTGACTTGTAAAGGGTATGTCGTGGATGAATCAACTGTCCATATAGAATACAGCATTAATAGTGGATTCAAGTCATTGATCAATTATGTGTCATCGAATAGAGATTTAAAATGTAAAATTGCCCGAAATATATTAGCTGTTGATGATTTGTTTGGTACGCAATATACAACTATCCTGCATCCAGATAATATTTATGTCGATAAAAGTGGTCAGATTAAATTCGCGCACCGCGGTATACGATCTGTTTTACCGCCAAAGGAATATTCATCATCACAACTGCTTCAGGACTTAAAAAATGTTTTTCTATACCTTTTTAATGCCAGTGGGGATCAGGATATGATTATACATATCCAATCCGCAACTTCAATTAATCAGCTAAGTAATGCACTTGAGCTTGCTCCGATAAGTAACTATAACCAGCCAAATTCAACGACCGGGCTGCAGGCAGAGACGAAAAAAACGCAATCCAAAAATGCAGTTAAGCCATTCAATAACAAAATGGCAACAGGCAAACGGTCGTTAATTATCGGAACGGCTATTGGACTTATATTGGGTATGGTATTGGTTTATTTTGTCAAGGTGGTGCCAAGTTCAACAACAGCCAGTACAAAAGCCACAGAACTCAATGAACAGGAGGATGAAAATGAAGCATTGCGAAAACAGCTGAAAAATGAAGAAACCATTGTAAAAGGATACCGGTTTGCAATTGCAGGTAAAACGAAAGAAGCAATAGCTAGTTTTGAAAGTATTGAACCCCTTGATGAAAGTGAAAAAAGTTTGCTAGCAGAACAGTATTTTAAAATAAACACTTTGGAAAGTTTAACTAAACTAATAGAAATGGATGATTTATATCTTGTAAAAGCAGTTGGGAAATTAGTCGGGCTAAATTCCAAAGAAGCAAATGAAAAGATTCTTAGCATAGAGTCTGATAAACCCGAGATTATAATAGAACAAGCATGGTTGAATAAAGACTATAAACAAGTGTTGGAAATTTATAAAACAATTACCGATAATAAACGAGCAAAGTTGCTGGCTGCTAATAGTTATATAGAAACGGATAAACCAAAAGAATCATTGAAACTTGCAAAGGCTTTAAAAAACCAAAAGCTGCAATTGGCAAGTTTACAAAAGGAAAAAAAACTTGTAAAAGCTGACGATTCATTAAAAAAAGATGAAAAAGAGGATAAATTGAAAAGTATCGATAAGGCAATTGATAAATTAAAGAAATAGTTCTATAGATAAAATCATTGGTGGAGATGGTGGGGAATAGTATTCGATCTACAATCATGATAACGATTCAACAATCACCCTAGTAAAAATTATCCATTCTATAACCGACATATCATATTCCCATACAAAATATGATACTATAATAAAGTATAGTATGGGAGGGAAGATGAATGTCTGACTTTGATAATCATTCGCGAGTAGATAAATTTGAAAAACGAAGAAAAAATACGAAGCTTTTGTCTATCATGTTAGTTCTAGGCGGTATATTCATTGTTGCTCTGATCGGTCTGTTTATATTTGGCGGAGGCGATGACGAACCATCTGAACTACCAAATAATATATCAAGCAGAGAAACGTCAAGTGAATCTGATCAAAAGGCTGATGATGCGGAAACGGATGATTCCACAAATACTGAAGATAAGAATGCATCATCCGATGAAAAGAATACCGCTGACGATGAAGATACATCTGATGCTGATGAGGATAATAACACAGATGTTGAAACAGAGCCAGTTGAATCAAACGATGAAAATGTCGAATCAGCATACACTGGTGACTGGCAACCAATTGGTACACAGCAGCAGGGACCACATACAACAACCTATGATGAAGGAACACAGGATCGCAATGAAATGGAGAAAGCTATCCGTGTAGCGACTGGACTTCAGGAGGGTGACATGATTACATGGTGGCTAGAAAATGGTGGAGATCAAAAAGTTATTGGAACAGTTTCCAATAATGCACAAACAGAGACGTATCGTGTTTATTTATCATGGATGGAAAACCAAGGCTGGCAGCCAACAAAAGTAGAGGTTTTAAAAGAAAATGATAAAAAATAGCGATACACAATACAGGAGGCATTTCACGTGACAATTGGAATAATCGCTGCAATGGATGAAGAAGTAGAATTCTTATTGGAAAATATGGCAGATAAACAAGAAACAACTGTTGCAAATTGCTTATTTGTTGAAGGAACATTACAAGGAAAAGAAATTGTGTTACTAAAATCAGGTATTGGAAAAGTAAATGCAGCAATGGCTACAACTATTATGCATGAACGGTTTGCGCCTTCACACATCATCAATACAGGATCTGCTGGTGGATTTGCCAAAGATCTTGAGGTTGGGGATGTTGTCATTTCAACACAGGTAGTTCATCATGATGTAGATGTAACGGCGTTTGACTATGCATATGGACAAGTTCCGGGAATGCCGGCAATGTTTGCAGCTGATACAGAGTTAATTACGATTGCTGCTAAAGCTTGCGGCGGATTGGATATCCAATCAAAGGAAGGAATTATTGCTACTGGTGATGCGTTTATGGAAGATCCTAAACGTGTGGCATTTGTAAATGAAAAGTTTCCAACCATGATAGCGGCTGAAATGGAAGCAGCAGCTGTTGCACAAGTATGTTATCAATACAATAAGCCATTTGTTATTATACGTGCATTGTCAGATATAGCAGGCAAACAATCATCCATTTCTTTTGATGAATTTTTGAAAAAGGCTGCAAGAAATGCATCAGAATTAATTATGACTATGATGAAAGATTTGTAATATCCATCATTTACCTTCCGAATCTATAAAAATCCTATGTTATGATTTTTATAGGGGAAAGGGGAGGTATGATGAGCAAAAGGAAAGAATTAGAATTAAAACTTAAAGACTATAAACATTTTATAATAACGTTATTATTATTAAGCATTTACCTTTATTTGGGAGCGGTCATAAACACATATGTCCAGCCTGCCAATGATGGAGAGTTCTTATTTAATCTATCATTTGGCATAACATTGGTTATCATTTTGTTCGGATTACGCTTCCGCCGATTAAAGGCAAAATTGGAAGAGCGCGTATGATTCTCAATCATCGCGCTTTTTTTGTAAGAACAAAATGTTTAATGTCCCCGTCGTTCTTTGCGGAAATATTCATGGAAGACCTTCATTAATGCCCTTTTTTCTATTCGCGATACATAACTTCTGGAAATATTTAATTTCTTTGCTATTTCCCTTTGCGTCATTTCTTGATAATCATTTATACCGTAACGATAAATAATCACTTCTTTTTCTCTGCTATTAAGTATAGATAAGTAATCTTTCATTTTATCAATTTCCATGTTTAATTGAATATACTCAATTATATCTTCGCTTTCCGCTTCAAGTATATCAATTAGGCTAATTTCATTTCCTTCTTTATCCTGCCCAATTGGGTCATGTAAGGATACATCTTTTTTTACCTTTTTCAATGCCCGCAAATGCATCAGAATCTCGTTTTCGATACAGCGGGCGGCATACGTAGCAAGCTTTGTACCCTTATCGACAGAAAAGCTTTCAATACCTTTAATTAATCCGATTGTGCCAATTGAAATTAAATCCTCCATGTCCTCTCCTGTGTTTTCAAACTTCTTCACTATATGTGCAACTAGACGAAGGTTATGTTCAATTAGCTTATTACGAGCATCTTCATCTCCATCCTGCATTTGTTTAATGTATTTTGCCTCATCTTCTGGTGGAAGTGGCTGTGGAAAGGCATGATTTTTAACGTACGATACAAAAAATAGCGCTTCTTTAATAAGTAATGCTAGAACACTTAGTATCCCTGACAAACACATACACCTCCTAAAATGATTACTGGGCATTTGCCTATATAATTATCCTTATGAAGGTGTTAACAAAATTGTGTCTGTCCGTAATTCAAAACTAAAAAGAAAAAGTGACTTTCCTAAAAAGTCACTCAAAGTTATTTTTCTTATAAAGTTGAATCGCATCTTCATATGCATCGCTTCTATGGTTCGTAACAGGCTTTACACCATTTTTGTGTGCCGCCCGTGAAATCATGTGGCCGGAAACCGGTGCGGTTAGCAGCGTAAATACAATTGCCAGCAATAACTTTCCGCTTATAATGGAATGGGTCACATATAAAAACAAAAAAGCACCAATCAATACACCAGCTATGCCTAATGTGGATGCCTTTGTAGCGGCATGCAGTCTGGTATAAACGTCCGGAAATCGAATAACACCAATTGAACCAGACAGGATGAAAAAGGTTCCCGATAATAAAAGCAGCACAATGAGAATATTTAAGATGATGTTAATCCACGTTTCGATCAATGATAACACCCTTTTCAAGAAATTTAGCTATAGCTAAGGTTCCAATAAATAATAGGATACCAATTAATAAGATGACGTCATTTAGCTTGGTCGTGACGATAATAATAGCCAATAATGCTGCTAAACCCATTAAATTGATGCCGATTCCATCTAATGCTACTGCTCTATCCGCATTAGATGGGCCTGCAAGTGCGCGATATAAGAGCAATAATAGTGAAATGGAAATTCCTATGACACATATTATTGTTGATATTTTAATCATTTGTTCAGTCAATTCAAGGAGATTATTCATCGTGTCACCTCCATAATTGCTTTTTCAAAGGTATTTTTAATTGCCATTATCTCATCTTCAATATCATCTATATCCATCGCATGAATGTAAATATGAGAGTTGTCATTTGATATTGCTACCGATAGGGTACCAGGTGTTAACGTTATTAAATTGGCTAACAATGTAATTTCCCAATTACTTGTTAAATCTGTAGGCATGGAAAATATTCCTGGTTCTATATCCAGTTTAGGCTTATACACCAGCTTAACAATATCGATATTTGCCGAAATTAGTTCCTTTATAAATAGGAGGATAAGCTTAATAATTTTGTACACCCGCCTTAGGTAAAACGAGTCCGGGACGAAACGATTTAGTAAAAGTAATAATAGAATCCCCCATATGTATCCTGCAATAAAACTAGGAACAGTATAAGATTCACTAAGGAACATCCACATTAACGCGATAATTAAATTAATCACAATTTGAAAGGCCATCGTTCATTACTCCTTTAAAACAGAATCAATATAAACTTCTGGATCTAGCAGGTAGGATGAAATCGTGTCAATCGATGGATATATAAATTCTGCCCCTATTCCTAGAATAACAGAAAACGCCAGCAAGAAAACAATTGGTCCAACCAGCCCTTTTGTCGGTTTCTTTACGAATGATTCATCCTTTTCCCCCCAAAAGCCCTGAATAAATATTTTCATAATCGAATATAGAATTAAAAGACTTGATAGTAAACCTAGAACGACGATAACAATTTCATCATTTGTTAATGCACCTTTTAACAATAAGAGTTTCCCAATAAACCCGCTAAATGGTGGTATACCTGCCAGGATAAATGCAGAAACAAATAATAGCCATCCAAGAACCGGGTAGTAATGAATGAGGCCGCTAAATTTCCGCAGATCTGATGTGCCGGCTACATAGGCTATCGTTCCAACAAGTAAGAAGAGGGCACATTTTATGATCATATCATGTACCAGGTAATAAACGGCACCACTGATAGCATCCTGATTAAATACACCGATTCCCATTATAATAAATCCAATGGCCGGAATAATGTTATAGGCTACAATCAATTTAATATTGGATGTAGATAATGCACCGATAATTCCGAAGACCATCGACAAACCAGCAAACCAGATGAATGCTTGGTGTGTTAAATCTAGCTTATAGACAAAAATTAACGAGAATACTCGTAAAATGGAATAGATTCCTACCTTAGTCAGCAATGCACCAAATAATCCGGAGATAACTGGATTTGGAACAATATAGGATTTGGGCATCCAATAATACAATGGGAATAATGCTGCTTTTGTTGCAAAAACAAAAAATAGCAGTACAGCAATTGTCGTAAGGATTCCTTTTTGTTCAACCTCCTGGACACGCTCAGCAATATGTGCCATGTTTACTGTACCCACAACAGAATATAGAAAAGCAACAGCCGTTACGAATAAAACAGACGAAAACAAATTGATTAACACATATTTAATCGATTCCCGTAATTGAACTTTGCCTCCTCCTAACACAATCAGTGCATAGGAAGCCATCAATAGTACTTCAAAGAACACGAACAGGTTAAACAAATCACCTGTTAGAAACGCACCAGATACTCCAGTGATCAAAAAGAAGAAAAATGCATAAAAATAATGTGTTTCTTCTTTTATGTTCATGGAATGGGGGGCATAAAAAGCACATGCTGTTGCGATAATATTTGTAGTTAGTACAAGTGTTATCGCAAGTGGATCAGCTACTAGGATAATCCCATAAGGTGCTTCCCAGCCTCCAGTTTCTAAAATAACTGCTCCATCAGTAAATACTATCCACGCAATATAGGAAACTAACCCTAAATTACTAATGGTTAAAATTCGTGTTAACCATCTGGAAACAGTTACTTTTTTATGAAAAAAAGCAAGAATGATTCCTGATATTAACGGGATGATGATTGGCAGTACCGCTAAATTACTCATACTCATGTTCTTCACCCCTCAATTGTGCCATGTCATCTGTTTTATTTTCTTTAATTGCCCTGTATGTTAGAACTAATAGAAGACTTGTTATACCAAAGCTAATGACAATTGAAGTTAATATTAGTGCTTGTGGCAAAGGATCTACATAATCCTTAATTCCTTCTATTAAAATTGGGGGTTTAGCTCTTTTTAATTCACCCATCGTTAAAATAAATAGGTGAGCACCGTGTGATAAGAGAACCGTGCCAATAATAATTCTTAGTAATTGCTTTTGCAGCAGATTATAGATAGCAGTAGCAAATAAGATACCTGCAAGGATCGAAATAATTATCTCCATTTTAGTCCGCCTCCTTATTTTTCTTTAGTTTAATGAGGCTAAATATGGCAAGAGCAGCTATACCTAACACAGTAATTTCGAACAAGGTATCAAATCCACGCATGTCTACTAGAATTACGTTTACAATATTATGTCCGCCGCCTAGCTTGTATGATGTTTCGATAAAGTAGTTTGCAATAGAATCAAACCATTTACTGCTATGTGCAGAGATCCCGATAATTGTCATTAAGGCTCCAAATCCAACAGAAATAACAATGTTTACGGCTTTTGAACGTTTCGTCTCATCCCGTTTTCGCAGTTTAGGCATATGATAGAAGCAAAGTAGAAATAGAACTACTGATACGGTTTCAATTACCAGCTGTGTCAACGCTAAATCAGGTGCACGGTAGATTACGAAAAGAACTGCAACTCCATATCCTACGACCCCTGCAATTAAGATGATTGCAACATTGTGTCTGGCAAATATGGTTCCAACCGCTGCGACAATCATAATAAGCACTACAGATAGGTCAATAATCCTTACATCGGATAAATTGTTAAATTGGATTGTAAAGCCATCTGTTGCACCCATCGTGATAAATGTAAGGGTCAATGTGGTTCCTAATATGATGGCAACGTACAATCTAAGTGATCCTGTCATGTATTGTTTCGTAACGCCGTTTGATACGGAATTTAGTTTATCTAGTACGATGTCATAGAATTTAAACAAGCTAAGTTTCCCTGGCAGGAACCGGTAAACTCCTGCCCATTTTTTCCGTGTAAACGTGAGGATAGTACCAATTCCAACTACAATAAGTGACATCATGAATGCTGGTGAATCCCAACCGTGCCAAAACTTAATATGCTGATCAGCAGTCACTGCACCTTTAATTGCATCAGCAGCATGAGCAAGAAATGTTCCGTTAACTAAATTTGGGAACAGTCCAATAATAATTACACCTAAAACCAGGACGATAGGTGAAATCAGCATGCCAATTGGTGCTTCATGCGGTTTTTTTGGTAACAGATTGAACTGTTTTTTCCCTCCGAAAACTCCGAAAAAGAAATACATCGAGTAAACAAAAGTAAAAATGCTTCCGAATACCGCCAAATATGGTATTACCTGAACAAGGAAATCAGCAAAACCGCTTATTCCGGCAGTTAAATCGATACTGGAATCGAAAAATAATTCTTTACTATAAAATCCATTGAAAAATGGTAAAGGCACACCTGCCATTGAGAACGTTCCGAATAAAGCAAGTGTTGCTGTCATTGGCATGAAATTCAACAAGCCACCAAGTTTTCTAATGTCTCTTGTACCGGTTTCGTGGTCAACGATACCGGCAACCATAAATAGACTTCCTTTAAACGTAGCATGGTTTAAAATATGGAAAACCGCTGCATAGACAGCAATCTCTGTGCCAAATCCGAGCATTGCCATAATCATCCCTAATTGACTAATTGTTGAAAATGCAAGAATCGCTTTTAGGTCAGTCTGTCTCACAGCCATGTAAGATCCCCAGCACAATGTAACAATCCCGACAATGCTTACAATGATAAAAAACCATTCGTATCCAGAGAAAATAGGGGAAAAGCGAGCCACCAAGAACAAACCAGCTTTTACCATTGTTGCTGAATGCAAATATGCACTAACAGGTGTTGGGGCTTCCATTGCGTCAGGCAGCCATATATGAAAAGGAAACTGTGCAGATTTCGTAAACGCTCCTAATAGAAGCAGCACTAATATAAAAGGCAAATATGTACTGTTTAATATAATATCTTTTTGCTCAATCATGGATTGAATACTAGTTGTGCCAGTTATAACAGAGAGTAATATGAACGCACCAAACATGCTTAATCCGCCAAATACAGTAATCAGCATCGATTTTAATGCGCCATATCTTGAACGTTCATTAAAATGCCAATAACCAATTAATAAGAAAGAAGAGATCGATGTCAGTTCCCAAAAAGTATAAAGGACAAATATATTATCCGATAAAACAACACCCAGCATAGCTGACATAAACATTAGCAGATATACGTAAAAATGTCCTAAACGCTCACCCTTACCTAAATAATAAATAGAATATAAAACAACAAGGGCACCTATACCGCTTATTAGCAGCACGAATAACAAACTAAGACCATCCAAGTAAAAGTCAAAGTTTATTCCTAATGCCGGTATCCAATCAACGGTTTGGTTCACCGTCGTAAAATCAGAACCAACAAATTGTATGTAATATAGAAAAATAGCTAAAGGGATGAAAAATACAAAGATTCCAGTATGTATTTTATCTTTGATTTTACTTATTAATGGAACGAAACATGCAAGTAGAAGTGGTATTAAAACTGTAAATATCATTTCATTGGATTCCTCCTAGTAATAGAGTATGCGTTTTTAGATCATATATAATGACACTAGCTATGCTATATATGAAATGTATTTGAGGACTGATCAACTGAAACAAAATCCGAGGATAAGGCACGTGGTTAGGAAATTAAACAGAAAGTTCCACTAGCCTAATGCAAAATCTTCTATGTATATTATATAGTTAAAAGTATGCTTCATAAAGTTTTAATAAAAAGATTTTCAAAGGATAGCTTATCATATAATGGGGGCATAAAAAATAAAAAACCCCTATCATTCATAAAAATGACAAGAGTTAACAAAATGATACACGTTATTATGCTGCAAGGCTTCATTAACTAGAACACTTTATTTTATGTGTCAACGATCTTTTTTGAATTTCTTGCTCTATTAAGTAGAGAAAATCCGGGCTTAAATTTAATTCATTTGCTTTATAATAAGATTCTAATAATAATTCATCTGACAAATGCTCCATAAAATTAAGCCTCCTATTAAATAGTTAAATCAAGTGTTTTTTAAGTTATTAATAATTTACCACGAATGAAATAGTAGAACAAGGTAGGAGTTATCTACAATAGGGTGTAGATAACTTGTGTATAAAATATTTAAAACGACCATAGATGTTGATTTGAAAGTGTGGATATTGTTAATAAAGTTATCCACAGCGCAAAAATTGAAAGAATTTGTCGAACGGTTTTTCAAAATAATACCTTTTCATTGCATATTTTTGAAAAGCTGACGTAAAAGGACAAATTTCAATTTTGCTTTATTATTGTACAAAGTTATTATAGGATTATGTATAATGAAACTTTGTTGTATTGTGTTCGTTTTATAGGATAACTAGTAAAAGATGATACCCATAAATCAACAGGTTGAAACGTACAGTTGAAAAGAAAATAATGAGGTGTGCCAGTTGTTAAAAAAGTTTTTGCCAAATGAACATGTGAAAAGTATTTTTGATATTCACCCGGACGCTTTAAAGCTAAAGGGCATAAAAGGGATTATTACAGATTTGGACAACACGCTTGTTGCATGGGATGTAAAAGATGCAACACCGGAAATTGTTCAATGGTTTAAGTTAATGAAGGAACATGATATTAAAGTCACGATCATTTCAAATAATAATCAGGAACGGGTGAAGTTTTTCTCCGAACCATTAGATACACCTTACGTATTCAGTGCGAGAAAACCGTTAAGCAAGGCTTTTAAAACGGCTGCAAAAGAAATGCATTTGAACAAGGACGAGATAGTTGTAATTGGCGATCAACTGCTGACAGATGTATTAGGTGGAAATTTTGCTGGATTTTACACAATCTTGGTTGTGCCAATTGTACAAACTGATGGCAAAATAACAAGAATTAACCGGAAAATAGAACGAAGAATTCTTAATTATATGCGAAGAAAAGGAAAAGTTACTTGGGAGGAATAATGTTGGAAAAGTTAAACTGTCAAGGATGTGGTGTACAGATCCAAACATCCAAACCGAAAGAACTCGGCTATACACCAAGTTCAGCACTTACGAAAGAAACGGTTTTGTGTCAACGCTGCTTTAGGCTGAAGCATTATAATGAAATACAGGCAGTGTCGGTTACAGATGATGAATTTTTAGAAATGGTTAGCGAAATTAGAGATACCGATAGCTTAGTTGTTCACATAATCGATATATTTGATGTGAATGGAAGTTTAGTAAAAAGTTTGCCAAGAATTACGAGAGACAATCCAATTTTGCTGGTTGGGAACAAAATGGATCTGCTGCCGAAATCAACAAACAATCGGAAACTGATGCAATGGCTTCGTTCACAAGCAAAGGATGCGGGAATGAATGTTTCGGACGTTTATCTGATTTCTTCTGTAAAAGGGCATGGTCTGGATGAATTAAAACAAGCGATTGAGAGATATAGGGATAATCAGGATGTATACATTGTAGGGACTACAAATGTGGGGAAATCAACTTTAATTAATCGATTAATTAAAGATTCATCTGGTGTAAAAGATGTAATCACAACATCTTATTTCCCGGGAACGACACTTGGTTTTATTGAAATACCATTAGATAATGATACAGCGTTAATTGATACACCTGGTATAGTTAATAAGCAGCAGATTGCACATTATATATCTGATAAAGATTTAAAAGTAATTACACCAAATAAAGAAATTAAACCACGAATTTATCAGATAAATAGTAAACAGTCCTTATTTTTCGGTGGACTTGGTCGATTAGATTTTGTGAAAGGTGATAAACAGTCATTTGTTTGTTATTTTTCAAACCAGTTACCAATTCATCGGACAAAGCTGGACAATGCTGATAAGCTATATGCCGAACATAAAGGAGAGCTGCTGTCACCACCGAGTCAGGAGACTTTAGAATTGCTTCCTGAACTGAGGGAAAGTACTTTTCGTATAAATAATGAAAAAGCCGATATTGTATTTCCTGGACTTGGCTGGGTAAGCGTAAGTGGTGACATTACGGTGACTGCACACAGTCCTAAAGGTGTAGCGGTTTCTATACGAAAGGCTATAATATAGAATTTTTGGGGGGGATACCGATGAATTATCAATTTGCATTAATTGGTTTTCCAATAAAGCATTCTTTATCGCCATGGATACACGAACAATTTTTAAAAAAGTCTGGTTTGAATGGTACTTATTCGATTATTGAAATAGATCCCAATGAGCCATTAGATGAAACAGTAAGAGAGTTAAAAAATAGTCAAATCAACGGGTTCAACGTCACCGTTCCATATAAAAAGCGAATTATTCCTTATCTGGATGAATTGGATGAACAGGCAATGGAAATTGGTGCAGTAAATACTGTCGTAAATAGAAATGGCAAATGGATTGGGTATAATACGGATGGAAGTGGATATGTACGTGCATTTGAAAATAAATATCCAGGGATCATATCCAACCCGAAGTATAAAATACTATTAATTGGTGCTGGTGGTGCTGCGAGAGGGATTTATTACGCATTAACTGCTGCCGGATGTCAGCGTATCGATATTGCAAACCGTACGAAGTCAAGTGCTGAAGAAATAGCTTCTTTGAAAAAAGACTCAACAAAGACATCCCTTTTAACAATTGAAAAGGCTGAAGCGGCATTTGATTATTATGATATTGTTATTCAAACAACATCTGTTGGTATGAAGCCCTATCACGAGAAATGCATTGTAAACATTGATCGGGTTAAGGCCGGCAGTGTCGTTAGTGATATCGTCTATCAGCCAATAAAGACTGCCTTTTTACAGCAGGCTGAGCAATTAGGTGCAAGGATACATTATGGACATACGATGCTACTCTATCAGGCACAATACGCATTTGAAATATGGACAAACCACTATGTATCCATTGATGAAATGGATAATGAACTACGGGAGATTTTGGAAGGAAGGTAATAGAAAATGTTAACAGGTAAACAAAAACGTTATCTACGTTCAGAAGCACACCATTTAAAGCCGATATTTCAGGTAGGCAAAACGGGTGTTAATGAAAATATGGTCGGACAAATAAACGATGCTTTGGAAAAGCGGGAATTAATTAAGGTAAGTATTTTACAAAATTGCCTTGAGGATAAAGATGATGTTGCAGCACAATTAGCAGCAGGAACTAATGCAGAAATTGTGCAGATCATTGGAAATAATATTGTTTTGTATAAGGAGTCAAGGGAAAACAAAAACATTGAATTACCTTAAAAATGGATTGACACTATGCCTTCAAATAATTAACTTTGAAATACTTTTTTAGTTAATCTTTTAGGTCCTGTGACTTTTTGGCAATGTTTGACACAATAGAAAAAGGAGTTTGTTATGAAACGTGTTGGGATTTTGGGTGGAACATTTGATCCTCCTCACTTAGGACATTTAGTCATTGCCGAAGAAGTAAGGATTGCACTTCTTTTGGATGAGGTATGGTTTATCCCGTCATATGAACCACCCCATAAGGAAAAAGCAAGAACAAGCTCTCTAGATCGAATCGCAATGGTTAACCTGGCAATAGATCATAACGAAGCTTTTAAACTAAATACTATTGAGGTTGAGCGTTTAGGTAAATCCTATACGTTTGATACGATAAGAGCTTTAAATGATGCATACCCGGACATCGACTTTTACTTTATTATCGGTGCCGACATGGTTGAGTATTTACCACATTGGAATCGGATTAATGACTTAATAGAAATTGTAAATTTTGTTGGGGTTAAACGAACTGGGTACAATTTAAATACGGATTATCCGATTCAGAAAATAGACATACCGATGATCGATATTTCATCTACTTTAATAAGGAACCGCATTTTAACAAAAAAATCAATCCGATATTTAGTTCCGCAAGATGTGGAAGCATTCATTAAGGGGAAAAGGCTGTATGAAAATAAATGAAGCTGTTATAGCTGTTCAGCAGCAATTGACGGAAAAAAGGTTTAAACATACGTTACGGGTTGCTGAAACTGCTGTAATTCTTGCAAAAAAAAATAATATATCCGAGGAAAAAGCTGAGCTTGCCGCAGTTTTACATGATTATGCAAAATTTCGCCCGCTGGATGAAATGAAAAGGCGAATCCTAACAAGTTCTCTGCCGAATGATTTATTACAATACCATCATGAATTATGGCATGCGCCTGTTGGAGCTGTAATGGTAATGGAAGAGCATGGTGTAACAGACAGGGAAGTACTAGGTGCAATCCATTATCACACGACAGGAAGGGCACATATGAATGGGTTGGAAAAGGTAATCTTTTTGGCCGATTATATTGAACCAGGAAGATCGTTCCCTGGGCTTGAGGATGTCCGTGAAATGGCACAGGTAGATTTAGATCATGCCTGCTGGCTGACGTTAAGAAATACAATTAATTTTCTGATGGGTAATAAATCCCGAATTTATCCAGATACTTTTCATGCATATAATGATTTAACGACAAGTTTAAATGGAGGTAACTAATTGATGGAAACAATGGAGATTATTGAAACAATTGCAGAAGCGTGTGATGATAAACGTGCAGAAGATATTATTGCATTAGATATGAAAGAGGTATCATTAGTTGCGGATTATTTTTTAATTTGTCATGGCTCAAACGAACGACAAGTTCAAGCAATAGCAAGGGCGATAAAAGATGCTGTTGAAGAAAACGGTATAGCCATTAAACGACTTGAGGGCTTTGAACAGGCTAGATGGGTTTTAGTTGATGCTGGAGATGTAGTTTGTCATGTATTTCATAAAGATGAACGATCCTACTACAATTTGGAACGTCTCTGGGGAGATGCCTCCAGGGTAGATTTAAGCATTGGGCAAGAAGGTTGACAATATGGCATATCAGCAAATGGCAAATTTGTACGATCAGCTTATGGGTGACGCTCCCTATGATCAATGGCTGGCTTTTACAGAAGAAATTTTCCGGCAATCTGGTAAAACAATTCAACATGTAGCAGATCTTGGCTGTGGAACTGGCCAATTAACTACTCGACTTGCCGGCGCCGGCTTTGACACTATAGGGGTAGACTATTCGGAGGATATGCTGAGCTATGCACAACAACGATCAAGTCAGGAAAATTTGACAATTCAATGGATCCATCAAGATTTACGGGAGCTGGAAGGATTAACGAATCTCGATGCGGTTGTGAGCTATTGTGATGTGATTAATTATATAACATCAATTGAAGAGCTATCCAAGGTATTTTGTAATATACATGGGATGTTAAAGCCTAAAGGGATATTTATTTTTGATGTACATTCGATATTTCACGTTCAAAACAATTTTGTTCAGCAAACCTTTGCTGATGTAAACGATGATATATCCTATATTTGGTTTTGCACTGCCGGTGATGACATTGGTGAAATGTACCATGACTTAACGTTCTTTGTTGCGGATGGGGATAAGTTTGCCCGATTTGAGGAAGCACATCACCAGCAGACATATTCTATTGAAGTATATAAAAGTTTATTAACAGATGCCGGATTCGAAAATATAAATTTGTATGGCGATTTTTCTTTAAAAAAGGAAAGTGTATACGATGGGACAGAAAGAATCTTTTTTGTTTGTGAAAAAAGATCGGGAAAATAAAACTTTCCCGATCTAATTTTTTTGACAAGGAATTTTTAAATTAATGTCGAATTATAGTATATAATACCTCGTTTTATGATTTTTTCTCCGTTTTATACTTCAGGCAAGGATGTGATACGATGATAGTTGAACTGCTGAAAAAAAGTATGTTCTTTATATTAATTGGCGCTGGAATCATTATTTTTTTCTTCATAGGTAATGATGATAGCAAGGGCAGTACCGATTCTCCTTCCAATTTCACCTCTACTATCGATACTCAAAAAACTGCTCCCCAAAATGATGAAAAAGATGAAGGTTACGCCATTGTAGATGTAAAGGGTGAAATTCTTAAGCCAGGTGTATATGAAATAAGTTCCGATTCTCGTGTGAATGATGTAATAAAGATGGCAGGAGGTTTTACGGAACAGGCTGATCAAACAATGGTGAATCTTGCTCAAAAAGTTCAAGACGAAATGATTATTCTGATTCCAAAAATAGGAGAAATAGAGTCAAATACTAGCGAAGGGCAAAATACAAGCAAAAAAATAAGACTTAATTATGCCACACAAGAAGAAATAGAAAGCTTAAATGGAATTGGTCCGTCAAAAGCGCAGGCAATTCTTCAGTATCGTGAGGAAAATGGATTGTTCCAAACAGCTGATGATTTGCTAAATGTACCAGGGATTGGGGCCAAAACACTTGAGAACTTGAAAGAGGATATTCAGGTACCATAAATTGACGAAAAATAATATCTCAATGTAAACTTAATAAAAGAATAATAAAGGGGCTTTATGACATGGAAAGGATTTCTTGGGATCAATATTTTATGGCTCAGAGTCATTTGTTAGCATTAAGAAGTACTTGTACCAGGTTAATGGTCGGAGCAACGATAGTTAGAGATAAACGTATTATTGCAGGTGGATATAATGGGAGCGTGTCTGGAAGTGTGCATTGCATTGATGAAGGCTGTTATGTAATCGATGGACATTGTGTTCGTACAGTTCATGCAGAGGCGAATGCATTATTGCAATGTGCAAAATTTGGCGTTCCAACGGATGGAGCAGAAATATATGTAACCCATTTTCCCTGTCTTCAATGCTGTAAACAAATCATCCAAAGCGGAATTCAAACGGTATATTATGCAGCAGATTATAAAAATCATCCATATGCAGAAGAGTTATTCAAAGAAGCAGGAGTAAAAACGCAAAAAGTGGAATTAAATGACTTGGCGATTGATTTGGAATATGAAGCAAAAGCAGAATTTGTAAAAGACCTGTTAGACCAATTGGATTCTTCAGGATCCGACAATGAGCAGGTTAGAGTGCTTAGACAAGAAGCAAAACATTTATTTAAAGTTTAAGCATTCGTAAATGTTATATCTTTTTCTACGCATTTTCCTTAAAATGGAATAATTACTTCGCATTTAATGATTTTAAGAATAATTTTAGGAACAGTAAAAATTAAATACTAATGGTAAGGTGAGTTTTCAGTGAAAGGATATTGGCATTTCCCTGCAATTGCGGCTGTAATAAGTATTTTAACGGTTACATTTAGTGATTGGTTTATTGCGGGATTTCTTATTTGGCTTTTATTTTTGCACTATCGACAAAGGCTTAGGGGGATACCAATCATTGTCTCCTTGGCCGCCTTCCTCTTTTTTTACTTCTATATCCCGGCGATACATTCTCCTCAATTAGTCGATCTCCCCGAAGAAGAAGCCAGCGTAACTGGAAAAATTAATGGGAATGTAACCAAAACCTCAAAAAAAGTGGAATTTGAACTTCTAGAGCAATCTTCCAATAATAAAATCCTCGTCATTTACTTTATAGACAAGAAAATGCAATTCCCAAACCAACAGAATGAAAGCTTAAAACATGGTGCTGCATGCAGAATTACTGGTAAATTAGAACTTCCGGACAGCAGCACTAATCCGGGACAGTTTAATTATCAAAACTATTTATTAACTAAAGGAATTTCCTGGCAGTTAATTGTGGATTCGCTTGAAAATATGGACTGCAAAGGTTCATCACCACTAAGTAAATTGTATACAATCCGCAGCGGCTTAATTGATCTTGTTAAAAAAAATGTTAGTCCTGAAACAGGAGCATGGCTTAATGCGTTAGTGCTTGGCGATGATTCGGCATTAAACGAATCGACAGTTGAATTGTTTCAACGCTGGGGATTATCGCACATTTTGGCTATTTCAGGATTACATGTTGGGTTATTCATTTCATTGCTTTATTTAATAATGATTAAATCTACTCTGTTTACAATCGAGAGAGCACAATGGATAATGGTGATCTTTTTGCCATTTTATGCATTTATTGCTGGTGGAGAACCGTCAGTTTGGCGGGCAAGTACGATGGTTGTATTATTCATATTGTTAAATAAATTTAATGTTAAATTCAGTGTTACGGATGCTCTAAGTATCGTGTTCCTGCTTCTGATTTTGGAAGATCACTATATTGTCTATAATATTGGATTTCAATTTTCATTCTTAGTAACATTTGGTTTACTTCTATCCAAACGGTGGTTCTCGCAAAATAATGGATCCTTTTTTGCAGTACTAAAAATTAGCTTTGTGGCACAAATGATGATCCTCCCTCTTCAGCTTTCGTATTTTTATACATTTCAGCCATTATCCATTTTATTAAACGTAGTGGTTGTCCCATATTTTTCATTAATTGTTATACCATTGATGTTTATTCTGTTATTTTTTTCATCGTTTACCGGTTTTATAACACAACTAATCGATACATTTTTTGTGCATATTAACAATTTGGCCCTTTCTATTATTCAATATATCGACTCAATTGCATACTTTCCTTGGATTATTGGACCGATATCTATTTGGAGCACGATTATGTACTACACATTATTTATTCTTCTTATGAATTATATGCAAACTAAATCATTAAAGCTTGCATTTGGCTATGGTGCTGGAATTAGTCTATTATTAGTTGCACTTTCTTTAAAACCATATTTTTCGCCAAGTGGATCAGTTACAATGCTTGATATAGGTCAGGGAGATTCCTTTGTCATTGAATTACCATATAGAAAAGCGGTTATTTTTATTGATGCGGGTGCAGCACATTCCTTTGAAGATAATAAGGCGACAGATAAAAATTTTAACCAAATAATTAAACCCTATCTTTATTCCAAAGGCATTTCGAGAATTGATGCCATATTTATGTCGCATGAGGACATTGATCATATTGGAAGTGTTTCATTTATGATAGAACAGATGGAGGTAGAGACTGTAATAATAAGTGATTATTTTCAACTTGATAAATCTACAGAATTCATGTGGGAAAATAAGGGTGTTGAAATAGAGCGCGTTGCTGGAGGTGAACAAATTATAATTGAAAATCAATTATTTTCCATACTTTCCCCAATTTCTAACAAAAACTCAACAAACGATAATTCGCTTGTATTACACACGGAATTAGGTGGAAATAAGTTATTGTTTACCGGTGATGTCGGAAAGGAAACGGAAAAAGAAATAATCAAGAATTACCCAGATTTAAAGGTGGACATTCTTAAAGTTTCTCATCACGGAAGTAACACTTCAACAGACCAAACATTTCTAGACCAAATAAATCCTAAATACGCTCTAATATCTGTTGGCGAGAATAATTTCTACGGTCATCCAGCAGATAACGTCATTTCTGTACTAAAAAAAGAAAATGTAATCATATTCAGAACAGATAATGATGGTGCAGTGCGGTATCAATTCGAGAAAGACCAAGGAACATTTATGAGGTTTTTACCATAGGTTAATATTAAACATAACGCAAAAAGAGACTGTAGCATCAGTCTCTTTATTATACATCGTATTATATGTGTTTAGGTAAAACAAAAGCTTCTATGTTTAATTATTGCAGAGAGATGTTCGATTATTTCCCTATAACGCTAATAGCAGCACCAATTGCAAAAATTAGGACAAAGAATACAAAGGAAAAACCAAAACCTTTCATGGAATCAACTACATCATTATTTTTTGATTGTACGTCTTTTTCAAATTCGTTCACATCTACCCCTCCTAGTTCCATTTTAGTATAAAATAAATGCGTCAAAAAATCCACTTATGAACGAAAAAGTTCATAATTAATTATTCATCTCCATATTTAGAAAGAGTTAACATCTATAGTTTTTGTTTGAATGGTCAATCTATAAGTAAACAAACATCGTTTAAAATGTGGTTTCCTAGGGCCGTGTTTTAAGCGTTTATATAGATTTTAGAGGGGATTGTCGGAAGCAATTCCCTCTAAATTTGCTTGCTATTCCACTATAATGGTTTTACGATATTATATATACATAATTGGAGTGAATCGTATGACGTATTTAGATGTGTTGAAGCAAGTGAAAAATAAACAAATTTCACCAGTATATTTATTATATGGAACAGAAGCTTTTTTCATACAAAATTTAAAAAAGCAAATTACAAAAGCCGTATTGCCTGCCGGCGATTATGAAAATTTATCTGCATATGATTTGGCGGAAACTCCAATTCAAGAGGTAATAACGGACGCTGAAACATATCCATTTTTCGGCGAAAGGAAATTAATTATTGCACAAAATCCAACATTTTTAAAAACAAAATCAGAAAAATTGCCGTTTGAACATGATGTAGAGGCATTGCAAAATTATCTCGCACAACCTGCAGAATCCAGCGTTGTTGTTATCATCGCACCATTTGAAAAAATTGATGAGAGAAAAAAAGTAAGCAAATTACTAAAAAAAAATGGAACAGTTGCCGTATGCAGTCCAATCAAGGAACACGATATTTCTAAATGGATTAAGAATCTTACCGATAACGTAAAGATAACAATCGCTCCTGATGCATATGATGTACTGGAGATGGAGCTTGCCGCAAATCTTCACTTGCTGCAAAATGAAATATCCAAATTGGCACTGTTTGTTGGGGAAGGCGGTACGGTAACAAGGGATATTGCCGAGAACTTAATTTCCCATACTTCTAATAGTTCCTCGTTAAGGCTTGTCGATGCCGTGATTGAAAGGGATTTACGCAAAGCCATTTCCATTTTTAAAGACCTGGAAAAAATGAAAGAAGAACCAATAGCACTTATTGGGCTGCTGGCATTTCAATTTCGTACGATTTTAAGGGTCAAACTTTTAAAACAAAAAGGATATAGTCAACCGCAAATGCAAAAGCAGCTTGGTGCACATCCATATGTAATTAAGGTAGCAATGGGCAGGGAGCAGAGGTTTACAACAATAGCACTGCAAGAGATTCTGAACAAGCTAGCAGAGGCAGATGCAACGATGAAACAAGGGAAAATGGAAAAGGAAATAGCTTTTGAACTTCTATTATACGATTTAATAAAATCGAAATAAGCTGCAACAAAAAAACGATCCTGATTTGGGATCGTTTTGTGTTATCCGGAATTATTATGCACCAAGCTCGTTAACTTTTTGTGCTAAACGGGACTTTTTACGGTTTCCGTTATTTTCATGAATAATTCCTTTTTGGACAGCTTTATCGATTTTTTTAGCAGCTGTTGCTAGAGCAGCTTTAGCATTTTCGATATCTTTTGACTCAACAAAACTTTCAACACGTTTGATTTGAGAACGCATATCTGTTTTATATGATTGATTTTGTACTCGGTTATTATTATTTACTGTTACACGTTTGATTGCAGATTTAATATTGGCCATTGTTTCACCTCCTAAACAAACAACTTGCATCTTACAGTTGTGAACAAGAGTCATTTTACCAAACAGACGACCTGTTTTCAATAGCTTTGTGAAGCAATACGCTATTTTGTATTTTTTTTAGTGGAAATGTGAAGTCTATGGATAATGATAGTGTTACAAAATTCATCATGAAAGGGTGCACAGTTATGGGAAATAAAGAGGCAGATTTTCAGGTGCGGACAGACTTGGCGATTGAAGCTAAGGATATGTATGTTGAAAAGAATAAAGAACAAAACGACGAAAATATCAAAGGTGTAACGATAAAAGAGCGTGAGGAAGACGGGATTAAAATATCATATGTGGAAATTGATGATGAAGGTACAAAGATTTTAAACAAAAAAAAAGGCACGTATATCACTATATATGCGGATGGGGTTAAAAAACAGGACACGACACGACAGGAATCTGCAGCCAAATTATTAGGAAAAGAATTGGAGCAATTATTAGCGAAAAATAACCTTCCTAATGATGCTACTGGTTTAATAGTCGGTTTAGGCAATTGGAACGTCACTCCCGACGCACTTGGACCAATGACTGTTGAAAAAATCCTCGTGACTAGTCATTTATTCAAACTTCAATATGAGACTGTTGCTGATGGATACAGACCAGTAGCCGCAGTAACCCCAGGGGTGATGGGGGTTACAGGTATAGAAACAAGTGACATTATTTTTGGTATTGTAGAAAAGTTTAATCCGGATTTTGTCATAGCGGTAGATGCTCTTGCTTCGAGATCAATTGAGCGTGTTAACGAAACAATCCAGTTATCTGACTCAGGTATACATCCGGGATCTGGCGTGGGCAATAAGCGAAAAGAAATCAGTCAGGATACTTTGGGAATTCCCGTTATAGCAATTGGAGTTCCAACAGTGGTAGATGCTGTTACAATTACGAGCGATACAATTGATTTTATATTAAAGCATTTCGGGCGTGAATACCGTGAACAGGATGCTCCATCTAAAGCCCTGACACCAGGAGGATTTGCTTTTGGCAAAAAAGAATTTAACGAAGCAGATTTACCTGACGAAGAGAAACGAAAAACGTTTATGGGAATTGTGGGAACTCTATCTGAGGAGGATAAAAAGGCATTAATAAAAGAGGTATTAACCCCTATTGGCCACAATCTAATGGTTACACCAAAAGAGGTTGATGGCTTCATGATAGATATGGCACATGTTATTGCCTCAGGTGTTAATGCCGCACTCCATGAAAAAGTTGATGTCGATAATCTTGAGTCATTCTCACGATAATCTTGTATTAGTTCTATCATTTTAAAAAAATTAGAAGATTTTGTTCTAGTTTCTGAATATGCGTCATAGATTTTACCAATGACAGTTCAGAAAGGATGGAACAATGGTCTATAAAAATGATAACAAGAACACGAATCGAATAGTAAATCGTTTATATAAAAAAGGTGGAATATACTTAATCTCTGTCATTATTTTATTTGTTGTCATTGGCATTTTAACAACCGTTTCTCCTGCTTATCGGTTTTCATCCCATGCAATAACAGAATGGACAAGTGAGATTAATGGTTCCACCTTTTTGCATTTGTTAGGAATGGAAAATAGAGCGTTTCAAGAAGCGTTTCCTGAAGATGAAAAGCTGCCAAACCTATCTTCTACACTATTTCATTTGGCAACCAATATTAAGCCAAATGATCCAACGAGTCTGCTTGGAAATGAATTGCCGGGATTTGCTTTATTTGGTACAAAAATCGTTGTTGCGGGTGAAGGGACAGATTATACAAATTTACCGGTTGAATCATCTCCACCGCTTGAAGAAACCTTGAAGGATCGGGAAGCAGTGGTGGATGAGCCTGAAGATATTGAGAAAAAGGATAATGGCAATAAGAAAGGCACCCCCAGTACTGGCGAAAAGGATGTAGTATTTATATATAATACACATAATACAGAATCATTTATGCCGCATTTACCTGATGTTACGGATCCGAATTTGGCATACGATAAAAAAGTTAATATTACCAGGGTTAGCGACAGACTAGCAAAGGGTTTAGAAGCAAACGGAATTGGTACAAATGTAGATCATACGGACATCATGAACATACTAAACAAGAAAAATTGGAAATATCCCAAGGCTTATGCTGCGTCCCGTCCAGTTGTTCAAGAAGCTATTAGTTCAAATAAAGACTACCAATATATATTTGATATACATAGGGATGCTATCGCTAGAGAAAAGACAACAGCAGAAATTGATGGTAAGACTTATGGAAGAATTGTGATTGTGATTGGCGAGGAATACGCGAATGAGAAGAATTTGGCTTTGGCGACAAAGCTGCACAAAATGATAGAAAAAAAATATCCCGGGTTAAGCAGAGGCGTTGTTACGAGGGGCGGTCTGGGCAATAATGGTGTATATAATCAAGATCTGACAGAAAATGCACTGCTTTTTGAATTTGGTGGAGTTTATAACAAACTAGAAGAACTATATCGTTCTGCAGATGCTTTGGCAGACGTATTCAGTGATTTCTATTGGGATGCGGAGAAGGTAAATGCTGATTCAGAGGAGGGATAGCAAATGGTTCGATCCTTTATTATTCTATTGCTGCTGGCAGTATTTTTCCTGACAGGGATGCTTCTTGGGATTGATCGCGGTCAAAATGCTGATGGAAGCTCTAGTGGTTCTGAGAATAAAATAGAAGAGATTGTTGTAAAAACACCAAAAGAAGTAACTACTATAGAAAATAATGAAGCTTCTTTGGAAAAAGTAAGTGATCAGACAATTAGCGCTGAATCCTCTCCCCAATTCACACAAAAGATGGCATCCATTCTAGAGACAGGGATCAAGTGGTTTTATGACATGGTAGTTTTAATTGTATATCAGATTGCTGAGCTATTTTTTTAATTCACAAACCCTTCATCATTATTTATTTAATGATGAAGGGTTTTTGTACGGTAACACGTATTAATGATTGAATGTATTGTAAGCAATTGCTATAATCAATGCTAGTTAATGTCGCATTAAACATGTAGGAGTGAACATCACTGATGGTGAAAAAACAAAAAAACGTCCGGAATTTTTCGATCATTGCCCACATAGACCATGGAAAATCTACGTTAGCAGATCGTATTTTGGAAAATACAAAAGCGCTAACACAGCGTGAAATGAAGGAACAGTTTCTAGATGCTATGGATTTAGAACGTGAACGTGGAATTACGATTAAATTAAATGCTGTACAGTTACATTATGAAAGCAAAAGCGGGGAAGAGTATACGTTTCATTTAATTGATACCCCGGGGCATGTTGATTTTACATATGAGGTTTCGCGAAGTCTTGCTGCGTGTGAAGGAGCTATTCTTGTGGTGGATGCAGCACAGGGAATCGAGGCACAGACACTTGCAAATGTTTATCTTGCTTTGGATAATGACTTGGAAATTATCCCGGTTATAAATAAAATAGATTTGCCGAACGCTGACACAGACCGTGTTACAAAGGAGTTAGAGGATGTCATTGGAATTGATGGTGACGATGTAATACTAGCGTCGGCGAAGGATGGTATTGGAATAAATGAAATTCTTGAACGTATCGTTGAAGCTATACCTGCACCTCCAGGAGATGATGATGAGCCGTTAAAAGCATTAATTTTTGATTCTTTATATGATCCTTACCGCGGGGTTATTGCCTATATATGTGTGAAAGAGGGTTCCGTTAAAATTGGTGATAAGATCAAAATGATGGCAACCGGAAAAGAGTTTGAGGTCAATGAAGTCGGAGTATTTACCCCCAAACCATTAAATAAAAAGGAACTTACCGTTGGGGATGTTGGATATCTGACAGCATCAATCAAAAATGTAGGCGATTCACGTGTCGGGGATACAATAACACTGGCCAGCAATCAGGCATACACACCATTACCAGGTTATAAGAAATTAAATCCAATGGTTTTTTGTGGCTTGTATCCAATTGATTCAAACAAATACAATGATTTAAGAGAAGCTCTCGAGCGCCTGGAACTAAATGATTCCTCATTACAGTATGAAGCGGAAACATCGCAGGCTCTTGGGTTTGGTTTTCGCTGTGGCTTTTTAGGATTATTGCATATGGAAATAATTCAAGAGAGAATCGAGCGGGAATTCAATATTGATTTAATTACAACTGCTCCAAGTGTTATTTATGAAGTAGCGAAAACCAACGATGAAATGATTGAAGTCGATAATCCCTCTGTTATGCCCGATCCTCAAATGGTTAAAGAAATTCGAGAGCCATATGTCAAAGCAACTATAATGGTGCCAAATGACTATGTTGGGACCGTTATGGAAATCTGTCAAAAAAAACGAGGTCAATTTGTGGACATGGAGTATCTAGATGATATTCGTGTAAACGTCCTTTACCATATACCATTATCAGAGATTGTCTATGATTTCTTTGATCAATTGAAATCCCAAACAAAAGGCTATGCCTCTTTCGATTATGATCTTATAGGATATCGTACTTCTAATCTTGTTAAGATGGATATTCTGCTTAATGGTGAAACAATTGACGCATTATCATTCATTGTTCATCGTGATTTTTCATACGAACGGGGAAAACAGATTGTAGATAAACTTAAAGAGCTAATACCTAGACAGCAATTTGAGGTACCTGTTCAAGCAGCAATAGGAAACAAAATTGTTGCACGTTCTACCATTAAGGCAATGCGGAAAAACGTTTTATCCAAATGTTATGGTGGGGACATTTCGCGGAAACGGAAATTGCTCGAGAAACAAAAAGAAGGTAAAAAGCGGATGAAAATGGTAGGATCGGTAGAAGTTCCGCAAGAGGCATTTATGGCAGTATTACAAATGAATGATGATTAAAACGAAAGTGACTGGGATGGGGGAAAACTTAAATTGTTTGACCCTATTCTTTTTGCGGTCAAATTAGTAAGCAGGAGAGGATTTAATTGATACAATCTGTGTATACTCATATACCATTTTGTCAGCAGATATGTCATTATTGCGATTTTACCAAGTTTTTTTATAACGAAAAGCTTGCTGATGAATACGTGGAGGCTCTTAAAAATGAAATAAATGTAAATGTAAGTGGTAAAAATAATAAAGTAAACACAATTTTTATTGGCGGAGGAACTCCAACAGCTTTAACAATAAAACAATTAAGAACTATATTAGAAACAATTAAAGATAAATTTGATGTGGAAAACTGTGCTGAATACACTATTGAGGCTAATCCCGGAGATTTCGACACCGATAAGATTAAAATGCTTAGAAGCTATGGTGTAAACAGAATTTCGCTGGGTGTTCAGGTGTTTGATGATAAGATGCTTGAGGAAATTGGACGCTTGCATAAAATAAAGGATGTTTATACAACGGTTAATCACTTACAGAAATATGGCTTTTCCAATATCAGCATTGATTTAATTTATGCACTTCCAAATCAAACGGTTGATAATTTCAGACATACCTTAAATGAAGCAATTCAGTTTAATCTGCCGCATTATTCAACCTATGCGCTTCAGATTGAGCCCAAGACTTTATTTTACAACAGGTTTAAAAAAGGGAAGTTACATCGTCCGAAACAGGAAGATGAGGTGGAAATGTACGACTTGCTAAGACGCACAATGAAACAAAATGGCATTGAACAATATGAAATAAGTAATTTTGCTAAACCGGGATATGAAAGTAAACATAATTTAACATATTGGAACAATGATTATTATTATGGGTTCGGTGCTGGAGCACATGGTTATTTACCAGGTAAGCGAACAGGAAATATTAGACCACTGCCTGCATATGTTAAGCAGGCTATGGAAAACGGTAAGCCGATATTATCTACTGAAAAAATAGGTTTTAAGGAAAATATTGAAGAAGAATTATTTTTAGGTTTGAGAAAATTAGCAGGTATAAATAAAACTGTATTTAAGCATAAATTTGGTTTTGAATTAGACAGCTTATATGAACAGCAGATATCCAAACTCGTTCAAAAAGGATGGTTGCAAAACAATGCAGATTCTGTTCATCTGACAGATCAGGGAGTTTTATTTGGGAATGAAGTATTTGAACAATTCCTTTTGGATGACGAAGATATAAACCATCTGCGTTGACAAAGAAATAAGGATTTGATAATTTATTAATAGAATTAGCACTCGTTAAAGGAGAGTGCTAACAGAGGTGATCATCATGTTAACAGGTAGACAGTTGTTGATTTTACAAGTCATTATTGATGATTTCATCCAGTCGGCACAACCAGTTGGATCACGTGCTATTTCAAAAAAAGATAACATTTCTTTTAGTCCTGCCACAATTAGAAATGTAATGGCGGATCTAGAGGACATGGGATTTTTGGAAAAGACTCATTCATCTTCCGGAAGAATTCCGTCAGAAAAGGGATATCGATTTTATGTTGATAATTTATTATCACCAGAAATTATATCTGATGATGTTAACGTATTTAAACACGTCATTCAAGATGGTATTTTTGAATTTGAACAGGTCGTTCAAAAATCTGCCGAACTGCTTTCAGATTTAACGAATTACACATCTATAATTTTGGGTCCGGAGGTATTTGAAACAAAATTAAAGCAATTGCAAATCATCACTTTAACACCGCAAACAGCGGTTGCCATCTTAATAACGAATACGGGACATGTGGAACATCGGTCTTTTTCTATTCCTAACGAGATGTCGGCATCAGATTTGGAAAAAATGGTCAATATTTTAAATGATCGGCTGCATGGTGTACCTATTTTACAGTTGCCTGAAAAATTAAATACCGAAGTACGATCACTTATAAGATTGTACGTAAGTGATTTTGAAAAATCGTTTGACTATTTAAAAGCTGCTTTTTTCAATGAACATCCCGTGAAACTATATGTTGGCGGTAAAACAAACATGCTGATGCAGCCTGAATTTAAGGACATTGACAAAGTACGTTCATTCTACGCAATGATGGAAAAAGAAGATGAAATTGCAAATATGCTAAAAGCAACAACGGACGGAATTAAAGTGACAATCGGACACGAAAACAAGGTGGATGCTATAAAGGATTGTAGTCTAATCACCGCAACCTATCATTTAGGTGAGGAGCAAATGGGTACGATTGCTTTACTTGGTCCAACAAGGATGGAATATAATAAAGTAATTACACTATTAAATGCTCTATCAAACGAAATGACAGAAGCATTATATATGTGGTATAAAAACAATGAATGAGAATAAATAGTGTATTCTGGGGCTTGGTTTTCGGGTCTAATCGATGGGAGTTTATTTCCCATCACTTCTTTATGTTTTTGAGTTTATTTTGAATACTATTCATGGTATAGTCTAACGTGGCGATTTTACAGAGGAGGTGGCTATTATGGCAGAAGAAAAAGAATTAAACAAAGAAGAAATCTTGGGAAATAATGAACCAGAATTGACAGAGGTTATTGATGCCGATGAAAAGGAGCAACAGCATTTAGATTCAGACGAAAGTAAAATGGAAACACTAAGAGAAGAAGTTGAAAATTTAATAAAAGAGAAAGATGAGCTTTATCAAAAATTGCTTCGAAATCAAGCAGAATTTGAAAATTTTAAAAAACGCTCACAAAAAGAAAAGGAAAAAGAGCGCAAATATAAATCTCAAGACTTAGTGAATGAACTTTTACCCGCGATTGATAACTTTGAAAGAGCATTGCAGCAAGAGGTTACTGAGGCAAATGCAGGTTTTGTAGAGGGGATTTCAATGGTTTACCGTCAGCTGAAGGATGCCCTTAAACAACATGGTGTAGAGGAAATTGAAACAAAAGGACAATCATTTGACCCTAATCTTCATCATGCTGTTATGCAAATAGAAGATGATGAAATGGAATCAAATATCATTGTAGAGGAATTACAAAAAGGATATTTACTTAAAGACAGAGTTATTCGACCAGCAATGGTAAAAGTTAATAAATAATGGATGCAGTTAAGGAGGAAATGGATTATGAGTAAAATAATCGGAATTGATTTAGGAACAACAAATTCATGCGTATCAGTGATGGAAGGCGGGGAAGCGGTAGTTATTCCGAACCCGGAAGGTAATCGTACAACACCATCTGTAGTTGCCTTTAAAAATGGCGAACGTCAAGTAGGCGAGGTTGCAAAACGCCAAGCAATTACAAACCCTAACACAATCCAATCCATTAAACGTCATATGGGTACAGATTATAAGGTGAAAATTGAAGACAAAGAATATACTCCCCAAGAGGTTTCAGCAATTATTTTGCAGCATATTAAATCATATGCAGAAGATTACTTAGGCGAAAAAGTAGAAAAAGCAGTAATTACTGTTCCAGCATATTTCAATGATGCTGAACGTCAAGCAACTAAAGATGCTGGTAAAATTGCGGGTCTTGAAGTTGAACGTATTATTAACGAACCAACTGCTGCAGCATTGGCCTATGGTATCGATAAGGATGATCAGGATCAAACAATTCTAGTATATGACTTAGGCGGCGGTACGTTTGATGTTTCTATCTTGGATATTGGTGATGGAACATTTGAAGTAGTATCAACTGCGGGGGATAATCGCCTAGGTGGAGATGATTTTGATGAAGTTATCATCGGTCATCTTGTACAGGAATTCAAAAAAGAAAATGGAATTGATCTTTCAAAAGATAAAATGGCAATGCAGCGTTTGAAAGATGCTGCTGAGAAAGCGAAAAAAGACCTTTCAGGTGTAACACAGACACAAATTTCATTACCATTTATTACTGCAGGTGAGGCAGGACCATTACATTTAGAAATGAGCTTGACTCGTGCTAAGTTTGATGAATTATCTTCTGAGTTAGTTGAACGCACAATGGTTCCAACTCGAAAAGCACTAAGAGATGCTGATCTTTCTGCAAATGAAATTCATAAAGTGATTTTGGTTGGTGGGTCTACTCGTATACCAGCTGTTCAAGATGCAATTAAACGTGAAACTGGAAAAGAACCTTCAAAAGGTGTAAACCCTGATGAAGTTGTGGCGCTTGGTGCTGCAATTCAAGGCGGTGTACTTCAAGGTGATGTAAAAGACGTTGTGTTATTAGACGTTACACCACTTTCATTGGGAATTGAAACAATGGGAAGTGTATTTACGAAATTGATTGAACGTAATACTACCATTCCAACTAGTCATTCACAGGTTTTCTCAACTGCTGCTGATAATCAAACGGCTGTTGATATTCACGTGTTACAAGGTGAACGTGAAATGGCAGCAGATAACAAAACACTTGGCCGCTTCCAATTAACGGATATTCCACCAGCACCACGCGGAGTACCACAAATTGAAGTATCGTTTGATATCGATGCTAACGGTATTGTAAATGTACGTGCTAAAGATATGGGTACGAACAAAGAACAATCGATTACAATTAAATCTTCTTCTGGACTTTCAGATGAGGAAGTAGATCGTATGGTACAGGAAGCTGAAGATAATGCTGAAGCTGATAAAAAACGCCGGGAAGAGGTTGAACTGCGTAATGAAGCAGATCAATTAATCTTCACTACGGATAAAACGATTAAAGACCTTGGTGATAAAGTATCAGATGATGAGAAACAAAAAGCAGAAGATGCTAAAGAAGAATTGAAGAAAGCAATTGAATCTGATGATGCAGATCAAATCAAAGAAAAGAAAGAAGCATTGCAAGAACAAGTTCAACAGCTTTCAGTTAAACTATATGAACAAATGCAGCAGGATGCACAAGCAGCACAGACTCAAGAAGGTCAAAATGGTGATGACGATGTTGTAGATGCAGATTATAAAGAAGTAGATGACGAAGAAGACAAAAAATAATAGTACTGCTTAAATTTTAAAGTCAAAGTCAGGATACCCTTGACTTTGACTTTTTTTCGTTTGGTTGCTTTCAAGGACCAAATGATGATAAGATTAAAAGTATTGCAATAGTGTCGGGAGAGTGATTGACAAGTGAGTAAGCGTGATTATTATGATGTACTTGGCGTTGGAAAAGACGCTTCTAAAGAAGAAATAAAAAAAGCCTATCGGAAATTGGCTAGAAAATACCACCCTGATGTTAATAAGGAAGCGGATTCTGCTGATAAATTTAAAGAAGCTAAGGAAGCATATGAGGTTTTGAGCAATGAACAAAAACGTGCTCAATATGATCAGTTTGGTCATGCTGGTGCACAGGGTCAGGGCTTCGGAGGATTTGGCGGCGGAGCTCAGGACTTTGGTGGTTTTGGCGATATTTTTGATATGTTCTTTGGTGGAGGTGGCCGCAGACGTGATCCGAATGCACCTCAGCAAGGAGCAGATTTACAATATACACTTGTGTTAGATTTTGAAGAAGCAATTTTTGGTAAGGAAACTGATATCAGTATTCCAAAAGAGGAGAACTGTGATACATGCCATGGATCTGGTGCTAAACCGGGAACAAAAACTAAAACGTGTTCGCATTGTAATGGTTCGGGACAACTAAATACGGAACAGAATACTCCATTTGGCCGTGTTGTGAATAGAAGGGTATGTCACCATTGTAATGGTACAGGAAAAATTATTCCCGAAAAATGTAATACATGTGGTGGAACAGGAAAAGTGAAAAAGCATAAAAAGATCCATATTTCTATACCGGCCGGAATTGACGAAGGACAACAAATTCGTGTTTCTGGAAAAGGTGAACCTGGAGTAAATGGTGGTCCAGCAGGCGACTTGTATGTGGTAGTTCAAATAAAAGCCCATGAGTTTTTCGAGCGTGAAGGTGATCATATATATTGTGAATTGCCTATTACATTTGCTCAAGCAGCTCTCGGTGACGAAATTGAAGTTCCAACAGTACATGGCAAGGTTATGCTTAAAATACCAGCGGGAACACAGACAGGCAAGGTGTTCCGTTTGAAGGGTAAAGGTGCGCCGAATGTTCGTGGCTATGGTCATGGAGATCAGCATATAAAGGTTCGTATTGTTACCCCTAGCAAATTAACAGACAGGCAAAAGGAATTGCTGAGAGAGTTTAATGAAATAGGCGGCAATGAGGCAACAGATGAACAGGATGGATCATTTTTTCAGCGTTTTAAAAAAGCGTTTAAAGGTGATTGATAAGTGTGGCGGACAATGCTGTATGTCATATATTTCTTTAGTAAAAATGGTGTTGGTGATCAACACCATTTACATATATAGTGGAATTATTAAAGAAGAATCTGTTAATTACAAAGGTTTTTCTGAGAAATGGGTGGGTTGTAATGAAATGGTCGGAAATATGCATTCATACGACAAATGAAGCTATTGAGCCAATTTCCCATATACTTCATGAAACTGGTGCAAGTGGCGTGGTAATTGAAGACCCGTTAGATTTAATTAAAGAGCGTGACACATCATACGGGGAAATCTATGAATTGGATCCAAAAGAATACCCTGAGGAAGGTGTATATGTCAAGGCATATTTACCTGTTAACAGTTTTTTAGGTGAAACCGTTAATGAGATTAAACAGGCGATAAATGGATTAATGCTTTATGATATTGATCTGGGACATAATCAGGTAACGCTTAGTGAGATTAATGAAGAAGAATGGGCGACCGCATGGAAAAAATACTATAAGCCTGTCAAAATATCAAAAAAGATTACAATCACACCAACATGGGAAGACTATCCACCAGTATCAAGTGATGAACTAATTATAGAATTGGATCCTGGAATGGCCTTTGGAACTGGCACCCATCCTACTACTGTATTAAGTATTCAAGGTCTTGAACAATTTATTAACAAAGATGACGTTATTATTGATGTTGGATGTGGGACAGGTGTGTTAAGCATTGCTTCAGTTTTGCTTGGGGCAAAAAAGGTGTATGCGTATGATTTGGATGAGGTAGCGGTAAAAAGCACTAAACTTAATACCAAGCTTAATAAAGTAGATCAGCAAATTTTAACGAAACAAAATAATTTGCTTGACCATGTTCATAAAGAAGCTGATATTGTTGTTTCAAATATTTTAGCTGAAATTATTGTTCGATTTATTACCGATGCATGGAATAATTTAAAGCATAATGGATTGTTCATTACTTCTGGTATTATTCAAGCGAAAAAAGCCCTTGTTAAAGGGGAATTGCAAAAAAATGGGTTTGAAATTATTGAAGTGAATGAAATGGAAGATTGGGTTTCTATTATTGCAAAGAAGATATAGATAAAAGTAGGTGCACATTATGCAACGCTATTTTGTTCCAGCGGAGAACTGGTACGAGAATGAAGTAGCTATTTCGGGAGACGATGCTCATCATATCTCAAGGGTAATGCGGTATAAAGAAGGCAGTATGATTATTTGTAATCACCCAGATGGCCGAGCAGCGAAATGTGTCGTTACTTCTGTCGGCCAGGGAGACGTTACAGTTCATGTTGATGAATGGCTTAATGAAGACTCTGAATTGCCGGTTAACGTCACAATTGCTCAAGGCATGCCAAAAAGTGATAAAATTGAATATGTTCTGCAAAAAGGTACAGAATTAGGGGCTAGTGCATTCATTCCATATCAAGCTGAAAGGTCAGTCGTATTTTGGGATGCGAAAAAAACGCAAAAAAAAATAACACGATTATCCAAAATTCTTAAAGAAGCAAGTGAGCAAAGTCATCGTAACAGTATACCAGATTTAAAACCTGTTATGGGGATTAAAGAGTTAATTGAAGAAAGCAAACAATATGATGTTAAAATCTTTGCTTATGAAGAAGAAGCAAAAGTGTCCGAGCATCAATCATTTGGGAAATTAGTAAATTCTATTAAAGCGGGGCAGAACGTACTTGTTTGTATTGGTCCAGAAGGCGGTTTTTCTGCAAATGAGGTCGAAACGTTTAAAGAAAATGATTTTTCCTCTGTAAGATTAGGGCCGCGAATATTGCGTACAGAAACCGCTCCTCTTTATGTTTTGGCTAGCATTTCCTACCATTTTGAAGAATTGAGGTGTAGATAATGCCAACAGTTGCATTTCATACATTAGGCTGTAAAGTTAATCATTATGAAACTGAAGGAATTTGGAACATGTTTAAGGATAATGGATATGAACGTGTTGATTTTGACCGTCAATCAGATGTCTATGTTATTAATACATGTACTGTGACGAATACTGGCGACAAAAAAAGTCGTCAGGTAATAAGGCGTGCTGTTCGGAAAAACCCGGAAGCCGTTGTTTGTGTAACCGGTTGTTACGCACAAACCTCACCAGGAGAAATTATGGAAATCCCTGGTGTTGATGTTGTAGTTGGTACACAAAACCGTAAAAGTATGATTGGTTATATAGAGGAACACCTGAAAACACGTGAACCAATTAATGGTGTTACAAATATTATGAAAAACCGAGTATTTGAAGAAATGGATGTTCCAGAATTTACAGATCGAACACGGGCTTCATTAAAAATACAGGAGGGCTGCAATAATTTCTGCACATTCTGTATCATCCCTTGGTCAAGGGGTCTATTACGTTCCAGAAAACCTGAAGATGTAATTGTTCAAGCACAACGCTTAGTTGATGCGGGGTATAAGGAAATTGTACTAACTGGAATTCATACTGCAGGTTATGGTGAAGACATGAATGACTATAATTTTGCGAAACTGCTTCGTGAATTGGAAACGGAAGTTGATGGATTAAAACGTATTCGTATTTCATCAATAGAAGCTAGTCAAATAACAGATGAAGTAATTGATGTGCTGGATAAATCCGAGAAGATAGTACGTCATTTACACATACCATTGCAATCTGGATCTAATACAGTTCTTAATAGAATGCGCAGAAAGTATTCTAGTGAATTTTACAAACAAAAAGTAGACAGAATTCGTAAAGCACTGCCTGGCCTTGCTATTACTTCTGATGTTATTGTTGGTTTTCCGGGGGAAACTGAGGAAGAGTTTATGGAAACGTACAATTTTATTAAGGATGTAGGTTATTCTGAACTTCATGTTTTTCCATTTTCAAGACGAACTGGAACACCGGCAGCCAGAATGCAAGATCAGGTTGAAGATAAAGAAAAGGAAGACCGGGTGCACCGAATGATTGAATTATCTAATCAGCTGGCAAAAGAGTATGCATCTGAATATGAGAATGAAATATTGGAAGTAATTCCAGAGGAACGTATGCCAGATCAAACTAACCCTAATTTACTTGTTGGTTACACGGATAACTATTTGAAAGTAGTCTTTACCGGAAGTCAAGACATGATCGGCCAAATAGTACGTGTGAAAATTAACAAGTCAGGTTACCCTTATAATGAAGGAACTTTTGTCAGGATCATGGATGATGCTACTAATAAAAATATAAAAGTGACATCTTAAATCCCGGAATTTTCCGGGATTATTTTTTAAATAGATTTTTTAAGTAAACCATGCTATCATTATCAAGAGGTACGTACAACAGATCTGAAAGGAAGTTATCAATGAGTAAAGAACTAGCAAAATATATTGACCATACGCAATTAAAACCAGATACAACTGAAGAGAAAATTAGTCAAATTGTGAAAGAAGCAAGTGAACATGGATTTGCATCAGTATGTGTTAATCCTTACTGGGTTTCGTATTGTTATGAGCGTTTAAAGAATACTGATGTAAAAGTATGTACAGTAATCGGTTTTCCTTTAGGAGCTGCTACAACTGAAACTAAAGTATTTGAAACGAATCAAGCAATTAAAGATGGAGCAACTGAGGTAGATATGGTAATCAATATCGGGGCATTAAAATCAAATAACGATGATGTTGTTCGTAATGAAATTGAAGCAGTTGTGAACGCAGCTAAGGGAACTGCATTGACGAAAGTTATCATTGAAACGTCTTTATTATCTGAAGATGAGAAAGTGCGGGCATGCAAATTGGCGAAAGAAGCTGGTGCTGATTTCGTTAAGACATCAACTGGATTTTCCGGTGGTGGTGCAACTGTTGAAGATATTAAATTAATGCGTCAAACAGTAGGAAATGAAATGGGAGTAAAAGCTTCAGGAGGAGTACGTGATCTGGAGTCCACTGAAGCAATGATTGATGCTGGCGCTACTAGGATAGGTGCCAGTGCTGGTGTAGATATTATAGCAGGGAACAGAGGAACGTCTGATTATTAAAAGATAAATTTCTCATCCGTAATTTGGTTTTCTATTTTCTTCTTTGAAAATCTGTTGACCTGTTTGATAGGTTATATTATAATTACAGAAGGCATGTTATTCAATGCTAATATGCCTGTACAATCTTGTTTTATGCTTCGGAGGGAGGGGAAATTAGCATGTCAAATACAACTCGCGTTCGTAAAAACGAGTCTCTTGAGGATGCTCTTCGTCGCTTCAAGCGTAGTGTATCAAAAAGTGGAACACTGCAGGAATATCGTAAGCGTGAACATTATGAAAAACCTAGCGTTAGACGTAAGAAGAAATCTGAAGCTGCTAGAAAGCGTAAATACTAAAGTGGGTGCCTAAGCATGTCATTACTGGAACAGCTGAATCAAGATATGAAGCAAGCGATGAAGAATAAGGATAAGGATTCCCTTAGTGTTATTCGGATGGTAAAGGCTTCATTGCAAAATGAATCGATTAAACTTGGTAAAGATCATCTTTCAGAAGACGAAGAGTTAACTATTTTGTCTAGAGAGTTAAAGCAAAGAAAAGATTCCCTCCAAGAATTTAAATCAGCTGGACGTGATGATCTTGTTAAAAAACTTGAAATTGAAATCAATATTTTACAGGAATATATGCCGCAACAGCTAACTGAAGATGAGCTTGCGGCAATAGTTCAGTCAACGATTCAAGAAGTTAATGCAACATCTAAAAAAGATATGGGTAAAGTAATGAGCGCAATTATGCCAAAGGTTAAGGGAAAGGCAGATGGCTCTAAAATAAATCAGCTTGTGCAAAAGCATTTAAGCTGATTACATTACTTGAATACGTACAAAAAGGTCCCTGCCAAGATTGGCAGGGACCTTTTCATATAGTAAAAAAGAAAGAATATCAGTAATGTAATGTGTTAAAATTAAAGTTGGCGTATATGGACTTTTATGTTTAAAATGAAACCTATATATAATAGTTTTCGTATAATTATTGAGAAATAAAAGGGGGTGGTATATCTTGCGGGGAAATAGGCTGCTTGCATACATATTATTAGTTTTAGCCATTATGCTATTATCAAGCAATGATGGTCATGTTATTCATGCTGATAATGAAGGCAATGGGAAGTTAGTATACGTTATTCCAGTTGAAGATGAAGTCGAAAAGGGATTGGAAGCCTTTCTAACTAGAGCGACAAAGGAAGCCCAGGAAGAAGGAGCAGATCACATCATATTTGAAATAGATACGCCTGGGGGACGGGTAGATGTAGCTGGACAGATAGCTGAACTCCTTCAAAATCTTGAAATCCCTACAACTGCCTATGTGGTAAACCAAGCATTGTCTGCCGGTTCTTATATTGCCTTAAATATGGATACAATTTATATGAATCCACAAGCAACAATGGGGGCAAGCGGTGTGATAAATCAAGATGGAACTGCTGCAGACAAAAAAGCGCAATCCGCATGGCTGTCAGCTATGAAAAGTGCAGCAGAATCTAAAGGAAGGGACCCATTATATGCCGCGGCAATGGCAGACCCCAACATTGACTTACCCGATTACGGGGCACCTGAAGGAGAGTTTCTTACATTAGATCCTTCCGCAGCATTAGAGGTAGGATATTCAAACGGTACTGTAGAGGATCGGGTAGAATTATTAGGGGAGCTAGGATTAAGTAAGTCAACAATTATTGAAATGGAACCCACCTTATCGGAAGAACTTGCAGGAATTTTGACAAATCCGGTTGTAGTCCCAATCCTGTTATCGATAGCTAGTCTTGGACTAATTGTAGAGCTTTATTCTCCTGGTTTTGGTATTCCAGGAATAATGGGATTATTATCACTGGTTTTGTTCTTTTATGGACATATTGTAGCAGGACTAGCAGGATTTGAAGCAATTATATTACTCGTACTTGGTATTATATTAATTGTAGCAGAGTTTTTTGTACCGGGTGGTATAGTTGGGATTTTAGGGATAGGATCTGTCGTTTGGTCATTGTTATTGTCCGGTCAGGATTTAGGCCATATGACTATGAGTATTGGTATTGCATTCATAGTGGCTATTGTAGCAGCTGTTGTTTTATTTAAGACGATTGGGATGGAGAAAGGATTTTTCCGGCATATTATTTTGAAGGATCAAACTTCAACGGAATTGGGCTATGTATCATCTGTTAACCGTCTTGAACTGATTGGACTAGAGGGGGTGACTGTTACACCGTTACGACCTTCTGGAATAGCCTCATTTGATGGCGAAAGAATCGATGTTGTCTCTGACGGGAGCTTTATTCATCAGGATAAATCGATTAGGGTAGTAAAAGTGGAAGGAGTACGGGTTGTAGTTCGTGAAATATAAGAAATAGATATATTAGGAGGAGTTAGAAAATGGAATTAGAACAACTAATGCCGATTATTATAATCGGGGTTATTATTATCGCTGTAGCAATTTTATTTACGTTTATACCGGTAATGCTATGGATTAGTGCATTAGCGGCAGGTGTTAAAGTTGGAATATTTACTTTGGTCGGAATGCGATTACGCCGTGTTGTTCCATCAAGAGTAATCAATCCTTTAATTAAAGCACACAAGGCAGGATTGAATTTAAGCACCAACCAGCTGGAAAGCCATTACTTGGCAGGTGGTAATGTAGACAGGGTTGTTAATGCATTAATTGCTGCACACCGTGCTAATATTGAGTTGAGTTTTGAACGAGGTGCTGCAATCGATTTAGCTGGCCGTGATGTACTGGAAGCTGTACAGATGAGTGTAAATCCGAAAGTAATTGAAACACCATTTATTTCAGGTATTGCCATTGATGGTATTGAAGTTAAAGCCAAAGCACGTATTACAGTCCGTGCAAATATTGACAGACTTGTTGGTGGTGCTGGTGAGGATACTGTTATTGCACGTGTTGGTGAAGGAATTGTTAGTACAATCGGTAGCTCTGATACACATGCAAAAGTATTAGAGAACCCTGACTCTATTTCCCATAATGTATTAAGCAGGGGACTTGATGCAGGTACTGCCTTTGAAATTTTGTCCATTGATATTGCTGATATTGATATAGGCAAAAACATTGGTGCAATCCTTCAAACTGATCAAGCAGAAGCGGATAAAAATATTGCCCAAGCGAAAGCAGAAGAAAGACGTGCAATGGCTGTCGCACAGGAACAAGAAATGCTGGCACGGGTTCAAGAAATGCGTGCACACGTTGTTGAAGCGGAGGCAGAGGTACCAAAAGCACTTGCTGAAGCTTTACGATCTGGTAATTTAGGTGTTATGGATTATATGAACTATAAAAACATTGATGCTGATACAGATATGCGTGACACAATTGGAAAGCTATCTAAAGATGACACAGAAGAAAACGAGTAATATGTCTGACTTCTATGTAGAGGAGGGCTATGATGGAAGGAATATTTGATGCTATTTTCGGAAATTTTCTTGTAGTTTTGGCCATTATTGGCGGAATTGTTGGTTTCTTAAAAGACAAATCAAAGAATGACTCTGATAGGGATCATAACAAACCAAATCGGGTTCCGAAACCAACTGCAACCCCCTCTGGAGGGAATTACCAGTCCCAACATCAGTCACCGCCAGTTCAAACATATATGAACACACAAACAATGGAAGAACAACAAGAGGAACAAATGCAGCAGCTGGCAGAGCGCATGAATGCAGACCGAGTACAAAGGGCGGATAATCGTCAACATGATGCTATCATTGGCAGTACGCTTAAAAAGCGAAGCAGTTTCGATGCTCACAATAAAATGAAGATGAAAAAACAGGTTAAACGAAATCTAACAGGAAAAGGATTGACTGATGGTATTATAATGGCAGAAGTTTTGGGGCCTCCTAGAGCGGTTAAGCCATATAAAAGTGTGATAGAAAGTCGCAGAAGTTAGAATTATAAAGGGTTCAAAGGATTAGAATGCATGTAGTGCATTTTATCCTTTGAACCCTTTTTTTGTTCTTATCTATTGACACTTGTCATAAACATGAATGTGAGAGGGGGCTCTGTATACGTGAAAAGTTTGCATCAACGAATAGGTCCGTGGTTAACGAAATACTTGGCACTTCCTTCCGATGTAATACTAGAACTGCCTCGGATAACAATGATCGGGCAAATACATGTTTATATCGAGAATCATCAAGGACTTGTTACTTACTCTGAAACGGAGCTTAAACTAAAAACGAAAAAAGGATTTATCCAAATTCTTGGATCATCGTTTGTACTGAAAACAATGTTGCCTGAAGAAATTTTACTGGAAGGTACGATTACTGAGGTTAAATTTTTACCAGGATAATTCTCTATTTGCTGGAGATTTTTTAAAGGAGGAGGACATGAAGAAGATACAAGGATCATATATAACTGGTAATGTAACAATATTAGTAAAAGGAAATATGCCAGAGCTGTTTTTTCAAAAATGTGTAAAAAGAGGAATTCCTGTTTGGGAAATTAAAAAGCAAGGAAAAATGGAATGCAGCGGAAAAATCAGGCTCCATGATATAAAAGATATTAAACGGATCAGAAGAGAAACGAATTACAAAATAACATTTATCGAGAAGTCAGGAACTCCATTTTTATTTAAACGATTGACCCGGAGGAAAGAAATAGTTTTAGGACTTTTAATCAGCATAATATTAATTATCTTTCTATCTAATATAATCTGGGAAGTAAAAATTACGAATGTTTCAAAGGATATTGAAAAGAAAATTGTAAAACAACTTAATAATTACGGAGTCCATCCTGGTGCGTGGAGTTTATCACTAGAACCAACAAGTGTTATACAACAAAAGCTGGTGAAAGATATTCCGGAATTACTGTGGGTTGGTGTAGATAAAAAAGGGACAACCTATTTTCTTGAAGGCGTTGAGAAATCAATTGTAAAGGAAAAGGAAGTACATGGACCAAGGAATCTTGTAGCAACCAAAAAAGGTGTTATAAAAAATATGTATGTTTCAAAAGGCCTTTCGAAGGTTAAGGTAAATGATTATGTGGAGCCTGGTGACATTCTCGTTTCAGGTAAAATTGATTCGATTGGTGATTCAGATAAAAAGAAAAAAGAAGGGAAATCAAAATTTGTTGCTTCAGAAGGTGAAGTAATTGCGGAAACATGGTATAAAACAAAAGTAACGGTGCCGTTAGAAGCAAATTTTGAATTGCTCACTGGTGAAAAGGAAAAGAAATATTCTTTAAAATTTGGCGACTTTAAAATACCAATCTGGGGTTTTGGTAAGTCAGAATTTAAAAACATTCATAAGGAACTTAACGAAAATCCAATTCATTTTTTTAAATGGACATTACCGATTCATTTTGTTGAAACCACATTAAGTGAAAAGACGTATAATAAGGTGAAACGAACGAAGGAAGAAGCAATCAAAATAGGAATAAAACAAGCAAAAAGTGAGTTATTGCTCAGACTTCAATCCGATGCAAAAATAATCTCGGAAAAAATTTTGCAAGAAACAACCGAGAATGGTAAAGTTAAATTAATCTTATATATAACAGTAGAAGAAGATATAACAAAAGCAGAACCTATAAATCAAGGAGATTGATTATGTCGGAGAACTTAAGTACAATTGATTTACAAATTACTAATCCAAATGAAGCGTTATCATTATTTGGTACTAATGATAAATATCTGAAGCAGCTTGAAGAACAATTAAATGTTTCAATTGTAACTAGAGGGGAACAAGTCAGTGTTTCTGGAACAAAAGATGATATCAAATTAGTCCAGGATATATTATTAACATTATTAGCTATTATACGAAAAGGATTAACGATATCGGAGCGCGATGTTGTATATGCAGTTGAATTAGCTAAGAATGGCAATATTAATCAATTGGAAACGCTATTTGAAGATGAAATTACTAAAAACGTTAAGGGAAAGTCAATTCGAGTAAAAACATTAGGACAAAAAAGCTATATAGCGGCAATTAAAATGAACGACTTAGTGTTTGGTATTGGCCCAGCAGGTACGGGGAAAACTTACCTGGCAGTGGTTATGGCAGTTCATGCGCTGAAGAACGGTTTAGTAAAACGAATTATTCTTACTCGCCCAGCAGTTGAGGCGGGTGAAAGCTTAGGTTTTTTACCGGGAGATTTAAAGGAAAAAGTTGATCCATACTTACGTCCATTATATGATGCCCTGCATGATGTTTTAGGTGCCGAACATACTGCGCGTCTTATTGAGAGGGAAACGATTGAAATTGCGCCGCTTGCCTATATGCGCGGAAGAACGCTAGACGATGCATTCGTCATTTTAGATGAGGCACAAAATACTACCCCGGAACAAATGAAAATGTTTTTAACGCGACTAGGGTTTGGATCTAAAATGGTCATTACCGGGGATATCACTCAGGTCGATTTGCCTAAAGGTGTAAAGTCCGGATTACATGTGGCAAGTCAGCTTTTATCCGACGTAAAAGGTATTTCTTTTATTCATTTAAATCAAACAGACGTTGTTAGACACCCTTTAGTTCAGCGAATTATCGACGCATATGAACAAACAAATTAGATTATCCATTTTGTAAGACCCTTTTGCAATTGGGGTCTTATTTCTATATTTATGTTTCTGAAAGCGGGGGGAAGACATGAAGAAAAAGTTTAGCGATTTTATCGATTTACTATTAAATATGAAATCAATGTGGGTGACTATATTTATACCTGTCGTCGCATTAGGGGTCTTTTTCTTCATGCTGACATTGAATAATGTTTCTACAGAGACATATGATATTGAACGCTTTAATTATGCTAAAGAGACAATTCGTTCGCCTATAACAATAGAAAATGAACAAGAAACGAAGCGCAAAACACGAGAAACTGTTCAGTCTATAGAAGATAGATATGATATATCACAGGAAATTACAGATGAACAAATCGGCTACACGAGCGAAATATTTGATGCTATTGGAAAGCTGGAAGAAAGTGACGGAAATTCCGAACAGGATTCAGAAGGTAAAGAGGCTGTGTTATTAACTACACAGGAAAAGGTTCAACGTCTTCAGAATATACTTTCTCCTGAAATAACAGAAAAGATAAATGACTCTTTATTAATTAACCTGCTTGAGGCAACTCCAAAAGAGCGCCAGGAGGGTAAAGAATTATTCATCACTTCATTATCAGAGGTGTTGAATAATGGTGTCCGAACTGAAAATGTTCAAAGTGCTACGGCTGAACTAAAACAAAAAGTGAAATATTCAAACGTAGGTAATGATGTCAGACAAGCTTTAATACCCTTGAGTGAATTTGCAGTTGTGGAAAATTCATTTTTTGATGTTGAGAAAACGATGGACGCAAGAAAAGAGGCAGCTAGCAGTGTTGAGCCTGTTATAATTAGGGCTGGAGAAATCATTGTCAGGGAAGGGCAGACTATTACGAACGAAATTTATGAGGAGTTGAAGCTGGTAGGTTTATTAAATAAGGAACGAAATGTGTATCCTCTTATAGGCTTAGCCTTATTGATCGTATTAGTCATGGGTGTCATTTTTTATGAAATGTATGCAATTGATAAGAGAAAGCAGTTGGATAAAGGGACTGTAGCATCCATTTTATTAATAAGCTTTATTGTTATAACGTTAATGAAAGTAGTAAGTCTATTTACAACTCAGATCAATCAATTATTCTTTATTGTACCTGCAGCAACAGGAGCGCTCTTGTTAAAACAGTTAATAAACGAACGAATAGCCATCGTTCTAGCTATTTTGTACGCTATATTAGGTAGTATTATTTTCAATGGAGAAATTCCGGGTTCATTAAATATTGAAGCGGGTATTTATTTCTTTTTCTCGCAAATTGGCGGCATTATCTTCTTAATGAATGTTAAAGATAGATTAGCAATTGTAAAAGCTGGACTAGGGATGGCTGCTGTAAATATTATTACTGTATTCTTATTCTTATTTCTTTCATTTGAAAAATATTCATTAAGTGATCTAATTTATCAGTCGGGTTTTGGATTTGCTTCTGCTATCTTATCTGCCGTTTTGACTATTGGTTTATTACCTTTCTTTGAAACAGGATTGGGGATTTTATCAGATATAAAGCTCTTGTCATTATCGAGTGCAAACCAGCCGTTACTACGCAAGATTTTAACGGAGGCACCTGGAACATACCATCATTCTATAATGGTTGCCAATTTAAGTGAAACAGCATGTGAAGCCATTGGAGCTAACGGATTATTGGCCAGGGTAGGGGCATATTACCATGATATTGGAAAAACCGTAAGGCCACATTATTTTATTGAAAATCAGTTGTCAATTAAAAATCCGCATGATGTAATTGAGCCAAGGCAGAGCGCGGAAATAATTATTAACCATCCCTATGATGGGGCAAATATGTTAAAAAAACACAGATTACCGAAAGAAATAATTGATATTGCATTGCAGCATCACGGTACGACACTATTAAAATTCTTCTATTATAAAGAAAAGGAAACGAATAAGCATGTAAAAGAGAGTGACTTTCGTTATCCCGGTCCTAAACCGCAAACGAAAGAAGCAGCGATTGTGTGTATTTGTGATTCAGTTGAAGCGGCGGTTCGATCATTAAAGGAACCAACAGAGCAAAAAATAGAGGAAATAGTCTCCTCGATTATCAATGATCGTTTAATGGATGGACAATTAAATGAGAGTCCGCTAACAATGAAAGAATTGCATAAAATCCATAAATCTATTTGTGAAACGTTAAAAGGGATTTTTCATTCAAGAATTCAATATCCAATGAAGGAGGCAAAATAACATGCATATTGATTTTCATGATCAAACCAACACGGTTCCTGAAGATTTTGTTGATATGCTGCAGCGGTTATTAGTATTTGCTGCGAAAAAAGAAGGGATATCAAATGAGGCGGAAGTGTCGGTAAGTTTTGTTGACAATAACGAAATTCATGAATTAAACCGAAATTATCGCCAGCAGGATAAGCCAACAGATGTAATATCCTTTGCAATGCAAGAAATGGTTGAAGGGGAGTTGAACGTTGTAGGAGATGATATGCCTCTAACATTGGGTGATATCGTCATTTCGGTTGACCGGGCTAAAGAACAAGCCGAGGACTATAACCATTCATTTGAACGGGAATTAGGGTTTCTAACTGTTCATGGTTTTCTTCATTTATTAGGGTATGACCATATGAATGAAGAAGATGAAGCGCAAATGTTTCAAAAACAAGAGGAAATTTTAGATGAATTCGGGCTCGCACGATAAGTCGAAAAAGCGGTCAATTGGGTTTATCTATGCGTGGAATGGTCTGGCGAATATGATTAAATCGGAACGCAATTTCCAAATCCATATCTTTTCAGCAGTAATTGTGATTGTGATTGGATTTATAGTCCGTTTATCTACTTTGGAATGGTCCATTGTTTTATTGGTTATAGGCTTCGTATTAGTTACAGAAATGGTAAATACTGCAATAGAAAAAATAATTGACTATCTTAAACCCGATATTCATCCCGATGCCAAAATGATTAAGGATGTTGCAGCTGGAGCTGTCCTAGTGTCTGCAATAATAGCTGCAATTGTTGGATTTCTTATTTTTCTGCCTAAATTAATCTCCATTATGAGGCTATTTTCCTTATAGATTAAAAATCAGATAGAAACGATAGATTAGCTGCCGTTGCTGAAATTCCCGGTATTCCTAAGTTCCGCGATGTGTCCGCTCGGAAGGGAAAAGTTCCTGCAGTGACCCGTAATCTTTGCCATCTATGTTGTTCATTCTCTGGGGTTGGGCTTCATCTGTTTATTTTATTTATGAGGGAATAGATATACAGTATACAGGTATATTTTTTGTATGCAGTCCGTATTCAAAGTGACCCATGAAGAATTGATGCTTCAGTTAAAAAAGTATCTGTGTGTCCCGTAGTGCAACAAGCAAAATCACTGCTGAAAATCTGCGTGCTGCGAGAGTGCAGCATTGAAGAAAATATTTGCATCAAGTGAATATCGGGCACGGGAACATCTATTAACTGCACTCGGAAAATCACTTAAGTTACATTTTTACTGAAATTGACATGTCTCAGTAACAGGGCCGCCACCTAAAACCAAATACCCGTATTCTTCTTGTTCAGTAATGTCACTACAAACGTTAGTCCCCTTGCTTATGCCGCCTATTCTCAATCAATCGCCTACACGTATATACTATCTATGTCATATTTTGATAAAGTAAATAATCTTTTTAAAGCTTTTGTCGATTGCATGAAAATAGATTGCATTTGTAGTATTATAAAATAAACATGAAGAAATATTCTCGGAGCACAAGAAAGTCTTTTGAATAAACGTAGCACAGGAATAGTATTTTCTTTTCGAGAACCGGAGGATACAGCATGGAACACAACTTTAAATCTGGCTTTATCGCAATTATCGGCAGACCAAACGTAGGAAAGTCAACATTTATGAACAGAGTTATTGGTCAGAAGATAGCGATTATGAGTGATAAAGCTCAAACTACACGAAATAAGATTCAGGGTGTTTTAACACAGGATGATGCACAAATGGTCTTCATTGATACACCTGGAATACACAAACCGAAGCACCGCTTAGGGGATTTTATGGTAAAAATAGCTGAAAATACACTAAATGAAGTTGATGCCATATTGTTTATGATTAATGCAAATGAAGGTTATGGGAAGGGCGATCAATATATATTGGATCGATTAGAAAAAGTGAAACGTCCTGTTTTTCTAATCATTAATAAGATCGATTTAATCCACCCGGACGAGTTATTTTCATTAATTGAACAATACAAAGATAAACATGAATTTGAAGAAATAATCCCTATTTCAGCATTACAAGGAAATAATGTTGCACATTTGCTTGATGTCCTAAAAGAACACCTACCTGCAGGACCGCAATATTATCCAGATGATCAAGTTACTGATCATCCGGAACGATTTATTATTGGTGAATTAATTCGGGAAAAGGTATTGCAGCTGACAAGAGAGGAAATTCCTCATTCAATTGCAGTAGTTATCGAAAATATTGAAAAAAGAGATTCAAATGCGATATTTATTCAGGCGACAATTGTGACTGAAAGAAAAACACAAAAAGGAATTTTAATTGGCAAACAAGGAAGTATGTTGAAAACAATTGGCAAAAATGCTCGCAGGGATATTGAGGCATTACTTGGAACGAAGGTGTATTTAGAGCTATGGATAAAGGTGCAAAAAGATTGGCGTAATAAACAAAATCAATTGCGTGAATATGGATTTCGAAATGATGAATATTAAACATGGTAAAATTTAAAACTCATTCTTTAATGAGCAGTGGTAATTCTATAAATGAGTGCTTTTTCAAATAATATTTAAGAAAGGTGGGGTTTCTTGTGATCGACTTTACTTGGAAATTATTTAGTCAGACGGGGAACATTGAAACCTATTTGTTATTGAAAGAGTTAGAAGTGAACCCAAATCATGCAGATCCAATTCAAGATGGAAAAAAAGAATTTACACAATTAGATTCGAAAATGTAGCATATACAGTTATCAAATGACAAGAAAGGTGATGCTGTGTGCTCGAAAAAATGGAAGGTATTATAATCAAAACGCAGGATTATGGTGAAACACATAAATTGGTAACAATTTTCAGCGGGAAAATAGGAAAGTTCACAGCAATAGCTAAAGGTGCAAAAAAACCAAAAAGTAGAATGGCTGCAGTTGCGCAGCCATTCATACATGGTGAATTTTTAGTTTATGTTAATTCTGGATTAAGTACAATCCAGCAGGGAGATGTAGTAAATTCATTTCGGGCAATTCGGGAGGATATTATAAAGACTGCATATGCCGCTTACCTTGCAGAATTAACGGATAAACTTCTGGATTCTAAGGATACTGAACCATATTTGTACAAGCAATTGTATCAAACATTTCAATGGATAGCGGAAAATGAAAATACGGATATACCTGTCATGATCTACGAGCTAAAGCTATTTGTGAAGGGCGGTTTTGCGCCAGTAGTGAATCACTGTGTAAACTGCGGTCTTAACGAACCTCCTTTTTCTTTCTCAATAACTGAAGGGGGTTTGCTTTGTGAAAAGTGCACGCACATAGACAATAATTCAATTGTCTTACCAAATAAGATTGCAAAACTTTTTTATCTATTTATGAGCGTTGGCCTTGAACGAATTGGTAAAATTTCATTAAAAAGAGAGAATATACAATTATTACGCCAAATCATTGATGAATATTATGATCGTTATGGCGGCTATTATTTGAAATCAAAGAAGTTTTTAAAGCAATTAGATAAAATTATGTAGTATTTATATTGACAAAGTATTGATGGATAAAGTATATTTGTACATATTTCATGATAATTTATTGCTGTGATGGAGAAAAGTACCTATTGAGCTCTATTTGAAGCGAGTCCAGAATAGTGTGAGCTGGATAATAGTACATTAGGAAAAGGCGCTCTTGAGCAATCTAATAAAGTGGCTCCGAGTTTGGGGCAAATAGGGTGGAACCGCGGGTATGTCCCGTCCCTATGTCTGTTTAATAACAGACATAGGGACGGGCTTTTTTATTATTCTAAATGATAGGAGTTTGAGTTTATGAATATTCAAGAAATGATCTTAACACTGCAAAAGCATTGGTCCGATCAAAATTGCATCCTGACACAAGCATATGATGTGGAAAAAGGCGCGGGTACGATGTCACCAATGACATTACTGCGCAGTTTGGGACCAGAGCCTTGGAATGTAGCATATGTTGAACCGTCAAGAAGACCTGCAGACGGGAGATACGGACAAAATCCAAATCGCTTGTATCAGCATCATCAATTTCAAGTTATTATGAAGCCTTCACCTAATAATATACAAGATCTTTACTTAGATTCACTAAAGGCATTAGGAATTGATCCATTAGAACATGACATTCGTTTTGTTGAAGATAATTGGGAAAACCCTACACTTGGCGCTGCAGGACTTGGATGGGAGGTTTGGCTTGATGGGATGGAAATTACACAGTTTACCTATTTCCAGCAAATTGGCGGTCTTGAAGCTAATCCTATAACAGTTGAACTGACCTATGGACTGGAGCGGTTGGCTTCCTATATACAAAATAAGGAAAACGTGTTTGATTTAGAATGGACAGCCGGGGTTACCGTTAAAGATATTTTCTTCCAGCCGGAATTCGAACACTCAACATATACGTTTGAAGAATCTGACACTGATATGTTGTTTAAGCTGTTTAGTATGTATGAACTAGAAGCTAAGCGTACCATGGAAAATGAACTTGTATTTCCAGCATATGACTATGTACTTAAATGTTCACATACGTTTAATCTCCTTGACGCAAAAGGAGTAATTTCAGTTACTGAACGTACAGGCTATATTTCACGAATTAGAAATTTAGCACGAAGTATCGCGAAGGCTTATGTAGCAAAAAGAGAAGAACTAGGATTCCCAATGTTAACAAAGGAGGAGAAATAATTGGCTAAGGATGCGTTATTTGAAATTGGATTAGAAGAATTACCTGCACGCTTCGTGGATGATGCAGAACAGCAGCTTTTAGAAAAGACAGAAATCTGGTTAAAAGAATTACGTATTTCTTTTGCTTCTGTTACTTCTTATTCAACACCAAGAAGAATTGCAGTTTTTATTCAAGATATGGCGGAAGAACAAACGACAATAGAGGAAGAGGCAAAAGGTCCCGCAGAAAAAATCGCTAAAGATGCTGAAGGTAATTGGACAAAAGCAGCTATTGGCTTTACAAAGGGCCAAGGCAAAACACCGGATGACATATATACGAAAGAAATTAATGGAACATCCTATATATTTGTCAAAAAACATATCGACGGGAAACAAACAAAAGAATTACTTCCAGGCTTTAAGGAAATTATTCTAGCTTTACAGTTTGCTAAAAACATGCGCTGGGGAAAACAAACTCTTCGATATGCTCGACCTATAAGATGGCTTGTAGCATTATTTGATAATGAAATTATTCCATTCGAAATTGCAGGCGTCAGAACGGGGAATCAGACATTTGGGCACAGATTTCTAGGAAAACCTATCACACTTGTCAATCCAAATGATTACGCAGCATCCCTTGCCCAAAATTATGTTATTGCAGATGCTAAACAACGTGAAAATCTTATTGTTAATGGAATCAAGGAGCTTGAAAGGAAGGAAGGTTTTCACATTCCTGTGTCACGGGAATTGTTAAATGAAGTTCGTAATTTAGTAGAATATCCGACTGTTTTTATGGGTTCATTTGATGAATCTTTCTTAAAGCTTCCTTCCGAGGTGCTGATTACTTCTATGGCAGAACATCAACGGTATTTCCCGGTAAAATCAAAGGATGGTCATTTACTTCCCCACTTTGTTGGGGTTCGCAACGGTGATGATTATAAGCTGCAAACAGTAGTAAAGGGAAATGAAAAAGTATTGAAAGCAAGACTTTCTGATGCACAATTTTTCTATGAAGAAGATCACAAACACTCAGTAAATCATTATTTACAAAAATTAGAAAAGGTTGTTTTTCAGGAAAAGTTAGGTACAATCAGTGACAAAGTTAATCGAATTATGCATATTACCGAAAAATTAGCAGAGATGCTAAATGTTGATAATGTAACCAAACAAAGAGCTGTAAGAGCCGCACAAATCAGCAAATTCGATTTGGTAACAAATATGGTAAACGAATTTACTGAACTTCAAGGGATTATGGGTGAGAAATATGCAATGAACTTTGGTGAGGAGAAAACAGTCGCAAAGGCAGTTGCTGAACATTATATGCCTCGTCATGCTAATGGAAAGTTACCAGAATCTGCAGAAGGCTCTATTGTAAGTGTTGCTGATAAACTAGATACGATTGTTGGCTGTATTTCCGTAGGCTATATCCCAACAGGTTCACAGGACCCATATGGTCTTAGACGTCAAGCATTGGGGATATTAAAAACATTGCAAAAGAATGAATGGAATATTACTGTTGAATCATTGTTAGATATTACACTAGATCTATATCAGACTTTAGACATTGAAATAAAAGATGTAAACAAGGTATCAGCAGAGCTTAATGAATTTTTCCTAATGCGTGCGTCTTATTTGATGAAAGAAATGTCTATTCCACAAGACATTATTCAAGCAGTACTGTATAAACAGGTTGGAATAGTGGGATATACAATGGAAAAAGCAAGTATATTGTCAGAAAAACGAAATGATGCAGATTTTAAACAGGTACAAGAAGCATTTACACGCGTTTTAAATTTATCTAAAAAGGCACAGTTTACTGAAGTTGATGAACTTTTGTTCGAAACCGCGTCAGAGCAAGAACTGTTTCAGCAATATTTAAGCGTATCAGCTGACTATTTAGACAAAAGGAATAGTCGGGATGCCAATCTGGCCTTGGAGCAGATAAGTAAATTAGCAGAACCAATTCATACCTTTTTCGAACATAATATGGTTATGGCTGAAGATGAAAAGTTACGTAAAAATCGTTTATCGTTAATCCGTCTTGTCGCGAAGTTAATTTATGACTTTGCGGATATGACGAGGATTGAATGGAAGCAGCACTTTTAATGCGTTCCTGTGGCGCATGTTGTAATAAATGGACATTCTATTAGTGAATTCCATCAAAATATCTGCTTTCTTGCATAGAACGTTGCTAACAATCAGTGGGTAAGAAAGAAAAGTCCCCACTGTTTGAAGTTTTAATTTTATATAGTATAACTAAGTTTCCTTTTTCACTATAAATAGTCTATAATATTTAATTAATAGTATAACTGATTGTGTTTGATAGGTGGTGAAAAAGTGGAGTTATCGAATAGACAGGAACAGATTATAGAGATCGTTAAAGAGAACGGACCAATTACCGGGGAACATATTGCGGACCGCTTAAGCTTAACAAGGGCTACTTTGCGTCCGGATTTAGCAATATTAACAATGGCAGGTTTTCTTGATGCTAGACCGCGTGTAGGATATTTTTTCACAGGAAAGACAGGCTCTGAACTATTGACTGAGAAAATAAAGAAGTTTAAAGTACATGAATATCAATCGGTCCCAATAGTAGTTAAGGAAAGTGTATCAGTATATGATGCAATTTCAACAATGTTCCTGGAGGATGTAGGAACATTGTTTGTTGTAGATGAACATGCATGTCTGACAGGTGTATTATCACGTAAGGACCTATTGCGGGCTAGTATCGGAAAGCAGGATTTAAATAACATTCCGGTACACATTATCATGACAAGAATGCCGAATATTACCATATGCAGAAAAGACGATTTACTTTTAGATGTTGCAAAACAGTTAATCAACAAGCAAATTGATGGTATTCCCGTAATAAAAGATACCGAAACAGGACTTGAGGTTGTTGGACGCATCACCAAAACAACCATAACCAAGGCTTTTGTAGAGCTGATAATGGATGAACATTTATAGGAAGACGTGTTCAAGAAAAGATATGTGCTGCTTAATTGCTGCTAATTGGCAGACTTTTGAATATGGGAAGGAGCTTATATATGGGTACAAAACCGTTAGTTTTCGTTTTGTCAGATTCTGTTGGCGAAACGGCAGAATTGGTAATTAAAGCAGGCTTAAGTCAGTTTAATAATGGCCAATATCAAATACAGCGAATTCCTTATGTAGAGGATAAGAAAACCATTGATGATGCTTTACTTTTAGCAAAAGAAAAGCAAGGTATAATTGGATTCACATTAGTTGATCCAATACTTCGGCAATACTTAAACAATGAAGCGGATAAAATAAATATCGAAGCAATTGATATTATGGGACCGATGATGGATGCAATGGAACGGGTTTTCGGAAAATCTCCTAGGCTTGAAGCTGGGTTAGTTCATAAGCTGGATGATGATTATTTTAAACGAGTTGAGGCAATTGAATTTGCTGTGAAATATGATGATGGCAGAGACCCACGCGGGATCTCCCGAGCAGATATAATATTGATTGGTGTTTCCCGAACGTCGAAAACGCCACTTTCCCAATATTTAGCCCATAAACGGCTAAAAGTTGCTAACGTGCCGATTGTTCCAGAGGTTGATCCGCCAGAGGAATTGTACGAAGTTGATCCTAATAAGTGTATTGGCTTGCGAATTACGCCGGAAAAACTAAATGACATTCGCAAGGAGAGGTTGAAGGCGTTAGGATTAGGTGACCAGGCAACATATGCAAATATGGATAGAATTCACCAGGAGCTTCATTATTTTGATAAGGTAGTAAATAAAATTGGATGTAAAGTTGTGGACGTTTCAAATAAAGCAGTCGAAGAAACAGCCAACAGTATAATGCGACTCATTAGAAAGTAATGCGGAAAAATACAAACACTTTTGAAGGTAGTGTGATGAAATAAACCTCTACATATAGTGTGTGCTATTTAAAAAATGGATAAGAATTAAAACATTCTGTACAGTAAATGGCAGAGTGTTTTATTATTTTAATAAAAAAATATAATTTTTTTCTGGCATTATAATAAATATTGTATTATAATTAATATTTGTGTAAAAATGAAATAATAAAGTTTCTAAACGCTATTCTGTTGTAAAGGTTTAGATATTCAGAAAAATAAAACATTGTGAATTAAGGAGGATTCTTATTCTTTTATGTAGAATAATGAGTAAAGAAGAGATGGATTGAGTTGATTTACCCATACTTCAAGTATTTGCAGCTAGTGTTTACAGCATAGCCACAAGAGGCACAATAGTAAGGCAAATATCTCAGGACATAAGAGATAAGGGCTCCTTTTATACTTACATGACATGGTAGAAGGGAATTTTTTTCGATTTATGAAAAAATAATGTCGAATTATGAAGGATATTCTGCATGTGGTCTCGAATATTAAAACGTGGTGATCGATATGTCTAGTCAGATTCCTGAAGAAGTAATAGAAGAAGTTCGAAAAGCAAATGACATAGTTGATGTTATTGGTGAATATGTACAATTGAAAAAGCAAGGGAGAAACTATTTTGGATTATGCCCATTTCATGGGGAAAAAACTCCCTCATTTTCAGTCACACAAGAAAAACAAATTTTTCATTGCTTCGGCTGTGGAAAAGGCGGAAATGTAGTGACATTTTTAATGGAAATGGAAAGCTTTTCATTTTATGAAGCATTATCGTTGTTGGCTGATCGAAGCGGTATCAAACTTCCCGAGACAGGAGTCAGGAATGAAAGTTCATTATCAAAAGAGCATCAAGATGTTTTATCCGCTTATGAATGGCTGACAAAGCTTTATCACCATTTATTAAGATTTACGAAAGATGGGAAAGAAGGATACAGCTATTTTAAAGAGAGAGGAATAAGCGAAGAAACTATTGATGCATTCCAATTAGGATTTGCGTCAAATACAAAGGATTTTACAGCTGAATTCCTGCAAAAGAAAGGTTTCCACCAACAGGTTCTAATTAAATCCGGTTTGTTGACATTGCATGAGGATAATAGTGTATCAGACCGTTTTAGAGGAAGGGTTATCTTCCCGATCAGAAATCATTTAGGTAAAACAATAGCATTTGGTGGAAGAACAATTACAGAGCAAGAGCCTAAATATTTAAATAGCTCGGAAAGTAAATTGTTCCAAAAAAACAAGATTCTGTATAATTTTGATTTAGCAAAAAAGCATATTCGCAAAAGCAGTGAAGCTGTGCTGTTTGAGGGATACATGGATGTTATTTCAGCTTATCAGGCAGGTGTGAAAAATGTAATTGCCACATTGGGCACTGCTTTGACTGAAAATCAGGCAAAATTGCTGAGACGTTATGTGGATACGATAGTTCTCTGTTATGACTCTGACAAGGCTGGTATTGAAGCAACGTATAAGGCTGCTAACATCCTCCGTAAAGTAGGATGCCAGGTGAAAATAGCGCGAATGGATGAAGGAATGGATCCTGATGAATATATTGAGGCTTATGGTGGCGATGCATTTCAGAATAAAGTAATTAAAGCAAGCGGAACGTACATGAGTTTCTACATGCGATACCTTAAAAAGGACTATAATTTAAATCTTGAAGGAGATCGCATTGAGTATGTCGAAAATGTTCTTAAAGAGCTTGCAATGATTGATAGTTCTGTTGAGAGGGAATATTATCTTAAAGAGCTCAGTAATGAATATAATTTATCAATGGATACATTAACTGAGGAAATCCATAAATATCGCCAAAACATGGGGGTTCATAAGGATAAGAGAGAAAAGAAAAGATATACTAATAGTGCTATAAAATTTAATCAGTCAACAAAGCTGCTGCCTGCCTTTCAAAATGCAGAAAAACAATTGATTGCATATATGTTGAAAGATAGGTCCATAACTGATAAGGTGCAGGAGGAAATAGGCGGTGCTTTCAACGTAGATGAGCATAAGATTATTGCCACATACTTGTATGCTTTTTACGAGGAAGGGCATTCCGCTGACGTTAGTTTGTTTATTGAAAGGCTAACTGATGAGAAAATTAAACAATCAGTTACCAAGATAGCAATGTCACCTGTTTTTGAGAATATTAGTGATAAAGAAATCAACGATTATATACGGATTATCCGTGCCGAAAACAGTGATGTAGCAAATATTAAAACCTTAAAACACCAGCAAAAAGCAGCTGAACAGCAAAATGATCCACTAAAAGCTGCACAGCTTGCAATGCAAATCATTGAATTACAAAAACAGTTAAAAAATACAAATTGAATTTAAGTAGTATGGAAGGAGGGGGACTCATGGCCGAAAATAAGCCGTCACAAACGAAAGAAAATGGGACTGAATTAACACTTGAACAAGCGAAAGAGCAATTGCTCGAGCTGGGCAAAAAACGCGGTGTATTGGCTTATGAAGAAGTCGCTGATCGTTTGTCTGGATTTGAAATTGAATCTGATCAAGTGGACGAGTTTTATGAGTACCTGAATGAGCAAGGTGTTGAAGTAATAGGTGAGTCTGAAGAAGATCCAAAAATGCAGCAAATAGCAAAAGAAGAAGAGTTCGATTTGAATGATCTAAGTGTACCACTTGGAATAAAAATCAATGATCCAGTTCGAATGTATTTAAAGGAAATTGGGCGTGTAGATTTATTATCAGCATCTGAAGAAATCGAGCTTGCTAACAGAATTGAACAAGGTGATGAGGAGGCAAAAAGGCGCCTCGCTGAAGCAAACCTGCGTCTTGTTGTAAGCATTGCAAAACGTTATGTTGGCAGAGGGATGTTATTTTTAGACCTTATTCAAGAAGGGAACATGGGTCTGATGAAGGCCGTTGAAAAATTTGATTATCGTAAAGGCTTTAAATTTAGTACGTATGCAACGTGGTGGATTCGTCAAGCGATTACACGTGCCATCGCCGATCAGGCAAGAACAATCCGTATCCCCGTTCACATGGTAGAAACGATAAATAAATTAATTCGTGTACAGCGTCAATTATTGCAGGATCTAGGGAGGGAGCCTACCCCTGAAGAAATTGGCAAGGAAATGGATCTTTCCCCTGATAAGGTAAGGGATATCTTAAAGATTGCTCAGGAACCTGTCTCTTTAGAAACACCAATTGGGGAAGAAGATGATTCCCATTTAGGCGATTTTATTGAAGACCAAGAGGCGGTTTCTCCTTCTGATCATGCTGCATATGAGCTGCTCAAAGAACAATTGGAAGACGTCTTAGATACACTTACAGACAGGGAAGAAAATGTATTGCGCTTGCGCTTTGGACTTGATGATGGACGTACTAGAACTCTAGAAGAGGTTGGTAAAGTCTTCGGAGTTACTAGAGAGCGTATCCGACAAATTGAAGCTAAAGCATTACGTAAGTTACGTCACCCAAGCCGCAGCAAACGACTAAAAGATTTTCTTGAATAAATGAGCTTCAGTCATTGGGCACGAAATGTGAACAATGACTGTACAGCTGAATTTTGACTTTTTGCCATTCAACCAGAGGTGATATGTATGGCAGAAGAACGAATTGCTATAATCATTAAGGAAATAAATTATTGGAAACAGCATAAATTACTTCCGGAAATGTATTGCGATTATCTACTTGCGTTGTATACTAAAGGAACTGGACAAGGTGAAGCGAATACAACTGAAAAGGGTAAGATTAAAATGGTTCTTATCCTGCAATTTATATTACAGCTTCTATTGTTACCGTTTTCATTTCTTGTTACTTATTTTACGGAATTTCATCCGATAATGCAACTCGGTATTTTGTCACTTTTTATTGTTTTGTCATTTTGGCAATATAAATCCTTAAAAACAGAAGATAATATAATATGTCAGCTTTCATTCGTTATATTTTTGTTATTAGTGTTTCTTACCTCTGTTTTTGCTGGTGAAATATTAATAAGAAGCAATCAATGGCTAACAACAATCATAATGTTACTGAATTTTTTGGGATGGATTGTCTGCAGTAAGAAAAAAGGGATATTATATCTTAACTTTATCGGAATCATTGGTATTATTTTTACATCATTTTACATTGTTCTATAAGTTTTCACAACTTATCCCTTTAAACTAAATTGATTTTCGAGTAAAATAAGTATAGTCTTTTTGGCAAACTAGATTAAGGGGATTACATAAGGAGGAAATACGGATGAAAAGAAACGCAGTCATCCCTTATGCACTCATAGCCGTAATAGGGATACTTACAGTTATCGTTATTTCTGTTATTGGAATTGACCAGCGCAAAACCATTCAAGAGGCTGAAGAAGGCGGCGGAGAGAAGCAGGAGCAAGCTGAAGGCGGTGCAACAGCAGATGATCCAGAGGCTATTTTTGAAAACAATTGTGCATCATGTCATGGTGCCGATTTGACAGGCGGTATGGGTCCTGATTTAACTAAGGTTGGCGGCCGGCTATCTAAGGATGAAATTAAAGATATCGTTATGAATGGCAGAGGTTCTATGCCACCGGGGATAATTAAAGAGGATGCGCAAGCAGAAGCGATAGCAAAATGGCTGTCTGAGAAAAAGTAATTATAGATAATTACAAGTTAAACTACAGAGAAAGCTTTCTGATATAATGCAGAAAGCTTTCTTTTATATACGAGGAGATAACAATGAGCAATAATTTTAAGCTTTCAAAAAGATTAACTCGCGTGGCTGCATACTTGCCTGCAGGTGCATTATTTGCTGATATCGGATCAGATCATGCTTATTTACCGTGCTATGTATGTTTGCTGGATAACAATGCAAAGGCGATTGCTGGTGAAGTAAATGCTGGACCATATGACAGTGCAAGGGAAACGGTAAATCATTATAAGTTAACGCAAAGGATTGATGTTCGACTAGGAAATGGACTAGAAGTTGTTAAACAGGGAGAAATAAAACAACTCGTTATCGCCGGGATGGGAGGATCGCTCATTCGCAGTATCCTAGAAGATGGAGAAGATAAATTTGATTGTATTGAACGCATCATAACACAGCCAAACGTGGATGCAAAAAATGTTCGTTCCTGGATGATGAAAAATAATTATACAATTACAAGTGAAGAAGTAATTGAAGAAAATGGGCACTTCTATGAAATAATCGTAGGGGACGTGAATACATCCGGTAATATTTCGAGACTTACTGATAAAAAGTTATTTTTCGGACCGTTGCTGTTACAAAATAAAACGAATGCGTTTTACCGTAAATGGGAGCGGGAGCAGAATAAGCTGCAGTTTGTTATTGAGCAACTAAAACAAGCTAAAATACCTAATGATGTAAAATTAGAGAAGTTTCAAACTGAGCTGGAATGGATAAGGGAGGAATTGCAAGATGACAAGTACAATCCGTAATGCAGATGTTTTTCGTATAATGGAGGAATGGGCACCCAAACATTTGGCTTATGATTGGGATAACGTTGGAATGCAGCTTGGTTCATCATCAAAACCAGTTAAAAAAATAATGGTTACGCTAGATGTATTAGAATCTGTTGTAGATGAAGCAATAGAAAATAATATTGATTTGATTATCGCTCATCATCCACTGTTCTTCAAATCGACCAAGCAGATAAATACTGACTCACCACAGGGAAGAATTATTCAAAAATTGATTTTGCATGATATAACAGTATATGCAGCACATACTAATTTAGATGCTGCAGATAATGGTGTAAATGATATGCTTTGTGACATTTTAGATATAAAATCAAGGGAAATTCTTTTAGAATCACATACAGAAAAATTAGTTAAAGTTGCTGTATATGTACCGGATACACATATTAAAGAGGTGAGAGAGGCTCTAAGTGATAATGGTGCAGGACACATAGGCAATTATAGTCACTGTACATTTCAAACATCGGGACAAGGAACATTTAAACCATTGGAAGGAACTAATCCATTTATTGGTCAGGCGAATGAAATGGAAATGGTCAACGAGATAAAATTAGAAACAATTGTACCGGAATCGATTCTTCCATCTGTATTAGATGCTATGGTAAAAGCTCATCCATATGAAGAAGCATCCTACGACGTATATCCATTGAATCGTAAAGGAAAAGCATATGGAATTGGCAGGGTAGGTTTATTAGAAAATAGCATGACGCTAGAAATGTTTTGTGAATATGTTAAGGAAAAATTAAATGTTCCCAAGGTAAGGGTAACAGGGGACTTATCAGCAAAAGTTTCAAGAGTGGCGGTGTTAGGCGGAAGCGGGGAGAAATACATAAATGATGCCTTCCGTAAAGGTGCTGATGTATTTATAACCGGTGATATGACATTTCACGTTGCACAGGATGCATGGCAAATGGGTCTTTCCGTGATTGATCCAGGACATCATGTAGAAAAAGTGATGAAACAGGCAACCAAACAGTACCTGGATCAGCATTTATCTAAAAACCGTGTTAATGTTTTTGTTTCGGAAATGAATACAGAGCCATTTCGGTTCGTTTAAAACAGTTTTTATATCGAATTATAAAGGGGTATTTTTATATGAATAACAATTATTTTAATCAATTCGCTTTCCACCCGGTTTTAACGGAAGTAATTAATCGTCTGCATTTTTATAATCCAACAAAAATACAAGAGGAAATTATACCTGAAATTTTGAACGGGCAGAGCGTAATAGGGCAATCTCAAACTGGATCCGGTAAAACGCATGCATATTTATTGCCATTGTTTAATCAAATTAATGCCAATAAACGAGAAGTTCAATTTGTAATTACAGCACCTACAAGAGAGCTTGCGATGCAAATTTTTGAGGAAGTTAAGAAAATAATCCATTATGCGGATAAAGATCAAAAATGGATTGCCAAATTGCTGATCGGTGGAACAGATAAGCAGAAAATGATGGAAAAGCTGAAAGAACCGCCACATATTATCGTTGGTACTCCTGGAAGGATATTGGATTTAGTCAAGGAAGAAGCTATTTCAATTTACGCAGCTAACTCGTTCGTCATTGACGAGGCAGATTTAATGCTGGATTTGGGATTTATCAATGAAGTCGATCAATTACTGGTTCGTTCTAAAAAAGATGTTCAATTACTTGTTTTCTCGGCAACGATTCCTCAGCGGTTGGAACATTTTTTAAAAAAATACTTAGACAATCCGTTTTATGTTAAAATTGATGACAAGCTTTCTCCGGAGACAATGGAACACCGATTGATCGCATTAAAGCATCGTCAAGCATCCGATATTATTGCAGATATATCAAGTTCCATTCAGCCATATTTAGCAATTATTTTCACGAATGGAAAAGATATTGCGAATCAACTGGCTGGAGATCTGCAGCAAAAGGGAATGGATGTAGGTTTAATTCATGGAGGATTATCACCAAGAGAGCGTAAACGTGTATTGAAAGATATTCAAAATCTGCGTTATCAATATATTGTCGCAACTGATCTAGCATCACGCGGTATTGATATTAAAGGAGTAAGTCATGTTATCAATGCGCAGCTTCCCAAAGAGGAAGAATTCTATATTCACCGTGTTGGAAGAACAGCTCGGGCGGGAATGGAAGGAACCGCCATTAGTTTATATGAGGAAAAAGACATTAAACTTATTGAAAAATTAGAGCAAAAAGGATTGGATTTTTCGTTTTTTGATGTTAAAAATGGTGAATGGCAGGAAGTTAAAGCCTGGAATGAAAGAACATTGAGAACCAAAACAGAAACCAACATAGAGAAAGAAGCTTGGAAACAGGTTAAAAAATCAAAAAAAATAAAACCTGGATATAAGAAAAAAATGATAAGACAGAAAGATGCTATAAAAAAACAACTATCAAAAAAGACAAAATATAAGAAGAAATAAGTGTTTATATGATACCATCACTTTAAATGCAAAATGAGAGAGGGGAAAGTATATGTTAAAAATAGGATCACACGTATCGATGAGTGGTAAAAAAATGCTTTTAGGCTCAAGTGAAGAAGCCGTTTCCTACGGTTCAAATGTATTTATGATTTATACTGGTGCGCCACAGAATACACGCAGAAAACCGATTGAGGAACTAAATATTGCTTCTGGTATCGAGCATATGAAAGAGAATGGAATTGTTGATGTTGTTGTTCATGCTCCATACATTATTAACATTGGTAACTCGATAAAAAATGCTACTTTTGAATTAGGCGTGAATTTTTTACGAAATGAAATTGAACGAACAGAGGCAATTGGAGCTAAGCAAATTGTACTTCATCCTGGAGCACATGTTGGAGCTGGTGCAGACGCTGGAATTGAAAAAATTATTGAAGGATTAAATGAAGTATTAACAGAAGAACAACAGGTACAAATTGCACTTGAGACCATGGCTGGAAAAGGTTCGGAAATTGGACGAACCTTTGATGAATTAGCTAAAATCTTTGATGGTGTATCGCTTAACGATAAATTATCGGTATGTCTTGATACATGTCATATTCATGATGCAGGGTATGATGTTGTAAATGATTTTGACGGTGTATTAAATCAATTCGATAAAATCATTGGACTTGATCGTTTAAAAGTAATTCATGTAAATGACAGTAAAAACGAACGCGGTGCTCATAAGGATCGGCATGAAAATATTGGTTTTGGGCATATTGGATACGACGCCCTTCGTTATGTCATCCATCACCCAGAGCTTCAAGAACTCCCAAAAATATTGGAAACGCCATATGTTGGGGAAGATAAGAAGAACAAGAAGCCACCATACAAATTTGAAATTGCGATGATAAAAGGCGACACTTTTGACGAAGATTTAAAAGAAAAAATAATGAATCAATAACGTAAAGGGACTGGGATATAACAGAGACATTGGCTTAAAATTACAGGATAGGATGGTTAGAACTTTATTTAAAACAGTAGCGTAAATAATTTAGTTTAATTCTTGACCTCTATTACGGGCTGCGGGGCAAAAAAAGTATCATAATATACTTACGGCACAATATACGTTAATTTGCTTTATGGATAATGAATACCCGAACCTCCACCAAAAAAAGAAGTATCCGAACTAATACAAATTCTAATGGAAGAATTCACAGTTCGGATTTCTTTTTGACTAAAATGCTTTTGTCCTAAACCCCTTTACTGAAGATTAATTAAAAAGATATTCCAGTCCATAAGATTTAATTATTTCCTCAAATAATTTTTGAGCTTTTTTTGCAGTTTGAAGATCAGTGATACGAGCTAATTCTTTTAGCATTTTAACACGATCCTGTGAGCTGAATGGATCGATTTGCTGCGTTTTTAAGTATTTCGTAATGCTCTGTGCTTCTGCTTGTGATAAATTAAAGCCATATTTCTTGCTGTAATGAAGCAGTTCATCCGAAGTAAGCTGTTTCAATTTTTTAGCGATCATTTCCTTTATGAATGTAGACATTATCATTCCCCTTTTATCCATTACTGTTTTATACTATGGTCCAATGCCTTAAATGGAAACTTGGACTGTAAAATAACTTGCTTTATTTCCATAAAATAACGCCATTATAATAAAAAAATATCCATAAACTATAAACGCACCTCAATCAAAGGGAAAGAGAGGTATCTGTTTATGGATGAATTTGGACGTACTACGAACAATGTTGACAGGCCAGCTTCCGATGACAACAATGACACACAAGATCTTGTTGCAACAAATTTAAATGGGCAGCGAAGATCGGCTATACAATCAAGAAAACGTGATGAAGAAACAGCTGCTGAGATGACAGCAGATGATTTTGATCGTCCGGTTACTATGGAGGACGACGACACAGACTCACATGCAAGTACTTGGGGTTGGGTAGCATTAGCATTATCCATTGTGTCATTTTTTATATGGCCAATAGTTCTTGGTGGAGCAGGTATTATTGTTGGCTTCGTTGCTAAGAGTAGAGATGCAGACACGTTAGGTAATACAGCCATTATCGCTGGGGCTGTATCCATTATCATTACACTCTTTATATTGCCATTTGTTTAAAAATGGGGAGGCTGGCCATTGGGTCAGTCTCCCTTTAATTATGTATCGTTATATAGCGGAAAATAATAATAATGACCAACTCTAAGATTGTGTGGATCAACATCGTTAATTGCATTAAAGTCTGACAGAAGTTTTGTAATATCTAATGATTTACTATTATTATTTACTTCTTCCATTATCGATAACACGGTATCACCTGATTGTACTTTAACCTTAATCACTTTATATTTTTTGGATACTTGATCCGTATTAAACTGTATTTTTTTTTCATCGCTTTCAAAAGAACCACTTGTTAAATCTTTATAAACACTTACAATTAATAATAGAATAATTAAAAAGATGCCACTTTTTTGTAAGAAATTCACATTAATTTCTCCTTTTATTGAAACTAAAAACAGTTTTAAAGCGTATAACATAATAAGTAAAGGTGAAGGAGGGAAACAAATGGACATATTTTCTGCCGATTGGCTGGGCTTAGTCATAACTGGATTTGGAACGTTATTTCTAATAGGAGAAATATTAGTTAATATGCGCGGATTTTTCGGGTTGTTAGGTATTGGATTCATCACCGTTTATTTTTCAGCTTATTTAGAAACAGGCTCCTTTATCATTATGATTATTATTTATTTTATTGGTTTATTACTTATAATTATTGATGGCAAACTGTTAAACGATGGAACGCTGGCAACACTTGGTTTAGCTAGTATGTTAATATCAGTAGCATTGGCAGCGCCGAATATATATGCGGGATTGTACGCCGTAATCGGGGTTTTAATTGGTGGTTTTTCAGCATTCTTTTTCTTAAAGGTTTTTAAACATCGTGATATGTGGTCAAAAATAACGTTAAAGGATCAATTGACAAAAGAAGCCGGATACAACTCTATGAGCACTGAATATCAAAAATTAGTACATGAAACAGGGGAAACGTTAAACGATTTACGTCCTGTTGGTACTGTGAGAATTAATAATAAAGATTATAGTGCCATCTCAAATGGCCGCTGGATACCAAAACATAGTAAGGTTCAAGTGGTTCAGGTGGATGGAACGAAAATACTTGTAGAGATAATGAATGAACAAAAGGACAATACGCCTAGCTAACCGAATAGGCGAATTGTCCTTTAGTTTGTAATAAATATACGTTGAATGAGATTGATTATAGAGTAGACAATACATAGTAGAAACATAGTAGAAACTCAATTGTAAATTTAGTGTTAAGAATGTTATACATGCCTTTACAAACTGTTTATATGTAATTAATAATGAAAAAGTATGCGACATAATTCTACACAGATGAAGGGATGGATAATAATTGGATATTGATATACAGAAACTTATTTTCGAGTTTGTAGGCGGTTTAGGTATTTTCCTCTTAGGTATAAAATTCATGGGAGAAGGCTTACAAAAGTCAGCGGGGGACCGATTACGAGATATTCTAGATAAATTCACCAGCAATCCCTTTTTAGGTGTACTAGCAGGTATGATTGTGACCATACTGATTCAAAGCAGTTCAGGCACAACTGTTCTAACAGTTGGACTTGTAAATGCCGGATTTATGACATTAAGACAGGCTATCGGAGTCATAATGGGGGCAAATATTGGTACTACGGTAACAGCATTCATTATAGGTATTGATTTAGGAGAATATGCGTTGCCAATTATTGCAGTCGGTTGTTTCTTAATCTTCTTTTTTAAAAATCAAAAAGTTACTGCATTGGGACAGGCTATCTTCGGCTTCGGTGCACTATTTTTTGGTTTAGAATTGATGAGCAGCGGTATGTCGCCACTCAGGGAACTGGAATCATTTCATGAGCTGACTTTAAATATGAGTTCAAATCCAATATTAGGTGTTGTAATTGGTACATTGTTTACTGTTATAGTTCAAAGTTCGAGTGCAACAATTGGTATTCTTCAAGGGCTGTTTGCCGAGGGTGCAATAGATATAAAAGCAGCGATACCAGTGTTATTTGGGGACAATATTGGTACAACTATAACAGCTGTTTTGGCTGCGATTGGCACCAGTGTAGCTGCAAAAAGAGCAGCATTTACGCACGTAATATTTAATCTTATAGGTACGACTATTTTTCTCGTGCTTTTAGGTTTATTTACAAAATATGTAACCTTTTTACAGGAACAATTGAATTTAAATGCTGAAATGACAATTGCCTTTGCTCACGGTAGCTTCAATTTAGCAAACACGATTATCCAATTCCCATTTATTGGTGCATTGGCTTGGATTGTTACGAAAATAATTCCTGGTGAAGATTCTATTGTTGAATACAAACCAAAACATCTGGACCCAATTTTCATCCAACAATCCTCTACACTAGCATTAGATCAGGCAAAGGCAGAAATTATACGCATGGGTGAGTACGCAGTTAAAGGTTTAGAGGAAACAAACTTATATTTAACTACACAGCAGCAAAAACATTCAGAAATTGCTACACAGGTGGAGGGTGCTCTCAACAATTTAGATAGAAAAATCACCGAGTATTTAGTTGAAATTTCTGGTGGATCAATGACGGAATTAGAAAGTGCCAAGCATACAGCACTAATGGATTCCGTGCGTGATATTGAACGAATTGGGGATCACTTCGAAAACATCATTGAGTTAATTGATTATAAAATTTCAAATAAGGTATATTTAACAGATCAGGCTAAGGAAGATTTAAATAACATGTTTGATCTAACTATTTTAACCGTACAGCAAGCAGTAAAAGCCCTTGACGAAATGGATAGAGAAGAGGCACTGGCTGTTGTTCAAAAAGAAGACCAAATAGATAAAATGGAAAGAAATTACCGTAAAAAGCATATAATTCGCATGAATGAAGGTTTGTGCGATGGTTCAGCGGGAATTGTATTTGTCGATATTATTAGTAATTTAGAGCGGATAGGAGATCACGCTGTTAACATAGCAGAAGAAGTTTTAGGCGATTAATTTATAATAAAACGGTCTTTTCTTTATAGTAGGGGAAAAAGACCGTTTTAATTCTAAAAATATATTTTTAAAAATTATTATTGAAATCTATTAAGGAAGATGCTATAGTATTTATTGTTGTTTCATGTACATAGAATTTTTTGGGGGAAAAGCAGCAAAAAGTTATTGACATATCTTGTCAATCATGTTAAATTATATTTTGTCGCTTGTGAAAAATATCTTTTATCTTATTATTCCACAGTAGCTCAGTGGTAGAGCTATCGGCTGTTAACCGATCGGTCGTAGGTTCGAATCCTACCTGTGGAGCCATATGGCGGTGTAGCTCAGCTGGCGAGAGCGTACGGTTCATACCCGTGAGGTCGGGGGTTCGATCCCCTCCGCCGCTACCATACTTAATAGAATATATAATGGCGGTCGTGGCGAAGTGGTTAACGCACCGGATTGTGGCTCCGGCATTCGTGGGTTCGATCCCCACCGGTCGCCCCATAAAAAATAGGACCCTTAGCTCAGTTGGTTAGAGCTATCGGCTCATAACCGATCGGTCGCAGGTTCGAGTCCTGCAGGGTCCACCACTATATACTCGGAGGAATACCCAAGTCTGGCTGAAGGGATCGGTCTTGAAAACCGACAGGGGTGTCAAAGCCCGCGGGGGTTCGAATCCCTCTTCCTCCTCCATACATAAAAAGGCTTTGCAGAAATCAGTGTTAAGTGTAATAAAGGTAGTTATAATAGGTTTATATGATATGGCTCTGTAGCTCAGTCGGTAGAGCAAAGGACTGAAAATCCTTGTGTCGGCGGTTCGATTCCGTCCGGAGCCACTTTTAAAAACAAGCTTTTGCTTGTTTTTTTGTTATCTTTATATATTTTTTATCATTCTCACTGTAAAAATATGCATATAATTTGCAAGTATAATAAAGCTCTGATAATCTTGCTTTAAAAGGATGAAATAAATCCTTTTTATTATATTATTTCAAGGGAGGATGTTTTATAATGGCAAAATTTGAATTACCAGAATTACCATACGCATACGATGCTTTAGAACCATCAGTTGATAAAGAAACAATGAATATTCACCACACAAAGCATCATAATACTTATGTAACAAAATTAAATGGTGCACTTGAAGGAAATGCAGACCTTCAAAATAAATCTCTTGACGATCTTTTAAGTAATCTAGATGCTGTTCCTGAAAATATTCGTACAGCTGTTCGAAATAATGGCGGCGGTCATGCAAACCATAGCTTATTCTGGAAAGTATTATCACCAAATGGTGGCGGCGAACCGTCAGGCGAATTGGCCGATAAATTGAATGGTAAATTTGGAAGCTTTGATAAATTTAAAGAAGAATTCGAAGCTGCTGCAACTGGTCGTTTCGGCTCAGGCTGGGCTTGGTTAGTTGTAAACAATGGTGAGCTTGAAGTAACTAGCACCCCTAACCAAGATACTCCTGTAATGGAAGGTAAAACTCCAATTTTAGGTCTTGATGTTTGGGAACATGCTTACTACCTTAAATATCAAAATAAACGTCCTGAATATGTTTCAGCTTTCTGGAACGTGGTTAACTGGGATGAAGTAGCAAAAAATTATAACGAAGCAAAATAAATATTGATGTATAAAAACACATGAGCAACTGCTCATGTGTTTTTTTGTAAACTTTGCCGCGTTCTACCTAACATGCGCCATAAGTGCTTGTGATGGTTTAGTTCATCTTGGACTTTCTTCTGCCCCGCAGCCGTATACACACGATTTTCCGAGGGCAGCGGTCTAAGAATTGCGTTGCATCTTTATATAATTTGTTTAAAATAGACTATTTTTAGAAATATAGCCTTATCCCAAAAGCTTTCGTATAACTTACAGTGTTTTGCTTAGACTAATGTAATATAGAAGAGGAGCTTATATATGGGAAAAGGATTAGAATACATAACAGGAAAAGTTGATATAACAAGAGATTTAGTATTTTTATTAGTAATTGGAGGACTTTACTCGTTAGGAATATTTCTATCCAATACATTTGTAAACATTTATTTATGGAAACAATCTGGTGATTATATCACGATTGCAATGTACAATTTAGGGATATTTTTGTTTCAGCCAGTTACGTTTATTCTCGCTGGGAAACTGGCTAAAAAGATTGATCGCGTAATCGTATTGCGTTTAGGGGTAATATTTTTATCTCTATTTTTTTTGAGTGTTTTACTTATTGCAGATAAAGCTTCAACATATAATTTTCTTTTGGGCAGTCTGCTGGGTATAGGCTATGGATTTTACTGGCTCGCATTCAATGTCCTGACTTTTGAAATAACAGAGCCGGAAACAAGGGATTTCTTTAATGGATTTCTTGGTGTTCTACAATCATTTGGCGGTATGGTTGGTCCGTTGTTAGCAGGGATTATTATTGCTAAAATGTCCCAGAACTTTGGCTACAAAACAATATTTACTATTTCCTTCATATTGTTTATAGGAGCTGTTGCTTGCAGCTTTTTGTTAAAACGACGTCAGGCTGAGGGAAACTTTTTTTTCAAAAGGATTCTAATTGAACGGCACCACAATAAAAATTGGAGAAAAATTCTGCATGCACATGTTTTTCAAGGGCTAAGAGAAGGAATATTCGGTTTTATTATTGCTATTTGGGTCTATTTAGTAACGAAAAGTGAATTTGCTTTAGGTATGTTTAATTTGTTTTTGTCTGGCCTTTCCTTTGTATTTTATTTCATTGCTACAAAATTTATAAAACCATACCGAAGAAAGATGGCAATATTGATTGGGGCATTGATTCTATACTTCTCCATTTATATTATTCTGTTCCAAATAAGCTATGTGAACCTTATTATTTACGCAATTCTAATAGGTATTGCATATCCAATTATCAATGTTCCATATGCATCCTTGACTTATGATGTAATTGGCAAGGGCTGGAAAGCAAAGGAATTACGGGTGGAATATATCGTTGTAAGAGAATTGTTTGTTAATATTGGACGTGTTTCTTCAATTTTAATCTTTCTTATAACGGTATCTTTATTTCACGCCGAAAAGGTCATTCCTCTATTATTGATTGTTTTAGGGACTGGGCATTTGTTCATTTACCTATTTATTAAAAATATATATCTGGGAAGCCCACGAAAAAAAGAAGTAATGATAAAAGAACAATTGACCGACGAAAAAAATCGTTAAAATCGGTTAGAATTTATAGTAATACGTGATATAATAAGAGGAAATGTGTTGTTTGAGGTGGGGGAGATACATGGTAAATAAGAAAAAAAAGAAGAAAAAGGCACAGCTTCCCTTTCGTTTAAATATATTATTTTTTGTTGTCTTTTTGTTATTTTCCGTTTTAGTACTTCAATTAGGGGTAGTTCAAATCCTTAATGGAGAAGATTTTCAAAAAGAGATTGACCGGACAATAAAAGATACAACAAAAATTCCAGTGCCCCGGGGAAAAATGTATGATCGGAATGGAAATGTAGTCGTGGATAATAAACCATTATATTCTATTACGTATACTCCAGCAAAGGGTGTAGATGCTGAAGAACGGCTGGAAGTTGCTGCAAAACTATCGGAATATATATCCATGTATAATAAGGAAAATAAAGAAGAGGTTCTAGATACAATTACAGAACGAAATAAAAAAGAGTATTGGTATTTATTGCATCAGAAGGAAGCGGATAGTCGCTTATCAGCAAAAGAAGCAGAGGACATGAAACCTGGTGAACAATACAATACGATTTTAGATCGTATTACCGAAGAAGAAATTAGTAATTTTACAGAGAAGGATAAAGAAATCATGCTTATCAAGAAAGAACTTGATAAAGCACAAACACTTACCCCTCAAATCGTGAAGAATGAAAATGTTACCCCTAAAGAGTATGCACGTGTTGCAGAGCATTTGAATGAGCTTAAAGGAATTAATGCTACAACAGATTGGGATCGTGTATACCCATTTGATGAAACGTTCAGTAATTTCTTTGGCACGATTACATCTCAAGAACAAGGGATTCTTGCAGAAAAAGAAGACTACTATCTATCACATGGATATAGTGCAAACGATCGGGTTGGGAAGAGCGGTTTAGAGGAACAATACGAAAGTGTGCTAAGAGGCAGGAAAGAGCAGATTCTTTATACAACGAATAAAGAAGGAGAGGTAATTGATACAGAAGTTGCTGTAGAGGGTGAACGCGGAAAAGATTTGGTGCTCACTGTTGATATGGAACTTCAAAAACGTGTTGATGAAATCGTTCTGGATGTGTTAAAGACCGCAAAAGGAGAGCATCCATACGAAAATAGGCATTTGAATGATGCACTGGTAGTCATGATGGACCCGCAGACCGGAGAAATTTTAGCCGTTTCAGGAAAGTATTATGATGAAGAGGATAAAGAATATAAGAATGCTGCATTGCGAACATTGTATGCCTCTCATCGCCCTGGCTCAGCAATAAAGGGAGCTACTGTATTAGCAGGGTTACAGTCTGGGGTAATAAAACCTGGGCAAACCTTTGTTGATAAACCAATCTACATTGGTAAGAATTCAGATGGAAAAACGTCATGGACCGGCAATCTGGGTACAGTAAACGACATTACAGCTTTACAAAAATCGTCCAACGTTTATATGTTTTATATTGCTATGCGAATGGGTGGCGACTTTAATTATGTGCCATATGATAATTTGTCGTTCGATTGGGAATCACAACCGTTTCAGCGTTTGCGCAACTTCTACAGTCAATTTGGATTGGGAGTGGAAACGGGAATCGATTTTCCATATGAAGCAACTGGCTATAAGGGTGTCGATCCACAGGCAGGTAACTTTTTAGACTTTGCGATTGGTCAGTATGATACATTTACAGCAATGCAGCTTGCACAGTATGTCTCAACGATTGCAAATGATGGGTATCGAGTTCGGCCGCATTTAGTAAAAGAAATTCGTATGCCTACACCATATGAGAATGACTTGGGTCCTGTATATAAAAACATTAATACAGATGTGTTAAACAGAATTGAAATGAAACAAGGCTATATAGAACGTGTTCAGGAAGGTTTCCGTCGTGCATTTCAGGAGCCAGGTGGTACTGCATATAGCTGGTTTGGTGATAAGGACTATAATCCAGCAGGAAAAACAGGTACAGCGGAGAATAGTGCTGAAGGTGACTATACAGAAAACCTTACACTGGTTGGTTATGCACCATTCGATGAACCAGAGATTGCATTTTCTGTGATTGTGCCGAATACTGGATCAAGTAAACTTGGTCACCCTAATGATGATATAGGTGAAAGAATACTAGATGCATACTTTGATTTGAAAGAAGAACGTGCAAAATCTGGTGATAAAAACGAAATTGATAAAGAAGAGAATACAGAAGAATAAATTTTTTTAAGCCAAAACCTTGCATATTTTGCAGGTTTTGGCTTTTTTGCTGCTAAATTAAGGCTCTAAATTAAATGTCGGTGGCTTACTCTACTTATAGAATTTACGTTATCTTTACACGTAATTAATAGGCAGTTAATACTAGTAAGCTATTATTGGGTTGTAGAGAGGAAGGGAATACACTAGTCTCTATCAATTCAAATATGTGGGGGTAATAGCATTGAGAAAAACAAAACATTTTGTATTATCCATGTTTATTTTATTAACACTTGGAACGCTAGCAGCATGTGGCAATGGTGATGGAAGCAGCAGTGCTGAAGAAGAACAAAAGGTTGAAGTTGATGGATCATCTACAGTATTTCCAATCATGGAGGCTGTTGCTGAAGAATTTTCAGCTGAAAACCCAGATGTGAAGGTTCCAATTGGTGTCTCAGGAACAGGTGGCGGTTTTGAAAAATTTATCGCTGGTGAGACCGATATTTCCAATGCATCACGTCCTATCAAGGAAGAAGAAAAGAAATTGCTGGAAGAAGAAGGAATTAACTATACTGAATTTAAGATCGCTTTAGATGGATTATCTGTTGTCGTAAATAAAGAAAATGATTGGGTAAACCAGCTTACTGTAGAAGAATTAAACAAAATGTGGTCTGAAGAAAAAGGTGTTAAAACATGGGCAGATGTTCGGGATGGATGGCCGGAAGAAGAGATTGAATTTTTCAGTCCAGGGGCGGATTCGGGAACATTTGATTACTTTGATGAAGTAATCTTAGACGGTGCACAAATACGAAAGGATGCTGCATTATCAGAAGATGACAATGTACTTGTTCAAGGTGTTTCCGGAACGAAAAATGGTATTGGTTACTTTGGATACGCTTATTACTTGGAAAATAAAGATTCGCTAAAAGTGGTTCCGATTGTAAATAGCAGTGGAGAGGCAATTACACCAAGTCAGGAAACCATTCAATCGGGTGAGTATGAACCATTATCCAGACCAATGTTCATCTATGTGAAACATGAATCATTAAAAAATGATACAGTATATAATTTTACAAAATATGCACTTGAAAATGCTGGTTCTATGTCAGAGGCAGTTGGTTATGTAGCATTACCAGACAGCACCTATACAGATGCATTAAACAAGCTTGACGAAATTACCGAAAAGTAATTTCTAATGGCAAATGCGGGTTAATAGTAATTGGATAATGAGGAGAGTTTAATCAAGTTCTCCTCACCTTTCTTTTTTACTATAGGAGGAAATTTATGTCGAAATCGGTTAGCGAAATTATTAAAGAAAAGAAACGAAGAAAATTTTTGCCGGGATATTTGGAAAAGGCAGCACCAATTATTTTTGGAATTTGTGCTGTCATATCCGTTTTTACAACGGTAGGGATAATTTTCACGCTAGTAATTGAAACGATTACCTTTTTTAATCGTGTGTCAATCATAGAATTCATTACAAGTACAGATTGGTATCCATTTACGGAAAAAGCGCCAAGTTATGGGATTCTTTCGTTAGTATCGGGAACATTGTTAATAACCTTTATTGCGATGCTGGTAGCAATCCCTGTTGGACTTTCTACAGCAATATATTTAAGTGAATATGCCAGTGAACGGGCTAGACGGATTATTAAGCCTATACTAGAGGTTCTAGCTGGTGTTCCAACGATTGTTTACGGCTTTTTCGCATTAACATTTGTTACACCATTACTGAAAGGAATTATTCCAGGACTTCCGATTTTTAACGCATTAAGTCCTGGAATTGTAGTCGGAATTATGATAATTCCAATGATTGCCTCCCTCTCAGAGGATGCAATGAGTTCCGTCCCTAGTTCAATGCGGGAAGGGGCGTTAGCAATGGGGGCGACAAAATTAGAGGTAGCCTTGAAGATCGTTCTTCCTGCAGCACTTTCTGGTATTATTGCATCCTTTGTTCTTGGTATATCCCGTGCAATCGGTGAAACAATGATTGTTGCTGTAGCCGCTGGTTCTACTCCTAAGTTTACCCTAGATGTGACTGAATCGATTCAGACAATGACAGCGTATATTGTTCAGGTTAGCTTAGGGGATGCATCGTATGGATCAACTATTTATTACAGTATTTATGCTGTAGGAATGTCATTGTTTGTTTTTACTTTGCTAATGAATTTATTGGCGCAGTATATCTCTCGTCGTTTTAGGGAGGAGTATTAAGATGAATTTGGTTGATAAACAACTTGTTAAAAATAAAATGGGTATGCGTTTAATTCGTAATAAGTTAATAAAGCAGCTATTCTTGATGGCTACTTTATTCGCTATCATCATCTTAGGTACACTTTTATACCGTATTTTCACACAGGGGATTGGTTATTTAGATTGGGAGTTCTTTTTAAGCTTCGCATCTAGATTCCCTGAAGAAGCGGGCATTAAAGCAGCTATTATTGGTTCATTATGGTTAATGGCTATTACTGCCCCCATATCGTTAATTTTAGGTGTTGGTACTGCTATCTTTTTAGAGGAATATGCTTCTAAAAATAAATGGACACGATTTATTCAAATGAATATTTCAAACTTAGCTGGGGTGCCCTCGATTGTATTTGGATTGTTAGGTCTTACTGTATTTGTAAGATTACTAGAAATGGGGAGGAGCATTATTGCTGGGGGATTGACGATGAGTTTGCTGATTTTGCCAATTATAGTTGTTGCATCCCAAGAGGCGATTCGATCCGTTCCAAATGATCAGTATGAAGCTTCATTTGCAATGGGAGCTACTAAATGGCAAACCATTCGGAGAGTAGTGTTACCAGCGGCTATTCCAGGAATATTAACTGGGGGAATTCTGGCATTATCAAGAGCGATTGGTGAAACTGCCCCACTGTTAATGATTGGTGCATTGACATTTATTGCTTATTTGCCGGAAAATATATGGTCGGGGTTCACAGTAATGCCAATACAGATATTTAATTGGACCAGCAGACCTCAAGAAGAGTTCCACTATGTTGCTGCTGCTGGAATTATTGTGCTCTTGGTTATGTTATTAATTATGAATTCAATAGCAGTGTTTATTCGTAATAAATTCTCAAAACGTTATTAAATAAGGAGGAATTTGTCTTGTTAACTGTCGAAAGGAATAGACCAATGGCAAGTTCTATTAGTCCAATAAAAGATAATTCAATTTACACTGTACGAAATTTCAATTTATGGTATGGAGCTGACCATGCATTAAACGATATATGTATGGATATTCCAACAAATAAAGTAACAGCTATTATTGGTCCGTCAGGGTGTGGAAAATCTACCTACATTAAGGCATTGAATCGTATGGTTGAATTAGTCCCATCGGTTAAAATGACTGGCAGTATTGATTACAATGGACAGAATATTTTTAATCCAAAATTTAAAGTTGAGGAATTAAGAACTAGTGTCGGGATGGTGTTTCAAAAACCAAACCCATTCCCAAAATCTATATATGAAAATGTAGTTTATGGGCCCAAAATCCATGGAATTAAAAAGAAACAAATCCTTGATGAAGTAGTGGAGAAAAGTCTTAAAGGGGCGGCATTATGGGATGAGGTAAAGGATAGATTGCATGAAAATGCTTTTGGGCTATCTGGTGGACAACAGCAGCGGCTTTGTATTGCCAGATGTTTAGCAATTGAGCCAGATGTGATTTTAATGGATGAGCCGACATCAGCACTAGATCCAATTTCAACGTTGAAGGTTGAAGAATTAGTACAATCGTTGAAGAAAGAATACAGCATAGTAATTGTGACGCATAATATGCAGCAAGCAGCCAGAATTTCAGATAACACTGCCTTTTTTCTTAATGGAGAAGTAATTGAATATAATAAGACAGATCAAATCTTTTCTAATCCCACAGATAAACGTACAGAGGATTATATTACAGGCAGATTTGGTTAATTTAGAAGGAGGACGCTGATGGTTGCAAGAGAACAATTTCAACTGGATCTAAAAGATATGAAAGAGGAAATTATACAGCTAGCAAAGTATACTGAAGCGGCTTTAGTAAGTGCCGTGGACGCCCTTTATAATCAGGATATGGCTTTGGCGGAACAAATTATTGAAAAAGATAAAGATATTGATAAAAAAGAACTGGATATTAATAACAAGGCAATATTACTAATAGCAAAACAGCAGCCAGTTGCAAAAGATCTCAGAAGGTTGATTATCGCATTGAAAATAACTACGGATCTTGAAAGGATGGGAGACCATGCAAAGAATATTGCTAATGCAACAATCGAACTCGGTGAACATCATCTATTAACTGTCCACCCTGCTGTAAGAGATATGCGTGATATTGCCATTGAAATGGTCAAAGTAGCAGTTAATGCGATTAGATATGAGGATATTTCGGTGGCCGGAAAGTTGTCGGGGATGGATGACAGTATGGATAACTTATACGAAACAATTATTCGGGAAATGCTTGAAGAAACGGCAACAAATCCAGAAAAAGTTCAATATGTTATGCAAATGGCATTTAGTGCAAGATACATTGAAAGATTTGCTGACCATATTACGAACATCGGTGAAAATATTTTATTTCTCGTTAAAGGTGAATCGTATAATTTAAACTAAAGGTACATTTAATAAGTTTGATTGCATTTAAAATATCCGTAGACTGCGACGTAAATACTTGTGGTGATTTTGCATTATTTTGGACGCTCTTTGGTCCCGCAGCCCGTATACACTTCGCTTTCCGTGGGCGGCTGATGAGCCTCCTCACGCTGACGCGCTCCGGGGTCTCACCGATGCCTCATCTCCCACAGGAGTCTCCGTGTATACGGGCTGCTAGTAAGTGTATTTATAACGTAATCATGATTTCTTAAAGATTATAGTTACTTTATATTTAATAATTACAATCTATGCAAGTACCGATATATATTAATTCCACTGCACTAGTCCGGCATCGCTGCGGGCGGTGACTCCTGCTCAGAAAAGCACGAGTCCGAAGACACCAAAGAATGGTTTTCTCGAGGAGGCAGAGGCCGTGCCCTAAGGTGTGCATCCGCCCGGAGCGATCCCGGACGGCGACCCGAGAATATTACGTCGCATTTTACGTCGATTGTGAAACACTATTTTTTAGAAACTAGTCAAATAAAAAAAGCTGTATCGGAAGTAAAGATTGACTTTATTCCCGTACAGCTTTCTTTTATTTAGTAAGTTCTTCTGCGATTTCGAAATTACTCATGGAACTCGAAACGCTAAATTCGCCAAGCTGGATTTTTGTACTATATCCTTCATCTTCTAAATAACTTGTAAATTCCCTAGCATTATCAATAATTCCATTTTCAGCTAAACGGGAACTGATTTCAGATGATGGCATGCCTGATTCTATTTTTAAAGTATAGGTTTTCTCAGCATTTTCTTGAGAGGACTTTTCATCTTGTTTTTCTTTTTCAGAAGCATTATCCTCTTTTTCTTCAGCAGATGCGGTTTTCTCTTCCTTATCAGCTGTCTTTTTGTTATCTTTTTTTTCATTCTTATCATTTACAGAAAGTGAAATATATTCCGATTCTGTAATTACACGATAACCGTCTGCTTCAATGGCAGCTATCATTTCATCTGTATTCAAATCATTTGATTTAGCTTTTGAGTCTTCAAAAAAGTAGAATACCAGTACAATGATACTCGTTGCCAAAACGCCAATAGAAAATAAACGAACAGGTTGTTTCATCGATTGTACTCCTTATTTATTAATTTTTATGATTCTCATGTGTTGGAAGGATTTCTTCTGTTAATAATTCCTCTTCCAAAATCTTTATTTTCTTCTTCATTTGATATGTATCCTGCATGGTTGAGATAGATAACTGTTCTAATTGACTTTCTAATTCCTCAAACTTATCGTTCATAAAGAATGATAGTACAAATAACACAATAGCCACAGCAATTAAGGTTATTAAAACATATAACATAATTTTACCTCCAATAAATTTTACACATTAATAGTTATAACATAGAATAAAAGTAAAAACCATTGTCTATTTTTACAAACTATTAATTCATCAATTAATAGTATTCGATAGATTATTTGTGATTATGGGGGATGTAATTCAAAAGGAAATAAATAGTTATTGGAATTCAATCGTTATTTTTTTTCGGTATATCTTGATTGAATGCGAAAGATCTGCTATTATAATTAAGTCTGAAATGAAATTATTATGCCAACAAAGCAGTTTTCATAGTTTGGAGGGAAAAACATGCGAGTAAACATTACATTAGCTTGTACTGAAACTGGTGATCGTAATTATATTACTACAAAAAACAAGCGTACTAACCCTGAGCGAATAGAGCTTAAGAAATATTGTCCACGATTGAAAAGACATACTTTACATCGTGAAACAAAATAGTCAAAACGATAAAACTCTTATCACTTATTGGTAAGGGTTTTATTTTTTTTAGCATGAATATTTGCTACTATAGCTATGGGGGGCTGTGCTTTGGATAAATTACAATTACGAAAATCGACAATAGCAACACTAAAGGCAATACCTGAAACCGAAAAGAAAACAATTGAACAAAATCTAGCGTATTTTCTAACAACATCTGCTATGTGGAACAATGCTACTACTATTGGAATCACCGTTTCCAACGGATTCGAATGGAACACTAGACCAATAATCGAGGCAGCATGGGCACAGGGGAAAACAGTGAGTGTCCCCAAATGTGAACCGAAGCAGAAGCAACTTACTTTCTATCAATTTGAATCGGACGATCAATTGGAAATTGTATATTATAATTTATTAGAACCAATACCTGAAGAAACTAAAAAAATGGATAAGCATGATATCGATTTATTAGTAGTACCTGGTTTACTTTTTGATAAATTTGGTTTCCGAATTGGTTTTGGCGGGGGGTATTACGATAGATATTTAACAGATTATGCAAATCAAACAGTTTCTCTGGCAAGCAGCCATCAGCTTGTTGATTCATTGCCTTTCGAATCGTTTGATATTCCCGTGAATCAGTTAGTTACAGATACGGGAATTATATACAGGAGGCCATTATAATGAACTGGGAGCGTTATTCACGACAAATGTTATTTTCACCGATAAAAGAATCGGGCCAGGAATTATTAGCAAAGCGATCCGTGCTTGTTGTTGGGGTCGGGGCACTTGGGACGGTGATATGCAATCATCTTGTCCGATCCGGAATTGGCAGACTGCGTATTGTTGATCGGGATTATGTTGAATTGAGTAATTTACAGCGGCAAATGCTTTTTGATGAAAATGATGTTATCGAGGCTTTGCCCAAAGCAATTGCTGCCAAAAAGAAATTAAATAAAATCAATAGTGATGTTTCTATTGAAGCTATAGTTGATCATGTTACATATGGAAATATTGATGAACTGACTGATGAAATTGATTTAGTATTAGATGGGACGGACAATTTTGCAACCCGGTATCTTTTGAATGATATCTGTTACAAGAAAAATATTCCCTTTTCCTATGGCGGAGCAGTTAGCTCCAGAGGGATGACCGCATTATTTATACCAAATGAAACTGCTTGCTTAAGGTGTATAACGAAGCCGGGATCAGAAAATGGACAAACTTGTGATACGGCAGGTGTCATTTCACCCGCGGTCGATATCGTAGCTTCCATGCAGGCTGTGGATGCGTTAAAGTACTTAACCGATAACAAACAGAACATAAGAAAATCATTAATAACATTTGATGTTTGGTATAATAAGCAATACGATATAAATTTTCCTAAACCGGAGCCCAATTGCCCAACCTGTCAGACAAAAGAGTACCCTGCACTAAAGAAACATTCACAGGAACAGGAAACCGTTCTATGCGGCAGGAATACGGTACAGATTCATCAAAAGGCCAATTTGGATATATCCATGCTTGAAAAACAATTATCAGGTGTTGCTAGAATTCAGCGTACACCATTTCTATTGAAGGCAAAATTAAATGAAGATGCTGCATTTGTGATTTTTCCTGATGGACGAGTGCTCGTACAAGGAACGGAGGATAAAATTTATGCACGAACACTTTATGACCGTTATATTGGTTCATGATGTATAAATATAATCCTTTTGAAAATAACTAATAACATCACTTTTATAGAAAAGGGTGTTTATATGCGGTTCATTTTAATTTTCACATTTATTTTAGCGGCAGCGTCAGTAATTTACAAATGGAGATACAGAGTGGTAAATACTATTTTGGCAATTAGTTTTCTTAGAAGAATTGCAGTTTCCATTACCATGAACATGCCGAAAATCAGAAAAAATCTACTATCTAATTTCTACAGCAATCAAACTGCCCGATAAAATGAACAAAAAAGAAGCTCATCAGCTTCTTTTTTGTTTTATTCAAGAAATTATCCCTTTGTTTTGTTATGATGTTGGTAGGGAGGAACGTACATGTATTTATCCGAGCAATATCTGATGTATAGAACAGCGCACTTGTTAGTGGAAAGGTACCAATTTGAAGTCTTGCATCTAAATGATAACGAAGGGGAAATATGGTTAGAAAAATTTGAAAATAGGACCTCGCATATTGTGAGACTGCTGCATAAAGGATTTGATTGGAAAAATCATTTGAAGAAAGATATTGCATTGGTATTCCAAAAAACAAAAGCTATGACGCGTTATCTGCAAGGAAAAAATATCGAGATACATAATGTTTATATTTCATCGCATGCACCAGTGGATGACTGGGAATCCTTAAAGAAACCAATGCTGTTGAATGAAAAAAATCCAATAAAAATGGGTGTTTATTACCTCGAAGAAAAGGAAGCCGAAAATGAAAGAGCAAGATTATTTAAATCATTGGATATTCCTATAATAAATGATACAGAAAATTTTACTGATACTGAAAAAGAGAAACAGATTAATAATAGTAAAGAGAAACTAATGAATGCATTAAATTTGAAGCAAAAAGAAGCTGAGACAGTATTTTCGTTTGGCAAACCTTTTCTGACATACTTACTTTTATTTATAAATATTGCTCTGTTTATTATGCTTGAAACGAAAGCCGGCGGAAGTCAATCCACAGAAAACCTGATAAACTTTGGTGCGAAATATAATCCAGCTATTATTGATGGTGAATGGTGGCGGATTATAACATCAATGTTTTTGCATATTGGACTAATACATTTATTTATGAACATGTTAGCCGTATATTACTTAGGGATTACAGCAGAACGAATTTATGGATCATGGAGGTTCCTGGTTATTTATCTTTTAGCGGGAATTGGCGGGGGTCTTGCTAGCTTTGCTTTTACATTCAATGTATCGGCTGGAGCTTCGGGTGCATTATTTGGCTTATTTGGTGCGTTGCTTTATTTCGGACTTTTATATAAGAGAATATTTTCCCAAACAATGGGAAAAGGATTACTTATTTTAATTGCAATTAATATAGTTTTTGGCTTTTCCTTCCCGCAAATTGATAATGGCGCGCATATTGGCGGATTAATAACTGGTTTTGCAGCTTCAGCAATTGTCGGTTTACCAAAAAAAAGAAGAGTAGCAACTCAATTGGGTGCGTTTATTTTATATGTTCTGATTATTGGTGGATTGAGTTTGTTTGGTGTACAGAATAACATCAATAGTGCAAACTACCAATTAATCAAAATTGATGAAATGTTACAACAAGAAAATTACGAGGAAATAATTAATAGTGCGACAAAAGGTCTTGAACATCCAGGAGAACTGGAGGGACGACTATTATTTCAACGATCATACGCATATATTGAGCTGGGCAAGGCGGAATTGGCGACAAAAGACCTTGAACGAGTGGTTAAATTGGAAGATATGCCTGAAGCCTACTATAATCTAGCAATATTGTATTCGGAACGCGGTGATGAACAGCTGGCAGCAGAAGCAGCAGAGAAGGCATACGAATTAAAACCGAACGATGAGGATTACATTCGTTTTTACGAGCATATCACTGGCGAAAAGCTAAGCAATTAAACGTGAGGTCTGTCTTTGTTTTCGATGGAGACAGACTTCAATATTTTTGTATGAGTCTCTCTTTTTTGCCATTAACTTCATACAAAACAAATAAATGTGTACTTTTTTTATCGAATAAAACAATCGGAATATAACTTGATAGTTTATTATCAGAAGGTGATGTTGCAGGAAGAATATAATTTTTATACAGTCCTTCCCATAATTGACCGATGATCTGGTCTGTTTGCACTAAGGTCATATTAGGCAGATTTTCCTCGTTATATTTGTACAGACTAGTTAATGGTACTGAGATATAATCTTCTTTATTAATATCAAAGTAATTCATAAGCCTATTCCAATGATAAAGTAATTGCTGTTTTGTTGTCAGGTCTAATAAATTTTTCCATTCGTTTTCAAATTCGCCCTTTGGTTCTTTAAATGACTCAAGCGGTGTGGTAGGTGAGTCAATTACATATAATTCATCATATGACATTTGGTGAATACTTTTAATTTTGTCATCGGGATAATGAATTTCTCCATGATGGAAAGAAATTGCCTGAAAGTATCCACTGTCCTCATTAGTAAGTTTTTGATTCAATTGAATAATATCTTCGTTTTGCCTCCATTTGCTTAATACTCCTTTTAGTCTTCCATTATCAAACAATAAAGAAGCATCCTGTCTTAAATAAACTTTTTTGTCGCTTTTGGAATTACTAGTCCAAGAAATATCATAGGAATTATTGTCTTGCTGCGAATAGAATTCAATGGATGTATGTGAATCTTCAAATGTTGTTTCCTGGTCAATAGGAAAATAAGTTATAGCGGGAAGAGAACTTAATCTTCCTATATATAAAAATCCAGCCAGTATTATAAATGAGATGAGTATACAAATGAATGTCCATTTATTCATGATAATTACATCCTTTTTAATTACTTGTTTATTTAAGATTTATGTTAACAGACAAGTCTTTATGAATAGATTTGATGCAGACAGTACAAACTATTTTAAGAAAAAATCCAAACATCCGTTTGAAGCGGGGATGCACTGTTGTGTTGTATTGCTCAGCTGCCTAAGGATACTTTGCAAGTGCTTATTGTATTTTTCATTTCCTTGCTTTATAAAAAGTCAAAACAACAGGTGATGTTTATGAATAAAGAAAAACAACCTTTATTTTCCTCCTACGATGAAAATGTTGAATACATGAAAGACAGACTAGCTGTTGATAAAAGTTTTGATGTTATTAATTTAGATTTAGAATATGCTGGCCGTAAAATGGCAATGTTTATGATTGATGGTTTTGCAAAAGATGAAATTATGCATTTTATTATGAAGCTGCTCGCAAAACTGGAACCAGAACAATTGGAACCAGATCCGTTAACAAAATTATTTAAAACCTATATACCGTACATTGAAATTGGAAAACAAACTGATTTGATAAAGGCATCCGATCAGGTCCTTGCTGGTCCAGTGGCATTGCTGGTTGAAGGAACCGACGCAATACTAATGATAGATGCAAGAACCTATCCAGTTCGTTCACCGGCAGAACCAGATCTGGAACGGGTAGTGCGCGGTTCAAGGGATGGCTATGTTGAAACAATTGTTTTCAATACAGCATTAACCCGAAGACGGGTCCGTGATCGTTCATTACGGATGGAATATATTCAGGTAGGAAGAAGATCTGAAACAGATGTCTGTTTATGTTATTTAGAAGACATTGCAGAACCGGATCGTGTAGCTGAATTAAAAGATGTATTAAAGAGAATTGATACAGATGGACTTCCAATGGCCGAAAAGACGATTGAAGAATTCATTAGTGGCAGACATTGGAATCCTTATCCTACTGTTCGGTATACGGAAAGGCCAGATACGGCAGCTGCGCATATATATGAAGGACACGTTTTGATAATAATTGATGGATCACCTAGTGTTATGATAACACCGGCAACATACTGGCATCATTTACAGCATGCTGAGGAATATCGCCAAAAGCCATTAGTAGGCGCATACTTACGATTAGTCCGTTTCATTGCAGTTATGGTCTCTATTTTTATTTTGCCGCTGTATTATTTGTTTTCTACAAATCCAGAATTATTGCCACAAGGATTACATTTTATTGGCCCTGCCGAGGCGGGGTTAATTCCGTTAATTGTTCAATTTTTAATTGCAGAGATAGGTATAGATGTCCTCAGGATGGCAGCTATTCATACGCCAACTTCCTTGGCAACAGCATTAGGGTTAGTTGCGGCAATTTTAATTGGACAGGTTGCGGTAGAGGTAGGTTTATTCTCAAATGAAGTTGTTTTATATTTATCGGTTGCAGCAATAGGAACATTTGCTACACCTAGTTATGAGCTAAGTTTAGCGAATCGGATTGTTCGAATAATGTTACTGGTGGTAACTGCTTCGTTTGGGGTTATAGGATATGTTGCTGGTATTACGTTTTGGATTTTATATTTGACAAGAATGACTTCTTATAACACAGCATATTTCTGGCCATTTATGCCATTCTCGTTTCGGGCGTTTCGTGATATACTTATTCGTTCTCCGATTCCACTCAAAAACAGACGCCCGGCATTTTTACATCCTCAGGACCCAGATCGCTAAGGCGATCTGGGTTCCATATTTTAGGCTAAATGATTATTCCCATAATGAATTATATTTGATATAATTAAATTTGGTGATTCTTATGAATACAGTTTATGATATCCAACAATTACTAAAAAAATTTGGAACATTTATTTATATTGGTGATCGGATGGCTGAATTAGAATTAATGGAAATGGAATTAAAGGAATTATACGATTCACAATTCATACGCCGAGAGGAATATACAAAAGCAATACTGATCTTAAGGAAAGAGGCAGCACAATTGCGTGATAACCAATAGGCAAAATCCAATTAGAATAAATAAGCATAAAAATAAAAGTCTTTCATACATATCATTTAGTATATGTAAATGCATCTTTAAATAGATATTAAAAAAATAACAGGATTATCTGAAACTTTTATCCATGTAAATTCGTCTTATAGAGTAGTTTACTAATCTGCTTGTTTCAAAGTAACTTAAAAAGGGAAACAAGAAATAATGGTAATAAATAATGGTAATGAAAAGAAAATTTTGAATTAAAACATGTTTTTATGTTAGGAGGAACGAATGATGAACATAAAACGGGCTAAAATTCCATTATATATAATAGCAACTTTGTTGTTTGGCGTAAAAACATATATTATTTATCGCTTTATGTTTAGCATTGAATTGGATAATTCCATGCAAGAATTAATACTGTTTATTAATCCATTCGTGTCGGCGTTTTTAGTTTTTGCCTTAAGTGTCTGGTTTAAGAAACAATCACGACAAATGAAATTTTTACGATATACCGCGTTAATTGGGACAATCATCTTATATTTCAATCTAGTATTCTATCGTTCATTTACAGACTTTATAACGATTCCACAATTATTTCAAGCAAGCAACATGGGGGATTTGGGATCAAGTATACTGACGCTGATAAAGGTTTATGACATATTGCTATTTGCCGATGTGGCAATAATTTGGTATTTAAGTAAGAAAAAACAGGATGCAATGACTGTCAGTTACCCAAGAAGTGGTAAATTTTTCGCGCTTGCAATGTCGTTTGTTTTAATTGCAGGTAATTTTTTCTTGGCTGAAATGGAGAGACCGCAGCTTTTCACCCGTGCTTTTGACAGAGAATATCTTGTGAAAAATATTGGATTATTCAATTATCATATTTATGATATAGCTGTACATTCAAAAGTTAAAACACAACGCGTATTTGCAGATGGAACTGAATTACCGGAGATTAAAGAATATATCGATGGAATTCAAAGTAAGGAAAAGTCAGAACTGTTTGGTGCAGCAGAAGGCAAGAACGTCATTTTTATTTCTGCTGAATCCCTTCAAAGCTTTCCTATCAATAACGAGGTGAATGGTGAAGAAATAACGCCATTTTTAAATAGTCTGACCAAAGATGATGATACATTTTACTTTGAAAATTTCTATCATCAAACCATGCAGGGAAAAACATCCGATTCCGAGTTTTTAACAGCTAATTCACTTTATCCATTGTCTAGAGGTGCTGTGTTTTTTACGCATGGTCAAAATGAATACCATGCACTGCCGGAAATGTTAAATGAAGAAGGGTATTATACAGCTTCTTTTCATGCGAATAATAAAAGCTTTTGGAATAGAGATCAGATGTATGAAAGCTTAGGATTTGATCATTTTTATGGGGAAGAAGCATACGAAGTGACAAAAGAAAATTCAATTGGATGGGGATTGAAGGATAAACCGTTTTTCGAGCAATCGATTAAATATCTGCAAACAATTGAACAGCCATTTTACACGAAGTTTATTACCTTGACCAATCATTTTCCATTTGAATTAAGTGAAGAAGATCGTTCGATTGAACCATATGATTCTAATTCAAATACGCTGAATAATTATTTTCCAACTGTAAGGTATATGGATGAATCAATTGAACAGTTCTTTAACCAGTTAAAAGAATCTGGTATATATGAGGATTCCATTATTGTAATTATGGGTGATCACTATGGAATTAGTGAAAATCATAATAAAGCAATGAGTAGTTATCTAGGAAAGGAAGAAATAACTCCATATGACCATATACAATTACAACGGGTTCCTTTCTTTGTTCACATTCCAGGAAGCGGTAAGGGTAAGGTAATGTCAGAAGTAGCAGGACAAATTGATATTAAACCGACTTTATTGCATTTACTTGGGGTTGATACTACTGATGATATTTATTTTGGAAATGATTTATTTTCAGATGATCGTAAAGGCTATGTTGCTTTAAGAAATGGTGACTATATCAGCGATAAATATATTTCTACAAGTGGTATTTGCTATAACCGTGAGACAGGGGAGCCAGTAGTAGAAAACGCTGAAAATGAAAAACCATGTGCACCAATTGAGGAAAAGGTGGCACAAGAACTTGGATATTCAGATGATCTTATATATGGTGATCTTTTCCGCTTTGTTGATTTTAATAAAATTAAATAAAATGAAGAGGCTGATTCAATTTCGAATCAGCCTCTTTCTTTGTTCTAAGTATGTTTTAGATCAACCAGTGATTTCGTATATAAGGGTAGCAATGGAGAAAAATCCAAATGCCAATGCAGAAACAGCTGAAAAACCTAATGCAAACATATTTTTTAATTTAATTTGACGAATTACAGAAACCGCAGATAATAATGCAACAATTAGTAATAAACATGCTAATACTATTCTCATTCTCTTATTTCCTCCTTACCGTATTCCACTGTTGATATAGGAATTGCATTTATATTATTATGTAACTAAACATTACTATTTATTATTTTATAGCATTATAATGGTTTTGTCGAGCATGTTCAATAGGGATTTTGCAACAATTTATAAATGCAAAATAAGGGGAGATTTAATTGAAAATAAAAGGTATTTCAGCAGGTCCATTAGGAACAAATTGCTATATCGTATATGATGATAGGAATGCAGTTATAATTGATCCTGGTGGTGATGCAGAAAAAATAAAGTTATTTATAGAAAGGGAACAGATTAAACCGCATGCGATTTTATTAACCCATGCCCATTTTGATCACATTGGTGCTGTAGAGTTATTACGAACTCACTTTAAAATAAATGTATATTTGCACGAAAATGAAATGGATTGGTTAACGGATCCTATGTTAAATGGGTCAAAATTATTTTTGGAAGAGCCTATTGTAATTCAGAAAGCTGATCATTTACTAAAGCCTGGGGAGTTAAGGATATCTGGTTTTAATTTTGAAGTAGTTCACACTCCAGGGCATTCACCTGGAAGTGTCAGTATTATTGCACATGATGCATCGTACATTATAGGTGGTGACGTTTTATTTCATCATGGAATTGGAAGGACCGATTTACCAGGTGGAGACATGCAGCAGTTAATAACAAGCATACATAAGGAATTTTATAGCCTTGACGATAACTACATTGTATATCCCGGGCACGGTGCTGAAACATCAATAGGGGAGGAGAAAAAAAATAATCCATTCGTAAAACAATAACATGGTATAAATTGCGATTTCTAAATTTAGATGTGTCGATTAGACTCAAGTGTAAAAGTTAAAGCACTTTATGTTTGGGGATGTGGTAGTTTGTCATAATTTTTAGAAACAGAATTGCACATGACTGACCAGTTGTTTATCTAATCTACCCAAGGAATTTTAAACAATAAAAAAACCCTTCTTTATAAAGAAGGGTTTTAGGGGGGATGTGCTCTGCTCTTTTGTTGGTTAGGGATAAAAGTTAAGCTACTACTATAACTATAAATGCATATTAAGAACATGTCAATAGAAAAATAAAAAAACCCTGCATAAAAAAATATTATGTAAGCAGGGTTTTTTGTTGCGCTTTTCGGCTTATTCAAAGCCAGGAACAAGTATAAAGTTTGAATACCATGTAAAACCGACCATAAATACTGTTAAATAAGCTCCGAATAAGTACATATACATGCGCTCAGATAATTTTAAATAACTTACTGTAAGGAAAAAAGCTGTTTGAACTAGGAATAATAATGCCGTCTTTTGCATGTCGCCAATAAAAAACATTACTGTAAAAATCCCTGTCCAAAAAGCAAGCACTCGAAACATTCGATCCATGCTTTCCCCCTCCTTCTTGGTAACCTTATCATTTCTTATCATTGTTATTATAAACGAGGAAATGAATATTGTAAATGAATCTTGCTAAACAATTGAAAGTTTTGCCACATACGTACAACTTTCACATCCTTGAAACATGTTTTCTTCCTCAATTAATTCCACATCATTAAAAAGAGCCTCAAACATTCCTTTTAAGAAGTAATTATGCATCTCGCAAATTGTTTTGTGATTGTGGCTGGCAACTTCTTTAAACGGGCAATTGTTAATGCAAAACGTAATACTATTTGATTCCTGATTATAGGTGAAATTAGGATACATGCCTAACATATGTCCTGCATTTTCCAACAGGTGTATTTTCTTATCAACTGTTAGATCTTCGTTGGAATAATGTACAGTCTGCAAACGTTCGATTACCTTTAAACCATATTTTCTTCCGGTATTGTATAATGCATGTTTGCCGGCTTCCCCAAGTTCACTGAAAGATTCAATGGCTATTGATGAAAGCAGTTTATAGTCACGATGTGGAAAACTTAACTCAATAACTTCATCGGAAAGTTTATAAAGTCTGCTTGGTCTTCCGCCTTTTCCAGTCTTTTTCGGGTAGGAAACGATCATACTTACGTCTTCCAGCTTTGATAGATGAAGTCTTGCCACATTTGGATGAATCTCAAATTGCTTTGCTATTTCACTAACATTTACTTCCTGATTCTGTTTAACAATGTATTGATAAATATTAAATCTAGTCGGATCACCTAAAACACTTGAGATTTGTAATGCTTTTTCCAATTAAACCCACCTCACTATGGTTATATCTTTATTATAGTAAAGATCTTCTTGAAATGGGTAAATAGAACTAATTGTTGAAAAATATACACATTCACGTATACCTAAGTAGTTTATCGCAATTGCTTGCAATTTATTCAGGTGAATTGTCAAATGATAAAATGTTAGTTGTAACATATGATTTAGTATCAGTATTAATTGTAAAGGTTAATTCGTACTTTTTGCTCGTAATCTGTTCAATATCGATATATACATCTCCATCTGGAAATGTATATACTACGGGCTGACTGCTATTTTCATGCTGCGGAAAGTTTTGTTTTAGTTTAGCCCTGCTAATTTGCAGCAATGTTTCAATCTTTAGTTGTTCCAATTGATTGTCGGTAATTCGTATATCACTTTTGTATGTGTTTACAGCAGCTGTTAACACAATTAATACGATAGCAGTTAAAAATAAGACATATGGCAGAAAAAATCCATTTTGCTTAGTGGTAAAAAATGATCGATTTTTCATAGATTTCTCCTTGTATGGAGGTAATTGTAAGATGGATACCGAATGGCAATGGCTTAAGTTCAAATTGTTTAACATTGCGCAAATATATCTCGTGCCCCTGACCATCAACCTGTCTTCTAACCGTGTTATTATACTGTTCAAATGAAACAACGGTTCCATCCTTCATATTTAATTTTAAGCCTTTCGCGTCTACGTAGAAATTTGTCGCTTTCATAACATCATCTCTAATAAAATGGAAAAACTGCAGTGTTGAAATTTCATCATAATTAGAGGAGTAGGTTACAGTCTTTGAGATATAGCCAATAAACGGCAGTGTCATAAAAAATAAAGTAATAGTTACTAATAGTGTTATGAACGTAAACCCCTTTTCATTCCTGAGGATACCCATATAAACAATACTTTTCGATGGATTGTTTGACATTTTGCCACTCTGCACATCCTTTAATTAAACGGTTTTCCAAATTAAAATGAAACAATACTTCTTTCTTATTAATTCTTTCTGTATATGTCTTGGGGATTGCAGGTTCGCTATCCCATAAATAGTCTTGCAATTCATCGTGAAGACGATTTGTTAACATACGTCGCTGGCTTAATACCTCAAGTTCAGTATTCAGCGTGGTTGCTATTGGGACAAGCGTTGTTGCAATCATAAAAATGATACTGAAAGCTACTAATACCTCGATTAGTGTAAAACCCTTATTGTTTTTCAATGTAGCAGCGCCCCTTGCCTAACGGGAATACGATTCGATATTCTGACAATTTCGTCTGAATGTACAAAGAGCCAGATTGTTTAATTGTCCCATTTGCATTAAATGAAATAGGTTTTGTCATTTTTCTTTTTTGAACGATCCAGTCATCCGGAATAGATCTCTTAACAAGCAATTCATCGTTATTTCCTTTTCTGATTTCATACGTGTTGCTATTAAGCTTAAAGGTTAATCGGATATAGTCAGTTGTAGTGTAAGACATGTTTTGCATATATAGCAGATCAAATTCAAATGTTTCAAAAAACTGTTTTTCCTCTTGTTTATCAATTACTGAAAACATCACTGGCACACTTAAAAGAATAAATAGTCCCCATATACTTAGTGAAAACAAAACTTCAAGAAGGGTGAACCCGTTTTTTCTCATTACTTCTCCTACTCGGTTGACACATTAACAATATCGTCTTTTAAGGTTAAGGAATCTTTATTTGGACATGACATTTGTTCACCAGTTATATAACCTGCGCTTTTCAATACTTCTAAACTTGCAGGGCTATTACCTTTGTCTAGCTTATACGCATCAACCTGGGCCTGAACTACAGAAACTAACGCATCGCAGCCTTTTGAATAAACCTTGTCACTTTTATCACTTAAATTTGGAACGAACAATATAATTAAGACTGATATAATTAACAAGACTATTAGCATTTCAATCAGTGTGAAACCTTTTTGATTTTTAAACATTGGTCAAATCTCCTTTATATAGTTTTAATCAATTGGAACATTGGCCACATAAGAGTTATATAAATGAAAATAATGAAACCAGCCAGCAATAGAAAAAACGCTGGTTGAATATATGTAATTACTTTCATTATTTTACGGTGCAAATCCTCCGTGATCAGTTCGGCGTATACGGATAAATCTTTCTCCAAAGCATTTATATCCGCATTTTTTTGGAAAATCATTGCAATTTGTTTCTCCAACAATTGCAATTGAGATAGTAAACTTGATAATTGAAGTCCTTTTTGCAATTCCGCTGTCATTAGCGTTGAATAATGAGATAAGATTGGTAACTTTGGCTGCTGTGACATAATAGTCAAAATTTCTTTAATAGGGATTCCAGTTTTTAGAAGAGAGCTAAAATGTGTTGCAAATAGAAATGACGTTTGGATTTGTTTGTATTTACGATATATGGGGATAGAACGGTATACTTTAATTTGCTTTTCAATACTAAGTTTTTGCTTATTTATCTGCCATAGACCACCTCCTATAAGAATTAAGACAAATAATACCATTACAAAACTGCTTAAAAAATCAATGACAACCATTGATAAGTATACGGTTGATGATGTTTCAGGATTTGATTGGAATAGATCCAGAAATGAGGGGAGCACAGATTGTTTAATAAAATAGAGTAGAATAGAAAAGATGAAAAGCAATATAATTGGATATCGTGCCACTTGTTGAAACTTTTGCAGATACTGTATTCGCTGCTCGAACATATTAATACATTTTTCAATGGTAGCCTGAACATCACCATTTGCCTGTACAAAGAATAAATAAGAGGTAACAATGGTATTAAATCTTGCCTTTTCAAAAGCCTGATCAAGCGTTGCTCCATTTTTTAATGCCTCCATAATAATAGTGGAGGGCCGCTCAAGGTTTTTATCCCATTTTATTACTTCAAGCGCTTCTATTAAGGTATACCCGTTATGTAATAATCTGGATAACCTATTTAGAAATAATAATTGTAATTCCTTTCTTATTGTTTTGTGCTTAATTCGCGTTAAAAACTTTTTTAGATACAAATCCATAAGCAAATGCCTTCTTTCTTAAATGATGAAAAGTCTGGAATTGCTCCATATTTTCAACGTTAACTCCATTCAAAGCACAATCTAATAAATCACCTTCCAAAAATTCCAAAATAGCGGCTCTTCTTGAGATTGTTTTGTTTAATTCAATTGGCAATAATTGTAATGCTGCAACAGAAATAAGCGATTGTTTTAAATCGGTTACTGAAAGTCCCATTTCTAATAATCGATGTATTGTGCCATTTGCATTTTTTGCATGAAGCGTACTTAATACCAGATGTCCTGTTAAGGAAGCTTCAAAGGCAAAACGTGCAGTTTCCCGGTCACGAATTTCACCTACCATAATAATGTCCGGATCATGTCTTAATGCAGCTTTTAACCCAACTTGATAGGTTATGCCTGCCTTTTCATTTACTTGCACCTGCAAAATATTTGTGATTTCTTTTTCGATTGGGTCTTCTAATGTAATCGTTTGGTAAGAATCACGTTGAAGAATTGTCTGAAGCAATGCATAAAGGGTGGTTGTTTTACCGCTGCCGGTTGGACCTGTAAAAAGAATAATACCAGCACGATTTAAAAGTAAATTTTTCAGTTTGTTAAGTTGGTTTGGAAAAAGAAATAGCTGTTCGAGTGAAAGGTTTTCGTCCTGTGGCAGAATTCGGATGGCAAGGCTTTCCATATGATTAACGGGAAGCGTCGATAAGCGAAGATCATAATGAATTGCAGCAGATTGAAAGGTAATGGTACCATTTTGAGGTTTTCGTATTTCACCAATGTCCATTCCCGATGTAAACTTAAAGTATGCTAACAACAATTGATACTGGGAGAAAAGTATCTGTTTATGAAAAATTCGTTTGCCATGTATTCGAAAATAAATATCCGTATGCTTTTCGAAGGGATAAAAATGAATATCGGAAGCTTGTGCTTCAAACGCGGATAGAAGAAGCTTTTGCGAGAGGGTTGTTGCGGGGTTCAATGAAGAACACCTCCATATTTAATTTTTATTTTGCTATAATAGCTATATTCGACATGAATTAACAAATTCCTTCTTTTTTCTTAAAATATTTCAAAAAAGTTTTTAGAGGTGGAGTAACTTGAAAACAATTTATTTAATTGGTTTTATGGGAAGCGGCAAAAGTTCGATAGGGGAGTGTCTAAGCTTATTATTAGATGTTCCTTTAATTGACACGGATGCAGCGGTAGAGGAAAAATACAGTCAATCAATAGCAGCAATATTTAAAGAGAAGGGGGAGAGTACGTTTCGTATATATGAATCAGCGGCATTAAGAGATACCCCCAACACAAATGCTGTCGTATCAACCGGTGGGGGAATTGTGGAAAACAAAGGCAATACGAATTATATGAAATCCGGTACAGTGATTTATTTACATACATCCTTTCATGAAATTAAGAGACGATTACAATATGATCAAAAGAGACCACTTTGGAACAGCAGATTGGAGGAAAAGGAACAATTGTATAAGCTGAGACTTAATCTCTATAAATCATGTGCTGAGTATACTATTTCCACAGATAGCAAATCAATTGAGGCTATTACGAATGAAATAATTGCAAAAATCAAACATGTATAAGTATATCCTAAATACAAATGGAAATGCTAAAACTAAAGAAAATGAGGTGATAGCTATTTCGGGCAATGATTATGTAAAATACATGACAGAGCAGGTAGTAACATTTATGGATATGCCACGTAATGAAAGAAAATCACGGAGAAAACACAAAAAAAGTGATGTTTCATTACTTTCGAATAAATGGCTAGGTGTCCTGCCCTTCGCCTTAAAAATGTTCATGAAGAAAACTAATTAGCAGGCCCACGCTATTTGGGGCCTGCTTTATTGTATAGTAAGAGCTGGGTCATCATTAAGATAAAATATACCACCATTTATTACACGAAATGAAACGTGAGGCTGGTATCGATTTATTATCTCATCGATCTCTTGTTCCATTTTCCTTTCCAAATTTTCTTCATCCATCCTATCACTATAAAAATGTTTTAGCATCTTAATTTCCTCATTCAGTGTCTTTACAGATTCGTCTGCCCATTCGAATGTTTGATTTTCAATATAATTTTCAAGAACGGCTTCAATACGTTTGAACCCACTGCTCACCTTGATTAATGGTGATATAGTAAAACAATAATCAGATATTGTCATTTGGAGCGGCAGGGTTTTTAAATAATCCATCATTTCGGTTTTCATCATTCCATTAACTAAATGTAAACCAATGGAAATAATTTCATCTTTTTTTTGTTTTCCTACATAGCTGATTTTTATATTTATAACCAACCAAGGATAAAGGGCTAACTTTGCAGTGGTATCAATTTTTTGAAAAAGCCTTGTATATTTTTCATTTGTGTGCAGGTGCGTAAAAAGCTGCTGTAATCTTGGACTGCCAAAATGAATCCAGTCTCCTTTTTCGTCCCGTTTATCGGGATTGGTAATCAAAGTTAGCTTCATTGGTTCGCCGGCAAAACCGGTACTTTTAACATAATGCCAGTAAAATGGTCTATTCATTAAAGCCCTGTCCATTTTTTCCGTTAACTGTACGGTCAATACTCCATCCTGATTGTGCAGTAAATCACAGCTATGTGCTGTAAAATAATTTTGTAAAAAATCGTTTAAATGTTCAATTGCCATATTGATTTTCCTCACTAACAGTAGAATCATGTGTGTACTTGATAACAGAAGAAAGATTATCAAGCTTAATTTTAGCCTCACCAGTTGATGTTGATTCGGAAAAAATAGATTGAAGTTCGGCTTCGATATCGGTTATATTCAGCTCAGCTAAAATCATGTCTAGATTTCCTATAACCTGTTCAAATAGATTAATCTTTTCATATAGTAAATTCATGATGTGTTCTTCAACGGTTCCACGGATAGCCATATTATAAATATGAACATCTTTTTCCTGTCCGTAACGGTGGATACGACCAATTCGCTGTTCAATGCGCATCGGATTCCACGGCAGATCATAGTTAATCAAATGATTGCAAAATTGCAGGTTAATCCCTTCCCCGCCTGCCTCTGTCGCAATTAATACCTGTGCATGGTTTTTGAATAATTGTTTCATCCAATCTTTTTTTCCGCTTTTAAATCCACCTCTAAATGGAACTGAAGTAATATTATTCTGCTGTAAATACCATTGCAAATAAAGTTGACTAGCCCGATATTCCGTAAAAATAATAACTTTTTCATCCGGGTTTTGCTTGATGATCTCAACTGCCTTTTCCGCTTTTGAGTGGTTAGGCAGTTCTTCAATTTTACGCATAAGAGATTGGTATAACGCATCATTTGCTGTACCATTTTCGGTCATTTTTTTTAGTGATAAAAAACATGCTTCGCGTGATGAGCAAATTTCTCTTAATAAAGTAATCTTAGCAAACGTTTGAAAAGTTCCTGTAAGCTGATCCAACTCTTGGTAAAATGCATTTTCCTTTTCTGTGAAATCAATCCATACTGTTTCGATGTTCCGGTGTGTATTACTTAATTCTGTACCTTTTCTAGTGTTACGAATCATTACCTTTTGAACTAACTGCTTTAAAAAAGCATCTTGTTTTATGTTTTTGCGATCCTTGCCATATTGTTCCAAAAATGATTCATAATTTCCTAAATGCCCTGGCTTTAGAATGGATACCAAATTAAAAATTTCAATTAATCGGTTTTGCACAGGAGTTGCAGTTAATAGAAGACAATACTTTTTCTTTAAAGCCCTGACAAATTCATAATTTTTGGTTTTATGGTTTTTTAATTTATGCGCTTCATCAATTAATACGAAGTCATAATTTATATCTAATATCTGCTCCTGGTGTGGTGATCTTTTTGCTGTATCAATGGAAGATATCAGAATGTCAACTTGCTCCCAATTGTAGCTTTTTCGATAAGAGATTGCAGGAATGTAAAATTTTTCATTTAACTCCTTTGCCCATTGACTGACTAATGATGCCGGGACTAAGATTAATGCTTTTTTCACCAAACCTCTAATCATATATTCTTTTAATATTAAACCCGCCTCTATTGTTTTTCCTAATCCAACTTCATCTGCTAGAATTGCACGGCCATTCATTTCCTCAATAGCTTGCTTTGCTGTTTGAAGCTGGTGCGGAAGAAATTCTACATGTGGTAAATAGTCTAAAGCACGTAAACCATTAAAAGTTGGTGTCATAGCAGTTGCTTCTGCTTGGTAGTTCATTTGAAATAATTCCCAGCTGGAGAAGGGACCTTCGTTTTCAAGCTTGTTTTGAAACTCCTCAATAAATGCAGTGTCTTTTCTAATTTGTATTTTGCTCATTACGTGTACATCCTTCATTAGATTGACATGTTTTTGTGAAATTAAAAAGTAAAAATGTTTCTATATTTGGTTCTATTTTTCCTATGTATTGTGTGATATACTTAACCCAAAATAAATAGATTTTTCGCGAGTATTGATACATAGTATAACCAAATACATATATTTTCATTAAAGCGAATGATTACAAGGGGAGAGATTACTTATAAATTATAAGTCTATAAGTAACGCCGAAGGAGCAAACAATTGTGAATCTCTCAGGCAAAAAGACTCTTGTAGGACGCAGCTCTGGAGAGTGTTTACGCAATAGTAAACCACCAACGAAGCAAGCATCTTATCCTGAAATTATGTAACAAATGTGATTTCAGGTGATGCGCAACTTTCAGGTTGACGGACAGAGATTTCCTGGATAGCCGTGAAATCTCTGTTTTTTTATGGACAAAAATATAAGGAGTGGATTAATGTGACTGAACTAAAGCGGACCCCATTATTCCCCGAATACGAAAAGCATGGGGCAAAAACGATTGATTTTGGTGGTTGGGATTTACCGGTTCAATTTTCGAGTATTAAACATGAACATGAGACGACTCGAACAAAAGCCGGTTTATTTGATGTGTCCCATATGGGAGAGATTATTGTCAAAGGAGAAAATAGTCTGGACTTCCTGCAAATGATAATGACCAATGATATTTCAAAATTACAGCCTAATCGTGCGCAATATACATTTATGTGTTACGAAAATGGCGGAACAGTTGATGATTTAATTGTTTATATGCTGGAAGAAAATCATTATCTGCTCGTTGTAAACGCTGCTAATACAGAAAAGGATTATGAATGGCTTGTAAAAAATTGCTCGGAAGGTGTATCTATATCAAATGTTTCAGAAAATTATGTTCAATTGGCGCTTCAAGGCCCATTAGCAGAAGAAATTTTACAAGCATTAACGGACACAGATTTAAGCGAAATTAAATTTTTCTGTTTTAAAAATCAAGTTCATTTTTCTAATATCCACTCTAGTGCGATTGTTTCAAGAACTGGCTATACAGGTGAAGATGGTTTTGAAATTTATATTGATGCATCAAGCGGCAGGGGACTATGGCAATTATTACTAGAATCCGGGAAAGACAAAGGGTTGGAGCCAATTGGACTTGGGGCAAGAGATACGTTGCGATTTGAGGCAAATTTAGCATTATATGGACAAGAGCTTTCAAAGGATATTACACCAATCGAGGCAGGTCTTTCTTTTGCGGTTAAGCTGAACAAGGGTGCGGATTTCATTGGAAAAAATGTACTTCAAAAACAAAAGGATGAAGGTCCAAAAAGGAAACTTGCCGGTATCGAGATGATTGATAAGGGGATACCGCGTCACGGGTATGATGTTTTATCGGATGGAGAAAATATTGGTTTTATTACTTCCGGTACACAATCACCTACATTACAAAAAAACGTTGGATTAGCATTACTAAAATCAGAATTTGTCCAAATAGGAACGGAAGTGGATGTACAGGTTCGCAAACGTCAATTAAAGGCTGTTGTTGTTGAAACGCCATTTTACAAACGTTCAAAATAGGGAGGCTAAAAAATGGAATTTCGTTATTTACCAATGACTGAAACCGATAAAAAAGAGATGCTCAAAACAATCGGTGCAGATTCTACAGATGCATTATTTTCGGATATACCAAGTAAAGTTCGTTTCGTGGGAGATCTTAATCTCAAGAAACCTGCAAATGAGGCAGAATTGAAAAAAGAACTTACAAATCTAGCCAATAAGAATGCCAATCTAAAGGAATACAGTTCTTTTCTAGGTGCAGGGGTTTACGACCATTTTATTCCTTCAGTTGTTGACCATGTTATTTCAAGGTCAGAATTTTATACTGCATATACACCGTATCAGCCTGAAATTTCGCAAGGAGAATTGCAAGCAATTTTTGAATTCCAGACAATGATTAGTGAACTGACAGGAATGCCTGTAGCTAACTCGTCAATGTATGATGGCGGAACTGCACTTGCAGAGGCGGTAAATTTAAGTGCTGCAACAACGAAAAGAAAGAAGATCCTTGTATCTAAAACGGTGCATCCCGAATCACGAGCTGTTATAGATTCCTATGCTAAAGGACCGAATTTGGAAATTGTTGAGATTGATCAAGTAAATGGACTCACTGACTTAAAGCAATTAGCAGATGAACTAGATGAAAATACTGCAAGTGTCGTTATTCAATACCCTAACTTTTTCGGGCAAATAGAACCATTAAACGAAGTGAAAGAATTAATTGACCAACAGAAGAAGACAATGTTTATTGTTTCCAGCAATCCATTAGCTTTAGGGTATTTAACACCTCCCGGCGAGTTCGGTGCAGATATTGTTGTTGGTGATACACAGGTATTTGGTATCCCGGCACAATTTGGCGGTCCGCACTGCGGTTATTTTGCAACCACAACTAAACTAATGCGTAAAGTACCTGGAAGACTAGTAGGACAGACTACCGATGAAGACGGCCAGCGGGGTTTTGTATTAACATTACAGGCTCGCGAACAGCATATTAGAAGGGATAAGGCTACTTCTAATATTTGTTCAAACCAAGCACTAAATGCCTTAGCAAGTTCTGTAGCAATGAGTTCAATTGGTAAGCATGGCTTGAAAAAAATGGCTATGTTAAATATGCAAAAGGCACGTTATATGAAACAAAAGTTAAGTGAGTCGAATTTTGAAATAATCACACAAGATGCATTTTTTAATGAACTAGTTGTGAAAGTTACTGGGCCAGTTTCAGATTATAATGAGAAGCTTTTGAAAAAAGGGTTTATTGGGGGCTATGATTTAGAGCAAGCATATCCAGAATTACATGGACATATGCTTATTGCGGTTACGGAAATTCGTACAAAAGAGGAAATCGATACGTTTGTTAAAGAATTGGGGGATATCAATGGCTAATCAAGATTTTCCATTAATATTTGAACGAAGTAAAGAAGGCAGGACCAGCTACAGTCTTCCTGAATTGGATATTCCGGAATTTGACTTAGAAGATGAATTTGAAGACACGTTCATTCGTAAAACTGCACCTGAATTACCGGAAGTAAGCGAGCTTGAGATCATGCGGCATTACACTGGATTATCACGCCGTAATTATGGGGTAGACTCTGGGTTTTATCCATTGGGATCTTGCACAATGAAATACAACCCCAAGATTAATGAAGATGTAGCACGATTAGATGGATTCAGTCATATTCATCCATATCAGGATCCGAAATCTGTTCAAGGTGCAATGGAAATGATGTATGACTTACAGGAGTCGTTAAAGGAAATTACCGGTATGAATGAAGTATCCCTTCAGCCTGCAGCGGGCGCGCAAGGTGAGTGGACAGGTCTCATGATGATTCGTGCGTTCCACGAAGCTAATGGAGATTTCAATCGTACTAAAGTAATTGTTCCTGATTCTGCACATGGTACAAATCCAGCATCGGCTACTGTTGCAGGATTTGATGCGGTAACAGTTAAGTCCAATGAAAAAGGATTAGTAGACTTAGAGGATTTAAGAAGAGTAGTCGATAATGATACTGCTGCATTAATGCTGACAAATCCAAATACATTGGGATTGTTTGAAACTGAAATACTGGAAATGGCCGAAATCGTTCATGAAGCAGGTGGGAAACTATATTACGATGGTGCGAACTTAAACGCAATTATGGGCTATGCTCGACCTGGGGATATGGGATTTGATGTCGTTCATTTGAATTTGCACAAAACATTCACAGGCCCACATGGCGGTGGCGGTCCTGGTTCAGGTCCAGTTGGTGTATCAAAGGAATTAACTCCGTACCTGCCTAAACCACTTCTTATAAAAAATGATGATATGTATGTGTTTGATTATGACCGTCCAGAATCAATCGGACGTGTAAAACCATACTATGGTAACTTTGGCATAAACCTTCGTGCTTATACGTATATACGAACGATGGGCGGAGAAGGACTTAAAAAAGTTAGTGAATACGCTGTTTTAAATGCTAATTATATGATGCGAAAACTTGAAAAGGAATATGATTTACCATTTCCACAGCATTGTAAGCATGAATTTGTTCTATCTGGAAAAAGACAAAAGAAACTCGGAGTACGCACTTTAGATATAGCCAAACGGTTACTTGATTTTGGCTACCATCCGCCAACCATATATTTTCCATTAAATGTGGAAGAAGCGTTAATGGTTGAACCAACTGAAACGGAATCAAAAGAAACATTGGATGGGTTTATTGAAACGATGCTAGAGATATCCGATGAAGCAAAAAACGATCCGGAAACCGTTCAGGATGCGCCACATAACACAATTGTAAAGCGAATGGATGAAACTACTGCTGCAAGGAAACCAATTTTAAGGTATAACAAGTAATGAAAAGGGAACATTCCGAGAATGGAATGTTCCCTTTATAAAACATTATTACTATTTAATCTTACCTGTCCACTTTTTAAATCCGCCCTTTAACTGGTTTAAATCCTCATAGCCTTTTTTCCTGAGCAATTGAGCGGCTCTTGCCGATCTTGACCCGCTTTGACAGTATAAATAAACAGGCTTATCTGGCCTGATTTCCACTAAACGTTGTCTCATTTGTGTTAAAGGAATATTCCTCGCGCCGAGAATATGCCCCTTTTTAAATTCTTGTGGTTCCCTAACATCGATTAATTGTGCTTTGCGATATCCTTCACGAAATTGCTCTTCCGTTAAAGTTTTTAAATAAGCACGCTGTCTAAAATATCGAAATAAACCAAAACCGAAAAGAATTACAAGCAGTATAATTAAAAATTCCATAATTTGTCCCCTTTTTTTCTATTGTTCCCTTTTATATTATAGGCTCGATTGCATTTTTTTTCAAAGGATTTTTATTTTAAATTTCTGCGGGCAATTTAGGTCTTTTTATTTATTTTTAATTTGTAAGACATATCTGAACGCCACTTTAATGCAATATGCGGTTATTTCCAACATAACCAACAAATTTGATTATAATGCAACTGACAAAAAAGTCGGTTTAATAGATGTTATAGTTTGTTTACTCTCATTTGCGTTCATTTACATACAAAATTGAGGTTTTTCTCATATTGACAAACAGCAGTTAATTCGTTCAAAAACACAACATATAGTGTTGAGATAAAAATATTATACAATATATTGTTTATATGATATGGTTATTGTAGATATTATATTAATATAAAGGAGCGATAAATTTTGTCGATTGTTGTTGAAGAAAAGAATAAAATTGATATTAAAAAACTAAACCAAGACATTGAACTATTCTCGCAAGTACATCCGATTACTGATGACATGAAGCTAACGCATAAAGGTGTTTCCCGTTTGGTAATGCTGGATCGCTATGCGTTTAAGGACACTGAAAAGACTACACTGACAGAAGGAGACTTTGTTGTATTGACCGTTAAAGCCGATCCAAAATTTCCAGCAAGGGGGTTAGGATTTGTTAAGGCGATCGATTGGGTGAACAAGACAGCGGATATTCAGGTAGACCCTGAATTTGTTTCAGTTCTGGACAATGAGGATGAGCTTGAAACGGGAGTTGTTAGGCGTTCGTTAGACGTAATTGATAAACCATTGGAAGTTTTTTATGAACAGATTGCTAGAAGAAATGCAACAGGTCTATCAACTGTTGAAAAAACAGAAGAAAAGCAAAATGAATGGTTTGATAAATTTAATGATGAACTTTCCAATTTAAATTTCATACCAGCTGGACGCGTTTTATACGGTGCTGGAGCAAACACAGACGTAACTTATTTCAATTGTTACGTTATGCCTTATATTCAAGATTCGCGTGAAGGCATATCAGATCACCGGAAGCAGGTAATGGAAATCATGTCAAGAGGCGGCGGCGTCGGTACGAATGGGTCTACATTACGCCCAAGAAATACACTAGCGAAAGGTGTTAATGGCAAATCATCTGGATCTGTCTCCTGGTTAGATGATATTGCTAAATTAACACATTTAGTTGAGCAGGGCGGATCAAGACGTGGAGCGCAAATGATCATGTTAGTCGATTCTCATCCCGACATCATCGAATTCATCATATCAAAAATGCAGAATCCTAGAATTCTACGTTACTTAATTGAGAATACAGAAGATGAGCAAATTAAACAGCTGGCTAAAGAAAAACTTAATTTTAAACCGTTGTCAGATACGGAGATTGATTTATATCAAGGTATTGTTAATTACAAGTCAATGCCAGGGCTAGGTGGTTTTACGCAAGCGGCAATCCGTGAGGCGGAACAAAAGCTGCAAACTGGTGGAGCATATTCTGTGCATAACGCGGAGTTTTTAACTGGCGCAAATATATCGGTTTGTTTAACGAAAGAATTTATGGAAGCAGTGGAAAACGATGAGATGTACGAGCTTCGTTTTCCGGACGTGGAAAATTATACAAAAGAGGAAATGCGGGAGTACAATGAGAACTGGCACAATGTAGGTGATGTTCGAAAATGGGAAGAAATGGGTTATGGTATCCGTGTATATCGCAAAGTTAAAGCCAAAGAATTATGGAATTTAATTAACGTTTGTGCAACATATTCAGCAGAGCCGGGGATTTTCTTTATTGACAATGCAAACGACAAAACAAATGCAAAAGCATACGGTCATCAAGTAGTTGCAACAAATCCATGCGGGGAACAGCCTCTTGCGCCTTATTCTGTTTGTAACCTTGCAGCTGTTAATTTGGCCGAAATGGCAGACAAAGAGTCAAAAATAGTTAACTTTGAAAAGTTAAGGAATACTGTAAAAACCGGCGTTAGAATGCAGGATAACGTTATCGATGCTACACCTTATTTCTTGGAAGAAAATAAAAAACAAGCACTTGGAGAACGCCGAGTAGGACTTGGTGTCATGGGATTGCATGATCTTTTAATCTATTGTGAGACGGAATATGGATCCAAAGAAGGGAATACATTAGTTGATCAGATTTTTGAAACGATAGCAACCACTGCATATCGTGAGTCTATTGAAATTGCTAAAGAAAAAGGAAGTTTCCCATTTTTAATTGGACAAACTGAGAAGGAAACAACTGAACTAAGAGAGGCATTCATTAATACTGGGTATATGAAGGAAATGCCGGATGATATTAGGCAAGGTATATTGCAGTATGGTATTAGAAATTCACATTTACTAACAGTTGCACCTACAGGAAGTACAGGAACAATGGTCGGTGTGAGCACTGGCCTGGAGCCTTATTTTTCATTTTCATATTTCAGAAGCGGACGACTTGGTAAGTTTATTGAGGTAAAAGCTGATATTGTACAGGAATATCTTGAACACAATACTGGACAGGACCCGGATAATCTGCCTAAATGGTTTGTAACAGCAATGGATTTAGCTCCCGAAGCACATGCAGATACACAGTGCGTTATTCAGCGCTGGGTGGATAGCTCCATTTCTAAAACCGTAAATGCACCAAAAGGCTATACCGTAAATCAGGTAGAAAATGTGTACCGAAGATTGTATAATGGCGGTGCTAAAGGTGGCACAGTATATGTAGATGGGAGCCGTGATTCACAAGTATTAACCTTAAAAGCAGAAGAAAATTCATTTGAAGAGAAAACGACAGAAGATTCTACAGCCGAAAAACCGCGTGTTGTACTGATGGATACGATTCAGGAATTAGAAAAAACAAATGTCACAATCGGTTCAGAAGTTGGCGATACATGTCCAGTTTGCCGTAAAGGAGATGTTGAGGATATGGGCGGCTGTAATACTTGCACCAATTGTGGGGCGCAATTAAAATGCGGTTTATAAAATAATCTTAATTGAGAAGGGCTAATCCAAGAAGGTTAGTCCTTTTTATATGAAAGAAATACGAATGTAAACACATTTTAAAGTTTAGGCATGCATCGGCTTTCTTACTCAATTTTAGGTAATAACTTGTCTAAAATCTTCATATCCTGTATGCTTTAAAAAGAAACATTGTTGCACTAGCTAAAAAATTATTCTTTGAAATGAGGAGATTTTTATGCCTACTCCGAGTATGGAGGATTACATAGAACAAATCTATAATTTAATTGAGACAAAAGGGTATGCACGTGTTTCCGATATAGCGGAAGCATTACAGGTCCATCCATCATCTGTTACGAAAATGGTTCAAAAACTGGATAAAGATGCCTATTTAAATTATGAAAAATACAGAGGATTTATTTTAACTGCTAAGGGCAAGAAGATAGGTGAACGATTGGTTTTCCGACATGAATTATTAGAAGAGTTTCTGGAAATTATTGGTGTTGATAATGAAAATATTTATGATGATGTGGAAGGGATTGAACATCATTTAAGCTGGAATTCCATTGATCGAATTGGTGATTTAGTACAGTATTTTAAAATGGATCAGAAACGAGTGGAAGTTTTAAGACAAACCCAAAAAGAAAAGTAATACAGAAATAAATCCACCCGGAACTGTTCCGTGTGGATTTTTCATTAAATATGTTCTATTCCCAAACTAATGTGCTTAAAAATGTATAAAGACAGCGTAGAGGAGAGGACCAATGAAAATCGATGCGGTATTTTCAGGTGGCGGGGTTAAGGCATACGCATTTTTAGGTGCATTGGAAAGTATAACTAGTAAAGACCACACAATTGAGCGTGTGGCCGGAACATCTGCAGGAGCTATCATAGCAGCATTTATAGCGAGTAATTATCGAATCAGTGAAATAAATGAGCTGATCAGGGGAATAGATCTGACAAAGTTTCTGGATCCACCAAAAATTAGTGAAATAATTCCTTTTAGTAAATGGCTGTTTTTATATTTTCAAATGGGAATATATAAAGGCGATAAACTTGAAAACTGGTTATATAATCAACTAAAAGAGAAAAATATTTATACCTTTAATGATTTAAAACCGGGTTATTTAAAGGTTGTTGTCAGTGATCTGACCCTTGGAAAACTTGTTGTTATTCCAGATGACTTGGAACGAATATACGGAATAAATCCCAAGCATTTTCCGATTGCCAAAGCGGTACGAATGAGTGCTGGTTTTCCATATTTTTTTATGCCTAAAAGGATGCCAGGCAAAACGAATCAGAAAAGCATTGTAGTTGATGGAGGCTTGTTAAGCAATTTCCCATTATGGATATTTGAAAATCATGACGAATCAAAGACACGCCCAATTCTGGGTGTAAAATTAAGCGGCGATTTGGAAAGTCAGCAGCCAAGAAGGATTAAAAATGCTTTAGATATGTTCCATGGTTTATTTTCAACAATGAAGCAGGCACATGATTCCAGATATATTTCAAAATCACACCAAAATAATATACTCTTTATTCCAACTAAAAACGTGGAAACTATCAACTTTTCAATAAGTGAAGAAACTAAATTACAATTAATAGAAACCGGGAGAGCAAGCGCTGAACGTTTTTTAAAATATTGGCCGACATAAAATGCGGAATCAAAAACAATCGCATTATCATTAAATGCGATTGTTTAAAATGTAGCTCTATTTTTTCTTTTTTGTTTATTGCCATCTATTACCCGTAAATGGGAAGCGCGTTTATTTGTTTTTTTCTTCATTTGGACTTGTTGTGGGCGTTTTGATTGAGTGAATTTTTGTTTTGGATCGTGTCCGTATTTTGATTTTGATTGTTTGACTGCCCTTTTGTATTTCTTCATGTCGCTTGATGATTCTCTTTTTCTAAGAAAAACAAAATAGAATACCCCAAATAAAGCTAAACCTATACCAAGCGTTATCAAAATAGTTGTGATGAAATTTACAGTATTGGTAAACACCTGAGATAACAGGCCAATCACAGCGAGACCTATGATTAAATAAATGAATATAGAAAATTTATTACGAGCCATCAGTATGTGTCCTCCCTTCAATTGTCTGTTAATTAAATTACCTTTATTACCTATATACCACGATTAACCATTTTTATAGCATAAAATTAACCCTATACAAACAAAGTATTACAATAAATTCTTTCCTTTATGTGTTAAAAATATTCAGGGTATAATAAGTTTTTCTTAGGTCAGGAGAGTATTAACTGTAATACTATAATCATGCATTTTATTTGATCATATCATTAGTTTCGTTTAAATTAAATCATTTTCTGCCTCCATTTTGCTAAATGAAAAATGATTTGTTTTACAGCATTTGGTCATACTAAAAGTTGGAGGTGTAAGCTGTGAGTGATGATAAACTCTTAGAACAAAATAAACGGGAAAAACCGATGACACTGTTGACAAGATCTTTAACTACAGGTTTTATAGGCGGGCTATTATGGAGTTTATTAGGTTTAGTCATGTATTATTTCAATTTTTCCGAAGTAGCTCCAAAAACCTTTTTATTACGATCATGGCTGACTGCCGAATGGACGGATAGCTGGTTGGGTAATGTTGTGTCAATTTTAATGGTAGGGGTACTTTCCATTTTGACCGCATTTATATATTACGGATTATTTAAAAAGATAAACTCAATGTGGATGGCTTCTGGATTTGGTATAGTACTTTGGTTCATTGTCTTTTACGTGGCGCAGCCGATTTTCACAAATGTACCGCAATTAACTGATCTCAGTGCTAATACGATTGTATCTACCATATGTCTGTATATCTTGTATGGTACATTTATTGGGTATTCCATCGCCTATGATTACCATGACACAATATTAACAGAGGAACGAAAGCATTCTGAGTAAACTGTTAAAATTATTATTCAAAAATGTCTATTTATGATAAGATTAAAAAGTCGGAATTATTCTGAAGAAAAAGGATTGAGTTCGCGGATGAACCGTATTTTATTATTAAATGGGCCTAATATTAATATGTTAGGACAACGGGAAAAAGAGATTTATGGACAATTTACTTTGCAGGATATTGAGCAAAGCCTGGAACAATTGGCTACTGAAAATGCCTACGAGCTTGATAGCTTTCAGTCAAATCATGAAGGGGAATTGATTGATCGATTACAGCAAGCAAATGGGAAATATGCGGGAGTTATTTTTAATCCGGCTGCCTACACGCATACAAGTATAGCGTTGAGGGATACGATTAAAGCTATTACAACTCCTGTGATTGAAGTACATATTTCGAATGTGCATAACCGGGAAGAATTCCGTCATACATCCATGCTTGCTCCTGTATGTTTTGGCCAGATTGTTGGATTAGGAATAACCGGCTATCGTTTAGCAGCGTTGGCATTTTTTGAGAAAAAGTAGAAAGGGATGGAGAACTTGGAGAAACTAAACAGCTTAAGAAAACAATTAGATTTAAAAAATTTAGATGCACTTATTATTACGAGCCCGATTAACCGTAGATATATTACCGGTTTTACCGGGACTGCAGGTGTTGCAATCGTCGCAAAAAATGATGCCCGCTTTATTACAGATTTTCGTTACACAGAACAAGCGAACGATCAAGTAAAGGATTTTAAGGTCGTTGAACATAAACAATTGATAGTTCAGGAAATAAATGCCCAGTTAAACAATTTACATGCAACTAAAATCGGCTTTGAAAAAGAACATATGACATATGCCGCATTTGAACAATATAAAAAAGTAATCGATGGGGAGTTAATCCCAGTAAGTGGCCTGGTTGAAGAATTGCGCTTGATAAAATCAGCTGAGGAACTGTCAATATTAAAAAAAGCGGCTGAAATAGCTGATGCCGCTTACGTTCATATTCAAAAATATATTAAGCCTGGTGTAAAAGAAATTGACGTTTCAAACGAGCTTGAATTTTTCATGCGAAAACAAGGAGCAACTTCGTCCAGCTTCGATATTATTGTAGCTTCAGGAAACCGATCTGCACTGCCGCATGGAGTAGCATCAACAAAAGAAATCCAAAATGGAGAATTAGTAACATTGGATTATGGAGCACTTTATCAAGGTTACTGCTCAGATATAACCAGGACACTTGCTGTTGGTGAGATAAATGATGAACTAAGAACTATCTATAATACGGTACTGGAGGCGCAATTAAAAGGCGTTGAAGGGATCAAACCGGGGATTACTGGAAGAGAAGCTGATGCCCTAACCAGAGATTATATAACTGACAAGGGATATGGCGACTATTTTGGCCATTCAACCGGGCATGGTTTAGGGATGGAAGTTCATGAAAATCCAGGCTTATCTTACCGCTCAGAAACCGAGCTTAAAGCTGGAATGGTTGTGACCGTTGAACCAGGAATATACGTTCCGGGTGTAGGTGGATGCCGTATTGAGGATGATATCGTCGTAACTGAAACTGGAAATGAGCGTTTAACATTTGCAGCTAAAGAGCTAATTCAATTATAATAAGTTGTTGTGTTTTTAGAGGCTTATTTCAAGGAGGAATTTATTTTGATTTCGGTTAATGATTTTAAAACAGGACTTACAATTGAAGTAGATAATGATATCTGGCAGGTTTTGGAGTTCCAGCACGTGAAGCCTGGAAAAGGTGCTGCATTTGTCCGTTCAAAATTACGTAATTTAAGGAATGGTAACATTCAGGAAAAAACTTTTCGCGGTGGAGAAAAAGTTAGTAAGGCACATATCGAAAATCGAAAAATGCAATATTTATATGCTTCAGGCGATTCTCATGCGTTTATGGATACGAATACGTATGAACAGATTGAAATGCAAACAAAGCAAATTGAAAATGAATTAAAATTTATGAAGGAAAACATGGAAGTATCAGTTATTACCTACGAAGGTGAAATTCTAGGTGTTGATTTGCCAAATAACGTGGAGTTGACGGTTACTGAAACAGAGCCTGGAATTAAGGGAGATACTGCCAGCGGTGGAACAAAGCCCGCCACTTTGGAAACAGGACACATTGTTCAAGTACCGTTTTTTATTAATACTGGTGATGTTTTAGTAATTAATACATCTGATGGCAAGTATGTATCAAGAGCATAATTCAGTTAGAAATTATTATTAAGGAAAGTCCCGCATTATAAGGGACTTTCCTTTATTTTTTTCCTCTTCTAGAAAACTATAAAATTTGAATGCTGTGGATAATTGAACTACAGCATCCGCCACGTCCATCTCTGGCGTCAAGCGACTGATGGACTTCGCTTTTCCTTACTTACCTCCGTTATATCCCCAATAGCTTCGCTTAATTTTTACTGCTTTACAAACCTATCATAATCCCGCATATCTAGTCATAAAATGTTCTGCCAATCATACATTATAGTAAAGCTATTAAAAGGTGTGGACATGCTATGGAGGAAATTCTTCGTTTATTTCCCGATAAAATAAAACAGTTAATAAAATTCAAAATCAACGAAAGATGGGATGTTTTACAGGAAATACGTTTTCGTCTAAATCGTCCGATAGAATTAATATTTGATAATAACAAAATAGAATGGATAAAACAAACTGTTCCAGACAGAAAAGATAGTACGTATGTACTTAATCAAATAAGCCAATTTTCACTTTACCGTATGGAAGATGAATTACGTGAAGGATACGTAACACTTGAAGGCGGTCATCGAGTTGGACTTGCTGGAAAGGTGAATACATTAAACGGTGCTGTTAAAGCCATTCAGCATATTACCTTTTTTAATATTAGAATTGCCAAAGAAAAAATTGGAGCTGCGTCATCTGTACTTCCCTATATATACAAACGCAAGTACCTTAATACGTTAATAGTTGGTCCGCCACAAACTGGTAAGACAACGATTATACGTGATATGACACGTCTGATTGCAACCGGGTGGCGTGATGTATCAGCAAAAAAAGTTGCAGTTATAGATGAAAGGTCGGAAATTGGCGGATCATTAAAAGGGCTCCCGCAGCATAATTTGGGATTAAGGTCTGATGTGATGGATGCGTGTCCGAAAGCAGAGGGTATGATGATGATGATTAGGTCAATGTCACCTGATGTTTTGGTTGTAGATGAGATAGGCAGCTATAAAGATGTACAGGCTTTGATGGAGGCAATACATGCTGGTGTAGTCGTGATCTGTACAATTCATGGCGAGAGCATAGAAGAGCTGAAGAAAAGACCATCTTTATTGGAGCTATTTCAACATAACGTATTTGGTCGAATTATCGTTTTGGATAAGCATTCCGTACCAGGACATATAAGCAGTATTTATGATCAAAAGCAGGATAATATATTTCATAAAGTCGAGGTGACTCCGGATGAAGTGGGTTGGAGTACTTCTTTTCATAGGCACAACAACCTGGATAGGTTTTGAAATTAGCAAAAGACTGAACAACAGGCCAAAGCAAATAAGACAGTTAAAGAATGCATTACAAATATTAGAAGCCGAAATTTTATATAGTCAATTATCATTAAAGGATGCATTTGAAACAATTGCCAGCCAGATACCCCAACCGTCTCAATCATTTTTCAAGTCATTAAGTGACGGCATGCAAAAAAGCGGTACGGATCTATCAAATTTATGGAAAAAAAGGATAGATAAGTTTATGAAAGAATCCGCATTAGGAAATAACGAAAAAGAAATTTTGCTTCAGTTTGGTCAGACGCTTGGTCAACATGATTTCATCCAGCAGCAAAAACATATACAGCTTACAGTCAGTCATCTTAATCGAGAATTAGAAGAGGCAAGGGACAATCAATATAAATATAGCAAAATGGCAAAAAGCTTAGGATTTTTATGTGGACTATTTATTGTATTATTACTGATTTAACTGATTAAGAGTGAAAGGGGTACATCCATGCTGACTGATGCATCCATCTTATTTCAAATAGCTGGTATTGGAATTATTGTCGCGATTATTCATACAATCTTAAAGCAAATGGGGAAAGAAGAAATAGCCCAATTTGCAACACTTGTTGGATTTATAATTGTTCTGCTTATTGTTATTAACGGTTTGTCAGATTTATTTCAGCAGATAAAATCTGTATTCCTTTTTCAGGGGTAATCGTATATGGACATCATACAAATTGTTGTTCTAGGAATTGTTGCAAGTATTTTATTCATCATATTAAAGGATCAAAATGCATCATTTGCTTTCTTTCTTATAGTAATTACTGGAATTATCATCTTTTTAGCAATCATCCGGCAAATCGGTACAATATTTCAATTAATTGAATCGTTGGGTGAAAAAGCTAATATCGATGGGATGTATATGAAAACAATTTTAAAAATTATTGGCATTGCCTATATTGCCGAACTTGGTGCCAATATAACAAAAGATGCCGGGTTAGAAGCGGTGGCAGCAAAGATAGAACTTGCTGGCAAGGTTTTTATCCTGTTACTCGCTATTCCAATCATAACTGCTGTCATAGAAGCTATTCTGAACTTTTTACCTGTCACATAATCAAGCAACTTATCTGAAAGGGGTACATGTAGGTGAATGAAACGACTTAAACAATCAATTGGCGGTGTCCTGTTCATTCTGATTTTACTCTTTTCCTCCCAGACAACTGTTTCCGCTGCAGTTCAAATTGATAATAAGGATCTTGAAACTAGCATATTGGATGGAATCTCCCTAGATGGAATACAAAGGCATTGGAATGGACTTGTTGAAGAATATGGTGGTTATATTCCAGAACTTGAAAAAACCAGTTTAATTGAATTTATTAAGGAAAACGGGTCCTTCTCATTGAAAGATACATTCCGCGGAATCTTAGAGTACTTATTTCACGAGATTATTCTCAATGGAAAATTACTTGGATTATTGTTGATGCTAACGTTATTCTCGGTGCTGTTACAAACGATGCATACAGCTTTTGAACGGAATGCTGTCAGTAAAATAGCGTATTTTGTTGTTTACCTTGTATTAATCTACTTAGCTTTAAATAGTTTTTATTTGGCATTCACCTATACAAAAGATGCTATTGATTCGATGAGCCACTTTTTAATAGCATTGCTTCCATTAATTTTAGGACTGATGGCTTCATTTGGAAATGTGATTACTGTTTCATTTTTTCACCCAATTATAGTTGTACTTATTTATGCTAGCGGTGTTATTGTTTCAAAATTTATTCTGCCGCTGTTATTTCTATCAGCGTTATTATTAATTGTCAGTACATTGAATGAGAATTACAAAGTGACACATTTGGCAAATTTGTTTAAAACTGTGAGTTTAGGAGTGCTTGGTGTTTTTTTAACCATTTTCCTTGGAGTTATGTCTGTTCAAGGGGCTGCCAGTGCTATTCAGGATGGGGTGGCTATGAAGACCGCGAAATTCGTTACGGGAAATTTTATTCCAATCGTTGGAAGAACGTTTACAGACGCTGCCGATACAATTTTAAGTGCTTCATTATTGTTGAAAAATGCAGTCGGTATTGTCGGTTTACTCATAATTGTATTTCTAGCAATTTTTCCTGCAATTAAGATTTTTGCAATTGCATTTATTTATAAAATTGCTGCAGCTGTATTGCAGCCTATCGGTGATGGACCAATCATAACAAGTTTATCTATTATTAGTAAACATATCATATTCATATTAGCAGCACTTTTGGCGGTAACATTAATGTTTTTTTTGGCGATCGTAATACTTGTTGTGGCTGGGAATATTACATTACTGCTGCGCTAAGGAGGGTACGAATGGATGCGCTTATACAATGGGCAACACAAATTGTTGTATTTTTACTATTAGCTATGGTGATTGATCTCCTTATTCCGGCAAATGTTATGAAAAAATATATTAAATTAGTTGTTGGATTAATTCTGATATTAATCTTTTTAAAACCAATATTTTTTTTGTTTGATATCAATATTCAACAAGCATTGGAAACGTCCTTTCAGCAGCTGACTCAGGCAGAAGCAAATCCTGAAAGAATAGAAAATTCCATTGAAATGCAAAAAAATGAAATAGAAGACTCTCAAACTGCATATATTTTAGAAGAAGCGGTTGTCCTACTGAAAGATCAAGCACAAAACCCACTACTCGAGGGGTATCAGGCAGAGATCACGGATATCAAGTTTCTGTTTAAAAAGGGTGAAAAACCTACATATGATGGAAAGGGACTTGAGGAGGTCATTGTACATCTCAGAGAAAACGAAAATGAGAAGGGAGAAGTGAATACAGTTGAAACGGTTGAAATTAATACAGATCGTCCAGTGACAGAAGAGGACAAAGAGCATAATACAAAAGGAATTAAAGCATTATTGGGGGATGTGTGGGAAATTGATAAAGAAAAGGTAACACTCATATGGGAGGGAGAAGCACCTTGAAGCAAAAACTAAAAGAATTCTTCAAAGAAAAAAAGGTAGATAGTAAGATACGACATCCATCGAAAAAAACTGGATACTTGATTGTCATAGGTTTGATCGGACTGCTTCTGCTAATTCTCAGTAATGTGTTTTCTACATCCCAAAACGAAGGGCAGCAGGAGGTTGCGCCGGTTAAACAAGCTACTGAAGGAAAGACTGCAGGCGCGTTTTCTGAAAAAAAATCAACTACTTCGAACGTAAGTGAACTTGAAGGAAGCTACGAAAAGGATTTACAGGAAATGTTAGAGAAAATTCAAGGTGTATCAGAGGTAGAAGTAATGGTGAATCTTGACTCAACTAAAGTAAAAGTATATGAAAAAAATTTAATTACTGGTCAGCAGGTTACAGATGAGGAAGATAAAACAGGCGGCACTAGAAAAATAGAAGATAGTACCAAGGAAACACAAGTTGTCCTAGTAAGACAAGGAGATAAAGAGGTGCCTTTATTAATACAAACAAAAAAGCCGGAAGTAAGAGGGGTATTTGTTGTTGCAAAAGGCGTAGATCATGCAACAGTAAAAAAGTGGGTGATAGAAGCTGTATCTAGAGTACTTGATGTTCCAACACATAGGGTTTCTGTAATGCCTAAAAATTAAGGAGGATGTAAAAATGCTAAAAAAACAAACGGTTTGGTTATTAACAATGCTCAGTTTGATGATTGTGCTAAGTGTCTATTATTTAACTTCCCCGGATAGCGGTGATCTTGCATATGGTGTAAATGATGGACAGGATGAATCGGAAGAAACGGCTGCAAATGATGCTGCTGAAACTGAAAATGGTGCAAGTGTAGATGAAATTGCAAATGCATCTGAGGATCAGTTCTTTACAACTGTCCGAATGGAATTACAGGATAAGCGCAGTGAGGCGAAAGAACGATTAAATGAAGTGGTAGCTTCAAGTACAGCATCTACAGAAGAAAAAAACAAAGCATATGATGATATTGCCGCAATTGAAAGCCGTTCAACGAAGGAAACTATTTTAGAAAAATCGATTTTAGATTCATCGGAATATCAAGATGTATTGGTTCGCTGGGAAGATGGCAAAGTCTTTGTTCATGTGAAGGCTGACGAGCTATCCAAAACAGCAGCTAATAACATTATGCAGTTAGTTAGGGATGAATTTGGAGACATTAGAGTAAATGTAGATTTCCAGCATCCAGAAAGCTAAAATAATATAAATGCTGCAGAACTCTTATCTGTTTTAGATAGGAGTTTTATTTTGGTATAAAAATATATTAGTTAAACCATTCGCATTGAAGGTACGACACTGGTATAATAATAAGTTGAAAACGTTTTACATAGTTATATTCACGTTAAGGGTTGATGTTTTGTTTATATTTATCGTAAAATGTTAAGAGGAGTTATTAGTACCTGTTATTAATTTGTATTAAACTGAAGGGGTGCAACGTATGTTAAAAGTACAAGAAATTCGCGAATTAATTAAACTTATTGATCAATCATCCATTGATGAATTCACTTACGAAACAAATGGTACGACTGTGTCCATGAAAAAAGCAAGTGAAAATGCTGGAGCTAAACCAGTTAAGAGGGTTGAAACAGTAGAACAGCCGGTGGAAACTATTAAAACGGAAGAACCGAAAGTCACAGTACCTGCAGATGAATCAAAGGCGGTTGCTGGTGAGCCGGAAAACACAGCTACAGTGGATTATGACTATGAAATTGTGTCTCCGATGGTAGGAACGCTTTATAGTGCTGCTTCACCTGAGGCAGATTCATATGTGCAAAAAGGTAGCAAAGTTCAAAAAGATACGGTCGTATGTATCGTAGAAGCAATGAAATTATTTAATGAGATTGAAGCAGAAGTCAACGGTGAAATCGTTGAAATATTAGTGGAAGATGGCGAATTGGTAGAATATGGTCAACCACTATTTAGAGTAAAGACTAAATAAGGGGTGTAAAGTGTGATTAAAAAACTGTTAATTGCCAACAGAGGGGAAATTGCTGTTCGAATAATCCGTGCATGTAAGGAAATGGATATTGAGACAGTTGCTGTTTATTCGGAAGCTGATAAAGATTCGTTACACGTCCAATTAGCAGATGAGGCATATTGTATAGGTCCAAAGTTAAGTAAAGATAGTTACCTTAATTTCACAAATATAATGAGTGTTGCTACATTAACTGATGTTGATGCTATTCATCCAGGTTATGGGTTTTTAGCTGAAAACGCGGACTTTGCTGAGATCTGTAAAGCATGTAATGTTACCTTTGTAGGTCCTACCCCGCAAGCAATTCAAAAAATGGGAATAAAAGACGTAGCCAGGGAAACGATGAAGGAAGCAAATGTCCCAATCGTTCCGGGTTCTGAAGGTATTATAAATAGTGAAGAAGAAGCAATTTCAATAGCTGAAGAAATCGGATATCCAGTTATCATCAAAGCAACTGCTGGTGGAGGCGGTAAGGGTATTCGCGTTGCAAAATCAGAAGAAGATTTAATAAAAGGTATCCGTATTACCCAAAAAGAGGCCGAAACTGCATTTGGAAATCCGGGTGTTTATATTGAGAAATTTATTGAGGATTTCCGGCATGTAGAAATCCAAGTATTGGCCGATCAGCATGGAAACGTAATCCATTTAGGAGAGCGTGATTGTACAATACAACGCAGATTACAAAAGCTAGTTGAAGAAACTCCTTCTCCTGCGCTGACTCCAGAAATTCGTGCGAAAATGGGAGAAGCTGCTGTTAAAGCTGCTAAAGCCGTTGATTATGTAGGTGCTGGAACAATTGAATTTATCTTTGACCGAACAAGTAAATCGTTTTATTTTATGGAAATGAATACGCGTATTCAGGTTGAGCATCCAGTCACCGAGATGGTTACAGGAGTCGATTTAATTAAAGAACAAATTAAAATCGCAAACAATGAACCGTTGCAGATTAAACAAGATGAAGTTGAAATCGAAGGTGCGGCAATCGAATGTAGAGTTAACGCTGAGAATCCATTTAAAAACTTTATGCCTTCACCCGGTAAAATTGAAATGTATTTACCACCAGGTGGATTAGGAGTTAGAATAGACTCAAGCGCATATTCCGGATATTCTATACCGCCATATTATGATTCAATGATTGCCAAATTAATTACGTACGCCCCAACAAGGGAAGAGGCAATTAGCCGAATGAAACGTGCATTGGATGAATTCGTTGTTGATGGAGTTTATACCACTATTCCATTTCACCGATTAATTATGGATCACGATGTTTTTGTTAAGGGTGACTTTAATACTAAATTTCTCGAAGAAAATCCGATAGTGGAATCAAACGACTAAAAGGAGCGTGAGAAGTATGAGTGATCAACCTTTGTTAAACGTAAGTGATGATACAAGCCTAGGCAAAGTTGAAATTGCACCTGAAGTGATTGAAGTTATTACAGGAATCGCCGCTTCAGAAGTAGAAGAACTTTCATCAATGCGTGGAAATTTTGCCACTGGTGTTGTAGAAAGATTTGGAAAAAAGTCTCACGGAAAAGGTGTCAAGGTAGAATTAACTGATAATGGTATACTAATTGATCTGTACGTCGTATTAAATTATGGCGTTTCCATTCCGCAAGTTGCACAAAAGCTGCAAACTAATATAAGACAAACATTAAAAAACATGACAGCACTTGAAATTGATGAAATAAATGTTCATGTTGTTGGTGTTCAAATGGATGTTCAAGACAATTCAGAAGAAAAATATGAATAATCTCAAGGTCAAAAGAATTCCATTCTTTTGACCTTGATTGCTTTCAAGTTGAATATAATTTCCCGCTCTAATAGGGTGCGGTCTCATTGTAGCTTTGCATACTTAATCATGTTATTATTTGAAGGAGATATTATAATAGTAGATTTTTTAAAGGAGTCAAGTTAATGAACCGACATACAGCAAGAGAAAAAGCATTTCAAATACTTTTTCAATTAGATATGAATGATATAAATCCTGGCAAAGCGGCTGAAGACTATTTAGAGACTATGGAAATAGATGCGTTTTTAAAAAAATTGGTAGATGGTGTTGCTTCACACAAAATTGAAATTGACAATATGATTTCTGAGCACTTGGAAAATTGGTCCATTCAGCGTATCGCCTCAGTAGAAAAAACAATATTGCGTATCGCAACATATGAAATAAAGTATGTTGAAGATATTCCTGCAAATGTATCCATTAATGAAGCTGTGGAATTGGCGAAAACATTTGGAGATGAGAAATCAGGTAAATTTGTCAACGGTGTATTATCCAAAATCGTAGCATAAAGGGGATGTTAGCTATGTCTGCTGAAGTTATTAACGGAAAAGATTTAGCACATAAACTAAGAGCTGGTATGAAGGAAGAAGTCTCACAACTTAATAAAAATGGTGTAATACCTCATCTGACTGTTGTACTTGTTGGGGAAGACCCTGCATCAAAGTCATATGTTAACGGAAAGAGAAAAGCTTCTGAGGAAACGGGGATTTCATCACAAATTATCGAGTTGCCGTCAACTGCCACAGAGGAAGAACTGCTCCAATTAATAGCAAAACTAAATAACGATGATTCCGTACATGGGATATTGGTTCAGCTTCCTTTACCTAAGCATATACGTGAACAGCAAGTGATAGAAGCAATCGATCCAGCCAAAGATGTTGATGGGTTTCATCCAGTAAATATTGGGAGAATGATGACAGGGAAAGATACTTTTTTGCCTTGTACACCTTTTGGAATCTTAACCATGTTAAAATCAAATAATATTCCAATTGAAGGAAGTCATGCTGTAATTATTGGTCGCAGCAACATAGTAGGGAAACCAGTCGGGCAGCTATTACTAAATGAAAATGCGACAGTTACATATTGCCATTCAAAAACAAAAGATTTAAAACAGATTACAACGAAGGCCGACATTTTAATAGTAGCAGTTGGAAAAGCAAATATAATTGGCAAAGATTATTTAAAGCAGGATGCAGTTGTTATCGATGTTGGGGTGAACCGATTAGATAATGGTAAATTAACTGGTGATGTTGATTTCGAAGATGCAAAAGAAATAGCTTCCTATATAACTCCTGTCCCTAAAGGAGTTGGCCCAATGACAATTACAATGTTATTAAAAAATACAATAAAAGCAGCGAGGGGATTGTCGGAAAATTGAATAGGAATTATTTGACTGTAACTGCCCTCACGAAATATATTAAGCGAAAATTTGAAACAGATCCACATCTAAAAACAATACTGCTTAAGGGTGAAATTTCTAATTTTAAGCACCATAGCCGTGGTCATATGTACATGACGATCAAGGATGATAACTCAAGAATACAAGCAGTAATGTTCGCGGGGAATAATCGCTTTTTGAAATTTGAACCAGAAAATGGTATGAATGTATTAATTAAAGGAGAAATTGGTGTTTTTGAACCACATGGTCAGTATCAGCTTTATATTCAACAGATGGACCCTGATGGAATAGGAGCATTATATTTAGCCTTTGAACAGTTGAAGGAAAAACTGCATAAACAGGGGTATTTCAATCCAGAGAATAAAAAAGAAATACCAAAATTCCCAAAGCGAATTGGTGTTATTACCTCCCCTACAGGTGCAGCGGTTCGAGATATTATTACAACGATAAAACGCAGATATCCAATTTGTTATACAACTATAATACCAGTCCTTGTTCAAGGACAAAACGCCGCATTGTCGATTGCAAAAGCGATAGAAACTGCAAATGATTATGACAATTTTGATGTTTTAATTGTAGGTCGCGGCGGAGGTTCAATTGAAGAATTATGGAGTTTTAACGAGGAAATAGTTGCCCATGCCATATATCATTCAGCTATTCCTGTTATTTCAGCTGTTGGTCATGAGACAGATACGACAATCAGCGATTTTGTGGCGGATTTACGTGCTCCAACACCAACAGGAGCAGCAGAATTAGCAGTTCCATCTCAAATTGAATTAAAAGGAAGATTAGCTACCATAAATCGTTCGTTAACAAAAGTAATGATTTCTGATTTTGAGCGTGCAAAACAGGCATTGCAACGAATAAAGCAGTCATATGCATTTCGTTATCCTAAACAACTAACAAGACAAAAAGAACAGGAATTGGACAAACAGGTTGAACGGTTAAATAAATTGCTGAAAATACATGCAAACCGAAAAAAAGAAATGTTTATTAATATGAAAACCCGCTTGGCGAATCAACATCCAGAGAAACAACTGTCACAAGCCAGAAAAAATTTAATTCAACTTATCAAACAAAATAATTATTATATGAATAAAAATGTAGAACAAAAAACTGCTCAAATATCGTTGCTATTGGACAAATTATTCTTATTAAATCCTTTGGAGATTATGAAGCGGGGGTTTGCAATACCATATACAAACACGAAAGATATTATAAAATCTGCTGAACAAGTCGGACAAGATGATATTATCTCACTGAAGCTTAGTGATGGAAATTTGGATTGCCGAGTGTTAGAGGTGAAGGAGGATAAAAATGACCAATGAAGTTACCTTTGAAGAGGCTATGATTGAGTTGGAAAAAATTGTAGAGAAATTAGAAACAGGAGATGTTCCATTGGAAAAAGCAATAAATTATTATCAAGAAGGTATGAAACTTTCGAAAGTATGTAATGATAAATTAATGAATGTGCAGGAAAAAATGACACAAATAATGAATGAACATGGTGAGCTTGCCCCGTTTGAAATACAGGAGGATGAATAGTGTTGCACGAAACGCTTGATACATATATTGAAAACAATAAACGAATTGTTCATCATGAATTGAAAAATCAGCTTGACTATTTACCTATTCCTAATCGATTAAAAGAATCAATGCTTTATTCAATTGAGGCTGGTGGTAAGAGACTCAGACCCATTTTGCTGATAGCTAGTAATGAAGCATATGAGGGTGATCCCCAAAAAGCAATAAAAACTGCTGTAGCACTTGAAATGATTCATACCTATTCTTTAATACATGATGATCTTCCCGCCATGGATGACGATGATGTCAGAAGGGGGAAACCTACGAATCATATTATGTTTGATGAGGCAACTGCCATTTTGGCCGGGGATGCATTGTTAACATATAGTTTCGAGATTATTTCTAACGATCCGTTATTATCAGACAAACAAAAAGTACAATTAGTCCAGAAATTGTCCTATGCCAGTGGTCCGAAGGGCATGGTTGCTGGTCAATTTCTTGATATGGAAGCGGAAAACAAGTCTGTTACGATAAAAGAATTGGAAGAGATTCATGATCTTAAAACAGGTGAATTATTAAAGTATGCAGTATCAGCTGGGGCACTAATTGGCAATGCTTCTCAATCGCAAGTAAAGGATTTGAACGAGTTTGCTTATTATTTAGGCCTTATTTTCCAGGTGCAGGATGATATATTGGATGTGACAGGTGATCAGGATAGATTAGGAAAGCCTGTGGGCAGTGATGAGAGCAACAAAAAAAGTACATATCCCAAACTTCTGGGAACACATGGTGCATTAAAGCAAAAAGAAATATATGTTGAGAAGGCAAAAAACGCATTAAAAAATGCTAATGCAGACCATTCGTATTTAATGATGCTAACTGATTATTTTAGTGAACGTGATCATTGATTATGAACATGTGGAAATTTAGCTGCTGATATGGTATAATAGAACTAACAAAGGAATGGTGCAGTATTCTAGTCAGTCCTCCGTTCCTGAAGGCGGGCCTAAAAATCCGCCAAAGGGCACATCGATGAAGTTCCTTGTGGTGGCTTGAGGCGCCCAGCCTTGGGTCAGTGCTGGGAGTTAAGGTTTTAGGGCGATCCACAAAGGCATGTGGGCGTTGACCCTATTACCGCGGAGGCCCATCTTTGTAGTGATAGCTAAGCCTAGGTATCATTATGAACTGGGGTATGAACCTGCTTAAATAAGGTAAGGGACTCCTTATTGGCAGCGTAGCCTGCCTTGAGTGGTGCTGAGAGGATTGGATTCTTAAATCTCAAAACTAGGTGGCCACTGGTTTGTTATTTGTATCTCCATGAAATCAGAACTGCAAAAGAGGCTAGGGAGCGGTTAAAGGCTGTTGAGGAAATCTCCTAGACTGTTTCCAGGACGTTTGAAAGGGATTATAGTGTGGACTAAGTGGTAATCCAGTCTAGCTTTTGGTGACGGAGCTAAGATGGGTTTAAAGGGGAACCGCCTTCATGGCAACATGGGGTATCCATCTGGGAAAACCTACTGGACCTAAGCCGCAGTTTTTACCTTTTGAATGACCATTCCTTATTACATAACAAATAAATTTTATTTGAGGTAGAGAATGAAATCACACATAAAAAGATCGATTAAATTTAGTTTGACCATTGCCGTTATCACTTTTGTGCTAGCGGCTATTTTTTCAGTTATATCATCGTCTATATTAAGTGACGTGGTGTGGGTAACAGGAATGTTTATTGTATTAATTATTGTCTCAATTGGTGTTGTTTTTGATATGCTGGGTATAGCGTCCACGGCCGCAGATGAAGCGCCATTTCATGCAATGGCAGCTGAAAAGGTTAATGGTGCAAAAGAGGCTGTAATTATAATACGAAACGCAGATAAATTTGCAAGCTTTTGCAACGATGTCATTGGAGATATATCTGGTATTGTAAGTGGTACTGCAACCGGCATGGTCGTGGTACAAATAGCTGCATTAACAGGTAATGGGGAAGGTTCATCCTTACAAATCACATTATCCGTCGTATTAACAAGCCTTGTTGCGGCGTTAACTGTTGGCGGAAAAGCGTTAGGTAAATATTTTGCAATTAACGCCTCAACGAATATTATTTTTTTTGCAGGAAAAGTAATTTCACTTATAGAAAATAAGTTAAAAATACGCATACTTCCTAAAGGAAATAATTCAAGGTAAATAAAATAAAAAGGACTTTTATGGATGAGTAAAATAAGATTGGATGTTTTATTAGTAGAAAGGAATTTAATTGAAACAAGAGAAAAAGCAAAACGTGTAATTATGGCTGGTTTAGTATTTTCGGAACAAAATCGTATGGACAAGCCAGGTATGAAGGTAGATAAAGATATACCATTAACTGTAAAAGGTAAACTAATCCCATATGTTGGTCGAGGTGGATTAAAGTTAGAAAAAGCACTGAAGCATTTCTCAGTTACAGTTAACGATAGAATAATGGTTGATATTGGGTCATCGACCGGCGGGTTTACAGATTGTGCCTTACAAAATGGGGCGAAACGCTGCTATGCAATCGATGTTGGATACAACCAACTGGACTGGAAATTAAGAAATGACGACCGTGTAGTTGTAATGGAAAAAACAAATTTTCGTTATGTTACACCTGATATGCTAAATGAGGGTACACCGAATTTGGCAACGATTGATGTTTCATTTATTTCCTTAAAATTAATATTGCCGGTTCTTTGCCAATTACTAGAGTCAAATAGTGATGTTATTGCATTAATTAAACCACAATTCGAGGCTGGCAGAGAAGAAGTTGGAAAAAAAGGTATTGTACGTGAGAAAAGTGTTCATAAAAATGTTGCAGAAAAAATCATATCGTTTGCTTTGGACAAGGGATATCAATTTTATGGATTGACTTTTTCGCCTATTACGGGTGGCGATGGAAATATTGAATTCCTAGTTCATTTAGGTTGGAATAATGAAAAAGCAGGAAAAGAATTGAACATTGTCGAATTAAATCAGATAGTGGATAATGCACACGAAAACTTTTCCGCACACCGTGCAAAATAGGCAAGGCTACTTCAATACACAGTAATTAAATTAGTAAATGGGGGATTAGGATGAGCAAGATCCAACGCCATATAAAAATACGTGAATTGATTACGGAAAATGAAATAGAAACACAGGATGAATTAGTTGATCGTTTAAAAAGTTTAGGCTACAACGTTACACAGGCTACGGTATCGCGTGACATCAAGGAACTTCACCTTGTAAAGGTTCCCTCTGTTTCAGGTACTTATAAATATAGTCTCCCCGCAGATCAACGCTTTAATCCGTTAGAAAAGCTGAAACGATTAATCATGGATGCATTTGTTAAAATTGACCATGCAAGTCATTTTATTGTTTTAAAAACACTCCCAGGCAATGCCCACGCAGTTGGAGTATTAATTGATAATTTGGATTGGGATGAAATAATGGGTACGATATGTGGAGACGATACGTGTTTAATCATATGCCGTACCGAGGGAGAATCGGAAATTATTAAAGATCGTTTTTTAAGTATGCTTTAACTTCCAAAAACAGATGCATATTTTTGCAAAAATACGGGGTGAATGAAACATGCTTACAGAATTATCAATTCAGGACTTTGCTATAATTGATAAAATATCCATAACGTTTAACGATGACCTGACAGTATTAACAGGTGAAACTGGAGCAGGGAAATCAATTATTATTGATGCTGTTCAATTGTTGGCAGGTGGAAGAGGATCGGTTGAATTTGTCCGGCATGAAGCGAAAAAGGCGGAAATAGAAGGACTATTCAGTGTTGAACCAAATCATGCAGTATTTAGAATTGGTCTGTATTATGGTATTGATATTCAAGAAGACGGAATGGTTGTTTTGCATCGCACGATTACCGCAAATGGCAAAAGTATTTGCCGGGTGAATGGAAAGTTAGTGACATTGGCGATATTGCGTGAGTTTGGAAAGACGCTGATAGATATACATAGCCAGCATGAAACACAGTCACTTATGGATCCAGAAAATCATATTGATTTACTGGATTTGTATGATCATCAGGTAATTGCTAAAACAAAAGAAGAATATACAAAATTATTCCAAAAGTTACAGAAATTAAAAAAACGGCATAAGGATTTAAGTGAGAACGAACAGGAAACTGCACATCGAATAGATTTGCTTGAATTTCAGCTAAAAGAACTTGAGCAGGCAAATTTAATGCCGAATGAAGATGAAATCTTAGAGGAAGAGCGCAGTCAATTAGCCAATTATGAACGTATTTATACAGGTATTTCGGATGCATACAATGCACTTTATGGTGAGCAAAAAGGGATTGAATGGTTAAATATAGCGCAACAAGCACTACAGGATAATAGGGAATTTGACAGCTTTGTTGGTGAAAAAGCAACTGAATTGTCTAATCACTTTTATCTTATTGAGGAACTGTCATATGATTTACGCAATTACAGGGAAACATTACAGTATAACCCAGAGCGATTAAACGAAATTGAAGCAAGGTTAAACGAAATAAGCCGATTAAAGAAAAAGTATGGGCAAACGGTGAATGATATTATTGAATATATGGGTAAAATAGAGGAAGAATTAGAACAATTAACAAATAAAGAGTCCCATTTAATGAAATTAACTGACCAAATAAATGAAACGGCAAAAGATGCCTACTTAGAAGCTAAGCAGCTGCATGATAGCAGACAAAGAGCAGCAGATTCCTTAATTAACAACATTCACGAAGAATTAAATGGGCTTTACTTAGAAAAAGCAGAATTCTCTGTTTTATTCGATGCAATAGCAGACCATGATGCAGTGGATCAGTTGCATAAAAACGGCATCGATCATGTTACCTTTTTAATATCCACTAATCCTGGTGAACCTTTGAAGGAATTGAATAAAGTTGCTTCAGGCGGTGAGTTATCTCGAATAATGCTCGCACTAAAAAAAATCTTTGCCAGGCATCAAGGTACAACGAGTGTTATTTTTGATGAGGTTGATACAGGTGTAAGCGGCAGGGTTGCACAAGCTATGGCTGAGAAAATATATCGTATTTCCAACGAATCACAAGTGTTATGCATTACCCACTTACCGCAAGTAGCGGCAATGGCAGATACACATAAGTTAATTGAAAAAGTGGAAAAGGATAATCGGACATCTACAATGGTAACTGAGCTAACTTTAAATCAAAAAGTTGTTGAGTTAAGCAGGATGATAACAGGTACTGAACTAACCGAAACTGCGAAGGAACACGCTAAAGAACTGCTTGAATTAGCTGCTGCTTATAAATTTTAAAAAAAATAAGGATAATCTTGATAAAAAAGCCAGAAGATAGAATACCTGGCTTTTTTATATGCTTCTTAATAAACCTATACATACGACTCCACATAGCTTGCATGATCCTATACAACTATTATGCTTTATTACACCTATTCATTATTCATGAATTTTTTTAAAGGAAATGTTACACATGTTTTCTTATCTTTAACCAGTTTAAAAAAGTGTCTGTTCGGTCAAATTAGAAGTACAGAAATAAATATGGTATGGGTTAGGAACGAGGAGAGTGAATTGATTGAAACACAAAAATAAAATTCGATTAGGAGTAGGAATTTTGCTCCTTGTTACCTTATCAGCATTACCTTTTTTTAACCCATTACAAAATTACCTTTCCATTCCTAATGAAATAGTGACGTTTGATAATCAGACTCCGATAGAGGTCCCTGCATTAGGTGAAAACGTTACTATTGATCCTACTGAAGACAATGTCCAAGCAATTGATTCCTCTGTTTTTTACGCCAAAGAACCTGGAGATAGTCAATTAGTATATGAAGTGGCTGGCCTTCCAATAAAAAAAGTGAATGTATCGGTATTAGAAGATATTAAAGTGATTCCTGGCGGCCAATCCATTGGTGTTCAGCTTCACACTTTGGGTGTACTAGTTGTTGGTCATCATCTCGTAAAAGGGGAAAATGGCTCACTATCACCGGGGGAAAAGGCAAATATCAAAGTTGGTGATGTCATATTAAAAATTAATGGCGAACCGATTAAAGAAATGTCCGATGTTAAACCAATTGTGGAAGAAGCCGGTAAAAATAATAAGCCATTAAATGTAACCATTAAACGTGAAAAAGAGACGTTTAATACTACATTGCAGCCGGTTATGGATAAAAAAGGACATGAATATCGAATAGGGTTATATATCAGAGACTCAGCAGCTGGGATCGGAACAATGACCTTTTATGATCCGAACTCGAAGAAATATGGAGCACTCGGTCATGTTATTTCCGATATGGATACACAAAAACCAATACAAATTTATGATGGAACAATTGTGCGTTCAAATGTTACCTCAATTGATAAAGGAAATAATGGTACCCCTGGAGAAAAACAGGCTGAGTTTTCAATTGGGGAAAATAAAATTGGGACGATAACTAAAAATAGTCCATTTGGAATCTTTGGGGAATTAAATAAACCAATTAAAAATAATATAATGGATAAACCAATGCCAATTGCTTTGTCACATCAAGTAAAAGAAGGTCCGGCAAAAATTTTAACTGTTTTGGATGGGGAAAAAGTGGAAGAGTTTGATATAGAAATAGTTAGCAGTGTCCCGCAAAAATATCCCGCAACAAAGGGTATGATTATCCAGGTAACCGACCCTGAACTATTGAAAAGAACAGGTGGTATTGTACAAGGAATGAGTGGCAGTCCAATTATTCAAGATGGTAAAATTATTGGAGCTGTAACACATGTCTTTGTAAATGATCCAACAAGTGGTTATGGTGTTCATATCGAATGGATGCTTCAAGAAGCAGGAATAAATATATACGAACCGAATAAGAAAGCAAGCTAGCAATTAAGTGTCTGGTAATATAACCCATATTACCAGACTTTCTTATAAAATTGACTCCTTTTTGGAAAATTATGATATAATAAATTCAGTTAATATTTTTCGACAATTCTGAGTTAACCATGTCGTAATACATCATATTTTATCAAAAAATATCGTAATCGGAAGTAAAATAAAGAAAATAAGAGAAAACGCAAAAAAAGTTAATGTTTTTCAAATAAAAAAAGGATATTTGATACTTATGTCGAATACATTACGTGGAGATACCGAATTACATAAAGGAGGAACTTTTTAGTGGAAAAAATCTCAGTTTGTTTGGTCGATGATAATAGGGAACTAATTCAGTTGATGGAAGATTATTTTGCGGAACAAGAGGATATTGAGGTGATCGGGACAGCATTTAATGGGAAAGAATGCTTAGAAATGTTAGACGAACTGGACCCTGATGTATTAATTTTAGACATCATAATGCCACATGTGGACGGATTGGCTGTGCTTAGCAAGGTACGAAATGCTGAAAGAAACAGTTATCCGAATGTTATTATGCTTACTGCGTTTGGACAGGAAGAGGTTATGAAAAAGGCTGTTGATTTGGGAGCATCTTATTTTATCTTAAAACCATTTGATCTAGATAACCTTGCTGATCAAATCAGACAAGTCCAAGGAACTAATATTGCTCATTCAAATACGAAGAAGATTGTTAAAAAGGATAGAAGGAAGAAGGATTTAGAAGCTAGTATTACAAATATTATTCATGAAATAGGTGTTCCAGCTCACATCAAAGGTTATATGTATTTACGTGAAGCAATTACAATGGTATACAATGATATAGAACTGTTAGGCTCCATAACGAAAGTGCTATATCCAGATATTGCTAAGAAGTACAATACAACTGCTTCAAGGGTCGAACGTGCAATACGACACGCAATTGAGGTTGCCTGGAGTCGTGGAAATATAGATTCTATTTCAGCATTATTTGGATATACGGTCAGCATTTCTAAAGCTAAGCCAACAAATTCAGAGTTCATTGCAATGGTCGCCGATCGCTTAAGATTAGAGCATAAAGCAAGCTAAAAGAAAAAATTACTGTATCCTCACTATGGATACAGTAATTTTTTCTTTGTACTGTTATTCGAAAAAAGTAGTATACAGTGATTGAACAGCACGATTTATATCTATTTCCTGAATCCCAAACATCATGGAAACTTCAGAAGACCCTTGGTTAATCATTTCAATGTTAACATTTGCTTCGGCGATTGCTGTAGTTGCTTTTTGTGCAACACCAATAGTGCTGGTCATTCCTTCACCTACAACCATAACCATTGCTAAATTTCGATGAATTTTAACCATATCAGCATGTAATTCATCATTAATGCGTTTAAGAATTTTTCTTTCTTTTTCCGCGGTAAGCTGATTTTGGCGAATAATCACTGACATATCATCAATACCAGAAGGAGCATGTTCGAATGATATTTCTTCATCCTCAAAAATGTGCAGTAATTTGCGGCCGAACCCTACTTCTCTGTTCATTAAGTACTTACTAACATATAAACTGCAGAATCCAACGTCACTAGCAATTCCAACAACACATTTTTCGTTTGGCTTCTTTTCTGCTACAATCATTGTCCCGGGTGCGTTGGGATTATTTGTATTTTTAATACACACTGGTATTCCGGCCTTGAATGCAGGAATTAATGCTTCATCATGAAACACAGAGAATCCCGCATACGATAATTCGCGCATTTCCTTGTATGTAACTGTCAGAATTTCTTTCGGCTGATTTACAATAGTGGGATTCACGGCATAGACAGAGTCAACATCTGTAAAGTTTTCATACAAATCCGCCTGAACTCCTGCCGCTACAATAGATCCCGTTATATCAGATCCACCTCTTGAAAAAGTAACTAAATCCCCATCCATTGTATATGCAAAGAATCCAGGTATAACAAAAATACCTTCTTCATTTCGTAATGTTTTTAGATTGTCATAACTTTCCCGGAAAATTTGCGCCTTACCAGGTTCGTTACTAACTAATATTCCGGCATCTTTTGGATTTAAATAAGCAGCATGCAACCCTATTGAAGAAAGATATTCACTTATAATTTTTGCTGAATTATCTTCACCAAGTGATTTAAGTGCATCCATTTTTATTAGATCGGGCTCTTTACTGTTTAAAATTGATTCAATTGATTGTTCAAGTTCATAAACAATGTTTGATTGAATATTCAGTTCGTCAATAATTTCAGAAAATCTGTTCAAAATTGTATCCACTAAATTTTTGTGCGGCTTATTTTGATTATGTTGAATAGCTAATTCAATTAATTTATCAGTAATTTTAAAATCATCTTTATGTCTTTTGCCAGGAGCAGATACTACAATGAATTTTCTAGTGGAATCACCTTTTACAATAGCTCCCACTTTTTTTATTTGAGTTGCGTTTGCAACAGAACTTCCACCGAATTTTGCTACTTTCATTTCCCCATCGCCCCGCTTACTTATTATATTTTTATTTTTCATAGTAACACATTGGCTCTGCCTTGTGTAGTACAAAGTGCAAGCCGTTACGGACAGTTACAGAAAACAAAGCAATGTCATTTACATCGTTTCTTATGAACAACTATGTTTAAAATTACTATAAAAAGAGCCTGGGACAAAAGTGTTTTAACCAAAAAAAATCCGAACATAGTTGGTGCATACATACCGCTGCGGAAATACACTGCGCTTTCCGCGGGCTGCCCTGAGCCTACTCTGAGCTATCGCTCTACGTAGTCTCACCTAGGCTTTTCATCCCGCATGAGTCTCCGTGTATTTCCTTCTGTAGTATGGTGAAATGTTCGGCTCTGGATTAAACAATTTAGTTATGTCCCAGCCTCTTCCGTAATATCATTATTTTTTCTTCTTAATAAGTTGTTTTTTCCGGTCGCGATAAACGATAAAGCCACCTATAAATGCTATTCCCGCAGAAAATAGTAAAAAACCAATAAAAAATTGAATTCCTAAATGAAAAAAAATAGGGAATAATTCATTGAATAATGAGTCACGCATAAGTTTGATACCATATGCAGCAATAATTCCAGGTACAATTAAAAATAATGCAGCAATAATTCGAGTCATACATTTTCCCCTTTTTATGTATAAGCTTTTTATAGTATACCAAAATGAAGTAAAAATAGGAATTAAACGGGATTTGCCAAAAAGTGCATATTATCGTATGCTTAAGTTGTGCAAAAAATTGCAAGGTGGGATAGTATGAAACGTGTGCTTATTGTGGGCGGGGGTAAAGGTGGCAGTGCTCTGTTAAAGATATTATCCGCAACAGATCGTATGGAAATAGTCGCGGTTATTGATAAAAACAGTAATGCAATGGGAGTGCTGACTGCTAATCGTTTTAAAATTCCAGTAAGCAATGATTGGAAGGAATGGATAAATCAAGATCTTGATATTATCATTGAAGCAACTGGAAATGAGCAAGTTCTAGAAGAATTGCTGGAAACAAAAAATAGAAAAACAGTTGTAATACCAGGAACAGTTGCATACATAATCGCTGAGCTATTTGAAGAAAAAGAAAAATTGCTTGATCGTATAAAACTTCAAATGAGCAATCAAGAGCTAATATTGAATAATATTCGTGATGGAATGATTGTTATTAACAATGAAGAAACAGTTCAGTTTGTTAATAAGAGTACAGAGCGAATTGTAGGAGTTGCCAAAAAAGATTTTGAGGGGAAATCAATTAAAGAAATTATTGAGGATACAAGATTGCCGCACGTATTGCGAAGCCGCAGAAAAGAAGTGAACCAAAAGCTGGTATTGGAAAATGGCAAGAAAGTAATTACGACGAGGATACCGATTATAAATGCGAATGATCATTTAATTGGTGCTTTTGCTGTTTTTAAAGATATTACAGAGGTAATGAACTTAGCTGAAGAAAATACAGATTTAAAAGAAATTAAAACAATGCTTGAGGCAATTATCCAATCCTCTGATGAAGCAATCACTGTCGTCGATGAAAATGGGATTGGCATCATGATAAATCCTGCATATACAAGAATAACCGGTCTAAAAGAGGCTGACATTGTTGGACAACCTGCTAATGCAGACATATCTGAAGGCGAAAGTATGCACATGAAAGTATTGCAAACTAGAAGGCCTGTCAGAGGAGTCCGAATGAAAGTTGGGGCTTCTAAAAAGGATGTTTTAGTAAATGTTGCACCTGTTATTGTGGATGGAAAAATCAAAGGCAGTGTCGGAGTTCTGCATGATGTTACCGAAATAAAGTCCTTAACAAGCGAGCTGAAAAGAGCTAGACAGATCATTCGTAACTTGGAAGCTAAGTATACATTTGACGATATTATTGGAACTTCACCTGAAATGAGACTGGCTTTAGAACAAGCAAAAGTCGGGGCGAAAACACCTGCAACAGTGTTGCTGCGAGGTGAATCCGGAACTGGTAAAGAGCTCTTTGCCCACGCAATTCATAACGAAAGTGACAGGAAGCATAATAAATTTATTCGGGTAAATTGTGCGGCAATAGCCGAAAGCATTTTAGAAAGTGAATTGTTTGGTTATGAGGAAGGCGCTTTTTCAGGAGCTAAAAGAGGTGGAAAAAAGGGGCTTTTTGAGGAAGCAAATATGGGAAGTATATTTCTGGATGAAATTGGAGAGCTTTCTTTGCACATGCAAGCAAAATTACTGCGGGTATTGCAGGAACATGAAATCGTTCGGGTGGGAGGAACAGATCCGGTTACGATTAATGTTCGTATTATAACGGCTACCAATATTAATATGGAAAAAGCTATAATGAAAAAAACATTTCGTGAAGATCTATATTATCGCTTAAATCGATTGCCTATTTTCATTCCATCACTAAGAGAAAGGTTGGCAGATCTGCCAACGTTAATTAATCGTATCATAGATAAAACAAATCAAGATTATGGTCGAAATGTAACATCCATCTCAGGGGATGCACTAGCTGATTTAAAGAACTATCATTGGCCTGGAAATGTACGTGAATTGGAAAATGTCATTGGACGGGCCATGATCTATATGGATATGAATGAAGAAGTAATAAAAAAACAGCATATTCCATCACTGAATTCAAACAGCAGTCACAGTATCAAGTCCACACCGCTGGATAATAATAATTCATCTCTTCAAAAAGCTATGGAACAATATGAAAAAGAATATATTTCAAATGCTTACAAGCGCAATAACTATAATAAAACTAAAACCGCTAAAGAGCTAAACGTTTCAATTAGAAATCTTTACTATAAAATGGAAAAATACAAAATTGAAAAAAGCGGCATGCAAGATTTTTCATAAATGCACATTATTGCATAGCTGGAACTTGATTAGATAAAGCGCTTACATAAATTCGATGTTGGCACGATATTTGCTACAATATAAACGGAGGAAGTATAGGGGGGAATTATGAAAACATTAGCATCGCTGCAAAAGAAGGCAAAACGAAATAAAAACCAGGTAATTTCAATTGCGGATGCAGCAGACAAGGAAGTACTAGAAGCGGTAAAACGTGCAAAAAGTGAAGAAATGTGTTCGTTTATTTTATTTGGTAATAAACAAGACATCAGATCTATTGCATATACTATCGACTTAGATTTATCATCACCTGGAATAATGGTGGAAGATGTAAAAGATCCCGCAGAAGCAGCAGTAAAGGCGGTTTCTCAAAAACAGGCAGATATACTTATGAAAGGAAACGTTACAACGAAGGATTTATTAAAAGCAGTTTTAAGTGAAAAATTCGGGTTACGAACAGGTCATGTATTGTCACATGTAGCATTGTTTGAAATTCCGAATCGGGATCGCCTTCTATTCTTAACGGATGCTGCGATGAATATTGCGCCAACATTAAAAGAAAAAGTAGAAATTGTGAACAATTCCGTAAAGGTGGCGCATGCTATTGGTCTCAATAATCCTAAAGTTGCCGCACTTGCATCCGTTGAGGTCGTTAATCCGGCTATGCAAGCAACAATTGATGCTGCTGCTTTAACGCAAATGCAAAAGCGCGGACAAATTACAGGCTGTATAATTGATGGTCCACTAGCATTCGATAATGCCATATCGATAGAAGCTGCTATGCATAAAAAAATTGTCTCTGAAGTTGCAGGAAATGCAGATATGTTAGTCGTCCCAACGATAGATGTGGGAAACGCATTATATAAATCCTTTATGTACTTTGCGGGTGCAAAGGTAGCTGCAGTAATAAGCGGCGCCAAAGCACCAATAATTTTGACCTCAAGAGCAGATTCTGCCGAGAGTAAATTATATTCATTATCATTAGCTTTATTATCATCAAAAACATTTTAGGAGGAAACATCAATGAATAATAACTTGGAAATCTTTTCTTATATGGAAAAATACGACTATGAGCAATTGGTTTTTTGTCAGGATAAAAATTCTGGATTAAAAGCGATAATTGCTATTCATGATACGACATTAGGACCAGCTTTAGGCGGGACGAGAATGTGGACGTATGATTCAGAAGCGGATGCGATTGAAGACGCGTTAAGACTTGCCAAAGGAATGACATATAAAAATGCTGCAGCAGGATTAAATCTTGGCGGGGGGAAAACAGTCATAATTGGCGATCCTAAAAAAGATAAAAGTCCAGAATTGTTTCGGGCGTTTGGACGCTATATTCAAGGGCTAAATGGTCGCTATATTACTGCAGAGGATGTAGGTACGACCGTGCAGGATATGGACTTGATTCATATGGAAACAGACTTTGTTACTGGTATTTCTCCGGAGTTCGGATCATCTGGGAATCCCTCTCCTGTTACAGCGTATGGGGTTTATAAAGGTATGAAGGCCGCGGCCAAGGAAGCCTTTGGAACTGATTCGCTGGAAGGCAAAACTGTTGCAGTCCAAGGTGTTGGAAACGTTGCCTATACCATGTGTGAATACCTGCATAAAGAAGGGGCAAACTTAATCGTTACTGATATTAACAAAGAGGCAGTGAATCGTGCAGTTGAAGCTTTTGGAGCAAAAGCAGTTGACCCTGATGATATTTATAATGTCGACTGTGATATTTATGCACCTTGTGCCTTAGGTGCTACGGTCAATGATGAAACAATTCCACAATTAAAAGCAAAAGTTATTGCTGGTTCGGCAAACAACCAATTAAAGTCAGCTAAACATGGTGATACCATTCATGAAATGGGTATTGTCTATGCACCGGATTATGTAATCAATTCTGGAGGTGTCATTAATGTTGCCGATGAACTTAATGGATACAATAAAGATAGAGCAATGAGAAAAGTTGAAACGATTTATGATAGTTTGCTAAAAGTCTTTGAAATCTCGAAACGTGATAATGTTCCAACATATGTTGCGGCGGATCGCATGGCCGAAGAACGGATTGAATCTATCCGTAACTCAAGAAGTCAATTCCTGCTCAATGGGCATCATACGCTTAGCCGCAGAAAGTAAAGCTTTAATAAGCAACGGAGGGCAAAGGTTTGCAACAACAACTATTTCGAATACTGGTGTTAAATCCAGGATCAACATCTACGAAAATTGGTGTATTTGATAACGAGAATTGCATTTTTGAAAAAACCATCCGGCATAATGCTGATGATATGAAACAGTTTAAACGGATTATTGATCAATATGATTTCAGGAAAAGAGTTATTCTGGAACATTTGGATTATGAGGGTATAAACATATCCAAACTAAATGCTGTCTGCGGTCGTGGAGGGCTATTGCGGCCCATTGAAGGCGGAACCTATGAAGTTAATGAACTAATGCTCCAAGATTTAAAAATGGGATATAATGGGGAACATGCCTCAAATCTTGGGGGGATTATTGCACATGAAATAGCGAGTGGCTTAAACATACCATCGTATATTGTTGACCCAGTTGTTGTTGATGAATTAGATGATATCGCCCGTTTCTCTGGTGTCCCTGAAATACCGCGAAAGAGTATTTTTCATGCACTAAATCAAAAGGCGGTTGCAAGAAAGGCTGCCTTTGATTTAGGAGAAGCATATGAAAGTGTAAATCTAATTGTTACGCACATGGGTGGAGGTATTACTGTCGGAGCCCATCGGTATGGAAAGGTTATTGATGTTAATAACGGCTTACATGGTGAGGGACCGTTTTCGCCAGAACGAGCAGGTACTGTACCAGCGGGAGATTTAGTTTCATTATGCTTTTCCGGACAGTATTATCGAGATGAAATAATGAAAAAGCTTGTTGGCAGTGGAGGGCTAATGGCGTATCTGCATACAAATGACGCTGTGGAGGTAGAAGAACGGATTAAAAACGGCGATAGTTCTGCAATAAAAATATACGATGCTATGGCATATCAAATAGCTAAAGAAATAGGAGCAATGAGTGTTACCCTGTCAGGGAGAGTTGATGCGATTGTTTTAACGGGTGGTCTAGCATATGGTAAAACATTTATAGAAATGATATCGGAGCGTGTAAATTGGATCGCTGATATAATTGTCTATCCAGGTGAAGACGAACTGCAGGCATTGAATGAAGGTACGTTACGGGTTTTACGTCATGTAGAACAAGCTAAGACCTATCTAAAGAATGATTAGAAAAAGGAGAATTAATGTATGGCAAAAGAGTATGATCTTGTCGTTCTCGGAGGGGGAACGGGTGGTTATGTAGCAGCTATACGGGCTTCACAGCTTGGGTTAGAGGTTGCTGTAGTAGAAAAAGGAAAACTTGGTGGAACATGCTTGCACCGTGGTTGTATTCCTTCAAAGGCATTACTTCGCAGTGCCGAGGTCTATAGACAAACAGTGGAAGCTGAACAATACGGAGTAGAAACAAAAGATACGAAATTAAATTTTACAAAAGTACAAGATAGAAAAAGCAGTATTGTCAATACATTGCATCAAGGTGTCCAAGGATTAATGAAAAAAGGGAAAATTGACGTTTACGAAGGTTTTGGCAGAATTTTAGGGCCAAGTATTTTTTCACCAATGCCTGGAACTGTTTCTATTGAGTATGAAAATGGTGATGAAAATACGATGATTGTCCCTAAGAATGTATTGATTGCCACAGGGTCAAAACCAAAGTCGCTGCCGGGATTAGAAATTGATGGAGAATATGTAATGACCTCAGATGAAGCCTTGCAAATGGATAAATTACCAGCTTCGATCATTATTGTCGGTGGTGGAGTTATTGGAATTGAATGGGCATCTATGCTTGCCGATTTTGGTGTAGATGTTACTGTTGTTGAATATTTAAACCAAATCCTGCCAACTGAGGACGAAGCAATTGTAAAAGAAATGGAAAAGCTTTTAAAGAAAAAAGGAATTAAAATTGTAAAGAATGCAATGGTGTTGCCTGATACGTTATCTCTTGACAATGGGATTAATGTAGAAGCGGAAATTAATGGAGAAAATAAAAGTTTTCAAGCGGAGAAAATGCTTGTTTCAGTCGGCAGAGAGGCAAATACAAAGAACATTGGTCTTGAGAACACTGATATCATAGTTGATAAAGGTGTCATTCAAACAAATCAATTTTATCAAACAAAAGAATCACATATCTATGCAATTGGTGATGTAATTGGTGGAATGCAGCTTGCACATGTTGCTTCTCATGAAGGAATTATCGCTGTTGAACACATGGCAAATAATATCCCGGAACCGGAACCAATTATATACGAGAACATTCCAACATGTATTTACTCAAATCCTGAAATTGCGAGTGTTGGATTGACAGAAAAACAGGCAAAAGATAAAGGCTTAGACATTAAAGTTGGTAAATTTCCTTTCAAAGCGGTTGGCAAGGCACTTGTACATGGGGAATCTGATGGTTTTGTTAAAATTATTGCAGATAAAGATAACAATGACCTATTAGGTGTCCATATGATTGGACCGCATGTAACTGACATGATTTCTGAAGCCGGCCTTGCAAAAGTTTTGGATGCAACTCCTTGGGAAATTTCAGAAAGCATCCACCCGCATCCAACCCTGTCTGAAGTTATTGGAGAAGCTGCACTTGCAGTGGATGGCAAACAAATTCACGGTTAATCAAAAGGAGGGACTTTAATTATGTCTAAAAATCGTCATGAAGGATTAGGTTTAACAGATGAACAAGTATTAGACATGTTTAAGACAATGCTTTTAGCTAGAAAAATCGATGAAAGAATGTGGCTGTTAAATCGTGCTGGAAAAATACCATTTGTTATTTCTTGTCAGGGACAGGAAGCAGCACAGGTTGGAGCATCGTTTGCATTAGATCGCGAACAGGATTATGTGGCTCCATATTATCGTGATATGGGTGTTGTGCTTGCATTCGGAATGACTGCAAAAGACTTAATGTTATCTGGATTTGCTAAAAATGAAGATCCAAATTCAGGTGGACGGCAAATGCCTGGGCATTTCGGCCAAAAGAAAAATAGAATCTTAACCGGTTCATCCCCTGTAACTACCCAAGTTCCGCATGCTGTTGGTGTTGCCTTAGCAGCTAAAATGGAGAAAAAAGATATTGTTTCATTCGTTACACTAGGGGAAGGATCATCAAATCAAGGTGACTTCCACGAGGGGTTAAACTTTGCCGGTGTCCATAAATTACCAGTGATTACAATGGTAGAAAATAATAAATATGCCATCTCTGTTCCTATCGAGCGACAATTAGCGTGTGAAAAAGTATCTGACCGTGCACAAGGTTATGGCATGCCGGGGGTTACAGTAGATGGGAATGATCCGCTTGCCGTTTATGAGGCAGTAAAAGAAGCGCGTGATCGTGCCGTAAAAGGGGATGGACCCACATTAATTGAAGCTGTTTCGTACCGATTAACGGCACATTCAAGTGATGATGATGACCGTCAATATCGTGAAAGTGAAGAGGTTGAGGAAGCAAAGAAGAAAGACTCCATTATAACGTTTGCCTCTTATCTAAAAGAAGTTGGGATCTTAACAGATGAAGTAGAAAAAGAAATAAATGGAGAAATCGGCAACCTTGTAAACGAAGCAACAGATTATGCGGAAAATGCTCCATATGCAGATCCGGAAGACGCATTAAAATTTGTTTACGAAGCGTAAGGAGGGGAATTTACTATGCCAGTAATGTCATATATTCAAGCAGTTACAACAGCATTAAAAGAAGAAATGCAACGTGATGAAAAGGTATTTGTTTTAGGGGAAGATGTAGGGAAAAAAGGCGGAGTGTTCCGTGCTACTGATGGATTATACGATGAATTTGGCGAATACCGTGTACTTGACACACCGCTAGCTGAATCCGCGATCGCTGGTGTTGGAATTGGTGCTGCGATGTATGGAATGCGACCTGTTGCGGAAATGCAGTTTGCCGATTTTATTATGCCAGCAGTCAACCAAATTATATCAGAGGCATCAAGAATTCGTTATCGTTCTAACAATGACTGGAATTGCCCGATTACGATTCGTGCGCCATATGGCGGGGGTGTACACGGAGCGCTTTATCATTCACAGTCTGTTGAAGCAGTATTTGCCAATCAACCTGGGCTGAAAATTGTAATGCCTTCTACACCGTATGATGTAAAAGGTTTATTAAAAGCGTCTATTCGTGACAACGATCCAGTACTTTTCTTCGAGCACAAACGTGCATATCGTTTGTTAAAAGGGGATGTTCCGGAAGATGATTATGTTTTGCCAATCGGAAAAGCTGATGTGAAACGTGAAGGTTCTGATATTACTATTATTACTTACGGGCTATGTGTACATTTTGCCCTTCAGGCAGCAGAGAAATTAGCAGAGGAAGGCATCGATGCACATATTCTGGACTTACGAACAATATATCCATTGGATGAGGAATCAATTATAGAGGCGGCTAAGAAAACTGGAAAGGTTCTTTTGATAACAGAGGATAATAAAGAAGGCAGCATCATTGGAGAAGTAGCAGCAATCATCGCAGAGAATTGCTTATTTGATTTAGATGCACCGATACAACGGCTAGCTGGTCCTAACATCCCATCTATGCCGTATGCACCAACAATGGAAAAATATTTCATGGTTAATCCAGATAAAGTAGAAAAAGCAATGCGTGAATTAGCTGAATTTTAGATAAAGGAGGACCCGCGATGGCTACTGAAAAAATTAACATGCCTCAATTAGGTGAAAGTGTAACTGAGGGTACAATTAGTTCATGGCTTGTTGGTGTCGGTGACAAAGTCAATAAGTATGATCCAATTGCAGAGGTCATGACAGATAAAGTAAATGCCGAAGTTCCATCTTCTTTTACAGGGGTAATAAAAGAGCTTATTGCTCAAGAGGGTGACACGATTGAAGTTGGAGAATTAATGTGTTATATCGATTCGGAGGGGGGAACTAGTAATGAAAAAGATCCTGCTTCAGATAAAAAAGAAAAAATTGAAGAAAAAACGGAAGGTAACCCCAATGCCGATCAATCAATGAAAAAGCGCTATTCGCCAGCTGTATTGCGAATGGCGCAAGAAAATGATATTGATTTAGAACAAGTAAATGGTACAGGAAAAGGTGGACGTATTACTAGAAAAGATATAGAAAAAATTATCGCTTCTGGTGAAATGCCGAAACCAAATGTTGAACAGCCACTGAGAGAGGATGAAATACACCGAGACCAAAGTAAAAAATCAACAGCACAAATACCGCAGCAAACAGCTCAATCAGGTGACATTGAAATTCCAGTTACCGGAGTTCGGAAAATAATTGCACAAAACATGGTACGTTCCAAACAAGAGATTCCACATGCATGGATGACTGTTGAAGTTGATGTAACAGAACTGGTGAATTATAGAAATCAAGTTAAAAATGACTTTAAACAAAAAGAAGGATTTAGTCTTACATTCTTTGCTTTTTTTGTAAAGGCTGTTGCACAAGCATTGAAAGAATATCCACAGCTAAACAGTGCATGGGCAGGAGATAAAATTATTCAAAAGAAAGATATAAATTTATCTATCGCAGTTGCTAAGGATCAAGAGCTTTTCGTGCCTGTTATTAAACATGCGGATGAGAAAAGCATCAAAGGAATTGCTAAAGACATTTATGAACTTGCAACAAAAGCTCGATCAGGTAAATTGACCTCCGAGGATATGCAAGGTGGTACATTCACTGTTAATAATACTGGTTCTTTTGGGTCAATTCATTCAATGGGTGTAATTAATTACCCGCAGGCTGCTATTCTGCAAATTGAATCTATTGTTAAGCGTCCAATGATTGTAAATGATATGTTTGCTGCAAGGGATATGGTGAATTTATCTTTATCATTGGATCACCGGATATTAGACGGGCTTGTCTGTGGTCAATTTTTGGCAAGGGTAAAAGAAATTTTGGAAGGTATAAATAAAGACAATACAAACGTCTATTAAGGTAAATTTTGTTGCTTCACAGTTTACGTCTATAATGTAAAAGCAAAACTTTTTGGTAAATGTTCCTATATATTATTTCAGGTAAAATCTAAATAAATTGAAATCCGCGCTTATAATTGATAAGCTTGTGATAGGTTTTAACTATACTTAATTAATATAAGGGGATGGATTTTAAATGGATTTTAATCTGTTCATGAATGACGTTGTAGATGCAGCCAGAAAAGATATTAGGGAAGCTGGCTATGAGGAGCTTACTTCACCTGAACAAGTCGATGATGCACTTAACCGTAAAGGTACAACACTTGTAATGGTAAACTCTGTATGCGGCTGTGCTGGAGGTGTGGCACGTCCTGCAGCAGCAAATGCTATACACTATGATAAACGTCCAGACCATCTTGTTACTGTTTTTGCAGGGCAAGATCGTGAAGCAACGGAAAAGGCACGTGGATATTTTGAAGGATTCCCGCCGTCATCACCATCTTTTGCATTTTTAAAGGATGGAAAAATTGTTACGATGTTAGAAAGGCATGATATCGAAGGTTCTAGTGCAGTTGATGTAATAGGAAAGCTGCAGCATGTGTTTGATGAACATTGTGAGGAAATATAAATAATAGATATTTCTAATGAATATGAGGCTGTCTCAGGTGGATTATCGGGTCAGCCTCATTTTCATATAAGTAATGTGCATGACTCTTGTAGGGGGAAATTATATTGTGAAAATTGGCTCTAGAACTGTTAAAACTGCAATAGGTACTCCCATTGCTATTGTGCTTGCTCAATTAGTAGGTGTTACGAACTTTGTTTCTGCAGGTATTTTAACAATCTTATGCATCCAGCCATCTAGAAAAAGGTCCGTATTAAGTGCTTGGCATCGTTTTTTAGCCTGTACACTGGCAATTATTTTTTCTTTCGCGTTCTTTGAAACAATTGGTTATAATCCGATTGTTGTCGGGTTAATGCTTGCTTTTTTTATACCTGCAACTGTTGTATTGAAAATCACACCTGGTATAGCGACTAGTTCCGTAATTATCTTACAATTGTATGGTGCCGGACACATTTCGTTCAGGTTTATAATTGAAGAGTTTTTATTGATATTAGTCGGTGTTGGTACAGGCCTATTATTAAATTTATACATGCCAAGTTTAGATAATAAGTTAAAGAAACAGCAAATGAAACTGGAACAGAATTTCCAAATTATTTTAAAGGAAATTGCATTATACATAAGGGACAAAAATAAGCTATGGGACGGCAAGGAATTGACAGAGACGGAGGAACTTTTACGCGAGGCAAATGATTTGGTTGATCGTGATCGGGAGAATCATATGTTACGTAACAAACATCCCTATCATGACTATTTTCAAATGCGGGCGAAACAATTTGAATTGCTGCAGAGAATGCTGCCTCTTGTCAGCAGATTGCCAAATACCGATTCACTATCTGATAAGATTGCAAGTTTTTTTGAGGGACTATCAGATGCAGTACATCCAGGCAATACAGCGGTACTATTCTTGGAGAAATTGGATGAGTTATATAAGACGTTTAAACAAGAACCATTACCGGCAACAAATGAGGAATTTGAAACAAGAGCAAATCTATTTAGACTGCTTCATGAAATTGAGGATTATTTGAGATTGAAAAAGAAATTTAAGGCTAGCGATGTCTCTTCTAAAAGAAAAAATAAAAAGACTGGAATAAAGCAATAAGTTAATCCAGTCTTCCTTTTATTCATAAACCTATAGAAACATTACCAAGCCTGTTGTAAGCGATGACAAAACCATTGCAAGAATCATAATATAGATAACAATCTTAAGTCTTCTTTCCCGTTTTGATCGCCTTCTTGGCGCCTGTTTTTTAATTTGTTTTGCAGCCACAATTTAGTCCTCCTTCTAATTCCCCCATACTACTTGTATTTTATCGTTAAAATAAACAATGGACAAGTATAAAAAAATAATTAAAAATAGAATTATAAAAAATTTTTTGGAATGGAGGCTATATCTGATGACTGAAAGAAATAATTGGGAACAATCTGTTGAAAAAACAATTAAGCGTTTTCCTGAACGAAAGGAAACGTTTACTACATCATCCAATATAAAGGTTGACAAATTGTATGCAAATGAAAATACAGACAAATATGAGGAAAAACTTGGGTATCCGGGTTCCTATCCATATACACGTGGAATACAGCCCACGATGTACCGCAGTCGTTTCTGGACGATGCGTCAATATGCAGGTTTCGGTTCAGCTTTAGAAACGAATAAAAGGTTTCGATATTTGTTGGAACAAGGTCAAACAGGACTTTCAGTTGCGTTCGATTTGCCTACGCAAATAGGTTATGATTCTGATGATGCAATGGCTGAAGGAGAAGTAGGAAAAGTTGGTGTGGCGATTGATACGCTTCATGATATGGAACAGCTATTAGATCAAATCCCACTTGATAAGGTAAGTACATCGATGACGATTAATGCACCTGCATCAGTATTGTTGTGTATGTACATTGCAGTGGGTGAAAAGCAAGGTGTTTCGTTAGATAAATTAACAGGAACAATCCAAAATGATATTTTAAAAGAATATATCGCTCGTGGTACATATATTTTTCCACCGAAGCCATCCATGCGATTAATAACAAACATTTTTGAATTTTGTCAGCTGCATGTTCCAAAATTTAACACGATAAGCATATCTGGCTACCACATTAGGGAAGCTGGTTCTACGGCTGTGCAAGAAGTAGCATTCACGATTGCAAATGGAATGGCATATGTTGACGCTGCTCTGAAAGCGGGATTAGATATAGATGCATTTGCTCCAAGGCTTGCGTTTTTCTTTAATGCACACAATCATTTTTTTGAGGAAGTTGCGAAGTTCCGTGCAGCACGAAGAATATGGGCAAAAATTATGAAGGAGCATTATAAAGCTAAAGATGCTAAAAGCTGGAAAATGCGTTTCCATACGCAAACAGGTGGTTCGACGTTAACTGCTCAGCAGCCAGATAACAACATAGTTCGCGTAACTTTGCAAGCGCTTGCGGCGGTTATGGGGGGAACGCAAAGTTTACACACAAACTCTCGAGATGAAGCATTATCATTACCAACAGAGGACTCAGCAAGAATTGCACTCAGAACACAGCAAATCATTGCCCATGAAAGCGGTGTCGCTGATACGATAGATCCATTTGCTGGCTCCTTTTATGTGGAAGAATTAACTGATAAGATAGAAGATGAAGTTTACAAATATATTGACCGTGTCAATGAATTGGGTGGCGCGGTTAAAGCGATCGAAGAAGGATTTATGCAAAGGGAAATTCAGCACAATGCATATGAAACACAAAAACGCATCGAAAAAGAAGATGAAATCATTGTAGGATTAAATAAGTTTAAGCTTGATGAGGAAGTAAATCCCGATTTGCTTAAAGTTGATGAGGCACTTGAGCAAGCACAAAAAAAGTCGGTTAAAATGACAAGAGAAAATCGTAACCAAGAGAAGGTTAATATGGCTCTAATCAATTTAAAAAAACAGGCAAAGAAGGAAGATGTAAACTTAATTCCATATATTCTGGATGCCGTAAAGCAATATGCAACCATTGGGGAGATTTGCAACGTTTTACGTGATGAATTTGGCGAATTTACAGGAATTTAATAGGGGGAGAGACAGATGGGGAAAATACGCGTATTAATTGCAAAACCGGGATTGGACGGTCATGATCGTGGCGCGCTGGTAATTGCACAGGCATTGCGTGACCATGGAATGGAGGTCATCTATACCGGTTTAAGACAATCACCAATTCAAATTGCGCAGGCAGCTATACAGGAGGATGTAGATGTTATTGGACTATCTTCTTTGTCCGGAGCGCATCGTACATTGTTTCCAAAGGTAATCGAGGCATTACAAGAGAGAAATGCCGGCGATATTCCTGTTGTTGCAGGGGGTGTTATCCCAAGTGAGGATATTCCTTATTTAATTGAAAAAGGAATTAATAAGATCTTTACAAGCGGTTCATCAACCGAAGCACTTGCAAACTATATTAAACAGCTTATCAATCCGGAGCATTCTAAATTAGAACAACCAAATAAAATTGCTCATATTGGAATAGCAGTTCATTCAATTGATCAAGCAATCTCCTTTTATACAGATACATTAGGATTAGAATTGGAAGGGGTAGAAGCAGTTAAATCAGAAGGAGTTAAGGTAGCATTTCTTAAAATTGGCGAGTCGCGATTTGAACTGTTAGAACCATTAGACGATACATCCACGATTCAAAAGTTTCTTGACAAAAAAGGAGAAGGGATCCACCATATTGCACTTGAAGTGGATAATGTTGAAGAACGATTACAGAAATATAAACAGGCAGGTATAAAGCTAATCAATGAAGAAGCAAAATCCGGGGCGCATAATAGTCAAATAGCTTTTATCCATCCAAAAGCAGCAAATGGAGTTTTGCTGGAGTTATGCCAACATACTGAGGGAAGTGATTTATAATGGATATTTTTGATAAAATAAATGAATTATACGATAAACGCAGACAGGTTGAACTTGGTGGTGGTGACGAAAGGATTGATAAGCAGCATGCCAAAGGCAAAATGACGGCAAGAGAACGCATTGATTACCTGCTTGATGATGCATCTTTTGTTGAATTAAATCCTTTTATTGAACACCGTGCTTCCGATTTTGGTATGGATAGTTCTATAGCAAAGGGTGAAGGAGTTGTAACTGGATACGGGAAAATAAATGGTAAAGCCATCTACCTGTTTGCCCAGGATTTCACTGTTTATGGCGGGGCACTTGGCGAAATGCACGGAAAAAAGATAGCAGCAGTTATGGATTTGGCTGCTAAAAATGGTGTGCCATTTATTGGGTTAAACGATTCTGGAGGGGCACGAATTCAGGAAGGTGTATCTTCTCTAGATGGATATGGACAAGTTTTTTATCGTAATTCAATCTATTCAGGAGTTATTCCGCAAATATCAGTTATTATGGGTCCAAGTGCTGGCGGTGCCGTTTATTCCCCAGCTATTACTGATTTTGTTATCATGGTTGAAAAGACATCACAAATGTTCATAACAGGTCCGAAAGTAATTGAAACAGTTACCGGTGAAAAAATATCATCAGAAGATTTAGGCGGAGCACAAATTCATAATGCGAAAAGCGGAAACGCTCATTTTAAAACTAAAACAGAGGAAGAAGCGCTGGATACCGTTCGTGAATTACTTGACTATTTACCTGCAAATAATCAGGAGAAACCGAATTCAGCCGCTTTAGCTGAGAAGAAGACTGATAATCTTTGTCCAGAACTGACAGAGATTGTTCCATTTGATTCTACAAAACCATATGACGTAAAAAAAGTGATTGAACAAGTACTTGATAAAAACAGCTTTTTTGAAATTCATAAAGAATTTGCAAAAAATATCGTAGTTGGCTTTGGTCGGATCAACGGTCAAACAGTAGGTCTTGTTTGTAATCAGCCGAAATATCTTGCTGGCGGACTAGATATTGATTCAAGTGATAAAGCAGCCAGATTTATTCGTTTCTGCGACGCGTTTAACATCCCGCTTATTACATTTGAGGATGTTACAGGCTTTTTCCCTGGTGTTAAACAAGAGCATGGTGGTATCATACGTCATGGAGCAAAAATTTTATATGCCTATTCTGAAGCAACTGTACCTAAAATTACTATTATTACACGAAAAGCCTTCGGTGGAGCCTATGTCGCGTTAAACAGTAAATCTATTGGGGCTGATTTAGTATATGCATGGCCAAACGCGGAAATCGCTGTAATGGGTCCAGAGGGTGCAGCAAATGTAATTTTTGCAAAGGAAATTGCTGAGAGCAATAATCCAGAAGCAACACGACAGGAAAAAATAGATACGTATCGTGAAAGATTTGCAAATCCTTACGTTGCGGCAGGACTTGGAATGGTCGACGACGTAATTGATCCAAGGGAAACCCGGATAAAACTTATTCAAAGCTTAGAGATGTTAGCCCAAAAGCAAGAGGACAGACCTAAGAAAAAGCATGGAAATATACCATTATAAATTATTATTAGCAGTAATCATGAATCCACACTTTACATAGAAAAAGGAGAATTTTACAAATGGTTCACGTAAACAATGATCGATTAATCAATGAATTTATGGAATTGGTACAGATTGATTCAGAAACAAAGCATGAAGAAAAAATTGCCGAGGTATTAAAAAAGAAGTTTACTGATCTTGGTTTAAACGTTATTGAGGATAATAGCAAAAATGAAACGGGTCACGCAGCAGGTAACCTGATTTGTAATTTAAAGGGTACAAAAGATGATGCTGATACTATTTATTTTACATCACACATGGATACAGTTGTACCGGGAAATAATATAAAGCCATCCATTAAAGACGGATATATTGTATCCGATGGTACGACAATTTTAGGCGCTGACGATAAGGCTGGCCTAGCTGCAATATTGGAGGCAATCCGTACGTTACAGGAAAATAATATTGAACATGGAGATATTCAATTTGTTATCACTGCAGGTGAAGAATCGGGTTTAGTTGGTGCAAAAGCATTGGATAGTTCATTGTTAAAAGCAAAATACGGATATGCGATTGATAGTAATGGTACAGTTGGAGACATTATTGTCGCGGCTCCAACACAAGCCAAAATCTATACTGTCATGAAAGGCAAAACGGCACATGCGGGCGTAGCACCTGAAAAAGGTGTTTCAGCAATTACACTCGCGGCCAAAGCTATTGCTAAAATGCCGCTTGGGCGAATTGACGAAGAAACAACTGCTAATATCGGCCGATTTGAAGGTGGTAAGCAGACAAACATTGTGTGTGATTATGTTGAAATTTTGGCAGAGGCACGTTCACTTGTTCCTGAAAAAATGGAAGCACAGGTTGCTAAAATGAAAGAGGCGTTTGAATCGACTGCCAAAGAGCTTGGTGGAAGCGCTAATGTCGATGTGCAAGTAATGTACCCTGGATTTAAACAAGAAGCAGGGGATGAGGTTGTTGAAATTGCGAGAAGTGCAGCAAAATCAATTGGACGAGATAGTAAACTGCTAAAAAGCGGCGGTGGCAGTGATGCAAATGTTATTGCAGGACTTGGAATACCAACTGTAAATTTGGCTGTTGGATATGAAGAAATTCACACAACTAATGAACGGATTCCTGTTGATGAGCTGGTAAAAGTATCTGAGCTTGTTACAGCGATTGTACAAGAAGCAGCAAATAAATAATTATTGAAAAGGAACCCTTAAGCTCTTAGGGTTCTTTTTAAATTATGTTATAATAAAAAACAAACAACCGTTCGCAAAGGATGTTAATTATGTCTCAATGGTACCCCAAAAAAGGCCGTGTTATTTTTCATATCGATATGAATTGTTTTTATGCATCTGTGGAGATGGCCTATGACCCAACCTTAAAAGGGAAGCCACTGGCGATTGCTGGTAATCCGGAAGAACGAAAAGGAATTATTGTTACCAGCAGCTATGAGGCTCGGGCAAAAGGTGTAAAAACGACAATGACATTGTGGCAGGCACGAAAATTATGCCCAAGTTTAATAGTGATGCGACCTAACTTTGAGCGATACCGAACAGCATCAAAAGAAATGTTTAAAATCTTAGCGGAAATAACGCCATTCGTTCAACCAGTCTCAATTGATGAAGGATATATGGATATAACCGAAAGCGGACATCTCGGTAATCCATTGGAAATAGCAGAAAATCTGCAAACTAAAATTAAAAATGAACTTGACCTTCCGTGCAGTATAGGTATCGCCCCAAATAAATTTTTGGCAAAAATGGCATCTGACATGAAAAAGCCATTAGGCATTACAGTTCTGAGAAAACGGGATTTACCGCAAAAACTTTGGCCATTACCGGTGGGAGATATGTATGGTATTGGTGAAAAGACTGCAAATAAATTAAATACGATTGAAGTCAATACGATTGGGGATCTTGCCAATGGGGATGTATATCAATTAAAACGTGTTTTAGGTATAAATGGAGAACGATTAAAGAATCGGGCCAATGGGATAGATCCAAGGCAAGTTGACCCTGAAGCGGTACATGAATTCAAAAGTATCGGAAGCTCACAAACACTTCCGCTGGATACTACGGATGAAAATGAAATCCGAAACTTAATGGGCCAATTGGCAGACAGTGTCGAACGCAGAATGAAACGAAAGCGTGCAGCCGGGCGTGGTGTGCAAATTATGATTCGCTATCATGACCGCAAGACAATCACAAGGAGTAAAAAGCTGCAATCATATATTGAAAATAAAGAAGATATTCTTTACATCTCAAATGAATTGTTTCATAAACATTGGAATATGGAACCGATTCGTTTGCTGGGAATTACGGTGCAAGATGTTGAAGTGAAGGAAAATATCGCACAACAGCTGGATTTGTTTACCTATGAAAAGGAAGCGGAAAAAGAAAAGCTTTATACTGCCATTGACGAGCTTACATCTAAATACGGAAAAAATCCTTTTATGCAGTTAAAGGATGAAGATAAGGCTAATCAGCCACGAACTAGTTTTCAAAAGGATTTTTTAGATGATTATAAAAAGTAAAGGCTCACAACTATTGTAAAGTGATAATAGTTGTGAGCCAAATTATTTTATTATTCGTTTAACCAGCGCTTCAGCTACTTTTCCACCAGGATAGCGAAAAGGCATATCAAATTTTGTAGTTTGTTTTAACACACTTTTCTTGTGTGAGAATGTTTCAAAGCTATATTTCCCATGGTATCTTCCAATTCCGCTGCTTCCGACTCCTCCAAAAGGAAGATATGGATTTGCTAAATGATAGAGTGTATCATTAATACACCCGCCGCCAAATGAAATACCCTGTATAATTTTTTGCTGTGCTGTCAGTTTTTCTCCAAAATAATAAAGTGCTAATGGCTTATCCAGTTGCTTGATTTTTGAAATAACAGCATCGAGATCGCTAAATGTAAATATAGGTAACAAAGGACCGAATATCTCTTCTTGCATAATTGGATCTTCCCACGAAATTTTGTCTAAAATAGTTGGCTCAATTGCAAGTTTATTTTTGCTGTAATTTCCACCATGTACAATTTTTCCTTCAGTTAGAAAAGCTTGTAATCTATTAAAATGGTTTTCATTAATGATCCGGACATAACCTTCATTTTTCAAAGGTCTTTTTCCATAAAATGATTTAATATATTTCTTGATTGCCTTAAACAGTTTCTGCTTAATATCCTTATGAACATACAAATAATCCGGTGCTACACATGTTTGACCGGCATTTGTAAATTTACCCCAAACAATTCGCTTTGCCGCTAGATCAATATCGGCATCTTTGTCGACAATTGCAGGACTTTTCCCCCCTAATTCCAATGTGACAGGTGTAAGGTGTGTACTTGCTTCCCTCATTATAATTTTTCCGACAGCAGTGCTTCCAGTAAAAAAGATGTAGTCAAATTTTTGTTTTAATAGGTGTTCACTAACATCCTTGCCACCTTCAACTACGGCAAAATAATTATTATCAAATGTTTCTCCAATCATTTCAGATAATAATGAAGAAGTTGTTGGGGTTAGCTCCGATGGCTTTAGGATAACTGTATTGCCGGCTGCAATTGCACCTATTGCGGGGGCTATTGCTAACTGCAATGGATAGTTCCAGGGAGAAATCACGAACGAAACACCATACGGTTCAGACAGAATATAGTTTTTCGTACCTTTATGTGTAATAGGTACGTCCGCTTTTTCGGGCTTCATCCAGTCTTTAAGATTTTTCAGTGCAAAATCTATTTCAGTATAAAGAAACCCAACCTCTGTTGTAAGTGCTTCATGTCTGGATTTGTTTAAATCGGCTTTTAGTGCTTGATATACACTATTTTCATATTTTTTAAGTATACTTTTTAGCTTTTTAAGCTGCTCCTTTCGAAAAGAATATGTCAGTGTTTCCCCTCTTAAGAAGTAATCCCGCTGACTTTCCACTAATCTCTCTATTTGATCCATTCTAAACACTCCTCTATTTTTTAGGATGTATTGTCATCCGGTAAAAATCATATGCGAGTACAGTGTTAGGAAAAACCCCTTGTGCCTCTATGAGTAATTGTTTGCAATCTTCTCTTTGATAGCGTGATGAGATGTGTGTTAACACTAATTTTTGCGTATTGCTTTCTTTGGCTAGGGAAGCCGCCTGAGTTGTTGTGGAATGAAAATAGTCTTTAGCTAATTTTTCTTTTGAATCATCAAAAGTTGCCTCGTGCACAAGAACGTCGGAATTTTCCACAAATAATTTATTTTGTTCAGTAAGTCGTGTGTCTCCTAAAATAGAAATGATTCTTCCTGGTTTATTTGGTCCAATATAATGTTTTCGATAAATGGTTTTTTCATTCACGGTTACGGTAGCATTATCCTTGATTTTCTGATAGACGGTCCCAGGGTGTATGCCTGCTTCTTTCAATTTCTCGACTAACAGTTCACCAGGTTTATCCTTTTCCACGATACGGTAGCCGTAACATGGAATTCCGTGATCAAGTTTTTTGCAAATTACTGTGAATTTGTCATCATCAATAATTTGTCCTTCCGTAATTTCAATTATTTTTAACGGATAGGTGAGATGTGTTCCGCTGACTTGAAGACTTGTCTCGATATATTGTTTAATACCATGCGGTCCGTAAACAGTTAATAAGTCGTCTCCACCTTGAAAGGAACGGCTGCTTAAAAGGCCTGGGAGACCAAATATATGGTCCCCATGCATATGTGTAATAAAAATTTTGTTTATTTTTCTGGGACGTATTGATGTATTTAAAATTTGATGTTGTGTTGATTCCCCGCAATCAAACAGCCAAATGCTGTTTTGTTCCTGAAGCATTGTCAAAGCAATGGCAGAAACATTACGTTCTTTTGACGGGACGCCTGCGCCTGTTCCGAGGAAAATTAGTTCCATTCGTACGTGCCTCCTAACTCCAGCCTCGTTTGTACTGTACGGGTGGATTAATGGAATATCCCAGTTCATCGGCAGCACACTTGGCCCAATATGGATTTCTCAGCAGGGATCGACCAATAAATACTAGATCTGCCCTTTCATTTTGAATAATTTCCTCCGCCTGTAAACCACTGGTAATAAGCCCAACGGCCCCGGTAGCAATGCCTGTTTCGTATTTGATTTTTTGGCAACGAGGCAGCTGATAGCCGGGATAGGAATTGATTTTAGCTGGTACAACACCACCTGAACTGCAATCAATTAAATCTATTCCTTGGTTTTTCATTTCCTTTGCAAAATAAATGAAGTCTTCAAGTGTATTACCTTCATCATGGTATTCATCTGTAGAAATCCGTACAAATAGCGGACCATTCCATTCGGTCTGAACAGTCTCAATAATTTCAGATAGGAAACGGTAACGATTTTCCTTTGAACCGCCGTATTTATCTGTCCTTTTATTTGTAAGGGGTGAAAGGAATTGATTGATTAAATAGCCATGTGCACCGTGCAGTTCAATGATGTCAAATCCGGCTTCTTTTGCTCTCCTTGCACCATTTTTAAAAGCTTCTATTGTTTTTTGTATAGCTTCTTCTGTCATCTCAACGGGAGTATCTGATGAATCGTTAAATGGCAGGGCGGAGGGAGCGTAAATCGCTGAATCCAATACTGCCTTTCGTCCAGCGTGTGCAAGCTGTGTTGCAGATTTTGCACCATAAGCGTGTATTTGTTCATTAAGTTCTTTTAGTCCTGCGACATGTTCGTCATTCCAAATTCCTAAATCTTCAGGAGAGATACGCCCTTCCGGCATTACTGCAATAGCCTCTGTCATTACTAGACCTACTTGCCCAACTGCTCTGCTTGTTAGATGTGTTATATGAAATGGTGTGATTTTCCCATCACGATTATAACAGGAATACATACACATGGGGGACATAACGATCCGGTTTTTTAGTTCGACATCTTTAATAGTAATTGCTGAGAATAAATTAGACATGTTGTTCCTCCTATGATTATTTGTTTTTTTCTTTGAAAAGTTTACGATAGTGCTGTGCTATATTAGGTACATCGGTAAAAATACCATCACATTTTAAGGCATATGACTTTAGTATTCTTGATGGTCTATTCAATGTATATACCCGGATTTTCATATTTGCTTTTTGACATTGTTCAACAAGCAAACGATTCAGCAAACGGTATTTTACGTGTAACGCATTTGCACCAAGGCTTTGCGCATAGGATATAAGATTTTTATTTCTTGATGTTAAAAAGGCAACCTTAATATCACTATGAAGTTTGTTAATCCGTTTTACACTGTTCGGATTAAATGTCGACAGTGTTGTACGGTTTAATAATTGATAATGCTTTACCATTTCATATACAATTGTTTCAATGTTCTTATAGTCTATTTTATTATTTTTCAGTTCAATATTTAAGTATAACGGCTTGGGTTTAATCCAATGAAGGAATTCTTCAAGTGTGATAATTGATGTTCCAGCATATTTTTTGGAAAACCAGGAGCCAGCATCTAATTGTTTCACCTGATTAATTGTGAGGTCCTTAATATAGCCGATTCCATTTGTCGTTCGCTTGACATGTTCATCATGAATTAAAACCGGAACATTGTCCTTTGTTAGCTGTACATCCGTTTCAATGCCGTCTGAACCCAATTCATGGGCAAGTCTGAAGGCGGGCATTGTATTTTCTGGTGCTAGTTTGCTAGCCCCGCGATGAGCGATAATTTTAGTAGTCAATAATTTCACCTCTTGTTTGATTGTGTTTTATTCTTTTCGAAAAGTCAATTTCCATAGGGAGGATACGTATGAAAAACTGGCAAACGAAGGAAGAATTAACGGAACTTTTATGCTCTTTAGTTAATCATCAAAGTGTAACTGGCAGCAACGCGGAAATCGCATTGGCAGAATATATTTATCATTTGCTTGCACAAAAAGAATATTTTCAAACCAACCCTGAATTATTAAGATTGCATCCATTAGATGACGGCAGAAGACTACTTACAGCGTTAGTTAAAAAGAATGCTGCGAAAGAAACAGTTATTTTATTAAGCCACTTTGACGTTGTCGATGTAGAAGATTATGGATCACTAAAAAATCTTGCCTTTCTTCCAAGGGAGTTAACAAAAGAAATAAATAAACTCAAAGATCAATTACCAGAACATATACAGCAGGATTTAAATTCTGGTGAATGGTTATTTGGCCGGGGAACGATGGATATGAAAGCAGGGTTATCCTTGCACTTGTCTATGCTGGAAAAAGCAATTGACAGTGAGTTCGATGGAAACATTCTTCTGTTAACCGTTCCTGATGAAGAAATGAATTCAAAAGGGATGCTGACTGCGCTGCCGGTTTTAAATGAATTACAGAAGAGTGAGAATTTAACTTTTCAAGCATGTCTTAACGGTGAGCCCATGTTTAGCAAATACCCAGGCGATCCTTCACATTATATATATACGGGTTCAATCGGAAAGGTACTTCCCGGTTTTTATTGCTATGGGAAAGAATCACATGTCGGTGAACCATTTGCAGGTATTAACCCAAATTTAATGATTAGTTTTTTATCCCAGCAGCTAGAGTTAAATGAGGCATTTATCGAAAAAATTGGTGATGAAGTAACACCTCCTCCAACCAGTTTAATGCAGCGTGACTTAAAGGAAAAATACTCTGTACAGACACCACATGCAGCAATTGCAATGTACAATGTTTTATATTTAAAACAAACTTTTAACCAAATTAATCAAAAATTGCTTGAAAGTGCTAAAAAAGCCGGAAGGGAAATAGAAAACTATGTAAAAGAGAAGGCAGATAATTTCGCTGACCTGGCATCAGATTTTGCACTGCCCAATATTAGTGTAAACATTTTGATGTATCAAGAATTATATAACGAAGCCGTGAAACGATATGGAAATAATGAAATAAAAAGACGGCAAAATTTGTTAGTCAGTCAGAGAGACAAAGGGGACCGGGATTTTTCTACTTTGCTTGTTCAGGAGTTAGCAGCAATGTGCAAAGACTTGAGTCCGATGATTGTACTCTTTTATAGTCCGCCATTTTATCCTGCTGTATCATCGTATAATGATCCGTATATAAAAGGTGTAATGGAATCCATCACGGAAAAAACATCGCGATCTTACAATATTGATTTAACTGTCGCAGAATTTTTTACAGGACTATCAGATTTAAGCTATGTTGGGCCAGTTTCATCTCAAAGTACGTTAGGCCAATTAACAGCAAATATGCCCCTGCAAAACAATGGATTTGTTTTTCCGGAAGATATCATGGAAAAGCTGACAATGCCAATATTAAACATTGGTCCTAAAGGAAAGGATCCGCATCAATGGACCGAACGCCTAGAATTGACGTACAGCTTTGAGTATTTACCAGAGATTCTAACTAGTGCCATACATCAATTGCTAGAAACAAAGTCATTTGGGTGACATTTTTATGAAAAAGAGGTAAACTTATATAAATGAATGACCATTCACTTCCTTGGGGGCTTATACATGAAGGTATTACACGATACAATTACTAAACTAACACTGCCAACACCATATGCGGTTGGAGATGTGCATGTTTATCTATTAAAAGGAGATACATTGTCATTAATTGATGCAGGTGTGAAAACAAAAGAGGCGTGGGAAGCGCTGACATACCAACTAAAACAAATAGGGTATCAACCAAATGATATTGAACAAATCATATTAACGCACCATCATCCAGATCACATTGGGTTAGTAGGGGAATTTTCAAGAATTCAAACTATAGCTGGACACAGCATTAATAATTTATGGTTAACAAGAAATAAATCATTTTTAAAGCGTTATCAGCAGTTTTTTAATGACTATTTTGTCGCTTCTGGTGTTCCAGACAGTTATATGCAATTCCTGGATAAATTAGATTTGCCATTACGGTACGCTGGTGTTGGAGAACTAACTGCAAAATTAGATGAGGGGGATGTTCTGCCTGGTCATGGCGATTGGCAAGTTATCGAAACGAAAGGACATGCACAGAGTCATTTATCATTTTTACGGGAAGCAGATGGAGCCTTTCTTGCAGGGGATCACCTATTGAAACACATTTCTCCAAATCCGTTATTGGAACCGCCAATTGATGAGGAATCTGAGCGTCCAAAACCGATTTTGCAATATCGGACAAATTTACTGAAGTGTCTTTCATTGGATATTAAAACAGTTTATCCTGGACATGGAGAAATTTTTACGAATGTAGCTGAATTAATTCCAGCCCGTTTAGAAAAACAGGAACAACGAGCAGCTAAAGTACTTGATATGCTAAAAGAAAAGGAACATACACCTTTTGAAATTTGTAAAAAGCTTTTTCCGAAACATATTGATCATGAACTTGACCTGACAATTTCCGAAACAATCGGTCAGCTTGATTTTCTTGAAAACGAGGGATATATTACAAAATACAGTGACAATGATGTATTTGTATATCATGTGAAATAGGTGGTAGTTTGAGTAGAAGTATTTCGAGCAAATCAATTATTGTAACAGGGGCATCAAGTGGTATTGGTGAGTGTATTGCCTGGCATATTGCTAAGAATGGCGGCATCCCTATTATGATCGCCCGTTCGATTGGGAAGCTAGCACGACAAAAACAAACGATTGATCAAATGCTTGGAGCTCAGTCATTTGTGTATCAAGCGGATTTAACTAATCAGACAGAACTCGAGAATGTTTTTAAACAAATTTTATCAGAACATAAACAAATAGATGGTTTAATCAATAATGCGGGTGCGGGAGTATTCGATTATGTGGAAACGATGAAACTCGCTGATATGGAAAATATGTTTCATTTGAATGTGTTTGCACTGATTCAAGGAACGGCGCTTGTGTTGCCGCATTTCTTGGCAAAACAGGAAGGGCACATTATTAATATAGCTTCACAGGCTGGCAAGATTGCGACACCGAAATCAGCTATTTATGCCTCTACTAAACATGCAGTTCTTGGATTTACAAATGCACTGCGTTTAGAAATGAAAGATATGGGTGTTCATGTTATGGCGGTAAATTTAGGCCCGGTTCGTACAAACTTTTTTGATGCAGCTGATCCGAACGGTACATATCAAAAAAGCATTGACCGCTATATGCTTGATCCCGACAAAGTTGCACGAAAAGTTGTTCGGCATTTATTTACGAATAAACGTGAAATTAATTTGCCAAGATGGATGGACCTTGGCAGTAAACTGTATCAGCTTTTTCCAAAATTCATGGAATTTTTATTAAGAAAACAATTTAACAGGAAATAAAAACAGTCATACCGGCTGTTTTTTATTTCCTTGTAAGTACTTGACTATATCCGAACACCTATAAAATTGTAACATCTATAATGTCATCAAAAGAAATCCATGTACTATTATTGGGGGAGACAAGTTTCATCTGTTCGGGAGTTGTTTTTTTAATCTTTCCGGAAAGGCACTGGTCATGATAGGGGTGAAAGATTTGAATTTTTACATCCTTTTCTTGTTGTATCGCATCCGAAATTAATTGGGAAAACAATGAAATCTGTTGTTCGTCAAAAATAGGTTTCGTTTGTTTTTTTAATTCTTTTTGATGTTCCCGTATGCGCAGCTTATGTTCCGGCAGCATCATCCGACTCGATTCCCACATTAAATTATGACCTTTCGTTAATTTGTTTGGATTCATTTGCTCTTCCTTCTTTCCTATTGGTTCCTTTTTTGCTGTCTTTTACTACACAGTTTCCGTAAACTGTGACGTAAATACTTGTGGTGATTTCGCTTCATTTTGGATGCTCCTTGGTCCCGCAGCCCGTATACACTACGCTTTCCGTGGGCGGCTGATGAGCCTCCTCACGCTGACGCGCTCCGTGGTCTCACCGATGCCTCATCTCCCACAGGAGTCTCCGTGTATACGGGCTGCTAGTAAGTGTATTTATAACGTAATCATGATTTCTTAAAGATATTATAGATACTTTATATTTAATAATTACAATCTATGCATGTACCGATATATATTAATTCCACTTCACTAGTCCGGCATCGCTGCGGGCGGTGACTCCTGCTCAGAAAAGCACGAGTCCGGAGACACCAAAGAGTGGTTTTCTCGAGGAGGCTGAGGCCGTGCCCTAAGGTGCGCATCCGCCCGCAGCGATCCCGGACGGCGACCCGAGAATATTACGTCGCATTTTACGTCTTTTGTGTAAAAACAACAATTTTTTAGAAAATAGCTTTTTATTTATAATGTCCGCCAATTTTTTCGGCTCGACTATATGCCTGCCCGGCACTGGTTAATGAAGAGGCTCGCACAATAGCGGTGGGCCCATATTTTGTATAGATATAATCCATCGCTTCATTAAGGTGTTCCTTTTTTAGCGAAAAATCAAAGAGACTTAATTGATAAGGGTCAGCTGGCTGCAATTGCGATAATGTTACACCGGCACTGCGAATTGGCAAGCGATTCCAGTGGATCTGGAATAAATGCAGAGCCGCATGGTAAATATCCATATCAAAATTGGTTGGCGATGAAAGCTTTAGTTGCCGGTGAAATCCAGTGGGGAAATTAAAATCAGCTCCACGTATTCCGAGTGATACCGTATTTCCCCGGTAACCACCGGTTCTGGCTCGTCTTGCAACTTCTTCACTTAATTCCAGTAGAATTACTTTAATTTCGTCAAATGCTTCATAATCCCTTGGCAGTGTCATATGATGCCCTACCGCCTTTTGCGTATCATGTGTTTTAGCAGTGACGGGAGCATAATCTATTCCGTTTGCAATTTGCCATAGTACCTCCCCGTTAATGCCCCATCGTTTTTTTAATGCGTCTACAGAAAAATTTGCTAACTGACCGATTTTTTGAATGCCCAATCGTTCCAAGTGATGTTTCATTCGGCTGCCTACTCCAAACATTTTGCCAATAGGGAGCTCCCACATCATTTCTTGCATATTTGTTTTATCCAACTGAAAAATACCATCTTGATTTTTTTTAGCAAATGCATCACAGGCAATTTTTGCAAGTGCTTTATTTGGAGCAATTCCGACCCGTGCATAAACACCTGTTTCCTCCTTGATCTCTTGCTGTATTTTTCTTGCCATTGTAAATGGGGTGCCGAATAGCTTCAAGCTGCCTGTAAGGTCTAAAAACTGTTCATCAATGGAAAATACCTCAACAAGATCTGTATACTGTTCCAATATGGTTGTGATTTGACATGACATATCAATGTAACGCTGCATTCGCGGCCGTACCACAACGGCATTCGGACATTTGGCTAGCGCTTGCCACAATGCTTCAGCAGTTTTCACGCCATATTTTTTGGCTAATGGACAGGCTGCCAAGATTATTCCGCTTCGGCGCTCGGGATCTCCTGAAACAATAACGGGCTTGTTTTTTAATTTTGGGTTTTCTGCTTTTTCAACAGAGGCATAGAATGATTGCATGTCAACCAAAAAAATAACTCTTTTCATCACAAGTTTCCTCTCTAATTTTCAGAACAAACGTTTGTATAACTATTATATGCGAATATATGTTCTTTATTCAATGGAAATTGTTGTATGAATGAAAAAAGATAGGGAAAAAGGAGGGGTATCGTAAAAACAGGAATGTCTTTAAAAAAGACATTCCTGGGTAATCGTTAGCGATGATTGGTGTAATGCATCTGCTTAGTAGATGCTTTTATGGCTTGATATCTTTCATTAGACAGTAACGTTGCCTGTGTAATAGCTGCATTTTCAGTAACCTGAACAATAGAACTCGCTCCGAATACAGCACTTGCGATAGCGGGGTGGTGAAGCACATATTGTAATGCAGTTGTATTGAGAGAGGTGTCTACCCCAACAATATTTTTTATTTCATCATATACCCTAACCAATTCCTCATACGAATAATCCAAAAATCCTTCACGTGATTTCCGCTCGATTTGCTGGTGTCCCTTGTTACTCAATATTCCTTTAGCCAAAGGCCCCCGTGCCAGAACGCTAACGGCATGTTGATGAAGCAGGTCGAGCATTTCTTCTTCAGGTCTAGGATCCAATATACTATATTGCATCATTACAGCATCAATGTTTGAACGTTTAACATATTCTCGAATTACATTAGGACGAATCGATGAAATTCCATATGCCCGGATAATACCTTCTCTTTTTAGATCTTCAAAGGCATCAATTGATTCGTCAATTGGGTCATCAATTGTACCGCCATGCAGCATATAAAAATCAATATAATCTGTTCTTAAACGCCTCAGACTATTTTTTACACCAGCTTTGATGTGTTCTTTAGAAGGGTCCCAAAACCAATCTTTCGTATCCTTGTTAAAATGATTGCCAACCTTCGTAGTTAAAATAATCTGATTCCGTTTATTATGAATGGCGTTACCAACAATTTCTTCATTTATCCCAAAATCGTACAGATCAGCAGTATCTAAGTGATTTATACCAACCGACAAAGCATGATCAATAATTTCCTGTGCTTTGGTTTTGTCAGTACCAAGTGACATACAGCCAAGTGTCAGTTCTGATATATATAAATCTGATTTACCAAGCTGGTTTTTCTTCATTGTTTTCCTTCCTCCTCAATCCTATTTTCTTTTATTGTAAAAATAGTGCTTTGTAAACTCAAGAATTTCACTTATGGTAAAATGAAGGAAGCAAATATAAGTGGGGCTGATTTGAATGAAAAAATTGGAAGAAAAAACAATAAATACGGAAAAAATTTATAATGGTAAGGTTGTAAAATTACAGGTGGATGAGGTTACATTGCCAAATGGAAAAACATCTGCAAGAGAAATCATAAAGCATCCAGGTGCGGTAGCAATAATTCCAATTACCAAGGATAACAAAATTGTATTTGTTGAACAGTATAGAAAGCCATTAGAAAAAACACTGGTAGAAATCCCGGCGGGTAAACTGGAAGCAGGGGAAAAACCGGAAGTAACAGCTGTACGTGAATTAGAGGAAGAAACAGGTTATACAACAAGTAATCTGACCTATGTTACTTCTTTTTACACTTCACCAGGCTTTGCTGATGAATTAATGTATATTTACATGACAGATCAGCTGGAAGCCCTGCAGGAGAATGTTACTGGCGATGATGATGAATTTGTTGAGCTTTTAGAGCTAACACTAGATGAGGCGAAAATTTATGTAAAAGATCAGCGTATTCATGATGCGAAAACAAACTATGCCATAATGTATCTGGAAACTTTGGAGATGATGAAATGAATTCTTATTTTGCCGATATGCATATTCATATTGGAAGGGATATGTACAATAAGCCAGTTAAAATTACTGGAGCGAAAAGCTTAACATTAACGAATATTTTAAAAGAGGCTAGTCGAAACAAAGGTATTCATATGGTAGGTGTCATCGATAGCCACGCTCCAGCCGTACAAGAAGAAATAAAACAATTAATCACTGAGGGCAAGGCAGAAGAATTAAAAGATGGTGGAATTCGCTTTGAAAAGGTAACGCTATTATTAGGATCGGAAATTGAGGTATACGATGAATACTGCAAAGGGCCAATTCATGTTCTGGCGTTTTTTCCAACTCTTCGGAAGATAGGTGCTTTTTCTGAATGGTTAACAACGAAGATGAAAAATATTACGCTGAGCTCCCAGCGCTATTATGGGACTGGGAAAGAGCTTCAGTACAAGGTAAAGGAATTGTCAGGCATATTTATTCCTGCACATGTGTTCACACCATTTAAAAGTATGTATGGTAAGGGTGTTAACCAGTCGTTGACAGAAGTGTTTGATCCTGACTTAATTGATGGGATCGAGCTTGGATTAAGTTCGGACACTCAAATGGCTGATCAGATAGAAGAGCTTCATGATTTCACGTTTGTATCAAATTCTGATGCACATTCTTTAGCGAAAATTGCACGTGAATACCAGGAAATTCGTATGGAGGAAGCCTCTTTTAAGGAATTTTATTGGGCATTGCACCATGTGAATGGTCGGGAGATAGTACAAAACTTTGGCATGAACCCGCAATTAGGAAAATACCATACAACGGTCTGCAGCAACTGTTTAGAACCGGTAGCTTATAAAACGAAGCAATGTCCAAGCTGTGGTTCTAAGAAAATTATCAATGGCGTGTTTGATCGAATCCAAGAATTAGCAAATGCCACCACAACAAGGAAGCGGCCACCCTATCTATACCAGGTTCCTTTAGAGTATCTACCATCACTTGGTCCAAAAACGTTTCAAAAATTACTGGAGCGTTTTCAAACAGAAATGAATGTCATACATTATGCTTCACTTGAAGAATTAAAACAAGCAGTACCTGAAAAACTAGCAATAGCTATTACGGAAATGAGAGAAGGAAAATTGACGATTAAAGCAGGTGGCGGAGGAAAGTATGGAAGTATTACACATGCAGATTAATTGTTTTTTCTAAAGGAAATATAATCCCTATTAAAAAATAAACATTTTGGTATTTTTAATTGGAATTCTTCATAGTTTTTAATAATAGATCATCTTTAGTTGAATGGAGGATTCCGATGTACCAAAAAAGAACTCTAGTATTTAATCATGTAAAAGAACATGCAGCAATTTATATTTTTATGATCATACTGTTTTTAACAGGTGTAATTTTTGGTGCAATAATAGTTAACAGCATGAATCCCGTACAGAAGCTGGATTTATTTTTTTATTTGGAACGATTCTTTGGTCAAATCGCTGATAACCAACAAATTGAGAATAGTGAGATATTGAAAAGCAGTTTTTTTTATCATGCTAAATATCTACTATTACTATTTATCCTTGGTTTATCTGTGATCGGCTTGCCAATTGTTTGGATATTAATATTTTTGAAGGGATTAGTAGTTGGATTTTCAGTGGGATTTATTGTTAACCAGCTTGGACTGCAGGGGCTATTCCTAGCATCATTATCGATTGCACCACAAAATATTATAATAATTCCAATCTATATATTGGCAGGCAGTTTATCGATGATTTTCTCATTAACGTTACTCGGTAAATTATTTTCACACAAATTTACACAGCCAATTTTGCAGCCGTTTGGCAGATATATTACGATGTTTGCCCTATTACTGGCAGGTTCGTTGATTGCTGCTGGTCTGGAGGCATTTGTGGCGAATGAAGCAATGGAAACTCTAATTCAATCCCTTTATAAATAATAATAATTATTATATAATATATAATATCGAATTTAGATTATAATAATTATACTTTGACATGTTTTTCAAGTGTGCATATAATGAAGATGGGGATATGAGGGAGGAGACTTGCCATGGAACATCGAATTGAGCGAATAAAGAAGCATCTCCATGCACAAAGCTACAAGCTGACTCCACAACGGGAAGCGACGGTTAGAGTTTTACTAGAGCGTGAAGAAGATCATTTAAGTGCAGAGGATGTATACTTACTTGTAAAAGAAAAAGCACCGGAAATTGGACTTGCAACCGTTTATCGCACATTAGAATTATTATCGGAATTGAAAATTGTAGATAAAATAAACTTCGGTGATGGTGTTTCAAGGTATGACCTGCGTAAAGAGGGCGCTGAGCATTTTCACCATCATTTGGTCTGCATTGAATGCGGATCCGTCGAAGAAATTGTTGATGATTTATTAGGAGATGTTGAGAAGATTGTTGAAAATGATTGGGGTTTTCAGGTAAAAGACCACCGCTTGACATTTCATGGAATCTGCAAACAATGTCAAAAAGTAGCTGTCAAAACCACATGATGCCTAAAGCATTAAGTTGCCTTTTTTCGATTGAGGAAGAAAGGCTTTTTTATTTTCTTTATTTGTTAACTAATTAATAAACTAGTATAAAATAGCCTTATTTAATTCATTTACAAATGGATGAATATGGGTTATTTTGATGATGGAGACTTTTTAAGATAAAGTTGTCCATATTTATGTATATTGTTACTCTTTTTTGGCATATCTTTTAATAGTGTTGGGAAATGGAAAGGGGATATGCCGAATGAGAAGGATGGTATGGGACACCATAAAGGTTTTTATAATTTTTGTAGCATGTACATTTTTATTTTATTTCGGGTTGCGCATCATGCATAACGAGTATGAACAATATCATCGTTATGATTCACCTGAGGGTCCTTCTGTAAAAGTTTTTAATGCAGATCAAAGTTTTATAGATCGATTGAACTTATTTTTTCGATTGGGAGAGTAATAACCATGCTGAAGCCTGCATTGACAGATTTTCTTCATTACTTGCAAGTAGAAAGAGGATTGTCTGATAATACATTAAAGTCGTATAATAGGGACTTAAGTAAATACCTGAACTATATAGAAAAGGTAATACAAAAAACAACATGGAACAATGTCGTCCGAAGTGATATTATCGGTTTTTTATTTATGTTAAAAGACGATGGAAAGGCTGCAGCTACAATCGCACGCACAATTTCATCCATTCGGTTATTCCATCGATTTTTAATCAATGAGCAATTGGTTGATCGGGATGCTAGTCTACATATAGAAACACCCAAAAAGGAAAGAAAATTGCCTGATACACTATCAACGAAAGATGTGGAATCGTTATTAGCAATTAGCGGAAATTCACCGCTTCATATTCGAAATAAGGCAATGCTTGAACTATTATATGCTACTGGCCTGCGAGTAACAGAATTAATTTCTTTAAAAGTTAGTGATCTGCATTTGACGATGGGATTTATCCGATGTTTTGGAAAGGGTTCTAAGGAGCGGATTGTTCCCTTGGGAGATGTAGCCAAAAAGGCAGTAGAGGATTATTTGCAGTATGCCCGGGAGAATTTACTTAAAAATGGAGCAGAAGATACATTGTTTGTAAATCGGCATGGCACAGCACTAACAAGACAAGGCTTTTGGAAAATTCTTAAATTAATTGCAAAAGATGCCGGGATTAAGAAAAGAATAACACCACATACATTAAGACATTCTTTTGCAACGCATTTGCTGGAAAATGGAGCTGATTTGCGCTCAGTTCAGGAAATGCTTGGACATTCCGACATATCTACAACACAAATATATACACATGTATCTAAAACTAGATTGAAAGATGTTTATACGTCATTTCATCCGAGGGCATAGTATATTTATATTTTTAGTTGTCTGACATCATACAACATAGTAAGATAGACATATTACAGTAAGAAATAGGAAATATAAATACGGGAGGTATTAGCAATGAAAAAATTTAAACGAGTATTTTTAGTTGTCATGGATTCTGTTGGAATTGGTGAAGCACCAGATGCAGAGAAATTTAATGATAAAGGTGCAGATACATTAGGGCATATTGCAGAACACATGAATGGTCTTGACATGCCAAATATGGCTAAGCTCGGATTAAGCAATATCAGACAAATTAAAGGTGTTGAAAAGCAATCCAAACCAATGGCTTATTATACTAAAATGCAAGAAGCATCAAATGGTAAAGATACAATGACGGGTCATTGGGAGATTATGGGCTTAAACATTCAGCAGCCATTCAGAACATTTCCAGATGGTTTTCCAAATGAATTAATCGATGAGTTAGAAGCAAAAACCGGCCGAAAAATAATTGGTAATAAACCAGCTTCAGGTACAGCGATACTTGATGAGCTAGGTGAGGAGCATATGAAAACGGGAGCGTTAATCGTTTACACATCTGCGGATTCCGTGCTGCAAATCGCTGCACACGAGGAAGTTGTACCAATTGAAGAATTGTACCAAATCTGCGAGACAGCACGTAAGCTTACTTTAGATGAAAAATACATGGTGGGCCGTGTAATTGCCAGACCGTTTGTAGGAAAACCTGATGCATTCGAACGTACTGCGAACAGACATGACTATGCATTAAAGCCTTTTGGCCGCACTGTAATGAATGAGTTAAAAGATGCAAATTATGACGTTATTGCCTTAGGTAAAATTTCTGATATATATGATGGTGAAGGTGTTACAAAAGCCATACGTACAAAGGATAACGAAGATGGAATGACAAAACTAGCAGACAGTATGGAAAAAGACTTTCAAGGAATTAGCTTTTTAAATTTAGTTGATTTTGATGCGAAATATGGCCATCGCCGTGATCCAGAAGGGTATGGTAAAGCATTAGAAACTTATGATGCCAGGCTTCCAGAAGTCTTAAACAAATTAACTGATGATGATTTATTAATTATTACAGCAGATCATGGAAATGACCCAATCCATTATGGGACAGATCATACAAGAGAGTATGTGCCACTTCTTGTATACCACACGAACATAGATGAAGGCAGTCAGCTGGAAATTAGAGAGACATTTGCAGATATAGGGGCAACTATTGCGGATAACTTTGACGTAAATATGCCCGAACATGGGAAAAGCTTTTTAAATGAAATTAGTTAAGAGAGGATGAATATATGATGCAAACAGAAATAAGAGAAGCAAGTACATTTATACAGGATAAAATAACAACTTCTCCGGCAATTGGTTTAATCCTTGGGTCGGGGCTCGGGGTATTGGCAGAAAAAATAGAGGACCCAGTTACGATTTCCTATAAGGAAATACCGCATTTTCCTGTTTCGACTGTCTCTGGTCATAAGGGGCAGCTTGTTGCAGGTAAGCTTGAAGGAAAACAGGTTATTGCAATGCAAGGACGTTTTCATTTTTATGAAGGATATTCAATGAAGCAGGTTACCTTTCCTGTTCGTGTCATGAAAGAACTTGGGGCGGAGTCTATTATTGTGACGAATGCGGCAGGTGGAATAAACAAAGACTTTAACCCGGGAGACCTAATGCTCATTACTGATCACATTAACAACATGGGAACAAATCCGTTAATTGGACCAAATGATGCGGAATTAGGCGTCCGTTTTCCAGATATGTCACAAGTATATAATGCTTCCTATACTGACCATGCTGAAAAATGTGCAAAAGATTTAGGTATTACGATTCAAAAAGGCGTGTATGTTGGGAACACGGGTCCTACATATGAAACTCCAGCAGAAATTAAAATGCTGCGGACTTTAGGCGGGGATGCTGTAGGTATGTCGACAGTACCTGAAGTGACAGTCGCTGGCCATGCAGGTCTTAAAGTGTTGGGAATTTCCTGTATCTCGAATATGGCTGCAGGTATTCTCGATCAACCATTAACACATACCGAAGTAATAGAAACAACCGAAAAAGTTAAAGAAGACTTTCTAAAATTTGTAAAGGAAATTATCAGAACGCTACCACAATAGAGAAAAAAAGGTGATAAAAATGAGAATGTACGACATCATTGAAAAAAAACGTGATGGATTAGAATTGACGAAAGAGGAAATTACGTACTTTATAAACGGATATACTTCAGGCGATATACCCGATTATCAAGTCAGTTCATTATTAATGGCAATTTACTTTCAGGATATGACAGAGGAAGAACGTGCATTATTAACAACATCAATGGTGAATTCAGGGGATACTATTGATCTTTCCGCCATTTCAGGAATTAAGGTTGATAAGCACTCAACAGGTGGTGTAGGTGATACAACAACATTAATTCTTGCGCCGCTTGTAGCGTCATTAGGAGTTCCCGTTGCAAAAATGAGCGGAAGGGGTCTTGGCCATACTGGTGGAACAATAGATAAATTAGAAGCTGTCCCAGGATTCCACGTTGAAATAACAAGTAATGAATTTATGGATTTAGTAAACAAAAATAAAGTCGCTGTTATCGGACAAACAGGTAATTTAACACCTGCGGATAAAAAACTGTATAGTTTACGAGATGTTACGGCAACGGTAAGCTCGATTCCATTAATTGCTAGTTCTATCATGAGTAAGAAAATCGCTGCAGGTGCTGATGCAATTGTTTTGGATGTCAAGACAGGAGCAGGAGCATTCATGAAAGATTTAGATGACGCTAAAAAATTAGCTAATGCGATGGTATCTATCGGCAATCGGGTTGGCAGAAATACAATGGCCGTTATCTCTGACATGAGTCAGCCACTGGGAAATGCAATTGGGAATGCATTAGAGGTAAGGGAAGCTATTGACACGTTACAAGGAAAAGGACCAGAGGATTTAACAGAACTTTGTTTAACATTGGGAAGCCAAATGGTTGTCTTGGCAAATAAGGCAGATAGCATTGACGAAGCAAGAAACAAATTAAAGGAAAATTTGACGAACGGCAAGGCATTTGAACAATTTAAGATTTTCCTTGAATCACAGGGAGGCGATTCAAGTGTGGCAGATAAGCCTGAATCACTGCCACAGGCAAAATATAAAGTAGAACTTAAAGCTAAGCAATCAGGAACAATCGCAGAAATTGTTGCTGATGATGTAGGAACTGCAGCTATGATGTTAGGTGCTGGGAGAGCTACTAAAGAATCTGTGATTGACCTTGCAGTAGGAATTGTTCTTCATAAAAAAATTGGTGATCATGTAAATGAAGGAGAAACATTACTTACGATACATGCAAATCAGGATTCCATAGAAGAAGTAAAAGATAAATTGTATGCTAGTATAACGATATCAGATGAGCAGGTTACCGCTCCACCGTTAATATACGATACAGTTACAAAATAGAATAGATTGACCAAAAAGGCGCACAATTATGTGTGCCTTTTTTACAGGTAATTTTTGTTATAAAAATAAGCGAAATGGTAATCCTAAAGTTATATTGACTTTTGGAGGTAAGGGTATGAAAAAATACGTATTAATTTTCAGCATGGTTTTATCTTTACTATTCGTTACAGCAATCCCTGTGTTAGGTGATGAAAAAAATGAGGGTGATGCTAATCAATTAAATCTTGCACCGAATGCAAAATCAGCGATACTTATTGAACGTGATACCGGAAAGCTGTTATATGATAAAAATGCTCACGAAAAACTTCCCCCGGCAAGCATGACTAAAATTATGACACTGCTATTGATTATGGAAGCAATTGACCAAGGTAATTTAAAACTAGATGAGAAAATTCGTGTTAGTGAACGTGCTGCATCTATGGGAGGGTCCCAAATATTTCTTGAAGCTGGAGAAGAAATGACAGTAGATGATTTGTTAAAGGGTGTTGCTATTGCCTCAGGAAATGATGCAAGCGTTGCCTTGGCTGAAAGAATAGCTGGAAGCGAAGAAGCCTTTGTTAAAAAAATGAATGATAAAGCAAAAGAATTAAAACTTAAAAATACACACTTTCAAAATACGACAGGCCTGCCTGCTGAAGATCACTACAGTACCGCATATGACATGGCAATTATGGCCAAAGAATTATTAAAATACGAAACTATAACTAATTACACATCAAAATATGAAGATTATTTAAGAAAAGGAACAGAAGACGAATTTTGGCTGGTCAATACAAATAAATTAGTCAAATTTTATCCCGGTGTTGATGGATTAAAAACAGGGTACACAAATGAAGCAAAATATTGTTTGACAGCAACAGCGGAAAAAGAAAATATGCGGGTTGTTGCAGTAGTAATGGGGGCAAAAACACCAAAGGAACGAAATGCAATGGTTAGCCAAATGTTAGATTACGCCTACAACCATTTTGCAACCAAAAAGTTGTTTGTAAAAGGACAGAAAATAACAAAGTTAAAGCTGTTAAAAGCTGAAAATAACAATGTGAATGTTGTGGCATCAGAATCAATTAGTACCCTTTTTAAGAAAGGTGATCCACCTAAAAATATTACCACATCAATTGAGCTTAAAGAGAATATGACTCTTCCTATGAAGAAGGGAGATGAGGTTGGAGTTCTTATCGTTAGGAAAGGAGGAAATGTTCTGTCAAAAACACCGTTAACAATTGATAAGGATATGACACAAGCATCTTTTTTCACATTATTTAAGCGTACAATTCAAGATATGGTGAAATATCACTAATTTGAACAAGTTTAGTCGAATTTTTTCTTCTTTTGTCAGGCGAGCAGGAATTGGCCTCTTAAATCAAGAATTAATCACATACACCGAATTGCGAGGAGGAGTATAAATGGGTCTTTCAGCTTTGTTTGATGTTAAAGAAGATGTCCTGATTGTAAGGCTGTCTGGCGAGTTAGATCATCATGAGTCAGAGGCATTACGTAATGAATGGAAAGAAAAGATGTATAGAAACCCTGTAAAGAATGTTGTGCTGAACCTTGAAGCTGTATCTTTTATGGATAGTTCCGGTTTAGGTGTCATATTAGGAAGGTATAAAGAAGTGCTGCAATTAGGCGGAGAGCTGGTGGTCTGTTCTGTTTCACCACCAGTAAACCGTTTATTTGAAATGTCAGGGTTATTTAAAATTGTTCGTCTGGAGGAGAATGAACATTATGCATTAGTTACTTTGGGGGTGGCTTCATGAAAAATGAAATGTCCGTGGAATTTTCTAGTGTCAGTGAGAATGAATCGTTTGCAAGAGTGACAGTAGCGGCTTTTGTTACACAATTAGATCCAACCATGGATGAGCTAACTGAGATTAAAACTGTTGTTTCAGAAGCAGTTACAAACGCTATTATACATGGTTACAACAATGAGCCCAACCACAGGGTCACAATCAAATGCACCATCCAGGATGAAGATTTTGAATTAACGATAAAAGATACAGGTATTGGAATAGGTAATGTTGAAGAAGCACGACAACCGTTGTATACATCTAAACCAGAATTGGAAAGGTCTGGAATGGGCTTCACTATTATTGAAAATTTTATGGATTCCGTTAATGTTATCTCATCACCCAATGCTGGAACAACGGTACACATGACAAAACAATTGACGAAAAATAAAACGGTTTGTAAGTAGAGGGATGCCTATGGATGTAAATGTAAAGCATCTCAACCGAAAGAAACCCTTAACCGATGAGCAGGTAAAAGAATTTATCTATAAAAGTCAACAGGGTGATAAAGAAGCCCGTGACTTTTTAGTTGAAAAAAATATTCGTCTTGTTTGGTCTGTTGTTCAACGATTTATAAACCGTGGGTATGACCCGGATGACTTGTTTCAAATAGGTAGTATTGGGTTAATAAAATCAATCGATAAATTTGATCTATCGTATGATGTTCGTTTTTCTACGTACGCTGTACCAATGATCATTGGCGAAATCCAAAGATTTATTCGGGACGACGGGAGTATAAAGGTCAGTCGTTCTTTAAAAGAAATCGGGAATAAAATACGAAAGAAAAAGGATGAATTAACGAAACAGCTTGGAAGATCTCCAACAATTAATGAAATAGCAGATGGCTTGGAGATCTCACCTGAGGAAGTAGTCCTTGCGCAAGAAGCCTCCAAATCACCACATTCAATTCATGAAACTGTTTTTGAAAATGATGGTGACCCAATAACTTTGTTAGACCAGATTGCCGATCAGGATACCAGATGGTTCGATAAAATAACATTACAGGAGGCTATCAGAGACTTAAGCGAGAGAGAAAGGCTAATCGTATATTTACGCTATTACAAGGATAAAACACAATCTGAGGTGGCAGAGAGACTTGGTATATCACAAGTACAGGTATCCCGTCTTGAGAAAAAAATTTTACATGATATGAAAGAAAAAATGGATACGTAAAGCCAATAGTGCTTGTTAAATCATCACATTATAGTGATGATTTTTGTTTTTTTCGTGATAAAAAATAATATAAAACAAATACTAATTAATGAAAGTCATAGGAGAGGATGTGATCCACATGAGTGAGATTGTTTATTTGCGAATGAAGAAAAATGTGGAATTGACCGGATTGCAGACAGTCCAGCTCCGACACATTGCCCTACTATCAACCATTTCAAACCATAAGCATGACTTAGAAAAAATTACGTTATATCGTATTTCTAAAGAAGATCGGAATATTGTAATTATCGACAGCTTTTTGGTAATTGATCATTTAAATCGCTTATACCCCGATTTAGAGTTTCAGCTATTAGGGCCAAACCAAACAATCATACGGATTACAAAGCAAAAGAAGGCACCATCGATAATAATAGTATCATTTGTTTGGCTTCTATTATTTATTGGTACCGCAATGACCATTATGAACTTCCATTATGATGTTAGTATGCAGGAAGTACAGCAAAAACTGCATTATTTATTAACAGGTGAATATGATGAATATCCATTGTGGATTCAAATACCATATTCATTTGGTCTGGGAATAGGGATGCTGTTATTTTTCAACCATTGGTTTAAAAAGCGATTCAACGAGGAACCAAGCCCACTTGAAGTTGAGATCTTCAATTACCAGCAGGATCTTGACCAATATGTCAGCTATTATGAGAATAAATTAAATGATAACAAACCTATTCATTAATCTGGCCGAATTTATTATAGGGTTTGCAGGAGGACTTGCTGTCGGGGGCGGTTTTGTAGCTTTTTTAACAGTTTTAGGAATCATCCCCAGATTAATTCAATTAAGCAAAACACATCGTTTGCTTCACGTTTATGGAGCATGTGTCATTGTTGGTTCAATATTTGGAACATATATTTCATTTACAAATATAACCTGGAATCAGCCTATTGTAATTTTAATACTATGGGGTGGTCTGCACGGAATATTTAACGGTATGCTTGCAGCGGCATTAACAGAGATTTTAAATGTATTTCCATTATTATCTAAACGCATTGGATTAGATGGACACTTATTGTGGTTATTAATGGCGATATTTTTTGGGAAAATAGCTGGATCGTTGTTTCAATGGATGTATTTTGTAAAGTGATCAGGGTTTAGACTGGAGTGAAAGATATTGAAAACAAAAGATAAAAGTCCAATTTCACCTAATATAAATGAAACAGAAGCATATATGAAAGAAAGGGTCGGGGTTAATACATCATTTGATCTCGGTTTTCGGGAAATCATAATTTTAAAAAATAAGGTTCAACTGTATTATTTGACGGGTCTGTGTGATTCATCCATTATTCTGCAAATATTAAAGGTACTAGTAGAAATAAATGATAATGAGAGAAATAAAAATAAGATTCCGGAGATTATCGAAAACAGGCTGATTCATCAGCAGGTAAACCGTATAAAATCAATGGATGAAGCGGTTGATCAAATGCTCTCAGGGCTAATTGTCGTATTTGTAAATGGAGAAAGAGAAGCGTTTGTCATCGATGTCCGTCATTATCCTGGCAGAACACCAGAAGAACCTGATACGGAACACGTTGTGCGTGGATCCAGAGATGGCTACACGGAAAATATTATTGAAAATACAGCACTGACGAGAAGAAGGATACGTGATGCAAGATTACGTCATGAAATGTTAAAGGTTGGGGAGCGTTCCAAAACAGATGTATGTGTATGCTATCTGCAAGATGTGGTTGATGAAGGTCTAGTTAAGTTAATTAAGAAAAAAATAAGAGAAGTAGAGATTGACGGCATCACGATGACGGATAAAACACTTGAAGAATTTATGATTAAGCGAAAATGGAACCCATATCCAATGGTAAGGTACACGGAAAGACCAGACGTTGCTGCTCATCATATTTTAGAGGGACACGTACTAATTATTGTTGATACATCACCAAGTGTTATCATTTTGCCAACAACTTTTTTTCATCATGTTCAACATGCAGAGGAATATCGACAGGCACCTTCAATTGGAACATTTATTCGCTGGACACGTTTTTTAGCGATATTAGCGTCAATATTTTTATTGCCCTTTTGGCTTTTGTTCGCAATGGATCCTAGTCTTTTACCGAAGGAACTTTCCTTTATTGGTCCAAATGACGAAGGGAATATTCCGATATTTATTCAGATTATATTAGGGGACCTCGGTGTTGAATTTTTAAGGATGGCAGCTATTCATACCCCTACTCCATTATCAACGGCGATGGGATTAATTGCTGCCGTATTAATTGGTCAGATCGCAATTGATGTGGGAATGCTTAGTCCAGAAGTGATTTTGTATGTATCCATAAGTGCAATTGGTTCTTATGTAACACCAAGTTATGAATTAAGTGTTGCGAATAAATTAATTCGGCTCATTTTAATATTGCTGACAGCAGCATTTGGATTATACGGTTTTGCGATTGGGTTTACATTGTATATTTTATTTCTGGCGAATTTAAAATCGTTAAGAACACCATATCTATGGCCGTTTATTCCATTTAATGGGAAAGCAATTCTGCATATACTGTGTCGAATTCCAGTACCATATTCTAATACCCGTCCAAGTATAGTACACCCTAAAAATGACTATCGTCAGCCAATTAAGAAATAATTACATTGGGACAAACTCGTATTTAGAGTTTGTCCTTTCGTTTTTTGTCACATTATGATAGAGTATTTTTAATTATTCGATATAGAGAGTTGGAACCAACAATGATCATAAATAATCATCCTTTTCAAGTAAACCAGAGGGGTCATTTAGAAATAGGCGGTATAGATACAATTGACCTGGCAAAGAAATACGGTACCCCATTGTATGTATATGACGTTTCTATCATTCGTGACAACTGTAAATCGTTTGTTAATACATTTAACGAACTAGATGTTCAAGCACAAGTTGCGTATGCGAGCAAGGCTTTTTCTTCGATTGCTATGCTGCAAGTAGTTAATCAGGAAGGCTTAAGTTTGGATGTTGTATCCGAAGGTGAATTATTTACAGCCCTGCAGGCAAATTTCCCACCTGAGAAGATTCATGTTCACGGAAATAACAAAAGTGTTCAGGAACTATCGATGGCAATCGAAAGCAATGTTGGGTGTATTGTTGTTGACAATTTTTATGAGATTGAATTGTTAGATCGTCTATTGAGAAGCTATAACAAGAAAATAGATGTCCTAATGCGGGTAACTCCGGGTATTGTGTCTAAAACGCATCAATATATTATGACAGGTAACGAGGATTCAAAATTTGGCTTTAATTTACAAAATGGACAAGCTGATAAAGCATTCGAACTATTGCACAACCATGAGCATATTCGGTTCAAAGGGCTGCACTGCCATATTGGTTCGCAAATTTTTGAGACGGATCGTTTCAAGACAGCAACTGACATGCTGTTTAAGCAACTGTCGAAATGGAAAAGTCTAGATAACTATGTACCGGAAGTTCTTAATTTAGGCGGAGGTTTTGGTATACGCTATACAGTAAATGATAAGCCTTTACAATTAAAAAATTATGTTGAAGCTTTGGTGTCTGCAGTTAAGCTGCATGCAGACGAACTCCATATACCAATGCCAGAGATCTGGATTGAACCAGGCCGTTCGATAGCGGGTAATGCGGGGATAACGCTATACACGGTTGGATCGATGAAGAAAATTCCGGGAATACGGGATTATATTTCTGTTGATGGAGGTATGACAGATAATTTAAGGCCCGCATTGTATCAGGCAAAATATGAAGGGGTAATTGCGAATAAAGCTAATCAGGCTGCTATACAAACTGTATCTGTTGCGGGGAAATGCTGTGAATCAGGAGATATGCTAATCAAGGACTTACCAGTACCTGATGTTGAAAATGGAGATATTTTTGCTGTGTTTTCTACAGGTGCTTATGGGTATTCTATGGCGAATCATTATAACCGATTTCCCAATCCAGCGGTTGTATTTGCGGAAAATGGCAAAGACAAATTAGTCGTTCGCAGGGAAACCTATCATGATGTAGTCAAAAATGATTTGTCCTATGAATAAATAGTTGAAAACGTATCTAGTTCTTTTAATAAACTTAAGAAAATGGTAAGATAAAATGGAACTTCTTCAGTATGATCCCTTTGATGCGGGTTTATTGCCCAAGGGACTAACTGGGATTTAACAAAAATTAAAAGGGGTCCTGAATTATGACAAAAAAAGGATACATTGTAATGGAGAATGGAAATAAAATTGAATTTGATCTTTACCCAGAAGCAGCACCTAATACAGTTGATAACTTTGAAAAACTGGCAAATGATAATTTTTATGACGGTCTAACATTTCATCGGGTAATTGACGGTTTTGTTAGTCAAGGTGGTTGTCCAAATGGAAATGGTACTGGTTCAGCAGGGTATACAATTAAATGCGAAACGGATGGGAACCCGCACAAGCATGTAGAGGGTACATTATCAATGGCACACGCGGGTAAAGACACTGGAAGCTGTCAATTTTTCATCGTTCATGAACCGCAGCCGCACTTAAATGGAGTTCATACAGTATTTGGACAAGTTACATCAGGTATGGACTATGTCAAAGCAATGCATAACGGAGACGTTATGAAAGAATTAAAAGTTTTTGAAGCATAATACTATACCAATTGCTTTGGGACGTGTTTTATGGATACATATTTAATAGCATATCTTATACTATTGATAGCACCTGTCAGTACAGTTATTCATGAACTCGGACATATAATTGGAGCAAAATTGGTAAAAGCAGATTCCGTAACTCTTTCGATTGGTTCAGGAAAAAGTGTCTGTAAGTTTAACATTAAACGGCTTCATATTAGGCTGCATGCTTTATACTTTATAGGTGGCATTGCATATAGTGAAAGAAGTATCCCATATAAAACTGGGGAAATTATTTGGATAACATTATGTGGGCCAGTGTTTAATGGGATTTTTGCAATGCTCGTGTCTGTTTTATTCGATTTAACAAACGGATTCTATCAGTTGCTTGTTTTATTTAATTGCTGGCTGGCAATTGTAAATATTATTCCATTTAGACTAAAGGAAAAGCAGTCTGACGGATATACAATTATCCAAACAATCTCCAAGAGAAAAATAAAGAACAAACAGTAGTATGACATGTGCAAAGTCTGTTAATGCTGATAAAGGATGAAAAAGTTTTGAGCCAACGTAAAAAAAATTGGATATTATTTACCATATTACTTATTGCAGGGATAACATGGGGAATTATATATTGGAATGTATTTGTTTTTGATTAAACCGATTTGACAAATGTGGCGTGATAGGGCATAAATATATATACAACTCTCACGGGGATAAATTTATAAATGGTACAATGGTAAGACAAAATATTGGTTAATAGTTGTTGGATGTATCTTTCTTTTATCCATGGTTGGTAAGCTATTTTCTTAATGAGGGGTATCTATGTTAATTCGTTATAAAAAGAATCTGGAAAAAATTGCAATGGGATTATTATCTTTTATGCCTGAAGAAAAAGATGTAAAAAAGTTGCAGCAAACAATAAAAGAATATGAAACAAATCCTGACTGGCATCTCTATTTGTGGAAAGATGACGACATATTAGGTGCAATCGGATTACGAATAGAAGATGGCATTAATGCAGTAATTCAACATATATCTGTTAATCCATCACACCGAAACTCGGGGATTGGCAAAAAAATGGTTGGTGAAGTCAACAGGCTTTATAATGATAAATATGCTGTCTGTGCTGACGATATAACCCAGCAGTTTTACAGTAAGTGTGATGAAAATGAAGATAAAGATTAATAAACAAAAGTCCAGCCCTATTAACTAAAGGGCTGGTTTTTTGTGAAAAATGCGGATAGTTTTCCATCAATTTCAAATCATTGCCGCCGCTTACAAAACTACATCCAAGCAGCACCAACGATAATGAGAAGAATAAACAATACGACGATTAACGCAAATCCACCGCCATAATTACCACCCATAATGAAATTCCTCCTTTTCATCTTTACGAATAAATGTTTAGTAACATTTATCTTACGTTAATAACTTATGTTGAAAATGTCTATAATGTATAGGCGATTATGACAAGGAATTTATTTTTTAAATTTATTTGTTTCTATTTGATGGTAATGTGAATGGGAGTATATATTTTTTGAAGGGAAGAAATGAAAATGAATCAAGCCTATCATGTAAAAATAGATTCTTTTGAGGGACCGCTTGATTTATTATTGCATTTAATCAACCGATATGAAATTGATATTTATGACATCCCTGTCGCTCAAATTACAGAACAGTATATGCAATATATACATACAATGCAACACTTAGAGTTGAACATAGCAAGTGAATATCTTGTAATGGCAGCTACATTACTCGCAATTAAAAGTCAGATGCTGCTCCCAAAGCAAGAAATTGACGAAGAATTCGATGACTATGATGAGGATCCAAGGGAAGAACTAATGCATCGCTTAATTGAATACCGAAAATATAAGGAAGCAGCAGATCATTTAAAGGAAAAGGAAAATGATGCGAATCAAATTTTTACAAGACCTCCAGTTGTTTTTGACGAAATCGAAATGAAGCATCCAGTAATACAGGGGGATATTTCGATTTATGATATGCTTGGGGCTCTAGGGAAAATGCTTGAGCGAAAAAAATGGACACAACCACTGGATACCAAAATCAAACGAGTGGAAGTATCGATTGAACAGCGGATGTCTGAAGTTGTGAAAATTGTCAAAGCATCTAAACAGGGGATAACGTTTGACCGGCTTTTTTCAGAACGAACACGCTCTCATATCGTAGTCACCTTCATGGCATTACTAGAATTGATGAAGGATGCTCAGGTATACTGTAAACAAGAAAAACATTTTGAGGAATTATACGTATTTTATTTGGAGGATTAGAAGTGAGAATTACAGAGCTAAAAGCTGTTGTTGAAGGATTATTGTTTGCTAGCGGGGATGAAGGTATGACAATCAAACAATTATCCCGTATTTTAGAAGCTAATGATTCAACGGTTGAACATTTATTGGATGAATTAAAGTATGATTATGAACATACGGAACGTGGTATTATGATCATGCAATCTCATCATGTATTTCATCTGACAACAAAACCGGAACATAGTAGCTATTTTAAAAAATTATTAGAAACACCGCAAACCACACGGATGTCTCAGGCTGCATTGGAAACACTAGCAATTATTGCCTATCAGCAGCCAATTACGAGGACGGAAATTGAAGATATACGGGGGGTTAAAAGTGATAGACCCGTACAAACACTAGTATCCAGATCATTAATAGAAGAAATTGGGAGAAGAGAAGGAGCGGGAAGACCAATCCTATTTGGAACCACTAGAGAGTTTTTAACATATTTTGGACTTACTTCATTGGAGGAATTACCGCCATTGCCTGAAAATATGGATAAAGATGACATTGAACAAGAAGCAGATTTGTTTTTTGAAAAATTTAATCAGATTGATAGTGATATAAAATAAGTAAGAGCCCTGCAAAATATTGCGGGCTTTTTAATTTGGGCTTTTTACAAATAATATGGATAGTAAAATGCGTCATAGACTTTTTATGATTTTCTTTGCACCGCAGTTCCGTATATACACACGCTGTCACTTACATAGGCATATGTTACATGGAGGTGATTTTATGGAAAAGAGTAAACAATCATATCTGCATGAGCTTGTTCGGTGGGGGGATGAGACTAAAAACACGTTAAAGAATTCCTCTACCTCAGAAGACGTTTGTGACTATTGGTCTAATGAACTTGAAAGCTGGCAAAGAGAGGTAAAAGCTTTTATAAATACGGAAGGAAACGAGGAAGGATTTTTATTATTACGTAATGATGGACAGCAGTTATATAATCAAATAAAAAACGTGATCAATTCAAGACAACAAAACAATAGCGTCGGATATGGACAGCATAAGCTACCGCCATTGCCTTACGATTATAGCGCTCTTGAACCATATATAAGCAAAGAAATAATGGAATTGCATCATAATGTCCATCATCAAGCATATGTTGATGGACTAAATAAAGCTGAAAAAGCACTTTACGATGCAAAAAATAATAAAGAAATGAAACATTGGTTAAGGGAACAAGCATTTAATGGTTCCGGTCATAACCTCCATACAATATTCTGGTACAACATGACACCAAACTCCGGTAAAAAGCCGATAGGAGAAATTGCTAAAAGAATAAACCAGGATTTTGGTTCTTGGAGATCGTTTAAGGATATGTTTACGAAAGCTGCTGCGTCGGTTGAGGGAGTAGGATGGGCGGTTTTAGCATGGAATCCAAGGAGTGGCAGATTAGTAATACAAACATTCGAGAAACACCAACAATTTCAATACGCAGACATTATTCCTCTTTTAGTATTAGATGTTTGGGAACATGCTTATTATCTGCAATATAAAACGGATAGAAATGCATATATAACAAATTGGTGGAACGTAGTAAATTGGAAGGATGTAAATAATAGATATGTAGAAGCTAAAAAAATTATTTGGCCACTCTATTAATAGATTACGTGTTGTTTAGGCTTCCTTTCGTATGAAACTTTTGCTTTGACAAAAATATAAATTCATATTGATAGTTGTCCCGCATAATATATACAGACACAATATCTGCGGGAGGAAGCCCACTATGCGTTTTTATGTAATTACTATGTTGGCAGTTTTACTGTTTAGTATTTTTCACCCAACAATTGGACATGCCAAGCCAAGTGTTTCAGCGAATAATGCTGTATTAATCGAACAATCTTCGGGAAGAGTACTGTTTGAAAAAAATGCCCATGAAAAACGTCCAATAGCCAGTATCACAAAAATAATGACAGCAATCATAGCGATTGAATCCGGAAAAATGAACGAGATGGTGACAACGAGTAAACGAGCAGTGTACGCTGGTGGGTCATCCATTTATTTAGAACAAGGTGAAAAAATGAAACTAAAAGACCTTGTTTACGGCTTAATGCTCCGTTCGGGAAATGATGCAGCCGTTTCCATTGCCGAACATGTTGGGGGAAGTGTTGAAGGATTTAATTATTTAATGAATGAAAAAGCTAAATGGTTAGGGATGTCAAACACACACTTTGACAATCCACATGGCTTAGATTCTGAACAGCATTATTCAACCGCATATGATATGGCACTATTAATGAAATATGCCATGACCAACAAGGTTTTTAAAAAAATTACCGGCACCTCTTCCTATAAAGCAGAGACAAGACAATATGCATGGCGAAATAAAAATAAACTTCTTACCACTTATTATGAGTATTGTACAGGAGGAAAAACAGGCTTTACAAAAATATCCGGAAGAACATTGGTTTCTACGGCGCATAAAAATAATATGAATCTTATAGCCGTAACCTTAAATGCTCCGGATGACTGGAATGATCATATCGGTATGTTTGAGTGGGGTTATGATAACTTTAAAATGACATCGGTATTGAAAAAAGGGGCAAAAACTTATCAGCTTAATGGTACAGACAAGACTGCGGTTGGATATATTCAACACAATTTTACCTATCCTCTGCAAAAAGATGAGTTAGGCACAATTGAAAAGAAAATATATATAGTGCAAAACAGTAGTCAATTAGATGATCCTATTATCGGTAAAACGATTTTCTATTTAAATGAAAATCCTATTAATGCGCTCCCTATTTTTAATCAAGAGCAGCAAGAACAAACGGATGGATTGTTTATGGAAATAATGTCGGTATTTAAAAAGATAATTGGGCTGAGTTAATATGGTTAATATTATTTGGGCATTAATGGCGATTATAGGTGTTATTTATGCAATGATTAATGGAACAATGGATCAGGTGAATAAGGCTTTATTTAAAAGTGCAGATGAGGCAGTAACCATCTCTATTGGATTAATCAGTATTCTCGTATTTTGGCTCGGTATTATGAAGGTAGCGGAAAAAGCAGGGATTTTACATATGCTAGCAAGAATATTTCGACCTGTTGTTTTAAAATTGTTCCCAGATATTCCAAAAGATCATCCGGCGATAGGGTATATACTGTCCAATTTTACCGCCAATATGTTTGGTTTAGGAAATGCAGCAACTCCGATGGGAATTAAGGCAATGGAACAAATGAAACAATTAAGTGGTACTGATACAGCATCAAGGTCGATGATAACCTTTTTGGCATTAAATACCTCCAGTTTAACAATTATTCCAACGACTGTTATTGCTATTCGAATGCATTATAATTCTGCATCACCAACTGAAATTGTAGGTACAACAATCGTAGCAACAGTTATTTCAACCTTGGGTGCAATCGTACTTGACAGATTCTTTCATTATAGAAGTCTTAGGAGGGAGTAAAGATGGCTGTAATTTCTTTAATCAGCACATGGTTAATACCGTGTTTTATATTACTCGTTCTTATTGTAGCTTCATGGAAACGTATACCCACATACGAAATATTTGTAGAAGGGGGGAAAGAAGGTGTCAAAATGGCATTTACTTTACTTCCCTTTTTAGTAGGTATGATTGTTTCCATATCTATATTGCGTGCATCGGGTGCTTTAGATGCTTTTGTTGGATTACTTTCTCCGTTATTGAGTTACTTCGGTGTACCTCCAGATATCGTACCACTTGCACTAGTAAGACCGATATCTGGAACCGCAGCATTGGGTGTTACGACTGAGATAATCGATTCATACGGACCAGACTCTTTTGTTGGAAGGTTAGCTTCAACCATGCAAGGAAGTACAGATACAACATTATACATTTTGACCGTTTATTTTGGGGCTGTCGGAATAAAGAAAATGAGGTATGCATTAAAGGTTGGACTATTAGCAGACTTAATTGGTATAATAGCCTCGATTGTAATAGTAACAATTATATTTGGACAATCGTAAAAGTAGCGTTAACGTTAGGTTAACGATTAAGAAGTGCAGAAACGGCTTTGAACATTGATATAATGCGATTTATAAAAATGTAAATTGGTTTAAAATCACACTAGTTTATGGTGGTAATACACAAGTAATAGACAAAATTGTCAAATTAAATCAACTGCTTTTAGTAATTCATTAATGTTTTTATGTGTGTAAACTTTATCTGTAATGTCTTGTGAGGAATGACCCATGATTTTCTTTATAGATAATTTGTTTGCCCCTGCATTATCCATTAATGTTGCAAATGTATGACGACAATCGTGGGCTTTATGTTCCATAGTTAAGGTTTTCATTAATGGCTTCCATCGATCTTTACGAAAGCTATTGTAAGTAATTTTATTTTTTCTGGAATTAACAAACAAATACTTATTATTTTTATCCATTCGTTTTTCTATAAGCGGAAGGATTTTTTTATTAATAGGGATTATCCTGTCTATACCGGCATCTGTTTTAATGCCTCCAGACATGTATCTCTCTGTTAAATTTATATTTTCGTTTTCAATCAAAATTAATTCTCCTGGCCGCAACCCTGTATAAATCATTATAAGAGCCATATCGGTGTTTTCTTGACTCTCTAGACTATTCCATAGTTTTTCAATTTGAATATCAGAGAATGGTTCCCTATCGCTTTCAGTATTATCTTTTGGTAACGTAACAAAATTTGCATAATTTTTATCAGTAATGTCATTCTCTAATGCAAACTTAAATAATTGGCCATAAAGAGTTTTTGTAATTGACTTAGTACTGTGAGATTTGTCCATATTGTCAATGATTGCTTGCATATGCGATTTTCTTATGTCGATAAATTTCATTCTATGTAGCGATTCTGATAGATTGAATCCAGATTTATATCCTCTCGTTACAGGTTTTTCTCTAAACTTATCTTTGCTCCATAACTCATATATTTCAGCAAAAGTAATTCTTTTAGAATCAATATCATATGGGTCTTTATTATAATCAGCGAGCGCAATCATTGCTTCAGGTCTTGATTTATAATATCCTATAGTCTTGTATTTCTGTTTTACCTTACCTGTTTTCTCATTAATTTCCCAACCAATTGTTACTCTAGCACCATATTGTTTTCTTCTTTTGCCAGATAATTTAAAAACCGATCCGTATCCATTCGGATTTTTCATTTATATCACCATCTTTATTTAATATCTTTATGAATTGATAAGGGATCTAAATATAAAACGTGATCATTGTCAATTCTCGCTTGAGTCCCATATTTATCTCGATAATACTTTAAACTTTCTTCAAGAAATTCTTCAGTAACATTATAATGTTTCAGCAATTTCAAACCTTGATCTACATCCTTTTTTAAAAGGATAAATAAAACTTCTTAATGGTACCAATCGTTTAAATGCCCACTGCCTAGCACGTTTTTCTTGTTTTCTATTTATTAAGTCTGACTGATCAATTATATCTCCAATCGTTGTAAGGTGGTGTCCAATTTCCTCAGCTAGAACGCATGCTTTTTCGGTTGATGATTTAATTCCTTTGTTGATCCATATGACATTATTTCCGTACAGCCCTTTAATTCTTTTTCTCATATTTTTTTCTTGCACCTCTATATTTAGTGCTGTTGCTTCAGACTGTAACCTTTCGTACATCTAATTGCCCCCTTAATAATTTATTAATTTCTTTTTGATTTTAAGTATTTCTTGAAATTCTCTATTTCCTCTAGTTCATCTTCTGTCCAGTCTTCACCATCGTGATGTGCTGCAATTGTTTCTATTTTTTCTAGGCCACCATCTTCAATAATTTGACTTTTTTTAAGTCCAAAATGATCAGCGATCTTCTGAATTGTCCCCATTCTAGGTTGCTTGGTACCCTTCTCCCATGTAGAAACGGCTTTATCTGAAACGCCTGCTATATCTGCTAACTCTTGTTGAGTTAAATCATGTCTTTCTCTTAAGATCTTTAAATTTTCACTAATTCCCATAATTTTCTCCCTCTATTTAATTTCTATTATAAGTAGATTATATTCCACATGTCGAAAAATTTCAACAACAAAAGTAGAATTTTTTCGAACTTTTGTTGTTGACATTCTACTTTTAGTAGATTATTATTGACGTACAAACTTAACTGCGAGGTGATAAAAACATGGGAATGACTCTTAAACAAGCTAGACATCTGACTGATTTGAGCCAAGAGAAACTAGCTGATTTACTTGGTGTTCATCGACATACCTATATGAAATGGGAAAGGAACCCTGATGAGATGACCATAGGTGAGGCAAAACATTTTTCAAAAGTTACAGGTATCCCAATAGATGATATAAATTTTTTTGATATCCACTCTACTTTAAGTAGAAGTATGAGGGGTGTTGCAAATGAGTCTTGATACAACTAGGGAAATTCAAAGCATAAAAGTATCTGAGGCAGCTAAGCTAATCGGTAAATCTGAACAGTTTGTGAGGATTGGATTGCAACAGAAAATTCTACCATTTGGAGTAGCAATTCAGATGTCATCTAAGTGGACATATCACATTTCACCAAAGTTACTTAATGAATACATAGGAGGTGAAACAAAATGAACGCAAATGAGGCAAGGGAGCTGTCCTATAAAAATGCAAGTAAAGCTGCAGAGAAAGATCTAGAACAAGCAATAGATTATGTCAATGATGCAGTAAAACAAGCTGCAATCGTTGGTGAATATGCTGCAAGTGTAACAATTATCGAAAACAACTTATGGGAAGATCATCACTTGATGATTCGATTGCGGAATCACTTTAGGGAAAAAGGATATATTGTTGAGTTTCGCAGAAATTTACGGGATGAAACAATTATCAATATTGCTTGGGATGCATTTTAGGAGGTGAAACAAATGCACTGCACACATGAAAATAGCGCGGCAATTGAAATTGGTGGAACAGATGAAGTAATAACGATCTGTCACGATTGCGGACAAGAGCTATAAGGAGGTGAAACCAAATGACACATGAAGAACTATCCAATGAAGAATTAATCCAATTATTTAAATATGCTGCACAAGAATTAATTACTAATGGCGGTGGACACGCAAGATCGTACTATTACGAAACTGAGGAAGCTGTATTGGAACGGATGAAGGAAGATGAATGACTTAATCAAGGAACTTAAGGTGATCAACCGCGAGTTACGCGAAGGTGAGGCTTCTGAAAATGTTGCTTATATCGAAGAACTCATGGAAGCAAAATGGCAGGTTGAAAGTCAAATTTTAGGGATGGTGGATTAAATGATCAAAGAAAAAATGGAACAAAAGCAGGAACAAAAATTAAAACAAAACGCTGCCTTTTTCAGAGCAAGCCATGCAGGTGTTGTACGTGAGATTGCATTAAATAGTGGTGGAACTGGTGATTTACGCAAAGAAATTTCTTCTGCAGAAGCAAAGCGTATGAAGCGTAAACGTAAGTTGGCGAAACAAAGTCGTCGGAGAAATCGATAGGGAGGGTGCTGATAAATGGTCGAAATCAACAAACGTAAAGCAGAGCATCATCAGGCTGTAGAAATAAGTAAACGAATTGTAGAATTGTTCGTCGAAAACAATCTTACAATCCGCCAAGCTAAAACAGCATTAAATGAAGCTAAAAAGTCCCTTGCAGATGTAACTATTCATCCTAAATAGATCCGTCAATTTTGATAGTTAAGACAGGAGGGATGCAAAGTGGACGGTGAAAAAGAAACCTCCGGAATTTTCATTTCAGAAAAAGAATTAGATCGTCGTATAAAAACAACTAATAGAAACCTATATATTTCTTTAATTGCATTATTGTTTGCTGTTAGTGCTTTTATAGTTACAGTTATTTATTTTGTCAAATGTGTATAAATACTAAATCCAAGCGCTAACAGACTGATAAAAACGGCACACCATGAAATTATTTTCGTGTGTAAAAGTTCGGATTTACCCCACATTGCTTTTTTGCCGTAATTAGTAATTGTGTACCAATCACTGTATGTAGCAAATGGAAAACCATTAACTTCTGTCCAACCATTTTCTATTCGAAGTACATAATTATTTTCTACTATATAGTCCAGATGTTTATATTTTTCACTAATTTTCACTTTACCAAAGACGGAAGCAATCCAAAGTCTTATAAAGATTGAAAAACCCAAATTAGAACCTCCCTTCATCAATCATTCTAGCAGAAGGGAGAGAAAAAGGAGGAAGAAAATTGAATCAACTAGTTTTTATTCAGGACAAGCAGGTTGTAACTGATAGTTTGACAGTTGCAGAAGTATTCGAAAAAAACCATAAGGAAGTTTTAAGAGATATTCGGAACCTTGAATGCAGTGATGAATTTTCACAGCGCAATTTTGCGCCGTCAACTTATAAAAATGATCGTGGCCGAGAATATGAATGTTACGTAATGAAACAAGATGGCTTTTCATTTTTAGTTATGGGATACACCGGAAAAAAGGCAGCATACTTTAAAGAACAATACATCAACGAATTTAATCATATGCGTCAGCAATTAACGGGGACAAGGGTACTTAGTGAAAGAGAACAGCGTATAGAAAGCATGAAATTAACCTTAGATACAGCCCAACGTCAGGACAAAATGGATAGCCGATTAAATTCACTAGAATCGAAGATCGAGGAACAAATCACACTTGATCATGGCGAACAAAGACGATTTCAAAAAGGTGTAGCTAATCGAGTTTATAGCTTTACAGAGGATCAGGATGAAATCAGAAAATTATTTCGTGAATTATACCGGGACATTAAAGACCGGTTCGGTGTTTCTTCATACAAAGATGTTAAGCGTAAAGATTTACAAATTGCTCTTAAATATATCGAAAACTGGATCCCGAGGCAGGTGTCATAGATGAAGCTGCACAATCATTTTTTGAAAGATGATATAAGCAAAGCCAGTGAAGAATATTGGAGGGCAATGGAGGCACTTTCCAATACTATGACTCTTATGAACCAGGGTAGAATTTCAGAAGCTAAGCACGTGTCAATTGGCATAACAAAGGCTTTACATGAACAAGAAAAACTTACTGATAAGAAAAGACAATCGGTGAAAGAAAAAAATCTATCAAATATAGAATCATTGATTGAAGAATTAGAAGCTAAAGGAGTTCATATTCGGGTTGTTAGAGGATTACACCATGAACAGTAAAAGATTTCAAACGATAAAAATTAATGTTTTGTTCATCTTAACTATTATTTTTGTGCTATACGCCTTAATCACATCTGGAGGGAGGTCATGGTGAATGTACACCATAAAAGATTTTACTATGAATCTAATAGGTCCATTTATAGTAGTGTTGCCATTTGTCGTGATTTTATCGTAAAAAAAGTAGACCTGCTACATGGAAGCAGATCTACAGAAATTGTAAACAAACTAAGTTTATCTTATTTAACTGAATATAGCAAGGACTAGTTGGTCCCTGCTTAGTGAGTAGGAGCAGGTGTTTTATCCCCCCTTCAAAATTTTGCTTTCTTACTGTTCCTACTTACTAAGGGTGGATCAACACCCAATAACAGCGCGTTCGTCAAACCTGCTGGAATCGTGAGACAGAAAGGAGGGAGTACATATGCCGACAGGTCTTGTATTTCAAGAATACGGAGATCCAATTGCCACCGGTTGGAAGGGTTGGATTGAAAATGCTGCAGGTGCTGTTGTAGTTTTTGTGAAATTAGATGGTCGAGTGGTAAAGGATTGGTGATCTTAGAAATTAAAAGACCCACTGTTTAGCGGACAGTGGGTCAGTAAAGATAGTTTGGGACTTTTAAGAATTCAGTTACATTTTAATCCATTTTAATGAATGTGACAAGGAGGGGAGATATAGCCTTGGAGCAAACAGCAATTTACGACTACTTAGGTATTGAACAAGATCCACTCTATTTGAAGTTATCGCAATTGAATCAAAGGTAAAAGTATAAAAATTGGTGGGTTATATGTATGTCTAAATTACGCGGGCATTTACGAGGTTGTAACACAAACTTCTCATGATGGTTTTTATGAAATCGCAAGATGTTATGACTTTATTTGTAAATTACTATCCATTAGTCAAGGTGACAATTATGTTAAATAAACATCGTGTATTACTTCCAAAGTGGATTTTTACGGAATCCACTAATGATAAGGAATTAAATAAACTTGTTCTAAATTATATGTGTCGGTATCCAGATTATGTTTTTAGATATATTGAAAATGGATTTGCAATATGCGAAAGAATTGAAACAAAATAATCGGAGGTTTTTACATGAATAAAGACATTGAATACATTCACTCAGATAAATACGGTGAAGCACTAAAGGTAGCTAAAAAGTTTACTGGTAATGGGAATTTAAGACCATTGTTAACATTCGTGCAGCATAACAAAAATGGATCTATTGTAGCTACAGATTCAAGGAGAGCAATAAGGATTTCAAATATTCATGGTTTTGATGAAACACATTTAATACATCCCCACACAGTTGAGTTCGCAAAAGGTAAGTTTCCAGAAACAGCAAAGCTTTTTGATGATACCAAGGGTGAAACTACCATTCAATTAAATAGGTTTCAGATTAAAGTATGGCTGCAAATGCACAAGTCTATTAATCAATTAATCAAAAAAGCTTTTGGTAGATATTCAAATGTGTCTTTAGAGCTAGGTGAAGAAATTAATTTCAGAATTAAGGGAGAGAACGAAGTTGCTTTTAAACTTCCTTATGATCAATACAGTAAACCTAATCCAAAAAATAGCATATAACCAGGAGTATTTAAGGGACGCATTAGAAGCTCATGTAATCATGGAATCACAATACGTAAATATTGTAATAAAAAAAGAAAATGGTCCATTTTTGTTGGACAACGAAAATAACGTTGAGGTTATTGTTTTACCAATTAGAACTAAATGAGAATGGAGGTATAACAGTGGCTAGATATCGTCAAATACACATTGAATTTTGGCAAGATGGCTTTGTTTTGGACCTAACACCTGAGGAAAAGTATTTTTACTTGTACCTAATGACCAATAGCAAAACTACGCAATGCGGCATTTATGAATTACCAAAACGAATTATTCAAACAGAAACAGGTTACAACGGAGAAACAGTTGAAAAATTACTACAAAGATTCATTGAATATAGGAAGATAGATTATTGTGAATCAACAAGAGAAATCATGCTATTAAATTGGATTAAATTTAACTGGATTAACTCAGTAAAGGTTCTATCACTTATAGACAAAGAACTAAAAAATGTAAAAAATCATGATTTCATAAAAACGTTCATTAGCCTATGTAAAGAATATGAATACAGTATTGATACCCTATCCATACTTCAAGAACACAATTTTGAGGTGCAAAATAACAAACCTAGCAATAACAATGGTTCAATAAGGTATTCATACGGTATGGATAGTCTTTCTATAGACCTAGGGGAAGAAAGAGAAATAGAAAGAGAACTAGAAGTAGAAGAAGAAAGAGAAGAAGAAAGAGAACTAATACCTTTTGTCGAGATAATAAATTATCTCAACGATGCATCTGGGAAAAATTATCGTTCTTCTACCAAGAAAACAAAAAACTTAATTAAAGCGAGATGGAATGAAGGTTTTGCCTTTGATGATTTTAAAAAGGTCATTGATATTAAAATTTCTGAATGGAAATATGATCAAAATATGAGTAAATATATTCGACCTGAAACACTATTTGGAAATAAATTCGAAGGCTATTTGAACCAAAACACCAAAATAATTGACGAGTATGACAATTTGTTTTAGGAGGTCAGGACATTGCAAAACATAAAGGATATAGGCATATTAAAAAGCTTAAGAATTGAACATGTTGGTGAACGAATCTGTGAAACTTGTAATGCTCCTGTACCTATCTATCAAAAAGATGGTGAAGAAATTAGCAAGTGTATGAACTGCGAAAACATCAATCTTTCAACACGTGAAACAGAAGGATATGAACCACCTAAACGCAGGTCATTAGTGCAACGAGTGAAGGCAATTGAATATATACCAGATGAATTAGAAGACGTAACTTTTGAAGACTATGTACCCAAAACAGGATCTCAAAAACAAGCCAAACAATTAGTACTTGATTTCCTAAAAGGGGATTATAAGGCATTGCTTTTCCAAGGTGATCCCGGTACCGGTAAATCCCATTTATTCAGATGTGCTGCTAGGGAATTATCAAAGCAAAAAATTAACTGGGAAGAAAATGGGCGTATTTATCAAGTAAATAAAACAGTCTTATTTGCAAAAGTTCCCGAATTAATGAAGTTGATCCAAAGCACGTACAGAAATCGAAATGGACTAAATGAGAATACCATCCTAAAAACAATTACAAATGCTGACGTTCTCATACTCGATGAGATTGCTGGTGAACGCTCTAAGGCTGATTCAGTTGGATTTGAAACATGGAGTGGAGATATTCTTTATCAAATACTGGACCACCGGCAAGGAAAAGCGAATCTTTACAATCTCAATTATCAAAGTGCTGAAGTGAAAGAAAAATATGGCATAACACATGGAAAACGGATATTAAGCCGAATGTCATCACAGGCAAAAATATTAAAAGTCGAAGGACCAGATCATCGAATGCAAGGAGTGGATTAACATGTGGCGGGGAATGAAAAGTGTTATGGAATTTGACCCAAAAGATTCACAACAAAAGACAGAAAGCAAATGGCTGGAATGGAATCGGCACAAATCGGCTGTTGCAGATAAGGCTGTTCCAAATGCAGAGCAAACACAGGCTTATTTGAGAAAGTATGACATGGTGTGAACACATTAACCGGTAATGCGCCAATTCTGCCGCAAAAGAAAAGCAGGATATTATTCGATGATAAAGATATTGATTTCGGATTTCCGGTATGGCAAGAAAAACAAATCATTGAATTATGGAATCAGAATAAAAGCATTGTTTATATAGCAAAAACTGTCAGGCGCAATCCTCATGAAATATTCTTCGCACTCTATGAAGCGCAGATAGATGGAAAGGTATCGAACATTGGACGAGCATTTATGCAGAGCAGCACATTATTAGTTCCTGGAAAGGAGCAGTTGAATAAATGACTGAAAAACAAGCATACAGAGAGTTGGAACGGTGTTTAAATACCAACAAGACTATTAGCATACCAAAACTAAAGCATTTGTTAAAAATGCTAGAAATGGATATAAACGCCATCAAGAGTATTCATAATTTGCGATGTCAGAATAAGCGATTACGGGAGAAATTGAGGAGGTTGAAAGGATGAATAAATGCGTTGAATGTAAAAGTGCTATTGCAACTCATTGGAGCAATTACTTGTGTGAGGAATGTTTTCGTGAATTTCTTCGGGATGATAAAGAGAAGGTAGATGCTAACAAAATTGAAAGTAATAAGCTCTAATGGAATTTCTAGTAGTCATGTTACTGGTTGGGTTGTTTCTGGTATTGGCGTTGATTGATCAGTGAACATTAGAACAAAAAAGCGAAGTAAGGGAGGTAGGAAAATGCCAAATAAATATGGTGAAAAGGATTGGTTAGACACTGCATTGCCGTTGATAAATAGTTTGGAAATTGTAGATAAAGATGCTGATGGAGAAATACTTTATTACGCTCTAATTGAAGGTACAGAGGAAAACAAAGAAATATTGAGACGGGCAGGAGTAACGTTGCAAGAAATTGATGGTGCCACTGGCGATGAAGGACAAATAGATTTAACACATTTTATTTGGGAGTTTGCAGGATGGTTTAATGGCGAAAAATTTGTCAGAGAGAAACCATTTGATGATATGTGATTTATGTCGCATTTTGATTAAAATCCGTCATTAGGAGGTGTGGTAGTGATCAATCAAATACTTCAGGGTGATAGCTTAACAGTTTTAAAAACTCTTCCTGATCAATCAATTCAAACTTGTATAACAAGTCCACCCTATTATGGTCTACGTGATTACGGAGTAGACGGGCAGATTGGTTTAGAGAGAACTGTTACTGAATATGTCGAAAATCTAGTATTTCTTTTCAGGGAAGTAAAACGCTTATTAAAAGATGATGGTACCTTGTGGCTTAACCTAGGAGACAGTTATGCAGGGAGTGGAAAAGGTGCATGGAAAGAAAAAAATAAACAAAAACATCATTATGTTCCGGATCCTGAAAGTCCACAAGTCAAAATAAAACATGATGGGTTTAAACCAAAAGATTTAATTGGGATTCCGTGGAGAGTAGCTCTTGCATTACAAGAAGATGGTTGGTATTTAAGATCAGACATTATCTGGAATAAACCTAATGCAATGCCGGAAAGTGTAACAGATCGTCCTACCAAATCGCACGAATATATATTTTTATTAAGTAAATCGCCTAATTATAACTATGATCATGAATCTATAAAAGAATCTGCGATTTATGGAACACAAGATGTTAGAGGTTCTAATGGTGCATTTGGACCGCAACAGAATTACAGAAGGTCAGACAAGCCAAGAGGTTCATTTGATGGTAAGCATGGCAGTGAATCATTCAGAGCGATTAGGGATACAAGAAATAAAAGATCAGTTTGGACAGTAACAACGAAACCATTCAAACATGCACATTTTGCAACATTTCCTTTAGATTTGATTGAACCTAGTGTTTTAGCTGGATCTCGAGAGAATGACCTGATACTTGATCCATTCTTTGGTTCTGGAACAACAGGGCTTGCTGCATTAGAGCATAATAGAAATTTTGTGGGTATTGAGTTGAATCCAGAGTATATAAAGATAGCTAAGAAACGTTTGGCAGCAGTACAAATGAGTTTTATTTAACCATTTAAGAAAGGGGAGTTTACACATGAATGAACAAGAAAAAGCACAACTCAAATATGATGCTGCAATAGCCTTGAAAAACGGCAACCTTGATGAAAATACTTTGAATTATTTTATCGAAAAAGCTTATCACATTGGTCATAATGCTGGAGAAGTGAAAAAGATTGAACGTGTTGAGGAATTGACTAAAGAAAACTGTCGTTATAGTCAAACCTTGATAGATATAGAAGATAACTTGGACGAGGCATTAGAACTAGTTGATCCTGATGATAAGGACGATTGCATTCAAATTTCCGTAGATCTTATTCAGAAAATATGGGTATTGAAAGGAGAACCAGACAATAAGTGAACGGTTGGAACGTATAAAAAAGAAAAATGAAATTAAAAATCAGTTTGGAGTAAGGATAGGTCAGCGAGATATAGATTACCTTATCCAACAAGCAGAAAGAGCCGAAGAACGCCCAAGATTTAGAAGATATGGATAAGCAGTTGGCTAGTGAACAGAAACGTGTTGAGGAATTGGAAAACAACCTGCATATTACCAACGAATCATGGAAAGACGAAGTTTCCAAGAGGGTGCGTTTACGTGAAGCATTAGAATTTTATGCAGATACCAGAAGCTATGATCCTAGACCGCACATCAAATTCGATCGAGGTAAAATAGCACGTCAAGCATTGGAGGGTGACGAATGAGTAAATCTATCAATCAATTATGTATAATTTGCAAATAGTAGATTTATATGCTGCTAAGTATTATTCAGAACATCCGAGGGTTGAATTAAGGAAATATATTCGACTGGATATACGGAAATCTGATATATAGATAACCTAATTGAGCGTTTTATAAATAAATTAATAACTTTATAGTCAGCAGGATTAAAAAGCGCTTAGAAAGGCTTGAAATTGTATTTTTACATTGGGGGCTGAATAATGAGATTAAAACCCGTTCCAGTAGAAATAGAAAAGGGAAAAATTAACGTTGATATTGATCTTGAAGAAGGAAAAACCCCGTTTATTGTCGTATACTGTCAAGGAGAGGCAAAAATTACCTTTTTACCTGAACATGGGGAAACGAAAGTAGTTACTCACCAAGGAAAGGTGAAGCGGGTTAAGTTTGACGAGGGGGAAGATTTTTGATTTTTGATTACGAAGTAGAGGATATACTTAATATCCTCTTACTAATTTTAGTTATATCTAGTTTTGTTACCCATTCTATCCATTATGTTAGTTCAAAGGCAAGCAGACAAATTATGAATAATTCTAGAAAAACAATAGCACAAAAAACTTATTATTTTTTTTTACCAGCTTTTGAAACTGTTACTGTAGATCGAATGGATAAAATTAGAAAGTATATATCAGATAGCAATGAAAAAGAGGTAAAAAATTTTAAAGTAGGAGTAAATAGTGAATTAGATAGGATTACACATTTTGCCCCAATGGCCGTAATTATTACTTTGTTGATAACTGCATTTTTAGCAATATTTAGCAATATAATCCCAGTTGCGAACACTTGGACTAACAGTATTCTTAATCATGCTATTAATATAAAAGTTAGCGAACTAGAAATTGAGGGAAATTCTAAAAGTGAAATATCCGATTCCTTATTGAACTCTGAAGAATTCAAACTTGCACCTGAATTCGGAGAGCGAGTTTCTAATGTTATTGAGAGGATGATTAAAAACACTTTAGGCATTAACTTTGAAATGTTTTTATTTCTAGCAATGGTACTTGGTTTATATTGGATTGTACATCAATTCAGGCTATCTAAATTATTAAAAATAAAGTATATATTGAATGAATTTAAGTTTGATGAGGGGGAAGATTTTGAAGAAAATAGAAGAAAGTTTAGATAAACTTGGGTTGGTCATACAAAAACACGAGGAAGTTTTTGACATAATAATCGAGGATCAAAAGAGTAAACATAAAATAATACCAGATGAAACATTTATTACTCTCATGATGTTTAGGAAAATTGCAGAAAGATTAGATGCGATATTTGTTTTATTGGAAAATAAGTCTGAAAATGCTGCTCGATCAATTAGCAGGAATTTAATAGAAAATTTTTTATATTTTATTTATGTGATAGATTCAAGGGATAGATATAAAACTAGAGCATTATCCTATTATTTTTCAAATTTAAAGGATCAAATTAATTTATCATATTTATTGTTATCAAAAGGTCAAAAGGGGAGGAAAATAAGGGACTATTTAAATACAGAAAACGGAGATAATGAAATTCTAATTAATAAGGCTAAGAGGGCAAAGGAGCATTATCAAAATTGCATAAATAGTGATAAGTATATAAATATAAAAGTTGAATGGAATAGATTTAATAAAAATGGAATTAAATATCCTAATTGGTATAGCTTATCAAACGGACCCAAAAATCTAAGAGAGCTAGCAGGTCGTTGCGGTTACGAAGTGGAATACGAACTTTTATACGGGATATATTCTCGACAAGTGCATTCTGCCAATGTAATGGATCAATTTGAAAACGTAAATGGTTTAGCAGGAATAAGAAACCTAAGAATGTATGTAAACCCTACACTTGAATTGATCTTTCCGTTGCGGTTAGGTATAGAATCTTTGAAAAGGTTCATTGAATTTTTTGAAATGGATGATGAAATAAATATAGAACAATGGGAAAAAAATTATATCTAATAGTTCTACCAGCCAACTGGAGGACACTGAATGACAGCGAAACAGCTGCCGTTTGGTGTCCTTTTTATATTCTAGGAGGGATTCAATTGATTATAGCTTTTCAAATCATTTTACTATTTATCGTATTTGTATCGTTTGCAGGGATTATAAGCGAACGGAATAACAAGAAATCACAAGACAATTTTTCGTTCATTTGTGCTATCAGTATTGCAGCATTTATCGCTAGCGTGTTGTGGTTGTGATGGCATGGACCGGACTAACCGAACGGGATATGAGAGAAGCTGCCGAATGGAAAGAGTACGCGAATAATCCGTAATCAGTTGAAGAAGATGAATTTTTAAGTAAAAAGCAAGTCTATCAAATGCGTTGGAAGGTTGATCAATATAGACAAGACAAAAGGACAGGCGTTATTCATCCAATAAACAGAAGTGACTACATGAAGCAATTATTTAAGGAAGCAGAACAAGTAAATAAAGAAAGGGTGTAGTTTATGCAAATGGCGTTTAAATTACCAGAGATTGATAGAGATGCAACACGGGCTGCAGTTGAGTCGGCATTGGAAACATATCAAATGTATCTGTTAATGGATCTGGAGGAACTTCAACCTAAGATAACTTCATCATTTAATCTTGTACCAGTTGTACCAAATAATCAGTTCCATTCCACCACAGAAGATATCGCTATCAAGAAAATGGATCAAGAGAAAAAGCGAAAAGAATATGTAAAGAAGATCCAGAAAGCTGTTAATCGATTAGGTTACCAGGAACGTTCAATTATCATTAATCGCTATTTAAAGAATGATGATGTATATGACTATGAGGTATATAATGACCTAGGGTTTAGTGAACGTAAATATTACCGGATTAAGGCTAGAGCATTTTACAAACTAGCGTTTATCTTACGTATAGAGATTTATAAGCAAGAAGGTGAAGCAAGTTGAATTTCGTACAACCGATTCGAGATCCCGAAGTCATTAGGGAAATAAAACGATATTTAAAGGAACAAAATGAACGGAATTATATGTTGTTTGTTACGGGGATTAATTCAGGGCTACGAATATCAGACATTCTTCCGTTAAGAGTGTCTGATGCGAAAAAGTCTTATTTCAAAATCACGGAAAGGAAAACTAAAAAGGATAAGTACTTAGACATGACTCCACAGTTACAAAGAGAATTTAAACAATATATTATTGGTAAAGAAGACCATGAACACCTATTCAAAAGTAGAGAAGGGATTAACAAACCAATTGGTAGAAGTATGGCATACAAGATACTACGTAAAACAGCAGCTCATGTAAATTTAATTGATATTGGTACACATACATTAAGAAAAACATTTGGCTATCACATGTATAAACAAACAGGAGATGTGGCTTTACTCCAAAAGATACTTAATCATTCAGATCCTTCATTTACACTTCGGTATATCGGAATCGACCAAGATGCCATGAACAAGGCTATAAAAGACTTTAAAATATAAGCTCATCCATTCCTGGAGGGCTTTTTTATTTTTCATTATTTCTATAAGTTATCCATAATAAATATACGTGTAACTCATTTTAGTAGAATGTGGTAAAATTAGTAGCAGCAAAGGGTTTAGCCTTTCGGCTAATTCACCAGTATATAAGATATGGATAATTGATTAAAAATAGAGAGGGGTTGGTTAAGTAATGGAAGATAATCTAAGAAAACAATATTCCAATCTAAAAGGAGATTATCAACTACTTTGTGAAGAAATAATAAAACAGCTAAAGGAACTAATTAGGGAATCCGACCAAAAAGTTAATATTGCGGTTCCGATTGAATATAGAGTCAAACAATGGGATTCTGTTATTGGGAAAATTGAAAAATATCAATTAGATATAGATGATATAGCGGATATTAATGATCTTGCTGGAATTAGGATTACTGTTCTTTTTAGAAGAGATGTTGTGTCGGCAGAAAATATTATCGATGAGAATTTTGTAATACATAGAAAAGAAGATACAGAAAAAAGGTTATCAGAGAACCAGTTTGGATATGGATCAATCCATTATGAAGTATCTTTACCTGAGGAATGGACGGAGCTGCCCTCGTTAAATAAATTAAAAGGAAAAAAGGTAGAAATTCAATTACGTACTGTATCTCAACATACATGGGCAGCATCATCACACATATTGCAATATAAAAAGGAACAAGATGTTCCAATTCCCTTAAGACGGTCTATAAATAGGGTAGCGGCGTTATTGGAGACAGTAGATTTAGAATTTGAACGTTTATTAGTTGAAAGAGAAGATTATAAACAGGATATGGTTGATGACGTAAAAGCCAAATTGAATGTAGAATCATTAAGGAATGCATTATTATCAGAGTTTCCAAGAAATGAAGACTCTAATGAGCCTTATTCCGAGCTTTTAGAACTACTATCTAATTTTAATATTAATAATTTGGAAGAATTAAATAGTCTAATAACCAATTACAAAGAAGAAGTTTTGGCAAAAGAGTTGCATCAGTTAACAAGCAGAAAGAAAGCTTTAGATAATGGAGAGGAAGTAGTTGGAACTACCGTAGAAAGAACAAAAAAAGGTGTATTTTTTACTTATCTAGGTCTTGTGAGGAATTTGTTAGAAGAAAAATTTGGAGATAATGCGGTCGGTAAAGCTGTAAATAATATTGAGGGCTTAACAAATTTTAATAGGAGAAAAAAAATGGCAGACAAATGACAGAAATAAAGCAGAGCATAAATATATATATAAGTTACTATGGTATTAATAGGAAATGTAAAAAAAAGCAACCACCATCACTGGCTGCTTTTTTAATTCCCGAAATTTTTTAGTGCATCCCAATTTAAGAATGAATTAATATTAAAGGTATCCATATTGGGGAACACAAAAAGTAATAAATATAAAAATAATGATATAAGAGTAATTTCAATTAATTTCCCTAAAGCTTTTTCTTTCATAGATATTTCCTCCTTATTTACTATATTCGATATTAATCTTGTAAATTCCTGTTACTTTTGCAGGAAATTGGTATTATGCGTCGAATATAGTTATAAAAAGATAAGGAGGATGGTTTATGGGTTCATATAAAATTGATGAGGATATCTTAGAACTTTTAAAAAACAATAGGGAAGTATGGTCAGATAGGCACGACTATACACTTAAAAAAATTCTCGAAAGATACTTCGAAAAAATTGATTTTCTCTATCCTAAGCAATATATAAACAATGAAGGTGGCAATTCAGCTACAATTTTTTATATATTCGTAGATAAAAAGCTGTTTACAGTTGTCGGAAATCAAGGGAGTTTCGCTTTGGATTATATCGGCGAAAATTTAAAGGGCATTCAATTTAGAGAAAGTAGACATCATGAGAAATTTGAACTTGAGTTAAAATTTGAGGAAACAACTATTAATCTAAGTAGCGAGGACTGTAACGGAAGTTGGGCAGAAGACTTTAAAGGGCTTGCACAAAATATTTTTAAATATTTGACTGCTGCTTAATATGTGATTAGTTTACTCTAAGACATCTCACTGAGGTGTCTTTTTTATGTAATATAATTTTGTTTAATTAGAAGAAAGGATAGGGGATTTTACCCTAAGTTTTCCTCGATGTTTTTTCTATGTGGTTTAATATTTTGAAACAACAACTAACACAATGATCAATATCAATATGTTAAACATTAACAATCACCTTCTTTCTGGGTGATTGTTTTATTGTATTCACATTGTAATGAAAAGGTGACTACATGGAACTCCAACGAATAAAAGAATTAATTAGAGAAGATAACCTGGTTAAATTTTATCAGTGTCCTGCTTGGTATGGAAATAATGGGATAAGGCAGCAGGCTTTAGAACGTGATAACTATGAATGTCAAGAATGCAAAAGACAGGGGAAGGTTAGTCCAGCACAAAACGTGCATCACTTAAAAGAAGTGAAAGACTTTCCGGAATTAGCGCTAGTACTTGATAACACTGAGTCTGTTTGCATTAACTGTCACAACAAAGAACACAAACGCTTGGAGAAATACATTCGTAAAAAGAAACCTAAGTTCTGGAATGATGAGAGGTGGTGATTGGGTTTGGAGATATGGAAACCAATTGAAGGACATAACTATGAGATATCTAACCATGGTAGAGTGAGGAATAAGGATAACAAAGTAATTGTCCGTGGTGAAGTCACTGAAAAAGGATATCTAAGAGTACTAATGAATAAGAAACATTACAAAGTCCACCGATTGGTTGGGCTATTTTTTATACCTAATTTAGATAACAAATCAGAGATCAATCACAAAGATGGAAACAAGTTGAACAATCACGTTGACAATTTGGAATGGGTGACATCTGATGAAAACATAACTCATGCTGTTAAACAAGGATTAATACTTTCAACAGACAACAGAATAGTAATGGGTATTTATTTGGATTTTAATAAAGGAATAAATAAACATGAATTAATTAAGAAATATAATGTTTCAAGACAAATGATTGATAACATTGTTTCTAAACGTAGACATAAAAAGATTACTGATAAACTTGATCAAAAAATAATATCATAACACCCCCCCGGTCAAAACTTTGGGCTTTTTAGGGAGAACCTTGAAACGGGGAGTGGGAGATGAGAGAAAACATTTTTTGAATTTTCGCGTATGAGAGGGGGGTACCAGATGCCAAGAGTTTCAAAAAGTACAAGAAGAATGCAAGTTCGCAGTGATTTGATTAATCATTTAAAACAAAATAAAATGACCACGGCATATTGGTATGACCTCGTTGAAGACTACATGAAGTTTTGGGATTTAAAAGAAGAACTCCAAACTTCAATCCGAACAAAAGGCGCAATGATATGGGTTGAAAATGGGAATCAGAAATTTTATAAAAAGAATGATGCTGTGGTTGAACTTCCAAAAATCTCAAAACGAATGGGGGAAATATTAGATAAACTGGATATAGCTTGGCGAGTTGAAAACGAGGGTAAGGATGAGGGAGATGACGTATAATTCCCATCCCTACATTGATGAATATTTTCATCTTATCGAATCTGGTGAAATACCAGCTTGTAAAGAACAGTTCCAGTTAATAAAATATCTCAAAAAAATATTATCCCGTGATGATGTGTATATTGACCATAAAATGGTTGAGGATAGTGTAAATATACCTGCCCGTTATTTTCCATATGAACTCTATCCATGGCAAAAGTTTTCTAATGTATTTATTTTTGGATTGCGCTGGAAAGAAGACCATTCACTTGTATTTGATCGGTACTTTTTTTATATGGGTCGTGGTGGCGGTAAGAATGGTTTCTTTTCATATGATTCTTTCTTTATGATGACAAAGCAGCATGGCATACAAAACTATGACATTGACATTGTAGCGACTAGTGAGGACCAAGCGAAACGATCATTTAAAGATGTTTATACAGTTTTAGAAATGCCCGATAATGAGAAAAAACTCAAAAAGGCTTTTTATAAATCAAAGGTACTTATAAAAAATAACTCCACTAAAAGTGAAATGATCTATAATACATCAAACGCAAGAACAAAGGATAGTAAGCGTACTGGATGTATTTTGTTCGATGAGGAACATGAATATGAAAACTATGATGCTATTAAAGTTTTTACATCTGGTGGAGGTAAAGTTCAAGATTATCGGGAATTCCATATGTCTACAGATGGAAATATCAGAGGGGGTCCTTTAGATGATTTAAAAGAAGAGGCTAAGCTTATATTAAACGGTGAAATTGAAGATATATCCTTGTTCCCTTTCCTATGCAAGCTTGATAATCCGGATGAAGCTGAAAATCCAGATAATTGGACAAAGGCGAATCCATCTTTGCCATATAATAAAGTATTAAAAAGAAAAATGCTTAAAGAATTTAAATTGGGAAAACGCAAGTCTGCAATCATGATGGAATTCATGACTAAGCGAATGAATAGTCCACAAGAGGACACCCGCAAAGAGGTTGCAACGTATGAAGATAGATTAGCAACCGATAAACAACTTCCAGAAGGCCTAGAAGGTGTAGAGGCAATAGGTGGAGTTGACTTTGCAGATGTTAGGGACTTTTGTTCTGTTGGTTTGCTATTTAAAAAGGGTGGAAAAAGATATTGGATTCATCATACATTTATCCATCACTTAGCTTTAAAATTACAGGATATTAATCCTGATATTATTGCTGAGGCAAAAAAAAGGAATTTATGTACGATTATTCACAACGAGAAATCAATTGATCCTGATAGAGTGGTTAATTGGTTTATAGAAAAATTAAAAACCTTTGAAATCAAGAAGATATCAATGGATAAGTACAGAGCAACCATTTTAAAGCCAAAACTTGAAGAGGCAGGTTTCGAGGTTGAAATCGTCAGACGGGGTCCAGCAACTCATGCCATGTTATCGCCTTTAGTTGACGATATGTTCATTAACCAAACAATTGCCTTCCCAGATGACCCTATGATGCGATGGTATGTAGGGAATGTGTACAAGGAAGAAAAAGGCAATGGAAATATGGAATATTGCAAGATCGATAAGGAGAAGCGGAAAACGGATGGTTTTTTCGCTTTTTTACATGCGCTTGTTTTGGATGAAGAGTTAACGGATCAGGACGAGTTCTTTCTTACGGATATTGTTTTTTAGGGAGGTGAGTAAAAATAGGTTTCCTAGATTTATTTAAACGTAATAGTGAACTAGAGCAGATGTATGATGAGGACTTGATAGAAAACACATCAGAACGAATTCAGATGAAGCAGCTAGCCATACAAATTTGTGTAAATATGATAGCCCGAACAATAAGCCAATCTGAATTCCGGGTAAAGAAGAACAGGGAAGTCCTAAAGGATGAGATGTATTACAGGTTGAATGTTAGACCTAACCCTAATATGTCTGCATCACACTTTTGGCAAACAGTAATCTACAAACTTATTCATGACAACGAGTGTTTAATTATTAAATCGGATTCAGATGATTTATTAATTGCTGATGATTTCACACGAATAGAATATGGCCTTGTTGAGGATTTATTCCAAGGTGTAACAGTCAAAAATTTTACCTTTCAACGTACTTTCAGGATGGGTGAAGTAGTTTATCTGGAATATGACAATGAAAGGCTATCTAAGTTAATAGATGGCTTATTTACCGATTATGGATCATTAATTGGCAGATTGTTCGAATTTCAAAAACACAAAAATCAAATAAGGGCAACTGTGGATATGGAAGGGGTAAACGCGAAAGACCCAAGGACACAAGAGAGATTGCAAAATTTTATTAACCGTATGTACCAATCGATAAAAGAAAAAGCATTCGCTATTGTTCCCCAACAAAAGGGATTTACTTATAACGAACAATCATTATCAACACAAGGTGCAAGTGTGGAGGAAATCAATAAAATTACAAACGGATTTCTTGATCAAGTTGCAAGAGCACTAGGTATACCAATTGCTTTAGTTCACGGGGAAATGGCAGATGTTGAAAAGGCTACACGAAACTTCATGACATTTTGCATTGACCCATTCCTGAAAAAAATAAAAGACGAACTTGATGGTAAGTTTATCGCAAAGAAAGATTATCTAGCCGGTACAAAGGTAGATATTAGACGTATCTCATATAGCAATTTATTTGACTTGGCTACCGCGATAGACAAGTTAGTATCTTCTGGAACATTCACAAGAAACGAAGTACGGGAGGAGGCTGGTCATGAACGATCAGATGATCCAAATCTTGATAAATTCATCATCACGAAAAACTACCAAAAAGCAAACGAACTTGAAGGGGGTGAGAATGAGTGAAGCATAAAATTACAGGAGACATATTTAGGTGGAATTCTAGTATTTGGGATTTCAATCGGCTAATGAGATCAGTGAAACCGGATGAAGAAATTGACTTGACCATAAACAGTATGGGCGGTGATGCATTTACTGGGATAGACATCATGAATACATTACGCTCTCACAAAGGAACCGTTACGGTCACAATTTCCGGAATAGCTGCAAGCGCCGCAAGTGTAATGTGTATGGGGGCTGATAAAGTTAAAGCCTATAGTAATACGCAGATGATGTTACACTTTGCATCTAGTGGTATTTTTGGGAATGCGAAGGCGCTTCGAAAGAGAGCTGATGATCTTGAAAGTATTGATGAATCAGTCTTAGCGTCATATACTCATAGGGTGGACGAAGGCGAAGCAAAAAAAATGTTAGAAAAAGAAACATACCTTTCAGCTAAAAAAGCACTAGAAATCGGCTTGATTGATGAAATTGTTGACGCTAAACCTGAAAAGGTTGAATCAGAAGTGTTTGAAAACAAAGCAAAAGAATTTAATAACAAATTATCTAATGAACCAGTTGCATCTTCAACGAGTATCGATGAAGAAACATTAAAGGAGATGTTTGCAGAGTTCAAAAATGAAATTCGAAATGAATTACAACAGAATAACGAACCACCAGAACCAAAGCCTACTCCTGCTGAAACTAAGCAGAATCTGAGTAAGCTTTTTTTAAATTACAAAAACGAGGGAGAGTAAAACATGCCAATTACATTTAATAATTTTGAGGAAAAGAAGTTAGCTTTTGCTAAAGCTACGCAAGAAGGTACGGAAGAGCAGCAAACAGAGGCATTAAACGAAATGCTTGAGGCACTTGCTAAAGATGTACAAGGTGATATTTTAAACAATGTGAATACGCAAATGGCTGATAATGCTGTTATGCAAGCACGCGGATTAAACGTTTTAACTAGTGAAGAGCATAAATTCTTTAATGCTGTTGTGGAGGATGGTGGTTTCAAAGAAACAGAAACACTTCCGAAAACCACCCAAGAACGCATATTTGAAGAATTAAAAAAGGAACATCCACTTATGCAACATCTTGGATTACAAAACTTAGGCGCAGTTACTGAATTCATTTTCTCGGATCCAAGTGGTGCAGCTGTGTGGGGACCATTGTTTGATGGGATTAAAGGGCAATTAAATGCAGCATTCCGGAAAGAGTCTATTACCCAACTTAAATTAACTGCATTTATTCCACTTGCGAATGACATGCTAAAACTTGGTCCGGCTTGGGTAGAACGTTATGTACGTACTATTATCAAAGAAGCAATGGCTGTAGGTCTTGAAAAAGGGTTTGTTGCAGGTACCGGTAAAAATCAACCGATTGGCTTATTGAAGGACCCAGCAGGTAGTGTAGTAGATGGTGTTTATCCAGATAAAACCTCTGCAGGTACTTTAACTTTTGAACCAGGTCGTAAAACAATCAATGAAATGAGAGACGTTATGAAGCTTCTTGCTAAGAAGTTAAAAGGCGACGGAAAAACAAATGCTGATGAACCTAAAAAAATCGCTGGAAAAGTAATTATGGTTACGAATCCATTTGATACATTCGATGTTCAGGCTAATGCTACCATTCAAAATGCAAACGGTGCTTATGTAACGAACTTACCGTTTAACCCGATTACTTCTGAATCAATCTTTGTTCCAGAAAAAAAGGTTCTTTTCTTTGTTAAAGGTGATAATACTGCTGCACTTGGTGGAAGTGAACCAATAAAAAAATATGATCAAACAATGGCTCTAGAGGATGCTACTTTGTTCATTCAAAAGCAGTATGCAACTGGTAAACCAAAAGACAAGTATTCAGCTCAAGTCTATGATTTAGACTTATGGACAGAAACTACACCCTAATGCGCCCGTAAATCTTGTGGCATCTAGTGTTACGGATACAACATTATCGTTAACATGGGATGCCGTTACGTATGAGGCGGGAATCGCAAATTATGAAGTGTTCCGGGATGGTGTAAGTGTTGGAACAAGTGCAACTAACAGCTTTGATGAAAGTGGCTTAACTGCTGATACTGAATATGTGTACCAGGTAAAAGCTATCGGTTCTGATGGTAAAGAATCTACATTAAGTGCTGAATTATCTGTAACAACAGCATCTGCAGTATAAAAAAGGAGGAAATTTTGATCATGCCATACGAAGTAGTGAATTTAATGAGAGATACAGAAGATCCAAAAGATAGTGATGATAATAAAGTGATATATGAACCGGGTGATCCCTATCCAAGAGAAGGCGATTATGAACCGGGTGAAAAACGGATTAAAGAATTATCAACTAAGCATAAAAAGTACAAGCGTGTTTTCATCAAAAAGGTGGAACCGGAGGCTGGAAGAAAAGCAGATGTTTTAACGGCATCTGAAATCAAAAAAATGAATAAAGGACCTCAAAAAGAATTAATAAAGAAACTTGGTGGGGATCCTGAAAAAGCCAAAAATGAAGATGAGCGAATCGCTCTCCTATTGGAATTACAATCTAAAGAACCATCTCCGGAATAGGAGGTGGTTCTTTTGGCATTAACGGATGAACAATTAAATGGTTTAAGGGATGAATTAAAAAGTTATTTACACATCACATGGAATGATGAAGATAAAGACTTATTGAAGTATGTAAAGGACGGCATAGACTATCTAGATGAAACAGCTGGTACAGACGTTGATTATACAACCGATTCGAAGGCTAGACGTTTACTAATGGATTATGGGCGTTATGTATATAACCATTCACTCGAATTGTTTGAAATTAACTTTGAAAGAGAACTTTTCAAATTCTCATTACGAGAGGGGTTGAAAAGTTTTGAAACGCAAAATACAGAAACCAGTACATGAGGTTTTTAATGATGGCTTTCTAATCTATGGACGAACTAAAACTAAACGGGATTCATCCGGTAAACGTATTGGTGAAAAATTTAACGCTGAGGGAAAATTGGCATACAAGCTAATGAGTGCACGTGCAGAAGATCATGATATGGCAGGATCCATAGGTGCTAGTTTGGATAAAAAAGTAAAAACACGGTTCCCTCCAGGTTTCCGTAAAGTTAAAATGACAAGTCTGAAAGCGCGTATGGATACATTTGAATATGACGTGATTAATGTTGATTGGGATAGTGGCAAACGCTATCTCTATTTTTATCTGCAGGAAGTTGGTGAAATCAGTGAATGAGAAACAAAAGAAATACATGAAGGAACAAAAACAAGCGATTTATGATGATATATCAACTACGTTTAAATTGCCTGTTTTTGAAGATGAGTTTGCCGAAGACGAACGACCTACAGATAACCATTTTTTCTTAATTGTTTATGGGGATATGCGTAAAACCGATTCACCCAAAAAAGTGAGACAAGATATTTATGTTGTATATACGTCTGAAAACAATCCAGATGTGGACTCAAATACCTTGGATATCTTAACTGTTGTTTCAAAAGTTAAGGGTATCGATTTTGAGCGATCAATGAGAGAGCGAATTAAAAAAGGTGAAACGGATTATTATTATGATCGTGTCACTATAATTTTCAGCAGGTCACTCCAGAAAGAAGTGACCATATGAGCGTTGAATACGAGGTAGACTACCAAGCGATTGAACAGCTGGAAGAAAAGTTTAAAAAGGTACCGGGAAACATTGAAAATATAATTAATAGTTATCTGCATACCGATGGAGCAGCCAAAACGGTTAAACACATCACACACTTGATGCCTGTTTCTGTTCGCGATACTCCACGTCACGCCAAATACAGTAAATGGGCGAGAGTAGAAAAATTTAATTTAGGTTTTACTATAAAGCCAAAAGGTGGAGCTGCAAGTAATTTAAGTAGTTTCGGTTATTTAGTATTTCCAAACGAGGGACGTGGCCCACATAATCCACTAGAACAACGGTTTATGGAGGGCGGTTTAGAAAGTAGTATAAATGATATTTTATATGGCCGTAACAGTTTAAACGATCATATAGACCGATATTTAGAGGAGGAATTTTAATGCCAACAGTAGTAGAAACGTTTGATCCAGTCACGATTACGAACATGAGTGTACAAATGTTTGGAACAGATGGAACTAAGCAGGATGGAACAAAATTCGGTGCAGCCGGGTCAGTCGGTGGGGAAACAGTACTTCGTGAACTGATTAAACGAGTTGAAGGTTTTGAAGCTGCCAAAAGTTCTAAACCAGAAAAGATGACTTTGACTGTATCAGCACATATTAAAGTACAAGTAATGCGAGATTTCTTTGGTTTCTCTAATCAAGATTTAAAGCCAGGTATCTATTCCTACGGTACCAATTCGAAAGGAAAACGTTTTACGCTAACAGCGGATGTCATTGATGAGTTTGAAGATCAAACGAAATTAATTGCATTTGTTGACTGTGTATCAGCAACTGGTTTTGTATTTACTATTGAAAATGGTGCCGATGAAGTTGCCTTGATGGAGATAAGTTTAGAGGCTTACCCTGATGAATTCAAACAGATTTATTATGAAGCAATGGTTGCTGAACTAGATGATCCAACCGTTGCAGACACATGGCACACACAATTTGACCGTACACTAGTTGAAGCAGTTCCAACTCCCTAATGAGCCCGCTGACCTCACTGCTAGTAATGAGACTGCTACAACAGTTGATTTGAATTGGACAGCGGTCGAGGGTGCCAGTGGGTACAACGTTTATCAGGATGGAGTAAAAATCGATACCGTAACAACAAACAGTTATTCGGTGACAGGTTTAACAACTGCAACAACATATGATTTTTATGTAACTGCAACGAATGATACTGGTGAATCAGAACCAAGTAATACCGTTAATGTTACAACACTTTAGGAGTAGGTTAATCCCTACTCTTTTTCTGTTGTTTAGAGGAGTGAATTTAAATGGCCAATATTGAACTCATAAGAGTCGGAGAAAAACTATATCCAGCTGCAATAACCAATTATTCATTAAGTATGGGCGAAAAATACGGCATGCTACCTAGTTCTAATCTAGATATTATGGTTGAATCTGATCAACGCCTGTGGGTTATATATTTATCCGTTATCGGAATGAACAAGTACTTGGAACTATCCCCTATTGAATTTAGGCAACGTTACACACCGCAACAAGAAGAATTTGAACTGAATTATACAAATCTAATTATGAATTGCACTGATGTTAAAAAGAACAATTTTGCAAAAGGATTATCAGATAGCGTAAGCAAAAAAGTGGAACCAGGACAAAAGAAAATTAAATCCCCGAAATTGAACGTAGAATGCGTTGAGGATAGATATGTTTTGTACTGTTTAGCTGTCGGCATAGATAGTGATATATTTTGGCATTATCCTATCCCGGATGTTGAACGTATTTATCAAAGTAAACAGGCATGGGATAGTTGGAAGAACAATCCTAGGACTGTATAGGAGGTGAAATAATTTGGCTAGAAAAAAGAATGAAACCCAAGTAACCTTTAGTGTCTTTAATAAAGATTTTAATAAAGGCATGAACGAGATGCGTGATGAAAGTAAGCGTCTAAATAAAGAATTTAAACTGCAGCAAGCTCAAATGAGGGATACGGCTACTGCTACAGAAAAATTAGAGGCAAAGATTGAATATCTCGGAAAAGAGTATGACATCACTAGGCGCAAAATAAAGTCTACTGAAGAGCAATTGGAAAAAGCTAAGGAAACATATGGAGAAAACTCAAACGAAGCAAATAAGCTATCTAATAAGTTATTAGACTTGCGAATTTCTGAACAGAAGCTCGAAAACTCTATTAACTATTCTCGTAAAGAAATAGATAAGCAAGGTCAAGAAATGGTAGAGACCAGCGAAGGTGCGGATAAATTAAAACGTTCCCTTCAAGATATTTCAGAAACGGCTAGTGATGTTGGCGACAAATTAAACACCGGTGTCACACTTCCTTTAGCTGGATTAGGTGCGGCAGGTGGAGCAGCAGCTATTAGCATGGATGATGCTATTCAATTAATGATCGGGTCGCTAGGAGCTGTTGGCGATGAAGCAAAACAGCTAGAAACTGATATGCGTACTGTTTGGGAGGACGGCTTTGGAGATAATCCGGAACAAGTTGCACGATCGATTGCGTTAATCAAACAAAATATCCAAGGTATTGATGATGGTGAGGAGCTTCAAAAAGTAACCAAAAACATGTTGATTCTTTCTAAAACAACCGAATCGGATATGTCAGAAGCTACCCGCGGTGTTAACCAACTAATGCATAACTTTGGCATTACTTCTCAAGAAGCCTTGGATTTGTTTACGAAAGGGCAACAGGAAGGTATTAATTATTCTCAAGAAATGTTCGACAACGTTTCCGAATATGCACCTTTATTCAAACAAATGGGATTTACTGCAGAAGAATATTTCTCCATCCTAGCAAACGGAACTAAAAACGGTGCTTATAATCTAGATTATATTAACGATCTGATGAAAGAATTTAATATCCGGGTCCAAGATGGTTCTGATACAACCGCAGATGCATTCAAGGGGATGTCTAAGGAAACACAAAACCTGTTTAAAGAATTTGAGAACGGTGAGGCAACTGCAGAGGATTTATTCAAACAGGTTATTCCGGAACTTGAAAATATGGATGATCAAGTCAAAGCTAACCAAATTGGAGTCGAGCTTTTTGGAACGAAATTTGAGGACCTTGAAAAGACAACCGTTTATTCCCTTGATAACGTTAATGATGCCTTTAAAGACACGGAAGGCGCTATGGATGACCTTGCTAAAACGCAAGAAGAGGCTATAGGTGTTAAAGCGCAAAGAGCTTGGAGAAATTTACAAAAAGCAGTTGAACCAATTGGTGAAGAATTACTAGACATCTTAGAAGATATTACACCAAAAATTGAGGACTTAGCCGAATGGTTTGTAAATTTGGATGATGAAACAAGAGATTATTTATTAACGTTAGGTGGAACTGCTGCAGCTGCTGGACCTGCATTAAAAACCTTCTCTGCCCTTTCAAGGTTAGTAGGTGGTCTACACGGTGGATTTGGAAAAGCAGGTGCTGCCGCTGGTAAAAAAGGATTTGGCGGAACACTGCTAAGGGTTATAAGTAAAGCGGGTCCTGTTGGCTTAGCTGTTGGTGTTATTGGCGGATTAAGCGTTGCGATTAATAACCTAATATCTGATGAAGAGGAATTAAATAAGGTATCTTTTAAAAAATATGATTCTTTGATGAAGCAGCACGAATCGAACGCAAAAATGATTGAACAATATGATATGCTTCGAAATCAATCTAAATTAACTGCTGACGAGTTTGAGAGATATGTAGACCTGCAAAGCGAATTACAAGAAGCAACGGATCCGGAAGTCATTAAAGCTATAAAAGATGAAATGGCAGAATTAGAAGAGAAGTCTGGATTCACAAATGGAGAACTAGACACCATGGTTGGCTTAAATGATGATCTAGTTGACGCATTACCAGGTGCATCCGGCGAAATCACAGACCAAGGAAAAGCTGTAGCAGGGACAACAGGTGAACTAAAAAAATATAACTCCGAAATTAGTAAAATGGCTACTCTTGAATTAGAGGGGCAATATCTAGATGCTTTGGAAAATCAAAGTAAATTACTTAAAGATAGAACCGAACAGCAAAACAAATTTAACATGTTAAAAGACCATGAATCTATAGTTGCTCAAGTACTGGATAATTATAATCAACAATCGGTTGATTCAGCTCTTACAAAACTTGAGACTCAAGGTAAAGAGCTTCGCAATTTGATCAATAGCGGACAATTAAGAGGCGAAGAACTCGAACTAGCCAAGCAACAAGAAAAAGTAAATGCTAATATCCGTCAAGCATTGAGTGAAGGTGAATCTGAATTAAACAAGCAATTAAGGACCCTCAAACAGCAAAAAAACGAGCAAGAAATTAAGATATTAAATACAGATAAAGAAATAGCAAAACTCGGCCAAGTATTTCAGAAATTACAAACCAATTACTTAGTTAGTGCTGGTATAACCGAAGAAAAAGCATATCAAGCTTATCAAGACGGTAAGGCACTTGAAGTTTTAGATAATAAAATCTCAAAATTACAGGAAGAAAAACAAAAGCTAAAGGAAAACACACCTGCAGCACAACGTAATACAGAAGAATATAGGGATCAGGTCAGTGAAATTGATGATCAAATTGATAAATTAAATACTGCTAAAGGTAAAATCAAGGATTTATCTAAAGATGCTGAGGACTATACAGATGAACTTGGCGAAGACGTCACCAAGAATGTCATAGCGAACCTTAGCCCATCTGCTGACGCAATTGATAAAAGGTTGCAAAAAGCAGTTTCAAAAAAGGTAGGCGTTTATACGGATTATATTCGAGGTAATGCACCTTCCTTTTTTGGAGATAGTAATGCGGATGGAACAAATTTCTTTAATCACCCAAGTGGGCGTTCCTGGTTAGGTGAAAAAGGTACTGAATTAATTAATGAGGGCAACAAATGGTGGCTAGCGGATTTTGGATTATACAACCTAAAGCAAGGAGCTAAAGTCTTCACAGCCGAACAAACGGATAAAATTTTTAGTGGATTAAGTAAATTACCTGGTTATGCAACCGGTAAAGGTGTAAGCCCGGAAATGAGTAGAAACCTAGATAGAATGAGTTCTGCGCTAACTATGAGTAATAATATTAATAATCAATTAAATGTTCAGATTGGTGTTGGAGATGTCATTATAAATGATCGCATAGCTGGACAAATATTATGGAGGCCCATAAAAGAAAACATCGATTTTCACGAACGCAGAAATGAAACCTTTAGGAGGTGAGAAGATTGAAAAGTGAGTTAAACTTTAAGGTTAAATACAATAATATCTCAACAGACATGCACGATATTGGTCTTTGGGTTGAATCTTTTCATATTTTCTCCCCAAATGCAGAACGAACTAAATTAACGGTACCGGGAATGGCGGGATCCCATCAATCCAATTATAGAATGGGCGAAAGAAAGGTTCATATTGCTTTGCAGATAGAATCAGATACTATGATTGAATATGATGAAATTAAACATAAAATCTATGAACTATTTTATACAGAAAAAGAGTTTTCTATAATTCGAGACTTAACTCCCGATAAAGAAATATTTGTTATTCAGGAAGGCGACTATGATATTGAAAATATTACACAATCAGATGGGGAATTCAGTCTTACATTAACGATGTTAGACCCGTATCTTTACGGACCCGAGCTAACACCACCTTTCCCATCTGATGTCGCAATCGTAACTAATAATGGTACGGCTGATGCAGACCCCATAATTGAATTAGAAGTCATGGCACCTATAACCTTTGCTATGGTTCAAAATCAAAATGACGAATACATGATGATAGGGCGTCCGGCACCTGTAGAACAAGAACCGGTTGAAGAATATACCAAACTGATTAACGATAATATGAGTACCTTAGTGGGGTGGGGGGATGCAGTAACTGTCACCGATGGCTATTTAGGTGGAGAAATTGAATCAGATGGAATTAGGTTTTTTCCAAGGTCTTTTGGTACAGCTGTTGCACCTTTACGTTGGCAAGGTCCGGGTCTTGTAAAATCATTACCCGAAGAAGTGCAAGACTTTGAAATGAATGTCACCGTTCGAAATGAGAATGTCGGATGGGAAACCGGTATGGTTGAAGCCTATTTGCTGGATAGCTTAGATAGGCAGATTGTTAGAATTCATTTATCCGATTCATGGAAGGAATCAGCTAACATAAACGGTCGAGTGCAATTAGGGCATGATGAATATCAACGCTTTCCATTCATGACAAGTGCACCTGATAATCATCGTGATTGGAATAATTTTTATGGCATTATGAAGCTGCAAAGGCGTGGCAACCGCTGGTGGTTTTATTTTGCAAGGATAAGCGATGATAAACGTGTCCAAATTTCTCACAAGCATTACATTCCACCGATTGAAGGGATATTCCAAGAGAAAGTTGCTAAGGTACAGATTGTTTTTCGTAAATGGCCCAATACGGAAACAACCCGAATGGGCGTTTATCATTTAAACTTTTGGAAGATTAATGATCTATCTCCAGATGAAGTACCGATTATAGCTGATGTTGGCGATATTATCACGTTTGACCATGTGAACGAGGAATTATTGATCAATGGTGAAGATAAAAAGTCCCTAAAGGATTTTGGCGGAAGCTATTTCGGATTAAAACCCGGTGAAAATCAGTTGATTGTACACCCTAGCAATGCATTTAATACAAACATTCGATTTCGTGAGCGGTTTAAGTAGGAGGTGATGACGTGATACACATTTTAGACGGGCAAACAGATGAAATACTAGCTGATATTACAGCAAAAAATCTATTATCAAACAATCACCGTAAATCATTAAAAGATACCCTTGAAACGTTTGATTTTGAAACATTTGCGGATAAGGCATTTTCAAATCATTTAATTGGACAAAACCGTGTAATCATCCCGAAAGAAGACAATGGTTATATTGAATTTGTTATTAATGAGGTTGGTAAATATCATGATGAAAGCGGATTGAAAACAGAAGTATATTCATCAGCTGGTTATCTTATGCTTAAAAAGGCAACCGTTATTAGTCCTACAACATTAAATGGTACAGCTGAGCAACATGTTACAACGGCAGTTGCGGGTACTGAATTTAAAGCAGGAGATATAGCCTATGCAGGTGTTGAAGAAATCGTAATAGAGAATCACACGAACCCGTATAGTTTACTGAAGCGTATTGCCAAGACTTTCAATTTAGAGCTAGATTTCCGTATCGAAATTGAAAACGGAAAAATTGTTCGTTATGTTGATATGCTAGAACGAATTGGAGAATGGCGCGGGCGTGAGGTTACGTTTGGAAAAGATTTAATTGGAATACGAAGGCGCGAGCGAACGGATAAGATTGTTACTGCATTAAAAGGGCTTGGTCCTATTCGTGAAGATGGTACCAGGTTAGAAGTTATTGTTGAGGATAAGGAAGCTTTGACGCGTTGGGGGCGTAATGGAAGGCACATAATTGAACCGTATGAGCCTCAATCAACTGACCAGGATATGACCTTAGAGCGATTAACCACGTTGACTGAAAATGAATTAGAAAAGCGCGTAAATGCGATTGTAGAATATGAGACGACCATTGCTGATTTAGAAAATGTTCCGGGTATGGAAAATAAAAAGATACGATTTGGCGACACAATAAAAATTAAAGATACTACGTTTAATCCGCCTCTTTATCTTGAAGCACGTGTCCATACGATGGATAGATCAATAACGGATAAATCTAAAAAACCGGTCATCCTGGGCGATTATATTGAGTATACGGAGGATGAAGTTAAAGCGATTTGGAAGTCACTGCAGGCTGAAATTCAACGGAAATTGGCAAGAATGATTACAACATCCGTTCTGTCAAGCTCCGGAGATGTTTTTAAAAATGGTGTTGGTTCTACTGAATTAACGGCTAGTGTGTTTTTATCTGGTGCTGAGGTCGATGCAGATGGAACGTTTTATTCTTATTATTGGACAAAACGGGATAAGCGCGGCATACCCGTTTCCGGTTGGAATAAGACTGGTAAGGTGTTAACTGTAGATGCATCTGAAATAGAAGAAAAGGCAACGTACCAGGTTGAAATTATTCAAGATCAAGTTATGTCGATTGGTAGAATTACCATCAGTAATGTATATGACGGAGCGGATGGAGAACAAGGACCAAAAGGTGAAACTGGTGCAACAGGTCCGCAAGGCGATCCGGGTCCGCAGGGCATACCAGGCCCACCCGGAGAAGACGGTCAATCGCTATATACATGGGTGAAATTCGCGGATAGCCCTACGTCAGGTATGAGTGATAGTCCGTTGAATAAAGAATATATCGGACTTGCCTATAACAAAACGACACCGACAGAAAGCGCGAATTATGCAGATTATACGTGGGCAAAAACGAAGGGAGAACAGGGTGTACCAGGACAACCCGGTGCTGACGGTACAGAGCGCTTCACTTGGGTTAAATATGCGGATGACGAAAACGGAAATGGAATGAGCGATAGTCCTGAGGGAAAACGGTATTTGGGATTGGCTCATAATAAGACGATTGCCAGTGAGAGTAATAATCCAAGTGATTATAATTGGAGTCCGTTGTATGACAATGTGGTGGTTGGTGGTCGTAATTACTTTGTAGTTAAGGATGCAAAAGAGGATACATTGTTAATATGGGCATCAGGTAATGAAGGTGGAGAAACAGGTGCCTTAGCAAGTGGTTTTATTCCTGTTGAGCCTACTGATAGGTTTATGGTCTCTCCTAAAAGGACTAGCCAGTTATTCTACTATGATGCTGATAAGGCTTTCATAGATGATTACTACAATCAGTCTGGAGGCTCAGTTATAAACATTCCTGATGACAATAGGATTGCTTATATGAGGGTTACATTTAGGAGTAACTTTTTGAATGGAAGAACCAAAGAAGAAGTATTCGTAATGATTGAAAAAGGCAATATAGTCACTGACTGGACTCCTGCACCTGAAGACCAACGAGCACATGCCACTGAAGTTTCTGAAGCTGCCTACCTTGATGCCATTCACGATGCAGAGGATTACATGCAAGCAAACGGCATCATGCAGGGTGCGGATTATAACGGTGTAAGTATCACCCCCCAAGAAGGCTTTATCACTGCAAGAGGTGATGGTCTTGTTCGAACAGTGATGAATAGTACGCTTGGTTATGTAATTCAACGCAGAGCAAGTACATCAAGCCAGTGGAAAGATGTTCTTTATTTTGATACAAACGGTAATGCAAAGTACGCGGGCAATCTGGAAGGTGTTAGTGGTACGTTTGGTGAAGTGTCTGTAAAGGGTGGCGACTTTTTGCTTGAGGATCCCATAACCGGAATGAAATATACAGCTTCACCGAAGCGAAACATGCTAAAAGATCATTCGTTCGAATTAGTTAAATTCAATGGTGATGCATTTAATCCGGATAGTATAACGTATAATTGGCTTCCGATGGCAGATGCAAGCATGTTCGAGGACACACCATGGGAACGTGTGAGGGACCCATATGTTGCTACTGTATTTGCACCGGATGCAGATGCAGCCATGCCTATTTTCGGTGAACAGTCTTTAGTTGTTAAAAATGCGAACTACACGAGGCAGTATGTTTATGACGGTGTTTCTGCAGGCACCACGTACACACTTTCCGGGCATTTCAAGCGTCATTGGAAGCAAGCGGGAGGAGGAAGACCGTTACTTGAGGTTTGGCACGTCGATGGTACAAGTACTCGTTTGTCACAATTAGTTAGTGATGGAAAGCAGCCTGTAGCAAGTGATTACACTGTAGGAAGGCAATCAGCCACATTCACAGTACCATCAAATTTCGCAGATGCACATTCACTGGAAGTTATATTTTCGTGTCAGGATGACTTGTGGATTGATGTAGACGGCGTTCAATTAGTTGAAGGTGATGTAGCAGCAGTTTACCAAGTGGAGGATTCAATTTGGGAGATTTCAAAGGGGAATTATCGCCCTATAAAAGATATGCCGGTTCTTTGGGCTGGAACTGCATATCCAACCGATACACAGCCGGTATATCCTGATTTAAAATTGAATGAATGTATAACGGGCTGGGTATTGGAATGGCATGCTTACAATATAGGAGATGGCTTTATAAACACACATTATCAGTATACCTTCATTCCAAAAGTGCACGCAGAATTTAATTCAGGTTATGCTATGCGCGTGGCATTACGCAGGGATGCTGCAGATGATGTTTTAAAATATATATATGTCGATAATGATCATTTAGTCGGTCATGCTGTCAATAACGATGGCGATAACAACCGAATGGCATTAAGCGCAGTCTATGAGTTTTAGGAGGGATTGCATGCGCACTGTTTATTTCACATTAGATGAAAACAATCGATTAACTATATTGTCATCTACTTCAACACGAAATCCTAACGAGATCTGTATTGACGTACCAGATGGTCATGATGTCTTATCGAACTATGAGGTTTATAAGTACGTAAACGGGGAGCTAATAAAAGATATCGATTACCAACAAAAACTGGTTGATGAAAGGCAAGAGGCACAGAATAAACCAACTGATGAAGAAATGAATGCCATTGCGATAATGGAATTAACAAGTATGCTTTTAGGAGGTGAGTAAATGTTGGCTATGTTATTTGCGACTTATATCATAAGAGGGAAATGGGCTTATAAAGATGTTCCGGATATTTTGAAGGCAGATGTTGATAAAATATTGATTGCGGAAGGCAGAGAAGACTTAATCACAACTTAAGTAAACGCCAAGTAAGGCGTTATTTTTATGGGTTGAAAGGATAATCCCCCTTTATGTCGAATTTAGTAGACAAAAGGGGGTGTATCAAATGCAAGTTAAATACAATTTCAAAGATGGTAGACAATTTTCCCAAGAAATACCTGATGATGAACTTGCCGTTGGTGAACTTTTTAAGTTAGTTGTAAGGGGGAAGCATGAAAATGCTGATATCGCCACTAATAGTGAAAATCTAAAATACGAAGATGTGCATTCAGTTGAATTAATTTTATAACTAAAAGGAAAGTCGGCCGACGGGTGGGCTTTTTATATTGGAGGTGATAGCATGTTGAACATTGGTAATCTTTATATAGATGAAAAAGGAAACGTCATTTTTAGAGGTGACATAACATCAACAAACGCCGAATAAGGGCGTTATTTTTATGCAATAAAACGGGGTAGTCTGCTACTACCCCTGGGCGCACTACAGGGAGATAGTGCGCTTATTTAATTTATACGTATTTATGTCGCAAGGTTAGGGGGTCAAGAATGGCAGAGGAGATGGAAAGTATGGATGTATGGAAAGAGAAGGTGCAGCAGGATATAAACGATCTAAAGCAGGGTCAGAGACAATTGAAAAATGATATCGATAATCTGAAACTGAACGATATCAAACAAGATGAAAAAATTATATCCTTACAAACAACTCTTACATCAATTCAGGACGATACAAAATGGATAAGACGCATGATAACAAAAGCGATCGTTTCAGCCATAATCACAGGATTAATTGGCGGTGCGATTGCTTTATTTTTTACTAAATTTTAAAAGGAGGTGTTTAAGTTATGTATATATGGGTTAAATATGCTGACGATATACAGGGTAATGGAATGGGTGATGCTTCTAATGGAAAAAGGTATATTGGTTTAGCTGAAAATAAAACGTCTTCCAATGACTCCGTAAACCCTAATGATTATGTTTGGAGTCCCGTTAAAGAGTAGAGGATAGCTCCCACTATCCTCTTTTGGTTTTATTAATTCGGCAATTTAAACGTTAAATTACTGCAATTATTGCATTTGAAAACAAGCGCATGAGTTGGTTCAGATTTGCCTTCATTTGCAATAGCGAATGTAGTCGCACCCATTAGCTTTATATCGGTTGCTTCACATTCCGAACATTTTTCTGGATTCTTTACGGCCATATTATATGCCTCCCTTCTAACTACCAATATTCGACAGGAAGGGAGGAAATTCCTACAAGGAGGACGAAAGTATGAAAAACAAAATCAAAGACATATCAATTTTAATCGTTGGCTTTTTATCTGCAGGAATGGGGTTCTTAGCTACACTCAATATCAAATTCGAATGGCTCACAACGGAAAGCATCAATGCATTTGGTGCTTTTTTTGTTGCAGCAGGAATGTTGGTAGCTGGTTTTTATGCAACTTGGAAAAACACTCATAAAGAAGGTTTACGTGAAATTGCATTGAAAGCACAGAAGTCTAGGAAGAATAAGAAAGGATTGAAATAATATGGCCATAAAAAATAAATACAAAATTGAACGAAAATATATCAATAATTCATACGCACGTAGTCGAGAATTTATTGACGATGTGCGTTTTTTGGTGGCTCATGAGACTGACAATGACACAGCTGATGCAGATGACCACTACAGATATTTTAATGGCATTAATTTTTATGCAAGTGCACATACATTCATTGATGATGATAAAATACTTGAGATTATACCGTTAAATGAAAAGGCATGGCACGTTAATTATGATAAGCCAAAAGACAATCAATTGTATGGTGATGATGCTAATGATTGTGCTATCGGTACAGAATTATGTCGTACAGGTAATTTTAAAAAGTCATATGACCGTTATGTATGGTACTTTGCTTATCTGTGCCATAAGTTTGGATTAAATCCACAGCATAATATTGTGTCTCATAAAGTATTGGATCCTGGTAGGCGCTTTGACCCGCAAAGTTGGTTAGAACCTAACGGTGTATCATGGAATGAATTTATTAATGACGTGCAGCGTTATTATGATAATTGGAATGGTAAGGTTGTAGATCGTGACGAGCAGGTAAAATCAGAGGAAATTGTCTGGTACCTATCACGCGGAGACCATAACAGGCTTGTAGGTGATCTGCAGCGTAAACTGAAAAAACTTGGTTATTATGATGGCAAGATAGATAATAATTTTGGTCCAAAAACAGAATCTGCAGTAAAAGCATTTCAAAAACATGAAGGATTAATTCAAGATGGTTCTTATGGTCCTAAGACTCAAGCAGTTATGAAAAATGCTAAATCTAAAAAGAAAAACAAAATTGGTCCATCTGTAATACCCTATCCTGGTTATCATTTTGAATTGCGATCGCCACAAATGCATGACGATAATGTTGGTAGGATTCAGAGAGCACTAAATAATGCAGCTGGTCATAAGGTTGTTGAAGTTGATAACTATTACGGACCTAACACAGCTAATGAAGTTGGTGAGTACCAGGAACGACATGATTTGGAACCTGATAAAATGGTTGGTCCAATTACGTGGAGTACTTTGTTTTAATAAATAAAAAAACATGCGTAACAAAAGAAGGTAATGCTGAATATATTGCAATATGAAATGTACTTTCACCAAGGTTATTTCATAAGAAAAGGCCCTTACCGTTTGGCAGGGGCTTTTTTGTATTAATAATAAAGTATGATTCAGGATTTTTGTTTATCACCGATAATAAAGGAAAGAGAGTGATAAAAATGTCTTTTTGATGAAATTTTCATCAAAATGTATACAAAACGCACCTATTGTATTATACTAAATTAAGAAGAACATATTTTTTGTTTTTTCTGATAATTAAAGGAGGGTGAACAAGATGACTAGGTCAGCTTTTGACTTTGCCCAAAAGTATATAAGAGATGGATTAGATAATCCTCGGAATACCAAAAAGGGAAATATGAAGTTACAAAAGTTATTGTATTTCTCTCAATTGGTACATCATGCCGAATATGGAGTACCTTTATTTAAAGATAAAATCTATGCCTACGAAAATGGATGTGTGGTTGAAAGTGTAATGAAACAATATCATCTTAGACATGATGAATTAGTTTCAGCTTCTCATTTAGCAAGTCAAACATTTTCCCTAGAAGAAAAATTTACAATTGATTTGGTGGAATCAGTTTTTGGGGAACTATCAGCTGGTGAGTTGTCGGATTTAAATCATGAACATTCATGTTGGAAATTAGCATACGGTAGATCTTATATTGATGAGAATTACAGAAATAAACATTTAAGTGAAATAAGTGACCAGGAAGTTTATGAACATGATTTAGAAGGTATTAAGAAGATTGTAGATGGATATAAAAGTTCAAATGATAGTTTGACAGAAGCAATGATTACAATTGGGGGAACTGAATTTTATTTTAATCCTCAAGAGATAATTATTGATGAACAATTAAGGTCCTATTTGGATAATTTTGTAGGTGAAGATGAAGTTTTTACTATATATAAAGATAGGTCTCAAGGGGTTATTGTTTATTAATCCGGGGCATGCATTACATTTCCAATTACCTTTTGGAGATGGTGATTTACCTAAGTATCCACGTCCTTATTTGGTAGTCAATGTTAAACCTGAATATCTATATCTATTGAACGTATCTTCTATAAAGAAAAAAATATGGAAATTAGAAAAACCAAGCAATAAACAAATAGATAATCATTACCATTATCCACCTTTTCCATATCCATCTTTTGTAAAAATGGACTTTGTTTACAGAATACCCAATAAAGAATATCTGAAACAATATTTGATGGATAATGGGTCTTGTTTACATAAATTCGCATTAGATGAAATAGTACATGCGCTTTTGGAATTTCAAGAAAAACAATTACATATTATAAGCGAACAGCAATTATTCCAACTTAATACAGTTCACTAATCTCTCTCATTAAGAGGGATTTTTTATTTTTTAAACAACAACCTTTCCAGGCATTTCCATACACCTATCTAACAATCCTATACTTCTGAAATCTTCTTTCCACCAATCCTTTATCGATTAATCGATTTAGATAGTGTTGTATTTGACTCATTTTCATATCTATAATATAAACCGACTCAAATTTAGGGTAATACTTATCCAATTCAAATAATATGCAGCATTCAATGATACTTAAACGGTTTTCTTTAATTATCTCCTCAACACTTTTCAATTTAGTCACATCAATTCTGTAAAGTTATATTTACAAAAATGTTATCATAATTTTTACCCCAATAGGTGTGATGAAAATCTCACCTATGATATTTTGTATGTAATAACTTCCCATAAACATCCCCATAAATACGATCACAATCCTCCCAATCAGGCATATCATCGTAAGCACTCCACAACCTCACAGTCATACCCGCATCCGTAAATTCTCCATAGTAATCATCCTCCAAATGCTGCATATCAATCACTGATCCAAATCCAACTAAATGATTTTTAATTATTTTTTCCATAAGAATTCCCCTCCTACATCTATAATCGAAAAAAGTATGCTGGAAGGTGTCGTCTTACAAGAAAAAATTTCTAACAAAAAATGCGTATACACGTTCGTGTTTTGTGATATAATAAGAACAGTTGTTCTGAAAAGGTGGTCTTATGATGAATGGATTACTAACGCGTTCAATTGAAAACAAAGAAAAAATTGAAATGATTTACCTTGCTGCAGATAATCATATTTCGCAACGGATTATTCGTGTTCTTAAAATTAATGAGGATATGATCTTGGCTTACTGTTATCAGAAAAAGAAGGTGCGTACATTTAAATTAGATAATATCTTGTCCGTTGGACCAATCAGAAAGCGAATGGGGGCATAGTAATGAATAAACTCACGCCTGGAAGTAATATGATGTGGGAATCAAGTCGGATGATGCTGCCGGAACATGTGCAGCGGATCCGTGAACATCAAAAAGAAATGTTAAAGAAGACAAAACCTATTCTTGATGAGCAGCAGAAATTAGATATAGGTTTTAAACTACAATGTGCACTGCACAATGATTTAACTGTTGAAATCAAACATTTTGATGATGGCCATTATTTAACCGCAAAGGGTAAATTGATAAAATTAGATACGAATAAAATAAACCTAGATATTGGCAAGGAAGTTAAATTAGATAATGTGCTGGATGTATATATAGATTAAAACCCCAACAAATGGGTTTATTTTTATAATGACCAAATTAAACTTTTATTAGAGGAAAACCGACATATTATGTAGAATAATGTTAGTGAAAAGGGGGAATTTATTAAGATGAACAGAATAGCGGGGCCATTATTTATTATCGGCTGGTTTTGTATAGCAAGTGGTATTATTTTAGGAATTGTTAACTTAGATCAGGTTGTCGGATACGAAGAAAATTATCTTGGTGAAACAGAAGAAATAACCGAAACATCTTGGGTATCATTTGTTAATTTTGTAGTCGCTGGTGTCATAACGGGCTGCATAATGTTTGGTTTTGCGGAGATCGTGAATTTGTTAGATCGGGGCAATAAACTAAAAGAAGAAAGCAATCGTATTATGCAAAAGTCAACATCAATTGCGATAAACGAGAGTAACAAAACCAAACAACCAGTGGAGAACGGAATTACTAGTTTAAACAGAGCAAAAGAATTATCTATCGAACAGGAACTTAAAGAAGTAGACAATGATAAAAGTTTGAGTCATGGGATGAAAGAGGCTATGAAAGCATCGATCAAACGAAGAGAAGGTATTGAATGAGAGGGGGGAATCACCCCCTTCTTTTTTTTTGGACAACAACATGGTTTCAAATTATTTATTAACAATAATATATGGTACAATTGGTCTGAATTTGTATAAATCTCTATAAGTAATATACCGGTAATAGACAAAACCAAGCTAAAAGCCTTTATTTATAAGCTTTGAAGTTAACGTTAGGTTAACGCTATTATTATGTTGTAAAGCATGAATATGGAAGCGCCTGGATTGTTAGGATTCAAAAAATATGAAAAGAACTGGTGATAGAATGACAAACACACTAGAACGGCTACAGAAAGTAATTGCAAAGAGCGGAATTACTTCAAGACGAAAAGCGGAGCAATTAATTGTTGATGGAAAGGTAAAGGTAAATGGAAAATTAACGACCGAACTGGGTACTAAAGTATCAGCAAATGATGAAGTTGAGGTAAACGGAGTTCCCTTAACAAAAGAGGTACCGGTTTATTTTATGTTATATAAGCCAAGAGGGGTTATATCAAGTGTTAAAGATGACAAAAATAGAAAGGTAGTAACTGATTTTTTTCAAGAGGTCCCCGAACGCATCTTTCCAATAGGACGTCTTGATTATGATACATCTGGTATTCTTCTGCTGACGAATGATGGAGAATTTGCAAATCTGTTAATGCATCCTAAGCATGAAGTCAATAAGGTGTATGTGGCAAAATTAAAGGGTATACCACATAAAAATGAATTAAATACACTTAGAAAAGGCGTAAAGGTGGAAAAGGACCTTCTAAAAGCTGTTGGTTACAAAATATTGTCCACTGATAAAAAAAGTCAGACGTCAATAGTTGAAATTACATTACACGAGGGAAAAAATCGGCATATTAGACGTATGATGGACCACATTGGTTACCCGGTGATCAAATTGAAACGTGAAAAATATGGGATTCTGACGTTAAACGGTCTCAAGCCTGGTGACTTTCGAGCATTAACCCCTCATGAGGTTAAAAAAATTCGCCATTCAGCAAGTGAAATTGTTGAATAATAGTCAAATTTACCATTGTCGTTACATGGTATAATGACGTGGGGAGTGAGCAATTTGAGTAAGGAACAAATTGGTAATAACAAAAAAAAGAAAAAAAAGAAACGTTTACTATTTAGATCCATTGTACTTGCAGTTTTATTAGTCGCTTTAGTTTATGCATTAGTATCCAATTTATCGCAAGAAGATACGAATGTTGATGTTGGTGATCAAGCTCCTGACTTTGAACTAAAACAGGTAAATAAAAATAATGAACTGGAAACAGTTAAATTAAGTGATTTAAAGGGTAAGGGTGTCATGCTTAATTTCTGGGCAACATACTGCCCTCCATGCGAAGCGGAAATGCCTTATATGGAAAAGCTGTATCCTGAGTATAAAGAAAAAGGTGTAGAAATTGTTGCGGTAAGTTTGGATAGCACCGAGCTTGTTATTAACCGATTTATTGAAAAATATAATTTGACATTCCCCACTCCACATGATAAAAGCGGGCAGGTAATGGAGCAATATGGTGTTGGGCCAATCCCAAGCACATTTTTTATTAATCCAGAAGGGGAAATAGTTGAAGTTGTTAGTGGTGCACTGACATTAGAAAAGCTGGAAGGCTATTTGAAACAAATTCAGCCAGAGTAATGAAGAAAGCAATTATTGTGAGGGATTCGTATGAACAAAATAAAGTGTGATTGCGGGCATGTCAACCCGGAAGGAACAGTACTGTGTGAGGCATGCGGAAAACCAATAGAAGAAAATCAGCACATAGACGGAAACGATAAACGGAAATTATTAAATATGCGTTATGACGGAAGTGCCCGCAGATCGCAAACGTACAATAAATCTATAGTTGATAAAATCTGGAGTTTTTTCTCTTCGGTTAAAGTGGGAGTCTGGCTTATTGTTATTGCCTTGCTTGCATCTGCAATCGGCACAATCTTTCCGCAAGAAATGTACATACCTGCCAATGCAGTCTCGCGTGATCCGGCAGTTTATTATGAAGCTACATATGGTGTTTTTGGACAAATTTATTATCAGCTGGGCTTTCATAACTTGTATAGCTCCTGGTGGTATATGATATTAATTGCACTTATTGGAATTTCATTAGTTATTTGCAGTATTGATCGATTTGTACCATTATATAAAGCATTAAAAAAGCAAAAAGCGAAGCGGCACGAATCGTTCTTAAACAGACAGCGCCTTTATAGCGAAACAGAAAATGTTACTGATGAAGAAAAAGATAAAATAGCCGATGCATTAAAAAAACTACGCTACAATGTTCGTAATGAAGATGGTCACATATTAGCAGAAAAAGGCAGATTCTCGCGTTGGGGTCCATATGTAAATCACATTGGCCTTATTATCGTATTAATTGCTGCTATTTTAAGAATGACACCATTTATGTATTTAGATGATTATGTTTGGGTTCGAGAGGGACAGAGAACTGTTATACCTTCTACGGACGGGAAATATTACATTGAAAATAAGGAATTTATTTTGGAAACATATGATGAAAATGATGAACGTTTTCAAAAAGCAATTGAAAAAGAAGGCATGGTTGCTAAAAACTTTCAAACAAATGCGATAATTTACAAAGAAACTGCACCAAGTGTTGCAGGTTCAGAACCAGAACTAAAAAAAATTGCAGAAGAACAAATAAAAATGAACCATCCGTTAAAATTTGATGGATATACATTGTATCAGGCTGGTTATCAGTTAAACGAATTTAAGAGTATGACATTTAAGGTTCATGAAACGGATGATCCTGATGAAAAAGCACTTGGGACATTTACGATCGACTTAACATCCCCAGAATCAGAATACCAACTTGATAATGGATTCCGTGTAGTTGTTGATCAATACTATCCAGATTACAGTTTAGAAAATGGTGAACCACGATCGGAATCAAAATATCCCAAAAATCCTGCTTTTGTATTTTTTGTGTATCCACCAAAAAGTGATCAAGCAGAGGTTAGTTTTGTTGGTATTGGAAGGAATATTGACGCAACAGGAGAAAATCAGTACAAACTTGGCGTAGAGGATTTTAAGTTACGTGATGTTAGTGGCCTGACTGTACGAAAAGATTATACCTTGCCATTTTTCATTGTTGGTGCAATCATCTTCATGCTTGGTGTTATTCAAGGAATGTACTGGCAGCATAGAAGAATCTGGATTCATCCAAAAGGAAATGGTTTATTAGTAGCAGCTCATACAAATAAAAATTGGTATGGTGTTAAGAAAGATATAGAAAAAGTTATTTCTGATACAAACGTAAAAATGGTTGTAGATCAACAAGAATTGGATGAATAAATCGTTTGTTTTAAACGAGGAGGAAAATCATGGATAATTTAATTGATGTCAGCAGCACCATGTTATACACTGCTTTTATCCTATATTTGATTGCCACATGTTTTTTCGGGGCGACAATTAAAGAAAAGAAGGATAATGGTAAAAAGGGTGTTGCAGGAAAAATTGCTATCACGTTAACAATAATTGGTTTTATCGCACAAATTGTGTACTTTATTACAAGGTGGATGGCAAGTGGACATGCCCCGGTAAGTAATCTTTTTGAATTTATGACATTTTTTGGAATGGGGCTAGTATTCGCATTTATTATCATATTCTTTATATACCGTTTAAGTGTTTTAGGTTTATTCGCCTTACCTATAGCATTGATTGTGATTGCGTATGCGAGTATGTTTCCAACCGAAATTTCTCCACTTGTACCATCACTGCAAAGTCATTGGCTATATATTCACGTGACAACAGTGTCACTTGGGGAAGCAATCTTATCAATAAGTTTCGTAGCAGGCTTGATCTATTTAATTCGTCAAATAGATCAAACAGTAAAAAGCAAACGCACAACATGGCTTGAAGTTATATTATTTTCATTGTTCGTCTTTATAGGCTTCAGTGTTATATCTGCTGTTTTTAATGTGGCTGATTATCATGCGCAATTTGAATATGAAGAGAATGGTAACATGTTAACGACAGACTATCAATTACCAGCAATTGCTGGACCAAATGATGGGAAATCTTTAACAGAAAATGCGATGAAGCCATTATTTGAAGCACCATCCTGGATGCATGGCGCTGAGGCTCCAAGAAAATTTAATACACTTATTTGGTCAATATTAACAGGACTTGTGCTCTACGTATTAGCACGATTAATTTTCAGGAAAAGAATTGGAGCTGCAATCCAGCCGTTATTGCTTAAAGTAAAACCAGATTTACTAGACGAGATTTCTTACCGCGCCGTAGCGATTGGGTTCCCGGTTTTTACACTTGGCGGATTAATATTTGCTTCAATTTGGGCACAAATTGCCTGGGATCGTTTTTGGGGCTGGGATCCAAAAGAGGTATGGGCGCTTGTAACATGGTTTTTCTATGCCGCCTTCCTGCATTTACGCTTATCAAGAGGCTGGCATGGTGAAAAGTCTGCATGGCTGGCAGCAGGTGGATTTGCAATTATTATGTTCAATTTGATCGCAGTTAACCTGATCCTAGCGGGACTTCACTCTTACGCATAATTAATTTTTATTGTATATGATGTAAAATTATTAAAAGGGGGAGTTTAAATGGATGCAAATGCAAAAGTGTTGGTTGTAGACGACGAAGAACGAATCAGACGATTAATTCGAATGTACCTGGAACGTGAAGACTTTATTGTTGAGGAAGCTGACAATGGAAAAGATGCATTAGATATGGCCCTAACTAATGATTATGACGTTATTTTGTTAGATATTATGATGCCTGAAATGGATGGCATTGAGGTCTGTGAACAAATTAGAAAAGAAAAGAATACTCCAGTAATCATGTTGACTGCAAAAGGTGAAGAGGCAAACCGGGTGCAAGGATTTGAAGTTGGGACAGATGACTATATTGTAAAACCTTTTAGTCCCAGGGAAGTTGTTTTGCGGGTGAAAGCATTGTTAAGACGCGTATCGCAAACAAATTTTAAAGATGATGATACTAGTTCGAAGGAATTACTGGTCTTTCCGCATTTAACAATCGATCATGATGCACATAGAGTGACCGCAGACGGAAAAGAAATAAGCTTGACTCCAAAAGAGTATGAACTGCTTTGCTTTCTAGCAAGTGCCCCAGATAAAGTATTTAACAGGGAACTATTATTAAAAGAGGTATGGCAATACGAATTTTTCGGAGATTTAAGAACGGTTGACACCCATGTCAAACGTTTGCGTGAAAAGCTTAATAATGTATCCAAAGATGCATCCAAAATGATCGTTACCGTATGGGGCGTTGGATACAAATTTGAGGTAGATGATGTATAATGTTTTGGCGTAGTGTTGTAGGGAAACTAGCAGTAACCATTTTATTGCTAGTTTCTTTTATATTATTTATATTGACAATATTGCTATTGGAATTCTTTGAAAACTTTCATATAGAAGAAGCAGAACAGGATTTAATGCAGACTGCAACAAAGGTATCTGTTATGGTAGAGCAATATGATAACAAGGAATTAATTCATGAAACTACCGAGCGTGTAAAAGATCCTTCAAGCAGAGTGGTTATTGTCTTTGATGATGGTCAATTTTGGAATTCAAATAGCAGAAATAAAAAGTTAACAGAGATAAAAGACGATTGGCTAAAAAAAGATGATGATTTACAAGCAGTATTAACAATGCAGAAAGATGTAAAAAAACAAACTGTATTAGCAGGTACAGATACTGAAGTACTAATGGTAGGAACACCGGTAAAAGGCAAAAACGGTGCCGTATTTGTTTACCAGTCGTTAGACGTTGTTGACCAAACAAAAGCAGAAACAACCAAAAGAATATTTCTTGCGGCTGGAATTGCAATTATTTTGACAACGATTTTTGCATTCTTTTTATCAACCAGGATTACTTCACCACTGATCAAAATGAGGGAAGCAGCATTTGACCTGACCAGGGGTGAATTTAATACAAAGGTGCCAATCCTGACACATGATGAGATCGGTGAACTGGCAATGGCGTTTAACCGAATGGGCAGACAGTTAAAATTTCATATTAATGCACTAAGACAGGAAAAAGAGCAATTATCCAGCATTGTTAGTTCTATGGCAGATGGTGTCATTACATTAAATAGAAATGGTGATATGATTGTAATTAACCCTCCGGCAGAAAGGTTTATTGAAGATTGGTATTTTGAACATAATCAAACAATAGATCAAGAAAATAGACAGCTCCCGCAAGAACTGAATATGATTTTGCAAAACGTAATTCAAGAAGAAAAAGAAGTGCTACAGGAAATAAGTGTACAAGGACGTAATTGGGTTATGATAATGACACCTTTGTACGATCAGAAGTATGTCCGTGGGGCTGTAGCGGTAATCCGTGATATGACTGAGGAAAGACGCTTGGATAAGCTGAGAAAAGACTTTATTGCGAATGTCTCACATGAACTCAGAACCCCAATATCCATGATGCAAGGCTACAGTGAAGCGATCGTTGATGATATTGCCGAAAGTAAAGAAGAAAAAAATGATCTCGCTCAAATTATTCATGAAGAATCTCTGAGAATGGGGCGACTGGTTAATGAACTATTGGATATAGCCAGGATGGAAGCTGGACATATTCAATTAAATATTGAAACTGTTCCTGTTGATAATTTTGTCGAAAGGATTATTAAAAAGTTTAAGGGATTGGCTGACGAAAACAAAATCTCATTGCATCTTATAAAAGACATAACAAAACAGACTGCAGGCTTTGATCCGGATCGAATTGAACAGGTATTTACAAATTTAATTGATAATGCCATAAGACATACAGATGAAAAAGGATTTGTAAATGTAACTGTTTCAGTAAATAATAAAGAATTTTACGTAACAATTGAAGATAGCGGAAGTGGAATACCCGAAGAGGATTTGCCATTCGTGTTTGAACGGTTTTACAAAGCTGATAAATCAAGAATGAGAAGTAACAAGAAAAAGGGTACAGGTTTAGGATTAGCCATTGCTAAAAATATTGTAGAGGCACATCAAGGTACAATCACCGTTAAAAGTAAAGTAAATAAAGGTACTACTTTTATCGTTAAATTTCCAAGTAATCTGAAATAAGCTGTTCAACTTAGTTTGTTTGTGATAAAATTTACAGTGTTAGTTAATTTAATAGTATTTTGAATTTGGTGTTATTCGCTTAAAAGGGAATCCAGTGAAAAGCTGGAACTGTCCTCGCAACTGTATGTGAAGTACGAAATAAGTATAACCACTGTATGCATGCCATATGGGAAGGACTTAAAGTAGGATTAAACTCACAAGTCAGTAGACCTGCCAATATTCAACTGTTTCAATGCTTCGAGGGTATGAGCAATTGGGACAACCGATACATAATTGAACTTTTTTCGTGTTTCGATTGTCTTTTTAAGCTAGCTCATTTGAAGAGTTAGCTTTTATTTTGTTCAGATGACCCTCCAATACATTTCTGGAGGTTTTTAAAATGAGAAAACTATTGTTAATGGTGGGAGCTTTATTGTTGATTACCGGGCTGTTAGCAGGATGTGGCGCGGATGATGGAAGTGATTCGGAATCTGCTGCTAGCGGTCAAACAGAACAAAGCAGTGACAATCAAGGCAGCAGTGAGGAAAATGAAGAGGTTGTTACAATAACAATTTCCAAAGATAAAGAAGCTGAAATGATTACAGAAGAAAAGATAGCTGTTGAAGAAGGCGATATACTAATGGATGTTATGGAGGATAACTTTGAAATAGAAACCGATTTTGATGGTGGATTCATTACATCTATTAACGGAGTGGCACCGAAAGACGGTGAGCAAAAATCATGGATGTTTTTTGTAAATGGGGAAATGCCGACAAAAGGAGCCAAGGAAATTGAATTATCGCCTGGGGACAAGATTAGCTTCGATTTGCAAGCATGGGAATGATGTAAGTGAATACATATAAACTAACTCTGCTTGCTTTACTTGCAGCACTTGCCGTTGTAGGAAGATTTGCATTTGCATTTCTTCCAAATGTACAGCCAGTTACATCGATTATTATTATTTGCGGCTTAATTTTAGGTCCAGTAGCATCCATAATATTAGCTTTATTAACGACATTTCTGTCAAATATGCTGTTAGGAATGGGGATCTGGACAATCTGGCAGGTAGTTTCATGGGGATTGATTGGAATTTTCAGTGGTTTGTTAGGAAAATATCTAAAAAAAGTTCCACTGTACATAATTGTAATTTTCGCTGTATTTAGCGGGTACTTTTATGGTTTTATTATTTCGTTAACTACCTATTCAATAGCAAGAGGGAATTTTTTCGCTTATTATTTCGCTGGATTGCCGTTTGATACCTATCATGCAGTAGGAAATGGGCTATTTATGATTATGCTGTATCCAGTCATATCTCATTTCTTCAAAAAATATGCAAATAACCGATTTACTATACAAAATACCAACTAAATTAGGTTGGTATTTTGTATTTTTTCTTTTATAGTAATGATATAGTGTAACATTTTAACGTAAGCAAACGACAATATAGGTGAACGGAGGATCTTTATGAAGGTCGTTTTTGAAAGGCTATATGACAGCTATCATCATGAATTATTTCAATTTATATTTTATATGGTTAAAAATAGACAGGTTGCTGAGGATCTAGTTCAGGAAGTTTATATAAAGGTTTTAAAATCGTTGGATACGTTTAAAGGTGACAGCAGTGAAAAGACATGGATTTTTTCAATTGCCCGCTATACAACTATAGATTATTTCCGTTCACAAAAAAGAAAAAGGAGCAGGATTGCGGAATTTTTTGATTGGCATGAAAAAGGGGATTCACTATATGACCAAAGCCCTCTTCCAGACGAACTTACTGTCAAAAATGAAGAGATGAAATTAATTTACAGAAATCTGGATAAATGTACTATAGATCAGAAAAGTGTTTTAATATTGCGTTACATACAATCATTTTCAATTCAGGAAACTGCAGATGTATTGGGGTTTAGTCTTAGTAAGGTAAAAACAACACAGCACAGGGGATTAAAAACATTGAGAAAGCTTTTAACAGAAAATCAGGAAAAGGAGGGAGATGCGTAATGAAATCCCACTACAATGATGATAACGATAAGCAAATGCCAGAATTGCTAAAGAATATGCCACAGGTAAATGACCATCTGGATAAGAACGAATTATTTCAGCGTATCTCTCAGGAAATGGGAAAAAGCAAACCATTGAAACAAAAAAAATCCCATTTACTACCTATTCTTAGTACTATCCTGACAGCAGTTATTATATTGGCTATTATACCTGTATTATTTAATAATACGATGTTTCAATCCCACGAGGAGCAATCATCTAATAATGCTGCTGATTCTAAACTGGCAATTGAAGAGTATAGTTCAAGAATGGAAGAGGACTCGGGACAATCAGATGATGGTAACCCAGAATTTAGTTTATTTGGTAAGAAGTCTGAAGATCTTGTTCTTAACGAGATCGATGACCAATCTGATGTTGTCCATGCCGCAGTGACCGATTTACAAGGGCAATACGTAATACCTTTATCATTTATAAAACAAAAAACGGAAAAATTAACAGGTTACTATAATGACTTGGAGAATTATATTAACAATGAAAAATGGGGGGTATCAGACTTTTTGTTCAAAGGAGCATCTTTTAAAATCGACTATACAAACAATTTAGTTATGGTAAACCTTCCAGAAGGATTTTCATTAAATCCTGGATCCGCAAATGCAAATGTGTTCCAGGAACTATTATCTAATATGTTTGGTCAATTAGGACTTAATAAAGTCATTTTTGAAACAATTCATAATCAAGGAGTGAACCTTGGACCAATTGGAATTGTTAAAGAACTGCCTATTAGAGCTAGACAAAAATCCAGTTACAAAGTATACCAGGCTTCACCACAAAAACGTAAATTTTTAATACCGGTGCCACAAACTGGTCAAATGGATATTGAGGCTGCTTTTGATGAAATGAAACAAAACGAGGAAGCATTTAATGTATTTCGAACGATTCCAAATGACATTAGATTTGATATAAATAAATCTGGAGAACAGCTAGCCGTTACATTTTCAGATGGAATTTTAACGGACACGTCCATAACACCTCAGAAAAAAAATACGATGATTGAGGCGATGTTAATGACCGCAAAAAGTTATGGATATAAATCAGTTAAATTTAATAATGCTGGAATTAAAAAAATTGGAAAATATAATTTAGCAAAGGCGATAAAGGTACCATTGGCGGTAAATCCAATAATGCATGAACAGTAATGGCAAAGCGTAAAATTCACATGTAATTAATGCATGTGAATTTTATATATGCTTACTTTTGACTTTTCGTATAAAGCGAATTACTATTATAGAAAGGGATTCTGTTATCTATATAGTGGGAATGATGTCAAAATGGATCAGGAATTAATAATAAGTTCACTATCTGCAAAAATGAAATTGGTACGCGTAGAGAACAATTATACTCAAGATACAATGGCATCTGTTTTAGGAATTTCCAAAAAAACACTTGTACAAATAGAAAAAAATCGACTATGTGCAAATTGGACTACAATTGTAGCATTATGCGCACTATTTCGTGACAGCGAAATTATTCGGAATACATTAGGTGGCAACGTATTGGAAGTAGTCAAAAATGCCGCACATAAAAAAGCTGACTCCATGTAATCATGAAACCAGTTTTTTCGTTATTCTTCTTCAAATTTTAACGGGTCGCCGTCAAATGGCTGATCGGAAATTTTAATAGAATCACTTGGACAACCTTCATAAGCGTCCAATAAATCCTCTTCCAACACTTCAGGAATTTCAGCCGTTCCTTTATTATCATCAATTGCATTATAGGCAATACCCTCATCATCGTAATCATATATATCAGGCGCTGAAGCACCGCAAGCCCCACACGCAATACATGTTTCTTTATCTACAATTGTGTATTTTGGCATGCTACGACCTCCCTTAAATTATGCCTAAAAATTTCATTGCAATAAACAGCTAATTTTATTGTAATGCCGATTTTAATACATTTCAACACAACATTGCCGTTGACTGAAGTGTTCTTGCAAAAAGCTTCACAGATTGGTCATAAAACAGACACAATTTGCTTGCCATGAAAGGAGTAAATTACAATTGTTACTTGAAGGAATTTTGTTAAAATGCTGCTATAATTTCCAAAATGAACGAACCCCCTCAGCTGTCTATCATCTATTAAATGGAAAAAAATCAATACAAACTGTTCAAGACTCCCATATTTACGATTTAAAAAGTTTTTATGGTATTTATAAGCAAATCTCGAAAAGAATGATTGATGAAAAACTGAATCTGCTGGTTAAGCATCATTTATTAACAAAGGAATTTATCCCTACTGCTGATGGAGTAAAGTGGCTTCTTAAAAATGATGATTTATTATTGTTTGAAGGGTTTAATGGTATTAAATATCATACAATTGCGCCTGTTTTTTCAGACCGTTTATTATTGTTAATTCAAACACTTACAAATAGTAAAATGCAGCATTTATCGTTTATACCAATTATAGACACTCCCCCTGTCTTGTATTGGATGAAAAACTATTATAGGAAAATAAGGTCATATGAAACAGCATATCTAAAAGGGATATATGAAGAATTAAAGCAATTACTTGGTGATTTTTCCGAACAGGATGCGAATTTATTTGTTGATCGGTTATCGGGTTATAGAACATATGGGAAAACCAGTCACCAACTATCTGAATCATACCAGATAAATCTTTCGGACGTGCCTCTTGTTTGGATTAGGATGATTCATCATATATTATCAGTTGTATACTCTAATTGCATGAATTATCCTGCACTGCATTCTATTATTAGTGATATTAAAAACAAAATATTGATTACGCACTCTGCACAGCAAACGTTTAACTTACTGCATAAAAATTATTCTGCAGAAGAAATTGCACATATAAGAAATCTAAAATTAAATACAATTTATGATCATATGGTAGAAATTGCATTATTCGATCAATCATTTCCAACCACTATGTATGTTTCGAAAGAGCAGCAGGATGAAATAATCTGCACAATTAAAAGAATGAAGACTTCGGCATTAAAGCAAATAAAAGAAAATGTAAATGAAAAGATTAGTTATTTTCAAATTCGATTAGTTTTAGCTACTGTATACAATTCTAAACAACATAGGTGATGCAAATGAACAAGCAAAAAACTCTGGAGTCTGCTTTGTATAAGCATTTTGGATATAAAACATTTCGGACTGGGCAAAAGAAAATTATTCAGGATATTATCAAGGGAAATGATGTATTAGGCGTGCTTCCAACAGGTACAGGCAAATCACTATGCTATCAGCTTCCAGCGAAACTTTTACAAGGAGCAACAATTGTTGTTTCTCCACTAATTTCACTCATGATTGACCAGGTAAAACAATTAAAAGCAAGCCAATTTAAGCAGGTAATTGCATTAAATAGTTTTATGGATCCAATAGAAAGAAAGAATGTTTATTTACAATTACATACTTATAAATTAATCTATGTATCTCCAGAACTTCTGCAGCAGAATGATTTGATTGTACAATTAAAAAAGATTCAAGTAAGTTTATTTGTGATAGATGAAGCACATTGCATATCTCAATGGGGTCATGAATTCAGACCAGATTATTTAAAATTAGGTGAAATTATACAAACTTTACATAATCCTACTATACTGGCTTTAAGTGCTACAGCAAATCACGATGTTCAGAATGATATCGTAACCTTTATTGGGCGTCCAAAAATGATTAAACATATATATCCAATGGACCGTACCAATATTACATTTTCAATTAAAGAAATCACCAATGATAGGGAAAAAGTAGAGGTCCTGGAAAAACTTTTTAATCGTTATCATTTTCCTGCATTAATCTATTTTTCTAGTCGACAATCTACCGAAACGATATCCTCGATACTAAAAAGCAAACTGCCGAATCAAAGAATAGCCTTTTATCATGGTGGGATGGAACAGGTTGATCGAATAGCTATCCAGCAGCAATTTATGAACAATCAATTGGACATTATCTGCTGTACAAGTGCGTTCGGTATGGGTATTAATAAGAAAAATATTCGCTTAGTGGTACATTTTCATTTCCCTCCGCAAATTGAATCCTATATACAAGAGATTGGAAGGGCGGGGAGAGATGGGAAGTCCAGTGTAGCCATACTGCTATATTCGAAAAAAGATGATTTTTTGCCAACTAAGTTAATAAAAAAAGAGCTTCCAGCTACAGAGCATTTACACTATGTGTTTCGTAAACTACAGCAGCTGTATAGGGAGGGCGAGCAGATCCCCAAAACTATTGAACAGCTGGAAAACATCTTTCAACTGGGAGAAATTCAATGGCGATTTTTACGGTATCAATTAGAAAAACATGCTATTATAGAGGGAAATAAAATTTATTTTAATGAGGACAATTGGAAAGTTTCCTTTAAATTGATTCAGGATTTCATCGATGAACGTATTTCTATTAAAGAAAGAAAGCTCCATGAAATGATTGATTGGATCAATGAAAAGAACTGTTTAAGAAAAAGTCTATACAAGAGCTTTCAGGATTCTATTAATGAACCCATATATGAATGCTGCAGTAACTGCGGTTTTTCTTTTATTGACTGGAAACCGGAAAATACAGAATCGGATAAATCATTTGGTACATGGCAAGAAAAATTGCAAACTTTATTATTAATAGGTGACAGTAATGACTAAGCAGCAACGTGAGATGATTGAACAAATGACAGATAAAGAGATTAAAATGCAGCTAATCCTTTCACAAATGTTGTTATTTGCACTAAGTATGTTGTTAAGTATTTTTTTGTTTGAACATATGTCACAATGGTTTTACTATTTCAGCCTTAATATAGAGCAAATAGTCTATTATGGAATTATTCCCGGTCTGATAATAGTTGTATTGGATCTGCTGTTAATCTATGTTTTCCCTAAACGTTACTATGATGATGGTGGGATCAATGTTAAACTGTTTAAAAATCGATCAGTTTTGGATATTTGTTTTATAGCATTGATTGTGGCTGTGTCGGAAGAACTTTTATTCAGAGGGGTTTTGCAGACAAGCTTCGGTTACATAGCAGCCAGCGTTGTATTTACGCTAGTTCATATCAGGTATTTAACAAAGCCGGTTTTACTAATCTCTGTTTTATTTGTTAGTTTTTATATCGGTTATATGTTTGAGCTAACTGGGAATTTAATTTGTTCAGTTGCTTCCCATTTTATTGTTGATTTTTTATTAGGATTGGTAATCCGTTTTCAAAAATGAGGTGCTGTAAATAATGAGTAATGAAACAAAAGAAATTGAAGACCAGGCTGCAGAATTAAGAAAATTAGTTGATGAAGTACAACAGAAAGATGTCAAGGATTCAGAGGTAAATATTGGGGGAATAATGGATGGAGAAAGGGAAGTTGACATTTTAAATCTGCCGCCAAGGAAGGAAGTGCATAGTAAAAAGAATACACGTACCCATTTAAAGATGAGCAGACCATTTCTTAGGCTGGTGTTTGTTATTGTGATTATTCTGGCTGTGCTATTCGGCATCTATTATGTATGGGGAGATGAGATAGTTAACGTATTTTAAAGTATAATCCTGCAAAAGCCATTCAGCACATGTGTTGAATGGCTTTTTAGTATGAGGGATTGTCTCAAATTTAAAAATAGTCGCTGTTAAATTCTTTTAAACATTTTAAAATTATTTTCTATTTCATATCACAAATATACGTGACGATATAGACTTTGGAATTAATATACCTGATGAGAGACAGCTAGAAAGGAGAATTTTAATTGCGACGATTACTATTCATAATTCTGATTGTTTTATTAAGTGCCTGCTCTTCAGTGGAGACAACACAGACAGAGGATGTTTTTAGTGTTGGTTTGCTTCTTTCTGATAGTGGGTTAGGTGATGGTTCATTTAATGATTCAGCTTTCCGCGGTTTAGAAAAAACACGTGATGAACTGGGAATTATATTTGATTATCGGGAGCCAGTAGATCAGAATTTTAACGGCAAATTAGAGGAATTAATCAAAGATGACCATGATTTAGTTATTGGCATTGGCTTCACCGCCGCTCCTGCTGTTAATGAATTAGCAGATAAATATCCAAAACAACAATTTGCCCTTGTAGATGCAGTATCGGATAAAAAGAATGTTATATCGATAACATTCAAAGAGGAAGAGGGCAGCTATCTAATTGGATTAATAGCCGGACTGAAAACGAAGACTAATGTTGTCGGCTTTATTGGTGGTGAAGATGTTCCTTTAATCCACAATTTTGAACAAGGATTTAAAGATGGCGTTAAAGCTGTAAATAAGGATGCTACCGTATTAACAGAATATGCAGGTACCTTTGGGGATGATCAGATAGGTGCAAAAATTGCCAGTAAGCAAATCGAAAAAGATGCAGATTTCATATTCCCAGCTGCAGGATTCACGGGAATTGGTGTATTAAAAGAGGCGCAAAAAGAAGGTATTTATGCATTTGGTGTTGACAGTGATCAATTTTACATAGCGGAAAAGGCAGTTGTTACATCCATGTTAAAAAACGTCGATGTTGCCCTGTATGATGTTGTCAAAAAATTGATCAACGAAGAAGGTTTAACCGGTGAACAGTTAGAATTGGGAGTAAAGGATAACGGAATTGACCTGACCCCTATTCGGCTGATCCAGCTGTCTAATAAGGAACAATCAATTATTGATAAAGCCATGGATAAAGGAGAGTGATTCAATGTCAATTAAAAAAAGGCTTTTTATTTTTACATTAATCCCGTTTCTCCTAAGTCTAGCTTTAATCTTATTTATTATTATTCAGATGGATAATTTACAAAAATCATCGAACAACGATGTACAATTATTATTAGAGGTAAAGGAACTTAACGGTGAATTTATTACCGCGAAACAGGCATTAAGCAATTATGCATTTAATCCCTCTGAAGGTACAGGTGCTGAAATTACAACAAATCTGACGTTAATCAGTAATAAATTATCAAATGTTAAAGAGGAATTAAAAACAAATATGCAGGAACACTGGTTTAAACGGATTCAAGGAAAGTATGAGCAATTAATACCAGTAATTGAAAAGGCACTTCTTGAATCAGATACGAATGAAATTAAACGGCAATCCGCAAAAACAGCTGGAGTCTTAAATGATGTATATATGCTGCAGCGCGGTGCCAATCTTTGGTATGAAAGTACGGTAGATCAGCGAAGTGAAATGATTAAAAATATCATTCATTTCACCATTATCGCCAGTCTTGTACTGATCGCAGCAACTGTATTTTCCATCATACGTTTAACAGTGAAAACGGCTAAGCCAATTCGGCAATTAGCTGGTTATGCGGAACAGGTAGCGAAAGGGGATTTGACGGTTACCATAGACAGTGCGGAAAAAGGAAAGAATGAAATAGGGTTGTTAACTAATTCATTCATACAAATGATAGAAAATTTAAAGACAACAATTCTGACTGTCAATTATATTGGTAAAGAGGTAAAAACATTTAGCGCAGATTTGTCTAGAAACATGAACGTTCTAACCGATAGCGCTAATCAGGTTTCCACATCCACAGAAGAGTTATCGAAAGGAAGTCAATCTGTTTCAGAAGACATTCAAGATGTATCCTTTCATATGGAAAAATTGGATACAAAGTTTGTGGAAAATGTTCATAGCAGTAATAATTCCACCCAGGCAAGTGAAGCGAGTCTTCAATTAGTGGACGAAGGGCAGCAATTTATTAAGCAACAACGCTCCACTATGGAAAAAAGTATAGTGTCAACGCAACGAATTAAGGATTCTGTTCAATCATTTGTAGGATATGCAACTAATATTGAAGATACTGCAAAACTCGTTAATGAAATTGCTGAGCAAACAAATTTGCTTGCCTTAAATGCGGCAATAGAAGCTGCAAGAGCTGGTGAGCATGGAAAAGGATTTGCTGTAGTTGCACAGGAAGTTCGTAAGCTTGCAGATGAATCAGCGAATGCTACAACGCAAATCTTTAAGATGATTGAACAAATTCATGCTGGCATAAGAAATATTGAAGAAGTAACGGAACAAACGAGCTTACTGTCTGAAGAACAATCTGAATCAATGGGTCATACAGAGCAGTCGTTTTCAGCGATTTATGAAAATGTAACAGCTATAGCAAATCAGCTAAAACAGCTGTCAGAGGATATGGCCACTTCCGGTGAAATGAGTTCATCCATAGTAGCATCTATTCAGAATATAAGTGCCGTAACAGAAGAGACTGCGGCCGGAACAGAAGAAATATCAGCATCAGTAGAAGATCAACAGCAGTCATTTATACATGTGAATAAACAAGTAAATCAATTAGAGAAAATGATAGAGGAATTAGATCAGCAATTGATGAATTTCACACTTTAAACAAAGAGGCTGGGACAAAAGTGTTTTAACCAAAATAAAATCCGAACATAGTTGGTGCGTACATACCGCTGCGGAAATACACTACGCTTTCCGCGGGCTGCCCTGAGCCTACTCCGAGCTATCGCTCTACGTAGTCTCACCTAGGCTTTTCATCCCGCAGGAGTCTCCGTGTATTTCCTTCGCTAGTATGGTACAATGTTCGGCTTTGGGTTAAACAATTTTGTTATTTCCCAGCCTCTTTTAACATTAAAAAAATACTTTCTTATCCCTTTCTTCTTTCAAAATTTCAGCAGCTTCTCTAAATCGCAACGAGTGGACTACTTCCCGTTCACGAAGGAATTTTAATCCATCGTTTATATCTGGATCATCAGACATGTTTATTAACCATTGGTACGTTGCTCGAGCCTTCTCTTCAGCAGCAATATCCTCATATATATCTGCTATTGGATCTCCTTTAGCTTGAAAATATGTTGCTGTAAAAGGTGCACCTGCTGCGTTATGGAAAAATAAAGCTTTGTCATGATCTGCATAATGTGCACCTAGACCGGCTTCTTTCATTTGCTCAGGTGTTGCATCTTTTGTTAACTTATAAACCATAGTTGCAATCATTTCGAGATGTGCAAATTCTTCTGTGCCGATATCATTTAATAGCCCAGCTACCTTATCCGGAATTGTATATCGTTGGTTTAAATAGCGTAAAGCGGCAGCTAATTCACCATCAGCTCCACCATATTGCTCAATTAAAAATTTTGCAAGCATTGGATTACATTGACTGACTCTAACTGGATATTGGAGCTTTTTTTCGTAATACCACACAAAAATTATCCTCCCATCTATTTGTTAATCATTGCAAAAGAACGAATTAGACTTGCCATGGCCATGGGGCCTCTTTCCAATCCCAAGGGTAATTTGAAAAGCTTCTGCCAAAATTCATAAGAGGACCGTACTTTTTCTCAAAAACAATTTTTAATTCTTTGCTTTTTTTTGTGAATGTATTAAATTGCTCGATTGCATCATAATCATCTGGATGTGTATCTAAATATAAATTCAATTCGACTAAAACAAAATCTACTGCCTGGATTTCTTCAAGTAATTGATAATATTCTTGTGGAAGTTGTTTATTCATCCTGATCACCTCTTTTTTTAGGATCTGGATAAGGGCTGAATAAAGCTGGCCACAAAGTTCCACGATACAATGCTTCCATTGGTTTAAATTGCGGTAATCCTTTTGGCTGAAAGGGAATATATAGTTGTGGGGGGGTTGAATAACTCTTAATGCGCATTGGTGGGCAAGGATCAAATGGACTGATGTACGGCTCCCAGTATTTAAATTGTGTAAACATAAAATCCTCCTTTCTCAGTAGACATTCGCTCTCTTTTTATTTGTATGATTTAAAGAGGCAGTCCTATTCTAAGTTTAAAAAGAAAATCCCAAAAGCACGTTGGTATGTTTGGACTATAATAAATGTGGTATGATCGCAATACATAAGAAGGGAAGAATAAGAAAATGATTTATTTACTTATCCTAGCTATATGTATAGTCCTATTTATCTTGTATATGATATACAAAGCTCACCATGATATGATTGATTTTTTAACTATTGCAGATTGTAAATTGCCTGAAGGGTTCCATGATTTTCAAGTATTTTTTATTTCTGATATCCATCGTAGAAAAATTAATGAAAATACATTACAATCAATAGAGGAAAAAATTGATATAGTGATAATCGGCGGGGATCTTACTGAAAAGGGAGTCCCCATTAAACGAACGGAAAACAATATTAACAGGTTAAAACAATGGAATAAACCAATATTTTTTGTCTGGGGAAATAATGATTACGAGGCAGTTCCAGAAAAGATTTATAATTTATTATTACGGGAAAACATCGTAATCTTAGCGAATTCAAATAAGGATATCATTGCTGACAATGGTGATATCCTTAGCCTAATAGGATTAGATTGCTGTAAATATAAAGAGGCGCATTTGGATTTGGCATTACAAGGTGCTAAAGGTAGTTATAATCTTTTGCTGACACATGCTCCAAGTGCGTTTTTTGACTTAAATTTAGACGAGCAGCGACTTGTGCATACTGTTTTAGCCGGCCATACACATGGAGGGCAAATACGAATTTTGGGATTTGGTTTATATCGGCCTGGCGGATTCCAAATTTATCGTGGAATAAATGTTTTAATTAGCGAAGGATATGGATATACAAGGCTGCCGTTTCGTTTAGGTACAAAAGCGGAATGTCATGTGATAACGTTGAAAAGAACCGTATAGTCAGTTTTATTATTATATCACTGAGATTATATTCGGACAGTTCAACAATTAGCCATTAAGCATATAGTATAGAAAGGAAAAAATGAATGTTATTTGCCTTTAGGTTAATTCAAGATTATTTAGCTGTGTAAAGGAGGATGCTTACATGCGTATTGAACGTGTATCAATGAGTCAATTTACGATATTTCTTACGTTTGATGACCTAATTGAACGTGGTTTTACCAAAGAAGATTTGTGGCAGGATGTATCTAGTGTACGAAACCTATTTAGTGATATGATGTATGAAGCAAGCAGTGAATTGGGCATTGATTTAGAAGGAATGTTGCTTGTTCAAGTTCATTTGATGCAAGCGCAAGGTATGCATATCATTGTTACACAAAAAATTGAAAATATAAATTGGGATGAGGATTTTATTGAAATGAAAGTTACCTTGGATGAAAGCAAAGAGTTAATCTTTTCCTTTGATGAATTCGAGGATATTATACAAGTATCTTCATATTTAATGGCAGCAGAGATTGAAGGTGGGCAAATTTATTATATGAATCAGCGTTACTATATGCTATTGCAAGACATTGATCTAATTGATAAAAATAAAGAACACATTATTGCCATTATGTCTGAGTTTTCATCACCAAGCATTATCACATCAACACGGTTATTAGAATACGGAAAAGTTATTATGCCATCAAATGCAGTAAGAAAAATTATGGATGCATTTTATTGATATTGTACGGAAAAATGATACGATAAAATTGGCAAGTATTTATATTAATGGGGAGTGTACACAATTGAAAATAGCAGTACTATATGGGGGCATTTCCGGCGAGCGGGAAGTTTCATTATCATCGGGGAAGGGAATAATAAATGCGTTAAAACATAATGGTCATAATGTCATTGGTATTGATTTTAATCCAGACAAAATGGAGGAAATCCTTAATTTAGATGTTGACTTGGTTTTTATAGGATTACACGGTAAGTTTGGGGAAGATGGAAGAATTCAAGGATTATTGGATATGCTTGAAATTCCCTATGTTGGATCTGGAGTTTTAGCGTCGGCATTAGCAATGGATAAAGCAAAGGCAAAACAAATTTTTCAAACAAATAATATTCCGGTAGCTAAAAGCAATGCCTACAAGATAACGCAGCAAACAAATTTAAATGAAATAATTAAATCAATTGAATCATTATACAACACTCCATTTGTCATTAAACCAAATAGAGAAGGTTCCACATTGGGACTCACAATAGTGAATGATATTCAGGATATTGAACCCGCATTAAAAAACGCATTGACAAGCGATGATACCGTTCTAGTGGAAGATTTTATCAAAGGGAAAGAAGTGACTGTTCCTGTATTAGGTTCTTATGGAAAAGAAAAGGCGCTTCCTGTAATCGAAATTATTCCTAAGAATGGTTTTTATGATTATGAATCAAAATATGCACCCGGCGGGAGTGAACACATTATTCCAGCCACTGTATCAATGGAGGTTACAGAACAGCTTCAAACATATGCAGTGCTTGCACATCAATTACTAGGATGCAAGATATACTCACGAGTTGATTTTATCGTAACACCTGAAAATATTCCGGTAATTCTGGAAGTGAATACGCTGCCTGGAATGACACCAACAAGTCTATTTCCAGATGCTGCTAAAGCACAGGGGTGGACATATGAAGAGATGATCGAAATGTTTGTAAATCTTACAACAAAGTAAATAAGCGTAAACGTTTTCAATTTCTTATAAAATTAATTAATAAAATAGGTATATTTTATTGCATATTTATGATGAAGGTGTATACTAATCTCTGAGTAAAGCTATTATACAAAATATTTATGGATATTCTAGGAGGTAAATTCATGGTAGCCGATAAAGCAGCAGATTCTACCAAAGATGAAAGCAATAAATTGGATGTTTTAAGTTCAACACGAACTGTTGTCAAAAATGCGTTAGAGAGGTTGGGTTACCCTGATGAAGTATTTGAATTATTAAAAGAACCTATCCGTATGATGACGGTTAGAATTCCAGTTAGAATGGATGATGGTTCAATAAAAATCTTCACTGGTTATCGCGCACAGCATAATGATGCAGTCGGCCCTACAAAGGGTGGGGTTAGATTTCATCCGGATGTTACAGAAAAAGAAGTAAAAGCATTATCGATCTGGATGAGTTTGAAAGCAGGTATTGTTGACTTGCCTTACGGTGGAGGTAAGGGTGGAATTATATGTGACCCACGGGAAATGTCGTTTCGTGAATTGGAAGGTTTAAGCCGTGGTTATGTCCGCGCTATAAGTCAAATCGTTGGACCTAATAAAGACATTCCTGCTCCAGATGTATTTACAAATTCGCAAATTATGGCTTGGATGATGGATGAATATAGCCGCATTGATGAATTTAATAGTCCTGGTTTTATTACAGGGAAACCAATCGTACTTGGTGGTTCACATGGAAGAGAATCTGCAACTGCAAAAGGTGTTACAATCGTAATTAATGAGGCTGCAAAGAAAAAAGGAATTGATGTGAAAGGTGCAAGGGTGGTAGTACAAGGCTTTGGTAATGCAGGAAGCTTTTTATCTAAATTCTTACATGATGCCGGAGCAAAAGTAGTTGGAATTTCTGATGCATACGGGGCACTTCATGATCCGGACGGACTTGATATTGATTATTTGCTGGATAGAAGGGATAGTTTCGGTACAGTTACTAAACTATTTAATAACACTATTTCCAATAAAGAGTTACTTGAATTAGATTGTGATATCCTAGTACCTGCTGCAGTGGAAAATCAAATTACAGAGGATAATGCTCATAACATTAAAGCAAGCATTGTAGTGGAAGCGGCAAATGGCCCTACGACATTGGAGGCGACAAAAATACTAACCGAACGCGGTATTTTACTTGTTCCAGATGTTTTATCATCTGCCGGGGGTGTAACTGTTTCTTATTTTGAATGGGTACAAAATAATCAAGGTTATTATTGGCCTGAAGAGGAAATCGCAGAAAAATTGGAAACGATTATGGTTAAATCATTCAATGCAATTTACAACACGGCACAAACAAGGCGTGTGGATATGCGTCTTGCCGCATATATGGTCGGCGTTAGAAAGATGGCTGAAGCGGCAAGGTTCCGCGGTTGGGTGTAATAATTGGATGCGGTGAGGACTTGTTCAATGATTGCTGCTTAGTGTAACGGGCGGCAATCCGTCTGAACGCAGTGTTTCAGATGAATACCTCTTTGCCGAACTTAATTAAATGACGAAAAAACTCTTATCATGTATAGTTAGATAGGAGTTTTTCTTTTTGGTTAAACTAGTTAAAGTTTTTTGTAAGAAAGGAAAGTGCGGGTCATGCAAGTGGAACAAACGATCATTGTGGGTGGTGGACCGTGTGGTATGTCATGTGCCATCGAATTACAAAAGCTAGGTCATAACCCTCTAATTATTGAAAAAGGAAATGTAGTGAACACCATTTACAATTTCCCAACACACCAGATGTTTTTTAGCTCTAGTGAGAAATTGGAAATTGGTCAAATGCCTTTTATTACTGAGAAACAAAAGCCGGTTCGTAATCAAGCATTAGCCTATTATCGCACTGTTGCAAAACGGAAGGACTTGCGTATTCATTCATTTGAAAAAGCAGCAGCCATTAAAAAGGCAGATGATAAATTTTTGGTAAAGACGGAAAAACCCTCTGGTGAAACATTTCAATATCAAGCAAACCATGTAATCATTGCGACTGGTTATTATGACCAGCCGAATAAAATGAATGTACCTGGCGAAAATCTCAGCAAAGTTATGCATTATTTTAAAGAAGCACACCCATTTTTTAATAAAAATGTAGTCGTGATTGGTGGTAAAAACTCTGCTGTTGATGCAACGATGGAACTCCATAAAGCCGGTGCTTCCATAACTGTATTATATCGTGGTGACACCTATTCCAAAAGTATTAAACCTTGGATTTTGCCAGAATTTGATGCCTTGGTCAGAAAAGATATAGTCAAAATGGAATTTAATGCACATGTTACGGAAATTGCAAATGATCATATATCTTATACGAAAAATGGTTTGTCAAAGACAATACGTAACGACTTTGTATTCGCTATGACTGGGTATAGACCAGATCAGCAATTTCTGCAGCAAATTGGTATAAAGATCGATAAGGAGACTGGCCGTCCCCAATTTGATGATGCTACATTTGAAACAAACGTCCCTGGGATATACGTGGCAGGTGTAGTAGCTGCGGGATATAATAACAATGAAATTTTTATTGAAAATGGAAGGCATCACGGAGAATTTATTGCTAAATCAATAACAAAAGATAATTAATGCTGGGCAGTCTTCTTATATGAAGACTGCCTCTTTTATCTCACTTATTCAAAGATTTTTGTTAGTGAATTAAAGTCCTCAGTCTGTTCCAGGGCAATGAGTAATTTCAATCTTGCTTTTTGCCCTGTCAGACCATTAGCAAAAATAACTCCGATATCTTTTAACTGTTTTCCACCACCATCGTATCCATAAGTGGGCTGTACAATTCCCTGGTAACATCTAGAAACAAGAACGACTGGAATGTCAGTCTTAATCATTTTTTGGATAGGTTTTACCGTGGTTTTCGGCAAATTACCTTGACCAAGCCCCTCTATAACCAGACCATCAGGCTTTGCTTGGTAAATGGCGTTAATTATATGATCATCCATACCGGCAAACGCTTTTAACAAAAATACATTCTTTGTAATTTTATTGACCGAAAAATTTGATCTTGCTACTATCGTATGATGAAATATTATAGAATCCTTCGTAATTATGCCAATTGGTCCGTATTGCGGGCTTTGAAATGTAGCAACGTTACTAGTTGATGTTTTCGTTACATTATTGGCGGTATGTATTTCATCATTCATTACAACGAGTACACCTTTATTCTTGGCATCATCGTTTACTGCAACACGTAATGAGCTTATTAAGTTGTAAAGGGCATCAGAGCCAATTTCATTACTTGAACGCATCGCTCCTGTTAGGATAACTGGCTTATCCGTGTTGATGACTAAATCAAGAAAATATGCAGTTTCCTCTAATGTGTCTGTTCCATGTGTAATTACGATCCCATCATAAGAATTATATTTCTCCTCAATTATTTCAGCTAAATTCAGCATCTCTATTGGTGTTATTTGAGGTGATGGAAGACTGAATGCGATAATTTCATCTACATTTGCATACGTATTATATAAATAGGATAACTCTGTCAACGGATGTTTATTTGTAGTCGTAACCTCTCCAGTTTGCTTGTTTTCCAACATGGATATAGTCCCGCCAGTATGAATAAGTAGTATATTTTTCAAATGTCTCACCTGCCATTATTAATTGCTATTTCCAATCTTGCTACTTAATGATACGATAAAACTAACCAATTTGGAAAGAGGTCTATGGCTATGTTTGCTATTTTATCCGCGGGTATAGCTCCTACACTTGCTTTGATGGCGTTCTTTTATTTAAAGGACCGTATTGCTGAACCATTACCCTTAATCATAAAAATGTTTATATTTGGCGGGTTGCTTGTATTCCCTATAATGTTTATTCAGTATGCCTTTAATGCTGAGGAGATTGCTCAAAATAATTTTATTCAGTCTTTTTTTCTGATTGCACTGATCGAGGAATTTTTTAAATGGTTTATCTTTATATACATTATCTATCATCATACTGAATTCGATGCACATTATGATGGCATTGTTTACGCAGTGGCAATCAGTTTGGGATTTGCAACGGTTGAAAATATATTGTATTTAATAACAAATGGAATTGAATACGCATTTACCAGGGCATTATTTCCAGTATCCTCTCACGCCATATTCGGGGTAATCATGGGGTATTATTTTGGCAAGTCAAAAATGAATCAAGCCAATAATAGAAAAAATATAATTCTTGCCCTGTGTATTCCTTTTCTGCTGCATGGATTGTATAATTATATTTTAAAAACCGTAACAAGCGAATGGTTATTTTTATTAATTCCATTTATGATCCTGTTATGGATGTATGGTCTGCGTAAAGTCAAACTAGCTAATCAATCAAAAGCAAAGGTAGTTATCCATAATGAAAAACAACGTGCATAAGTTCCTCTTCAGTCAGAAACTGAGGAGGAATTTTTTTATGCTGTAAAGCTGTTGCTAATACTCTTCCAAGATTAATGAATAAAAAGGAGATTTAATCAAAAAATAGACATCAATAAGAGATTGGAAAAGTAGGAGGAAAAAGTATGAACTATAAAAAGATGTTCCTTTTCTTTATCATTATATGTTTTACAACGATAGGGCTACAAGCTTCCAAAACACCTGGAACCGTATATGCTTTTAGTCCTCAAGTCATTCAACATGGTGCTGAAGGGGATGATGTAATTGAATTACAAGCAAGATTACAATACTTGGGTTTTTATAACGGAAATATTGATGGTGTATTTGGTTGGGGAACATATTGGGCATTACGTAACTTTCAGTATGAATTTGGGATGAAAGTAGATGGTCTTGCTGGTGAAACAACAAAACAAAAGCTAGTAGATGCAAGTAAATACGATAAACAATTTGTAAAAGAACAGATTAGAAAGGGCAGGGATTTTACCTATTACGGGGGTATTGATAAAGAAAAACAAACTGCACCAAGTAAAACCCAAGGTAATAATACAAATAAAACAAATAACACAAATGCCGAACCTACTCCAACGGCTGTAAATGTACCACAAGGGTTTTCCCAAAATGATATTCAATTAATGGCAAATGCTGTTCATGGTGAGTCTCGCGGGGAACCATATGTTGGTCAAGTTGCAGTAGCGGCAGTAATATTAAATAGGGTTGAAAGTCCTACGTTTCCAAACACAGTTGCTGGTGTCATTTTTGAACCTAGAGCATTTACAGCGGTTGCTGATGGACAAATATGGCTAGAACCCAATGAAACATCCAAACAAGCAGTATTAGACGCAATTAATGGATGGGATCCGACAGGTAATGCAATCTATTACTTTAATCCAAAAACCGCGACATCTGACTGGATCTGGTCGAGGCCGCAAATTAAACAAATTGGAAAACATATATTCTGTAAATAGAAAGGTGTGATAAGAATGATACGCTGGATATTAATTACAATACTTGCAATTGGGCTTGCCGGAGTCGCCTTTTGGGGATACCAGGAGCATCAGGAAAAAAACGCAATTTTAATTCAAGCAGAGAACACATATCAACGTTCGTTTCATGAGCTTTCTTATCGAATGGATATGCTGAATGACAAAATCGGTACATCTCTTGCAATGAATTCTAAACAAAGCCTGTCACCACAACTTGTAGAGATATGGCGACTAACATCGGAGGCACTGTCAGATGTTGGGCAGCTGCCATTATCATTATTGCCTTTTAACAAAACCGAGGAATTTCTTTCGAATATTGGAGATTTTACGTATCGAACTGCTGTAAGGGATTTGGAAAAGGAACCGCTTACGAATGAGGAAACAAAAACCCTGGAAAATCTATATGAACAATCCGGTGACATCAAAAAAGAACTCAGACAAGTACAACATGTTGTTTTAGATAATAATTTACGATGGATGGATGTTCAGCTTGCAATTGCAAGTACAGATAAACAATCGGACAATACCATTATTGACGGGTTGAAAACTGTTGAGAAAAAAGTAGAAGGGTATACAGAGAGTAATGTGAATTCTGGATTAATCGGGACCTCTTCTGAAGAACATTCCTATCAATTTTTAGATGGAGATATGATTAGCAAAGATGAGGCATTGGAAAAAAGTAAAAAACTGTTTGAAATTAAAAATAATGCAGATGTAACTATTACTGAAAGTGGCAAAGGAGCAGACATCCCACTGTATAGTGTTTCCTACCGTAATGGTGAAAAAAATGCTTATTTAGATATGTCAAAACAAGGCGGTAAACCAATTTCGCTTTTGGTGAATAGACCTATTGGCAAAGAAAAGATCAGTTTAAATGAAGGCCAGAAAAAAGCGGAGGCTTTCTTGAAGAAACATCAATTGGATAACATGGCAATTTTCCAAAGTAATGAATTCAATAATGTTGGTGTCTACTCATTTTTATATAACGAAGATGGTGTAAGGGTTTATTCTGATGCTGTTGAAGTGAAGGTTGCATTAGATAATGGTGACATATTAGGTTTCACAGCTAGAAATTACTATATGAATCATTCTAAAAGGGATATCCCTGAACCAAAGCTTTCTGTAAAAGAAGCTAAGGACAAGGTAAATCCGGATGTTAAAATTAATGAACAATTTTTATCAGTGATAGATAATGATATTGGGGATGAAGTTCTAACTTATGAATTTTTAGGTGTATTAGGAAATGAAACGTATCGAATTTTTATTAATGCAATGGATGGTACAGAAGAGAAAGTTGAAAAATTAGGAGGCACTGAAATTAATTTTGCAGCAAATTTTTAAGTTTTAAAGGGATTGGCAAAAGCCTTTCCCTTTTTTTACTTTTCTGTAATAATAGGTATAAAGTAATAAAATGTAAACGCTGGGGGCTGTGAATATGAAGATTGGGACTATTCTCACGCTAGAGGTTAGACAACTCGGTAATAATATACAAAAATACCGCTGTAAAGTTATAGAAAAGAATGAAAACTATTTATTTATTGATTATCCCGTAAATGAACAGACTAAAAAATCAGCCATTTTACCTAAAGAAACCTATTTCCTTGCCACCTATATAGGAAATGATCAATCGGTATATTCGTTCCGCTCTCATATAGTTACAAAAATAAATTTAAATATCCCTGCTTTAGCGATTAGTCTACCAGAGAAAAATAAAATAACACGAATTCAACGAAGACAATTTGTAAGGGTAGATACAGCTGTAGACGTATCTATACATAGTACGGAAAAATTATTTACTCCATTTGCAACTGTCACAGCGGATATTAGCGGTGGTGGTTTATCTGTGATTTTACCTAATACTGCAAAGCTATCTGTGGGTAGTATATTGGATTTATGGTTAGTACTGCCTATGCAATTAAAGGATTATCAATATGTATTTGCACAAACTGAAATAATTAGAATAAATGTTTCGGAAACATCGGTGAGTACAGCTTCATTAAAGTTTGTTTCAATCACTAGACAAGCACGACAGCATATTATTCAATATTGTTTCGAAAAACAAAGGGAAGCACGGAAAAAGGAAATGTCATGAACATACATGTGAAAACGAATGGACCAAATTTTTGCTGGTGTGTTATTATTTTAATAGGATTAATTTAACTAAACTTGGCATTTTGCCAAGTTTTTTAAACTACTACTTCAGGAAAATGAGAGGAATGACAAGCACCAATGATGAATGAAACAATTAGAATAGCAATTGATGGACCTGCTGCGGCAGGGAAAAGTACGGTTGCAAAGATTGTGGCAAAGAAACTATCTTATATTTATATAGATACTGGCGCAATGTATCGATCCCTTACATTAAAAGCACTAAACAAAAATATAGATTTGGAAGATGATGAAAAACTAACTGATTTATTAGTACACACAGACATTGAACTTAAACAAGGTGAAAGAGGCCAGAATGTATTAGTAGATGGTAAAGATGTATCGCTAGAAATACGTTCTAACATAGTTACAAATAACGTTTCCCACGTTGCTAAACATTCAAGTGTCAGAAGAGATATGGTGAAACGGCAGCAATTATTAGCTGAGGAAAAAAGTGTAGTAATGGACGGCAGGGATATCGGAACTCACGTATTACCTGATGCAGAAGTGAAAATATTTTTAATAGCAACGGTAGAAGAACGGGCAAAGCGCAGATATGAAGAAAATCTGAAAAAGGGCTTTGCATCTAATTTAGAGGAATTAAAAGAAGAGATAAAACAACGGGATCAAATTGATTCAAAACGTGAAGCTGCACCATTAATGAAAGCGGATGATGCAATTGAAATTGACACGACATCACTATCTATCGATGATGTAGCAAATCGTATTTTACAAGAGGTCAATAAATTAATGGATTAAAGGGAGATTTTTATGAGTCTTTATAAAATTGCAAGAACAGTTGTTGCCATAATCTTCTTTCCTCTTTATCGAATTGAAGTAAAAGGAAAAGAAAATGTGCCAAATGAAGGTCCGGTAATTATTTGTTCTAATCATATTTCAAATCTGGACCCGCCAGTAGTTGGGATAACATCTCCCCGGGATATTTATTTTATGGCAAAAGGAGAATTATTTGAAAAACCTTTATTAGGTAAATTATTGCTGGGAATCCATGCCTTTCCAGTAAAAAGAGGAATGCGGGACCGTAACGCACTACGTAAGGGTTTAGCAATTCTTGATGAAGGCAAGACTTTGGGATTGTTTCCTGAAGGTACCCGAAGCAAAACAGGCAAATTAGGTAAAGCTCTAGCAGGTGCAGGATTTTTCGCTTTGCGCTCGAGTGCAACAATTGTTCCTTGTGCGATTATAGGATCGTATAAACCATTTAAAAAGCTTACCGTGATATATGGCGAACCAATGGATATGGATTATTATCGGACAACCAGATCTTCTGCACAAGATGCAGCAGATGCCATTATGTCAGAAATTGAAAAATTGAAGAAAAACTATCAATCTGAATATTCTTCACTTGACAAATAATTGTAATTATTAGAAGTTATAAAAAAGAGTATTTTTGTTGTTTGTATTTTAAGGAGGGTTTTGCTCATGGGTGAAAATAGTAATGAAATATCAGAGTTAAAAGCAGGAGCTACAGTGACAGGGAATGTTGTTAAAATAGAAGATAAGCAGGTTCTTGTCGACATTGGATATAAAACGGAAGGAATTGTTCCGATAAGTGAACTATCAAATCTTCACATAGAATCACCTGGCGATATGGTTAAAGAGGGTGACGAACTATCCCTAAAGGTTACAAAAATTGATGATGATGAGGTAGTACTTTCCAAAAAAGCAATTGATTCAGATAAAGCGTGGGATGATTTGGAGAAAGCTTATGAAAATAATGAAGTTTTTAATACAGAGGTAAAAGAAATTGTTAAGGGCGGATTAGTTGCCGACGTTGGTTTACGTGGTTTTATTCCTGCTTCGCTAGTTGAAACATTTTTTGTGGAAGATTTTACTGATTATAAAGGAAGAACATTAAGCGTAAAAATAGTTGATTTAAATAAAGAGCATAACCGCGTGATATTATCACATCGGGCAGTCGTTGAAGAACAGGCTGCTAAACAAAAACAACAGGTAATTCAATCTCTGGAACAGGGTCAAATAGTAGATGGTGTTGTACAGCGGATTACGAGTTTTGGTGTATTCGTTGATATTGGAGGAATTGATGGTCTTGTTCATATTTCGCAGCTTGCACACAAGCATGTGGAAAAAGCATCAGATGTTGTATCAGTTGGTCAAACAATAAAAGTGGAAGTATTATCTGTTGACCGTGACAATGAGCGTATTTCCCTCTCACATAAGAAAACAATTCCCGGTCCGTGGGAAAATGTTCGGGAACAGTTTTCCAGAGGTGATATTGTAGAAGGAACTGTGAAGCGTCTCGTTAATTTTGGAGCGTTTGTTGAAGTCGCCCCCGGTGTAGAAGGGTTAGTTCACATTTCACAAATAGCTAACCGCCATGTTGGTACACCAAATGAAGTTTTAGAAGCGGGACAATCAATAAAGGTTAAGGTATTAGATGTAAATGAAGCTGAAGAACGTATGTCATTAAGCATCAAAGAAATTGAGCAGGAACAAGAAGCTGCAGAATTTAAACAATATGAAAAAGACGAAGATCAGACAGGATTTCAACTGGGTGACTTTATTGGTGATAAGCTAAACAAATATAAATAGGAGATCATTCAAATTTGGTTCCTCTTTCTTCACAAAGAGGAACCTTTTTTTCATAAAAGCATTTTCGCCGCTAATTCACCTCATATAGTTAGACGGCAGAATTGAATTATAAATAATTTGTGTCAAAATTTTACTGATTTTGCGTAAATACAATATAACAATCATTTTTCAATTCACAGATGTCTCGTTTAAAACATACTATTAGTAGTTATAATGCTAATGGCAGGTGATGAATGTGACAAGCGGCATTATTTTTTATTGGATTGGATGGATTTTCTGGGTTATCGTTACATTTTTTATGAAAAAGGGTCGACAAAGAACATTTTATGCGTGTTGGATTTTATTCATCATATTAAGTTCCTCTGTATCTATTCAAGTTAGTAAGTATCAAATCGGTTTGTCATTTATAATTTTATTAATTGGTTCCATATATTTTCATTCTATTGCAAAGTCACTCTATCTTTTATTTTCCGCCTTTACCATTTCTCTAGGATATATAGCGATTCTGTTTTGGGAAAGAATTACCCCTGTATGGATATTTTTACCGCGTACGGTTTTAATTCCACTTATTATGACATTCTTAATCGTGCTATTGACAGATTCGTTACATGATAAACTTGCTGTAGGGTTATTAGGATTAACGAGTGGTGAGATCTTCCATAGTATTATTTTATCTAGCTATAGACTTTATGAAACAATTGGCGGACTAGCATTTTTGGATAGTTTTTTTATGATGGCAATGTTTGTCGTTTTTATCGATTCACTACTTAAAGTGAAAGCTAAATTATACGCAGCCGTACGTGAATACAAACAATTGCTGCGATGGAAAACGAATCAGCACTAAAAACGATTGTTAATATCAGTTTCTTTTGCTAGAATTAAAACTTGAATCGACTTGTGTTAAATAAGTTGTTAGAAAGAATAGAAAGGATGTTCCTTTCATGAGGAAATCTGTTGTAGCAATTGTCGGGAGACCGAACGTAGGAAAGTCAACAATTTTTAATAGACTGGTTGGAGAGAGGATATCAATTGTAGAGGATATACCTGGTGTAACTAGGGATCGTATCTATGCACAAGGTGAATGGCTGACATCTACTTTTAACATAATAGATACTGGAGGAATTGAGATTGGCGACGAGCCATTATTAATGTTAATGCGCCAGCAGGCTGAACTAGCAATTGATGAAGCTGATGTAATCATTTTTATGGTAAATGGCAGAGAAGGGATTACAGCGGCTGATGAAGAGGTTGCAAAGATTTTGTTTAAATCGAACAAACCTGTTGTACTTGGTGTTAATAAAATTGATAATCCGGAAATGCAAGATAAAATCTATGAGTTTTATTCGTTAGGTTTTGGTGAACCATACCCAATCTCGGGATCACACGGTCTTGGATTAGGAGATCTTCTTGATGAAGTGGTAAAGCATTTCCCTGAAAATGATGCAGAAGACAAAGACGATGATACGATTTATTTTAGTTTAATTGGCAGGCCAAATGTGGGTAAATCATCATTGGTTAATGCATTATTAAATGAAGAACGCGTAATCGTAAGTGAGATTGAGGGCACTACAAGAGACGCCATTGATACGCATTTACACAAGGATGATCAAGATTTCGTAATCATTGATACAGCTGGGATGCGCAAACGAGGAAAGGTTTATGAAACAACCGAGAAATACAGTGTATTGCGCGCGTTAAAGGCAATTGAACGTTCCGATGTCGTTTTAGTGTTAATCGATGCTGAAACGGGTATAAGGGAACAGGACAAAAAAATTGCAGGTTATGCACATGATGCAGGACGGGCGATTGTAATAGTCGTGAACAAATGGGATACAATACAATCGGATGAGAAAGCTATGAAAGAATTTGAAACCAAAGTAAGATCCCATTTTCAATTTTTGGATTATGCACCGATTGTATTCTTATCTGCTAAGACAAAGAAACGATTGCATACGTTAATGCCAATGATCAAAATGGCTAGTGAAAATCATGAAAAACGTATACCAACAAACGTGTTAAACGATGTGATTATGGATGCACTAGCAATGAATCCAACCCCAACAATGAAAGGGAAACGTTTGAAAGTTTTGTATGCAACACAGGTATCAATCAAACCACCTAGCTTTGTTGTTTTCGTTAATGACCCCGAACTAATGCATTTTTCATATGAAAGATTTTTGGAAAATAAAATTAGGGATGCATTTGGATTTGTTGGTACACCTATAAAAATATTTGCACGAAGAAGACAATAAGGAGGAACATACTGTGGCTAAAGTAGCAGTATTAGGAGCTGGGAGCTGGGGGACAGCCTTAAGCATCGTGTTAGCTGATAATAACCATGATGTCAGACTGTGGACCCACCGTCAGGACCAAGCTGAAATTATAAACACAACACATAAAAATGAAAAATATCTTGAAATAATGATTCCCGAAAAAATAAGGGCATATTATGATCTTCAAGAGGCAATACAGGATGTTTCCGCAATAGTAATAGTCGTTCCAACAAAGGCTATTCGTGATGTTTGCCAGCAGCTGAACGAAATTCTTCATCACAATGCAACAATTATTCATGCTTCAAAGGGTATTGAACCAGAAACATTAAAACGAGTATCTGAAATGATTAGTGAAGAAATGGATCATTACAATTATGATGATATTGTCGTTCTATCTGGTCCAAGTCATGCTGAAGAGGTTGGAAAAAGACAACCGACTACAGTTACTGTTTCATCGTTAAATGATATTAATGCGGAAATTGCCCAGGATCTGTTTATCAATGAAGCATTTAGGGTTTATACTAGCCCGGATGTGGTAGGCGTTGAGCTAGGCGGTGCGCTGAAAAACATCATTGCATTGGGTGCAGGAATATCCGATGGTTTGGGATATGGTGATAATGCTAAAGCAGCTCTCATAACTCGTGGTTTAGCAGAAATTGCAAGGTTAGGCACATCATTGGGTGCAAATCCACTTACATTTTTAGGTCTTCCCGGAGTTGGGGATCTAATTGTAACATGTACAAGTGTGCACAGCAGAAACTGGCGCGCTGGAAACCTATTAGGTAAAGGAAAGAAGCTGGACCAGGTTTTAGACCAAATGGGAATGGTTGTAGAGGGAGTAAGAACGGCCAAAGCAGCACATCAATTCGCCTCCCAGCAGCAAATTGAAATGCCAATAACAAATGGTATTTACAAAATATTATTTGATGAGGCAAAACCAAAAGATGTTGTTGACCAATTAATGAATAGAACGAAACGCGAAGAAATGGATGATATAGCAACGCTTCTTACAGAAAGATATTCGCAATAGCCCTTTTGAAACACACTTAATCCGCCCCTTTGCATATACTAGTGTTGAACTAACAATGCAAGGAGGCGAGCCTGTGAGCGGTTTTCAAAAAAAAGCTTTTGACAAAATTCAACAAAAAGCGAATATTGATCCCAGTGAAATTTATAAAGTAGCAGATTCTGTTAAAAATGCTGATTTTTCCGATGAGCAAACAGTAAGGAAATTAGTGCGGCAGTTAGCAAGAATGGCAAATAAACCGATTTCAAAAGAAAAGGAAGATAAAATTGTTCAATCCATTGCGAAGAACAATATGCCAATGGATATGCAATCGTTGAATCAATTTTTTAAAAAGTAATCTGAACTGGGCAAGTGAGGATACAAAAATGTATCAGCTCGCATAATATAAATCGCACAAGCATTCATGGAGAGAGTTGTAGTGGGTGTTATTTAGTCAAATCGAGGTGGAGAAGGCCCCCTCCATCTCGGTTTTTATTTTTTGCAGGCATCAATAATGAATGCAGCCAACCTTTAATATTAATTAAAGGTTTTTTAAAGGTAGAAATGTATAATAATCGGATGGAATTTACAAAACGGGATTGTCGGGAACCCGCAATTTCTTCTTGTCTGGTTTATACTGCTAATTTTAGAAAATAGGACGTGCATATGTATTTTTCTGATGTAATTTTTTCTATATGATATAATACGTGTGCATATATAAGGTTAATATTTAGGGGTGAGATAAATGTCACAGTCAATGCTAAAAATGTGGATTTCTTTTGCAGGTATAATACTATTATTATTAGCAATTGGTTTAATACTTCTTAGCAGATATAAATTAAAAGGATGGCTAGCAGGAATAGTAACACTGCTTGCATATATTTGTTTGATTATTGGTAGCATTATTATATTTTATATTGTCTTTAGTGGACCAACTATGTAAAAAGTTTAGGAGGCTTTTTATGAATCGTACATATACTCGTGCCTTCGGTGTGCTGTTACTTATGATTTTGCTAAGTGGTTGTCTCTATCCAGATAACGAGTTAGCTAAAAATCAGGTTCCAAACGAAGCGCAGCTAGAATTAGTACAAGCAGCTGTTGATAATTACCGTGAAGAAACTAATGGACTAGTTCCGATCAAAACAAAGCCAATGGATACGCCTATTTTCCAAAAGTACTTAATCGACTTTAGTGCATTAAAGGAAAAACATCAGCTAGCAGAAATACCTGGTAATGCATATGAAAATGGCGGTGTATATCAATATACTTTAATAACACCAGAAGATAACCCCCGCGTGAAATTAATTGACTTACGGATAACCGAAGCAATACGCGAAGTGAGTGTAAAATTACAAATTTACCGTAATGAGCATTTGTACCCGCCGTTTGGAGATCCAATAGTGAAAGGTATTTATAAATTAAATTATAAAGAGTTAGGTTTAGAACATGAACCATATGTAGTCAGCCCATATTCCGGTGATAATTTGCCAATCATCATGACTACAGATGGTGAACTGTACGTTGATTATCGAAATGATCTTTATGATGCAATAAAGGATTATGATCATAACTACAAAAAGGGGGATGATATTCGGTATTTATTGGCCGAAAATACACCGTTTGTTCCAGTCTACTCCTTACCCTATACAATCCGCGATGGTGAACCGGTTTTTTTGAATAAGAATAAATAAATATATCATAATAAATCCCTTGTAACATATATTGGTTGCAAGGGATTATTTGTATATCTTTATCATACCAATTCCATAACAAAACAGTCTGGATAACAAATTAGTATGCTTCACGGTCCTTTCTGAATGTACAGCGCAGCAAAATTATACCAGTAATTCCTAGTAAGGTTAAAATATTCATCTTTTTTTAATCTTTACAAACATTTAAGTCATATTTTGATAGGACAACATCATAGACTTGTAATGTCAATTATTCGTAGTTTGTTCAACACTATTTGGTAAAGGAGATCGGGAGGGGATCGTTTGGAGAGAATTGATATTTTTAAAGATATTTCGAAGCGGACGAATGGAGATATTTATTTAGGTATTGTTGGTGCGGTTCGGACGGGTAAATCAACTTTTATTAAAAAGTTTATGGAATTAGTTGTTTTACCCGATATTGAAGATGAAAGTGATCGGTCCAGAGCACTTGACGAATTGCCGCAAAGCGCAGCCGGGAAAACTATTATGACTACAGAACCTAAATTTGTCCCTAATCAGGCGGTAAAGGTTAATGTTGACGATGGTTTAGATGTGAATGTTCGATTAGTTGATTGTGTAGGCTACGCAGTTGATGGTGCAAAAGGATTTGAAGATGAAAATGGTCCAAGAATGATTCACACACCATGGTATGAAGAACCAATTCCATTTCATGACGCTGCTGAAATTGGAACGCGTAAAGTGATTCAGGAACATTCAACAATTGGAGTTGTGGTAACGACTGACGGCACAATTGGAGAGATTCCGCGTAATGATTATGTTGATGCTGAATCAAAGGTCGTAGAAGAACTTAAAGAGGTAGGAAAACCATTTATCATGGTTGTTAACTCGGTACGGCCGACAAGTCAGGAAACCGAGTTATTGCGCCAGGATTTATCCGAGAAATATGACATACCGGTTCTTGCAATGAGCATAGAATCGATGACAGAGCATGATGTACACAATGTTTTACGAGAAGCTTTATACGAATTTCCGGTACTTGAGGTTAATGTCAACCTCCCTAGCTGGGTAATGGTGCTAAACGAAGAACATTGGCTTAGAGAGAACTATCAAGAAGCTATTCAAACTACAGTCAAGGATATTAAGCGACTAAGGGATGTAGATCAGATTGTAGGACACTTCGCAGACTATGATTATATTGATAGGGCAAACCTGGCAGGCATGGAAATGGGCGAAGGTGTTGCCGAGATTGATTTACATGCACCTGATAACTTATATGATCAAATATTAAAAGAAATTGTAGGAGAAGAAATCCGTGGTAAAGACCACTTGCTGGAGCTTATGCAGGATTTTGCGCATGCTAAACGGGAATATGATCAAGTTGCAGGTGCACTTCAAATGGTAAAACAAACCGGATATGGGATTGCAGCACCTACTTTAGAAGACATGGTGCTTGATGAACCAGAAATTATCAGGCAGGGATCAAGATTTGGTGTCAGGCTCAAGGCTGTAGCGCCATCAATTCATATGATAAAAGTTGAGGTAGAATCAGAATTTGCTCCAATTATTGGTACCGAAAAACAAAGTGAAGAACTGGTTCGCTACCTCATGCAAGATTTTGAAGAAGATCCGTTGTCAATTTGGGAATCAGATATTTTCGGCAGATCATTAAGTTCCATTGTACGAGAAGGCATTCAAGCAAAAATTGCATTGATGCCAGAAAACGCAAGATATAAATTAAAGGATACCCTTGAACGAATTATAAATGAAGGGTCAGGCGGTCTTATCGCCATAATATTATAGCAGCCAACCAGAGCTGCTATTTTTTTTTGCTTTTTTTAATAATTTTTTAATAAACAGCAGGAAAACAAAAATTTTTGTCGTATATATATTAATGAATCAAGGCTCTATCATGGTTGCTGCCTCTTTTCCATTAGTTGGAAATTCCGTGTAAAAAAAGGCTAAAATTCAATTAAATAATAAAAAATATGAACTAATTGTTGAATTTTGTAGCAATCTCGGTTAATATAAGCCTTGTCATCCTTGAAAAAGATGGCATATAAGTATAATTGATGGCAAATTGGTTAACAAATGTAATTAATTAGTTATTTGTTCCAATGTCGATTGATAATTTTTGGGAGGAGGTGAATGTCATGAATAAAACAGACTTAGTAAATGCAGTTGCTGAAAAAGGCGAACTTTCTAAGAAGGATGCTACAAAAGCTGTTGACGCAGTTTTTGAATCTGTCATGGATTCACTTAAAAATGGTGAAAAAGTGCAATTGATTGGATTCGGGAATTTTGAAGTACGTGAGCGTTCAGCTCGTAAAGGTCGTAATCCTCAAACTGGAGAAGAGATCGAAATTCCTGCAAGCAAAGTTCCTGCGTTTAAGCCAGGGAAAGCCCTAAAAGAAAGCGTAAAATAATAGTTTTACATAGGGCGAAAAAGGGTGCGTATTCACGCGCCCTTTTTCTTTTTGAAATGATAACATGTAAAAAGTCAAAGGATGTCAGGGTTATGGAATCAGATGCTGCACCAAATTCATGAAAAAGCATTTGGCATAACACTAAAGGGAGAGCTGTCTTTAATTTATCTTAATTGACAACAATAGATGTTATAGGCGATAGTTAGTAAAAGAAATAATGGAATGGTAGGAGGATACAAATGGAAAAACTAAGTTCACAATTCAAGTCCGATTTTTTTGTTATAAAAGCTTTGGAAGATGGGGTTAATGTTATCGGATTAACAAGAGGTTCAGATACTAGGTTTCACCACTCTGAAAAATTAGATAAGGATGAGGTTATGATTGCACAGTTTACGGAGCATACTTCTGCAGTAAAGGTAAGAGGGAAGGCTATCATTCAAACCAGTCATGGACAAATAGATAACAATTAAAATCAGGGTACATTCTAATCAACTATATTCTGTTTATGAATTTGCACAGAACTTATGCTATAATGTCAAATAGAATTACGAATGGTAGAAAGGGCTTAGGTGATTGCTGTGCAAACCCCTAGTTTAGAAATTAAAAATCTTAAAGCATCGATTGAGGAAACAATCCATCATACATATCTAGAGAAGTATTTACAAAAGCCTGTTATAGACGACGAAAAGCTTTTTATATTAGCTTCCACTATTTCAAATGCATCATTAACGTTATCTGAGAAAAAGCAATATATCATAACAACTATGTTAGTTCAAATTGCATTAGATACACATGATTTAGTTACGAAAAATACGGATATTGACGAAAGCAAAAATCTAAAAAAGAAAAGACAACTCACTGTGTTAGCTGGTGACTATTATAGCGGCCTTTATTATTTGCTTCTTTCTGAAATTGAAGACTATAAAATGATTCATGTTCTAGCTTCCGCCATCAAGGAAATCAACGAATATAAAATGCGAATATACTACAGGGAAGCAGATACCTTTTTAGAATATATTGATCTAATTAAAAAGGTTGAATCATTGTTGATATTACGCGTGGCAGACCATGTTCAAATGTCAGCATTAAAATCTGTTACAGAAGAATGGCTGTTGACTAATAAATTATTACAGGCAAAAAGGCAATTTTTAAATAAGAAGGGCTCTCCATTATTTGATAAATGGCTGGGTCAATCTACATTCCATACATATTCAAGTTTGGTTAGCGGAGTTGAAGCAATTTTTCAAGAGAAATTATCATCCGTGGAAAAGGAAATCTCAAAATTACCTTCCCGTCAATCGGATTTAAAGATACATGTTTCAAATAAGCTAAAATACTTATTATATAATGACCTAAAAGCGGAAGAAGGGTAAACGATGCACGAAGAGTCCAAAGAGGAACGTGTTCATCATGTTTTCGAAAAAATATATAACAACTATGATTCCATGAACTCAGTCATATCTTTTCAGAGACACAAGGCTTGGCGTAAAGATGTAATGAAGCAAATGCACGTTGAAAAAGGTAAAAAGGCACTAGATGTTTGTTGTGGAACTGGCGACTGGTCGATTTCGATGGCAGACGCTATTGGAACTGATGGAGAAGTGATTGGACTCGATTTCAGTGAAAATATGCTATCGGTAGCTAAAGAGAAAAACAAACACCTAAATATGAAATACCTCAGCTTTATTCATGGAAATGCAATGGAACTTCCATTTGAAGACAATTCGTTTGACTATGTTACAATTGGCTTTGGATTACGCAATGTTCCGGATTATATGACAGTATTAAAAGAAATGTATAGGGTAACGAAACCAAATGGAAAAGTTGTTTGTCTAGAAACATCTCAGCCCACTATGATTGGCTTTAGGCAGGGCTATTATTTTTACTTTCGGTTTATTATGCCTCTTATCGGACGATTGTTAGCTAAAAGCTATAAAGAATATGCATGGTTACATGAATCAGCGAAAAGCTTTCCTGACAAGAAAGAGCTTAAGCAAATGTTCCTTCATGCTGGTTTTTCACATGTAAAAGTGAAAAGCTATACTGGAGGGGTTGCTGCTATGCATATGGGTTTTAAACAATAAGATTAATACAAAACAGTTTGAGAACTAAAAGGTGACCTGCATGAAAATTGCTAAAACATATGGATATTTAAAAAAAGACTTAGATTTAATTGAAGATGCTTTAATGAAAGTTATTCAAGCTGAGCATCCTGTCTTACGAGAAGCATCAACACAATTGCTGCGTGCGGGTGGAAAAAGAATTCGACCTGTTTTTGTCTTGTTATCCGGCCAATTTGGGGATTTTGACATTGATCGTATAAAAACAGTTGCTGTTTCACTTGAATTAATACACATGGCATCGCTTGTGCATGATGATGTTATAGATGATGCAGCATTACGAAGAGGAAAACCAACGATCAAACAGCTTTATGATAATCGTGTGGCAATGTATACAGGTGATTATATTTTAGCGAGATCCCTGGAAAGTATAACAAAGCTGCAAAAACCAAATGCTCATAAAGTGTTATCAAAAACAATTGTAGAAGTTTGTATTGGTGAGTTTGAACAAATAAAGGACAAGTATGTTTGGGATCAGCATATCCGTGATTACCTCCGGAGAATTAAGCGGAAAACAGCATTGTTAATTGCAACAAGCTGTAAATTGGGTGCGATTGCGGCAGATGTTCCAGTGGAGTTTGCAAATAAACTTTATAAATATGGATATTTCATTGGCATGTCTTATCAAATAATTGATGATATTTTAGATTTTACATCATCGGCAAGTGAATTAGGAAAGCCTGCTGGAAATGATTTGATTCAGGGAAACGTAACCTTGCCAGTGTTATTTGCTATGAAGGATTCAGCATTTAATCAGTTACTAAGAGATACGTTCAGAAATCCCGACGTTGTTTCAGAAAATGATATGAGCAAGCTTATACGTGCCCTACATAAAACAAATGCAATAGAATGCTCTTATAAAATAAGTAATTTATATTTAGAAAAGGCATTAAAGATGTTAGAACAGCTTCCGAATATAAAGGCAAGGCACACATTACAGGACATCGCGAAATACATAGGCAAAAGACGATCCTAAGCATATTGTTATTTTATTCAAAATCTGATAAAATTTTTATCGGCAGAAATATTAGTACAAACATACATAGAAGAGGTGTAGAAATGGAAAAAACATTTTTAATGGTAAAACCAGATGGAGTTCAGCGTAATCTAATAGGCGATATTGTTAATCGCTTTGAGAAAAAAGGATTTAAACTTGTCGGAGCTAAATTAATGAATATTCCGACTGAATTAGCAGAAAACCATTATGGCGAGCATAAAGAACGCCCGTTTTTCGGCGAACTAGTTGATTTCATTACATCTGGACCAGTTTTTGCAATGGTTTGGGAAGGCGAAAACGTAATCACAACTGCACGAGATATGATGGGTAAAACAAATCCCAAAGAGGCTGCTTCAGGAACTGTTCGTGGAGATTATGGCATGACTGTCGGGAAAAATATTATTCACGGTTCAGATTCAAGTGAGAGTGCTGAGAGAGAAATTGGTTTATTCTTCAGCGAAAATGAATTAGTTTCTTATTCAAAACAAGATAGCAGCTGGATTTACTAAGCAATAGAACCTCCGTTATTAACGGAGGTTTTCTTATAAAAATAGAGGAGTAATAAAATGTCGGTGGAGTACATAGATTTTATTTCACATATCAAAAGAAAACTGGGTATTGATTTAACATTGTACAAAGAAGCCCAAATGAAAAGGCGACTTACATCTTTAAGAAATAAACGGGGATTTGCTTCATTTATTGATTATATGAAAGCATTAGACAAAGATGATGTGTTACTACAAGAATTTGTCGATCGACTCACAATTAATGTTTCTGAGTTTTACCGAAACCCCAAGAGATGGGCAAAATTACAAGATAATATTATCCCTGATTTGCTTAACAGTTCAAACAAACTAACCATTTGGAGTGCGGCTTGTTCAACGGGGGAAGAACCGTATAGTATTGCAATCATGATTAAAGAGTATTTTCCCCGCTGTGATATCCGCATAGTAGCAACAGATATAGACGAAAAGGTAATAGAAAAGGCGAAACAAGGAATTTATCAGGAACAGGCATTAAAAGAATTGCCATATGAATTGAAAGATAAGTACTTTCAATATGAAAATGGATTGTATTATATAGATAAACGTATTAAGCATATGGTGATATTTAAAAAACATAATTTGCTGGCTGATCGTTATCCGCGAGATGTAGATTTAATTGTTTGCCGAAATGTATTAATTTATTTTACTGATCAGGCAAAGGAAATTATCTATAAAAATTTTAGTAATGCACTAGTAGAAAATGGTGTTTTATTTGTAGGCAGTACGGAACAAATATTTAGCCCTAATCAATATAATTTAAGCTTACTGGATACATTTTTCTATACTAAAAAATGAAGTATTCAATATACTCTTAGCAAACATTCGTTAAGAGTATTTTTTATTGTTTAAAAAAATTGCATTCATAATCATATCAATTTATAATTACAAATTATACATTAAATTCGAAATAATTTTTTTGTATTGTACCTATTATCGTTCGTGTTATGGTATAGTAATACAAATTACGAAGATGGAGGAATTTAAATGCGCTACTTAACTGCAGGAGAGTCACATGGAAAACAATTAACAACAATTATTGAGGGTGTTCCTTCAAATATGCCAATAGTTAAAGAAGATATTAATGCCTCACTACTTCGAAGGCAAAAAGGGCACGGACGGGGCAAACGGATGCAAATTGAAAAGGATTTAGTTGAAATCACCAGTGGTATACGGCATGGTTATACATTGGGTTCACCAATTTCCTTAGTTATACATAATGATGACTTTAAGCATTGGTTAGATGTAATGGGAGAAGACCCAATAGAAGAAGGCACGAAAATCAGGAGAACAGTATCAAGACCTAGACCTGGCCACGCTGATCTGAATGGTGCATTAAAATATGGACATCGTGATATGCGAAATGTTCTTGAGCGCTCTTCAGCTAGAGAAACGGCCGCCCGAGTGGCAGCGGGAGCGGTAGCTAAAACACTATTGGAACAGCTGGGAATTGAAATTACGGCATATGTAAAAGAAATTGCGGGAATCGTAGCCAGTGATGATAGTTCGCTATCTATGGAAGAACGAATAACGATTGCCGAGGAGTCACCAGTACGAACCCTTGATAAAAATGTTGAAAAACCTATGATGGATGCAATAGATCAAGCCAAAAAAGAAGGAGACTCTATCGGTGGAGTAGTTGAGGTTTATGTGGAAGGTATGCCCGCTGGTGTTGGTTCATATGTACATTATGATCGTAAGCTTGATTCGAGAATTGCAGGCAGTGTTATAAGTATCAATGCATTTAAGGGTGTTGAGTTTGGAATTGGATTTGAAGCAGCAAGAAAAAATGGCAGCGAGGTTCATGATGAAATAGCTTGGAACAAACAAGAGGGATATTACCGAAAAACGAATCGCCTGGGTGGTTTTGAAGGTGGAATGACGACAGGAATGCCTATCGTAGTAAAAGGTGTTATGAAGCCAATTCCAACGTTATATAAACCATTACAGAGCGTTGATATTGAAACAAAAGAACCATTTAATGCAAGTGTTGAGCGTTCCGATTCATGTGCAGTACCCGCTGCATCTGTTGTTATGGAGCACATTGTAGCATTTGAATTAGCCCGTGCGATTACAGAACAATTCCCAAGTGATCAATTTCCTGTATTACAAAAGGCTGTTAAGGATTACCGTGAAGAAATAAGGTGTTTTTAGTGAAACAAATAACGATCAAAACGAGCACCCACTCGTACAATATTTATACGGGCAAGAATATAAGATTTAATGTAAAGGAATTCTTACCGAAGAAATACTCTTCTATATTAATTATTTCAGATGATACAGTCAATGGTCTGTATTTAGATGATGTTAAAGGAAGCTTTTCAGCGGATGAACAGGTTTTTCATTCTGTGATTCCATCTGGAGAAAGTTCTAAAAGCATCCATACGTATTATCAGCTGCAAACGGACGCGATTAAATTTGGTTTAGATAGGCAATCACTTATTATTGCACTTGGAGGTGGGGTCGTAGGAGATATTGCCGGATTTGCAGCATCTACTTATATGCGCGGCATTGATTATATCCAGATGCCGACGACAATTTTGGCACATGACAGCAGTGTCGGCGGGAAAGTAGCAATTAACCATGATTTAGGGAAAAACATGATTGGCAGTTTTTATCCCCCTGTGGCCGTTGTATACGATGTTCATACATTGCAATCACTAAGCGAACGGGAAATACGATCTGGTTATGCAGAACTCATAAAAGAGGCATTTATAGCAGACGAAGCATTTTTTCATACATTAATGTCAACAAAATTACATGAAATATCCGCTGAACAGCTGGAGATGCATTTACTAGAAGGAATAAAAATAAAAGCATCTATCGTTGAAAATGATGAAAAGGAAACTGGGATTCGAAAATATTTAAATTTTGGCCATACACTTGGTCATGCATTAGAAACGGAAAAGGGATATGGCACGCTAACACACGGGGAAGCGGTAGCCATTGGTACATTATTTGCGTTAAGGGTAAGCGAATCTGTTTTTACGAGCAATCTTCCATATGATATTTATTATGAATGGCTTAAAAATAACCACTATCCATTACATTTAGATCATTTAAATATCGAAAAAATTATTAAAATGATGAAGTCTGACAAAAAAGCAGTTAATAAACAAGTTCAGATGGTTTTGTTGCGAAATATTACTGAGCCAACTGTTGTTGAAGTGGATGATCAGGATCTTAAACAATTATTAGATATCTTTTTAAGAGAGTTGGTGAAAAATTGATACGTGGTTTAAGGGGAGCAACAACGGTTACGAAAAACGAAGAAAAGGAAATTCATACAAATACAAGATTACTTGTTGAAGAAATGGTGAGAAAAAATAACGTTGAAGTTGAATCAATATCCCACGTATTTATTTCTGTTACAAAAGATTTAAATGCCGGTTTTCCAGCTAAATCACTGCGGCAAATTGATGGGTGGACATATGTACCAGTTATGTGCATGACAGAGATAGATGTTCCGAACAGCCTTGCAATGTGTATCAGGGTCATGATGATTGTTAATACAGAAATAGAACAACAAGAAATTAAACACGTATTCCAGAACGGTGCAGTTAGTTTACGACCAGATTTAGTAAAATAAAGAGGTGAGTGAATTGAAAGGAAAACGTATTCTAAGTGAAATGACCCCGTACAAACAGGGAATGCAAATTGAGGAAGTAAAAAAAGAATATGGATTAAAGCGAATTGTGAAATTAGCCTCAAACGAAAATCCGTTTGGTTACTCTCGAAAGTTACAAGAACAATTACCAAACATGCTGCATGATTTTGAGATTTATCCTGATGGTCATACGGCTGAACTGAGAACAGCATTAGCTGAAAAATTACGAGTAAATGAAAATCAGCTTGTTTTTGGCAGTGGATCTGACGAGCTCGTACAATTAACCTGCAGGGCATTTTTGTATCCAGGTGTTAATACCGTAATGGCTAATCCTACTTTTCCTCAATATAAGCATAATGCGAAAATAGAGGGTGCGGAAATCAGAGAAATTCCGAATCACAATGGATATCACGATCTTGAAGCCATTTTCAATGCTATAGATGAAAACACGAGGGTTGTTTGGCTATGTTCACCTAATAATCCCACAGGTTGTCTGATTCCTAGGAGTGATTTTTATTCATTTATGGATAAATGTCCAAAAGACGTATTGGTTGTTTTGGACGAAGCGTATTACGAATATATAGAACCTGGTTTAGATCCGGATGCTATTAATAACATTAGCAATTATCCAAATCTATTAATACTTAGAACGTTTTCAAAGGCATACGGGTTGGCTGGATTGCGTATTGGCTACGGTGTTGGGTCCGAGCGATTAATTGCTAAGCTAAATGTTGTCAGAGGACCTTTTAATACGACATCCTATACTCAAAAAGCAGCATTGATTGCATTGCACGATGATTTATTTATTCAGGAAACGTATCAACAAAATAAGGTCATCAGAGAATCGTTTCAGCGTTTTTTGGATAACTTGGGTCTTTCTTATTACGATTCACATACTAACTTTTTGTGCGTGAAATTACCGGTATCTGGAAATGAAATGTTTGGCTATTTACTAAAGAACGGCTATATCGTAAGACCCGGGGAAGGAATAGGCTGCCCCAATTCTGTTCGAATAACCATTGGGAATAAAGAAGATATGATTAAGCTTCAGTCTATTATTCATGAATTTATAACGTCGTAGGTGATTTTATGGGGAAACGAAAAATATTAATGATTGGACTCGGTCTGATTGGTGGATCATTAGCAAAAAATCTAGCACAATCAGACAAAAATTATATTATTGGATACGATACAGACAAAAAAGCAATAGATTATGCCAAAATGAACGGGATAGTAGACGAGGTTAGTACGTCGTATAGTGAAGCAATTAAACAGTCAGATTTTGTGATACTTGGAACACCAATCTCTCAAACAATCGAAATTATGAAGAAAATAGATGGGGTTCGGATTGATCATAATGTGATCGTTACAGATGTTTCTTCCGTTAAAGAACCGATAATGGAAGCTGCAAAATCGTTATCGAATCACAACATAACATTTGTCGGCGGCCATCCAATGGCGGGTTCACATAAAAGAGGAATTACCGCTGCTAAAGGGCATTTATTTGAAAATGCTATATTTGTTTTAACACCATTGCTGAATTGTTCAAGCAAGCACTTAGAATCTCTGCAACAGTTATTAGAGAATACCAAGAGTCATTTTGTTATTTTACATCCAGATGAACACGATGAAATGACAGGTGTTGTTTCACATTTTCCACATTTAATTGCATCTTCACTTGTTCATCAAGCAAAAAAGTGGGAACATACTCACGCATATCTTCCAAAACTCGCAGCAGGAGGATTTCGCGATATAACCCGAATTGCTTCAAGCAATCCAGTGATGTGGCAGGATATTTTTTACCATAATAGAAGTAAAATGTCACAATTGCTGACAGATTGGATAGCAGAAATGAGTGAGTTAAAAAGGCTCCTTGAAAATAATGATAAAAATCGGATTATCAGCTACTTAGAGCAAGCAAAAGAATATAGAGACGGACTTGGGAAAAAAGAAAAAGGCGCCATACCTGCTTTTCATGATTTATACGTTGATATTCGAGACCAGTCAGGGGCAATAGCTACAGTTGTGCAATTGATTGCGACAGAGAACATAAGTATCAATAACATTGAAATACTGGAGATACGTGACGGAATAACTGGTGTTTTACGGTTAAGTTTTCCTACTAAGGATGCACAATTACAAAGCTATACCTTACTTGGGAAGCATGGATATGAATTGATGATAGATGAATAATGAATAGTCATAATAGGAAGAAGTGATACTTTATGAAGAATAAGGAACTATTTCCTAGTCCTAATCCCCTGTCCGGTGTGGTGAATGTACCTGGGGACAAATCAATATCCCATCGCGCGGTTATGTTTGGGTCGATGGCAACCGGTATAACACGGGTAGACAATTTTCTAGATGGGGAAGACTGTATGAGAACAGTGAATGCATTTCGATCATTAGGAGTTAGGATAAATAAAGAGGAATCAACTTTAATTATTCATGGAAATGGTGCCTCATCACTAGCGGAACCACTAACTCCACTATATTTTGGAAATTCGGGTACAACGGCGAGGCTAATGTTAGGTGTATTAGCTGCATTACCATTTTTTACTGCTGCGTATGGGGACAAATCGTTAACTAAACGCCCCATGGATAGGGTTGTAGATCCCTTGACACAAATGGGGGCATCCTTCGAAGGACGAAATAATGGATGCAACCTTCCATTAGCATTTCGGGGTGGCGGCCTCAAAGGTATCTGCTACACGCTTCCCGTTAAAAGTGCTCAAGTAAAATCTGCGGTCTTATTAGCTGGTCTATTTGCTGAAGGTGAGACGAAAGTGATTGAGAAAACCACAACAAGGGATCACACCGAGAATATGCTGCATGCTTTTGGTGCGGATATTACGAGAAATAAGAATCAAACTGTTATTACAAATAAAAAATCCTTAAAATCAGTTGATGTGTTTGTCCCGGGCGATATTTCATCTGCGGCTTTTTTTCTGGCTGCTGCTACAATTGTACCTGAAAGTACGATTACATTAAGAAATGTTGGGCTGAACGAAACTAGAACCGGGATTATTGATGTTATGGGAAATATGGGTGCAAAGCTTGAAATTACGAATGAACAAACTGTAAGTGGTGAACGGATTGGTGATATTACCGTTTCATACGGTGAGTTAAACGGTATTGTAATTGATGGAGACATTATACCTAGATTAATAGACGAAATTCCTGTTATTGCTCTTTTAGCAACACAGGCGGAAGGTACTACAATAATTCGGGATGCCAGTGAATTAAGATTTAAGGAAACGGATAGAATTGCAGCAGTTGTTGATGTATTATCCGCACTAGGAGCAAAAATAGAAGCCACCGATGACGGGATGATTATTCATGGTAAAACCAAATTAACGGGTGGACATGCTGCATCATATGATGATCACCGTATCGCCATGATGATTGCAATTGCCTCATTGATTACAGAGGGTAAAGTTATTTTGGATGATGAAGCATGTATTGCAATTTCATATCCCGATTTCTTTGACGATTTAAATTCGGTTATAGGCTGAAAATAGAAGAATCTGCATGGTGCGGATTCTTTTTTCTTTTTATGATATGTATGATAAAATCTATCATACAGTTTCAGTGTACGGTAGAGAGGGTGTTTCAAATGGAAACAATTATGAAGGCAGTAAATTTAATGGAGGCAAAAAAAACGAACGAAGCAATTGCGCTTTTAGAAGGTTTTTTGCCAATAGCAGATGAGGAAGAAAGATTTACAATTGCAGAATTATATATACAATGGGGGTTTCTCCAAGAAGCAAGTGTTATTTTAGATGAAATGCTGCAGCAGTATCCAAACGAAAGTGAATTAAAAGTTATGTTAGCTGATATATATATAGAGTTAGATAATGACGAACAAGCTATTAATTTACTAAATGATATTAGTGAAGATGACGAAGCATATTTACAAGCATTAATTCAGCTTGCTGATTTATATCAAGCACAGGGATTGTTTGAAGTAGCTGAACAGAAATTGTTAACTGCAAAACAAATGAACCCAAATGAACCAATCATCGATTTTGCTCTCGGGGAATTGCTATTCTCAACAGGGGATTATAAAAAGGCAATTACGTATTATGAAAAAATTATCGTGAAAACAAATGAAATAGCAAATGTTTCTATCAATGATCGTTTAGCAGAAGCATACGCAGCAACTGGCGAATATGAAAAAGCATTGGAAATTTTCCAAAGTATTGATAGTGAAAATTCCGATACATTATTTAAATATGGATTTACAGCCTCACAAGCTGGAAGACTCGATATTGCTATCAAGGCCTGGGAACAAGTTATCACACTTGATCCATATTATCATACCGTTTATTACCAATTGGCCAAAGCATATGAGGAAGAAGAATTACCTAAAGAAGCATATAATACAGCAAAAAAAGGATTACATGTAGATGAATTCAATAAAGAGTTATTTTTTTATGCAGGAACACTTGCACACCAACTGGATCACAATGAAGAAAGTGAAGAGTGGATTCGGCAGGCAGTAGCATTAGAACCTGATTATAAAGAAGCCGTTTTATTTTTAATTGAACTCTTAAAAGTTAGGGACAACCATGAAGGCATTATAGAGCTTATAAATGAAATTAAGCAGTACGGAGCAGAAGATGCACTTTATGAATGGGAAATTGCACGAGCGTATAATGAAATTGAGTCGTATAATAATGCATTAAATCATTACAAAGAAGCATATAATAATCTAAATCAAGATAGTGAATTTTTAAAAGAATTTGCATATTTCCTAACCGAAGAAGGGAGGACCAATGAGGCATTACCGATATTTAAAGCATATTTAAAACTACAGCCAGAGGACTTTGATACTGAGGAATTTTATAATCGATTAATTCAGTAAATCGATTGTAAATGCGAATAATAAATTCTATATGAATGTAAAGGAGGCAACTTAAGTGCAGACTCCTATTTCAGTACAAGATAAAAAAAGCTTTATCGATTGGTTTTTAAATCATTTTCAATTGAAAAAGAGAGAAAGTGTATGGATATTAAATTATTTAGTAAACCATGATGATCTGTTAACAAATGTCCATTTTATTAGAGAGGCAAGGTTTTGTCCAAGAGCAATTGTGATGAGCAGCCATTGCTCTGAAGAGGTACCTTTTCGTTTTTATAAGAACCAATTAGTGACTACTGATGCAGAAAAGTCATTTCACGATATCCGGTTAAATCAAAAAGAACCATTGTATATACAATTAAATTTTAAAAACGCAAATCAGAACGCTTTATATGTAGCTGTTTTAGAAGATAACCCATTTGTTCCGGAAGGCTTCTTTATTACGAAAAAGGATCAGGAGCTTGCTAAGAAGCTTTTAGATAATTCATTATATAATTATAAAAAGAAAAAACTTCAGGAACAAATTGATCGATCTTTAGATAACAAAGATCAGCAATTGTTTCTTAAATTAGCAGAACAGTTACATAAACTAGATGCAGACTATAGAAATCAGCCTAATTTGCTTAAGCAATAGGTTGATTTTTTTTGCATAAATAAGATAGACTTTATAAATATGATTCATAATTTTTGATAAGATGAACAAGAATAAAGAAAGAGGTTGACTGCAGCATGCAATGGATCAAAGAAGATGTAAAGCAATACATACAGGCCAAAGAATACGTTGATACGGTTATAGTTCCGTTGATTCCCTATCATCTATCGAAAGATTCGGAACTGGAAAAGAATGCATTTCAAAGTGAGGTGCTATCAATATTTGCAAAAGAGATTGAAAAAGAATTATCTGGACGAGTAATGTTATCTCCTAATTATTATTATTTAAAATCCGGCAGTAAGGAGGAAGAATTGAATCGAATTAATTCTTGGTCAGGTGATGCACGTACCCAACCATTTAATAATATATTTTTTGTCACATTTGATTCAGCTTGGAAAAAGGATGAACAAGCCTTGGATGGAACACTGATATGGCTTCCAGGTATACAATCCGGTGATTTAAAATCGAATGAATTGCATTCTTTTATTCACGATCAAGTTGAACAAATTGGTGAATATATAAAAAGCTATTGGTAAGGATAAACTATCATTTGCACAGGTCAATGTATGTTTTTGCGAAACTTTTGTAACAATGATGAATAAATATTGACCCAACAAATACTTTGCGCTATCATGGTAATGTCCTAGTAATCTGATTAAAATATATTTGTCCGTGATAAACGAATAGAGGGGGGAAAATCATGAGCGAAAAAAAGCAACAAGTATCCCGTCGACAATTTCTAAATTATACACTTACAGGAGTAGGTGGATTTATGGCAGCTGGAATGCTTGTTCCTATGTTACGTATGGCAGTTGATCCGGTTCTGCAAGAGTCCGCTGCAGGTGATTTAGTGAATGTAGGCTTGGCAGTAGAAGATATTACCAATGAACCACAGCGTGTCGATTGGAAAATTGATCAAGTAGATGCATGGTATGAATCTAAGGTTGGTAAATCTGCATGGGTTTATAAAAACGACAATGATGAGATTGTAGCACTTTCCCCAATTTGTAAGCACCTTGGTTGTGTTGTTTCTTGGGAAGGCAGTGAACAATTTCCAGACCAATTTTACTGCCCATGTCACGGCGGACGCTATCATAAGGATGGACAAAATATTCCTGGAACACCACCAACAGCTCCGTTAGACGTATATGAATCTAAAGTTGAAAATGGGATGTTATACCTTGGCATGGCACATCCAAGAGGGGAGGCGTAATAATCAATGCTACAAAAATTATATGATTGGATTGATGACCGTATCGATATTACGCCGTTATGGCGCGATATAGCGGATCATGAAGTACCAGAACATGTTAATCCTGCCCACCATTTCTCAGCTTTTGTATATTGTTTTGGGGGCTTAACATTTTTCGTTACAGTAATACAAATCTTATCGGGAATGTTTCTGACAATGTATTATGTTCCTGATATTGAAAATGCATGGAAATCTGTTTATTACTTACAAACAGAAGTTGCTCACGGTCAAATTGTACGAGGTATGCACCACTGGGGCGCAAGTGTTGTTATTGTAATGATATTTTTACATACTTTGCGCGTATTCTTCCAAGGCGCGTATAAAAAACCGCGTGAGCTTAACTGGATGGTAGGGGTATTATTATTTTTTGTAATGCTTGGTCTCGGTTTTACCGGTTACCTATTGCCGTGGGATAACAAAGCCTATTTCGCGACTCAAGTAGGACTGGAAATAGCTGAACAAGTACCATTTATTGGAGAACAAATAAAAATACTGCTTGCCGGTGATGCACATATTGTAGGAGCGCAAACATTAACAAGGTTCTTTGCAATCCACGTATTCTTCTTACCAGCAGCATTGTTTGGATTAATGGCCGTTCACTTTTTATTAATCCGTAAACAAGGTATTTCTGGACCACTATAAATAAAAGGAGGGGAAAGCTGTGCATAAGGGTAAAGGAATGAAATTCGTCGGTGATTCACGTATATCTGCAGAAAAGAAGGCGAATATGCCAAAAGATTATTCTGAATATCCTGGTAGAACAGAAGCTTTTTGGCCTAACTTCTTATTAAAAGAGTGGTTAGTTGGTGCTGTCTTTCTAATTGGATTTCTTTGTGTAACAATTGCGCATCCATCACCTTTGGAAGGGATGGCCGATCCAACAAATGCAAGTTATATACCATTGCCGGACTGGTACTTCTTGTTCTTATATGAACTATTAAAATACAAATTTGCAAGTGGACCATACATTTTATTTGGTATCCTTGTTATACCTGGACTAGCTTTTGGTGCATTATTCTTAGCGCCATTCTTAGATAAGGGACCAGGAAGAAGACCACATCAAAGACCGGTTGCAGTAGGTATGATGTTACTTGCTGTTGCATCAGTAATGTGGCTAACATATGAATCTGCAGAACATGTGGATTGGGAGGCACGTGCTGAAGCAAACAAACCTGTTGCTTCTGTTGAAGTTGATAAGGAAGATCCCGGATATAAAGTTTTTGAAAGCAACTGTATGTCTTGTCATGGTGATTCTTTACAAGGTGGAGCAGCAGCACCTTCATTAATTGGAATTGACCGCTCAGCAGAGGAAATAATGAAGATTGCACAAGAAGGTACTGGTTCTATGCCACCTGGCGTATTTAAAGGTACTGATGAAGAATTGAAGCAGTTAGCTGAATTCATTGTTTCGGTAAACGAACAAGCAAAATAAGAAATATCTTAGACACCTTTGCCATTTCAATTGGTGAAGGTGTCTTTATCTATTCCATGCTTTTTTAAGGGGTGCAACAGAGGGGATATTACTAATGTTTAAATACATCTTACATAATCGAACGTTTATATTTATTTTATTTATCATAAATTTACTTGGGACCATATATGGATATATTTGGTATGGAAGTCAATTAGCAATAACACCACCAGTTTTTCTTATTTTTGTACCCGATAGCCCAACTGCGAGTTTGTTTTTTACAATAGTGTTGTTTTTCTTTTTGTTTAATAAGAATGCCCCCTTTATCGAGGCTTTAGCCGTTATTACATTGTTTAAATATGGTGTATGGGCTGTTGTAATGAACATTTTAACTCTTATCGTCGATGGATCATTAAGCTGGCAAGGATACATGCTAATAGCCTCACATGGCGCAATGGCAATTCAAGGCTTACTGTATGCTCCATTTTATAAAATAAAATTGCGGCATATTATGGTTGCAGCAATATGGACTTTACACAATGATATAATTGATTATGTTTTTGAAATGATGCCAATTTATGGATCGTTAACGAATTATATGAATGAAATTGGGTATTTTACATTTTGGCTAAGCATTACATCCATCTTTATTGCCTATTTCCTAACAATTAACAACCATCAAATAAAGCCATAAGACGCTGTTATATATTTAAAGGAATCCTCATACATTAGTGATAGAACAATGTTATGGGGTGATCTCTATGAAGCAAAATAAAATAAAATTGGTTTCGGTGGCGATTGCAGTAATCATAGGGATTTTAGTTGTACCAATCGCAGCGTCCGCTTTCAATATAGCCGAACCAGTACACGATACGAATGCTAAAGACATGACACCGTTTTATTGGATGGTGGCAATTGTAGGAGGTTTAATCGCGGTTACATTAACTTATGTTAGCTGGAAAAAATATAAAGGTGACGAAAAAAAGCGTACAAATAATGATCCAAATAGTTGACTTAGATCTAGTTTTTGACTAAAATTGACCTTAAGGTAGTATATTTATACCAAACGATGGAGGTATGCAAATGCTAGGAGGACTTGGTGGATATTTAATATATATTGTCCTGTTAATGGCTATCCCAATATGGGCTCAATCAAAAGTAAAAAATACGTATAAAAAATATTCAAAAAAGGCAACTTCTTCTTATATGACAGGTGCGGAGGTTGCACGTAAAATATTAAATGACAATGGCATTTTCGATGTTCAGGTAGAAGAAACAAGAGGTATGCTGTCTGATCACTATGATCCGCGTAAAAAAGTTGTAAGACTTTCAAGCGGTAACTATCATGGACAATCGATGGCATCATCAGCAATCGCCGCCCATGAGGTTGGCCATGCTATCCAAGATGCAGAATCATATGCATTTTTACGTTTTAGACATGCCTTAGTACCGATAGCCAGTTTTGGATCAAATATATCTTTCATATTAATCTTAGCTGGGTTTATATTAGGTATGCTGAATTTAGCTCTAATCGGTATTGTTTTAATGTCCGCTGCAGTGCTGTTCCAGTTAGTTACATTGCCAGTTGAGTTTGATGCGTCCAATAGAGCGATGGCACAACTGGTTTCAACTGGTGTAATTAGAAATAACGAGGAGCGCGAAACCAAGAAAGTATTAAATGCCGCGGCCTTAACATATGTTGCAGCCGCATTAGTAGCTGTTGCAGAATTAGTGAGATTCATTTTAATGTTTGTTGCGGCTAGTGACGATTAATTAATGGTAAAGGGATGACAAAATTGTCATCCCTTTTTGATTTTAATCCTCATGAAGCGGATTTTTATTTTCATCTAATGTAAAGCCTTCGCCAACAACATCATGGACTGAACTTACTGCAACAAAGGCAAGTGGATCGATGTCATTAATTATGTTTTTCAGCCGGACAATCTCATTTCGTCCAACAACACAGTATAGAACATCGCGCGTTTCCCCTGTAAAGCTTCCTCTACCCGCTAAAACCGTAACACCACGATCCATATCAATATTAATTTTATTTGCTATTTTATCACTGTGGCTCGATATTATTGTCGCTCCGCGAGCCGCGTATGCTCCTTCCTGAATGAAATCAATCACTCGTGCGCCAATATAAACTGCCAATAATGTGTACATTCCTTCAACTAATTCTAAGCTAGTAAATACGGACGTTGTGATAACAACAGCATCAAACATAAACATTGTCTTTCCCATGCTCCAGCCAACATATTTGTGAACAAGACGTGCGATAATGTCGACCCCGCCCGTGGTGCCTCCATAGCGAAAAATTATGCCGAGTCCAACTCCGATAAAAACACCTGCAAATAAAGCCACTAATGTCATATCCCCCTGCAGGTTCAATTCAAATGGATTGATTTGAAAAATACTTAAAAATACTGAAACTGCAACTGTTCCTATAAGAGTATAAATAAATGTGTTGCGCCCAAGAAATTTCCAGCCTACAAAAAATACTGGAACGTTTAAAATAATATTTGTAATTGCCGGATCCCATTCCCATAAAAAATAGAATAATAACGTGATTCCAGTAAATCCGCCTTCACCAAGATTGTTTTGCATATTAAAATGAACAATCCCAAAGGAAAATATCGCAGAACCAAGCAGAATAAAAAGGATATTTTTAATTTTTAATCCAAATAACATTCTATACCTCCTGTCCTATGAATTCACACGTTACTTATTATAGTCAATTTACCTTACTTCAACAATCTAAATTTCTTTAAACTAATAATTTGTCAAAATAACCCCTTTTGGCTAACATAAAAGGTGATTAATAAAAAATGAGGGATAGCTAATGACACATGATAAGCCAATTTATAACACTGTTGAGATTCAAAAGCGAGTCGATAGCTATATATCACAATTCAAAGAAGGCTATTTTTCACCATTGAGTCTTATGGCAAGATTAACAGAAGAAATGGGGGAAATGGCTCGCGAAGTAAATCATTATTATGGTGAAAAGCCCAAAAAAACAACAGAGAAGGTAAAAACAATTGATGAAGAGCTAGGGGATATCCTATTTGTGCTTACCTGTTTTGCAAATTCACTTGATATTGATTTATCCGAAGCATTTGATATGTCAATTAACAAAATTGAAACTCGTGATAAAGATAGATGGACTAAAAAAGATTAGGATTATTGGAGGATTTTAAAATGATACGAGTCATAATAGCCGGCCCCCGTGGTAAAATGGGCTCTGAAGCAATACAAATGGTTAACAATACAGATAATCTTGAATTAGTTGCCTGCCTTGATCGTAAACATGATGGCAAAACTTTAAGAGATATTGAATCACTTCCTAATATGGATGTACCAATATATGAGAATATTGAAGAATGTTTTCAGCAAATTAATGCAGATATCTTTGTTGATTTAACCGTTCCTGAAACAGGGTATATTCATACTAAAGCTGCATTGAAATATCATGTTCGGCCTGTAGTTGGTACTTCTGGATTTTCAACGGAACAAATTGAGGAGCTGACTGACATAGCAAATACAGAAAAGATTGGGGGACTGATTGCACCTAATTTTGCTGTAGGGGCAGTACTTATGATGCAATTTGCGAAACAGGCATCAAAATATTTTCCTGACGTGGAAATAATTGAAAAACATCATGATCAAAAGCTGGACGCTCCATCTGGTACAGCGATTAAAACTGCTGAACTAATCTCAGAAGTCAGAGGCAGCAAAAAGCAAGGGCATACAGCAGAAAGAGAAACTGTAACAGGTGCAAGAGGTGCTGATTTTGATGGGATGAAGATACATAGTATTCGTTTGCCTGGTATTGTAGCCCATCAGGAAGTCATTTTCGGTGGTTCCGGTCAAACATTAACCATTAAACATGACTCATTCAATCGTAAATCTTTTATGGCTGGAATAAAGCTGGCAATTGAGGAAGTTATGAAAATAGACGAACTTGTATATGGACTCGATAATATTTTAGAATAGGTGGGATTGGATGAATATCGCGTTAATTGCTCATGACAGGAAAAAACAAGATATTATTGGATTTAGTATTGCTTATCATTATGTTTTAGAAAATCACAACTTATATGCAACGGGCACTACAGGAAAATTAATAGCCGAGGCAACAAGTTTAAATGTACACAAATTTCAATCAGGACCAATAGGCGGAGATCAGCAAATCGGTGCAATGGTCGCTAACAATGAGATGGATGTGGTAATTTTCTTTCGCGATCCACTAACTGCACAACCGCATGAACCTGATGTAAGTGCACTGATGCGTTTATGTGATGTTCATTTGATTCCGTTAGCAACGAATCTTGCTGCAGCAGAAATCGTTATTCGTGCATTGGAACGTGGCGACCTAAGTTTCAGAGAAATTGTTAAACAAAAATTCCAAGAAAAGGAAAATCCAGAATGAAAAAAATTGGTATAACATGCTATCCAACGGTAGGTGGCTCAGGTGTAATTGCTACTGAACTGGGGATCCAGCTTGCGGAACAGGGACACGAAATACACTTCATAACATCGAGTATCCCTTTTCGTCTTAATCATATTTATCCAACCATCTTTTACCATGAAGTAGAATTGAACCATTATCCTGTATTTCAATACCCACCATATGATCTTTCTCTGGCAAGTAAAATGGCAGAAGTGATTGATAGGGAGAAACTGGATATATTGCATGTACATTATGCAATGCCTCATGCAGTATGTGCTATTCTAGCAAAGGAAATCGCCCAGCATGATGTCAAAATAGTAACTACATTACACGGAACCGATATTACGGTTTTGGGAATAGATCGTACGTTCAAAAAAATGATAAAGTATGGCATTGAACAATCTGATGCTGTTACAGCTGTTTCCGAAAGTTTGGTAGAGCAAACAACGGATATGCTTGAAATAAACAAAGAAATGTCCGTAATATATAATTTTGTTAATGAAAAGGAATATCAGAAGAAGGAAACTTTGAATATTAAACAGCAATACGGAATTCAGCAGGATGAAAAGGTAATAATACATATATCCAATTTTCGTAAAGTTAAACGAGTTAATGATGTTATCCATGCCTTTAACTTAATTCAGAGACAAGTAAAATCAAAACTGTTATTAGTGGGAGATGGGCCGGAATATGCCGATGTCTGTCAGCTAGTTGATAGTCTTAGGCTTCAGGATCAGGTGCTCTTTTTAGGAAAACAAAAAAATGTTAGTGATTTATTGTCCATCTCCGATTTAAAATTACTTTTATCAGAAAAAGAAAGCTTCGGATTGGTTTTACTGGAGGCTATGTCTTGTGAGGTTCCATGTATAGGAACGAATGTTGGCGGTATTCCTGAGGTTATCAGACATGGTGAAACAGGTTATATAGTAGAACTTGGTGATATTGAAAAAACTGCTGCTTATGCGGTCCATCTTTTGAATAATCAGGATTTACTTAATAGATTCTCCCTTCAATCATTGGATCGGGCAAGAACACATTTTCATTCAAAGGAAATTGTAAAACAATACCTTGATTTATATGATCAAGTATTATCTAGTTCTAAATAGAGTTGGTGATTGCAATGCAGTTGGATCGATTTGAACAAGCAAAATTTATTTTGGAAAAAATTGAAAAAGATAACCATCAGGCATATTTTGTAGGTGGTTGTGTACGAGATCTATTACTAGAGCGACCAATTGGTGATATTGATATTGCAACATCTGCAACACCTCAGGAAATCCAAACTATTTTTGATAAGGTCATTCCTGTTGGTATTAAACATGGTACGGTTATTGTAAGACATGAGCATCAATCTTATGAAATAACTACTTTTCGTGTTGAGGGAAAGTATAGTGATCACAGACATCCAGACTCAGTTGAATTTATTAAAACAATCGATCAGGATTTAAAGCGAAGAGATTTTACGATAAACGCCCTCGCAATGGATAAAGATGGAGATATTATTGATTTATTTATGGGAGAAGAAGACCTGAAAAAAAAGATGATTAGAACAGTTGGCGATGGCTATGAGCGATTTACTGAAGACCCATTACGGATTATGCGTGCACTTCGCTTTTCAAGTCAATTGGGTTTTATGATAGAACATAAAACATATTCCCAGATGCAGATACTTAAACAGCAAATCGAAACCATAGCTGTTGAACGGCTTAACGCAGAATTCACAAAATTATTTGCTGGTGAATTTGTTGAACGTGGGATAGCGTATTTAAAAAGCACGGAAATATATAATCATTTGCCGATTATGGTAAAATATCCATATATCATAGATTATCTTCCTAAAAAATTAAAGCCATTATCATCGTTTGGCCAGGTTATTGCTTTATTCCATTATATTGAACCAGCAATTGGTATTGCGACGTGGGTAAAGGAATGGAGATGTTCAAACAAAATTAAATTTGAAGCAGTACAGTTAACACAGGCATTAAGAAATTATAAAGCGAATCGAATAGATCGCTGGCTTGTTTATTGTTTAAATGCTGAATATTATCGTGGGTTTGTTAAACTTATCCATATATTTCATGACAATACCCGGGTTTCAATAGAGGACCTAGAGCTGATCGATAAAGCTTTACCTATTAAATCAAAAAAGGATTTAGCACTGGACGGGAATGATTTGCTGTCATTATTTCCTAAAGCTAAAAGAGGCCCGTGGCTACAATCACATTTATATAAACTTGAACAACAAGTTGTATTAGGAAACGTAAAAAATTCTAAAACTGAATTAAAGGAGTGGATAAGATGTCATCCACCCGAAATAAACTAATAAAAATTCTGGAAAAAACGCGAAACGAATATGTTTCGGGGCAGTTTTTGTCAGAGGAACTTAATATTTCCCGCGCTGCAATCTGGAAGCATATGAAAGAACTTGAAAAAGACGGTTATGAGATTGAGGGAAAGTCTAAAAAAGGGTATCGGATTCTTAAGTCACCTGAAAAATTAAGCGAAAACACGGTTCAGTGGGGATTAAATACAAAATGGCTTGGAAAAAAAGTCATACATAAACCAACAACAGCTTCGACTCAGCATATTGCCCATCAGCTTGCACAAGAAAGTGCCCCACACGGTACAATAATAATTGCCGATGAGCAAACTGCGGGTAAAGGCAGAATGAATCGTAAATGGCATTCAACAGCAGGAAAAGGCATCTGGATGAGTATATTGCTTAGACCTGAAATATTACCATATCTTGCACCACAATTAACCCTGTTAACTGCGACAGTTTTGGCTGATGTACTATCAAAAGATACTACGATAGAGCCAAAAATCAAATGGCCAAATGACATTTTAATAAACAGCAAAAAGACTGCAGGGATATTAACAGAAATGCAGGCGGAACAGGACCAAATTCAATATGTAGTCATAGGAATTGGCATAAACGTCAATCAAACAACTAGTGACATTCCTGAAAACATAAATAGTAAAGCTACTTCGCTGCAAATAGAAACAAATAACGCTTTCGATATAACCAATTTAATTCAGCACATTTTACAAACGTTTGAAAATGCCTATGATGCCTACATAAAGAATGGTTTTCCGAATGTAAAAGATAAATGGGAAAGTTATGGGTTTAGAATAGGTGAAACGATACAAATTAAAACAATCAAAAAAAACTGGCATGCAACTTTCTTAGGAATTGCGGAAGATGGAGCATTGTTAACAAAGGCTGAGGATGAGGAAATAAAGAGGTTATACTCAGCGGAAATTGATTGGTACAAGGAAGGGGAAGATAAGCATGTTAACTAGGCTTGATTTGCAAAAAATGAAAGAAGAGAAACAAAAAGTATCAATGCTGACTGCTTACGATTATCCATCTGCAAAAATGGCGGAACAAGCAGGTATTGACATGATTTTAGTCGGGGATTCGCTTGGAATGGTCGTACTCGGTTATGAATCTACCGTAAAGGTTACAGTTGATGACATGATTCATCATGCAAAAGCAGTAAAGCGCGGGGCTCAAAATACATTTATGGTTGTTGATATGCCATTCATGTCTTATCATATTTCGCTTGAAGATTCATTAAAAAATGCCCAAAGGATTTTTCAGGACACCGATGCACAGGCCTTAAAAATTGAAGGCGCATCCGACGAGATCCTTACACTCACAGAACGATTAACAAATGCTGGAATTCCTGTAGTAGCACATATTGGATTAACACCACAAACGGTCAATGTTTTAGGCGGTTATAAAGTCCAGGGCAAGGACAAACATACTGGGGAAAAATTATTGCAAGACGCTAAGCAATTAGAAGCTCATGGTGCAATTGCCATTGTCCTGGAATGTGTTCCAAAAGAATTGGCTAATATTGTAACAGGTTCGCTTTCAGTTCCTGCAATTGGAATTGGCGCAGGTATAGATTGCGATGGGCAAGTGCTGGTATACCACGACATCCTTAAATATGGTGTAGACCGTCTGCCGAAATTTGTTAAGGCATATACTGACTTAAATTCAGAGGTGGAACAAGCAATACAGTCGTACAATGAAGATGTTAAAAACAAGCAATTTCCAACAGATGATTATAGTTTTTTGATCAAAAATAAAGATGCGTTACCTAAAGTAGGCGATTAACATGGAAATAATACGAACAGTTAATGAAATGCAAACTAGATCGTTATCAATATTACAAGACAATAAAACGATAGGATTTGTACCGACTATGGGTTTTTTTCATGAAGGACACCTTTCGTTAATGAAAGAAGCAAAGAAGGAAAACGACTTAGTTGTTACAAGTATATTTGTAAACCCATTACAATTCGGACCGAATGAGGATTATGATAACTATCCGCGAAATGAAAAGATGGATGCGGAACGTGCAAAAGAGGTTGGGGCAGATATTTTATTTATGCCAGGTGTACGTGATATGTACCCTAAAAAAATGATGATTGATATGTCAATTAATGAACGTGTAAATGTTTTATGCGGGCGTTCTCGTCCGGGCCATTTTGAAGGGATATTAACTGTTTTATCAAAATTATTTAATATCATTAAACCAAATAAAACATATTTTGGTATGAAAGATGCCCAGCAGGTTGCTGTCGTTGATGCGTTAGTACAGGATTTGAATTTTCCTATTGAATTAGTTGCATTACCTACTATAAGGGAAGCGGACGGATTAGCAAAAAGCAGCAGAAATGTTAATTTGAGCAAGGCAGAACGGAAAGAAGCAATATGGCTGCACAAAGCATTGAAACATGGGCAACGTTTTGTAGTTGACGGAGAAAAAAATCCTGCTATTATTGAAAAAGAGGTTAAAAAGATTATCGAGAATGAAACAAGTGGTTCGGTAGATTATGTTGAATTATTGAGCTATCCAGAACTTAAAAACGTCTCATTTATAGATCAACAGGTTATTTTAGCAACTGCCGTTTTCTTTGAGCGTGCACGACTAATTGACAATCTAATATTAAATGCGGATGGAAGCCTCGTTAAACAGATAAAGTAGGGGGAAATTTTTATGTTTCGTACCATGATGAGTGCAAAAATTCATCGTGCACGGGTCACAGAAGCAAATCTTAATTATGTCGGAAGTGTTACGATAGATCAGAACATCATTGAACAAGTCGGTATATTACCACATGAAAAGGTGCAAATTGTAAATAACAATAATGGTGCACGATTAGAAACATATGTTATACCAGGCGAAAGTGGCTCCGGAGTCGTTTGTCTAAATGGAGCAGCTGCACGTCTTGTTCAACCAGGAGATACAGTTATTATTGTTACCTATGCAGTGGTTTCTGAAGAAGAGTTAGCAACTTTTAAACCAAAAGTTGCAATTATGAATGAAAAAAACGAAATTCAGCAGCTTATTGAACAAGAGCCACCGTTAACCGTAATATAGGCAAAGGGATGGAGGGTGGTCCGTAAGAAAGGCAATTTTAGGTGATTTAATAGGATGCACAACTCTTATCAATTTTGATAAGAGTTTTCCTTTATGGCATGAAGGCAGGTGGTATTGTGAATAGTAGGTACGTTGTAATAGACCTTGAAACAACGGGGCATTCTCCTTTAAAAAGTGATAAAATAATCGAAGTTGGAATAGTTGTTATTGAGAATAATACAATTAGCAAAGAATATTCAACTTTCTTAAATCCAAATAAAACGATTCCGCCTTTTATTTCTAATTTAACGGGAATTAAGAATGAAGATGTTTCGCATGCACCGACTTTTGAGGAAGAAGCGAATACAATAGTTTCTATGTTTGAAAACAGTTATTTAATTGCACATAATGTACCATTTGACCTTGGCTTTTTAAACGAAGAGCTAGCTGCAATTAATGAAAAAAAGTTAACGAATCCTGTCATCGATACAGTAGAACTTGCACGTATTTTGTATCCGCAGGCACCAAGTTTTAAACTCGGTCAATTAGCGGAGTATATCGGAATTAATCATGATGATCCACATCGTGCATTGTCTGATGCATATGTAACTGCACAATTATTTATAATGTTAATTAAAAAGCTTGAGAAGCTTCCATATGAATCAATTGATCAACTTTTAAAACTGGAGAAAGCTTTAAAATCAGATCTTTATCAATTACTTTATGAACGGCAAGAGAAATTAGCTTTTTCGGTAGAGGAACAAACAAATATTACTTCCTATAAGGGGTTAGCATATAAACAGACGGAAGAAAGTAAAGGTCATAAACAAAATGTTGAATCGTCGTTCGGGGAATATTTAGATTCCATTTATGAAGCAAATGGTACGATGGAACAGTTTATGAAAAGCTATGAAAAAAGAAATGGCCAACGTGAAATGTCTGAGGATATATTTGATGCATTTCAGGCAAAGTCTCATGCATTAATTGAGGCAGAAACTGGAACCGGTAAATCGTTAGCATATTTAATCCCGGCTGTTTATGAGGCAGTAAATTCCGGTAAACGTATTATCATCAGCACATATACAACTCAATTACAGACGCAGTTATTAGATGAAGAAATACCATTAATACAGGAATTGGTTCCTTTTTCATTTAAAATAGCTTTATTAAAAGGAAAACAACATTATATTAGTTTAGAGAAATTTGAGCGGGAGTTAAGCTCTTGGGAGGCTGACAACTATGATATTGCTTTAACTAAAGCGATGATTATAGTATGGTTAACAGAAACTGAAACAGGGGACATTGATGAAATTCAATTGCCCTCGAGCGGCTATTTATTTTTCAAACGAATTTCAACTGATTCGGAGGAATATACAGATCCAACATCTCCTTGGTTTTCCAGGTCTTTTTATCAGAAAGCACGGAAAAGAGCACAGCAAGCGGACATTGTTATTACGAATCATGCATTGTTATGTACAGATATGTTTAACGGATACCAATTTCTGCCGCCTTATGAAAAAATTATAATTGATGAGGCACATCACTTTGAAGAAATCGCTTCTAAACATTATGGATTAAAGCTTGATTATGCAAGTATAAATTACATACTGAATCAAATTGGATTAGCTGCAGATGGAAATTGGCTTGGGAAATTATTGGTGAAATACGCAATAAATAAAGAGGAAACCCTAATGGATAAATGGGACGAGATTTTTGGGTTAACTAAACATGAAATTGATGACTTGTTCCGAATGATATTTCAATATGTAGTTGATCAACAGAAATTCAAAAAGTCGTTTAGTGATATTGGCCGTATTCAATACCGATTTGAAAATGAAAAAGAACCCCCTGGAAATTGGCGTATTATTACAGAAATGGCGGCAAGATTAACATATTATCTTCGGGATCTACTTCATATGCTAACACAATTAAAAGATCATTTAACAAAACAAGATTTGTTTGACAAAAACGATATTGATGAAGTTCAGGCAACAATTCATAGCGTGAAATTGTTTAGTGATACGATTGAAAAGTTATTTATATCTGAAAAAAATAATGATGTAAAATGGATTGAGATTGAAGCGTACGGTGCTAAAAATGCTGTACACTTGTACAGCGAACCTATCGAAATAGCATCATTTTTGACAAATGACTTTTTTAATAAGAAACAAAGTGTTATTTTGACCAGTGCAACTTTGACTATGAAAAACTCGTTTACTTTTATTCAAAACCGACTTGGATTGCATTCCGAAAACACGTTTACAAAAAAGATTAATTCGCCTTTTTCTTATCTTGACCAGGTTCAATTATTAATTCCGGATGATTTTCCGGATATTAAACATGGTGATTTAGATTCGTTTATTTATTCGACCTGTGAGGCAATAATGTCACTTGCTGAAATTACGAATGGAAGAATGCTTGTACTTTTTACATCATACGACATGTTAAAACGTGCACATTCCATACTGAAAGAAGCAATAGACTCAACCAAGTTTGTATTAATTGCCCAAGGGATATCAAGTGGAAGCAGGTCAAGACTTAAAAAGAATTTTGTGAATTTTGATCAGTCGATTTTATTAGGTACAAGTTCTTTTTGGGAAGGTGTTGATATTCCCGGCGAAGACTTATCATGCCTTGTAATCGCCCGTTTACCTTTTCAGCCACCAAATCATCCAGTGTATGAGGCTAAATCCAGCCGTTTGAAAGAAAAAGGAAAAAATGCATTTATGGAACTATCTTTGCCAAATGCTGTTATTAGATTTAAACAAGGATTTGGCCGACTTATTCGTTCTGCCAACGATCGTGGAATTGTTTTTGTATGTGACGCTAGAATTGTCAAAACCAGGTACGGAAAATATTTTACTGATTCAATTCCAAATGTCCCTACAACGTTTAATTCAACCCATGTATTAATGGACAAGGCTGAAGAATGGTTTTAAGTTAATTTTGCCATCTTTTCTTGTGAAAAAAATACTGATGCACACAAGATGCATCAGTAAATATGGTATGGGTTGGAAAAAAATTTGTTAAGATAAATACAAACAAACAAAAGCTTGTTATACTGTATATATGCTACATAATATTTATCTTCAACGATACAATTAGTTTTTACTAAGGTATCTTTCCTATGTGTAACAAAATTTGATAAAACAAGAAGCTTTTTATGGAGGGAAATTAATTGAATAAAATCGAGACATTATCAACTATAAAAATCCAATACGCATCAGATCTATACAAAATTGTCGATTGCTTAAATCGAACACTAAAAAAGGACGATCTAATGTTTGGACTGGCATTAGATGAAAACGATGATAAACAAGCAGTATTCACGATCTATCGTACCTAAATGGTTGAAATGGACTTTTTTAGTTTTGTGTCTTGTGCTAGTATCTTGTTTTATTTATGGCGGTTTTTTGTATCATGATATACAAACAAGCAAAACTACTGGTTTCAGCTATACGAAGAATAAAGTATTGCATGAAACCGAATTGCAGGAAGTCGATAGCATATCGCGTTTTCAGGGGAAAACAGAATATCACGTTGTGCGGGGCAGTACAAAAAAGGGTGAAGATAAATTTGTTTTTGTTCCAATTGATAAAGAGTCTGAAAAGTTAACAATTATTGATGCATCGAAAATGATTAGTAAAAAAAATATCATGGAACAATGGAAACAGCAATGCAATAATTGTGAATTAGTTGAAATTATTCCAGCTATGGTAAAGGATAAACCTTTATGGGAATTAACATACAAGGATAGTTCTGGACGGTATATATTTGATTATTTATCCATTTATGATGGAACACGATATGAACAATTTCGTTTAAAAAGTATGTTTAATTAGGAAAGGTGATAACTGTGGAATTGGCGAATAGAGTAAAGGACTTAACACCATCATCAACACTGGCTATTACTGCGAAGGCAAAAGAATTGAAACAGAATGGTTTTAATGTCATTGGGCTTGGTGCAGGTGAGCCTGATTTCAATACACCGGAATATATTATAGAAGCTGCTGAAAAATCAATGAGAAATGGGTTCACAAAGTATACGCCATCAGGTGGAATAGTGGAACTGAAAAAAGCAATTATCCAAAAATTTCAGAATGACAATTATTTAACTTACAATACGAATGAAATAATTGTTACAACAGGTGCAAAACATGCATTATATACGTTGTTTCAAGCATTAGTAAATCCTGGAGATGAAGTAATAGTTCCTGCACCATATTGGGTAAGCTATCCTGAGCAGATCAAATTAGCAGGAGGTAAGCCAGTTATTATAGCAGCAGAGGAGGATAATGACTTTAAAATTACTCCAAAGCAGCTGGAAGAAGCTATTACAGACAAAACGATGGCCATTATCATTAATTCACCAAGTAATCCAACAGGAATGATGTATAACAAGGATGAACTTAAGAAGCTTGGAGAAATATGTTTGAAACATAATATCACAATAGTTTCTGATGAAATCTATGAGAAATTAATTTATACCAATGATGAACATGTTTCAATTGCACAACTATCACCAGATCTAAAAGAACAAACAGTTGTGATAAATGGGGTATCTAAATCGTATTCTATGACGGGCTGGCGAATTGGCTATGCGGCAGGAAATGAGACCATTATTAAAGCTATGACAAATCTTGCTTCACACTCAACTTCTAATCCAACATCGATTGCACAATACGCCGCACTTAAAGCATATACGTCAGACGAAGATCCAATTACGGAAATGAAATTGGCTTTTAAGGAACGTTTGGATAAATTATATAGCCTTTTAATTGATATACCTGGAATTACTTGCAATAAACCAAAAGGCGCTTTTTATCTATTTCCAAACGTTAAAGAAGCAGCTAAACTAAACGGGTTTAATCATGTTGACGACTGGGTGGCAGCGTTGCTTGAAGAAGAAAAAGTTGCATTGGTACCTGGATCGGGCTTTGGTGCCGATGACAATGCACGATTATCATATGCAACATCAATTGATTTATTAGTCGAAGCAGCTAATCGAATGAAACAATTTGTAATAAATCACCAATCTTAGATTTTGGAGGGAATATTTTTGAAGACAACAATATCTCAGGTATCAAACTATGAAGGACAAACAGTAACAATTGGAGCATGGCTTGCCAACAAACGCTCCAGTGGAAAAATAGCTTTTTTGCAATTGCGCGATGGAACTGGATTTATTCAAGGCGTAGTTGTCAAAAGTGAGGTTAGTGAGGAAGACTTTCAGCTTGCTAAAAACATGACGCAAGAAACATCAGTTTACATAACAGGAACGATTGTTGAAGATAAACGCTCACCGTTTGGTTATGAAATGCAAGTGCAATCAATTGATCTGATTCATGAAGCTGTTGATTTTCCAATAACTCCGAAAGAGCATGGAACAGAATTTTTAATGGATCACCGTCATCTTTGGCTTCGATCTAAACGGCAGCATGCAGTGATGAAAATTCGTAATGAAATCATCCGTGCAACGTATCAATTTTTCAATGATGATGGCTATGTTAAAATAGACCCGCCAATTTTGACAGGATCGTCTGCAGAGGGTACGACAGAATTGTTTCATACAAAATACTTTGATGAGGAAGCATATTTATCACAAAGTGGTCAGTTATATATGGAAGCAGCTGCAATGGCATTCGGAAAGGTATTTTCATTTGGACCGACATTCCGTGCTGAAAAATCAAAAACGAGAAGACATCTTATTGAATTTTGGATGATTGAACCGGAAATGGCATTTGTTGACCATGAAGAAAGCTTGGAGATTCAAGAACAATATGTGAGTTTTATTGTACAAGCCGTTTTAGAGAATTGTAAACTTGAATTAGACATACTGGAACGGGATACAACAAAACTTGAAGCAATTAAAGCACCATTTCCAAGAATCTCTTATGATGACGCTATTGTGCTTCTGAAGGAAAAAGGTTTTACCGATATAGAATGGGGTGAGGATTTTGGAGCTCCGCACGAAACTGCGATTGCAGAGAGCTTTGATAAGCCGGTGTTTATCACAAATTACCCAAAAGATATAAAAGCATTTTATATGAAACCTGATCCAAATCGTAATGATGTTGTTTTATGTGCTGATTTGATTGCGCCGGAAGGGTACGGCGAGATAATTGGGGGATCACAACGCATTGACGATCTGGAATTGATGAAAGAACGGTATGAGGAACACAATCTTACCGGTGAAGCATATAAATGGTATTTAGAGCTTCGTCAATATGGCAGTGTTCCACATTCCGGCTTTGGGCTTGGTTTGGAAAGAACAGTAGCATGGCTTTCTGGTGTGGAGCATGTACGTGAAACGATTCCATTTCCGCGATTATTAAACAGACTATATCCTTAATTTAAAAATTTTATTCTTATGATCCCTTGTTTAATAGCGAGGGATTTTTTATTCGTCACGTATTTTACATGCTATACTATTAATGAGGTGCATAAAAATGACAAAAGGAATTTCATTTCAGCAATTATTATCGAATCAGATACAAATCCCGGCAAAATTGCTGACTTCCTACAAATCATACGGTCTTGATGAGAAGGATGTCATGCTGGTATTGCAAATACATCGTTTTATACTGAATTCAAATGAATTTCCAACTCCTAATGAGCTTTCTTCCTATTTAACAATAGATGAAAAAGAATGCTCCAATCTATTACGAAAACTTATTCAAAAGGGATTTCTATCGATTGAACAAATAGAAAATGGACAACATCAATTAAGTGAAATTTATTCGTTAGACCCACTATGGGAGATGATTTTTTCACTGGACAAGCCTGAAAAAAAGCAGGAGGACGGTACAATTTTTATTCTGTTTGAGCAAGAATTTGGACGGCCATTATCACCATTTGAAATAGAAACAGTCAACGTATGGCTGGATGAAGATAAACTGGCTCCATCATTAATAAAAGCAGCACTTCGAGAATCCGTTTTGATGGGAAAACTTAACTTTAAATATATCGACCGAATTCTAAGGGAATGGAAAAAGAAAGGGATTCGTTCTGTAGAGCAAGCCAGGGAAGTGTCAAAAGCATTTCATAATAAACAAACAAACAACCAATCGAATCCCGCGAAAAAGAGGGATACATCATTTTATTATAATTGGCTAGAGGGAGAATAGGTATGTTAAACAAAATGCAAGTCAGGCACTGTTTAGACATTTTTGGGGATATGTTTCCTAATGCGAAGTGCGAATTAACACATTCCAATCCATTTGAATTGGTAATCGCTGTTCTGTTGTCTGCGCAATGTACAGACGTTCTTGTCAACAAGGTTACAAGAGAGCTTTTTCAAAAATATAAAACCCCTGAAGATTACCTTGCTGTAACGTTAGAAGAGTTACAACAGGATATCAGATCGATTGGCCTTTACCGTAATAAGGCTAAAAATATTCGCAAGCTTTGTCAAATGCTGCTGGATGAATATGGCGGAGAAGTACCCGAAACGAAGGAAGAACTGGTTAAATTGGCCGGAGTTGGCAGGAAAACTGCAAATGTTGTTGCATCAGTAGCATTTGAAGAACCAGCGATTGCTGTAGATACGCATGTTGAACGTGTTGCAAAACGTTTGGCAATTTGCCGTTGGAAGGATTCTGTTCTCGAGGTTGAGCAAACCTTAATGAAAAAGGTGCCTATTGAAGAATGGAGCGTCACACACCATCGGATGATATTTTTTGGCCGTTATCATTGCAAAGCCAAAAACCCCAATTGTCCTGAATGTCCATTGTTAGAACTTTGCAGAGAAGGGCAGAAACGGATGAAAAAAAGAAAGATGTAATAATAAAAGCCGCGGATTATCCGGTGCTCTTATTTACAAATTATCCAGTTTTTAACCCCTCCTTAGTTTCAGTAAAATGCGACATGTATTTTATGTTGAATTAGTACAATTAAATAAAAAGAGGCAAACTCATTGAGTTTGCCTCTTTTTAAATTATTCTCTTCCTTGGTGTCCCGGTCCCTCGCCTGGATGATCATCTTCATTATTTTCTTGATCATCACCATTCGCTTCTTCACCGTTCGGAATGGTAAGCGAAGTGCCTTGTGGTTCCCCGCGAACACCTCTGTTTGCACCATTTTTGCCAATTGGTGTAACGGAGATCATATACGTTTGACCAGGCTGTGCATTGTCAATTTTTATGCCATTTGAGTCAACCGTTTGTTTTTGAGGTGCGCCCCCTTCAGGTGAAACGATTACCTCAAAAGTTGCTGGCGGTCCATTATATTGCCAAGATACGTCTATTGTATTACCGCCTTCGTAGGTAGCGGATAAGCCAGTTACTGGGTTTATATTTCCTTTGTTTTCTTCATTCTCATCCTCGTCTTTTTCTTTATCACCGGGAACTTTTACCTTTGTCGATTTTGCCTCACTAGCATTAGCATCATCTTTGTTGCTAACTGCAACGACTTGAATGGTATATTCGGCACCAGGTTCAACATTTGAAATTTCGATAGATGTATCCTCCGTCGAAGAAAGGTTTTGCATTTGGCCACCGTTTACACTTGCACTAACCTCAAATGAAACATCCGCATCTTCATCATAATCCCATTCAACATTAACGGAATTATTTTCTTTATCGTATTTTGCTTTTAATTTACTTACAGGATCAAGCTTGTCGAATTTTTCACTTGTTTTTGTAGGTTCTGTTCCTTTTACAAAAAGCTCTGTGATAATCTTTGATTCTGGCGTATAGTCACTCGGTAATTTGGCTGGGTTAGATCCCTTTTCAACAGCAACTTCAACTACAGAGTTTGGTTTTTTAAAATCAGCTGTTTCGATATTTTTTGATATCTCCGTCATTGTATTTTTAAACAGTAACTGTGGTGTTACTTTATATTCAGTTGGAATAGGTAATTGCTGTCCCCCATATCCGGTCCAAGCTGTAATCGTATAATTCGTTGTATAGCCACTAAACCATGAATCAGGGCTGCCTGACCCATCTTCTAAGTTTGTAGTACCTGTCTTACCAGCAACCGCAAGCCCCGGTATATTAGCCCTATAACCTGTTCCCTCGGTAATTACTGTTTTCAGCATGTCGGTAATCATGTATGCTGTAGAATCAGACATTGCCGCTTCTGGTTTCGGCTTCAAATCAACCTCTCTGTCATCAGGAAAAACAACTTTAGTAACAGCATAAGGATCATTGTATATGCCTTCATTTCCAAAAGCACGGTAGGCACCAGCCATTTCCATCGGTGTTACATTTAATCCCGCACCGCCAATGGCATCAGTTGTTTGCAGCTCGTCTTTAACATTTATTCCTAATCCTTCCGCAAATTCTTTTGCGTCTTTCTTACCAACTTCCTTAAATGTTTTAAGTGCTGGCACATTTAATGAATCAGACAAAGCCATTCGCATTGATACCCAGCCAGGGTGCTTATTATGCCAGTTGTCAACTGTATTACCGTTACCTAAATCATATGGCTTATCATCGTTAAGTTGATGATAAGTAGACCATTGTTTATTTTCAATAACTGGACCATAGTCAAGGATAGGCTTAATAGCGGAACCAGGCTGTCGTCCATTTCCATCAATTGCATAATTCCAGCCACCTTTTTCTAATCCGCCACGCGCTCCGCCGATTGCTCGGATTGCACCATTATTCGTATCCAATACGACCATACCTGCTTGAAGCTTAACTTCATTACCTTCAGAATCCTTTGTAGATTCCGGATATGGAATTGGATTATCTTCACTGTCTGATAATAAAAATTCTACATGTTCTTGGATATCTGTATCTAATGTCGTATAAACCTTCAATCCATCTGTATAAATATCTGCGCCGTCAACTTTTTTCTCAACTTCTTTTTTTACTCTTTGTATAAATGCTTCATATGAAGAAGTATCCGGTTTTTCATCTGTTAATAATGATGGGATATCAACCTTTTTTGCTTCATTTGCTTGTTTTTCAGTTATTTTCCCATGCATAACCATTAGATGCAATACCGTGTTCATCCGTTTTTTTGTCAAATCAGGGTGATTAAATGGATTATATCCTGATGGACGCTGGGGCAATCCAGCTAAAATAGCTGCTTCAGGCAATGTTAATTCACTTAAATCTGTTTTCCCAAAATAAATTTGAGCAGCTTTAGCCACACCATAAGCACCAGCACCGTAATAAACCTTGTTTAAATACATTTCCAAAATTTCTTCTTTTGAATAATCCTGCTCCAGTTGAAGTGCCAACCATTGCTCCTGTACTTTAAGTTTAAGTTTCTTTTCGTGTGAAAGAAAAGATTTTTCAACTACCTGTTGTGTAATTGTACTGGCACCCTCCGACCCAAAGCCATTTTTAAGATTTGAAATAATAGCACCGCCAATTCGCCAAATATCGATACCAGGGTGCTCAAAAAATCTTGAGTCTTCAGTCGCAATGACTGCATCAATTAGAACCTGTGGTAAATCATCGTAACCTATTTTTGTTCGTTGTTTTTCTCCTAAGTCAGCAATCAGTTCGCCGTCTTTATCATATATTTTCGATGAAAACGGATCAGATAGCTTTGAAGCGTCAATTTCTGGTGCTGTAGCAACATAATAAGTGAATAAGGCACCAACGCCAATTACTAATGCTAAAATGACGATTCCTGTTATAAGCATAATTCGCTTCCATAATGGTTTCTTTTTGGATTTCTTTTGTTTTCTTCTTGCTGTACGAGATTGGCTGTTATCCGCCATAGCTCATTCCTCCGTCTCTAAAAATAAAACTTATCAATTATTGCTAGATAATCAACACGTGCTTGGTATTGGAATGGTATAAGATACCCGTCAAGTTTTATTTTTTCATAAGGTATCGATTTTTTTCCGCCATCTAATTTGTCGTTCCAATAAGAAAAAAGTTTCTCCGCCGGAAAATAATATGTCTCATTGTAAACAGCAAATCGAATGATTAAAAAGCAGATTCCCCCATGATTCACGATAGACTGCATATGTTTAATTTGATGTTCATGAATATTTGCCAAAGGGAACAGTGTTTTATTTTTTGTTTCTTTTGCTTCAAAATCAATATATCTTTCTCGGTATAAGCCATTATAATCAGTTGTCGATGCTTGTTTAAAGTACCCCTCCGTTATAACTGCAGCACTTCTCCTGGGATAGTTCACCTTTACAATCTGTACCGGTGTAGGCTTTTTATGAATAATTGCCTTGTTCATTTCTAAATAATACGTATTGGTTGCATTTATATCATCTTCCAATGTCATGCCGCGATTGCTAAAACTGCTTTTCGTTTGATTATCTGATCCATGAAGTGGGATTGATTTCTTTCTCCCGTTAGGATAATTCATTCATTTTCCCTCCCGCATATTACAGTATGATATCAGAAAAACTGTTTCTTGATAACATAAAGCGTATAAAACAAACAATTTGTGAGGATAGTTAAAAAGAACACGAGAAGAAAGCAGGTATGTCAATGCACCAAAATATAAGCAAACAAGACTATATTCATTATATAATAATGAAGACAAAATCGCACAATGTAGATAATATTACCCGTACAAAAGCATATCAAAACTTTTATATGGAAAACCCAGAAATACAATGGACTTTAGTTGCAAGTCTGGTATCAAGGAATGCCGGATGGAATATGACTGATTTATCCCTTAAGCCATACAAAAAACTTTTGCATCATGACGTCCGCAACCGCTTCTTCATGACGTATGAACGAGCAAACTGGCTAATTTTTTCAGATGCTTATCCGCAACTATTAGTATATAAGCTTTCAAAAAAAGTTAACACTCCATTATTCTTTTTGTTAAAAAACTTTCACGTTTCCAGTTTTATCATTAACGAGTGGTACAAATTTTGGCATAACCATGATAAACAACGATTGCTGGTCGCCCTTATTATAAATGAACAAAATGTAATTCAGTCACCAGTAATCAAGCAACCCTATTTTAAGTATCAGGTATTTTTCAAGCTTCCATACCTCTTACAGGATTTATTATTGATGAATGCGATTGTTTTACCAACCAAAAATCAAACAGTCTATGGGGCATTTGTTCACGATTTTACTAACCTAACAAATCGTATTACGCTAGGTAAACGAGTGTCTGCAATTATCTTTAATCCTCGCATCTATCAAAATGTTTTGGACTTTTTGTTAACGATTGAGCATACGGGTTCAAGATGGGATTATGAGAAATTTTTAGACTTGTCATTTCCAAAGAGTACAATATTACGATTGATGTATCCAGTCGTAACCCATCAAGATATTGTTCGAAATGATTGGTATAAATGGGGGGGCATCAAGTCAAAATGGTTTAAAGAGGTCTCTTATAACAACAATACGGATAGGGATGCTGTCATATCATTTTATAAAAAGAGGAGCATGTTATTTTCCTATTATCATCTAAAAAATAGCTTAACAGCAAAGAAGGATTTGTAGACATTACAATTCCTTCTTTGCTTAATCTTTATGTCGATGGTCTGTCCGGTCCATCTAACTTTTTATTTCCATAACCAGCCTTTTCTTTGTTTTGTTTTTCATCAGGTTTTTGCTTTTTAGCTTTTTTCATCATGTAAGCCTCCTTTTCCTTTAGTTTGTCTAATTTTAATAAATAAATGAGTAATTACACTAGTTTTGCACGATTTATTCTAGTTTTGTCGAACCGGAAGGATAGCCGCCCAATTTAGCGAATTAGTTAATAAATAATATAAAAATGAGGGTGAATCTAATGGCCATACATGCGCATAAACTTGAATATTCCCAGTACGGTGTAGAAAAGAAAGAGTTCGCTGAATCCTTACAACGCATTTCAGATCAACTTAGATGGATTGACCAAAAACTGCAAATGAAGGTAGAGAATAAAATAGCCGATACCTTTTATGAACAACAACACTCGATAAAAAGGGTACAATTAATAAGCAGCAAATTAAAAACCGTGCAATAATTTCGTATACCGTGGTACAGTTATAGGTAGAACATATTAAAGGCGGTTTTTACGATGAAATTGAAGGAACAGACAGAGCAGCTAAAACAGGAGCTTAATTTGTTGAAAGATAGGTATGTAAACAATCAACCTCCTGAAGATAAACGGGATAAGGCGTTTTTTTTATTTGTAAAAGAATATACAGCACCAATATATAAACTTCTAGAGAATTGGGAAGCAGCTGCGTTAAAAACTGTAAAAGAACGAAAGGTTACTGTACATCCGCATCAAGTGACATCTACCAGGGAAAATATGGAACTTATATTGATGCATAGCTTTTATATAGATGTAAAACGAAAACGGTATATGGAATTAAACCATTCCGTTCATTTCATATTTGACCAATTACTGCATGAACTATAAATGATGCAAACGCTTTACATTTATAGTGTTGTCTCGTATAATTACCTTCCACCTAAAGTGAAAGGGGAATGCAAGATGGAACAAGAGAAATTAATTGAGCAAGCTATTAAAATGAGATCAAAGGCATATGTACCATATTCAAAATTTCCTGTCGGAGCTGCACTGCTGACAAGATCCGGGAAATTATATAGTGGCTGTAATATTGAAAATGCCGCGTTTCCAGTAACATGTTGTGCGGAGCGAGTTGCCATATTTAAAGCGATTGCAGATGGCGAAACAGAATTTATTGAAATGGCTGTTGCCGCCGATACAGAAAGACCTGTACCACCATGCGGGTCATGCAGACAAGTAATGAGTGAGTTTTTTAATAGTTCCATGACCATACATTTAACAAATTTAAATAATGATGTAAAAACAGTGAGTATGGAGGAATTGTTACCTTTTTCTTTTCAGCCTGAAGATTTAACGAACACGACAAAATAAATAAGCACTTTGTACCGGAAACTTTGACTTTGTAGCCAATTCGTGTGCAATAAGTCAAAGTTTCTTTTATTTATGGTATACTAGTTAGCAGACATAAATTAATATCTTAAAAATATAATTAAAATTGACATAGGCTTGTTTGTTTGAAAAAATATAGGTGAATTGTGAATAATTATGAGGTGATAATTACAATGGCATTTAATCAAATTCAATTGAGCGGAAAAGATATCTTAGAGAAAAATTTTAAAACAGCGATGCGTGGTTATAATCAGGAAGAAGTAGATGAATTCTTAGATACAATTATACAGGACTATGAAGCTTTTGGGCAGGAAATCGAACGGTTGAGACAAGAAAATGAACGACTGAAAAAACATTCAGACCAAACCAGAACAAGATCGGCAACTCCTAATCATCAAGTTAATTATGATATTTTGAAGCGATTATCTAATCTTGAGAAGGCTGTATTTGGCAAAAAGTATGCTGACGCTGATTCTTAATCGTTTTCTTTTTTACTAATGAATAAACAGTCTAAATATGGTATACTAGTTTAGGTGGAAAGTGAATGCTCATGTAATCGCTGCATACCTATGCAGAGGAAAGTCCATGCTCACACAAACTGCGATGTTTGTAGTGTTCGTGCTTGACGAATTCATAAGTCAAGGTAGCCTTTAATGGCTAACGGCAGGAGAAATTCCTAAGTCATCATGATAGGGAAAACTATCCTTGAAGGTGCCACAGTGACGAAGTCTGGTTGGAAACATTCAGAGTGGAACGAGGTAAACCCCGCGAGTGAGCAACCCAAATAATGGTAGGGGCATCCTTGATTAGGGAAATGAACCGAAAAAGGGACAAGTCACACTTGTAGATAGATGATTACGACCAAACGTACGAGGCTGACCACCACTTGAGTACAATGGTACAGAACATGGCTTATCGAGCATTCATTGGTCAATATAATTATAATGAACAAACCTTTCTGATAGAACTGCTATTAGAAAGGTTTTATTATTGTAATTTTCTTAAATGTTTGGGGTAAAAGGGTATTTTTATCATTCGAAATCAACATAATTTATGCTTAATGTGTAAGAAACAATAATCTTTTAGAAATAATTTGCTTTATCCTTTTTAATTTTCAAATTACAATGATAAACTAAAACTAATTTTAGTAATGGAAACGAGTGAAAATCTAAATGGCACAACATGTTAAACTAATAGCGACAGCTGCGATGGGATTAGAATCGGTAGTTGCAAATGAGGTACGGGACCTAGGATATGAGGTAGAAGTTAATAATGGCAAGGTATTATTTGAAGCACCACTAGCAGCTATTCCACGGTGCAATTTATGGCTCAGGACCGCTGATAGGGTTAAACTGCTGGTTGGTGAGTTTAAGGCAGTGACATTTGACGAACTTTTCGAAAATACTAAAGCGTTACCATGGGAAAACTTCGTAACGGAGGATGGTCAGTTTCCGGTATCCGGGAAATCCGTGAAATCGGCATTATATAGTGTTCCTGACTGTCAGGCAATCGTAAAAAAAGCAATAGCTGAACGACTAAAATTGAAATATGGGCTAGCCACAAAAATGGCGGAAACCGGAGCAATTTATAAGGTTGAGGTAGCCATACATAAAGATATTGCCACATTAACATTGGATACTTCCGGAAGTGGATTGCATAAACGCGGATATCGAGTAGGTCAGGGTGAAGCACCATTAAAAGAAACTATGGCTGCCGCATTAATAAAGCTTACCAATTGGAAACCTGATCACTTGTTGATTGATCCTTTCTGCGGTTCTGGAACGATTCCGATTGAAGCTGCCTTAATAGGTCAGAATATTGCACCTGGATTTAACAGAGAATTTGCTTCGGAAGAATGGGCTATGGTTAAAGGGAAATATTGGGACCTGGCGTTTGAAGAAGCGGAGGATCAGGCAAAATATGATCAAAAACTTTCTATTATTGGTTCAGACATTGATCATAATATGATAAAAATTTCCAAAGATAATGCAAATGAAGCGGGGTTAGGTGATTTAATCGAGTGGAAACAAATGCAGGTAAAGGACTTGTTTATTCGAAAGGAAAATGGTTATATCATTGGAAATCCACCGTATGGTCAACGAATCGGTGATAAAAAATCTGTCGCTGGCATGTATAAAGAACTTGGAGCTATTATGAAAGCACATCCATCATGGAGTGTATATATATTAACTGCGTTTACAGAATTTGAAAAACAATACGGACAAATAGCGACCAAGAAAAGAAAACTGTTTAATGGGTTCATCCAAACAAATTATTATCAGTATTTTGGCAAGAAATAGGGAGGACAAGAACAATGGGAAACACGGCGTTGCTAGAAAAAGATTTTCACAATTTGTTAAAAGAACAAAATGCATACCGTGAAGCAATTATGCTGACAGTATGGGATATGCGGACAAAAATTCCGAAAAAAGGTGTTGAACAACGCTCTTGGGTTGTTGGTTTTTTATCAGAAAAACTTCATCAGCTCGAAACATCCGAGAGAATGAAACACTTTATTGACATGCTAAAAGATTCAGTTGATGATGAAGTAATGAAAAAGACTGTTGAGGAATGTGAAGAGACGTATGAACGAAACCGAAAAATTCCTGCCGAAGAATATAAAGAGTATGTCATGCTGCAATCAAAATCCGAGTCCATTTGGCAGGAGGCTAGGGAGAAAGCTGATTTTTCCTTATTCCAGCCATATTTAGAGGATTTGGTTGAATATAACAAAAAATTTGCAAATTATTGGGGTTATGATGAAAATATTTATGATGCATTGTTGCATGAATATGAACCAGGTGTAACAACAAAAATGTTAGACAAGGTTTTTCCCGAGTTAAGAAATTCTTTAACAACCCTTGTGGAGAAAATCAATCAAAGCAAAACGAAACCGGACCCTGCCATTTTATCAGGGCATTTTCCTAAAAAGAATCAGGAAGCGTTTAGTGTAGAAATTTTAAAACGAATGGGTTATGATTTTGCATCTGGAAGACTAGATGAAACGATACATCCATTTGCCATTGGAATAAATATGAATGATGTACGTGTTACAACACGGTATGATGAAGAAGATTTCCGTATGGCCGTTTTTGGTACTATTCATGAGGGTGGCCATGCACTTTATGAACAAAATATTAGCCAAAAGCTTAGGTCTACACCTTTAGCAACCGGAACCTCAATGGGCATTCATGAATCACAATCATTATTTTGGGAAAATTTTATCGGACGAAACAAATCCTTTTGGGAGTCGCATTATGATTTGTTTAAGTCTTATGCCCCCAACCATTTCGGGCATGTATCGCTTGATAACTTTTATCAGGCAGTAAATGAAGTTAAGGCATCATTTATCAGAATAGAGGCAGACGAATTGACCTATCCACTTCATATAATGGTCCGATATGAGCTGGAAAAGGCATTAATTAACGGAGATATTCATGTTTCTGATTTACCGCATTTATGGAATGAAAAAATGGTTGATTATTTAGGAATTGAACCGCCTTCAGATCGAGAAGGGGTATTGCAGGATATCCATTGGGCAGGTGGCGATTTCGGTTATTTCCCTTCCTACGCACTTGGATACATGTATGCAGCCCAATTCCAGCATACAATGGAAAACGAATTGAATTTAAATGAATGTATCGCCACAGGGAATTTTGATCAAATCCGCCAGTGGTTAACAGCGAATATCCACCAATATGGCAAAATGAAAAAACCATTGGAAATAATAAAGGATGTAACAAATGAACAATTGAATCCCGATTACCTAGTGTCATATTTATCTAAAAAATATACAGATATATATAACTTATAATCTAAAAACAGGGGAGGCTTTGCCTAAAACCCCTGTTTTTTTTCGCATAATATTTTGTAATAAATGCAAACTATGAAAAAAAACACATGGTTCATAAGGAGATTATATGACATATATTTGCTCTGCGGGTGCAGGTATCCCTCCATACGAAATAACGCAACAAGAAATTAAATTATTGGTAAGTGACATATTTACATATACCAAAAAAGAATTAACCAGATTAATGCCCGTCTTTGATCATGCCAAAGTAAACAAACGTCAATTTGTTGTTGATAAACAATGGTTTAAAGAAAGTCATACTTTTGAAGAGAAAAATAATTTATATCAGAAATATGCATGTGAATATTCATTAAAAGCAATTGACGAATGTTTAACTAATGGGGAATTTTTAAAAGAAGATATTCCATATGAAGCGGTTGATATGATTATTTACATTTCATCAACTGGTATTGCAACACCATCAATTGATGCTTATATACTAAATGAGCGGTCCTTCAGGGAAAATGTTAGCCGAATGCCATTATGGGGTCTGGGTTGCGCTGGAGGAGCAATAGGCTTATCCCGCGCATTTGACTGGATATCTTCAAATCCTGATAAAACGGCACTGGTTGTTTGCTGTGAATTATGCGGGCTAACGTTCCAAAAAAGTGATAATAAAAAAAGTAATGTAGTTGGAACTGCGTTATTTGGTGATGGAGTTGCGGCAGTTTTAATTTGTGGCCAAGACTCACCATATTGCACTTATCGTAAAAAGGTATTGCCAAAAATAATGAAGACAAGTTCATTTACAAAAAAGGACAGTCTTTCAATTATGGGATGGGACGTAACAAACAATGGATTAGAAGTAATCTTTTCTAAAAGCATTCCAGCATTGGTACATACTTTATGGAGGGATCATATTCAATCCTTCTTTCATGAAATTTATGTAAATGAAGTTGGTATCCATTCCTTTATTGCACACCCGGGAGGACAAAAGGTTTTAGAGGCGATGAAGGATGTTTTACAATTATCTAGTCAAAAGAAATTAGCTAAATCCTATGAGGTGCTGGAGAACCATGGAAATATGTCCTCTGCAACTGTTATTTATGTATTAAAAGAATGGATGAAAGAAACAGTAGAGGAGAAAGAACTTAGTATTGTATCTGCACTGGGTCCAGGCTTTAGTTCAGAATTATTATTATTGGAGTGGAACCGATGACAACATGGATGTGGATTCTGCTTGGCGTTATTATTTGTCAGCGTCTTGTGGAACTTATAATTGCAAAAAGGAACGAACAATGGATGAAAGATAGAGGCGGTATTGAAAAGGGGGAAAAGCATTATAAATGGTTTGTTATCCTGCATATCATGTTTTTCCTTTCTATAGTGTTTGAAGTACAAACACAAACTGATAGTGATCGGCAATTAAATTACTTTCTATTTAGTATATTTTTGGCAGCGCAACTAGGAAGGGTTTGGTGTATTCAAACATTAGGGAAATTCTGGAACACCAAAATCATTGTACTTCCGGGAGTTTCCATTATAAAAAAAGGACCGTACAAATATATTAAACATCCGAATTATTTAATAGTACTAGTTGAATTGTTTGTGATCCCATTGATCTATGGCGCCTACATTACTGCGGTTCTGTTTCCATTGCTTCACCTTGGATTGTTGAGAATTCGCGTGCCACGTGAGGAAAAAGCTTTAACTAAAGCAACTTTACCAAAGGTGTAAAACGAGGATGGCAATTGCCGTCCTCGTTCTTGTTCAATAAGGTGCGGGCACAAAAAAAGCGGCAATCTCATTTATGATCACCGCTTTTTATATAATGTTTTGATTATAATTTCGTTACATTAGCAGCTTGTGGTCCACGTTCGCCTTCAACAATTTCAAAGGAAACCTCTTGACCTTCTTCTAATGACTTAAAACCTTCTTCTTGAATTGCAGAATAATGTACAAATACATCATTTCCGCCTTCTACTTGGATGAAACCATAGCCCTTTTCAGCGTTAAACCATTTTACTACTCCATTTTCCATGTGAACAATCCTCCTAGAAACTTTCACGCAAAAGCACATTTTAAATTAGCTTTAGAACGTGGTGATATACAAAGCAGAATAATAAAACATCAAAAAGGCAACTTTTATAGAAGCGTAGGATCACTCACCTGCATCTCTTCTATAGAAGCTGCCTGACTTTAATGATTCCATACATCTTCTTTGCTTGTGTCCAATATAGCTTATTTCCTATTAACAGTCAAGAAATTGGCGATAAAAAGTAATTATTTTTTAGGTAAATGTCTATATTTTTTATGAAATAAAAGATATAATGAAAGCGCTTGTAATTATGTGAAAACAAATACATTTATATTATACTAATCTTAAAATGGGAGGGGAGTTTTTTCATGAAAACAGATATTGAAATAGCACAACAAGCTAATCTATTACCAATTAACGAAATTGCTGAAAAACTGAATTTAACCGAAACTGATTGGGAACCATACGGTCATACGAAAGCGAAACTATCCGATAAATTGCTTGAAAAGCTTGAAAATAAACCTAATGGTAAGGTGATTTTAGTAACTTCGATAAATCCGACACCCGCGGGAGAAGGGAAATCAACTGTAACTGTTGGATTAGGACAAGCTTTAAACAGAATCGGTAAAAAAGCCATCATTGCGCTGAGAGAGCCTTCTTTAGGACCTGTTATGGGAATGAAAGGCGGGGCTGCAGGTGGCGGCCACGCACAAGTGCTGCCAATGGAGGATATTAATTTGCACTTTACTGGAGATCTTCATGCTATCACAAGTGCTAATAATGCTTTAGCGGCGTTTATCGATAATCATATTCATCGTGGTAATGAATTAAATATCGATCCAAGAAGAATTGAATGGAAACGAGTTATGGATATGAATGATCGTGCGTTAAGACAAATCGTCGTAGGACTTGGAGGGCCATTGCGTGGTGTTCCCAGAGAAGATGGATTTACGATTACGGTAGCTTCAGAAATTATGGCTATTCTTTGTTTAGCGATAGGACTTGATGATTTAAAGGAGAGACTTGCACGAATAGTTATTGGTTATACATACAAGGAAGAGCCAGTAACTGTCAAAGACTTAAAGGTAGAAGGCGCCTTAACGTTATTGCTAAAAGATGCAATTAAACCTAATTTAGTGCAAACAACGGAAAATACGCCGGCAATAATTCATGGCGGTCCATTTGCCAATATTGCTCATGGCTGCAATAGTATTATGGCAACAAAAACAGCTGCAAAGCTAGGGGAATATGTGGTAACAGAAGCTGGTTTTGGAGCTGATTTGGGTGCTGAAAAATTCCTGGATATAAAAACTAGGGCTGGAAATATTGAAACAGCTGCAGTAGTTATTGTAGCAACAGTCCGGGCATTAAAAATGCATGGCGGTGTAAGTAAGGAAAATTTAACAGAGGAAAATATTGAGGCATTAACGGCTGGTATGGAAAATTTAAAAAAGCATATTGAAACAATAGAAAATTTTGGTTTGCCATTTGTTGTTGCAATCAATAAATTTCCGACTGATACAATTGATGAAACAAATTTTATTGAATCGTGGTGTAAATCCAGGGGAATTGACGTTGCCTTAACAGATGTATGGGCACGTGGTGGTCAAGGTGGTCTTGAATTAGCGGAAATTGTAGTTGAGAAAGCGCAATCTCCTGATAGAAATTTCAAGCATGTTTATGAATTAAATGAAACTTTGGAAACAAAAATACGGAAAATAGCTCAAACCGTTTATGGAGCAAAAACAATTGAATTGTCACCAAAAGCCAAGAAACAACTTAGCTTCTATGAACAGCAAGGCTGGGGAAATCTTCCTATTTGTATGGCAAAGACACAATATTCATTGTCTGATGATCCTGCCTTATTAGGAAGACCAGAAGGGTTTGTTGTTGCAATTAGGGAATTGCGTATTTCTGTTGGAGCCGGCTTTATTGTTGTATTAACAGGGGATATGATGACAATGCCGGGCTTACCAAAGCGGCCAGCTGCGTTAAATATGGATGTAACAACAGACGGCAAAATTCTGGGATTATTTTAATGGAAAAGGAAAAACAATTAAAATCGATTCGTGAGTATGTTAAAAACATATTTCAAGATGATGCTACTGGACATGATTATTTTCATATGAAGCGAGTTGCCAAAGTGGCAAAATTAATCGCCGAAAAAGAAAATGCAGATAGCTTTGTAACTGAAGCGGCTGGTTTGCTCCACGATGTTGGTGATCATAAGCTATTCAATAATCCGTCAGCGGTATTGGACGAAATGTATTTGTTTTTAAAATCAATTCACGTGCAAGACGATGATATAGAAAAAATAAAAATAGCGATGAAAGATGTTTCTTTCTCAAAGGGTAATGTTCCAGTAACTTTAGAAGGGAAAATCGTTCAGGATGCTGACCGAATCGATGCTATTGGCGCTATTGGAATTGCGAGAACCTTTGCTTTCGGAGGGGCTAAAGGTCAATTAATATATCATGATGCCCACAACGAATCAACATCGATACAGCATTTTCATGATAAATTGTTAAAATTGAAAGAGTTAATCCATACAACAACTGCTAAAAAAATGGCCAATGAACGCCATGCATTTATGGAAGCATTTTTAAAGGAGTTTCATAGAGAATGGTAAAAAAATCGAGTAGTGGTTCATCCCATCTACTCGATTTTTTTATTCGCTAACAGGATCATCTTTACGTATTCTTCCACTTTGCAGCAGCCAATTATGCTGAAATATTTCTGTGATTGCAAGCAATGCACCAGTAAGTACGGCACCCCAGAATGTTACTGCAGTATCTGCAAAAAACATTGCACCAAAGTAAACAACGAGGGTCGATGCAGCAAAATCCATAATCGTACTTAACCAATTCGTGTCCTCTCTAAGCATAGCAACTTCCATAAAATAACCAATTACTGCTAAGACTACACCGATAATAATTGGCTGATACCAATATGCAAAATCTACATTAGGAAAGATCCATGATGCAACAATAATTCCAATTGGACAGATAATTAATTTAACAATTAAACCAGTCATTTATTAAATCCCACCTTTTTTTATAGTATTGCTTGTTTAAGGTGAGAATATGACTAATTATATCAGTGGTAATATTTACCATAGCATTTATTGCGTAATCCGCTTCGCCCCTAGATATCGCTGCTGCCAGTAATCATACTCCATTTTTGAAACTTCTACTCCGTTTGATTGACCAGCATGTATAAACTTCCCATCCCCAATATATATACCCATATGCGATGGACCTGGTTTATACGTTTCAAAAAATACTAAATCACCAATCGAGGGACTATTTACAGGAGAGGCAAAATTCCACATATCCGAAACTGTTCGTGGAGTTGTAATATTTTGCGTGGAATAAATGTATTGAATAAATCCGCTGCAATCAAATCCACCTGGCGAATTTCCGCCCCACACATACGGTGTACCGATAAATGAATACGCTGCCTGAATAACTCCAGCATGAATTGTTGCTTTTGTTTCCACCTTTTTTATTTCTTTTTTTGTATCTTTCTTTGTCTGTTTGGCATTCGGCTTTGAAGTTTTTTCGGCATTTTTAGATTTATAAAGCGTTTTAAGTGACTCTTTCGTTACTTCCGTTGTTAATTCGATACCATGTTCCTTTTCAGCGATTTCAAGTGCCTTTTTTGTAAGTGGACCATATATTCCATCAATTTCACCAGTATAATATCCAAAATAATTTAAGGCTTTTTGAACGATTTTTACATCTTCACTTTGCAGCCCAGGATAGATAGAACCAGACAATTCTTCAATCTGTTTAAGATACATTTTCATTTCTATTTCTATTAAAGCGTCTATTGTTTCCTCATCTGCCTGACCAGACATCCTTAAACGGTATTTTGCCTGAAACTTCTTTAATGCATGTTCTGTCAGAATCCCAAAATCACCATCTATTTCGTCATTGTAGTAGGATAACTTATTTAATTTATGCTGTAAGACACGGATAACCTCTCCATGTTCTCCGTATTCTAATTGTTCTGCTTCTAATAATTGCTTATTTTGAAGTTCAGGATATGCATCAACGTAAACAGCAAGCGGCTGACTTAACATGTAGCTGTATAGTACGGAATGCTTAACTACTTGATCTACGGTACTATTTAGCATGCAAAATCCCCTTTCTGCAGATTTAATTCTTCTAAATTACGTTTATGTAGAAAAAGTAAGATTATGAACTAACTGAGTTTACGTTTATGTTACAATAAGGGAAACTTGATTTAGTGGGTATGTGAAATTACAATTGATTCACTGTTTTTAAATAGGAGATATAGCTATTGATAGTGATTGAAAGGAAATGTCAAATATAGATTGATGGAGGAGATTAGATGCCAATAGGTGAACAAGCTTACTTAAATCTGTGTAAACATGTTCTGGAAAGTGGAGCAAAAAAAGAGGATCGAACAAATACTGGTACATATTCCGCGTTTGGACAGCAAATGCGATTTGATTTAAGCAAGGGTTTTCCTCTTTTAACCACTAAAAAGGTTCCATTTCGACTTGTAGCTAGTGAACTGCTTTGGTTTATTAAAGGTGATACAAACATTCGTTTTTTGGTTGAAAACAATAACAATATTTGGAACGAATGGGCGTTTAAAAAATGGGTGGAAAGCGCTGATTATTTTGGTCCGGATATGACTGACTTCGGAAATCGCAGTCAGCAGGATTCATCATTTAATGAAAAATACCAGGAGCAAATGAAGATATTTAAAGCTAAGATTCTCCAAGATAGTACTTTTGCTGAAAAATATGGTGATCTCGGTTCTATTTATGGGAAGCAGTGGCGTGCATGGAAAACGTCAAAAAATGAAACAATTGACCAATTAAAGCAGGTAATTGAATCGATTCGAATAAACCCGGATTCACGAAGGCACATTGTGACTGCGTGGAATCCCGAAGATGTTCCTTCTAACATGGCCCTGCCGCCATGCCATACACTTTTTCAATTTTATGTTGCCGATGGAAAGCTGTCCTGCCAATTGTATCAACGTAGTGCAGATATCTTTCTGGGTGTACCGTTCAATATTGCCAGCTATGCACTGTTAACGCATTTAATTGCATATGAATGTAATTTAGAGGTAGGAGAATTCGTTCACACATTTGGTGATGCACATATTTATACCAATCATGTAAAACAAGTAAACGAACAGCTTAAGAGAGAAATACGTGATTTTCCTATACTTCGTTTAAAGAGAGAAAAAGGTTCTATTTTTGATTTTGAATTAACTGATATTGAACTGTTAAACTACAATCCGCACCCGGCTATAAAAGCACCAATAGCAGTTTGACAAGAAGAAAGTAAGGAGGAATTCCTGATGATTTCATTACTGCTTGCTATGGATCGTAATCGGGTAATTGGATCTGAAAATGATTTGCCATGGCATTTACCAAATGATTTAAAGTTTTTTAAGGAAGTTACCACTGGACACATTATTATTATGGGTAGAAAAACGTATGAATCAATTGGTAAACCATTGCCAAACCGTAAAAACGTTGTCCTGACTAAACGCCATACAAACTACCCGGAAGATATTAAAGTAATGGACGGACTTAAAGCAGTACTTGAATGGAATGAAAAACATCCGAGTGAAGAATTCTTTATAATTGGTGGAGGTTCTATTTTCGAACAAACACTTCCTTATGCTGATCGGATGTATATTACACTAATTGACGAAGCATTTGCTGGTGATACCTATTTTCCAGAATTTGAACAAGATGAATGGAAATTGACAACAAAGAAAAAAGGGGAAAAGAATGTGAAAAATCCTTATGATTATTATTTCTTGCAATACGATCGAAAAGTTGATTAACGTGGAGTGATTAAATCATGAAAAGCTGCGGTGTGATTTTATCAGGCGGTAAATCTTCCAGAATGGGTAAGAATAAATCGTTGTTATCCCTGCACAATAAACCAGTAATTGAGCATATTGCGTTAGTGTTAAACGAATGTACGGATAACATAATCGTAATTGCAAACGAAACTGACAAATATTCATTTCTTGGGCTTCCGGTATATAAAGATCGATATAAAAATAAGGGACCTCTTGGAGGGTTGGAAGCAGCACTTCACTACAGTAAGGCTGATGTATTTTTATTTGCGGCGTGTGATATGCCATTTATCAATCAAGACGTTTATAATTATTTACTTGATCAGCTTAATGACTATGATGCCGTTATCCCAATATATGAAAATAAGATGCATCCTTTAGCAGGTATATATAGAAGGTCAATTCTCCCGAAAATCCAGCAGCAATTAGATATGGATGATCGAAAAGTAAGGAATTTATTTAAATATATGAAGGTAAATTATATTCATCGTTTCGCCCCTTTATCCGAAAACTTATTACAAAGACATTTTTTTAATATGAATTTTCCAGCACAATATGAACAAGCTAAACTATTATAAGTTGTTATATAATGGGGAATTATGTTAAACTAAATACGTTTACAAGCTATTTAATTGACTAATTTTGAACTTTTTGTGATTGTTTACAAATGTATTTTCAAATTAAAACTTTAGCTTTATAATGAAGGCAAGGAAGGTGTTCATATGTTATCTAATATAGGGTTTCCGGGATTGATACTAATTTTGATTATTGCGTTAGTTATATTTGGTCCTAAAAAACTCCCTGAAATAGGAAAAGCTGCTGGCCATACGTTACGTGAGTTTAAAAATTCAGCACGTTCGTTAACAAGCGATGTTACGGATGAAGTAAAAGAAACTAAAGAAATCATTAACGGAAAAGAAACTAAATAAATTCATCGGAGTGATCGTTATATGTTCAGTAATATTGGAATTCCTGGGTTAATATTAATTCTTATTGTTGCGTTAGTTGTTTTTGGCCCTTCCAAGCTCCCTGAAATCGGCAAGGCTTTTGGCAGTTCATTAAAAGAATTTAAAAATGCTACAAAAGATATTGTCTCTGATGATGATGATAATAAAAATAAAAACAAATAATGGATTTAGGTGAAGGTGTGAGGGTGTGAATAACCTTACATCTTCTTTTGTGCTAAAGCAATATGATGGCACCGTCTGGAAGAGAGTGTGTAGCAATGTCTGAAGATCAACAATTCGATAATGAAAAAGAAATGAACGTAACTGGGCATTTATCTGAATTAAGAAATAGGCTTATTGTAACTGCAGTTTTTTTCGTGATTTTTTTCGGATTAGGATTTGCGTATGTAAAACAAATTTACGGTTTTTTGGTTAAAGATTTGGATTTTATGTTAAATTTTACAAGCCCAACGGATATTGTTTCTGTTTATTTTACAATGGCTGGTTTAGTTGCAATAACGGGCACATTGCCAATTCTGTGTATTCAAATTTGGCTGTTTATTAAACCTGGGTTAACATCCAATGAGCGCAAAGCATCATTAGCATATATTCCCGCTGTTTTTCTATTATTTATTGCTGGAATTGTTTTTGGTTATTTAGTTTTTACGAAATTAATTATGCCGTTTCTGTTGCAGCTTAACGATGGATTCGCAAATGAGTTATATACGTTTGGCAACTATTTTAAATTTATGTTTCATGTTACTATTCCATTTGCCGTGTTATTTGAAATTCCAATGATTGCAATGTTTTTAACAACATTAGGCATCATTACACCTGATTTTATGAGGAAAACAAGAAAATATGCTTATTTCATCTTAGTTATTATTGGAGCAATTATTACACCTCCAGACTTTGTTTTACAAATTGTTGTAGCAATTCCCTTAATTATTCTTTATGAAATAAGTATCTATCTTTCAGGAATAGTTTATCGAAAAAAGCTGAAAAAACATAAGGAATTTATGGAGCAGGATAGCTTATAGCTTAATGGGGTGTATAAAGTGCGATCGTTTTATCAGTATATATTGACATATCGAGGGAAACAGCATGACGATAAGAGTCGTCTTGCTGATTGGATATTTTATGATCATGATTTCCCAAAGTATTCAATGGATTACGGGGAAATTAGCAGTTATTTAGAGTGGAATAGCCCATTTCCAAATGCATTAATCATTTTTGATGAGATTTGGGCTTTGTATAAATTAAATGAGTAAAATAAAAGCTTTGGCTGATTAATATGCCAGAGCTTTTATTTTGGTAAATAGTCAGCGAAGAAATCATGTTAAAATATACTTAATGGGGTGATTTAATGAAGATATTACATACAGCTGATTGGCACTTAGGCAAAATTGTAAACAGTGTTCATATGACAGATGAACAAGAATATGTACTCTATCAATTACTGGAAATCATAAAAGCAGAGAAGCCGGATGTCATTATTATTGCGGGAGATTTATACGATCGTGCAATACCTCCCAAAGAAGCCGTGGAGCTGTTGAATAAAGTTTTAACATGCCTAGTAGCAGATTATAAAATACCAGTCCTTGCAATTGCCGGCAACCACGATAGTCCGGACCGGTTAGAATTTGGAAATCAGTTGTTTCGGACTCAGGAGCTGTATATTGAAACAAAGTTACAAGCACAATTAAATCCAATCGTATTCCATGATGAAAATGGGCCAGTGTACTTCCATCTAATACCATACATTGAACCTGCAGAGGCAAGACAATTATTTAATGATGAAGAAATTAATTCACATCATACAGCAATGGAGACCATCATTAATAAGATTAAACAATTAAATGATATGAACGAACGTCATGTTTTTATTGGACATGCTTTTTTAGCAGGTGGAATGGAATCCGAGTCGGAGGAACGTTTATCAATGGTCGGTGGCAGTCCATATATTGATGCCTCATTGTTCCAGGACTTTAATTATACAGCATTCGGTCATTTGCATCAGGCACAACGTGTTACAAGTGAAGTGATTCGGTATAGCGGATCTATTTTAAAATATTCTTTTTCGGAAGCTAATCATAGAAAATCTGTAACAATCGTAGACCTGGATGGAAACGGGAGTTGTAAACTGTCACAAATTCCGTTAATACCGAAACATGATATGCGGATTGTGGAGGGCTATTTCAGTGAATTAATCAGCAATCCAAAAGGCAACACTGAGGATTATTTGCATATTCTGTTACTGGACGAGGGACAAATTATTGATCCTATGAATAAATTGCGTAAAGTTTATCCAAATATATTGAGATTAGAACGTAAAACCTTAGAATCGAAAAACAGTTTACTAGATTTAAAACGCATACGTCAAAAACAATCTAAGTCACATTCAGAGATGTTTGCTTCGTTTTATGAGGAAATTAAAGGTGTACCTATTTCCGATTCTAACCAGAAGCAGGTTGAAAAGGTTGTATCAAAATTATTAAAAAAGGAAAGAGGGGAATAAAGTGCGGGCTCTATTCTTAAGTCTTAAAGCATTTGGTCCATATTGGGAAAGGCAGGAAATAGATTTTGCAGAATTAGGCGGAGAATCAATTTTTCTTATTACAGGTCCAACTGGAGCGGGTAAAACTACAGTATTTGATGCAATATGCTATGCGCTATATGGCCGAGCAAGCGGGTCTGATCGTGACCAGGATTCGTTAAGAAGTCATTTTGCAAAAGTAGATGAACCAACAGAAGTGCAATTCCGATTTTCGTTGAATCGTAAAATATATGAAGTTATCCGTAATCCTAAGCAGCTAAAGAAAAAGGAGCGGGGAGACGGTTATACAGAGGAGCCTGCAAAAGCGATTCTTTACGAAATAACGGATGGCATCAAAACACTAGTCTCTGCCAGAATAAAAGATGTGAATGATGCAATTGAAGCTAAGCTAGGTTTTGACTATGAGCAATTTCGTAAAATGATTTTAATACCCCAAGGAGAATTCCGAAAATTAATCTCTGAAAACAGCAAAGAAAGAGAAGCAATCTTACAGAAAATTTTTCATACTTATTTTTATGAAAAAATAACCGAGGAACTGAAGCTTCAATCGAAGGAACTAAAAGAGGAGATTGAATATATTGAACAAGCTATTCAATATGAAATTACAAAAATACAATGGTCAGACCAGAAAACCGGTGAGGATGACACAATCGAAGTTATTATAGAAAAGTTAGCGCAAGAACTTAAGCGAGCCAATGAAAATTTAGAGGGGTTAAATAGGCAAAGGGCTCAAAAGCAACGTGCAGTAAAAACCGCACAAGATAAATTACTAGCAGGAAAAACTATTGAGGAAAAATATACCGAACAAATAAAATTGCAAAAAGAAAAGGCTGACTTAAACGGGAAATCGAATACGATAACACATGAAAAGGAAAAGCTTCACTTAGCACAAAATGCACAAAAGATTATTCCACTTGAAAATCAAAGTAACGCTCGTAAAAAAGAATGGCATAACCAGTTAACTAAATTAACAAAACAACAAACTAAAGTAGAGTCCCTTGAAAAAAAATATAAATCAATTGAGGCAGCATATAATGAAGAGAAAAGCAAAGAGCCGGAACGTGATATGTTGGCAGAAAAAATCAAACTTGCCTGTTCACAGCTAGATCAGGTTAATAACTATTTGGACTTGCAAAAAAATGCAAAACAAATCAATTTGGAAAAAGAAAAAAAACAGAAACAATTAACATCTGCAGAAACCAGCCTAAAACAAGTAGATAATGAAATAGATAAAATTGAGACAAAACTTAACGATGAACAGGAATTAACGAAAAAATATTATGTGAGTCGTGAGAAACTGGAAAAAGGAATAAATGTAATCAAGCATCTTGAAAATTTGTACGAAGAAAACAGCAATTTACTGGAGCTGCGTAAAAGCTACCAATATTTTCAGCAAAAACATGAGGAGCATCTGCATGTATTAGATAATATACGAAAACAGTATAATTCAAAAGAAGGTGAGCAAAAGAGGCAATATGCAGCTTTAATGGCTCATCATTTAGAAGATGGTGTCCCATGCCCGGTTTGCGGTTCAGCTGAGCACCCCAAAAAAGCAGTTCCCCACGAAGGTACGATTCGAGAAAGTGAATTAGAACAACTAAAAGAAGAACTTCAAATGAAAGAAAAAGAATATTTACAATTCCAGCAGAAATTTGCTGAATGTAAATCAGACGGACAAAGTCAACGCATGACAGTAATGAAGCTATATGAGCAAATAAGCAGTGAACTGCCTGACCTTAATAATAAGGTCATTCTAGACACTAGTCATAAATGGAAGGAGCATGTTTCTTCTTTAAAGCAGGAATGCAGTAGATTGGACCAAGAATTAACGAATTTACAGACACTTCGAAAACTGCGAAAAGAGTACAAAACGAAAAGAGAAAAATTCAAACAAACGTTTGATCAATTATTAACTGAATTTCAAAATATAGCTAATGAATCAATTAAAACATCGACTAAACTAGAAGAATTAACAAAGCAGCTTCCTAAAGACGTAAAAAATGCCGAAAGTTTTAAGAATCAAATTAATGAAATGGAAGAAGCTTTAAATCGTCAGAAAGCAAATTGGGAAAAAATAAGCGAACATTATAAACAATCATATGATCAATTACAAAAAGAAAAAACAATTTTAGATCAACAAAAGAAGTTTGAAGAAAATAATAGAGAAAGTTTTGATGAGCAATATGCAGTTTTTTCACAAGCAGTAACCGCTAGTTCCTTTTCGGGGATTGAAGCATACCAGCAAGCTAAATTATCGATAGAGGATCAACAAGTAATAGATGCTAACGTGAAAAGCTATGAATCTAGGGTCGAACAAATAAAGTTTCGACTTGAAGAGCTAATAAATCAAATTGGCAATAATAAAAGGCCAGATATTCAAGAATTAGAACGGATAGTAGATGCGGAACAGACGGAGCTGCAGAATATTAGTGATGCAATACATTCATTACGAATAAAGATAAGCAATGATCAACAAGTCGATACCAGTATTCGTGAAAGATTAACCAAACAGAATAGCTTGACAGAAGACTATTATACAATTGGAGAATTAGCCAATTTAGCCCATGGGAACAACCAATTGAAATTATCCTTTGAACGTTATGTATTAGCTTCATTTTTAGATGAAATATTAATTCAGGCGAATACTAGGCTAGATCGAATGAGTGAACACCGATATCAGCTTATTCGCAGTGGACAGGTTGCGAAACGAGGAGCACAGAGTGGATTGGATCTTGAAGTACTTGATCATCATACTGGGCAACAGCGTTCTGTCAAGACTCTATCAGGCGGTGAAGGATTCAAAGCTGCACTTAGTTTAGCATTAGGTTTAGCCGATGTCGTACAAGCTCATGCCGGGGGGGTTCAATTGGATACATTATTCATTGATGAAGGGTTTGGTACTTTAGATGAAATTTCTTTGCAGCAAGCTATCGATTGTTTAAAGGATTTACAGGAGAGCAATCGATTATTAGGAATTATTTCCCATGTACCACATTTAAAAAATGAAATTCATGCCAAATTGCAAATAAAGCCTTCACATAAGGGCTCCAGAATAGCTTTTACCTTTGGACAAGAAAACCAATATCAAAAGCAGTTATCTATTTAGTTCGCTTAAATTCGTCAAATATCGCTATGATAACGGGATATATGTAATATCCTGCGGTTGCCCGGGAAATATAAACAAAATATTTCCTTAAACAGAATCTATAATTCGGAATTTCGTCAAAACTATATTGCCTATTCTTTTTATGATTGGTCTATAATTAAAGTATGAACTTACGAAAGAGGGGATACGATGTTTCCGATCATTATGTTGGGATTAATCTTTTCCGGTACAATCGGGTTCATTATCGCATCAGAAGTTTCAGCTTAATAGATTCATAAGAAAGTATAGGTTAACATTTAAAGTCTTTGCCACCCGCGCAGGGACTTTTCTTTTTAAAGAAAATACATCTTCATTAAGGTGAAAGCCTACACTCTTTAAGGTTTGTAACGTACAATAATCTAGATAATTAATTTTGAAAAGAGGGATAAAAATGGTATTCCCAATTCAGCGTCCACCAAATTTCCCTGCAAATCAATTTCAAAGGATGCCAAATCATCCAATGTTTCCTAATCAGGATTTATACGGTCCAGCAAGGGGAAATTCGGGAAATATGATTCAAAATATGTTACAGCGCTTTTTGCCTGCACAAGGAATACAGCAAGGTGCAGGATTACCTGCCCGTGCAGTTGGTGGGTTATCAGGCACAATCAATAATGTACAGCAGGTGTTAAAGGTGGTTCAATCTACTGCTCCAATAGTACAGCAATATGGACCAATGGTGAAAAACCTACCTAAAATGTATCGATTAATGAAGGCACTTAAAGAAGATGACGATGATGAACAAAACATCGACACCGATTCCCAGGTCAATGAAAGCATCGATTTAAACGAAGAGTCTATCCAAATTGATGACCATAAAGTAAATATAAAAAGTGACAAATCCAGACAAGGGTTATCAAAACCAAAGTTATACATCTAAAAATAAGCGCTCTACTTGATTTTTTTTGTTAAAAACGGAAAAATAGGGTTATGATAACTGCACTGGAGGTAATAAAATGACGTCAAATTATGAAATTGCAACTTTTGCTGGGGGATGTTTTTGGTGTATGGTAGAGCCCTATGATAGACGACCAGGCATTATAAGTGTCGTGTCTGGTTATACGGGCGGTACCGTTGAAAATCCTACGTATGAACAGGTATGCTCGAATACTACTGGTCATCTGGAAGCAGTGCAAATTACTTACGACCCATCCATTATGCCATACGAAAGTATTGTTGAAACTTTCTGGAGGCAAATAGATCCAACTGATGCAGGCGGGCAATTTAATGATAGGGGAGAATCCTATCAAACAGCCATTTTTTATCATAATGAACAACAAAAAGAAGCTGCCCAAATTTCGAAACAGCAATTAGAAGATAGCGGGAAATTTTCAAAGCCTATCGTTACCAAGATTCTTCCAGCTAATGTCTTTTATCCTGCTGAAGAAAGGCATCAAAATTATTACAAGACAAATTCCTTCCATTATCGTTTGTATAAAAAAGGTTCTGGAAGAGAGGATTTCATCAAAAAAAATTGGAATAAATCCATTGATAAAGAAACATTAAAGCAGCAATTAACACCAATCCAATACCATGTTACACAAGAAAACGGTACGGAAAGGCCCTTTCAAAATGAATATTGGGACAATGAAAAAGAGGGAATATACGTCGAAATTGTCTCTGGTGAAGTATTATTTTCCTCTAAAGATAAATTTGATGCTGGCTGCGGGTGGCCAAGCTTCACTAAACCGATTGACAGCTATCATGTTCCAGAGAAAACGGATACATCCCACGGAATGATTCGAACCGAAGTCAGGAGCAAGGAAGGGGATTCGCACCTTGGACATGTTTTTAATGACGGTCCGAAAGCGCAAGGCGGCTTACGGTATTGTATGAATTCCGCAGCGATGCGCTTTATTCCGAAAGAGAAAATGGCCGAAGAAGGATATGAAAAATATTTATATTTATTTGATTAGTTAACAATAATAATATTATGTAAACAATTTTGAAAGTGAAGTGACGTAATGATCCATCTAAAATGGGAAGATAGAAAGACGATAAAAACAATCAAATGTGTACATGCAGACGCTAAAAAATTCGTCGTACATAACAAATTAACGCCCGGAAAAATGTACGATGTAAAAAACGAAACGGAAGAATTTTATTTTATTATTGACAACAGTAATCGAATTGGCGGCTTCAGAAAGGATTATTTCAAATAACAAAAAACGAAGTATCATGCCAGAAATGATGTGCTATCTTATACCTAAGCTTTACATGGTACTTTTTCTTGAAATTGCAGCTTATTAGGCTTTTAAAAATATAAGGTAAAACGCTGCATAATATGCATTAAAAAATAACAGGGTGAACTCACCTGTTATTTTTTTGGAATAAAATCAAATTTATTTGTACAACCTGTGATAAAAGTGTTTTCTATTAGTATTATTAATGCTATAATTTATTTATTATTTTAAATTGTTTATAATATTCCTCTTAAAATAGACTGTTAAAACACTATAACTTCAGGAAAGGGACTGAATGATATTGAAAAATATTTTTATGGTACGTCATTGTTCAGCAGAGGGACAGCATAGAGATTCCCCGCTTACTAGCGCAGGAATCAGACAGGCTCGTCTCGTTTCAAAGTTTTTCAATGATCAAAATCTGGCTTTTGACAAAATAATTTCCAGTCCTTATTTACGTGCAATTGAAAGTATCAAACCCTTTGCCCAAAACAACAATTTGCAGATAGAAGTGAACGAGAATTTAAAAGAGAGAATTTTAAGCGAAGAACCAATCGATGACTGGCTTGATGTACTGGAACAATCATTTATCGATTTAGATTTCACATTGCCTGGTGGTGAATCTTCAAACGATGCTATTAATCGGGCATCTATTATACTAGATGAAATTCTTCATAATGATAGTTTATCTAACGTAATTTTAGTCAGTCATGGAAATCTGATTTCATTACTATTAAAACAGTACGACAATTCGTTTGGATTTAATAAATGGAAGAATTTAAGAAATCCAGACATTTACTTGATTCATATGGAAAACAATGAACATACTGTACAATGCTTATGGAATGAATACTAACTACAAATACAAGTTTGCCAGCATAATACCTAAACTTTCTTGATATATTTCCGGATACTGTTCAATTGGTAAAGGGTTCATTCCAATTCCTAACTCAACTGTGAAACTTGGTTTTCGATATTCCTGCAAGTACCAATCTTTATAGCCTGCATAATTATCAACGAACCTCACTGGAAGATATCTGCTAACCCTCTTGTATTCGTCCGCAATTACCGCTGAGATTGCTGGTGCATAGTCCTTAAACCCCCAATAGATTTCCTTTCCCTGTGTATGGAATGCATTTAAACGATCAAATTTTCTAGTCTTTGCTAATTCCGCCATTGCGATTGATTCCGGCTCTGATAACGGTTTAGCACCCGGGAAATCTCTAGGGCTTGGTGCTGTTGGTTTTCGGGCAGCCTCAACCTCCCATAAAGCTGGAAATTGTTTATTAAGATCAACGCCTTTAATGTTTGCTTTCCAATTTGAAAAATCCTCTTGCCAATTATTTATCTTTAGCACTTCTGATTGAAAGTCTCCCGCCGCTAAAGAGCCATTTAACACTAAATTTACGCCATCTGGATTAACCATTGGTACTAATGATAACGTGGTGTCGATATATAAAGGTAGCATATAAACGCCTTCTATTGTCCAAGAATTAGTTAATGCCAAGGCGTATTGATTTAAAAAACGCATAATAACAGGGGTTGTGATCCATTCATTTGCATGAAATGAACCGTTTAGATGAACCAGTTTTTTCCCGTTTCCAACTTTTATTTCTACCAGCTCTTTTCCCATTACTGACTGACCTATAGATTGACTAAATAGAAATGGGTAAATCTTAAGTAATTGCTGGAGATCTTGAAGCATCTTTTCATATGTATACTGTTTAACATCGGTAACAAGTAAATTATTTACTCTTTGTGGAATATAAATTGTTTGGCCGATTTGCAGGCTATACTGATTAACAAACGGATTCACTAATTCCAATGCGTCTAAAGAGATATTATTGTTTATAGCGATTTTCCAAAACGAATCATCTTGTTTTATATCATATTCTTTTAAATTATATCCCGGTATCTGGAGCTGTTCCCCAATAGGTAACTTATTTACGTTTATTTGCGGATTAGAGTTTTCAATCAACAGCAAAGGAATTTCAAAAAGCTGACTTAGGTACCATAATGTGTCATTGTTTCGAATTGTAATTTCCATTAAATTCACCCCACTTAATAATGTATATACTAAACATTATGTAATGATATAAAAAAGATGATTACCAATAGATTGTTTTATTTAGTAGTTAAAATAAGCTATAATAACTAAAGACAATTTTTTTATAATAAATTTAATACAAATTGCTAAAATGACACAAGAGGAGGCGATCTAGTTGGCATTTGTTATTACATCACCATGTAAAGATGAAAAAGCGGGTGAATGTGTTGAGGTATGCCCAGTTGATTGTATAGAGGAAGGCAAAGATATGTTTTATATCGATCCTGATATTTGTATTGATTGCGGGGCATGTGAAGCTGTATGCCCAGTTGAAGCAATCTATATGGAGGATGAAGTACCTGAAGAGGAAAATGAATATATTGCACTAAATCGTAAATTTTACGAAGACCGCTAAACACCAAGTCGCTACTAACATAAAGGTAGCGGCTTTTTATATTAAATAAGCAGGAGGGTGCTGATAAATGAAGAAAATAAATATCACTGAAATAAATGGCTTTTATTTTGGGCATGCTCATGATGTAGATGCTTTAACAGGATGCACCGTCATTATCAGTAAGGATGGGGCAATAGCTGGTGTTGATGTCAGGGGAGGTTCACCCGGAACAAGGGAAACGGATGTATTAAACCCTGTAAACTTGGTGGAGGAAGTCCATGCTGTATTTTTATCAGGTGGAAGTGCATTTGGACTTGATGTTGGTGGTGGAATTATGAAGTATTTGGAAGAACAAGGAATTGGTTTTGATGTACAGGTTACTAAAGTTCCAATTGTCTCTGGTACTATATTGTTTGATTTATTTCCAGGTGATTCATTTACTAGACCCGATAAAAAAATGGGTTACACAGCGTGCCAAAATGCATTTAATAATTGCCCCTTTATAGAAGGCAGTGTAGGCGCGGGTATTGGAGCTACTGTTGGCAAAGGTTTAGGATATGAATATGCAATGCGAGGCGGCATCGGCATTCATGCTGTACAAATTGGGGAATTGCAGATTGGTGCAGTCATTGCGGTAAATGCATTTGGTGATATAGTTGATCTCAATACGAATCAAGTGCTTGCAGGAATGTACGATCGAAAAACAAAGAAATTTATGGACAGCGGGCAGCAAATACAGAAGCAGCTTTATCGTCAATCAACTAATCGTTTTTCAGGTAATACGACAATTGGGGCAGTCGTAACCAATGCTAAATTATCAAAATCACAGGCTAATAAAATAGCATCTATTGCCCATGATGGTTATGCACGAGCCATTCGTCCATCACACACGTTTGTGGATGGTGATACCGTATTTACGCTATCCAGTAATCGTATAGAAGTTGATTTGAATAGCTTAAGTATGTTAGCAGTCGAAGTAGTGGAACAAGCAATATACAATGCTGTTTTAAATGCAAAAACTGTGGCGGGAATACCTAGTTTTGCTGAAGTAAATCATTAATAAAAACTAGTTTATAATGTTTATTTTCATAAATTAAGTCGCTCATTAATGCCATAGTATACGACGTAGCTATTTTACTGCTTTTCTGCCCCGCAGCCGGTGTATACTTCGCCTTCTGGGAGAGAGCGGTATTATGCATCGCCTTTATGTCAACAAATATATTAGAAAACAGTATTTATCAAAATAAATGTGATAATGGTCACATTAAATGTCAAACCTGTTGTTATCCAAATTTATACATGATATGATTTTTAAAATATGCATTATATAAATAATTCCCAAAAATCTGTTATAACTATCTGGAGGTGCGGGGGTATGAGTCAATCATCAAGTCCTTTTTGGAAACGATTATCCTATTTTGGGAAATCTGAAAAGCTCAACGAACAATATGAACGTTCACCGCAAGATCGAAAATCAGAACAATATTATCGCAGCAGATGGCAGCACGACAAAGTAGTTCGAACGACACATGGAGTAAACTGTACAGGATCCTGCAGCTGGAAAGTTCATGTAAAGGACGGAATTATTGCATGGGAGACCCAGCAAACTGATTACCCTTCAACAGGTCCAGACATGCCAGAATACGAACCACGGGGCTGTCCAAGAGGTGCAAGCTTTTCTTGGTACACATATAGTCCGCATCGTGTTCGATATCCATATATTCGATCTGCATTGTTAAAAATTTGGTCGGAAGCCTTACGTGAATATAAAGATCCCGTAAAAGCATGGAAAAATATTATGGATGATCCTGAAAAATCAAAACGTTATAAATCCGCCCGCGGTAAAGGCGGCTTTGTAAGAACAACTTGGGAAGAAATAAATACCTTAATTTCTGCGTCGATAATATATACGATACAATCTGTTGGACCTGACAGGATATTTGGTTTTTCTCCAATACCTGCAATGTCAATGGTAAGCTATGCTGGCGGTGCGAGGTTTCTAAATTTAATTGGTGGATCTCTTTTAAGTTTTTACGATTGGTATGCTGATCTTCCACCTGCTTCACCGCAAATTTGGGGTGAACAAACTGATGTACCTGAAAGCTCGGACTGGTATAATTCCAGTTATTTATTAGTCTGGGGGTCAAATTTGCCTCAAACTCGTACACCGGATTCGCACTTTATGGTTGAGGCAAGATACAAAGGGACAAAGGTTGTTGCGGTTGCTCCTGACTATGCTGAATATGTAAAATTTGCTGATACATGGCTGCCGGTAGAAGCGGGCATGGATGCTGCCTTAGGAATGGCAATGACCCATGTTATTTTGAAAGAATATTACGTCGATAAACAAACACCATATTTTAATGATTATGTTAAAAAATATACAGACCTTCCTTTTTTAATCACGCTAGAAAAGGATGGTGATTCCTATCGTTCAGGGAAGTTTTTACGAGCAGAAGAACTAGGAATGGATATTGAAAAGTCAAAGTGGAAAACAATTGTATATGATCAAAACAAAGAGAAATTCGCTGCACCCGATGGAACGATTGGACATCGCTGGGAGGAAAATAAAACATGGAATCTCCATTTGCGTGATACCGATAACAAGTTGGGTGATATTGACCCACTGCTAACGTTTTTGAATGATTCGGATAATACTGTTGATGTCAGCTTCCCAGAATTTATGGTTGCTGAGAGGAAAATCTACAATCGTCCAGTTCCTGTTAAAGCAGTAACAATTGATGGCAAGGAAAAATATGTAACGACCGTTTTTGATCTTCTGATGGCGAATTGTGGAGTAAATCGCGGGTTGAAAGATGACTATATAGCATCGTATGACGACGAAAACGCACCTTTTACTCCGGCATGGCAGGAAAAACTCACTGGAGTTAAACGTGAAGATTGTGCACAGATTGCAAGAGAGTTCGCACAGAATGCGATTGACTCAAAAGGGCGCTCCATGATTATTATGGGCTCCGGAATAAATCATTGGTACAACTCTGATATTATCTACCGTGCTATATTAAACCTTGTATTATTAACAGGCTGTGAAGGTGTTAATGGCGGTGGATGGGCTCATTATGTAGGACAAGAAAAAGTCAGACCGCTTGAAGGCTGGCAAACAGTTGCTATGGCTCGTGATTGGGGTGGACCGCCACGATTACATGCTGGCACACCATTTTTTTATTTTGCTACAGAGCAATGGCGTTATGAGGATCAAAAAGTAGATAACCTTATTTCGCCTTTAACGAAAAAAAGCCGTTATCAGCATTTAGGTGATTACAATTCACTTGCAGCAAGATTAGGTTGGCTACCATCGTATCCGCAGTTTAATAAAAATTCGACAAAATTAGCTGGCAACAGGTCAAATGAAGAAGTTGTTCAATCTATAATCGATCAATTAAAATCTGGAGAAATGAAATTTGCAGTCGATAATCCAAGTGATCCAGTTAATTTTCCAAAACTATTATTTGTTTGGCGCGCTAATTTAATTGGCAGTTCAGCAAAAGGACATGAATATTTTCTAAAGCATCTATTAGGAACCCATGAAGGTACGTTAAGCGAGCAGGATGAAGAAAAAAACACTAAAGAAATAAAATGGATTGAAGAGGTGCCAGAGGGAAAATTAGATTTATTAATAAATTATGACTTTCGTATGAGCGGTACAGGATTATATTCAGATGTAGTACTTCCTGCAGCTACATGGTATGAAAAATATGACTTATCAAGTACAGATATGCACCCTTTTGTCCATTCATTCAATCCTGCAATTGCCGCACCATGGCAATCAAGGTCAGATTGGGATGCATTTAAATCACTAGCAAAAAAATTCTCTGAAATGGCAGAAACTTATTTGCCAGACCCAGTAAAAGATGTTATTGCATCACCACTATTGCACGATTCAAAGGATGAAATTTCTCAAGCATATGGAACTGTTCCAGATTGGAAATACGGGGATTTCGATCCTGTTCCTGGTGTTAATTTCCCACGTATACAGATTATAGAACGAGATTATCCGCAAGTATATGAAAAATTTGTTACATTAGGAGAAAACGTACGTGATCAGATTGGGGCAAAAGGTATTGGCTGGCACGCGAAAGAAGAATATGACAAGCTGAAAAAACTAGTGGGAACAAATAAACACACAAAACATATTAAAGGTCTGCCAAGCCTTGAAACAGATCGAAAAGCAGCAGAAACAATTCTAACACTTTCAAGTACAACAAATGGCTCTTTGGCTTTAAAAGCATGGAAAGCTCTTGAAGAAAAAACTGGCCAGGATTGCAGTGATTTAGTAATTGAACGAGCCGAGGAACATATTTCATTCAATGATATAACTGCACAGCCTCGTAAAGTATTATCTTCTCCTGTTTTCAGCGGCTCTGAAACCGGAAATAGAAGATACAAGAACTTTACAACAAATATAGAGCGGATGATTCCATTTAGAACACTTACGGGTAGGCAGAGCTTCTATCTTGACCATGATGTCATGCTGGAGTTTGGTGAAGGGCTACCAACATTTAAACCGCCATTACAGCAAATGACATTCTATGAAAATGACAGAAAACCTGAAGCGGTTCCAAATGAAATCACGCTTCGTTACTTAACACCGCATTTTAAATGGTCCTATCACTCAACCTATGGTGATACATTACCAATGCTGACCTTATTCAGAGGTGGTCCGCATGTATGGTTAAATAACGAGGACGCCGCATCTGTTCACATTAATGATAATGACTGGATTGAGATGTATAACCGTAATGGAGTTGTGGTTGCGCGGGCAGTTGTCAGTCATCGAATACCACGCGGAATTGTGTATATGTATCATGTGCAGGATCGTTTAATTAATGTTCCGGGATCAAAAATTACCAAGAACCGAGGAGGTACTTTCAACAGTCCTACTCGAATCCATATAAAACCAACACAGATGATTGGCGGGTATGCACAGCTAAGCTACGGTTTTAACTATTACGGACCAACTGGAAACCAGCGTGATGAACAAGTGATTATCCGAAAAATGGAAAGGGATGAGGTGGATTGGCTTGAAGATTAGAGCACAATTTGGCATGGTGATGAATCTGGATAAATGTATTGGGTGTCATACGTGCAGTGTGACATGCAGCAATACATGGACAAATCGCCCCGGAACCGAGTATATGTATTGGAACAACGTTGAAACGAAGCCTGGTGTTGGTTATCCGAGGGGATGGGAAGACAATGAGGAAAGAAAAGGCGGCTGGCAGGTAAAGAATGGAAAATTAGAATTAAAAGCAGGCGGGAAAGTTAGCAAGCTTTTAAACATTTTCTATAACAAAAACCTTGTACAAATTGATGAATACTATGAACCCTGGACATATGACTATGAAAATTTAGTTAATAGTCCCGAAAAAGACCATCAGCCTGTTGCAAGACCTGTATCCCAATTAACAGGAGAATACATGGACATTACATGGGGTCCTAACTGGGAAGATGATCTGGCAGGTGTATATGAAACAGGTAAAAATGATCCCAATATGAAGGGTTTGGATGAACAGATAAAATTTGAATTTGAAGAAACATTTATGATGTACTTGCCGCGGATATGTGAGCATTGTCAAAATCCTTCTTGTGTTTCATCCTGTCCTTCGGGTGCGATGTATAAGCGGGAGGAAGATGGCATTGTTTTAGTTGATCAGGATACGTGCAGAAGCTGGCGCTATTGTATGACAGGATGTCCATATAAAAAAGTCTATTTTAATTGGAAAACACATAAAGCGGAAAAATGCACTTTTTGCTTTCCTCGAATTGAAAATGGACAGCCAACCATTTGTTCGGAAACCTGTGTTGGCCGTTTAAGATACATTGGTATTGTTTTGTATGATGCAGACAAGGTTTTAAAAGCTGCATCAGTTGAAGATGAAAAGGAATTATATGAAGCACAGCTTGGAACATTTTTAGATCCACATGATCCAGCTATCCAAAAGGAAGCAATCAAACAGGGCATCCCCGAAGATTGGGTAGAGGCAGCCGGGCGTTCCCCGGTATATAAATTTGCTGTTGAACAAAAAATAGCATTGCCATTGCATCCTGAATATCGAACAATGCCAATGGTTTGGTATATCCCGCCATTGAGTCCATTTATGAATGCGCTTGGCGGACAGGTTAACTCGCTAAGTCCAGAAGTTATTTTTCCGACGATCAATCAATTCCGAATTCCGATTGACTATTTAGCAAGTTTATTTACTGCTGGCGATACGGATGTAATTAAAAGGGTATTGAAAAAGCTAGTGGCTATGCGTACGTATATGCGGTTTAAAGAGCTTAATAAAGATTTCGACAGGTCTATTTTAAAGGAAGCAGGAATGACAGAAGAAGTTGCTGAAGAAATGTATCAGCTTTCCGCTATTGCCAAATATGAAGATCGCTATGTTATTCCTAAATCCCATCGTGAAGATGCTGGTGATATGTATGCCAGGCAAGGGTCTGCTGGTTTTGAATTCATGGAAGCGTGCAGAAGCTGTATGGGCGGAAGTCAAGGTGAGGCAGATCCATTAGAATACTATGAGAGCGGATTTTGGAGGGAATTAGATGAAGGCTCACCAAAAGGTATTTAAAATCATATCCACCTTTTTACAGTACCCAGATCGTGCATGGTTTTCTAACCTGCCCGAGTTAAAGGAAACGATTGACACAATAGAAAACTCTACAGTAAAAACGTATTTAAATACGTTTATGGATTATTTGCAAACAACTCCATTTAATCAGCTTTGCGAGAAGTATGTGAAAACATTCGATTTCCATGGTATTTCGACGCTTAACCTTACCTATAATGTGTTCAAGGATTCACGTGAACGTGGAGCGGCTTTAGTAAAACTGCGACAAATATTTGCTGAATCAGAATTAGCAATGGAAACAGAGGAATTGCCTGATTATTTACCAATGATATTAGAATTTCTTGCTGTTGCGGACGAAAAGCTTATCCAACGAATATTGAAGCTGCACCTTAATTCGATAAAAAAATTAGAAAGCGATTTAGCAGAAAATGACAGCGATTATCACGTTCTGCTTCAAGCAGCAATTGAAATATCTGCTGAAACGCTTAGGGATGTTAAAGTATCTTAATTGAAAGGGTTGTTGCTTTGTGTCAAACCTTGATATTTTCCTTTGGGTTGTATTTCCTTATATTGCGATAACTATTTTTATTTTAGGGCATATCTATCGGTACAACACAGATCAATTTGGCTGGACCGCAAAATCCAGTCAATTCTTGGAACAAAAACGATTGCGATTTGGCAGCACTGTGTTTCATTGGGGAATAATATTTGTGTTTTTTGGGCATGTAGCTGGTTTGTTAATCCCTAAGGCATGGTATACATTGTTTGGTATATCTGATCACATGTACCATTTTGGGGCGATTTGGTTTGGCGGATTGGCAGGACTTGCTGTAGTAGTGGGCGGATTTTTCCTATTTTTAAGGCGCGTATCTGTGAAACGTGTTGTTAAAAACAGCTCTGTAAGTGACTACGTTGCACTTATTATGCTTGGCATAGTAGTTCTTGTTGGTTTTACAAATACTGCTGGCTACTCAGCTTCCGGGGGGACCTTTGACTACCGTGTAACAATTGGTCCCTGGTTGAGAGAAATCATAACATTACAACCTACCCAAGGAATGATTGCAGCAATGTCTGAAGCCCCGATTGGATTCAAATTGCATGTATTGCTTGCTTTCCTGCTATTTGCTATTTGGCCGTTTACTAGACTTGTGCATGTATTTAGCTTACCGTTAAAATATTTAAGAAGAAATTATGTTGTATACCGAAATGTTAAACCATATCATAAAACTAAAGTTGCTGAGAGAAAAGATATTTAATTCTAACGTCCCTGCATTTACCGGTGCTGGGACGTTTGTGTTATGATATACGTGAGATTATTTAATTATATTGGGGGATATAGAATATGGCAACTGGACCCGCATTACGAAAATTAGCTTCTCATCGTTCTATCCATGAGGGAGCATACGTCGAGGCGCGAGACCTAACATTAGTGACAGAACGGTTATTAAATGATGAGCGTAAAGATGATTGCTTAAAGGCTGCTAAAGCATTAGCTGAACATTGGGAAACACGAGTAATTGCACATGCGGATGCTGAGGAGGATGGGCTGTATAAAGAAATATTAGAAGAAAATCCTGAGCTGAAAAAAGAAATACATATGCTGACTCGTGATCATGATTTACTCCGAATAATTTTGGATCAAATTAAAGAAAAATTAGGTGAGAGGCTAGTAACCAGGGAAATGATTGATCAATTTAAATCATTGTTAATTGTAAATGAGATCCATAGCAGAAGCGAAGAAAGCAAACTGCTAAAAGAATAGATTAATTAAGGGCGAAACTATCATATATGTAGTGTCGCCCTTTTTCCATCAAAGAACCAAATTTCCTTAACTGATATAAAAATTTGAAATGAATTTTACAAAGTCGCTCTCCATTTGTTGTTCATATTTATATAAAATATACATATTTGCAGTTGGTAATGTTAGAAAAGGTGCAGGCACTTCTAATAATCTCCCTTCTAATATTTCCCGGTTTATGATCGATTTTGGTAAGAAGCTTACACCAATACCTTCTAATACAAAACGTTTTGTAACATAGGACTGATTTACTTTCATCAATTTATATGTCGATAAAGAAGTCTTTAATTGCTCTTTCAACCTCTCCCAATAGGTGGGATGATTATCTGTAAAAATAATAGTACTCTCAAGAAGGTTTTGTGCATCAATGATAGGACCGGTTTCAGAATCATATCCGTCATGTCTGCAAACAAGACTGACGGATTCTTCATGAAGTTTTAACGATTTAATTGTTGGAAATCCAGGCAGACATGATAACCCTAAATCGACTTCTCCTTTTTCTACAGCATCGGAAATTTTAATTGACTCTAATACTTCGATGGATAATTCGACATTTGGAAACGTTTTCGTGTAACGTACTAGAATACTAGGCAGAATCGTTTCTGCCATTAATGGAGAAATAGCTACTCTTATTGTTCTTTGAAAACCTTGCTGAAAACTATTTAACCGGGTTATACTTTTTTCATACTGCGCTATCATTTCTTTTGCTTCCTTTTCAAATAATCTCCCGAATTCGGTTAGTTGGATATTTCTTCCATACTTGTTAAACAATTTGCCGCCCAACTCTTCTTCAAGTTGTCTTATTTGAAACGTAACAGCAGGCTGTGTAATATATAGTTTTTCTGCGACCATACGGAAATTTTCATATTTTGCAGCCAGTAAAAATGTTTGCATGATCCGTGTGTCCATAGTTACACCTCATTAATAAAATATAGTTATTATTATAGTAAATAATATTAAATTTTAATAATTATTTGATTGACATATACTTAAAGAAAGGGAAGGGGAGAGAACAATGTACAAACCAGGTTTAAAGGGTGTAACAGCAGTAGAAACGTCATTAAGTCAAATTAATGGCGAACAGGGCATGTTACTATATCGCAATACACCTATACAAGAAATTATTAAAAAATATTCATTTGAAGAGACGGCGTATTACTTACTGTATGGAACAATTCCCGCTAAAGAAAAATTAATTATTTTTGAATCAAACCTTAAAATATATCGTAAATTACCCATTCATATCATGCGTATTTTGGATAGTTTACCAAAGGAACTTTCTATGATGGATGTATTACGGACTGCGGTTTCGTCTGTAACATTAGAACATGATAGCTATCTTAAGAATGCAAATCAGCTAATAGCTATTATGCCAACAATAATTGCTTATCGATACAGAAAAATTAAGAACCAGCCTATAATTAATCCAGATGATAATTTAAATCATGTAAATAATTTTATATATATGCTTAAAGGCAACATAAATACGACTCACGCAAGCATGTTAGAAACATATTTAATAATGACGATGGAGCATGGGCTAAATGCATCAACATTTTCTGCTCGTGTAACGATATCAACACAAAGTGATCTTGTATCAGCCATTACTTCAGCTATCGGCACAATGAAAGGGCCCTTGCATGGAGGCGCACCCTCTGGAGTCATTCGATTACTTGATGAAATAAACACGGAAGACCGCATAATAGAGGTCATTCACAATAAGCTTAAAAACAAGGAAAGAATTATGGGATTTGGCCACAGGGTATATAAAACTGTAGATCCGCGGGCAGAAGCTTTAAAAAACAAAATAAACGAACTAGATGAATTACCCGAATGGATAAAACTGGCTATAAAGACCGAAAAAGAAACAATAAAATTATTAAATAAACATAAGCCGAATCAAAGACTTTATACAAATGTAGAATATTATGCAGCAGCAATTATGAAATCATTAGATATAGATCCAGAATTATTTACTGCAATATTTAGTTCAAGCAGAGTCATTGGCTGGTGCGCACATGCAATTGAACAAATTAATAACAACACGATATTCAGACCAACTGCAAAATATATAACGAAATAATTCATTCGATAGCGCTATAAAAATAATCAACTTATAGCGCTAAAATTTTAAATTTGTCTCAATATCATAAGTATTCTTAGATTATGAGATTAAAATTCATTGGCTTACTTAACTTCCTATAATATATATTATGTAAACTAGAAACGATTAAAAATTTAACTGTTATATTTTCCCCTTTTCATTATTGACGAGTGACACAATAATACTGAAGATAATGACACAAAAATACTGAACCCGTCGCCTTTTCCTATATTCCTATCTTTTTTATAGTTATTTTATTAAAATTCTCCTTATAATGCTTAAAATTAATTTATTCATCCAATGTTTTTAATAATTTAGTGACACAAATATACTGAATTTCTTGTTTAACACATACATCTTTACATAAATTGGACTGGTTGTGACACAAAAATACTGAAACCAAAAAAACTGTGGGCATAAAATCTCCCACAGCCAGTGATTTTTGTATTTATTTATCTGCCTTATTTACTGCTTCATGCATTTCTTCATTTGTGAGATGAGTGTATATCATAGTCGTTTGTATAGAAGAATGTCCCAATTGTCTCCTTAACTTAGGTACATTATTGTTTTCAAGATGGTATCTGGTTGCGAATGAATGTCTTAACTTATGTACCGATAATGATGGTTTACCGAATGCTTTAGCATACTTTTCAACTAACTTTTCAATTGACCGTTCTGTTAATCTTCTAGTTGTTCCTTTTGGTCCCATGGTCGATGCAACAAATAATGCTTTGGTACTTTTATTAACCTCATATCGTTTTTTACGAATAGATAGATATTCCTTTAGATCAAATGTAGCTTGTTCACTAAAATAAACATATTGTTCCTTGTTCCCTTTTCTAATAACCCGAACAGTGCTCTTTTTCCAGTCAATATCATCTAAATTAAGACCAACTACTTCAGATAGTCTAAGGCCAGATCCTAGAATTAATGAAATAATAGCTGTATCTCTCTCGCAGTTTTTCTTATGGAAATTAACGAGCTTTTTGTTGTCTTTATGTACCAAACCGTATTCATGGGCTACAAATTGACGAAACTCTTCATATTCATCTCCTCGCAGCATTTTTCCTTCCATTCGATTGGCGATTGTTTCTTGGTCTTCCTTAACATCATTTAATTCTATCTTCGCCATCACATTTCTTAGAATATATGGCTTCAAGTCAGTTGTTTCTGCGATATTCTGTAGGTAATGAAATAAAGACTTTAGTGCAGATAATTTTCGATTAATGGTTGATGCAGAATTCTCTAATTTAAATTCTAAAAAGGATAAGAAATCTTCAATTTGTTGTACTGTTAGGCTTTCCAGTATTTCAAGTGATACATCTACCCGTTTCCCCTTAAAATACCCTTCTGCCAATATCCAATCGAAAAAAATCATATAATCATGGCAATAGTTTAGAAGTGATGCTGAAGATAGTTTTCTTCGTTTTTTATCTATGTATTCACCAACATACCAGGGAAGCTCTTTTACTTTTTCCTCTACCCTCTCATAATAACGTTGTTTCTTATCTATACTCATTTTGACCACCCCGCTAAAATTAGTTTAGCTTTTATTAATAACTTCGTCAAATTTATATTTTACGTAATAATTATTGCAGGTACACTATATATTATATATCAAAAAATCACTTCTACTTCATTCATTTATTCATACTGCTAAGGAAATCATAAGTTAATTATATCATCCCTTTTAACCCAACGGTTATTTTTAAAACGATGCTATAAGAATACGGCACGATATACTTTTGTTCCAAAAAGAATCCCTACATTCATTGAATCCTGGCACTAGTTGAACGGTCATTTGAAGGATTCGGTCCACAACAAGTCGTATTTGCCACGGCGACTGTAAACTTGTAGGGGCAGCTAATGAATTTTTAGGTCCCTCTTAAATGATCTGAAGCTAGTAAAACGAGCTGTGCTCGCTAAAGGGAAACCGCACTATTGCGCATAAAGAAATGAAGAGTGCCAATCTCAAATCAGAGGATATGGTAAAAAAATTCACCGAATTATATGATATCCAGAATTCATTTAAGAATTTCTAACAATGCATATTACGTTTTGCTTTGTACAAAATAACAAAAAAGCGGTTGAAAGGATGAACTTAGGATGGAACGATTAATGTTAAGGGGGTTACTTGTAGCATGTCTTGCATCGATACCTTTTTTGTTCAAGAAAAAGGGATTGATCATATGGTTACTTGTATTTTTCAGTAAGGGTGTATTAGCAACCATTGTTGATAATTTCGCAGTAGGAACAGGTCGGATTAAATATCCTGTTAGATTTTTTCCAAAAATATTTAAAACAAATATTTTATATAATTTACTATATTTTCCTCTTCTTAGCGTAGTATGGATTCAAATTACTTATTATGCTCCACCAGCTTCAATTTTACTTAAAAGTCTTTATTTCAGTGTACCAATGTCAATTTGCCAATGGTGGATGGAAAAAAAGACAAGGTTATTTGAATGGAAAAGGTGGTCTATATTTCATACATTTCTATGTGTGAATTTTAGCCTATTTACTATAAGAGGATTTATTAGCATTATTAAAAAGATTCCGGTACAAGATATCAATTCAAAAAATAACCTTCAATAACAATTTGCTGTAGATATCCTTTAACAACATACTGTTTGATAAAGATAGGACATTTTTAAAATACGGTTATCGCTGTGCTAAAAGAAATCATATTTTAAAAAGGATAATACAAGATGATAAAAACTATAATTATGAGTATTATCATGGCTGTATGCTTGATACTTCCTGAAATAGGGCATGCTCAAGTATTTATGAGGTGAAACAGGGAGACAGCCTGTGGGAATTTTTTCAGAAATATGGAGTAAATAAAGAAAAAATTACCTCTTTAAATGGGCTTAGTGAGAACAGTCGTCTTGTTCTTGTCAAGGCACTGGTTATTCCAGGTTCTACTTATGTAGTTCAGACGGGAGAAAGTCTTTTGGAGGGTAGCGTCATGAAACTCCACTTACAACGTTAAGGAATTTTCCATTATTAATAGCCTAACTTCTCCGCAAATTAAAATAGAGCAATTGGGCCTTAATTATAACACCCAATTGCTGAATATAAACAATATTATTAAATGCATCCGAAACGAACACTATAAGATGTCCGCAAGATGTCAGCCTTAGAATAATTATTTTTCAGTTGCTTTATTCCCCATTGCGATAGAAATTCTATTCCAACTGTTGATTTGATTGATAATTAGAACAAGATCAACATATTGTCTTTCGTCATATTGCTCACGTACTCGTTGATAAAGCTCATCTGGCACATGTTTTGTTGAGATTAAAGTCACGTACTCTGTCAACTCAAGAGCTACTTTTTCCGCATCTGAATAAAATGTACACTCTCTCCAAGCACTAATACAATATAAACGTTGTTCCGTTTCTCCCATTTTCCTAGCGTCAGCTGTATGCATGTTAATACAGTATGCACAACCATTTATTTGAGAAGCCCGAATTTTTATAAGTTCACGAAGTTTCCGGTCTATACCTGTAGTTTTCGTATACTTGTCCATTTCCATAATGATTTTAAGTGCTTCTGGTGCTACATTGTAATAATCAATTCGTTGTTCCATTTTTAATTACCTCCTTAAAAATCTTAGTTAACTCTGGATTTTAATACCCCTCCCTTTAATTCAAAAGGTCGCTGATTTTTCTAGTTTAGAAAGATTGTGAGTTAATATAACCTATTAATTCTTTTTCAGCTGATTTTATTATTTCTTCTTTGTCGTTAGTATACATGTCTAAGCCTTGACAACGTATTAATTTCATTTTGTTAATTCCCATCATGTGCAGTACTCCGCGCATATATTTTGGTGCAATATCTAAATTTACATATCGGTAATTAGTATCATATTCACTTCCACTCGTGAGGATAAATGTGACCTTGGTAGTTTCGTCTGACATCAATCCAACTGAACCAGTTTCAGTGTATTTGAATGTTTCTCTTGCAGTTAGAATATTATCCAGATAGTCTTTAAACTTTGCAGGCACATTCCAATTATGCAAAGGCATGTAAATATAAATATAATCTGCTGACTTCCATTGTTTAATTAATTTATATTGTGCTTCATGATTTTTTAATCGTTCAGCAGACATTTCTTTAGGATTAGTAAAATTTAAAGTGTCAGCAGTAACTTGCGGGATAAAATTATTTGGATCGTAAACATTTAATACTTTGATTGTTCCTTGACCATTTAATTTTTCTTGTAAAGTTTTTAATCCAACATCTGCTAAACGGTTTGCTGTTCTTTTTTGATTGTTGTAATCAGGATGAGCTATTAACTGTAAAATATTCATTGTTCCACCACTATTAATTTGATTATTTTGTAGTTCCAGTCTTTGTTCCAATTTATTTCCTCCTAAATAGGTTCCAATTAGAGATTAAATTGATCGACGATTGGCATTAACTATAATATATGCTATAATTATTTTTGTCAAGTGAAGATGGTTTACCAAAATCCTCTATTTGACTAAGACTCTAAATTCACCTAAGATACAATTTGAAAATCTTTAAAAAAGCAGGTGAGTTTTATGCAATACAGTGTCGGCGTTGAATATGCTTTACATTGTCTAGTTTATTTAATTGATGTTCCTTCCAAAGAAAGTGTAGGAATAAAGGATTTGGCAGAGTTCCAAGGACTTTCCGAGACATTTCTATCAAAAGTTTTCGGTAAATTATCTAAGGCTGGTATTGTTAGCTCTGTCCCTGGTGTGAAGGGTGGATATAAACTTGCTAAATCTCCAGAAGATGTTTCCTTTTGGGATGTAGTTGAAGCAGTTGAAGGTCATAAGCCTATTTTTCAATGTAAAAATATCAAAGATAATGGCTATTTGTATCGAGAAGGATGCTGTTCAGCTCCCTCTTTTTGTACCATCAATTTAGTTATGCTCTCTGCGGAAGAAAAAATGCGTGATGATTTACGTAGTAAAACTCTTTCATGGTTAAATGAAGAACTTAATCGTGTCTTGCCCAAACAAATACGTGAAGAAACCCGGAAATATTTTTCGTAGATTAACAACTAAAAAAACAAACCTCTCATGAAATTTCCTAATTAAAAGAAATTTAGAGAGGTTTTTTTTATTTCAAGGAAAACGTATGTTTCAATTGTTTATTGATAACTACAACCAATACTCAACTTTACCCGTTTACAATCTTAGTAAGTTATTCAAGATATTGGCCTTTAATGGAATAAAGAGGGACCATTTGTAGTGATTTTTGGTTTGCTTTCTTACTCCATATGTAATCGATTAATTCAAATAGGTCTTGTGTACTTCGAGTTAAATGATACTTCCAATCTGGCACAATGTTACTGCTGATCAAGTAAAGAAGTACAACTTCTCTTTATCAGGGAGGTTGACATTAAATACAGCAATAAACACCATTGATGATATTGTTGAAAATGTAAAGAAATTAGTTAGATAATGTTATTATTAACCAACTCCACCTTTTTTGAATGAGTAAGGAATAATCCCTTTTGCTTTAACTTTATTTAATGGGGAAATTGTCCAATCTGGAATATTAGAGACTAATAGATTTTCCATTATTTTCGCATTTGATTCTAAGCGAGTAATTTTATCTTCTAATTCTTTTATTTTATGTTCATAACTCATTGCTTATCACCTCTAATAAGTTATTAGCCCCTCTCAAATGAGAAGGGCTAGTCGTGTGGAGTCGTGATGTTTTATTTATTATACCCTTTTTGCTTAATCTGCATTCGTATAAGGTTGATGACCATTGTGAATGACTTCATGCCATCCCGGGATAGATCTAGCTATCGGTAATTTTTCACTTTTCTTAGCTGTATCGAGTTTTTTAGATTTAGTACTTGATGGCTTGTAGCATATAAATGCAGCATTAAAAATTTTAGTAATTTGAATATATACCCTAAAGCTAATATGTCTTTAATCTTCTTGTTTAGGTTTTTGTCTCGATTTGCTAGTTACTTGCATTTCATTACCAGTAACAGAAGTGAAATCACGGTATGCATAGTTCGTATTTACACTTCCGTTGATTCTGTTTACTTCCACTATTTGTGTGCTGCTACATTTAATAAGAAGATTTGTCATAGCTGCATGTTTCTCCCCATTGAGTTACCCAATTATCAAATCGATTTAATTTACTTCTGTTAAGTTGATTATCTAGCTAACTTTTATTTGCGTAAAGACTGACATAATAACCTACATCCCTTCACCACATCTAAGAAAGTGTAACAAATCTCTACTAATTCAGCATCAGAAGATATACCATGTCGCTTTTTATATCCGTTTGCATCCTTGATATCAAAAGAGATGGGATAAGATGGATTTTTTACTTTTAACAACCTTAAGGCGTTGTCCACCTCACTCCGTAACTTTATAAATAGGCACCCCAATGGATGCCTACACGTTCACATTCTTAAACATTACTCTTAAATTTTTCATCGTATCGGTATCGCTATTAATTCCTATTCGCAGCATGGCAAACTGAATTCCATCGACTTTAACTTTATCCCAATCAATATCTTTTAGTTGTTCCGATACATCTATTCCTTTTCGTTTAGTCATTAGTGTTCCTCCTCTTTGGTTTGAGTCATGTTCTTAGTACCGCTATACAAACCAGTTGCTGAAAGTCCATACATCAGTCCGACGATGATATTTTGTTTCAAGCTTGCATCTAAATAAAAAATACCGAATGCAAGACCTAATACAACTGCTACAAATGGGCTATATTTCACTGGTAAACCCACTATTTTAACTAACTCCACCATTGCCAAAATCAATGGAATAATCGCCACATCATAAATTTCAAACATTTAAATTCCTCCTTTAATAATTACCACTAATAAAGTCATAACAATTGCACTTAAAACTAACCGCAATATCCATGTTGCATTGCCTTTTATTGATTTAATATCTTCTTTAACCATTCTTTCATCTAGCTTATGCAACTTTTAAGCATGTTTTTACATCATTTCTATTTCTAACTTAATAATTCTTTCATCCATATGAAACCGCCTTTCTCAATCGAGTAGAGGGAAAAGTTAAGAACTTTTCGCCCCTCTCACACCACCGTACGTACGGTTCCGTAACGGCGGTTCAATTTATATTTCAGTGTGTACTTTTAGATAGTGGTCTAAGGCAAAGGGGATTCCCCTTCGCCTTAGTCGCTTGTTGGATAAGGCTATCTGTACGACCTTCGATAGTCCAATAAATCGGTAACCTTTTCTACAGTAAGTTAAGCCTTTGGCTTCTTCTTTGGGTATATCAAGCTGAACGAGAGATTTTATTCTCTTTTTACTGTTCTTCCAATGCTTCCAAATGATTACCCGAATTCTGGAGCGGAGCTTTGCATCTATTGTCGCAAGAATTTTCTTCATGTTAGCTATCTTGAAGTAGTTGACCCAGCCGAAGATGACCTGTTTTAACTTGACGATTCTATCGTCTAGTGAGATGCCCCAATTTCGTTTCGTTAGCTGTCGCAGTTTCCTTTGAAATTTCCGAATCGACTTTCCATGTGGTCTTGGTTGAAACTTCTTTTTATTAGTGTAAATCAGCACATTATCCCAGACATCAAATATCAAATTAATCCAGCTTAAAATCCGAGATAA
>NZ_BMFR01000002.1:0-44128 GCF_014638995.1 Virgibacillus oceani
CGTTCGTCCTGAGCCAAGATCAAACTCTCCAAAAAAGTTTGAAATAAGATTGACACCAATCAACCTTATCTTAGCTTCAAAAAATTTAAATCAGGGTTAAAAGGTTAACAATAGACAAAATCTATCATCTGCTTTTAATCTGTTTTATTCGAAAAACATGAATGTTTTTCTTGACATACTGGTTGTTTTGTTCAGTTTTCAAAGAGCAAATTTTATCATCAATTAAAGACAACTTAACTATCATACCAGCTTAAAGCATCAATTGTCAATAACTTTTTAAAAAAAGGAATAAATAGTGTGCTGCATATTTCGACAGCATAAATATTATATCATCCTTGATAATCATTGTCAATCACACAAAAAGCCATCAATTTTTCCAACTGCTTTTTTCGAACAGCAAGATACATATTACTATCTTATAAAATTAAAGTCAATAACATTTTTATAAAGACATGACTATCAGTACATTAAAAACAAAACAACCGATATATTAAAGAACGATCTCGTCATCCCAATTCAGCATACCCCCGGTCATGTTGGAAACCTTAAACCCATGTTCATCCATAAAAGTTGCTGCTTTCATACTTCTTCCACCAGATCTGCATACAAGAACATAGTGTTTATCCTTATCCAAATTGTTAATAGAATGTGGAATCTTATGTAAAGGGATATGTTTAGCATCTTTAATCATCCCCTGTGCTACTTCATCATCTTCTCTGACATCAACAATGACCACATTTTTATCTTCTTTCACTAATTGCTGTAATTCATTTGGCAGTATTTCATTAATTTGAGGCATTTCATTCATCCTTTCAATTCTAGTTTCTTCAAGTTTAATCATACGTACCTCAAGAATATCTTGCAAGTAAATGGCACATGATAACTGTACCATGATTGGAGGTTATTAAATGAGAGCCCTATTACTATTGCTTATATTTCTAACAACTATATATTGTAATATCACTGTTTTTGCAGAGGTGAAAGATAATCCTAATAAAAAGATACTTGCAGCATACAAAGAGGATGTAACAGGAGACGGTCTTAAAGAATTAATCGAATTATATGGCGTTTTATTTAGCAATGATAGTAATTATCTCCATAATACATGGGCCATCGTTAATGGACCAGGAAAATTGAAATGGAAGTTAACATATGAAGGCGGTTATGATCCCAAACTTCAATTCATCGATTTGGATCATGATGGTGTAAAAGATATTTTTTATCAAAGTGCAACTGGGGGAAGCGGAGGATTATATTACTATCATTTACACACATTAAAAAATGAAACGCTTAAAGAGCTCCCACTTCCTGAATCCAATAATGTGCATGGAGAATTTCAAAAAGATTTTAAAGCGGCATTAACAATTGAGTCTTTAAAGGAACCTATTCTAATAGATGTCAAAAGCCGGGCTAATGAATACATTCGTTTAAGTATTTATGATGATAATGGAAATCTTTTAAAGCAAACAAACTTAATGGTGGATCCAATCGCCTTTTTTGAGCCTGCCCTTATAAGTAAAAGTAAGGGATATGGATTAAAAAGCTATCAGCAAATCAGCGGTGCCTACCATGCAGATCAACTAGGTACAATTGAAAGCCTCTGGTATTTTGAAAACGGGAAATGGATCAAATTGAAAACACAGTGGGTTCCATCTGGACATTCATAATAGATAATAGAGGCAAGGGGTATAAATTGAATACTAATTGTTTTTAGTGTAAACCGTAAAAATAAAACCGCATGAAATCAATGTTTTTAAATTGACTTCATGCGGTCTATTGATTTTTGTCCTATCTTCTTTGATAAATATAATTTAGGTGGTTATTAAACAAGGAAACGTATTTCGAGTTCTGTATACATATATCGTGATTGACCAAATTATTATTTAATTAGCTACAATATTTACTAATTTACCAGGTACAACAATTACTTTTCTAACTGTTTTTCCTTCCAGCCATTCTTGGATTTTATCATCAGCAAGTGCCTTCTTCTCAAGATCTTCTTTAGAAATATCTTTAGCAACACTTATTTTTGAACGAACTTTGCCCATAACCTGAAGAACTATTTCTACCTTATCTTCTACTAATTTAGACTCATCATAAATTGGCCAAGGTTCATAGCTGATCGTATCTGAATGTCCCAGCATACGCCACAACTCTTCGCTAATATGCGGTACAACTGGTGAAAGCAGCTTAACAAACCCTTCTGCGTATTCTTTAGGGAGTGCATTTGCTTTATACCCTTCATTGATAAAAACCATCATCTGTGAAATTCCGGTATTAAAATGCAAATTTTCAAAATCCCCAGTTACCTTTTTCACAGTTTCGTTGTAGACTTTATCTAATGAATTATCCTTACTTCCTTCGACTATTTTCTCGGCAAGTACACCATCTTCATTAACGATAAGCCTCCATACACGATCCAGAAAACGACGTGCTCCATCCAGACCATTTGTTGACCATGCAACCGCTGCATCTAAAGGTCCCATAAACATTTCATATAAACGAAGTGTGTCTGCACCATGGGATCTAATAATATCGTCGGGATTTACAACGTTGCCCTTTGACTTACTCATCTTTTCGTTTCCTTCTCCTAAAATCATGCCCTGGTTAAACAATTTCATAAAAGGTTCTTTTGTTGGGACTACACCGATATCGTATAAAAATTTATGCCAAAAACGTGCATACAGCAGATGAAGTACTGCATGTTCGGCTCCGCCAATGTAAACATCTACTGGTAACCAATTACTTAACGCCTCTGGATCAGCAAGTTTTTCCGTATTATCTGGATCAATGTACCGCAGAAAATACCAGCAGCTTCCTGCCCATTGCGGCATTGTATTCGTCTCACGGCGCCCTTTCATTCCGGTTTCAGGGTCAACCACATTTACCCAATCACTATTTGCAAGCGGGGATTCGCCCGTTCCAGAAGGTTTAATTTCAGTCATTTTTGGCAATTCAAGCGGGAGATCCTTTTCCGGAATAGTGCTCATTGTCCCATCTTCCCAATGAATAACTGGAATCGGTTCACCCCAATAACGTTGTCTTGAAAAAAGCCAGTCACGAAGCCGAAAAGTGGTTTTTTTAATGCCTTTACCGTTTGTTTCGAGCCATTCAATCATCTTTGTAATTGCTTCATCTTTCTTCATACCATTTAGAAAATCAGAATTCACATGTTCCCCGTCACCTGTATATGCTTCCTTAGTGACATCGCCGCCTGCGACAACTTCTATAATAGGAATCTGAAATTTACGGGCAAATTCATAATCACGTTCATCGTGCCCTGGTACGGCCATAATTGATCCTGTTCCGTATGTGATCAGAACATAATCAGCTATCCAAATCGGCATTTTTTCATTATTTACCGGATTAATAACATAAGCACCTGTAAATACACCGGTTTTATCTTTTGCTAAATCTGTTCGTTCAAGATCAGATTTTGTCTGTACTTCATCAATATATGCTTTTACTGAATCCTTTTGCTCGTCAGTTACAATTTTTTCAACTAAGGTATGCTCTGGTGCTAGTACTGCATATGTTGCACCAAATAACGTATCGGGACGTGTTGTAAAAACAGTAATTTCCTCATCATGTCCATCTACTGCAAACGTTACTTCTGCACCTTCTGAACGACCAATCCAGTTGCGCTGCATATCTTTAATACTTTCGGTCCAGTCAAGCTCCTCAAGGTCTTCAAGCAAGCGATCCGCATACGCAGTAATTTTAAGCATCCATTGTTTCATTGGTTTTCGAACAACAGGGTGCCCCCCTCGTTCACTCTTTCCGTCAATTACTTCCTCGTTTGCAAGTACTGTTCCGAGCGCCGGGCACCAATTAACAGCTACCTCGTCAACATAAGCAAGACCCTTTTCATACAGTTTAGTAAAAATCCATTGTGTCCATTTATAATAATTCGGATCCGTTGTATTGATTTCACGATCCCAATCATAAGAAAATCCCAATTCCTGTATTTGACGCCGGAATGTATTAATGTTTTGCTCTGTGAATTCAGCTGGACTGTTCCCGGTATCAAGCGCGTACTGTTCAGCTGGTAAACCAAAAGCATCCCAGCCCATTGGATGCAGGACTTCATAACCTTGCATCCGCTTCATTCGCGAAATAATATCAGTTGCAGTATAGCCTTCCGGATGCCCAACATGGAGTCCAGCACCTGATGGATACGGAAACATATCTAATGCATATACCTTTTCTTTATTAGAATACGTGTCTGTTTTAAACGTTTTATTTTCTAACCAATACTGCTGCCATTTCTTTTCAATCGATTGATGATTGTAGCTCAATGTTTTTTCCTCCTTCTTGTTTCGCGGAAAATGATTCTTTAATACATTTAAATAAAAAAAGCCGCTCATCCCTGATAGAAAGGGACGAGAAGCTATATTTCCCGCGGTACCACCCAAATTAACGCTAAATTAACGTTCACTTGTACCCTTAACGCGGGATTACGGCAAGGGTTACTATAGTTTCACACTTGCGACTTAAAGGCGAGTTCATAACTATTCGGGAACAGTTTTCACCAGCCACTGTCTCGCTAAACCCGAAAAGATTTATTACTAATCCTTTTCATTGTCGATTTGTTATTATCTCGAATTTTAATCAATCAGAATTGCTTTGTCAAGGTTGTTGGCTATTTCAAAAGTGAATAATGTTTTTTGATCGGTTCCATTGCATGGTAAAATAAAAATAATAATTTATATAAAGGACTGGTAACAGCATGATTAAACGCATTCTAGAATTTTCACATTATCTTTTGACAGAATCAGTTTTGAAAGGTGAAACTGTGGTGGATGCAACCGCTGGAAATGGAAATGACACGATTTTTCTAAGTCAATTAACTGGTGAAACTGGACAAGTACTTGCTTTTGATGTTCAAGAAAAAGCTATAACAGCTGTAACCAAAAGACTTACCGAAAAGCAACTATCAAATACCCGTCTAATTCATGACGGCCATGAAAATATAGTGGCCTATTTAGAAGAAGGGGAACAGATCGGTGGTGCAATTTTCAACCTAGGTTACTTACCCGGTGGTGATAAATCAATTATTACAAAAGCCGACACAACAATTAAAGCTGTAAAGGCAATGCTTCCTTATTTAAAGTGTGGCGGAACAATCGTATTGGTTGTTTATCACGGGCATAATGGTGGTCAATTAGAAAAGGATGCACTTATGGAATACACTTCTACGTTAAGCCAACAATCCTTTCATGTTTTACAATATGGATTTATTAATCAGAAAAACCATCCCCCCTTTATCCTAGCTGTCGAAAAAAGAAATAACTAACAGGAAGACGATACAACATGTATGGTCTTTTTTTCTTCCCAACCCCATATAAATAACAAAAAAGCATTAATTTATGCATTTTAGATAATTTTGATATTTATTGACAAATTTCTTAATATATAGAATACTAATATAAATGCGTTTTCAAAAATAAAAAGGGGGCAAATCGCATGAAGAAAATAGGTTTATTTGGATTAATGCTTATGTTAATCCTTGTTCTCGCTGCGTGCGGCAGTGGTGATTCAGATGAAGCATCAGGAGAAGGCGGCACAGATAATGGAGATGCAAAAAAATATACTGTCGGTGTTGATACTACCTATCCACCGTTTGAATTCCAGGAAGATGGTGAAATGAAAGGTATTGATATTGATTTAATTAATGCAATCGCTGAGGATCAAGGCTTTGAAATTGAGATAGAGGCTATGGATTTCAGCGGTATCATTCCTGCTATGCAGGCTGGTCAGCTTGATATTGGTATGGGTGGAATGAGTATTACTGAGAAACGCAAGGAAACAGTTGATTTTTCGGATCCTTATTTTGAATCTGGTTTATCTCTGGTAGTTGCAAAAGATAATTCAGATATTACCAGTATCGGGGATTTAAAAGGGAAAACAATCGCAGTTAAAAAAGGTACAACAGGTGCAAATTATGCAACCGAAAATAAAGAAGAATACGGATATGAAATCATACAAGTAAATGACAGTACATCAATGTTTCAAGAAGTAGCAAATGGCAGTGCTGCTGCTTTATTGGAAGATTATCCTGTTATCCAATATGCCATAGCAAAGAGTGATCTGGATCTAAAAGTCGCAGGTGATAAATTAAACGGTGATAACTATGGAATCTCTGTATTAAAGGGAGAAAATGATGAACTGCTCAAGAAAATAAACGATGGGCTTGCAAATTTAAAAGAAAATGGAAATTACGATGAAATCATAAGTAAATACCTTGGTGAATAGGGTAATTTTCATGCCGAGCGCGCAATTATAGCGCGCTTTCTTTATTAAAGGAGTTGACTGGATGGATGTTATAATCGATGCCCTTCCATATCTTTGGGAAGGACTTAAGGTAACAGTATATATATTTGTGATAGCAATTATTTTAGGTTTTATCATTGGGCTTATAATGGCGTTATTACGCTTATCTCCTATAAAAATATTAAATTGGATTGCCAAAATATTTATCGATGCAATTCGTGGTACTCCGATATTAGTTCAATTATTCTTCATTTACTTTGGTCTAAATGCACTTGAATTCATTTCATTGGATCGGGAAACGGCGGGGATTATTACAGTCGCCGTGAATGCTGGTGCCTATTTTGCCGAAATTATTCGTGCAGGTATCCAGTCTATGGATAAAGGGCAAACAGAGGCTGCAAGGTCGCTGGGCTTAACCAGTACGCAAAATATGCGGTACATTATTCTTCCACAAGCATTTAGAAGAATGCTGCCTACTTTTACAAACCAAGCTATTATAAGTTTAAAGGATACGTCATTACTATCTGTTATTGGTATTGCTGATTTGACTCAACAAGGGCAAATCGCTATCGCGGCAACATTTAAGGCATTTGAAATATGGCTTGTAGTCGGTGTTATGTATTTTATTATGATTTATTTATTATCCTTATTATCTAGTTTCCTGGAAAGGAGATTTGAATTACGATGACTATGATTGATGTAAAGAACTTAAAAAAATCCTTCGGCAAGCTAGAGGTGCTAAAAGATATTACAGTAGAAATCAAAGAAAAAGAAGTAGTTTGTGTAATTGGTGCATCTGGTTCGGGAAAAAGTACGTTCCTTCGTTGTTTAAATAGGCTTGAGGATATAACAGATGGACACGTCATTATCGATGGTCAAGATATAACCGCTAATGACGCAAATATAAATATAATACGCCAAGAGGTGGGCATGGTTTTTCAACAATTCAACCTTTTCCCCCATAAAACGGTAATAGAAAATATAATACTAGCACCTATGAAGGCACGCGGAATCACTAAAGATGAAGCCACTAAAACTGCTAGGGAACTGCTTGCAAAGGTTGGTTTGGCAGAAAAGGCTGATAGCTATCCAGGTTCACTGTCTGGTGGTCAGAAACAGCGTGTTGCAATTGCAAGAGCACTTGCAATGAACCCTAAAGTGATGTTATTTGACGAACCAACTTCTGCCTTGGATCCTGAAATGGTAGGCGATGTATTAGAGGTAATGAAGCAGCTTGCCAAAGAAGGTATGACAATGGTTGTTGTTACACACGAGATGGGCTTTGCACGAGAGGTTAGTGATCGTGTTCTGTTTATCGATGAGGGATTAATCGCAGAACAGAACGTACCAGATGAATTATTCAACAACCCGCAGAACGAACGTACACAGGCATTTTTAAGCAAAGTACTATAACTCTAAACTGATGGTTCAAAGCAATCCGTTGCTTTGAACCATTTTAATTTGAAATCTTATGATATACTCTTATATTCCTGTAAAAGAACCTTCCATTCCTGCCGCTTGCTTGCAACAAGCTTCTTATAATTTTATTACCACCTTTAAGGTTTTGAACCTTTTCATCAGCTAAGTAAAGTCCCACTAATCCGCTGACAACCATTTTGTGGAACTCCTGGTCAGGCAAATATTGTACAAATTTATTAGCATTATTAATAAAATAAACTAATCGTTTTTCCATGTGATTGTAATCTGTATAATAACTGCAGAAGTTTAAATCCCCTTCATCAATGTCTTCTTGCTGATCAATAAAATAATCCAGCAGAATATGCAAGCCTTGCATATAGGGGAAATAGCAACCACATATCTGTTGTGCTAATTCTTCTGACATCCTTCCACCAAGCGTGTATGATAAAAGGCAAAATATACCAAGTGTTGATCCGCTCGCTGCAGAAAATTCATACCATTCTAATTTAGATGATTTCTTATTATGGTTATCAAACCAGCCCCGTAACCGCGGTACTCTTTCCGCTGCATTTACATGCTTATGTACTTGTAAGTCATTATATAGTGCGTTTAATGACACAATATGGTCTTGTATATAAGATAATCCATGTAAATATCTTAACGTATGCTGTGCAGTTTTCACTAATTCAACTAAATAGCCATCGTCATCCTGGTCTTCGCGTAAGGCATAATAATTTCCCACCCCATTTTCGGGTGACAGCGCATCGACCATTGATTGGTGAAGCAAGCGAAAATCACTCGGATCTAGTGAAGTACTGCGGTCACACAGATTATCTAAGTAATCACTTATCGTTTGAAATGCAACGATAAACCGAACCGCATCCCTCCATCTTTTACCAGCAAGCAATGCATAAACCGCCCCACCCTGACAATGAAAGCGTTTCGCATTAATACTTGCTAATGCTTGTGTTCGTAATTCCCGATTTGGAATTTGCTCCGCCATTTTAGTCCAATAATGCAATTCCCTATTTACCTCTGGAAAAATTTTTCTATATACATGTGTCATTAATGGTAATGCTGAATTCGGTACGCCGGTTGACAAAGCGTTTCCTCCATTCCAACCCTACATTTTTTTGCTATACTAATTATATCATCATATTTACTAGGAGGAAGCAAATGATACACCATTATAAAAATGTGACACCACAAATTGACAGTACTGTTTTCGTGGCAAAGGACGCATCTATTATAGGTGATGTAACAATTGGAGAATATTCAAGTGTCTGGTTCAACACAGTTATCCGAGGGGATGTTGCCCCAACAAGAATTGGGAAACGCGTTAGCATACAAGACCTTACTATGATCCACCAAAGTCCTGATCAGCCTGCGATAGTGGAGGATGATGTCACAATCGGCCATCAAGTTACATTGCACGGTGCAACAGTAAGAACAAACGCGCTAATTGGCATGGGCTCCATTATCCTGGACGGTGCAGAAATTGGAGAGAATGCATTTATCGGTGCGGGCAGTCTGGTTCCTCCAGGCAAAAAGATACCTGCCCATACGTTAGCATTAGGTAGACCAGCAAAAGTTGTACGTAATTTAACAGAAAAAGATTATGAAGAGATGGACCGAGTTCGTAAATCTTATGTTGATAAAGGACAATACTATAAAAACAATACAGATTTAAGTATTGAATTTTAAGCTTTCCAAAAAAACGCCAGGGTTTAATTTATCTGTAAACCCCGGTGTTTTTTGTTTATATAGCTTCCAGATTATACTTATTTTCCACAAAAATTTGATGCCAAAGCATATCTGGTCCTCGAGGATTGCACTGCTGTTTAAACACATTTAATTGATCCGCAGTAATATTCTTTGGCAGATTTCGAACCTCACCAATAAATCCACACCATACATTCCACATCCACTCTTTTATTCACAACAATTTATGCTGCCGAATATGTGGTGTGACCTATTATTCCAATTTTGCCCATTAAAAAAACACGGATACTATAACTGTAGCCGTGTTTTTAATCGTTTTATTTTTCTGCTAGTGCTATTAATTCTTCAACCTTATCTGTTTTCTCCCATGGGAACAATATATCGGTTCTGCCAAAATGGCCATAGGCAGCCGTATTTCTAAATATTGGTCTTTGTAAATCAAGCATACGGATAATTCCAGCCGGTCTTAAATCAAACAGTTCCCGAACAGCATCAACCAATTTTTCTTCACTGACTGTACCAGTGTTGAATGTATTAATTGCAATCGATACCGGTTCAGCAACACCAATCGCATAAGCTAATTGTACTTCACATGTCTTTGCCAAATTAGCCGCAACAATATTTTTAGCAACATATCGTGCCGCATATGCTGCAGAGCGGTCAACCTTTGTAGAATCCTTCCCACTAAACGCTCCCCCGCCATGACGAGCATATCCGCCATATGTGTCAACAATTATTTTACGGCCAGTTAGTCCTGCATCCCCCTGTGGTCCGCCAATAACGAAACGGCCAGTTGGGTTAATAAAATACTTAGTTGATTCATCTAATAAATTTGCAGGCACCACCGGACGAATAACATGTTCAATCAAGTCTTTTTCAATTTGCTCTGTTGTAATGTCCTGATGATGCTGGGTCGAAATAACAATTGTATCTACTTTAACAGGTTGATCATTTTCATCATATTCAACCGTTACTTGTGTTTTCCCGTCTGGACGCAAATATGCAAGCGTTTCATCTTTTCTTACATCAGTCAAACGTTTCGCTAATTTGTGTGCCAGTGATATCGGTAATGGCATTAATTCTTCCGTCTCATCGCAAGCGAAGCCAAACATTAACCCTTGATCCCCAGCACCTATAGAAGCGATTTCTTCATCTGACATTTTACCTTGTCTTTTTTCCAGTGCAGTATCTACACCTCCAGCTATGTCAGCAGACTGTTCATCAATTGCTGTTAAAACAGCACATGTTTCAGCATCAAAACCAAATTTTGCACGAGTATAACCGATATCTTTAATTGTTTGTCTAACAATTGCAGGAATATCTACATATGTTGTAGTAGAAATTTCCCCTGAAACTAATACTAAGCCAGTAGTTACGGTAGTTTCACATGCAACACGAGCATTTGGATCTTTCGATAAAATTTCATCTAAAATTGCATCCGAAATCTGGTCACATATTTTATCCGGGTGCCCCTCCGTTACAGACTCGGAAGTAAATAAACGACGATTTGAAGCCATATGGCTAAATCCTCCCCTTAATTTTGGTACGGAACTCTATTTATCATTTTCAGTATATTTTACAATTAACAAGGTCCTAGTGAAACAAAAAAAGCCCTTCCTGCATTACTGAGGAAAGGAGTTGTGGCCTTTCGCTCTTATTGTTCAAGGAAATATCCTTGCGTCAGGTTAGCACCTTTTCACATCGTGTGACGGTTGCTGGGCTTCATTGGGTCTGTCCCTCCACCAACTCTGAATAAGAGAATCCGTTCGAAATTTATCGTAACGAAATAGCAGTTGTATGTCAACTATTTAAAGAAAACAGGTACAAAATATTAGTTTTTAAATAAAATACTATATTAGTATGGATTATTAAAATTAATGTGTTATACTAATAATCAGATTTAGCAGTTGGACATAACAAATCCATCACAAAGGAAGGTATCATAATGAAATCGGTGGAAGAAACTTTATTATTGCAAGATCTTATAACACACAAAAACATTCAGAATAACTTATCCGTACCACAATTAGTCGAAAAGATATTATCCAGGAACGAGGGTATGCTGACGGCCACCGGTGCAGTTCAGGCAACTACCGGTAAATATACCGGCCGATCACCTAAAGATAAATTTATTGTCAAAGATGAGATTTGTGAAAATTTCATTGACTGGGGACATGTTAACCAAGCAATTGATGAGAACAAATTTGAACAGCTTTATGAAAAGGTAATCGCGTATTTAAAGGATAAAAACGAGCTATACTCATTTAAAGGGTTTGCAGGAGCAGATAAAAAACACCGTTTACCAATACAAGTTATCAATGAATATGCATGGCATAATTTATTCGCGCGTCAATTATTCATTACACCAACGGAAGAAGAATTAAATACACATAGATCCGAATTTACCGTGGTCTCTGCGCCAACATATAAGGCAGATCCTAAAGTTGATGGAACAAATTCAGAAACATTTATTCTAGTCTCATTCAAACGACGGGTCGTCTTAATAGGTGGAACAGAATATGCTGGTGAAATTAAAAAATCTATTTTCTCTGTCATGAATTATTTACTTCCGCAAAAAGAGGTGCTTCCAATGCATTGCTCAGCAAATGTAGGTCAGGAAGGTGATGTCGCCTTATTTTTCGGTCTATCTGGAACTGGTAAAACAACGTTATCCGCAGACCCATATCGTCGTTTAATTGGTGATGATGAACATGGATGGAGTCCAAACGGCGTATTTAATATAGAAGGCGGCTGTTACGCAAAATGCATCAGCCTGTCTCAAGAAAAAGAACCACAAATTTTTAATGCAATTCGTTTCGGCAGTGTATTAGAAAACGTAATAATTAATACCAAATCACGCCTGCCTGATTATGATGATACTTCATTAACCGAAAATACACGGGCTGCCTATCCTTTGGAAAATATTGATAACATCGTTTCACCGAGTGTTGCTGGTCATCCGAATACGATTATCTTTTTAACTGCTGATGCATCCGGTACATTGCCACCAATCAGCAAATTGACAAAAGAACAAGCAATGTACCACTTTTTAAGTGGATATACAAGTAAGCTAGCAGGTACGGAGCGTGGGGTCACTGAGCCACAGGCAACTTTTTCAGCATGTTTTGGTTCACCGTTTTTACCACTGGCTCCATCAGCATATGCAAAAATGCTGGGTGAGAAGATTGATCAATTTAATACAAATGTCTTCTTAGTAAATACCGGCTGGACTGGTGGATCTTACGGTGTAGGTAGACGTATGAAGCTTTCCTACACAAGGGCAATGGTCCATTCAGCCTTAGAAGGTGAACTTAATACTGTTGAAACAGTAAAAGATGACGTTTTTGGGCTGGAAATACCAATGCATGTACCTGGTGTTCCAGATGAAGTTTTGGTACCGAAAAACACATGGGCTAATAAAAGCGCCTATGATGAAGCAGCAAAATCACTTGCAATCAAATTTCATAACAACTTTAAAAAGTTTACACAAGCAAGTGATGATATTGTTCAAGCCGGCCCGCTGTATAAGCCGGAATAAATAGTGTTTCCTCATCCTAAATGGATTTTAAATATGATGGAAAAGCGTATAGCCAGTATCATGCCGGCAACCGATCTCTAAATATGGAGATCGGTTTTTTTATGTATATTTTGCTGATTACTGCACAGTATTCGTAAAATGCGACGTAATTAATGCTTAGACTACCGTTCCATAGGCGTTCACACATTTTCTATAAAAACATACACTATTTTGAAATAACCTATTTGAACATTGGAAAGGAACGAATGGCATGAGAAAATTTAAGTATTTATTACTTTTTTCAAGCATACTGCTGATTTTCCTATCTGCTTGTAATGCAAATAAAACGACTGAAAAAACTCCGATTAAAATAGCTGAAGTAACGCGTTCATTATTTTATGCACCACAATATGTTGCAATAGAACAAGGATTTTTTGAAGAGGAAGGATTGGATGTTGAACTCCAAACAACATGGGGTGGAGACAAAACAATGACTGCATTACTGTCAGATGGAGCCGATGTTGCACTTGTTGGTTCTGAAACCTCCATTTACGTTTATGCACAGGATTCTAAGGACTATGCAATCAACTTTGCACAATTGACTCAAACAGACGGTACATTCTTAGTTGCAAAAGAACCTAAACCAGATTTTAAGTGGGATGATTTAAAGGGAAGCACATTTCTAGGTCAACGCAAAGGGGGCATGCCGCAAATGGTTGGAGAATTTGTACTTAAAAAACATGATATTGATCCCCATGCTGACTTAAATTTGCTTCAAAATGTTGATTTCGCTAATATTCCCGGTGCCTTCGTATCTGGGGATGCGGAATATGTTCAATTATTCGAACCAACCGCCAGCATTTTTGAAAAAGAAGGAAAAGGTCATATTATCGCTTCTTTCGGTGAAGAATCCGGTCACGTACCATACACGGTATTTATGGCCAAACAAAGTTTCATAGATGATAACGAAGGAGCTATAAAAAGTTTTACAAAAGCAGTTTATAAAGCACAACAGTGGGTTCAGGAACAATCAGCAGAAAAGATTGCTGAAGTCATTCAGCCCTATTTTGAGGATACGGAGTTAGATATGTTAGCTGCATCTATTGATCGATATAAAAACCAAGGTTCATTTGCTACAGACCCTATTCTTGATGAGGAAGAATGGAATAACCTAAAAAATATCATGAATGAAGCTGGTGAATTACCGGCAGATGTTCCATACGCAGAACTTGTTAATACAAAGTTTGCAGAGGAAGTAATCAACAACTAAGGAGGGGAAGTCATTGTCATTTCTTACCTTAGATCATGTTTCACATCACTATTTTTCTAGAAATAATTATACAAAGGCTTTAGATAATATTTCTTTTGTGGTAAAGGATGGCGAATTTATTGCATTACTTGGTCCTAGTGGCTGTGGCAAATCAACAATTCTATCCATAATCGCCGGAATTCTGAAACAAACAACAGGTGAAGTACTGCTTGAAGGAAAGCCAATTAATGACTCCGATCTCGCAATTGGTTATATGCTGCAGCAGGACTATCTATTCCCCTGGAAGACGATTAAAGATAATAGTTTAATTGGTCCTAAAATTTGTCATTCAAAAACGCCTGAAGTTGAAAATGAAGCATTAAAGCTTCTAAAGGAAGTTGGTTTAGCTAATGTAGCAGATTCATACCCTAATGCACTATCAGGCGGAATGCGGCAGCGTGCAGCCTTAGTAAGGACACTTATAACAGATCCTAAAATATTACTGTTGGATGAACCGTTTTCTGCCCTTGATTATCAAACTAAACTCAAATTGGAGGATTTAGTTTCGAAACTTCTTCGTGCATATCATAAAACAGCTATCCTAGTCACGCACGACATTGGCGAGGCAATTTCAATGAGTGATCGAATTCTTTTAATGAATGCCAATCCCGGCTCAATTGCGAAAATATTTGAAGTACCAATTGAATTAAGAAATGAAACCCCATTTTTAGTGCGCAAACATCCAAAATATCAGCTTCTGTTTGATAGAATTTGGGAAGAATTAAACAAAAATGAAATAAACCCTGAGCAAGCAAAGGGGGCGGCGAATCAAGATGAGTCCTGAATCTGATCGTCATCTATTGATAAACCATAAATACAAATTAAAACGAGAGAAGAAAATAGTTTTTACCTGGCAAATTGCGATATTAATAAGCTTCTTTGCCATCTGGGAAATTGCCAGCAGACTGTATTGGATTGACCCCCTATTGTTCAGTTCTCCGTCAAAGATTGTTGAATTATTGATGAATAAGTTTTCCGACGGATCAATCCTTCCCCATGTTCAGGTTACAGTTTTCGAAACGATACTTGGGTTTCTATTAGGTACGATTATCGGCATTATTATTGCGACGTTGCTATGGTCTTCAAATAGACTTTCTAAGATTATGGATCCTTATTTGGTTATCATGAACGCTATGCCTAAGGTTGCATTAGGACCAATTATTATTGTAGCCCTTGGACCCGGATATATTTCAATTATTGCAATGGGGGCGATTATTTCAGTAGTCATTACGACCCTTGTTGTATATTCGGGATTTAAGGAAGTGGATCCCAATTATGAGAAGGTGTTAAAAAGTTTCGGAGCAAGCCGCTTTCAATGCTTTAAAGAGGTTATTTTTCCAGCAACACTTCCGACAATGATTTCTACATTAAAAGTAAACGTTGGGCTCTCATGGGTTGGAGTAATTGTTGGAGAATTTCTTGTATCAAAAGAAGGGTTAGGCTATCTGATTGTTTACGGATTCCAAGTATTTGATTTTACATTAGTGATGTCAAGCTTAATCGTCATTGCCGTTGTTGCGGGTATCATGTACAAAATCGTTGAAAAAATCGAAAGCTGGTTAATTAAGCATACAGGGTGAACAACTGGTAGATGCCATGGTTGAAATCAGGAAATTCTGCTAAAAAACAAAGAATCACTTTTAATCAGGAGTGATTCTTTGTTTGTAATTTCTTTTCAATTTTCTCCATACAATTTGTTAAAACCCCGTCCTTCATAATAAAACTATATAATCTGTCTTGTTTTACATTTTCCGGGATTGATTTTAACAGTACAGGCCCCTCTGTTTCATAATATGTCTGCTGTTTAATTAGATATTTAATTTCTGCAAAATAAACATTTTTAATAATGGTACTGCCTTTTCCAGCAACGAAATATTGCCCGATATAATCAAGATTTTGGACAATGCCACCCGTCTCCTCTTTAACTTCCCGTATTGCTGCTTCCTCTGCGGTTTCACCTTTTTCGACCTTACCACCGGGAAATTCCAATCCACGGTCCCTATGTTTTGTTAACAACCATTCATTACGAAAATAACATATTACCCAAACATGCTTAGGCTGCTTCGAAAATGGATGGTCAGTAAACGAAAGCGTTACTTCGTTGTTATAATAATCTTTAAACGTAATCATTGTTTCAGCTGCCTCTTTGTTAAAATTAGTCAGTAGTATACAATGCTTGTGATTTTCCATTTAGAATCAAATGTAAATTCAATTGCCACAGTATAATCACCGTAAAAGTTCGATTTATTCGTTTGAACTACCTTCACTTTATTTTTTTCCAATTGTATCATATCATAGTTATTCTCTTCATTTAACCATGGTGGTAATTCTGTAGGAACAACATACAAACCATCTTGTTTTTCATTGAAATAAAAATCTACATATTTTGCTGCAACATCCCTTGATGCTATTTCCGCAAAGGAATCTAATAAATCTTTTTTAGTGCGATAATTAATTACTTTAAAATTATTGTCGGCTTTCTGAACCAACAGATCTTCAAATTCGTTTGAAATAGCTATTACCTCATTTTGGCTGGGTTTTCTATCTGTTTGATTCTCACCTGCCTGTTGATTTTCTGAAACATGCTTATAATCAACTGCAGAGGCTTTTTGTAGCCCGGTTGTTTGTATTAAAAAAGATAAAGGTAAGATAATTGCAATTAATGCACTAAGCTTTAGGCTATATTTTTTCCTCATATTCATCTCTCCTCAGGATGTATATATACGTTCAACTTTATAATACTATTCCTTTTCACATAGAAAGATAAACTCATTTTAGACACGTAATTAAATGGTTGTTTTTGTTTTTTATATAATTGTCGTAAAATTCAATGTAAGTGCTATGTAAATTTCGCATTTTATTATAATTGCAATGGGATTATAATGCTGTCGGATTTTATATTCTTCTCAAGTAAAGATAAAGCTAATGAAATAAACAGGAATTTGATAACGATATATATCAAATTCCCCTTTCCTTTGCAATTATAAATGCTTGTCTGGTAACACGCCCATGGTATCAATATGTGATTTTGTCTGTTCATCTCCAAGGTCATAAATCATTTGATATGCCTCGGTAATGCCTATATCATAGTCGTCATTTGATTCATCATTATGATAGGACATGATTGGTACATGTGACCGGAAAAATGCCCGATAATCAGCATCGTGCATGTTCTGCATTCTTTCCCTTAAAAATCTTACCTCGTCGTCTGTTGCATAAATAATAAACTCTTCGTTATTACCAAATTTTATTTGAGAAATTTCCTGGCTCCCCATATTAATATAATATTTCTTCTTATCTTGATCCATCCATTCAACACCTCCTATTTATTAATGTGGCTAAAATAGCAGGAATCATACGAATGCAATATAGTCAAGATAAACAAAACCCATCAGTACACAATGGCATTGATGGGTCAAAATAAATTTATGATGTTTGTAATGCTGATTGCTCGGTTCTATTCGCGAATATACAGCGACCCTTTCCATGTGGAATACACATTGGGGTTCCGAACATAGGGTCGAATGTTACATCACATTTCATTTGGAAAACCTCATGGACTAAATTGCAAGTAACAATTTCTTCCGGTTTCCCCTGTGCAAATACCTTTTTATCTTTTATCGCAACAATGTGATGCGCATAGCGGCATGCAAGGTTTAAGTCATGTAAAACCATGACCACAGTACGGCCATCTTTTTCATTTAATTCAAATAAAAGATCAAGGACATCAATTTGATGAGTCATATCTAAGTAAGTAGTTGGTTCATCCAAAAGAATGGTATCTGTTTCCTGTGCCAACGTCATCGCAATCCAAGCGCGCTGCCGTTGCCCTCCGGATAATGAGTCAACTGAACGGTCCTTTAAATCAAGCATATTTGTAGCTTCAAGTGCATGATGAACAGCATTTTCATCTTCTTTTGACCAGGATTTCAAGAATCCACGATATGGATGTCTTCCCTGTTTAACCAATTCCATTACAGTAAGTCCTTCTGGAGTGACGGGACTTTGAGGTAAAATAGACAGTTTCTTAGCAACTTCCTTCGTACCCATTTTTGCAATATCGGCCCCATCTAATACAACATCACCGCCCTTTGGCTTAAGCAGGCGTGCAAGCGAGCGCAGTAATGTTGATTTTCCACAGCCATTTCCTCCAATGAATACAGTAATCTCACCTTTTGGAATTGTTATATTTAAATCATCAATTATAATATCTTCACCATAGCCAAGCGTTAAATCGTTCGCCGTTAACGTTTGCATTGGACTCTCTCCCCTAAACGCATTAAAAAACACCTGCACTGTTACATATGTACGGTCGTTTTTTAATAAGTATTGTACCTATAGTTTATTGGGTTTTGAATCATTAGTCAATGATTTTGAGAATCATTTTCAATGAATTTTTTTTTAAATGTAAATGAAGTATAAATTTAGCGCTATTTACTAGCGGCATGGTAAGCGACGTCCAACTCCAGTGGACAAGGTACGATGTGAAGCACAGTATCATATATTAATTATTCTGTATCCATTTTGCCAGTTCGCCCCTTACGAGTTTATTTGAGGCATTTCTTGGCAATTTATCAACAAAGAATACTTGTTTTGGAACCTTATATTTTGCTAAGTAATTATTGGAATATTTAATGACATCACTTTCGGAAATGGTTTGATCAATTGCTACCACGAATGCTACAGGAACCTGTCCCCACGTTTCATCAGCTTTGCCGACAACTCCGACCTCTGATACCTGTTCTATACCGGAAAGGACACTTTCTACTTCTGACGGATAAATATTCTCGCCGCCGGAAATAATTAAATCTTTTCTGCGGTCAACGACATACAAAAAACCTTCATGATCCAGATAACCAAGATCCCCCGTTGCAAGCCACCCATTTTGAAACGCACTATTGGTTGCTTCTTTTTTGTTAAAGTACCCTCTGGTTACCATAGGGCCTTTGACAAAAATTTCACCAACAGAATCCTCTTTTGTATGATCAATTTTTAGTTGTGCCGGAAATAAAGGCTTACCGGCTGAACCTATCTTATTCAAGGCATTTAATGGACTTAATGTCACGATTTGCGAAGACGTTTCTGTCATGCCATAAGACTGAAAAACTGGAATATGTTTTGCTTTTGCTTTTTCCAATAATGGTCTTGGAGCCGGTCCGCCACCAAGCAGCATACAGCGAAACGTATCCGGATATGTATTGTTTCCCAGTAAATCCACTAGTCTTTTCAGCATAACAGTAACAACAGAGACCATGGTAACACCGCGTTCCATAATAGCATCTTGGACAACTTGTTGATCAAACTTTTCCATTAAATAAACGGGCATACCATAAATGACACTTTTAATGAATATAGATAAACCACTTACATGAAAAATTGGTAAAGCAGCAAGCCATTTGTCATTGGAATCCAGCCCTATATTTAACGCTGACCCCATGGCACTCCACCAGTGATTTCCGTATGTATGAATGACCCCTTTTGGAAATCCGGTTGTTCCAGATGTGTAAATAATCGTAAATACATCATCCAAAATAATTTCCGTTTGAAGGTCGGTTTCCATTTCGGGAAGATGGCTGATTTCAGAGAACGTTTTTACTGGTACAGGGAGATCCATTACCATAACTTCCTTTTCAAGACTATCACACGTTAAAACAACCATCATTTCCGCATCATTTATCTGATAGGTTAATTCTTCTTTTGTTAGACGTGTATTTAATAGTACGGAGACTGCACCAATATAGCTAAGGGCATGAATGGCAATCACCATGGAAGCATTATTGGTAGATAAAACACCTACATGGGTGCCTTTTCCTACACCATAATTTGCTAACTTTTTGGCAAATTGCTGGCTATTTGTTTTCAATTTTGAAAAAGTAATCGTTTTTCCATTTATATGTTCGATTGCTATTTGATCAGGCGCTATATCTGCTTGTTTTGTTAACCAATGCGGAATTACTTCAGGCATTATAATTACCCCTATCTACTTTTAGTTATATCTTGATGTTTTACACTTTATCTAGTTAGTATAAGAAAAAAAGCCTTTGCCAATTCCGGCAAAGGTTTTTTTCCTGCTAATGAGCAAAATATCAAGGAAAACGCGGAAACTGATCCCAGTCTGGCTTTCTTTTCTCTTTAAACGCGTCTCTTCCTTCTTTTGCTTCATCAGTCGTGTAGTAAAGAAGTGTAGCGTCCCCGCCCATTTGCTGTAATCCTGCAAGACCGTCTGTCGCAGCATTGAATGATGCTTTCAAGAAGCGTAATGCAGTTGGTGATTTTTCTAAGATTTCTTTACACCATTGCAATGTTTCTTCCTCTAGCTTTTCAAGTGGAACCACTTTGTTAACCATGCCCATTTCATAAGCTTCTTCAGCATTATATTGACGGCATAAGTACCAAATTTCTCTTGCGCGTTTTTGTCCTATCATACTAGCTAAATAGCCAGCACCGTAGCCCGCATCAAAGCTTCCGACTTTAGGTCCAGTTTGTCCAAAAATAGCGTTGTCAGCAGCAATTGTTAAGTCGCAAACAACATGCAGTACATGTCCCCCGCCAATAGCATAGCCTGATACCATTGCAATTACAGGCTTTGGAATTGTCCGCATTAAACGCTGTAAATCAAGTACATTTAGACGTGGAACTTGGTCATCACCAACATACCCGCCATGCCCTCTTACAGTTTGATCTCCACCAGAACAAAATGCTTTATCTCCTGCACCAGCCAAAACAATAACACCGATTGATGAGTCATCACGCGCGTCGGCGAAAGCATCAATCATCTCGTTTACAGTTAACGGTGTAAATGCATTATGCTTTTCCGGACGGTTCATTGTTACCTTTGCAACACCGTTATACTTTTCATAAATAATTTCTTTGTATTCTTTTACTTGTTCCCATTGTACTGTCATTTTTCTTCCTCCTTCTGAAATTAATGCTATGTAATTTGCAACAGTCTTACGTTGTCGCAAAAACAAACTCACTTACTATTCTACCAAAAAACTCCGCTTGTTCCACGTGAATTGCATGACCTGCATTTTCAGCAACTACCAAACGACTTGATTGCAGGCTATATTTCATCTTTTTATTTAGTTGAACAAACTTTGTATCCCTTTCACCTGCAATTAATAAAATAGGAATATGAAGCTGGTCTAACCTGGACCACCAAGACGGCTGGGTGCCTGTCCCCATATACCGCAGCGATTGCACTAGCCCTTCCTCTGTTTGTGCTAAACGTTCATTACGAATTGTTTGTCTAATTTCTTCAGGTAACGCTTTTTGTGTTTCAAAAAGCGGAATAGACTCCCAAAAATCAATAAACTTTGCTAATCCCTCATTTTCAATTTTTTGAGCGAGTTTTTCATCATGCCTCATTCGATTATTTCGTTCTCTAACCAACTCTAATCCAGGGGAAGCACTCTCCAAAATTAACGATTTTATAAGTCGGGGATAGGTCATCGCGAATGACAATGCAGTCCTTCCCCCCATTGAATAGCCCGCTAAGTGGATATCCTTTAGTTTCAGATGGTTGAACAGTTCCACTAGGTCGTCACAACACATTTCCATTGTTCTTGGACTTTCAGTTTTGGTTCTGCCATGACCAGGCAAATCAATTGTTACAATTTGAAAATCCGACTGCCACCTCTCAACAAATTTATCCCATGTTAAAGAGCTACCCGTAAATCCATGCAATAAAACTATTGTTTGCCCCTTGCCGCTTATTTTATACCAATACGACGCATCATTTATTGTATAAAACAATCTATCAAACCTCATTCGCTAGAATTTCATTTTCGATGGATCTCCATTTTCCTTTATGCCACTCCATATTTGTTTGACGATCCGTTTTCACTTCAATAACAGAAAGTCCTTTTCTATCATAGCTGGAATAAAGCGCACTTTTTAGGTCTTGCGCATTACTTACATTGCTGTATATTCCATCGTACATGTCAATAGCCTTCTCAAATTCAATATCCGAAGGGGTACCAAACAGGCTTTCAAAATGCTTTTCTGAGTTTGCCTGAGGTAAGAAGGAGAAAATTCCACCACCATTATTGTTGATTAGCAAAATCGTTATATTTAGGCTGTAATGCTTAGCAGCGAGAAGACCATTTAAATCATGAAAAAACGATAGGTCTCCAAGCAATAATGTCACATGCTGACCCAAAGCTGCTGCACCAAGACCACTGGAAACCATTCCATCAATTCCATTTGCCCCACGATTAGCAAGTACAGTGATATCTTTTGGCGTTGTCATAAAAAACGTATCGACATCTCTTACGGCCATGCTATTTCCGACATACAGGCTGCTTTTTTCAGGTATAACGTCCAGTAAATACCGGACTGCATTTCCTTCTGTAAGATCTTCTTTTTCACTTTTTGCTAAAAGGTGTTTTTTTGCAATAAGATTCATTCCCTGCCATTTCTTCAACCACGAGTCATTAAAAGATAAATCATTTGCAATACGAACTAAATCATCACAAAGCATTACCGGATTGGCATAAATGAATTGTGTTGCATTTCCAGCAGGTTCGCGATACCCAGCATTCTCTTCTACTATAAATTGCGGAATGTCTTTATGTTCCTTTACATAAAAAAGATAAGCTTTCGATACAGGCATGGCACCAAATCGAATGATAAAATCAGGCTTTAATTGTTTGCGAATTGATTTATTACGTAAAAATGCATCAAAGCCCTCGATTACATGATCTTTATGGTGTTCGCCTGATCTTAGCTGCGATAATGGATCTGCCAAAATAGGCAAATTCCATGCGGAAGCAAAATGGACAACTGCTTGTACCAAATTCTCATCAGTTTGTGGTCCGCAAACAATTAATCCTTTCCGTCCACTTTTAAGCTTATCTGCCAATTGATTTATTTGATTAGCCTGTAATTTGCGATCACCATCAAGTGTTGGATAATATCCTGGTTTGACATTTTCCCCCCACAAATTCGCCAAAGAAAAATCCGGTATAAGCGGTTCCCGTACTGGAAAATTTATGTGAACTGGTCCAGCGTTTCCTTCTTTTGCAGTATGAACAGCCCGAGAAGCTTTACTCCTTACATAAGATAGCATTTTTGTATCACCCTCAGGTAACGCCAGTTCATGGAACCATTTAACATAGTCCCCATATAATTTTATTTGTTCGATTGCTTGTGGTGCTCCAACATCTCTTAACTCATGCGGACGATCAGCCGTTATAACCACTAACGGAACCCTGCTGTAATGCGCTTCAACAATTGCTGGAAAATAATTAGCCGCTGCTGTTCCTGAAGTGCAGACTAATGCAACCGGTCTTTTGTTTTGATTTGCCATCCCTAAAGCAAAAAAAGCCGCAGACCGTTCATCAATAATTACCCATTGTTTTATTTCAGGGTGTTCTGACACTGTCATAGCGATTGGCGTCGACCTTGATCCTGGCGATATGACTACTTCGGATAAACCACTTTTCACAAGCTCATCAACAAAATTTGCCGTATATCGTGATAATGTTTCTGTATGTTCCATATTTATCCCCCTAAAACAGTTAGCATTGGTAAGAATTTGATTGTAGTCTCCTCGTATTCTGCTTCAGGGTCGGAGTCTTTCACAACACCACATCCAGCAAATAAAGATGCCTCGTCACCTTGAATAAGTCCTGAACGAATTGCGACGGCAAACTCACCATTCTGATTACGATCCAGCCACCCTATAGGTGCACCATACCAGCCTCTGTCCATCTGTTCATGCTCCCTGATAAAAGCTAACGATGTTTCTTTTGGAACGCCCCCTAAGGCAGGTGTAGGGTGCAATTGTTTGATTATATCAAATATGCTATACCCGTTTTGAAGTGTTGCCTTAACAGGAGTAAACAAATGCTGTAAATTTTTTAATGGATAGATAATTGGTTCGTTAGGAATTTGAATATCTGTACAATAGTTCTTAATTGCCTCTTTAATCATTTTTACTACAAAATCATGTTCTTCACGATTTTTCGAATCATGCAATAATGCCTGACTAATTTTTACATCTTCGGATTTAGTTTTCCCTCTGGGTGCAGTTCCAGCCAAACACGTAGATAGCAGCTGTTTATTTTCTAGCTTTACAAGTCTTTCAGGTGTAGCACCAACAAAGCAATCGTTCCCATGTTCAAATGCGAAAATATAACAATTGGTTTGGGATGTTATGAAATTTGACAAAATTGCCGTAATCTCTGCCTTTTTTGATAGCTTTAATCGCATCTCACGTGCTAATACTATTTTTTCTGCTTCATTTTGCTTAATTTCCTCTGTTGCTAGCCGAACAATATTTTTCCATTGCTCTGGTGCAAATTCCTTTCTTTCCTTAATTGTTGCACCTTCAGGAAGATTTCCTGAATAGTTTAATAGTAGTGATTCTGACCGCTGTAGTTCTTCAGCCAGCTGTACAGAATGATCATCTTTTGTTACGTATAGATTTATCGTTAAAAAGTGATCTGATTTATTCTTAGTTAAAATAAACTGCGGAATAATAAATTCACTATCTTCAAAATTTCTCCAAAGATTGTTTTTTTCTTTCATTGGATCAAATGACATACCGCCCATCGCCACCATTCCTGTACCTGGTGCATGGGATGGATTATGAACAATAGCATCTTCGGTAATTTTTCTCCACTGCTCTTCTGTTGCTTGAAAGCGATCATTTCTTCCTTTTATATGAAAAGCAGACCCTATACCAACCAAATAGAATTGATCTGAAGTGCTTGTCCAAAATGTTCGATCCAATTTCAAATCTTTTGCGGCTTCAAAAAAATGAAGTGGTTCAATGTTATCTATTTCTTTTGTCATACTTACAAATTGATTCTTACTACTGTATTTTGCTTTTTCAATAGCCTGTTCTAGTAATGATTCTAACAAGCCTTGCTTCGTTTCAATCATCTATATAAACCTCCGTTGCACTAACAAATCATAAAACATCCATATCTATTTTATTCTCTTTTTCTTTGTTTCTCAAGAAATCATAATTGACACCCCATGACGATTTGCCTAAACTTAATGTGATATTGTAGAAAAACAGGGGAGAGAACTACATGCAAAATCCATCTATCAAACATGCCTTAAATGAAAAAGGCGGCTTTCAAATATGGTGGCGTTTAATGCGTCCACATACATTAACAGCATCTTTTGTACCTGTTTTTGTTGGTACAATGCTTGCATTAGTTGATGGTTCAATTGATATATTCTTATTTTTAGCCATGTTGCTAGCATCTATGCTCATCCAAGCAGCAACAAATATGTTTAATGAATATTACGATTATGTACGTGGATTAGACAACGAAGAATCTGTTGGAATCGGTGGCACAATTGTCCGCGATGGAATTTCAGCAAATACCGTTTTACGACTTGCACTAGCTTTCTTTGGAATCTCCATTTTACTTGGTATATACATTTGTATGGTATCAAGCTGGTGGATTGCACTTATTGGTTTAGTATGTATGTTATTTGGCTATCTTTATACGGGCGGTCCTTTTCCAATTGCTTATACCCCGTTTGGCGAAGTTTCTGCTGGATTTTTTATGGGTACCGTAATTATTGGTATAAGCTATTTTATTCAAACTACTGAGATTACAGGCGAAATTATTTGGATTTCAATACCGGTAGCTATTTTTATTGGCACTATTATGCTGTCCAATAATATCCGCGATTTAGATGGCGATAAAGAAAATGGTCGTAAAACAATCGCTATTTTGATTGGCAGGGAAAATGCCATAAGATTTTTAGCATTTTTGTTTATTGCAGCATACACATTAACTATTATCTATATCATCAGCAATATGCTGCCGTTTTGGTCATTGTTAACCATGCTGAGTATTGTGAAGGCAATTGACGTAATTAGAAAATTCCAAGGAAAAACAAAACCACTTGAAATGCTTCCAGCCATGGTTGCAACAGGAAAAACAAATACTGTCTATGGATTTTTATTAGGATTATCATTATTAATCAGTAAATTCTTTTAGGGAGCTATTAAGATGGATCTAAAAAATACGTTAATGGAATCATTAGGGATTGAAGTTAAAACAATCGAGAAAGATCTAGTAATCATGACAATGCCAGTTGACAAAAGAACACATCAACCAGCTGGATATTTGCACGGCGGCGCAAATGCTGCACTTGCTGAAACCGCGGCAAGCGTTGGTGCTTACGTAAATGCAGATCCCGAGAAATTTAATATATTCGGCATTGAAATAAATGCAAATCATGTTAAAAGTAAACGTGAGGGCATTGTTACGGCTAAAGCAATACCACTCCACAGAGGGAAAACAACAATGGTATGGGAGATTAAAATAGTAGATGAAAGCAATAATCTTATCTGTGTTTCATGTTGTACGATAGGTATTGTAGCTAAAAAATAATATCCTTAAATAGGATGTTCTACCTGATATAAAGTATCAACAGCTCAGATTCTGAAAAAGCAAAGACCTAGCCCTTATATAAAGGAACTAGGTCTTTTTCGTGGATTTAGAAAACTAAAAACCGAGCGCTGTTACGTACATGAATCATTTTGCGGTGGAAGCCGTTTATATATTTCCAAACCAATTGAACATCCCCATCATTTACAGGACATCCGCCTGTTTCTGCTCAATCCACCTGCGCATCTTAATAAATACTGGAACAAATAACGCCCCTACAATAATACCTTTTATTACGTTAAATGGCAGAATTCCAGCCATTACTGTATACCATTTAACACTCTCAATTTTCATTTGTTCCATTCCCATAAACCAAGCATATATGGGTAAAAAAACAAGATAGTTTAATATACTCATTCCAATAGTCATGATAATTGTTCCAATAATTAGACCAAATACAATGCTTTTCATATTTTTATGTTTATGGTACAAAAAGGCTGCGGGTACGATAAACATGACACCTGCAAGGAAATTTGACGTTACACCTACAGGCTCCCCACCGCCGATTGCCAGGTAGAGAAGATTTTTAATTGCCTCTACAATTACCCCGGCAAGCGGAGAAAAAATTAACGCTGCAACTAATGCCGGAATATCACTAAAATCAATCTTTAAATATCCAAACCCAGGTAAAACAGGAAAATTCAAAATAAATAATAAAAGTGAAATAGTCCCCATTAATGCTAAAATAATTACTTTAAATAACTTTGATGATTGCACATTTGTATGTTGCATCATCGATCTCCTCCTTCATCTATTATCGATTCACATCTCGTGATGAAGGATAAGCCTACTTTCCCATGACATAACGGTGTATCAATTTAATGCATACAAAAAACCCTAAAACCTAATCGGGGCTTTAGGGTGTTAAAATCCACAGGAAAAATAAAGGCGCAATAAGCACCAATTTTCGGCTCGACATCTTCTCCCATCCAGACTGTAACTGTCGGTCCTGGACTCACACCAGGTCAGCCGCTAGCGTAATGCTTTGCGGGTCACGGACTTAGAACAATAGCTCCTTACCGTCGGTCGGGAATTGCACCCTGCCCCGAAGATGGAATCGATATTTTGTTGTTAGATGTATTATACACCGGATTTATTTTTTTGAAAAGAGATGTGTTTGAGTCTTTTGTATATCTAACCCAATTTAAGGTTTCATTGTAATTTCATAGCTATTTTTTAGTAATTAAAACTATTCTTCGTGAGGTCAGTTGAATTAATAAATGACTTATTCATATATTTCCTACGCGTTATTTCACTTGTTAAATTAGATTATTAAAGCATTTGCATCACATTTACTGATTTTGTTAACAATGGTAATTTTTTATTTATATAAAGAAAAGGGTACGGAAGAATATAACTTCCGTACCCCTTAGGTTAGTATAGATTACTCACCATTGACGTTGATGAATAATTTCCCTTCTGCCTCTGTACGAGTTTCATTATTATAATCATCAACGACTTTAACTTCGATAACAGCTCCCTCTGCCTTAACACTGCTGGTTGCTGTCCAGTAGCCAACATAGTGTCCATCAGAAGTTTCCATCATTGGTAATTCAGTCGCATTCGTAACCTGTGCACGGGCATTTGTTAGTGGCATATGGATAAAGAATGTTGCATCTAATCCAGGCTCACTATCAAATTCAATTTTAACACTTTCACCAGCTTGAAGGTGTTTATCCTCAGTTGGCGTTAAGTTTTCAATCTCCGGTGCATTGTATTTAACATCCAAGGTTACCTTTTTAACAGTCTTATTTCCTGCTTCATCCCTTGCCACAACTCTAATTTCATTCTCACCATTTTCAAGTAAAATTCGTTTAGAATATTCACCATCAGAGATTCTGGCTTTTTGACCGTTTACTTTTACCCAGTCAATATTTGCATCTGAAACAGTTCCTTCTACAGTTACTGTCTCTCGATTCGATTTGTCACCATCTTTAGGGTTATCAATCGCAAGTTCTGGTTTTTGAGTATCTAATGTTACCGTTACTGGGTCTGACACACCAGTTTCAGCTCCATCAAGCAGGGATACAGCTTTAAATTCATTTTCGCCCTCGTTTAGCTCAGTAGGTATAGAGAATTTACCATCATCGCCAACTTCTGCAGTACCTGCCTCTTCTCCATTGTTTAACAACTGAATGGTTGTTGTTGGAGAAGCGGTACCTTCAACCGTTAAACTCTTTTCATTAGTAGTGAAGTTTTCTTCAGGTGATGTAATGATTGGTGCACTTACCTCGTAGCTCACACGTGCACGAATCATATAATTCCCTTCAACTGCTGGAGATGGCGACCATGCTCCACTCACATATTGATAGCTTCGTTCTGCATTCGTACCGTTCTCATCAGTAGCTAAACCAGGTGTATTTGGATTAGGATGCGTTTGGATATAGACCATGTAGAAATCTCCATCAACAATAATATTATGCTCACTAAGATCAACTACAGTCCATTCGCCATTACGCAATGCTTCGGCATCAATCGGTCCAGCCAGCTTCTTACCTGGCATTCCATTGTCACCGGAAGCATCCCAAACCTCTACCGAAAACTCAGTCCCACCTGGTACAGGCCATTCCGTATCCCAGAATCGGAATACACCATCGGTAACGACAGCTGAATCTTTTCCTTCTGGTAAGGACATTTTAACTGCCCATCCATTACCTGCATCATAGAATGCACGAGCATTTTCCGCAGTTCCATCATCATATCCGATTTCTCCACCAGGATAAGTGTAGAAAGGCTCAAGTTCAACGTCTACCTCAAGACTCTCATCATCTACCGTAATTTCAACCTCTTTACTATGATAATCACGTGCCATTACTTTAAGGGTGTACGTGCCTTCATAGGCTGTAATGGAATAATTACCTTCTGCATCAGTTTCAACAGGGGTAACATTGGCATCTTCTACAAGAAGTATTGTCGCACCTTCAATAGGTTCACCTGTATTTTGATCTGTAATTGTACCGGTTATTGTTCCCTGTGGAATCTCATCTAACGTAAAGTTTGCTTCTGCAACTCCATCGTCTTCAACTGTTACTGTTTGTTGTTCAGAGATAAAACCATAAGCACCAGCTTGAACTGTAAATGTTCCTGCAGGGTGAGTTAATGAATACGTCCCATCTTCAGGATTCGTATAAACCGTTCTTCCACTCTCAAGGACGCTTACTTGCGCACCAATCGGAAGTAATGTAGGATTAATTACATCCTCTACCACAGGAGGATTTCCTTTTTTAGGTAATTCCGGCTGAATTTTGGCTGGATTTACCTTTTCTTTAAGTCCTGCTTTTTCATTTGACTTAATTACCCCTAGACTGTTACTGCCAAGGCTAATTCCTTTGTGCAGACCTTTTTTGGCTTTATTATTTTTTCCTTTTTGTTTACCTAATGATGCTTTACTGCTTTGTGAAGTATCAGATAATGCTACATCGTCAATATACCAGCCTTCTCTAGTAACACTTCCATCTGTAGTTACATTGAATCCAATGTAGATTCGTTGACCACTATATTCTGATAAATCAACTTCTGCACTTTCCCAGTCGGTGGTTGTACCTTCGATTCGCATCAGCTGTGTCCACTCTTCCTGGTCGGTTGATACAAACACATGACCGAAATCATATGCTCTTCCTGAGTCATATTTTTCTAAATCATACCATTGATTAAATTGTAAATAAGCATTTCCTTCAGGCAAATCAATTGGCGGCATAACTAGTGTTGCATTCATGCTACTTTCATAATCGCCTGCCAGATTTGTTGCATAGACGTTTTCACCTGATGCTGCACTTCCAGGACCAGAGGTTGGTGCACCCCATTCCCAGCTGTTAGCTTGTCCGAAAGATGTCCAGCCTACCGGGTTGGTTTCAAAGTCTTCCGAATAACCAACTGAAATACCAGGTTTCACTTCAACCACATATTCTTCACTAACTACTTCATTATTACCAAAATCGTTTATCGTCCATTTATATGTTAGTGAATCTCCAGCGATTTGTTCCCCAGGAATTGTCGCAATATATTCACCTGATTTATAATCACCAGATGCACGAACAGCTTCTACTGTTTGCCAGTCTCCGTTTTGATCTTGGAAAACTAATTCAACCGATGACACGCTGATATTATCACTAACTTGTACAGTTAGATCTAAATCCATTCCAGCATACGTTTCTGTCGGTGAAGAATGTTCGAAAGTAGGTGCTTCGTTATCTTCACCCTCTTTAGTAACTTGACCTTGTAACGTTCCAAGTCCATTTTCAATAGAAGAAACAGCGTTATATGCATTAACTAATCCATATCCAAAACCATTGTTCGGTGACTCTGGATATTCTTCATCTGTTAATGGTGTAGCTGTATTTAATAAAATTTCTTCCATTTCATCGACGGTCAAACTAGCATCAACTTGTCTAAGCAAGGCAGCTACACCCGATACTGCTGGACCTGCCATTGATGTTCCATTCCAGCCACCTTCATAAGCACTTCCTGGTACGGAAGAACGAATATTTACACCAGGTGCTGAAATATCTGGTTTAATTTCGTCATACGGTGAAGGTCCTTCTAATGAAAAGCTTGCTAAATTATCATTAACATCTGTTGCTCCAGTTGCAAATGACTCTGGATAGTTTGCAGGTGTCGCAATTGACCCAGGTCCACCTGGGTTAAATAAATCAGTATTACCAGCAGAAAACTCTGGGAAAATTCCTGCTGCTCTCCAGTTAATAACAACATCACGATACCATTCATCAAGACCTGGTCCGCCACCCCATGAGTTGTTAACAACATCTGGTGCCATATCAACCCTGGTATTTCCATCTGAGTCGGTTGGTGCTAAAATCCATTCAGCGGCTGCAAGTAGATCAGTATCTGTTCCGCCAGCTGCTGTAAATGCTTTTACGGAAATAAACTTAGCACCAGGAGCAACACCAATTTGGTTAGACCCATCTGGTTCACTACCTACCATAGTACCCGTAACATGTGTACCATGACCTAAATCATCATATGGTTCTGCTTGTCCGGCGGTAGCATCAAACCAGTTAAAGTCATGGCTCACTTCACCGGTTGCAGCATCATATCCACGGTACTTTTCTTTAAGTGCCGGGTGATCCCACTGAACACCCGTATCAATACTAGCTACAACTGTTCCAGATCCGTCAATCCCCATTTCCCAAACTTGTGGAGCACCAACACGTTCAACGTTCCACTCTACATTAGCAATTTCTGACTTTGGAGCTTTAGCATCTTTTGTTACTGTGGTAAACAATTCCCGTGTTTCGTTCGGTAAGATTTTTTCTACTTCCGGAAACGCTGCAATTTTTTGTGCTACCTCTTTTGTAGCGGTAACCGCCATACCGTTTACGATATAGTATGATTTAATATTTTTAGCGTTTCCTTTTTCGGATTGCTGTTCAAGATAGTTTTTTACATTTTGCTGTGATGTTAAAGAAGCAGATTTTAACTCAGATACGACTGCAGAACGCTGAATAAGCTCTGCCTTTTGTGCGGTGACATTCGCCTTTGCTGCATTAGCTTTAGCTTCTTTAGCAGCTTTTTTCGTGTCTGCCTTTTCTTTGAACTTGATTAGAAAAGTAACTTTGTCATCTGTTTTAAAATCATCCAGCAGTCGATTACTAACTTTTTCTTTTGCAATAGCCTGGGAGTCATTTAACGAACGATACAATTTCTTATTTGCCTCAGCACTTGTCATACTAGGTGCAATTAATGAAAAAACCATAAGTAATGACGCTGCGATGCTAAATAAGCGAATTTGACGTTGTTTCTTTTTCCCCAATTTGTTTCCTCCTCCCGAATTTTGAAAACGATGCCTGTATAAACATGATGACCGTTGTCTTTGGTTAAAATATATTCATGCCAAAGTCAACAAAAAAAGACACCCTTCGCTCCCCCCCCTTTACTAAATAATAGTGTAGTAGGTCCCAGCTGTTAGCGTGCCGCAAGTTGTTTTCATGTTGTTAATGTGACTATATAATATTACAATCAAAAAATGTGTCGAATTTTGTCGCATTCCATCAGAATTTTCAAAATTGATAGTTAAGTACTGCTTCCTTTTGTACTTTTCTAGTCAAAAGTCCCGTCAATACTATCAACGATTCCATTACAAATTTCACTAAAAACGGTACTCTATATGGATATTGTTGTATTCTATGACTATTAATCTATTATTCAGTATTTTACTTCTATCGATTAAAATGCATAAATAAACCTATATTTTCAGCTTCCACATCGTTTAAACTGAGTAATTCAAATTGGAAAATGGTTCCTTTTGACCTTTTTCGATATAAAATTCGTCTATGCAAGCATTAAATAGTCATATATGAAAAAGCCTTCACAAAACTATATACCTAAATAAACGAAAAGCCTTAAATCCCGTCAAAAGGATTAAGGCTCTTCATATTAGTTTAAAAACAAACTATTTTAATCTTCTAAAGGATTTAAACTTTCCTCTCCAGATAAATCTGCAATCATCGTAACAAGTAATTCGATCTCTTCTTCAATATCCTTCAAACTAGCTGTTTCAACTGGTGAATGCATATATCGTAATGGCAGTGACACTAATGATACAGGAACACCCTTCCCGGTTAACCGCATTTTGTCCGCGTCAGTACCTGTCATTCTAGGTGTCAGCTCATATTGGACATTCATTTTAAGCTTTCTTGCCGTTTTTTCTAATAATTTATTAATTTTAATGTTGATTGGTGCACCCTTTGCAAAAACAGGTCCTTTTTCTAATTTTACATCCCCATATTTATTCTTGTTAACACCAGGGTAGTCTGTAGCAAACGTAACATCACAGGCAATTGCCATTGTTGGTTCAATCCCAGCAGCTGCAAAATATGCCCCGCCCATATTGGTTTCCTCATTTACAGTACTTGCTGCATATACACCAACATTACACCCTGTTTCGTTTAATCTTCTAAGGACCTCTGCTACAATAAATGATCCAGTCCGATTATCTAATCCTCGGCCGGAAACATAGCGATCCATCAATATCTCAGGTTCTGTTTTATAAACAGCAAGATCACCAATTTGCACATACTTTTCAGCTTCCTCTTTTGATTTCCAGCCACAGTCAATAAACAAATCCAAAAGACCAAAATCGTCCTTCAAGCCGCCATGATGCTGTGCGTTAACTCCAATTACACCTGTAACCGTTTTGTTATTTCCAAGTACTGTAGTCTTCATACCTATCGCTGCTTTTGGATTAATCCCGCCCATTTTGTCAAAATGTAAAAATCCGTTATCATCAATACGATTAATTACGAGGGCAATTTCGTCACAGTGACCTGCTAATAACACTTTAAAGGGTGCATTGGGATTTAACACTCCAATTGCATTGCCAGCATTATCCGTCCTTATTTCATCCGCAAACTTCTCTACATAGTTGATCCATTTTTTTTGAATCTCCATTTCATTACTTGATGGTGATGGAGTATGTAATAATTCCAATAAAAACTCTTGGTTAGCTTGTTGCATGTTTAATTCCTCCTTAGGCGGTAATTCATATTTTAAATACCATTTAAAGTACCTCCATACTATCATAGCAAATTAAACGAAGGAGAGCACATTTGTTTACGTGATGCTATTTATTAGATAAACTTTTATCTAATATAAATTAGGAGTGATTTGGAAATGACATTAAATGAATGGTTCGAGAAAGGAATGTCCCCTGATACATATATTGAATCCATGGAAAAACACAAAAAGAATCTGCTTCACATATATGATAACTTCACCCCGCCAGATGATGAAAAATTTTCACAAGAAACAAAGGCAAAAATGCTTCGTGTAATCGTATTAACTGAGGACTGGTGCGGAGATGCCATGCTGAATGTTCCAATCCTTCTTCGTTTGGCAGAACAAACTGATATGAATGTGCGAATGCTTTTGCGCGACCAGAATTTAGAGCTGATGGACGCTTACTTAACAAATGGAAAGTCAAGATCGATTCCGATTTTTATTTTTATTGATGAAAATGGAAATGAAGCAGCACAATGGGGACCGCGTGCCGAAAAAATCCAGCAATTTACAGACTCATCTAAATCAGAACTGCCTGCCAAAGACGACAAGGATTATGAAGAGAAATTCAAAGAAATGCTGCTATTCATGACAAAGGCATTTCGTGACAACACTGACTTTTGGGATGAAGTATACGAGAGTCTAAAACAAACAATAACAAAAATATGACGAACTGGGGCAACTGAATTTTTATCGGTTGCCCCTTTTCTGTATAAGTAAATATTATGTTTGTCTATACTAATTAAAAAGTTCTTAGATATAAGGTGAAAAAATGGGCATTGAATTATTTAAACATATATATTTTCGACTTCCAGTTGTTGTTAGACTATTGTTAACGATTTTTATAATAATGGTTTTATTTGGGATAATTATCCACTTTATTGAGCCTGCCGAATTCCCTTCTATCTTTGATGGGATTTGGTGGGCATTCGTTACAGGGGCAACCGTTGGCTATGGTGATTATGTTCCGTTGTCAATTCCTGGTAGAGTTGTCGGTATATTATTAATTTTGTCTGGAGGAGGACTGTTAACGTTCTATATCACGACTATATCTGCAGCGACAATTAAACATGAACAGGATTTATCAAAAGGCAAAGTTGCGTTTAAAGGGATTAACCATGTTATTTTTATTGGTTGGAATGAACGAACGAGACATTTGCTTAATATGACCTTAAAAAAAAATAATAAAATTGAAATTGTATTAATCGACCGTACCTTATCCCATTTGCCATATCAGCAATTCCCTGTACATTTCATTCATGGTGATCCCAGTGAAGATAGTACGTTAAAACAGGCACGTATTGATATGGCGGAAAGTGTCATTATTACAGCGGATATCACCAAAAAAGAACGCCAGGCAGACATTAATACTATCTTAACAACAGTTGCTATCAGAGGGAACAATAAAAACGTACGTATTATTGCGGAAATTCTCTCTACCGCACAGGTTGACAACGCAATACGTGCGGGTGCAGATACGACAATAGGATCGAATGATTTTATGAGTACGCTATTTTACCATGAGCTTTTTAATCCCAAAACAACTAAACCGGTTGAAACCATTTTGGAACTTTTATCAAATCAGCACTTTTCTCATTCACGATTGCCTGAAGAACTTGAAAACAGGTCTTATATGGAAGGAATTCATTTTTTTCTCAAAAATAATCATCTTCTTTTAGGTATTATCCGGGATGAAAAATGGAAGATCAATCCGTCCCACAATTTTATTATGAGAAAAGGTGATATCCTCCTTACGCTATCGTCATGGAATTAAAAGCCGCTCCACTTTTTGGATTAGGTCTTTCCCAATTTCAATATATTCACTTGGCATTTCAGCATCGGGATTAACTGGCGACTGAAATTGATCAAATGCCCCGCGTACAGCACCTCCTATCCCTGTTTCATCGTACCCTTTTTGGTATTCATGGGCCAGGAGGAATGGTTTTTCTACCCGAACAGTTACACCAGGATAGTCAAGTGATCCTGCTACAGCATAAAAAGGAATTCTTAAGTAATAATACACATCTTTATCATCTATTTTGTAATCAAAATGACCTTTCTCATAATCCCAGTTTGATCCAATTACAAATCCCTCTGGTTTTAACAAATCTTCCAGTACGTATAATGGATAAATGGTTTGTTCAATTTTTGATTCTAAAGGAACCATTTGCCTCTTCCTTTCGTTTCTAATTTATTCATTATTTTTTGCCTGAAATCGTAATTTATGCTAAAATGTTTTATTGTGTAAAAAGAATCGAATAAGTTATAGGAGTTGTTCAGCATGACAGACAAGTTTGAAACTGGTCAAGTTATTGAAGGAAAGGTTACCGGGATACAACCATATGGTGCATTTGTTGCCATTGACGATGAAATTCAAGGTTTAGTTCATATTTCTGAGGTAACACATGGTTATGTAAAAGATATTAATGATCATTTAACTGTTGGAGAAGAAGTTAAAGTTAAAATCTTGAACATAGACGAAGAAAAAAATAAGGTTTCTCTATCTATTCGCGCAACTGAGGAAGCACCAAAGAAAAGTCCAAAAGCTCCAAAATCACAACCAGTAAAACAACAAGATAATTCATCTGCAGGGTTTAATACGCTAAAAGACAAGTTAGAAGAATGGATTGAACAATCAGAAGAACGCGAAGGCACTTTTAAAAAATAATTCTTTTCCATTGATAATGCCTCTTTTTAACAGCAAAACCTAAAGTTGTAATTTTTTTTGATAAAATGGGTTTATCTTTCTTTCTAAGGGGTAATACTATGAATGTAAGACTTTCTCGTATTCCCCCTGTAAGCAAGGCGTATAAGCGCTTTGCTTTTTTTTGTGTACTTTTACGTTATAATTGAATTCAAATATAGAAATTGAGGAGGATTACCTATGGGTTTATTTGATACGCTTTATGACCGAAAAAATACACGATCCGTAAAATGGGACATGCTAGAGCCAGTTTTCCAAACGGATGATGTTTTACCAATGTGGGTAGCAGATATGGACTTTAAAGCACCGCAGGCAGTCAATGACGCGTTAATCAAACGTGCAGAACATGGTATTTTTGGTTACACAGTTACCGATAACGCTATAAAAGATTCAATTGTTAATTGGATTTCCAAACGTCATAATTGGAGCATTAAACAAGAATTTTTATCGTTCAGTCCCGGAGTTGTTGCAAGTTTACATATGGCAATTCAGGCTTTTACAGAACCGAATGACAATGTTCTTATTCAAACACCAGTTTACACTCCTTTTTACAGTGTAATTAAACAACATAACAGAAACGTTGTTAAAAATCCTTTAGTATTAAAAGATAATTATTATCAAATCGATTTTACTGACTTTGAGGAAAAATTAAAACAAGGTGTAAAAGCCTTTATACTATGCTCGCCACACAATCCTGTTGGCAGGGTATGGACGAAGCAGGAATTGATGGAAATCGCCCGTCTATGCCTAAAATATGATGTGTTAATTTTATCTGATGAAATTCATGCAGACCTTATTTATCCAGGTCAGGAACACATTCCAATCGCATCTATTTCAAATGAAATCGCTGAACAGACAGTCACCTGTATGTCACCTTCTAAAACGTTTAATTTAGCTGGATTGCAGGCTTCCTATATCATCACATCAAATAAAGAGAAGCGGAACCTCTTAAACGAATACCTAGGGAAGCAAGGTCACCATATGTTAAATACAATGGCGAACGCAGCTATGGAAGCAGCCTACCTGCATGGGGAGGCATGGCTTGAAGAATTAAGAGGCATTTTAAAAGAACATCGAGATTATGTCATTGAAATGTTTGAATCGTTTACTGATGAACTTAAAGTTACCCGATCAGAAGGTACTTATTTACTCTGGGTTGATTGCAGCGCATTACAAATGGATAGTAAATCGTTAAAGCAATTCATGATAGAACAAGCTAAGGTTGGTCTAAATGCCGGATTTGAATACGGTGTAGAAGGAGATCAGTTTATGCGGATTAATATTGCCTGCCCAAAGGATACACTTGAAGAAGGTGTAAAACGAATTATAAGTGCTGTAAATAACAGATGACCATTACAAGCTGACCCCGACGAAGGTCAGCTTGTTTTACTCTTCCTGCTTTTCATTAAACTTCGTCGGATCTGTAGGTGAACTTTCTGCGTCACTTTTCGGATTCGTTTTTAACTCACCACAAGCAATGCGTGGACCTGAATCACCACCAGGCTGGCTTACTCCATCATCTTGGCCCTCATCAATGACAAGTGACGTACCTTCACCTCGTAATATAGACTTTTTGCCATCTAAGAGCGTTGCACCTGGAAGCATTAATTCAGCATCAACAAGTCCGCCTGCATCCGCCTCGATATTAGGTAAATCACCTAAATGAGGTCCCTCAGGATGCATTAATCCATGTTCTTTACCCTCAGGATTAAAATGATTACCAGCGCTTTTGAAATCTGGTCCTAAACAGCTTGGATATTCATGTACATGAATCCCATGAAATCCAGGTGCCAGACCCTCCAATTTTAATTTCACCTGTACACCATCCGGTTTTTCTGTTAAAGCAGCAGTTCCGATCATATCACCTGATGGATTATACATATCAATTGTACGTGTCGTTCGGTCCCCATTACTTTGACATGAGGATAATAATAGTAATCCTATTATAAGCAAAAAACGCATCTGTTCTGCTCCTTTTTGTGTATGCTATTATACTATTATCCACAAAAGAAGCTAAAATATGAACTGTAATAAAAAACCCTCTAATTTTAGAGGGTTTCTTTGTCAGAGTCACTGTTCTTACTCGCATTTAAATTATACTGCTTTTCAACTAATTGTGCTTCTTTCTTTGACTTTTTTATAAATATATACATGGTTACAGCAGCACCAATCATAAATATGATTAATGAAATGACACCTGGAATGTATTCTGTTTTATCCTCTGGAAAATAAAGGAATTCCATCATATTTATTCACGTCCTTCAACTAGATTATAGCAGAATTCACACAATCCCTAAACCAATTCTAACTTAATTATTAGCCAATTGAACATTTTTTTGTCAAAATAGAAGTAGATAAAAAAAGGAGGTCCATTGATATGGTCGATATTCTAATTGGGGACCATGTACGTGCGCATTATAATTCCGGAGTTTACATAGGAGAAGTTTTAGAGGACAGGGGTGATAAATATTTGGTTAAAGTTCTTGCTGTAAAAAAGCATCCTATGCAAGGAGATCTGCATCATCCTGGTAAAGTCGATGGAGTGTTCTTCCATGAGAGAAAGGCTTTAGCACATTATGAGAAAATGAATGTAGCAAAAGCAGTCGTGTACCCCTTTGATGAAGAAATACCTAATTACAATGATTCCCTCAAAGAATCTATTGCAATAATGAAAGAAAGACTAGCCATTAAAAATACGGAATTTAATAAATTGGCACTTATAAAACTGCAGGAATTAGAAGAAAAATATTACCATAAAAGTTATTATTATTAAAATAGGGAGGCAATACGCCTCACTACTTTAATAATAAGTTGGAACTTTTAAATCCTTCTTTTTCTTTTCTGGTTGTCCATAAATTTTTCTTGTAATTTTTGGAGCATAGCTAAACAATATCATTCCAATAAATGCGGTTACAACGATATAAATCCCACTAAACACTTTTACCGAACCAACCGCTACTGCAGCAATAACAACGGAAAATTCACCCCTCGCACATAACGAGAGCCCTGCGCGCAATGCAACACGTTTTGTAAGTCCATAAAGCTTTCCGCCAACAGTCCCAACTAGAACTTTCGCAATTACAGACCATAGTACAAGTACCATTAATAGAACCGGCAATGGAATTCCTTCGCCTAAATCAATCGTTGTCCCAAAATATACAAAGAATGTCGGCAGCATAAGATTTTTAATCGGTGTTACCGTTCCCTCAACACGCTCAATTTTTCCAATTTCCGCCAACATTACACCGGCTAAGAATGCACCTAATACTTCGGAAAGCCCTAGGAATAAGGCAAGTCCACCAAATGATACTGCAAGTCCAACTAACAATACGATCTTGAAATCCTCGTCTTCAATTTTAATTATAAAAGCTTCAAAACGTTTAAACAGCGTTTTGCCAAGTACAATTGCAATTAAAGCAAGACCGACTATTTTTCCTATTAAGATAACTAAATCCAATCCTGTAAAAGTGTTACCAGAGCTTAATGCAATTAAGATGGCTACAATAATTGGCGCAATCAAATCTTCAAAAATCAAAATCCCTAATATATATTCTGTTTCAGCATTTGCCATTCTTCCTTTATCATCAAGCAATTTAGCTGTGATGGAAGAGCTTGTAGCATAGGTAATCCCACCAATTAAAAACGATGTAAACAAGTCCATACCAAACCCTAAGGCAATCAGCATAGATACTCCGAGGCTAAGGCCAACATCAAGCAGCCCCGAACTCCAAATCTTTTTTGCGATTCCCCCTAAACGCTTGGTATTAAACTCAATACCTAATAAAAAGAACAATAGGACAATTGCAACTTCACTTGAAAAGTGCAATATTGAATTATGATCAAGAAGTCCTGCTAATGCGATTCCAAAAAGAATATATAATATAACATTCGGAAATTTAACTTTTAATCCAATATAACCAAGCAGAAAAATTCCTAATAAAACTAAACCGGCACCTAATAAACTGGGAAAATCACTTAACAAGCTTCATCATCCCTCACCTTGGCATAGATCTGTAAGGGTAGCAATTTGTTCATCTTTACCAACAGACATTAAAACATCTCCAGATTTTAATGTCGTATCAGCTTCTGGGATAGCAATCACATCATCCCCATGGACGATCCCTATAATTGTTGCACCGGTTTTGTTGCGAATATCAGATTCCTCAATTGTTTTATTAACAAGTGGCGAGTTTTCCTTCAACGTTATATAATCAACAATAATCTGTTTTTTAAACATACGCATTTTCTCTACATCAACTGGCTGATAAGTCGCACCTAATAACTGTGCTGCAAGTTCTCTCGTTTCATCAGGTGTTAAGTCCATTGCAAAATCCGCTTCATCATTATCTGCATCATCAAAAAAATAAAGCTCTCGTTTTCCAGTGTGATGTACAATTATTACAAGCATATTGTCTTCCGAAGTTTTTAACGTTATTTTCTGCCCGATTCCTGGCAGCTGTGATACAGAAACATTCATTCGTCTTCACCTCAAATTCATACCTGTCAAACAGAAATTAAAAAGCTAGAGGATCAAATTATCTCTAGCTTACTTTACTATTCACCTAAATGTTCTTTAATAACTTCTTCGATACCTTTTAGCGCTTCTTCCTCGTCATTCCCTTGGGCAATTACCTTAATCTCAGCACCTTTAGGAACCCCTAAAGACATAACACCCATGATCGATTTCAAATTAACCGTCTTGCCATTATATGCTACCTCAACCTCTGATTCGAACTGCCCCGCTTTATTAACTAGTAATGTTGCCGGACGTGCATGTACTCCAGTATCAGCAGTAATCGTAAATGTTTTCTCCTGCATTTAATATCATCCTTCCATGTTAATTAACTTACTATGTACTGTTAAAAAACATACTTATATGTTTCCCACTAATTTACAGATAAACCGTTCCATGTGTTTATTTGTAAAAACGTACTAGTATTATTATATACAATTATACACGTTTGTGAAACTAAAAAAAAGCAATCGTTCTTCGATAATTTGTCTTTAATTTGGTGTTATGATAACGTTATTTTGTAAGAAAATGAATTTACTTAGGAGGTACATAAATGAGTGTACATATAGAAGCGAAAAAAGGGGAAATTGCTGATAAAATTTTATTGCCTGGTGACCCCTTACGAGCAAAATTTATTGCAGAAACATTTTTGGACAATGTAACCCAATATAACCAAGTACGGGGTATGTATGGGTATACCGGGACATACAAAGGTGAAAAGGTTTCTGTACAAGGTACGGGTATGGGTGTTCCTTCCATTTCGATTTATGTGAATGAATTGATTCAAAGCTATGATGTTCAAAAGTTAATTCGGGTAGGTACTTGCGGAGCAATCCAAAAGGATGTTAAGGTCCGGGATGTCATTTTAGCACAAGGATCAACAACAGATTCCCAAATTAACAGAATGGTCTTTAATGGAATTGATTATGCACCATTAGCTGATTTTGATTTACTTAAAAATGCTTATGATGTTGGTGCAGAAAAAGGAATGAACCTTCGTGTTGGAAATGTTTTCACAAGTGATACTTTCTATCGCGAGAATGCAAAAGAAATAAACGAATTACTGGCAAAATATAAAGTACTAGCTATCGAAATGGAAACTTCAGCACTTTATACGTTAGCAGCAAAGTTTGACCGTCAAGCATTATCAGTATTAACAGTTTCTGATCATATTTTAACAGGAGAAGAAACAACATCCGAAGAACGACAAACAACATTTAACGAAATGATGGAAATTGCGTTAGACGCAGTAATTAAATAAATTCTTTAAACAGTTTTTCAGATATGAAAAGCTGTTTTTTTATTATAAACTATAATATAAATCAGTTGACAATAACCAAATGTTTCCCTATTATTAATTTGAAGGGAGAGATACAAATGAAAGGGTTGCGGCCAATTGATTTAACGTTTGGTGCAGTATTTGTTTGCTTAATGGCAATCGGTGCTAATATAGCGGTTTGGTTTCCAATGCTTGCAGTTCCTATTGGCGGGGCTTCTGTGCCATTATCACTTCAAACATTTTTCGCGATCTTGGCAGGATTAATGCTTGGGAAAAAATTAGGAAGTATTTCTATGATTACATATATTCTTGTTGGCATAGCTGGTGTGCCAGTATTTGCCGAAATGTCTGCTGGGCCAATGGCATTAATAAGCCCTACAGGTGGTTTTATCATTTCGTTTGTCTTTATTGCATTTATTGTAGGAGCTATTGCTGAACTCAGCAGCAAACCTTCTATACCAATTTATTCAATCGCTTCAATTGCTGGTTTACTTGTTAATTATGGAATTGGGATAAGTTACATGTACTTAGCAATGAATACATGGTTGGAACTCGATATTTCATACCTAATTGCCTGGTCGAGTATGATTCCATTTTTAATTAAAGATACAGCTTTAGCATGCCTATCCGCAGTCTTTATGGTCAATATAGCAAAAAGAATTCCCTCAAGGTGGATGACCGTTAAAGCTTGACTATAAGCTAAAAAGGATACTTCACAAATGAAGTATCCTTTTTTAGTATGCTCTTTTAGTTTGATATGATAACATCAATTTAACAAATTAGTCATTAAAATCGTATCTGCATAAACACATTACATATAATAGGAGTTATATCATATTTCAGCTAGAAAGGATGTTCAGCCTTACATGCATATATTTTCAAATTTTCCATTATGTGCTGCTCTTTTGGCGATAGTGTTTGCACAGGTAATTAAAATCCCAATTCGGTTGATTGTGACAAGAGAATTTAAACCTGGGTTGGCCTTTAGTACCGGTGGAATGCCGAGCAGTCATTCAGCGGCTGTTGCGGCATTAACAACAGGTATCGGAATTGTTGAAGGAATCGCCTCCTCTGTATTTGCCGTTGCTTTTGTTTTTAGTGTGATTACAATGTTTGATGCTTCAGGGGTTCGCAGACAAGCTGGAGAGCAAGCCGTTGTATTAAACAAATTAATTAAAGACTTCCAATACTTTGTTGATGGTGCGAAAGGTTGGAACAGAAAAGAAGAATATGAAAAACGTGAAGAATTGAAGGAACTATTAGGTCATCAACCAATTGAAGTTTTTTTCGGGGGAGTTTCCGGCATATGTATTGCTTTTTTACTGTATAACCTTTATTGAAGAAAGACTTTTTCGTAGTATCCGTAGACTGCGACGTAAATACTTGTGGTGATTTTGCATTATTTTGGACGCTCTTTGGTCCCGCAGCCCGTATACACTTCGCTTTCCGTGGGCG
>NZ_BMFR01000002.1:44202-359746 GCF_014638995.1 Virgibacillus oceani
GTATGAGGGTAAATGATTTTTCTATTTCGTTCTACTCATCATTGCAATGAGATTATAATGCACTACATATGATATTGTCGGTTATTTTATAATATTCCCAAGCTAGTTTTAATTTATCGGAATATGAATTATTCCTTACGTCGCAGTTTACGTCTTATTTGTAAAAAAACCTTTCATTAAAAAAGACAGACTATAAAGTCCGTCTTTTTAACTCTTCGTTATCTGTTCTCTAAATACTTGCAATGCCTCATTCTCATTTAACTCTTTCAGTCGATCCTCTGTTAATTTTCCATTGCCTATTTCGATAATGTGCACTTCGACTTTTCTTTTGCCCCATTCAGAATAAACGTCTTCTACTGTTTCATAATACAAATCAATCTTGTTTCCATTAATAGCTGCACCCTTGTCCGCTACAACACCAAAACCATAATCAGGGATCCATAGAATTGTTCCAATTGGATAAACATTTAAATCAGCTGCAATAGTAGAGTATAAGTCTCTTGTTACCTTGACACCAGAATAGGTAATTCCATATTGTGGATGGTTTGGTGTTTTACCAGTGGATTCCACCCCCGCTGTATACCCTGTAGCCAGTACTGTATCCACTTTCGCACTTGGATACTGCATGGTTACTGCCTCTGCTAGCGATTGGGGTCCATCTATTTGCTCACTTGAAATATATCTTTTCGGCTTTTCTTTGAAGTTAAGTGTCTTTTCTTTCAGGGTAATGGTTTTTCCCATAAATGAACCCTGGGATACTTCCGCTACTGCCTTGTTTGACCCTTGTTCGATCCATACCTTCATATCCGCTATCGTAACATTGGAAATAGCGGTCACAGTAGTGTAAAATGCACCTAAAAACAACAGTAACATTCCAGTTCTTCTCAAAAATTTAATTTTTTTCAATGATAACACCTCTCTGGATGTCATCATTTCCAATCTATTAACTTTTTATTCATATAAAATCTAGAATCTATTGAAATCGCAATTAGAACATTTGATAGCCACTCTTACGCAGAAGCTTGATAACGTAGCCAGATACAATTGTTCCAACAAGACCTGAACCTAAAATTACGATGTCCGCTATTCCTAAATTAACAAATTTATTGATCATAATTGATATCGATTCAGCTGGATCCTTAAAATAGCGCGTTGTCGACATATCATCCACAATCATTATTACTACAATTGGATATATGTACGACATTAACCACGTTTTTCTTAGCAGCATATTCAATATAAATGCAAGTCCAAAAAATATAACAAAAAACAATAATATTTCAACAACAAATTGAATCAACGCTGTGTCCCCCTTAAACTAATCATACAGAGTACATTTTATCTTAAAACATAAAAAAAGCAAAGGCGTTAGAGTTGCCTTTGCTTTTTTTGTCAAATATTAATAGAAAATATTAAATTTACCTTTTTTCAATAGAAGTCCTAATCCACCGAGTTTAAGTAAATAACGATTATCAATTACTTTCTTCATTACAGTAGCTTTCCAGCCGAACAACTTACGATCATTTAAAACAACACCTATTGCATCAGTATGTCCAAGGGATGCTACAGTACCAAGAATTTTTGCCTCAAAGCCTTCTAATTCATGTCCTTCTGCTAACGCTTTAACATTATGCGCAACTGTATACGATTCCTGAATAGCAATCTGTGCAGTCGGCGGGTATGGTCTGCCATTTTCAGGATTCATGATTAATGCACAATCACCAATTACAAAAATGTCATCATAACCAGGTGCACGCATATCATTTCTTACTTCTACTTTTCCTCTATTTGTTTCAATTCCTGACTTTTCAACAATAGAATTAGCGCGTACTCCAGCAGCCCAGACAGTTGTAAGCGTTGGAACTTCAACTTGTTTACCGTCTTTCTCATAAACAATACTGTCCGGTTTACAATCTTTTAACATTGCACCAGTAACAAATTCTACCCCACGCGATTCTAATGAATTCATTGCATATTCAACAAGCTGTGGATCAAAACCTGGTAATACAGTTGGAGCACCTTCTACATTGATAATGCGAACAAGGCTCTTATCTATATCGTATTCCTTACAAAGTTCCGGAATACGGTTTGCCAATTCTCCAACAAATTCAATACCTGTGAATCCGCCTCCGCCAACAACAATGTTTAGGCGTGCTTGATTCTTCTCTTTCTCATTATGATACATTGCAAAATTATACTCTATGTGTTCTCTGATTAATCGTGAACTATTTATATCACCTATTGTAAATGCGTTTTCAATTAATCCCGGAATACCAAAGGTTGCTGCCTCAAATCCAAGGCCAATAACTAAAATATCATATGAAAGCTCACTATTTTCAAGCTTAACTTTTTTTTCATCTGGTTTAATCGCAGTTACTGTATCTTGAACAAAATTTATTTTGCTCATATTTACTACGTCTTTAATAGGTATACGTGTACGATCATGATGTAATGTACCTGCTGCATTCTCATGTAACCATGTTGTCTGGTAATGGTAATCGTTCTTATTAACGAGAGTAATGTTCGCGTCATTCACTCCCATTGACTTCTGTAGCTTTACAGTTGTCATTATTCCCCCGTAACCTGCACCAAGAATTACAATGTTCGGCTTTTTCATCTCTCATCACTTCCATCTTTATAATTTACCTTTGTGACATTTTTCACGTAATTAAGCATAAAAAAAAGACATAAAGACGATATAATTTTGTCACAAAAATGTAATATAATTTCTAAAGATTATCTTAGACCTTTTTACGACAATTTTCAACCCTTTATTACACATTTATAATATTGAAAATTGTCGTTATAATAGCTGCATTTTAGATTACATAATGTTCAATAGTACACATAGCATATTTCTTTATGATAAACTCATTTTGTCGTACTATGGGACTTAGACGGAATGGAGGAAATCTTAATGACTGAAAATATATATGATGTAACTATTATTGGTGCGGGTCCGGTTGGCCTGTTTACTGCATTTTACGGTGGGATGCGTCAAGCAAGTGTAAAAATAATTGAAAGTTTGCCACATACGGGGGGGCAATTAACAGCCCTATACCCTGAAAAAGATATATATGATATTGCCGGTTTTCCTAAAGTTCGCGCACAGGAACTGGTAGATAATTTGGTGGAACAGGCAAATTTATTTGACCCCGCAATTGTATTGGGGCAAGCAATAGAAACAGTTGAGAGATTAGATGACGGCACATTTAAACTTACCTCTGACAAAGAAGTTCATTATACAAAGACAATCATTATTACTGCTGGAAATGGAGCGTTTCAGCCACGCCGTTTAAATGTGGGTGATAGTGAACAATATGAAGGTGTAAATTTACATTACCATGTTAAGGATATGAATCAATATAAGGATCAAAATGTTATGCTGCTGGGTGGGGGCGATTCCGCTGTTGATTGGGCACTAATGCTTGAACCAATTGCCAAGAAAGTTACCTTGGTCCACCGGCGGGATAAATTTAGAGCACACGAGCACAGTGTTGAGAAACTTATGGCATCTAACATTGATGTGTTAACACCATTTGTTCCTGTTAATATTGAAGGTACAAATAAAATTGACAAAGTAGTATTGGAAGAGGTTAAAGGTGACCGAAAAATAGAATTAGAAGTAGATTCTGTTTTGTGTAATTATGGCTTTATTTCTTCTCTCGGTCCAATTAAGGATTGGGGATTGGAAATTGAAAAAAATAGCATTGTAGTTAATTCCAAAATGGAAACGAACATCAAAGGCATTTATGCAGCCGGAGATATTTGTACATATCCGGGAAAAGTTAAACTTATTGCAACTGGATTTGGCGAAGGACCAACTGCCATCAATAATGCTAAACAATACATTGATCCAAAAGCAAGAATACAACCGAAGCATTCGACTAGTATGGAACTACTCTAGTGCAAACAAAAGCAGGCCTTAAGCCTGCTTTTTTGCTGGTCAATTTTTTATGTAACAAATCAAGCCATACAAATATAACTTAAAAAGCCAGGACACCTACCAGCGCCCTAGCCATAAATTTAACAATTCTCAGGGGTTCCTTCACGTTCCTTCGCTTTAAACGAAGACCCGCATCCACATGAAACGATTGCATTTGGATTTTCAATTGCAAATCCGCCACCCATCATGTTCTGTTTAAAATCAATTGTTGTTCCCTCGATAATAGGAATGTCTTGTTTAAAGATCACAACTGGAATACCATTTATAGTGTCTACCATATCTAATTCAGCATTTACATCATAGTCAAATCCAAGTGAATACGATAATCCACTGCATCCACCGCCTTTTATCCCAAAACGCAAGCGAGCATTTTCAGATTCTTCCTTCATCATATCCTTTATCTGATCAACAGCATTATCTGTTAAAGTTAAAACCATACATATTCCTCCTTATTTATGATGGATTATATATCTAGTATACAAACACAAAAATTATAGTTCAAATGATTAATTTAAATAATAGAATCCGGAAGCAATAATTTCTGCTTTCCCCTTCATCCATACTGATCCATTCGAATCCCATGTAATCATTAAATCTCCGCCGCTTAAATGAACACAAATTTTACTATCTCTCATCATATATCCATTTAAAATCGCTGCCACAACTGCAGCACATGCACCAGTTCCACAGGCCTCTGTTACGCCGGATCCGCGCTCCCACACCCGGAAATTCATCTCTGTTTCCGAAACAATTTCAACAAATTCGACATTTACACCTTCTGGAAATCGTTCATCCTTTGCAATAACTGGACCAAGTTCATATAATGGTGCTTCCTCTATCGATTCAACAAAAAATATCGCATGTGGATTCCCCATTGATACAGCAGTTATGAATAATTCTGTGTCATTGACTAAAAATGATTCGGCAACAACTTTACCTGCATCACCTCGCATTGGTATATCGGAACGCATTAACCAGGGCATGCCCATATTAATCGTTATATCCTTTACTTCACCTTCAATAACATGAACTTCTGCGTCAACAATAGTTGCTTTTGTTTCGATGCGAAAAGTATCACGTTGGACAATCCCTTGCTCATACACGTACTTTGCAACACACCGTAATCCATTGCCGCAATTTTTCCCTTCCGATCCATCTTTATTAAAAATGCGCATTCCAACATCCACTTGCTTGCTCGGATGAATTACTATCAAGCCATCAGCCCCGATTCCAGTATGTACATCCGATACTTTTCTCGCTAATCTTGGCAGCATTTCTTCTGTAATTTCATATTGGAATAAATCAAGATAAATATAATTATTGCCTAATCCGTGCATTTTCGTAAAAGGTATCTTCATCCTAATTCCTCATTTCCTATGACCTTAGTGCAATTCCATTTTTATCTAGTGCTTGGTAAATTGTTTTTAATCTTGGAATCCCTTCTGCAACCATTTCTTCATTAACAATAACGATTGGATAAAACAGATCCTCTTCAAAAATACGATTAACAAACTGTCTATGTTTCCTCATTTCCTGTGTCTGATTTATATCAATATATTCATATTCGATTCCATCGTCTTCATACTTCCTGCCTATCGCTGCTTGCAGCCATTCAAAAGTATCTTTAGAACCCGGTGCCCCCACACAGCTAGCACAAATTTGTTCTGCCCCATAAATAGTAATTATAACTTTCTTCATCCCCAAGTTACCTCCAAAATTGTAGTTACTTTTATTTTACAAAATCTTTATTTAAAGATAAAATAAAAGTAATCATTGAATTTCAAAACTGTAATTTTCGAATAGATTTTTTTTGATATTCATCTTATAATGTTAAATAGGAAAGGAGAAGATGGATAATGCAAGAACAAGTTCAGGAAGTGTTAAACAAATTACGCCCATTTTTACTTCGTGATGGTGGAGATGTGGAGTTAATAGATGTTGATGAAAATGGCATTGTACTTCTTCGTCTCATGGGTGCTTGCGGAAACTGCCCAAGCTCAACAATTACTTTAAAAGCTGGTATCGAACGTGCGTTAATGGCTGAAGTGCCGGGAGTTAAAGAAATCGAACAAGTATTTTAATAAAATATATGACCGGCAGACATTACTTCAATAATGTCTGCCTTTTTCTTTACTTCAGTAATTATCTCTTGTTCAATTTACACAGGTGTCTTCGGTTCTTCACCATTGAACAAAAGCAAAATGTTCTCTAGGCATAATTCAAGCATTCTTACCCTTGTTTCAATACTCGCAGAACCAATATGCGGTAAACATACTACATTATCTAATTCAAGCAATGGATGATCTGCACGGATTGGTTCCTTCTCAAAAACGTCTAAGCCCGCTGCCGCTATTTCATTCGACTCCAATGCATGATATAAGGCGGTCTCATCCACCACTTGACCTCTGGACACATTTATAAATATAGCTCGGGACTTCATTTTTTGAAATGAAGTCCTATCAAACATATGTTTCGTTTCATTAGTTAACGGCACTAGCGAAACGATGAAATCTGACCTTTCCAGCAACTTATCAAAATCAGTATAAATAGCCTGCAGTTCTTGTTCCGCTTCCAAATTTCTCGAACGATTATGGTATAAAACTTCCATATCAAAACCTTTTGCACGTTTTGCTACTGCCTTTCCAATTCTCCCCATACCTACTATTCCGATCGTTTTATGATGTATGTCTGAACCAGCTAACAAAAATGGTGACCAATGCTCCCATTTGTCTTTTTTAATAAAATTGACTCCCTCCACAATTTTTCTTGCAGCAGCCATTAACAAGGCAAACGTCAAATCTGCAGTAGTATTTGTTAACACGTCAGGCGTATTGGTCACCGTAATCCCTTTATCCCGTGCTGTGTTTACATCAATATTATCGTAGCCAACCGCCATGTTTGCTACGATCTTTAAGTTGACGGCACTTTCCAATAGTTCACGATCAATGGTTTCCGTTAACAGGCATAACAGAGCATCTGCCTGCTCCATCTCTTTTATTAAACGATCTCTTGGAACTGGCTCTTCTGCCTCTTCCCACATCCGAAATTCAAACAATTCACGAAAAGGTTCCACAATCTCATTTGGTATTTTTCTTGTAATATACACTAGTGGCTTGTTCACGCTATCACCTCATTATAACCAGTGTAACACAGGAATTTGTAATGATTCATAATCCACACCAGCAATTTCAAAAAAATTTGCCAGCCGCCTTTCGTAAATCGTTTGTTGTTCAAGGATCTCGGCCATTTCCCTGTAACTTTGTTCAATATTTTGATAGGAATAACAGCGTTCAATTTGATCAAATAAATGGATTGGAAATAGTAATCTGGCATATAATAAGCGCCAGCTGAAAACGGACAGAGGCTGTACTGATTGGTATTGATGAACAAAAGCTGCTGCTTCATTACTCGCTTTTTCACCGTCATCCAATAATTTATACCGAATATATTCGGCTATATCTCTAGCTGGATGATCATATACTAAATCGTCGAACCATAGCACTGGTTTTATCATATTATCATTGTACCGTCTAAATGAAATGGTACCTTGGTCGCCCTCATGGAAACGATTATCTTGTTCACTTTCCTGTACATACTGAATTGCGTTTTCGCTTATGCCGATAATATATGGAAGTATATCCATCATGAATCGATCAAATTGGGATGAATTTTCCTTAGCGCTTTTCACAATATTTGATTCATAGGCCGTCAATTTATTGATCCATAGTTCCTTCCATTGTCCATAGCTTGATATTTCCTGGGGTTCATAACGATACATTGAACCCATTTTGTGAAACTTTCCAAGCAGCATTCCATGTGACATTTGTTCCCGTTCTTGTCTAAGCTGAAATCGTAATACCATATAATAATCGTCTTGGTAATTTGAAAACCATTCACCATGAACATTGGGAATTGGAATTGCTGTTTGCCTTATGTTTTGTTCTGTTAAATAATAAGCAAGTGCCGCCTGTTCCATTTGAATAACTTCCCTGTTATCAGCTAAAATGGTAAAATAGTAATATTCATTGTTTTTGAAACATTCTTTTCCATCAAGCATGACGCTATCATCAACATGGATATCATAATATACAGCAAGCAAATCCTTCAAAACGATCTCCTCCTGAAAGCCATTTACACTATTGTATGAGAGTTATCGATATATCTTACCTACAACTGGAAATTATAAAAGAAAGGTGATAGAAATATGGATAAAATAACGAAACAAAGTGAATTAGAAGTAAAAGCAAGAGAATTATTAACGGAGCGCGGAGTGACATTAGATGATATTGCAGAATTAGTATATTACCTGCAATCAAAATATCACGATAATCTGACTATGGAGGAATGTTTGCATAACGTTGATCGTGTATTGACAAAAAGAGAGGTACAAAATGCTGTATTAACTGGTATTCAACTTGACATGCTTGCGGAAGAAAAGAAATTAGTTCAACCACTGCAAACAACGATTGAAACAGATGAAAGCCTGTACGGAGTCGATGAAATCATCGCGTTATCTATTGTAAATGTTTACGGATCAATTGGATTTACCAACTATGGATACATTGACAAACAAAAGCCTGGAATTCTTAAAAAGCTAAATGATAAATCAACAGGCGAATGCCATACATTTCTTGATGACATTGTTGGAGCAATCGCCGCTGCTGCTTCAAGCAGACTTGCACATGGCTCAGCAGATGATAAACAACTAGACGATTAAAAAGAGACTGCGAAATAAATTAAGTTGGAAACGAATCGATTTAAGTATAAACCGCACAAAATCAAAATTGTTACATTGATTTCATGCGGTTTATTTTTTTATAGGGAATGTTCCAGCAGCTACTTTATATTGTGTATCCAATCCTTTAAATTGTGAACAAAATAGGTGGGTTTATGCTTTAGTTTGGGATAGTCTTCATAGGGTGTTACACCTGTAAATACCATCAATGTATCCACGCCCGTGTTTATCCCTGCCAATATATCCGTATTGTAATTATCCCCTACCATCAATATTTTTTCTTTATCCAGTCCCAATGTGTTCATAGCTTCATCCATAATAATCGTTTCAGGCTTCCCGACAAAGGTAGGTTCAATTCCGGTACTGACCGTAATTGCAGAGGTTATTGCCCCATTACCCGGTACCAGCCCACGTTCTGTTGGAATTGCAATATCGCCATTTGTAGAAATAAATTCTGCTCCATTCCGAATCGCTAGACAAGCAGTTGCAAGTTTTTCATAATTAACATCACGATCAATCCCAATTACAACATAGTCACAATTTTCCTCCGTTACAATCAGGCCTTCTTTTTCCAACGCATCAGCTAATCCTTTTTCACCAATCATATAACATTTTGCATTTTCTTTATTATGCTTAATGTATTTAGCTGTTGCCATACTTGAAGTAAATACATGATCAGGTGTTGATATTATCTCCATTTTATTAAGCTTTTCGGAAATTTGAGATTGTGTTTTTGATGAATTATTCGTTAAAAACATATATGGTATATTTTTTTTATGTAAGGCAGCTACAAACTCTGCTGCAGCATCAATTCGTTCATTTCCCAAATACATTGTTCCGTCAAGGTCTATAAGATAGCCATCATATCTTTTCAATCTATTACCCTCATTTCCTTTGTTCATTCATTTGAAAAGGCGTTCGCTACACCAAGCTCATTATTCAAATATGAACGGATACGGTTACCGAATGCATCAAGGACATGTCTATTTTCTATAATAGTTTGCTTCAATAATGTATGGTCAATTTCCAAATATTCTTTAACAACATTTTTACGCAAATGCAGAATTGATTTATAGCTTTCCTCATCCTCTTTCGGTAGTACCTTTTCGTCAATTAGGATGTCAATAATATCATCAAAGCTCCCGGGATCCCTCATAATAAAACCATCTATCATCATATTTCCAACATCTAGCATTGATTCAATTAACATCTGCGTTATGCGTTCAAGACCTAGTTTCTCCATATAAGAATCCAAACTGCTATTTCCCAATTCCTGCAGTAAACCTTCCATATATAAAAGCGTTTGCTCAATTTTACTACGGTCAACAAAATACATATAGAACCCTCCTATTTTCTTCTATATGTAAATATATCACAATTTAAATGAATCAATAAACAAAACGTGATATAGTGTAAAAAACAATAGAAAAGAGGAATAAACATGCCTCATGAATTTCTTCAAGATAGAACTGTTACTAAAGAAGTCCGTTATGTAAGTGTCATGGGAAATTTTAAACGATACGATTTTGCCTTTGTTGAAGAAGGAACCAAAAAGCTTGTCATTGATTTACATAAAAATCGCTTTGCAGCTTTGGATAAAGATGAAATTGAAAAGGATGGAAAGATTGAACATATTTTTCATGTAACGGAAATAGAAGCAGATGAGCTAAGGGGTATTTTACGCGAAATCCTTTAGTTCTTTAGATAATTTCGATTAGGAAAATCCAACAATTGGTATGATATTTTCTTATCGTTTAGCGAATGCTAATGACTAAGAAAGGATGAGCCTAATGGGTAAAAAAGACAAAAAAGAATACTCTAATTTCTCCAATGTAAATAATATGAACAATAATTTAATCCCGGAGGAGTTTCCTGAAGGTCCAATGGGGTCGCCAATAAACGACGATGAACCGGTTGAGGGTAAATCGACACCATGGAAAGAGCATCAGCGCAGACAAAGCGCCTTTGTATATCCGTATAAGGAGCTTCATGAAGATTTGCCTCGTCAAACTCCTGGTGCACATCCAATTCACGACGAACCAGATGATGTTAATCCACAGCAAGAAGAACAATAAATAGTACAGAGGTCAGAACCCGTTTATATTCCCTTTCTGACCTCTACCTTCACCTATCAATTTTTCTTAAAACAAAATATGCACAGCCGAAATTACAATACTCATATAAATAGTCATCCAATGCACTAATTTTTGTGTCAAAGGCTGCTTTCGGGTTTTGATCATCATAAAAGCCCTTTAATCGAAGCTGTTCATAACCCCAATCCCCAACAATAAAGTCATATTTTGATAAAATATCTGAGTAGCGATCGTTTAAAACGCTTTCCTGAAAAGCGTTTTTTACGTTTTCTATAATTTCATAATTCTTTCCTTGTACTTCGATCAAATCATCACCCCGCTTAAACTGATTATAGTTTATCATATAAAACCCGTATACAACCAGAAATTTTAATATATATACCATAATTTCATCTGCATTAATCTGAAAGGTATTCGCACACTAAGAAAAGGGGCAACTATCTAAAAGGAGGTAAAAAACAATTGAAGGTTTTTCTATCGCTCGCTTTTGCAATGGTAGTAATTTCAGGTTGTGGCAATACGGAAAATGCTACCGATGAACGAGATCAAATTTCCGATGAACTTGATCCTGCACAGGAACTTCAATCTCCTGCCGATCAAGAGCAAAATAACAGACTTGGCTATGTACGATACACAAAAGACCAGTTAAACAATGATGGCGAAAAGAATCATACAGCACAAATTGACCGCAGAGAAATGGCTAACATGATTACACGAATAATTTTGCGTAATGATGGATTTGATGAGGTTGCAACACTTGTTACAGATGAGGAAGTGCTTATAGCATACCAGAAAAATGACGAATTAGAGGATAAACGTGCAGCAGATATAGCGAAACGTTCTGCAATGTCGGCTACACCAAGGTTTTACCATGTATATGTCTCTGATAACGTAACGTTAATGAACGATATCCATAGTCTGCACAACTCAACTTCACAAAATAAGAATTACGATAACACCATCGAACAAATCATTAATGAAATGGAAAAGGAAGGGTTAAATCAAACTAGCAACAATAATAACCAATAGTAAAATAATGGATAAAAATAAAAGTGAAAATTAATTAATTTTTATAATCCATGTAAATTTAACCGCATAAAATCAAGGTTTTAATATTGATTTCATGCGGTTTGCTCATTTTATAAGGTATTTATTTGAACCTCTTTTGCATACGATTTCCAATTGTTTTTTTTATAAATAAGGACAAATTAAGGAAGAACACTTAAAAGAGGGTGAAAATGTAAATGATATATAAACGCTTTTATTTTATACTTATACCTTTACTGTTTATGTGCTTTTGTATAAGTTCTCCAATACACGCAAAAGAAGAATCTATTTTTAAACAGAGGATGGCATTATACAAAAAAACTGAAGCACTTACATCCATTCCATGGTATTATATTGCGGCTATCGATCAATATGAACGAAATAGTCAAAAGGAACCGTTAAATGAAAAAGTAATCTCTGTTACAATAGACGATAACTTGTGGTATGGCCTTGGGAACAGTGCGATGATTAAAGATGAAACGGTCATCGAATTTTTCCATGGTATCGGTAAAGACGGAAATGGCGACAATAAGGCTGATCCCAATAATGGTGAAGACACCTTGTTTACAATAGGGAATTGGATTTTGCATTACGGGCCTACTAAGGATGATATTAAAATTGCGCTCTGGAATTATTACAAACGGGACTTAACGGTGCAAAGTATTATGAGTACGGCAAAGGTATTTAAAAAGTTTCAGAAGCTTGAATTAAAGGATCGTGAATTCCCGGTGTCAACTAAGCATAATTATAGCTACAACAATACATGGGGTGACAGACGGGGTTTTGGCGGCTTACGAATACATGAGGGCACAGATATTTTTGCCAGCTACGGAACACCCGTTAAATCAACAACATATGGTGTGGTAGAAATGAAAGGCTGGAATTTGTATGGTGGCTGGCGTTTGGGAATACGGGACATTAATAATATTTATCACTACTATGGTCATTTAAATGGATACGAAGATGATCTTAAGGTAGGACAAGTCGTTAAACCGGGAGATATACTAGGCAGTGTCGGCTCAAGTGGTTATGGACCTCCAGGAACTTCAGGTAAATTCCCTCCACACTTGCATTATGGGATGTATAAAGACAATGGATACAGTGAATGGTCATTCGATCCTTATCCTTATTTAAAGAGATGGGAGCGCATGACTAAATAAAAACAAGAGCCTTTTAAATTAAAGGCTCTTGTTAACAATAAATTAATTGGTATTCGAAGCTTTACCTTTTTTCACAGCGTTCACAATACTAGCTATGAGACCTCCCCAAAGAATTACCATACCAAGGATCATAACAAAGATTGCACTACCACTCATTATTTTACCTCCCTTGATTCATTTTCAATCTGTTCACTATTTGATGATTTCCATTTTGTAAATGAAATCAGTATACCTACAATGATAACTGCAATTGCCACTATCCATCCCACACTAAAAATAAATGAATCCGGATAGTTGCCATAGTTTCCATTGTCGGTAGGGAACTCTTTTAATAAGTTTTGTTTAAATAAACCATACATAGTATATCCTAATACAATCGGTGTAATAACACTTAAGCTAATTGTCCACCAGGAACCAAGTCTTATATCAGAAATATCATTTGCATGTGATTTGAATTGACCAAGTTTTCTAAAGAACCATGCTATTACAATAACCTCGACTAATCCAACAAACGCAATACCAAATTGGTTAATAAAATAGTCTACTGTATCAAGGAAATTTAATCCTCCTCGTGTAGCAAACAGTAATGAAATAATTGCTGCTAATCCACCACCATACAGTACCGCTTTGTTTCTGGAAATTTTAAATTTATCAACTAAACCTGCAACATAAGTTTCCGTAATTGAGATTAACGATGTCAATCCCGCCAGTACTAATGAAGCGAAAAACAGAAACCCAAATAATTCGTTAAGTGCCGGGAACTGGTTGATAATTTGCGGAAATACTACAAATGCTAATCCCACACCTCCAGCAACTACTTCATCAACCGCTACACCTTGTTGTGTCGCCATAAATCCAAGTACCGCAAATACGCCAATACCACATAATAACTCAAAGCCGGAGTTTGCAAATCCTGTTATAAAAGCATTGTTTGTAATATCTGATTTTTTCGGTAAATAACTGGAATACGTAATCATAATTGCAAAGGCGATTGATAAACTAAAAAATATCTGTCCATATGCAGCTACCCATACATCCGGATTCAAAATATTACTAAAATCAGGTGTGAAAAATGCATCTAAACCTTCAAGGGCACCTGGCAATGTTACTGCCCGAATAACAATTATAAGGAATATAATTACTAATGCAGGTATAAATATACGGTTGGCAACTTCAATACCCTTTTTAACACCTTTAAATAGTATACCTAAAACCGCTATCCATACAATGATTAATGGAATAAATACGCCAGGAACTAATCCTCCTAATTCTCCTGGTGCTGCCAGATTCAAATAATCATTAAACAAAAACGATTCTGTATCATCGCCCCAATTTAAATTAAATGAGAACACTGAATAAGAAATTGCCCAGGCAATAATGACAGAATAATAAGTTGAGATGACAAATGCAATTAATACTTGCCACCAGCCAATCCATTCTGACTTTTTACTGATTTTTCTATAGGTTAATGGTGCAGAACCACGATACTTGTGCCCCATTGTAAATTCCAAAATCAGTATTGGAATACCAGCTGTTAATAATGCAAAAAGATACGGAATGAAGAATGCTCCTCCGCCATTTTCATAAGCTACTGCCGGGAATCTCCAGATATTCCCTAATCCAATTGCGGATCCTACAGCAGCCATGATAAAACCTGCTCTTGTCCCCCACTGTGACCGAGTTTCCATTTTCTTGACCTCCCCTAGTTTTCCTTATTACTTAATAATATGATTCTCAGTAATAAGGAATGTTATAAATGTTTATTTTTTTCTGATATTTATGCTTGTATTATAACGGTACTTTTAGACTATGTCAAAACATTATTTTACTTTTCAGTATTATTTTTTTATTAATTAAAAAATCCTTCCATTTTTCTATAGAATGGAAGGATTTTGACTGCTTCAGTTATTTACTTTTGTTTTCGATAAAAATTGAATTAGCAATCCTAGTGCAATAATTACAATTATAGAGACTACAAATGCCAGCCATACTTGGGTTGTCCACCCTACTATAAGAAATCCAATACTTGATGCAACAGCAGCCAAGATTGCAAGTGGCAATTGCGTTACAACGTGATCAATATGATTTGCACCTGCACCTGTAGATGACAAAATGGTTGTATCTGAAATTGGCGAACAGTGATCACCGAATACCGAACCCGCTAAAACTGCAGCAAGAGATGGCAGGAGCATATCCATATCTGTAACAACGGTTACTTGCGCAGCTATTGGAAGCATAATGCCAAAGGTCCCCCAAGAAGTCCCTGTTGCCAGTGCCATTAGTCCTGCAATTATAAAGAATAAAAATGGTAATAATGCCGGACTTATTGATGCATCATTTACTAATTGCGCTAAATAATTCCCTGTTTCGAGTGTTTCAATAATAGATCCAATCATCCACGCCAGCAACAAGATATAGATTGCTGGCAGCATCGTTTTAATGCCTTCATAGAAAACCTTTAATCCATTCGCTTTCGGCTGTTTCTGCAGTAAATGAAAAATCAGTGCAGCTAATACTGATAATACACCACCAACGAATAAGGACTTGTTTACATTTGTATTAGCGAATATCGTCAACAGCGTTGCTTGTTCACTTGCCTGGATACCGGTAACAACCATAGCCGAAATAGTACCAATAACTAACACAACGATTGGGACGATTAAGTGGTAAATACTGCCGCTTTTGTGTGACTCAAATGACTCCTGCAAATCTCCGGGAACTTTTTGATTAGGGTTAACAACCTCTCCTGTTTCTATTGCATGTGTTTCATGCTTTCTCATTGGTCCAAAATCCATTTTCAAATATGCCACAAGGAACACAAGAACGAGTGCCGTGATTGCATAAAAGTTTAATGGAATCATTCTTATGAATGCCTCTAATGGCTGATAATCTGTCACCCCATTCGCTGCAAACAGACTTCCCAATAGCCCAATAATGTACGCTCCCCAACTGGAGATTGGAGAAATAACCGTTACGGGTGCTGACGTTGAATCAATAAAATATGCCAACTTTGCACGAGATACTTTATGACGGTCTGTAAGTGGTCTGGCGATTTGTCCAACTGCAAGCGCGTTAAAGTAATCATCGATAAATATAATAATTCCAAGAACCGCAGTCATAACCTGGGCACCAGTTCTCGTTTTCACACGCTTAATCATCATTTCGCCAAACGCTCTGCTGCCGCCAGTTGCTTGTAAAAAGGCTGCCATGATTCCAAGTAATAATAGAAAAGATAATAATAAAATATTTCCGGTATTCAGTGAACCATCTGTATAAAAGATCTGATAAAAGATTGTCCAAATTTCCTGAACTGAATCAGCAATCTGAAAATCATGTATGAATAACGCCCCGACAATGATACCTATTCCGAGCGATAGCAGAACTTTCCTTGTAAGTAAAACCAAAATTAACATAAGTAGTGCTGGGATTAGTGAATAAATTGTTCCTTCCATTGATGCTACCTCCAACTTTTATTCTATGGAGTGCATGGGAATTCTGAAAAAATAAGAGGAAATGAAGTTTTTTGTTGTAATTTGGAAGATATTCCCTTCCACAAAACGCAAAAAAGCAATGATAGAAAATAACCTACCATTGCTTCACAATATACGTTATCCTCCATTTCGATCAGTAGTTCTCCATGCAATTCCGTAATGCATGACAGTATATCTCTTATTAAAAGATATACCAGCAATAATAAGTTTGACCCATATTATGCTTCGGCAAACAATCCTTTCATCAATAATCATCGTTGTCATTCTCCTATTGACTACTAATATCATTCGCGCCTCTACCTCACCGATCTGATAAGGTTAAATATTTAATTGATGGATTAAATGTACCAAATTATTCACCCTTTTTCAAGTCTTTTTTGGGAATAGCTATATCAATACCCCCATTTCCGCTACCACCATAGAATTCAGGAACATCACCCATTATTAATTTTTTATCAATATAAATTTCCGTGTCAACTGTAGTTACGTCTGATGTAAATGGAACAATGATTTGCACATCAGCCTCAATCTCTAGCCAAAGTGTAATAACGACATTATTTATTCCAACTGATTCCTCCACATGAACTATATTTGTTCTCACAGCCCCTGCAAGTTGCAGATTAACTGGTACTTTTGGCCCTAGGTTTGCGAGAATCGTATTTCCTGTTGCTTGCCCAATAGGAATTTCTATTACTGTAGGATCCTTTTCAGAGAGATTATCTGTTGAATTGCTATAATTTCCTGGTACCTGATCAGAGCTTTCACTATCACTAGTAGGAGGTAACATTCCCCTGTTCATATATTTAAAAAACTCTTCCACTTTATCAGTTGATACTCGATTTATTTCACTGACAACGGAAGAATTCCATCCGACTATGGTAACGTCTCCTTCAGTTTCCATCCTTGTAATATCTTCAAAATTATAATCCTCCGCAAACCGTACAGCTGAATTTATTGCTCGCGTTGCAAATTCTGTTGTCTTCACTTCAGCAGCTTCCATTAATGCCGGTTTAATTCCTCTATTAATAATTTCAATACTTACCCAAGTCATTAGAAAAAACAATATCATCGTTATCACTAAAATATTCTTCACTGGAGGTGGAGATCCTTTTTTTCTAAACACTGTTCGCCTTCTCACCATATGTAAAAAACCCCCTTAAAACAGCATATGCTTGTTTTAAAAAGGTTAGAATTCTAATCTATATGGCAAGATGTAATCATCACATTAACTGCTTTCGATAAATCACATTCATACGGTTCTGTTACCATATTGTTATTTTCACTAATAATCCGGATAACAGGCCGATCGCATAAGCCTTTATTCTGTCTTACAACAATACCTTCCCGGTTATCACTCAACCCTACTGTCAGCCCCTTAGGATAGACGGCAACACTCTTTTTAAACGCCTGTACCATTTCCTTTTCAAATAAATTAACTGCGCCAGCGTACAAAATTTCCAATCCCTCATGCGGAAGCATTGCATCACGATATACACGATTACTTGTGACTGCATCAAATACATCTGCAATACTGATTAGTTTTGCATATTTATGAATAGCATTGCCAGCAAGACCCCTTGGATAACCAGAACCATCTAATCGTTCATGATGCTGATATGCACAATGAGCAATGACTAAAGGAGTATTAGTGTTTTTACGTAAAAAGTCAAATCCCAATTGTGTATGACTTTTAACGATTTCAAATTCTTCATCTGAAAGCTTATTAGGCTTCTTTAAAATCTCCTGATCCAGAAAAATTTTACCTATATCATGCAGCATAGCACCTAGTCCAATCTCTGACAGCTCTTTATGTGAAAGCTGCATTTCAGTACCAATTGCAAGCGAATAAATGGTAACGTTTAGTGAATGCTGAAAAATATAATCATCTGTAACAAAAATGTCCGCAAGCAAGGAAAGTGATTCCTCATTTTCCACGATCTCATTTATGATTCTTTCAATCACGGATGTAAGCTGATTTCCTTTTTTTTCCAATAAATAAGACCTGTCATATAATCCTGTATTTTTAATTTCAAAAAAAATATCTTTTATCGCATGTGTCGCTTCTTTACGTAATTTCTCGGAAAGTGCAGATTCTATCTTGATATCTCCCGTTAAATCATCTTCTATGTATATATACGTAATTCCCTGGTTTAAGAGGCGATTAAGCATTTTTTCGGTTAATAAAAGACCCTTTTTTATTAATACCTGGCCATTATCATTGTATATGGTTTGTGCAAGTATTGTTCCAGGCTTCGCTGATTTGGTACTAATAAGTCTCATAATTTTCCCCTTACTATCTATCTTTCAACAAAATTTATCTAATTTCGACAAAACACTCCATAGAAATAGTACCAAAGTTTAATGGGAAATGCTATAAAAAACTTAATTTTCATTCTTATAATAAATTTTCATATAAAAAATGCCTCCCTTACCGGAAGACATACATTATGATATTTTAATCAGGGCATCTTTTCCAATCATTCCAACTTCCCAGCCGAATGCTTTCGATGCATCTGTTATTTTTTGTAATGGTGCATGTAATAATTCGTCAATCGTTTTTACACCAACTGCCCTGGCAGCAATGACGTCCCGATCTTTTAACTTGTCATTTAGCAGATCAACATCTAAAGCACCACACATAATGTAACCAATTTCATTTGAAATCATCAACAAGTTTGTTTTCGGAAGTTCTACCGTAATGGCAGTAAAGAACATTCCTTCCACCTCTAACGGATTTACAGTGATCATCTTTGTTAATGGCCTCCTCCTTAATGCACATTATATGTGTATTCAAGAGACTTGGACATTGTCACCATATAGAGGTCAGTCATCGGATTGAGAAAAATCATTACGCAGTGTATACGCTAATAAATCGCGTAAAAACTCAGGTAAAAAGTATTTCTTTGTTTCCGATTTAGCTATTTCAGGCAAAAGCCGCCCAAACGTGAATGTGTCGGCTGTAGCAACCGTGTATGTCCTTGATTGATCTAATTGTTTTCCATTAAATGTAACTTTTTTAATTGATTCATGACCATCCTGGTGAACTTCTGTTTCAATTTTCAATCCTGAAAATGTCATTCGCCCAATCACCTCACCACGAAAACCAAATCCTTTTAGCTTTAATTCCATTAATTCTTTTGTATAGGAGGCGCGAATGACCTCAAGTAACTCATCACCATTTAGTTCAACGACACAAGGATTAATTGGGTGCGGACAAATCCGATGAATATCTTTGTAAGAAATATCACCTGCCTCTAATTGATCAAGTAAAACACCGGAGTTAAGCATGGCACAATCAGCATTCGTCCACTTTTTCATAGTATCTGTCAGTTTTAGCATTATCTCCGTATCTTGAAACCACTTTACTTCAACCTTATTTTCAAGATGTGCGATTCGTTGTCCCAGCATATGATTTGCTTTAACGGTTAGTTCCCGAAGTGTCTTCTCCGTTTCTGGGTCTCTCGCCAGGTGCGTAATATCTGTAGTGTATGCCTCTTTATGAATTAATTTTTTCTTTGTATGGTCCCACGTTAAAATTACTTCCCCCACAAAGGCACAATGTTTACCCGCTGCTGTAATGATTGCATTATTAACATACTCACCTGTCCGTAATAAATGATGTGTGTGCCCGCCAATAATGACATCAATATCTTGAAACCTTCTGGCAATCTCCTGGTCTTCGCTAATGCCTAAATGGGATAGTACGATGATAATATCTACAGATTGCTTTAGTTTTTGAATCTGTTTTTTAAGTGTTTTATAGGGATCAGAAACATGCCAATCAAGCAGCTCGTAATAAGCATTAAAAGGCGCCGTCAGTCCGATAACACCAATTTCAATACCGTTAAACGACTGAATGGTTACGGCAGGATTTAACCATTCAGGTTCTGCTTGTGAGGTACTATGTAAATTTGCACAGACTACTTGAAAATCTGCTGCATCATACAACTGATGCAGATCCTCATGGGACATCGTAATCCCTTCATTATTCCCGATTGTTGCAAGATCATAGCCAGCATGATTCATTAGTTCCACATTTGCTTTTCCCATAAACGCTTCTGCAATTGGATGGACACGATCAATATGGTCCCCAACATCTACCACCCAGCAGGAAGTGTTTTCAGCTGTCTTTCTAGCCTTGTTATCCTTTAAATAACCTGCTACTCTTGACCATTGTGAAAAGTTACTATGCAAATCATTTGTATAATAAAAATGCAGCTTCTCAAGCATCATTCAAGTCCCCTTACGATAAACCTTCTATAATTAATCGAAGTCCAATAATAACAAGTAAAATGCGTAATATCCACTCTAAAGTTTTCCCTTTTAACAGCTGATTTGTCCTAGCACCAAGCTTGCCTCCTATCCATGCACCTGGAATGAAAAAGAAAACATATTCCCATGAAATGTGCCCTAAAGCAATATGTGTACCGGCACTGATTGTACTAATAAACAAAATCATAAACATGGACGTAGCGGTGGCAATGTGTGCAGGCATTCCAAACAATATAATCATGGCCGGCACCATAATTGATCCACCGCCAAGACCAAATAAACCAGAGATAACACCAACGATTAACGAAAGAATAAATGCCGATGCAAATGATACGGTGTATTGATACGTTTCCTTGCCTATCTGGAATGTTCTTATAGTTCTATGATTGCTAATTGATTCCTTTGATGGAGGTGCTTTTCTTTTTAATAAGAAAAGCATAGAAATTACAACCATCACAATCCCAAAATACAGGGAAAAGTCATCTGTATCGATGAACTGATTTAACCACGATCCAAGAATACCCCCTGGAATACTGCCAGCTAGAAATAATAGTCCGGTTTTGTAATCAACACGCCCTTCTTTAAAATAAGTAGTAGTAGAAGATAATGCGGTAAAAATCATAACCACTAGCGATATGCCAACAATTGTTTGTGGTGTTGCCCAACTGAATGCATCTGATAACTGGTGCAAAAATATAAGACTTGGAATTAAAATAACACCGCCGCCAAGACCAATTAAACTTCCGACAAACGCTGTTATGATACCGATAAAAACACAAATTATGTAAACCAACTTTAAATCTCCTCAGGATCTATGCTATTGTTCTGTCTACGTTAATACTAGCATTGATTTAGATAGATTCCTATTTAAATACCTTTTAGCCAAGAAGGGTCAAAAATAAACGAATGATTAAAATCCTTTTTATTGCAACGGCTGATACATATAACAGAAAAAATAGAAGAAGGCGAACTCAAAAAGTTCGCCTTCTAAACTAAAAGGAAAATTTGAATCGGTACGAAAACGGCACGAGCTCTTTTCCTTACTTCATAAATAGCTTACAAACATTGTTGCATCAACGTTTTTAGCGTATTATCCAATGCTACCTTCCATCTCAAACTTGATCAGACGGTTCATTTCTACTGCATATTCCATTGGCAGTTCTTTTGTAAATGGTTCAATAAAGCCCATTACGATCATTTCAGTGGCTTCTTCTTCAGTAAGACCTCTACTCATTAAGTAGAATAATTGCTCTTCTGATACTTTCGAAACCTTCGCCTCATGCTCCAACGAAATATTATTATTGTATACCTCATTGTATGGAATGGTGTCAGAAGTGGATTCATTATCCATGATTAGTGTGTCACATTCAATGTTAGAACGCGCACCGTCAGCTTTACGACCAAAGTGAACCATACCTCGATACGATACTTTACCGCCTTGTTTTGAAATTGACTTCGAAACAATAGTAGACGATGTGTTTGGCGCTAAGTGATGCATTTTTGCTCCAGCATCCTGCAGCTGACCTTTACCCGCGATAGCAATGGATAATGTATTACCACGTGCCCCTTCACCTCTTAGAAGTACTGCAGGGTATTTCATAGTCAGTTTCGAACCAATGTTACCATCAATCCATTCCATTGTTGCGTTAGCGTCACATGTTGCACGTTTTGTAACTAGGTTATACACATTGTTTGCCCAGTTTTGAATGGTTGTATAACGGCAATATCCATCTTTTTTAACAAAGATCTCAACGACCGCACTGTGCAATGAATTCGTTGTATAAACTGGAGCTGTACACCCCTCAACATAATGAACAGATGCACCTTCATCAACAATTATCAACGTACGCTCGAACTGTCCCATGTTTTCCGAATTAATACGGAAATATGCTTGTAATGGTGTTGTTGCTTTTACACCTTTAGGAACATAGATGAATGATCCACCAGACCATACAGCGGAATTTAATGCAGCAAATTTGTTGTCAGTTGCCGGTATAACCTTACCGAAGTACTCTTTGAAAAGTTCTTCATTTTCTTTAAGGGCTGTATCAGTATCTTTAAATACAATGCCCATTTCTTCCAAATCTTCCTTTAAGCTGTGGTAAACAACTTCAGATTCATACTGAGCTGATACACCAGCCAAATATTTTTGCTCCGCTTCCGGGATACCCAATTTATCGAATGTTTGCTTGATTTCATCAGGTACTTCATCCCATGTTTTACCTTGTCGTTCCGATGGTTTAACATAATAAACTATTTCATCAAAATTCAATTCAGAAAGATCTCCACCCCATTGCGGCATTGGACGAGAGTAAAAATGTTCCAATGCTTTCAAACGATAATCGAGCATCCACTGAGGTTCTTCTTTCATTCTTGAAATTTCTTTCACGATTTCCGGAGTTAATCCTTTTCCAGAACGGAAAACGGAAACGTCTTTATCATGAAAGCCATATTTGTATTCTTCCATTTCTGGCATATTCTTCGCCATCTAAAAAACCTCCTTTAGGTATTTGGGCCAAATGGCTGCCGTTACTGTTCTTTAACACCTTTTTCTAGTGCTTTCCATGCAAGTGTTGCACATTTAATTCGTGCTGGAAACTGGGAAACACCTTGCAAAGCTGCTATATCTCCAAAATCCAGTTCATCCGTATCAATCTCTTCACCAAGCATCATCTTGGAAAACATTGTTGACATTGTTAGTGCATCATTTATCTGTTTGCCTTTAATCGCCTGTGTCATCATGGACGCAGACGACATGCTGATCGAACAGCCCTCTCCATCGAACTTAGCGTCAGTAACAACACCATCCTCGACCTTCATCTGCAGCTGAATTCGGTCACCGCATGTTGGATTGTTCATATCTACAGTTAGTGCATCTCCGTCTACTGCTCCACGATTTCTTGGATTTTTATAGTGATCCATTATTACCTGTCTGTACAGTGTATCTAGGTTACTAAAAGACATCACCAAAATACTCCTTCGTCTTCAAGAGTCCATCGACTAGGACGTCGATATCCTCCTCCGTGTTGTATAAATAAAAGCTTGCTCTAGCTGTTGCTGTAACATTTAACCATTTCATTAATGGCTGGGCACAATGATGACCGGCACGAACAGCAATCCCTTCAGCATCAAGTGCTGTAGCAGTATCATGCGGATGTACATCGTCTAAATTGAACGTAACAAGCGCTGCACGTTCTTCAGGGCCGTATATTGAAATGCCGTCTATTGTTCTTAGTTTCTCTAGTGCATATGCGGCAAGCTTGTGCTCATGATCCGCTATATTTTCCATTCCAACATCGTTCAGAAAATCTATAGCGGCTCCAAGTCCAATTGCACCCGCAATAATTGGTGTACCACCTTCGAATTTCCAAGGTAGCTCTTTCCATGTTGAATCATACAAATTCACAAAATCAATCATCTCGCCACCAAATTCTACAGGCTCCATTGATTCCAGATGCTGTCTTTTACCATATAAAACCCCAATGCCTGTCGGGGCGCACATTTTATGACCCGAAAACGCATAGAAGTCACAATCAATATCCTGAACGTCAACTTTCATATGTGGTGCTCCCTGCGCACCGTCAATCAGAATGACTGCTCCATGTTCATGTGCTATTTTGGCAACTTCTTTTACAGGGTTTACTGTTCCAAGTACATTTGAAACATGTGCTATTGCTACTAACTTTGTATTTTCTGTAATTGTTTCATGAACATCTTTTAAACTGATTGTACCATCTTCCTGTAATGGCAAGTATTTCAATTGTGCACCAGTTGCTTTTGCAGCCTGCTGCCACGGAATAATGTTACTGTGATGCTCCATTGGTGTAATTACAATTTCATCGCCAGCTTTTAAATTGCTGCGTGCATAACTGTATGCAACAGTGTTGATCGATGTTGTGGTACCACGTGTAAAAATGACTTCTGCCGTACTGCTTGCATTAATAAAGCGACGAACCTTTTCACGTGCTCCTTCATACTTGTCAGTGGCCCTCGTGCCTAATGTATGCACACCGCGATGCACATTTGAGTTATCATGCCGGTAATAGGCATCCACAGCCTCGATCACTGGTAATGGCTTTTGAGAAGTTGCTGATGAATCAAGATATACTAAGGGATGTCCATTCACTTCCTGATTTAAAATCGGAAACAATTGCCGTATGGCTTTTACATCCATTAGTAAACCTTCCTTTCAATCACTTGTGTCAATTGCTCTTTAACTGATTCAATTGGCAATTGACTTACTACTGGTGCCAAGAAGCCATGAATAATTAAACGTTCAGCTTCTTTCTGCGTAATTCCGCGGCTCATTAAATAGTACAATTGCAATGGATCAACACGTCCAACTGATGCAGCATGACCCGCTGTTACATCATCTTCATCAATCAACAGAATCGGGTTAGCATCCCCGCGCGCTTTTTCACTAAGCATTAATACGCGTGATTCCTGCTCAGCGTTTGATTTAGAAGCACCATGTTCAATTTTTCCAATTCCATTAAAAATTGTTGAGGCACTGTCTTTCATTACCCCGTGCTGTAAAATATACCCTTCCGATTGTTTGCCGAAATGAACAATTTTCGCTGTAAAGTTTTGTGTTTGTTTACCGCGTCCAACCGAGACTGCCTTTGCATTTGAATTGGAGTTATCTCCAACTAGATGTGTCACATTTTCGGAAACTGTGTTGCCATCATTCATTTGACCAAGCGCCCAATCGATCGAAGCATCACGATATGCAACACCGCGACGATTAATATAGGTTGTTGTTCCTTCAGCGAAATTATCAACCGCTCCAAAGGAAATTTTAGCATTGTTATGTGCAACTACTTCTGTAACAATGTTAGCTACTGTCTGCTTTTCATTATTATTTGAAATATAGTTTTCTACATATGTTAATGAACTATTATCATCAGCTACAACTAATACATGGTTAAACATTGCCAACTCTGGGTCTTCCTGCCAGAAAATAACTTGTAAAGGTACTTCCAATTGAACATTTTTCGGAACATATACGAAAACACCGCCATTCATCAGCGCTGCGTGCAATGCTGTTAAACGATGTTCGTCAACTGATACAGCGTCCTTCATGTAATAGCGTTTCACTAAATCCTCATGCTCATTTAAAGCCGTAAAGATATCTGTGAAAATAACACCCTTATCTTTAAGTTCATTACTCAAAGAAGCATAAGCAACGGAATGATTTCGTTGAATTAAAAGGTTTTCAGATTTGTTTTCTTTATCTAGAAAGTCTTGAATTTCAACTGGTAAATTATCTAATGATGATATCTTTTCGCCCTGTGCTGAATGTTTAAAATGGCTAAAATTCCATTTACCGATTTTGGTTTTATCTGGCTTAGGCATTTCAAGCGTATCAGCTAGTTCTAAAGCTTTAAGGCGTAAGACCTGCATCCATTCTGGTTCACTTCTGTCTTGTGAGAACTGATTTATATAATCTTTATCGTATGGCAGCTTTGTTTCAACAGTCATATTACCCCTCCTAACTTTACGCGTTTTGCTCTATTGTTTCGTCTTCAATACCTAATTCTTCTTTAATCCAGTCATACCCTTCCGCTTCTAAACGCTGTGCAAGCTCAGGTCCGCCAGATTTCACAACACGGCCTTGCATCATTACATGTACAACATCTGGTGTAATGTAATTTAATAGTCGTTGATAATGCGTAATGATTAAGCAGCCGAAGTTTTCATCACGTAGTTTATTAATTCCTTTAGATACAACTTTTAATGCATCAATATCAAGTCCTGAGTCAATTTCGTCCAAAATAGCAATTTCAGGTTTAATCATCATTAATTGAAGAATTTCATTACGTTTTTTCTCCCCGCCTGAAAAACCTTCATTTAAGTAGCGTTGCGCCATGTTCTTATCAATTTCAAGATAATCTAACGCACTATCCATTTCTTTAATAAATTTCATTAATGGAATTTCGTCACCTTCTTCGCGACGGGCATTAATGGAAGAACGCAAAAAGTCTGATGTTGTTACACCACTAATTTCACTTGGGTATTGCATGCCAAGAAACAGTCCAGCACGGGCACGTTCATCAACTTCCATTTCCAGAACGTCTTCCCCATCAAGAAGTACACTGCCTTCTGTTACTTCATATTTAGGATGCCCCATAATTGCTGATGCAAGCGTTGACTTACCTGTTCCGTTCGGTCCCATTACCGCGTGGAATTCGCCACCCTTTATCGTAAGGTTTACACCTTTTAATATTTCTTTATCCTCAATAGAAACATGAAGATTTTTTATTTCTAGTGTTGATCCTGCCATGTCGATACCTCCAAATACTAGTTATATTAGTTGTTTTATTTCAAATGGACTTAACATCCATTCTCAATTTATTCTCATTACAATCTTAAATCATTTCCAATTTATAATCAACTTTTTTGGGCTGATAAATGTCACGTTTTTCAAGGGCTAATAATAGTTTAACATAAGATTAAAATTCGAGTTTCTTCTATATTATAAGAACGTGGGGACAGACACCATAAAAATGCTGGTACCCAATTGGATACCAGCGACTATCAAATATATTACTTATGCAGTTGACTATCAATTTCAGCGACGATGTGTTTACATTGTTCATATTCTTGCTGCCGTCTTTTTTCTACAACAATGCGTTTGTCTAATTTCCGGCCATATTCCCGGTAACCAATACCATGTGATTGCTGCATTGCTTTTTCCATCTCCGGCGTGTAATTCATTCGTATTCCACTATGAATAGTGAATCATCCTTTCGATTTAATTACAATAATAAGATTAACACATGGACGATTCCCATTTCAAAACGCAAATAAACGTTGAATTACGTATACAGCAGGAAAATACTTATTGGAGAAACAATAGCCATCTCAACTAATAATATCTTGCTTTTTTCACTCAAATACTCGCATATGCTCAAGATTTGCAAAAACGGTTACGCTTCATCGCCCCCAACTGGAACAACGGCACCATCAAATTCTTCAATAATGAAGTCTTGAATTTCCTTCGAATGCAATACATCAACCAATGTATTCAACGCTTCATTATCTTTGTCTTCAGATCGAACGGCGATTACATTCACATATGGCGATTCTTCACCCTCTATAAATAGAGCATCTTCTAATGGATTTAATTCTGCCCCAATCGCATAGTTCGTATTAATCGCAACCAACGCGTTTTCCTCTGAATAATATAATTCCGGTAATAGCGCTGCATCTACATCTGCTGAGAATTTTAGGTTTTTTGGATTTTCAATAATATCATCAACAGTAGCATCAACCTTATCTATACTTTCATCTAATTTGATTAGACCTTCTCTTTCAAATAAAGCCAACACTCGCCCATGATCTGCAACAGAACGGCTTAAGATAACTTCTGTTCCATCATTTATATCGTCAATACTCTTGATATTTTTTGAATAAACACCCATTGGCTCAATATGGATCCCGCCAATATGTGTAAAATCATAACCGATTTCTTTAATTTGTGTCTCTAAATAAGGAATGTGCTGAAAGTAATTTGCATCCAATGTACCACTTTCCAGGTCGTCATTTGGTAAAACATAGTCTTGATACTCTTCAATATTTAGTGTAATTCCTTTTTCTTCAAGAATTGGTTTTGCTTGTTCTAAAATTTGTGCATGTGGTGTACTAGATGCACCAACCGTAATTTCTTTTGTATCACCAGAACCATTGCCCTCATCTGACCCTCCACACGCTGCTAAAACCAATACAAGTAAAAATGAAACAAATACTAAAAGCTTTTTCATCATAAATCTCCCCTTTTAATTTTATCTTTTATCTAATCTATTGGAAATATAATCTCCAATAAATTGGAAAATAAATACAATAACAACAATGAATACAGTACAAACAAATACAACATCAAATTCCCGTCGCTGGAAACCGTAAAAATATGCATAATCTCCTAGGCCACCTGCTCCAATGACACCAGCCATTGCGGTATAACCTATTAAAGAAATTGCGGTAACTGTGATCCCAGAAATAAGTGCTGGCATCGATTCCGGCAGCAACACACGGAAAATGATTGTTTTCGTTTTTGCTCCCATTGCTTTTGCCGCTTCAACAACACCTTTATCCACTTCCTTTAAGGCTATCTCAACTAATCTGCCATAAAACGGTGCGGCACCAATAATTAAAGCGGGTAAGGCAGCATTCGGTCCCCTGATTGTCCCAATTAAGAAATCGGTAAATGGGAATAATAATAAGATCAAAATGATAAATGGTATTGCCCGGAATATATTTACAATTGCAGCCACGATCATATTAATAAACTTATTTTGCCAAATTCCATCTTTAGCTGTGAGATATAAAAGCAACCCGAGAAGGATTCCAATAATAAATGTTCCTGCTAATGCTAATAAGGTCATGTAAAACGTTTCATAGGTTGCCATCCAAAAGTCCTGAACATCAAGGTTTGGAAATAATTTAGTTAGCATCACGGATCACCTCCACTTCAACTGAGGTCTTCGTGATGAAATCAATCGCATTATCAATTTCTCCTGCCTCGCCATCAATTTGCACAAATAACGTTCCATATGCGCCAGCCTGTGTTTGCGTAATTTTTCCTTGTAAAATATTTATATCAATTTCGTATTTCTTAGCAACTTCGCTAATTAACGCCTGGTTTGTCGTTTCACCAATGAAATGAAGCCGAATAAGTTTTCCGCGATCATACGTATTGATTAAATGATTCACGCCCTCATCTTCATCATTAGTCCCCATAACCTGCTCAACAAATTTTTTCGTTACTTGCTGCTTAGGTCGTAAAAATACATCCAGTACATCACCTTGTTCAACGATCCTTCCATTCTCCATTACCGCTACTTGTTTGCATATTTTACGAATGACGTGCATTTCGTGTGTAATCAGGATAATGGTTAACCCTAGTTTTTGATTGATATCAACTAATAAATCTAAAATCGAATTCGTTGTTTCCGGATCCAATGCAGATGTCGCTTCATCGCAAAGCAATACTTTTGGATTGTTTGCTAATGCGCGCGCTATTCCGACTCGCTGTTTTTGCCCACCGCTAAGCTGCGAAGGGTAAGCATTTTCTCTTTCTGTAAGTCCGACTAAGTCAATTAATTCCCGGACTCTTTTGTCACGTTCCGCCTTTGGTACGCCAGCTATTTCAAGTGGAAACGCGATATTATCCTTCACGGTTCGCGACCATAGTAAATTAAAGTGCTGAAAAATCATTCCTATTTCCTGTCTTGCCAATCGAAGCTGGTTTGAATTTAAAGAGGTTATTTCCTGTTCATCAATAACTATTCGCCCGAAAGAAGGCTCCTCCAAACGATTTAACAATCTTACAAATGTACTTTTGCCTGCACCGCTATATCCGATAACACCGAAAATATCGCCTTCTTTTATTTCAAGTGTCAAATCGTCAACAGCCGTAATTTGCCGTTTATTTGATGTGAAAATTTTACTTAAACCTTCAATCGAAATCACTGATAATCCTCCTAATAAAGTGAAACTTCAATACTTAATATGCCCTAAAAATACAAAAAACGCCTTTCTGCAAGAGAACAGAAAGACGTAAATAGTTAAGCAGTCTTTACGTTCTCTCATCTGTCAAAGATAATACTTTGCAGGAATTGGCACCTTTCAAACAAAAACACATTTGAAGGTTGCCGCGGTTTCATAGGGCCAGTCCCTCCACCGCTCAAGATAAGAGATAAGTACTATTAAATTTAATTTTGATAATCTAGATATTAGCACTCCTATTTTTTGGTGTCAATATAAAAAATAATAATCCACCAATTCATACTATTTAGTCTTTGAACAGCTCAGGTGTATATTTCAATAAATAGTTATAAATATTAGGAATCGATTTGAATGCATAAATCCTTTCTTTGATTTCATTACCAGCTTTAATCATTAAACACGGTACACTTTCTACTTTGTTATCATGCATAAAATCAGGGTGCAACGATGCATTCATTTCATAAAATATTTCTTGATTATGCACGGACTCAATTTTATCCAGCATGGACCTTGCCAAACTGCACGTACCACAAAATGGGGTATAAATATATAGTAAATAACTTTCCTGTTCTAAAGTTTCATTTGTTATTACCTGCAAAAATATCACCCTAAACTAAAAATATCGGATTAACCGAAATGCACTTACTTAACAATGCAGTTGCGAGTATCTGTTCAGGAGTTGTTGCTACTTCCCGGTATTCACTGCTTACGTAAATATGTTCAGCATGTGGAAGCTCCCGTGCCAATTGCTTTCGCAGCTTCATCCCTGATTGATCCTCATCAACTAAAATATATACATCCTTATTATCCAGATCATATGTCTCCAAAAGCTCATCAAACCGTTCCACTGCAAACGTACCATTTGTACAGATAATCTCAACATCATCCGTGATAACTTTTTTGATTTGCTTTTTGTCTGTTAATCCTTCAACAATAATGACTTTGTCTGAATCATGCGTAAACATCACATGCACTCCCTATCAGCTTGGATCCTTCCTAAATAAAAACTAACTAACTGAATAAAATGTCCATGATATATACTGGATGATACTATTAATTCATCATTTTGTATTATAACATACACACGAATTGTTCTATTAGTTTATGCATGTAACGCTTTTTAAGTACGCAAAGAAGGAGAGGGAATTATGCTTCCTCTCCTTAAACATTAACACGGTATCCTTCTATTGGATGCATGTCATACTAAATTAATCAAATTAGATTAATCTTCTTTCGTAACCTCTTCATATTTTTCAGCAGATAACAATTCATCAAACTCTGAATCATTTGATGGTTCAACTACAATCATCCATGCATTTTCATATGGTGATTCGTTAACAAATTCAGGGCTGTCTTCTAATTCTTCATTTACTTCAACAACTTTTCCACTGATTGGAGCATATAATTCCGAAACAGTCTTAACCGATTCAACACTTCCGAAAGGCTCGTCCGCTTCGATGTCGTCTCCTACTTCCGGAAGCTCAACAAATACAATATCTCCAAGTTCAGATTGTGCGAAATCTGTAATACCGATACGTACTTTATCGCCTTCTTTTTTTACCCATTCATGTTCTTCTGAATATAATAAGTCTTTTGGTAAGCTCATTGAAATCCCTCCGTTAATTCATTGCAATAATACTATACAAGGTAATTGCCTTTATTTCTAGTATTTCATCTTATTTTCTTAGCCAATTTTCGTTGAATGTTTCTTCTTTAAATCCGACCGTAACTTTCTGTCCGTCTGTTACGATTGGACGCTTGATCAACATACCATCAGAAGAAAGTATCATTGCCATCTCTTCAGTCGTCGCATTGCTAATTTTATCCTTAATATTTTGTTCACGATACTTTTTACCACTCGTATTGAAGAACTTTTTAGCAGGTAAATCGCTTTTTTCTATTAAATCCAGTAGTTTTTCCTTTGAAGGTGGCTCTTCCACAATATGTATACTTGTATAGTCGACCTTATTATCATCCAACCATTTCTTTGCTTTCTTACACGTACCGCAATTTGGATACCAGTAAAATGTTAATGCCATATGCAGACCTCCTAGTCCAGTTGATTAGACTTATTATAGCAAAACTATTGGTATTAGGTCGACCTGTATGGAGTGAAACCCTGGAGACTATTTATAAAGAGGCTCCCAAATCGATGTATTTGCATTTAATACACGCCCATCCTGCATATCAATCACTCTTTCCGCCTTTTCAGCTAGCTTTTGATCATGGGTTACAAAAATGACACCACAGCCTTTTTCCTTGTTCAGCTTTTGAATAAGTTCAAAGATTGTGTCCCCAGTTTCTGTATCGAGGTTTCCAGTGGGCTCATCTGCTAACAACCAATCCGGTTCATGGACAAGTGCACGAGCAATTGCAACACGCTGCTGCTGCCCACCAGATAACTGTGAAGGAAGCGAATTGAATTTATCCTTAAGCCCTACCTGTGTTAGAACTTCCTTCGCTCGGTCCGTTTTATGATAAGGTACTTTTCTAGCAAACAATGGAGTCATCACGTTTTCCAAAGCTGTTAACGTTGGTAAAAGATGAAACTGCTGAAAAACAAACCCTATATGTTCAAAGCGAAAATCAGCAATCTCTTTTTTCTTCATTTTTGACATTTTCTTACCATCGTATAAAATTTCACCAGTTGTTGGTTTGTCGAGGGTTCCGATTAGGCTTAATAATGTTGATTTACCAGACCCGGACGGACCAACCATTGCAATAAATTCTCCTTTGTGAAACATTAGATCTATATCCTGTACGGCATGTGTTGCTACACCGTCACCCTCGTATGATTTGTTGACGTCTTTGCATCGTATGGTTTTAACCATGTAACTACTCCTCCTTAAGACTATCCATTTCTCCCGTAGCAGGAACAATTTCTTTATCCGGAGTGGAAGGCGTGTTAGTTGATCCAGTAGTATTTGGAACCAGAGTTAACATGATCGTAATTACCCCTGCCAGGAAAATAATCATAACGGCTGCCATCGCGACTTTCAGACGTTTTTCAATCTTCTGTTTGTTGGAATACTGTCCGCCGACACCTTGGGAAGGTGAGACTCGAACCGCACGTGCAGTTGGTAATATAGCGCCAAGAATTCCCGCTATGATTGGTACGACTCCTGTTACAAGCATAAACCCTAAATGTTCAAGCGGGAATTCCTGATACATCCCCCAAACGATACTAAGTGAAATAGAAAGACCAAGAACACCTGCTATGATCCCACTAAAAATTCCTTCTAGTAAGATCAACCATCGGATACTTTCATCCTGCCAACCAATTGCCTTTAACAATGCAATTTCGGAACTTCGCTCTGAAACGTTCTGCCACATAATTTCAGCTGTAGTTAAAATTGCAATCAATAAGGAAACACCCATAGCCAGATAATGACTAGGTCCCACTTCCAATGATACATACTGTCCAAGCCATGTTGTGTACATAACGCCTTGTAGACGAAATGTAATAAAAATAAAGAACGACAACAAACTTGTTGGAAGTGCAATGGCAATAATGGATAACGAACTCCGCTTCATTTTACCTAGCAAATAACTTACTGCGAGTGAAATTACACCTTTCGTTCTCCATAACCTGTGGGATGACCTTGTAATCTCACCAGTACGCATTGTTTCATATGGTGCTATTCGCCTGGCTAAAAACGCGGGAATAATTGACCCTAATCCATAGATAGATAAACCAAATAAGCCGATAAGTAAAACACGTAACATAGATGTATCTGTTCCCTGCGCAACATGCACCAGCCCTAACATTAACCATGCAATAAGTGCAGTAAAAGAACCAAGTAAAAGAGCTTCAACAACAATCATTTTTGAAAGCTGACTCGGACGCCAGCCAACAGCTAATAATACCGCAAACTCCTTTCTGCGTGCTAATAATGAAACAATGTTAGAAGCAAAAACATAGACTACTGCAACCCCAATAACACTGGCAATAACTCCGGAAAAACCAACTTTTGTTTCATTAAAAATCGTAAATGTACTACCAATTTTCACCCATGGTTGCTCAAACCAGCCTAACTCTTCTTCTCCATTCACAGCCGGAATGTGGGTCAGTGTTGGCTGTGGGGACGACCCTAACGTGATATCTGTAATCAATCCTGTTTTTGTTTCTATTTCGTTAGCTGCCTTTTCTAACACCGCTTGGCTTTGTTCACTGACATCTGTAACACCTTCAACTTTAATCCGAATTGCAGAAATTGGTTTATCCCCTAAAATTTCTGCAGCAGCATCAATCGTTGTTAACATGCTTGGTGATTTTGTCAAAAAACTAAAAGATTCGTCGACCGGCTTTAATTTCACCGGCGGATTGACTGGCTGTTCTTCCGCGTCCAGTACAAGGTTAGCAGATGCTGGTCGATATGTTTCCATTGGCAGCTCTGTTAAAGGATCCAACGAAATATTCAACTTACCAGGATCGAAAAAGCCGATCCAGTATGGTGTGATTCTAGGTAATTTTGCAAAATCCTGACTGAATAATTTAATAGGTCGATATGTTTCGTCACGAAGAGCATCTTCTCCATCACTCTTTACTATGTAAGGCTCTACCTCATAAGCGTATGGCCATCTATCAAAGAAAGGGCTTGTGACCGTGTTATATGTTAAAGGACTTGGCTTTTCCCGTAACAAAAGTGTGGATTCAACTTCACTTATTTCTGTCAATGGTTCCTTACTCGTCAGGTCTATTCCTGTTATAGATTCAATGAACTGTTCATATAGTTCCTGTGAATTAATCGAATAAACATTTTTTTCGACAGTTGGGATTGTTTCTAAAAAATCCTCTCCACCATTTTCTTTTATTTTATCCAATGTTTCCTGTGCTGTATCAAAGTCAAAAGGTAAATCTAATCTTGCTATTTCGTATTCATACGTTTTATCAACATACTCTTTATTTGTCATAAGAATTGGTAATCTTGTCGTTTTCCAAGGAGTTTCACCCGAACCGGTAATTGAGGAGCTTTCGTCATTTTCACGAAAATACCTGCTATCTCCCAAATCAATCACAGCTTCATCAAGCCCAACAAGCCTAGCCTCTGCTTCCGGATCAATTGCCGCCAGAAGCACATTAACTCCTGCACTTAACTTCCCACCACCAGGAAGCAGACCGAGTTTCTTTTGTATTTCTATGCCAACCGTTTTTATGTCGATTCCACCACCAATGGGATAAAAATAGTGCGATTTACGTTTTTGCACTTTTGGACCTGTATCGGTCGTTATTGTAAAGGTTTTCTTGTATATCCCATCATAGGTATGTTGTATTGTTTTATGGTCTACTATATACATTGTGTAGCCGATCATCGAAATTGGAGCTGCAACATCTACATTTGTAACATCTTTAATGGTTTCATATTGTTCTAGAGTAATGCCTCCAGTTAGGCCACTTAAATAGTTTGGTTCTAATAACCCTTTTTCTTCTGTAACACTTCGTGAATCAGGCGGGCGAACAACAATGTGATACGAAGCATTCCACCTTTTTTGCAAGCTGTCCACAACGGTCCCTTTATTAGATTGAGATAACCCTACAAGGTAACTTAATCCAGAACTGACGATTAGAGCACCGATCAAAAGTAATAGAAACCGCTCTTTATGACGCCACCAATTTTTCCAAATGAATCGGATCATTTTAATTCCCCCAAACACTACAGACAGTTATATCCAAAATATGGGATATGGTAAATTACTTAAACCTCATATGTATGATTCTAATAAAGGATTACATAAAAAATATCTAATTTTAGAAAGTTCTAGATACATTAATACTACATAATGATTTTTATTGTGTAAACTAAATATTGTAATTTTTGCGAAATTTACGTGTGAGCTATAACAACATGGTATTTAATCAACTTTTGTTTACTAAAGATTTACCATATTCACTGCTGATTAAAAAAGTTACATTTTTGAAAATATGCTATAATTATTTCTATAATAGAAGCGGATAGGAGGAATTGAAATGAGCGAAAATAGCAGCAATGACAAGTTAAAGGAAAGTGGTCTGACATACGAAGATTACGCATCAATTAATGATGGTAATTACTATGAATTAGCAGGTGGTCAATTGGAATTAATGAGCCCTGTTCCATCTACTGTTCATCAGTTGATTAGTTTTGAAATGCAAACACATTTTGCACATAGTTGTAAATCAAACTATATTATTTTAGGTGCCCCAATAGACGTTATTTTATCTAGTTCTGAAGTACGTCAGCCTGATCTTATTCTTGTACACCGAAATCGTATAAACATATTAAGCAAACGAGGGATAGAAGGAGCACCGGATCTTGTGGTAGAAATCCTTTCACTTTCATCATTAAAACGAGATAAAATTGATAAGCTAAAAACATACGCCCATTATCAAATTCCCGAATATTGGATAGTAGAACCTACTAGCGGAATATTGGAGGAATATATCTTACAAGGTAATAAATATGAGCTTTTCAACGTATTCCAAGGAGATGAACTTGTTAATTCCCCGAACATTCCCTGTGTATCCTTCACCATGGCAGACATTATGGACAATATCCCGGATATTAAAGATTAACCCCCCTACCGCATGGCAACAGGGGGTTTTTGACTTTACACGAAATACTTCTCTTCCACAATAATCTTAGCCGCAATTTCACGCTTCTTAGCAATTACATTTGTTGGCGTATGACGGGTTAACTTACGTAAGGATGACAGCATCATACGTAATGTGTCACCGGATTCTACCGCAATTAATGTTTCTTTAGCATCCGCTTCAATACGGTTGAATGCTTCTTGTACGTATACTTGGGTATAAAGAAGCTTTTGTTTGTTCTTTTCTTCACCAGATTTAGAAATTGCTTTTTCCGTACGAAGAATTGCTGCTTCCATGTTATATACTTCCGCAGTCATATCAGCAAGATTTACAAGAATTTCTTGCTCGTTTTCCAGCTTCTGCATAAATTTTTGTGCAGCTAGACCGGCACCAAGCAGAACCATTTTCTTCGCATTTTTCAACAGATATTTTTCTTGTGCCAACGCCTCATCACCTGGTTCTTCAGGCATCATCATCATAAGCTCTTCCTGTAAACCTTGTGCTTTTTGAAGAAGTGGCAATTCACCTTTCATTGCTTTTTTCAGCAATGTTCCCGGCACGATCAAACGGTTAATTTCGTTTGTCCCTTCAAAAATCCGGTTAATACGGGAATCACGATACATTCTTGCCACTTCATATTCTTCCATGAAACCATATCCACCATGAAGTTGTACCGCTTCATCTGCCACATAATCAAGACATTCCGTAGCAGTATATTTATTCATCGAGCACTCAATTTGATATTCAGCGATAGCACGCGCTATTTCACGACCATCCTTCAATTGTTCATCCGTTAAAGCTCCCATGCGCTGTTCAAATAGTCCAACCGTGCGATAAACGGCGCTTTCATTTGCATATGTTCTTGCGGCCATGGTAGCTAATTTTTCTTGTGTTAAGGAGAAGCTGGAAATAGATGTACCAAATTGTTTACGCTCTTTAACATATTTTGTTGCAACTTCAATACCGCGTTTTGAACCGCCAACGCCGCCAATTGCCAATTTATAACGCCCAACATTAAGAATGTTAAATGCAATAATATGTCCTCGACCTTTTTCACCTAGAAGGTTTTCAACTGGAACCTCAGCGTCCTCTAAAATTAATGTTCTGGTAGATGAGCTTTTAATTCCCATTTTGTGTTCTTCAGGACCTGTAGATACACCCGGGAATTCTCGTTCAACAATAAATGCCGAGAAATGTTCTCCATCTATTTTGGCATAGACAATGAAAACATCTGCAAAAGCGGAGTTCGTAATCCACTGCTTCTCACCATTTAATATATAGTGTGTTCCTGCATCGTTTAGTTTAGCTGTTGTTTTTGCGCCTAACGCGTCTGATCCTGAACCAGGCTCTGTTAATGCATAAGCAGCCAGCAGTTCACCTGTTGCAAGCTTTGGCAGATACTTTTCCTTTTGCTCATTATTGCCGAAAAATACAATCGGCAGTGAACCAATACCAACATGTGCCCCATGTGTTACTGAAAATCCACCGGCACGAGAAAACTTTTCGGTTATTAACGAAGAACTGATTTTGTCTAATGCAAGACCGCCATATTCTTCTGGAACGTCTGCACCTAACAGGCCAAGTTCACCTGCCTTTTTCAATAGATCGACAGAATGTTCAAATTCATGATTCTCTAGTTTTTCAACCTTTGGTAATACTTCCTTTTCCACAAAATCTTCGGTAGTTTTTGCGATCATATGATGTTCATCTGTAAAGTCTTCTGGTGTAATAACATCATCGCCTGTTAAATCCTCGATTAAAAATGCTCCACCCTTAAATAGCTTTTCTTTTGTTTCGCTCATATTAATCGTTCCTCTCTAATACAAATATGATTTTCAAAACTAGCTTACAATAGTTCAAATACTCCAGCTGCTCCCATACCGCCGCCAATACACATCGTAACAACACCATATTGGACATTACGACGTTTCATTTCATGGATAAGGCTTAATGTTAATTTTGTACCTGTCATGCCAAGTGGATGACCTAATGCAATTGCCCCGCCATTAACATTTACAATAGCTGGATCTAAATCAAGTGCCTGAATAACGCGTACAGACTGTGATGCAAATGCTTCGTTTAATTCAAATAAGCCGATATCTGATAACTCCAGCCCCGCAATTTTCAGTGCTTTTGGTATTGCCTCTACAGGACCTACACCCATAATCTCCGGTTCCACACCAGCAACTGCAAACGAACAGAATTTAACAAGCGGGGTTAATCCTTCTGCTTGTGCTTTTTCACGATCCATTAAAAGTACTGTTGCAGCCCCGTCACTCATTTGTGAAGAGTTGCCCGCTGTTACTGATCCTTTTACATTAAATGCCGGGCGAAGCTTTGCTAAAATATCTGCAGTTGTGCCTGGACGTACCCCTTCATCCATTTCAAACATGAATTTTTTCTCTTCAATTTTGTTATTTTTACCAACAACTCTTTCAGTAACTTCAACTGGAACAATCTCATCGTTAAACTTACCTTCCTTAAGTGCCTTGGAAGCACGATCATGACTTTGGACAGCAAATGCATCTTGGTCTGCCCGTGAAATGCCAAAACGATTAGCAACTTCTTCGGCGGTGTGCCCCATGCCCATGTAATATCCCGGTGCATCCTGGACAAGTTTTGTATTTGGCTTAATTACGTGGCCACCCATCGGGATTAAGCTCATCGATTCTGTTCCGCCGGCAATCATCGTATCGCTCGCCCCGATCATAATTCGTTCAGCCGCAAAAGCAATACTTTGTAAACCTGATGAACAATAACGATTAATTGTTACACCCGGTACGGTATTTTTCAGGCCAGCTAGCCCCGCAATATTACGTGCCATATTCATCCCTTGCTCCGCTTCAGGCATTGCACATCCGATAATGACATCATCAATGTTTCCATCATAGTTTCCCGCGCGCTTTAAAGTTTCTTTTATCGTTAATGCCGCTAAATCATCTGGTCTTGTATTAGCGAGTGATCCTTTACTCGCTTTTCCTACAGGGGTTCTTGCACCCGCAACAATTACTGCTTCCTTCACCTTTCTTCCCCCTCTTCAATTAGTTACGCAGTGGTTTTCCTTTTAAAAGCATGTGCTGCATACGCTGTTGTGTCTTTGGTTCACCTATTAAACTCAAGAATGCTTCACGCTCTAGATCCAACATTAACTGTTCATCAATTAACGTACCTTCTTTAATTCGTCCGCCGGATAATACATAAGCTAGTTTCTCAGCAATTTTCACATCATGATCCGATGCATAGCCACTTAATTGTAGTGATTTCGCACCGAGTAACATTGCTGCATAACCGGAATCACCGACAACTGGAATCTGTTCACGTTTTGGAGCTCGGTAACCTGCTTTAGCAAGTGCTAGCACCCTCTCTTTTGCATCACTTAACAAATGATCAGGATTTACACTTATACCATCGCTACTATTTAAATAACCATTTTCTCGTGCCTCCGCTGCTGAGGTAGAAACTTTTGCGGTAGCAACTTTTTCAAACACATCATTTGCTACTTTTGACAGGTCAAAATCAACACCCTTAGGCATGTTCCTTAGCTGTTTCAAGTAAAGCTCCTTCGTTCCACCGCCACCGGGGATGAGACCAACACCGAATTCAACAAGTCCCATGTATGTTTCAGCTGAAGCTTGAATCGCCGCTGCTGGTAAGGATACTTCTGCTCCACCGCCAAGTGTCATATTAAATGGTGCAGTAACAACCGGTTTCTCGGAATATTTGATGTTCATCGCCATGTTCTGAAATTGACGCACGACCATATCCAATTCAAAGAAGTTATCATCTTGCGCTTCCATTAGCATCATTGCGAGATTAGCACCAACACAGAAGTTCTTGCCCTGATTTCCAATAACAAGCCCCTCATAGTTTTTGCTTACTTCATCAAGTGTAAAATTAACCATTTGAATAATATCAAGTCCGATTGCATTGCTTTGTGAATGGAACTCAAGTCCTGCTACACCATCACCTAAATCTATCAAACTAGCACCCGTATTCTTTTTAATGACCCCATTAACATCTTTTAAACGTTTTAAATTAATCTCTTTTTTATTAAAACTTTGCTGCTTATACGCACCATTATCATAGTAATAAACATTACCATTCTCCGTTTTATAAAAGGATTCGTTGCCATCCTCCAGTAGTTTCTGGATCCATTGTGGTACTGTTTCCCCTTCCTCTTGCATCCGCTCAACTGATTTACGGAGACCGATTGCATCCCACGTTTCAAATGGACCAAATTCCCAGCCAAAGCCCCATTTCATTGCTTGATCAATGGAAACAATATCGTCCGCAATTTCACCAGCAAGATCAGCCGAATACGTTAACACCGGTTTAAGAATCGACCATACAAGATCTCCTGCTTTGTCCCCTTTAGCCGATACAAGCGCTTTCAATTTACGGCGTGTTCCTTTTTCCTGTTTTGCCATTTCGGTAGCTGCAGTCTTTAGTTTTTTCCGATCCTCGTATTCTAGTGTTTTCGGATTCAATTCATAGATCGTGCTGCCATTTTTATCTTTTTTCTTCAGGAAAAATCCTTGCCCGCTTTTAGCCCCAAGCCAGCCGTTTTCCTGCATCTTTAAAATAAAATCGGGTACATCAAAAATTTCTTTTTCGGTGCCTCCAACTTGGTCATAGACATTTTTAGCAACGTGAATGAACGTATCCAAACCAACAACGTCCAATGTACGGAAAGTTGCGCTTTTTGGACGGCCGATCATTGGACCGGTTACCGAATCCACTTCACCTACACTATAGCCCCCGTCAAGCATTTTTTGAACAGTGACAAGCAGGCCATATGTACCGATTCTATTAGCAATAAAATTCGGTGTATCTTTGGCCACAACAACACCTTTTCCAAGAACATTTTCGCCAAATGTTTTCATAAAAGATAATACATCCGGCTCTGTATCTTTCGTTGGAATTACCTCCAGCAGCTTTAAATAACGCGGCGGATTAAAAAAATGTGTCCCGAGAAAATGTTTGCGGAAATCCTCTGAGCAATCAGCAGCCATATCCTCCACTGAAATGCCGGATGTATTGGAACTGACAATTGTTCCTTCTTTACGATATTTATCAACATTTGCAAATACTTTTTTCTTAACATCCAAATTTTCAACAACAACTTCAATAATCCAATCAACATCGGCTAATTTTTCCATATCATCGTCCATATTACCAACCTCAATTAAATCAAGGCTTTTTTTCGTAGTAATTGGAGATGGTTTTTGTTTAAGCAGGGCTTTTTTGCTTTGTGCTGCCATACGATTGCGAACAGCACGTTCTTCAAGTGTTAAACCTTTCTTTTCTTCATCCTTTGTTAATTCCCTTGGTACAATATCGAGCATAATCGTTGGGATTCCAACGTTAGCCAAGTGGGCAGCAATTCCAGACCCCATAACCCCAGAGCCTAACACTGCGGCACGCTTGATTGTTCGTGTCATGATTTGTCCCCCTATCTTTACTTTGAATGAATACTCATTCATTTTACTGCGAAAAATAAAAGATAGTTCCCTATCCATCTAATCTTATTATAAATTAAATTCAGACATTTCGCAATACAAATGGAAGAAAAATTTTAACCTACTTTAAGGTGGATTAGTTTTGAAGTGGATAGAAATAAAAGTCTTTTCACTGTTTATGCCACCCTTCAACAATCTTTCTTTTATATAATAACGAAAGTACGCATACATTTGGTAGCAGAATCATGAACTTTGAAAGAAATTTGAACATATTCGTAATCATTACTGTTTACAAATCGTAATCATTACGGTATTATAATTTAGGATTAACATTTGGGAGGATCATATATTGAAAAAAGCAGCATTATTATTTTTATCCGTACTATTAACAATCATTATTACCGGCTGCAGTTCTTCTACTGAAGAGGACAAAGCTGGACTAACTGTCTATACATCTATTTATCCAATTCAATATATTACAGAACAAATTGGCGGTGATACGCTAACTGTAAAGTCTGTTTACCCACCGGGAGTAGATGCGCATACGTATGAACCAACTACGAAGGAAATGACATCTATCGCTTCTGGTGATGCATTTATTTACATGGGTGCAGGGATGGAAGGCTTTGCAGAAAGTGCTGCCGATGCATTAAGTTCAGAGAATGTTGAGCTAGTTGAGTTAGGTAAAAATGAAGAATTATTCCACACAGAAAATGACCACTCAGAGGAGCATGCTGATGACGGACATCATCACGGTGATCATGATCCACACATTTGGCTTGATCCATTGCGGATGATTGATATGGCGGAAATGATTAATAGCAAATTAATTGAATTAAATCCTGATAAATCAGAGCAATACACGAATAATCTCGCCACTTTAAAAGAAAGTCTATTAGCATTAGATAAGCAATATCAAGAAACACTGCAAAATAAGGATAACAATGAAATTCTTGTTTCCCATGCAGCATATGGGTACTGGGAAGAACGATATGGATTAGAACAAATTGCTATAAGCGGTCTAACTTCAAGTGATGAACCGTCACAGAAAGAATTAACACAAATAATCGATAAGGCAAAAGATCTTAATTTGGATTATGTAATTTTTGAGCAAAACGGTACAGATCGTGTTTCTAAAATTATTCAGGAACAAATAAACGCGAAAGCATTGTATATCCATAACCTTTCCGTGCTAACCGATAATGATATTAAAAATGAGGAAGATTACATGTCTTTAATGGAACATAACTTGAAAGTGCTCGATAAAGCTACCAAGTAAAATAGGAGGAGCATACCATGACTGAATCTGTTGTTACTATGAATAAGATACACTATGCATATGACAATAAACCCGTATTAAGTAATGTTAACTTTGAAATACCACGCGGAGCATTGATGGGATTGATTGGCCCTAATGGTGGCGGCAAAACTACCTTAATCAAGTTAATACTAGGATTATTAAAGCCCGATAATGGCTCTATTTCCCTTTTCGGACAACCTATTAATAAGTTTAAGGAATGGAATAAAATTGGTTTTGTTTCACAAAAATCCAACACGTTTAATAAAGGATTTCCCGCAACAGTATTTGAAGTAGTATCAATGGGATTGACAGCCAAAATTGGATATTTGAAATTTTTAACAAAACAACACAAAGAAATAATCTTGCAAGCGATTGAACAGGTAGGGATGAGTGATTATGCCCATCAAAATGTTGGAAACTTATCTGGCGGACAGCAGCAGCGGGTATTTATTGCCAGATCTTTAGTGAATGATCCGGAATTGCTTATTTTGGACGAGCCCACTGTTGGCGTTGATCATGAAAATGTACAGCGATTTTATGATTTATTAGAACGGCTAAATAATAAACGAAACATTACATTGCTGCTTGTTACACATGATACTGGAATTATTACGGAACACGCTACTGATATTGTATGTTTAAATAGAACATTGCATTTTCATGGGGATCCCAAGGAATACACATCTTTGACAGACCGGGACTTATCAAATTTTTATGGTCATCCGGTAAACGTTGTTTCACATGATCATTAGGTTGGAGGAAAACAGCTATGCTAGCAGATATTATAGAATATGATTTTCTTAGAAATACCTTTTTAACTGGTCTACTGATTGGTATAATTGCACCATTGCTTGGTACGTTTATCGTTGTAAGGCGATTGTCCCTTATCGCTGATGCGCTTTCCCATGTTACACTTGCTGGTATAGCATTCGGCTTACTGCTGGAGAAAAAATTTGCAGCAACAATAGTGACTCCATTGTATGGGGGGATGGCATTCTCTGTTATAGGTTCCATATTCATTGAAAAACTCAGAGGGGTTTATAAGGCATATGAAGAGCTTGCGATACCGATTATTTTATCCGGCGGGGTGGGACTCAGTCTTATTTTCATTTCTCTTGCAGACGGTTTTAACACAGAGCTTTTCAACTTTTTATTTGGTTCCGTATCAGCAGTCAGCCAAAAAGACTTTCTATCGATTTTAGGTATTTCAATTTTCGTTATTATTGTCATCTTTTTATTTTATAAGGAATTGTTTACATTATCTTTTGATGAAGAGCATGCAAGTGTTTCCGGAATACACGCAAAACGAATTCATTTCTTATTTATCATATTAACTGCATTGGTTATTGCTGCTTCTATCCGGATTGTCGGTGTATTACTCGTTTCAGCATTGATGACATTGCCTGTTGCCTCCGCGATGCGGTTAGCCAGAGGGTTTAAACAAACAATTATATTGTCTGTTATCTTTGGGGAGTTAGCTGTAGTCCTTGGATTATTTTCAGGTTATTATTTTAGCATACCTCCCGGAGGAACAATTGTACTTGTGTCTATAATTATTTTGCTGCTTTCCATTAGTGCAAAGCGATTTACTTTTAATTCAAAAAGAGAGAGGGAATCTGCGTGAATATGAATGAAGCTATCGATCTTTTGAAGAATAAAGGATATAAAACTACCGGAAAACGTAAAGACATTCTTACCTTTTTTGAGCAAGCTGATGGGTACCGAACAGCCAAAGACCTTATTCAGCATTTAGAATCGACTTATGAAGGTATAAGCTTTGATACGGTATACCGTAATTTGCATTTGTATAATGAATTAGGAATTTTAGAAACAACTGAATTAAATGGGGAAAAACACTTTCGAATGAAATGTACACACCACCATCACCATCATTTCATCTGCAAGGATTGCGGCAAAACAAAGGAAATCGATGTGTGTCCAATGGAAGAAGTGACAAAGAGGTTAGCAAATTATGATATTGAAGGGCACAAGTTTGAAATTTACGGAGTATGTCCAGCATGTCAAACCGTGTGAGTAATCTCCATTCCATTAAACTTTATATTGCAGTAGGTATTGGTGGGATAATTGGAGCTGTTGGCAGGTATAGTATTTCGCTTTTGTTTCAGCCTAACGTTAACTTTCCATATGCAACGTTGATAGTGAATTTGATTGGTTGCTATTTATTAAGCTTTGTATTGAACAAAGGATTGATAAAGCAAAGACTATCACCCGAGATGTTCGCTGCACTTGGGACCGGCACGATTGGGGCGTTCACAACTTTCTCGACCTTTGCCGTTGAGACAATCGAGTTATGGACAAGGAACAGTTACCTATCCATTCTATATGTAGTAATTAGTATTTTCGGTGGACTAGGATTTTGTTTTCTTGGCTATATGTCTGCTAAGGAAAGAGTGGTCCAGTCATGAGTTTTCTTTTCGTAGCTATTGGGGGATTTTTCGGGAGTATGCTCCGTTTTTATATTTCAATCAAAGCTAATAAACACCTTATCGGTACATGGATTGCTAATATTACCGGTTCAATTCTATTAGGTATAACGGTGCATTTTCACATGATTGATCAATTATCAGAGACATTCTGGCAACTAATTGGTGTTGGATTTTGTGGTGCCTATACGACTTTTTCCACATTTGGGAATGAAACACTATCACTTATTTTAGAGAAAAGATACAGTGTCGCTGCTGGATATATCGCCAGTTCATTCATTGTTTCTTTACTTTTCGTTTACCTTTTTTTGGTTATTATGCAATAGAGAGAGCTGAACAGCATAATTCAACTCCCTCTATGATAGATTATGCAAATACTTCTGTTAACACACTTGATTCTGTATGATCCAGCATATTCTTCTGAATGATATCATCGACAGTTTTGTTCATTAGCGCCTCCAGATCACGTGATGCATCCGATTCGCCTACTACATAAATTTTTTCCCATTCGTGATCTTTTGCCAGCTTGTCCAGTTTTGCTGCAATATTTTTGTACCATCTATGCTTGTTCGCTTCAAAACGGTCCTGGAAATCCTGTTGCATATTTTTGCCCCTTTTTCCCATGGAGTCCTCACCTTTATGCGTCCCAGCAAACAATCGCCATTTTTCGGTATTCATATCTAATTCATAATGTATGGAATCCTTTACCTCACCAAGCTCTGCCTCAATAACCTTAACATGATCCTGCTGTACGAGAATAACGCCCGTTTTTGGGAACGTTTCATAAAGTGTTTTTAGTTGTTCTAAGTCCGGTGTTTCCTGCCAGAAAAATTCTGTTTTCAAACGCATTTGAACTCGATCAGCAAACCAAACATCTTCTTTCGCAGTTGCAAACAGGACAATTCCTTTACGAAAGTTTTGTTCATTTCCTTTAACAAACTTTTCAGCTTTTTGCCTAACCTGCTGAAAATTTATTAATTCCTCTTTATTTTCATCTTTTTCCAGATACTGTTCAAAATTCCGCATCCCATTTTTAAAATGTATTTTCCATTCTCCGCCTTGCTGCTCGGGATCCGATGGGTCAGTATTCAAATACATGGTTAAAACCTTATTTGAATTTCCTTTTCTTACCTGCTCAAGCTTTTTTATTTCTTCATATAAATCCATCGATATCGGCTCCTTTTTTTACAATCTTAGTAATGTGTAGCCGATATTAACATGTACTAAACATGGGATTAGGAGATCAGCTTTAAACCAACAGCCGCACATAAAATCATGCTAATAAAAAGTATACGGCGCCAATCCTTTGATTCACCAAAAACAAACATTCCAAGAAGCGCACTTCCGACCGTTCCCATACCAGTCCATACTGCATATGCAGTACTCATTGGAAGTTTCTCCATAGCAATGGATAAAAATATAAAACTTAACAAAAACCCTCCAACTAATGTGCAAAAGGAACCAATGGATTTATTCTGATTTACCTGATTGATTCCCATTACACCAATAACTTCGCCGGCACCGGCAATTATTAGATAAATCCAGGCCATTATGCACCCTCTCCTTTATTGGAAGTTTCTTTCGTAATTGTTTTAAGACCAATTACTCCACACAATAACAATACAATTAACAGCACCTTGGTTAGGTTGAACGGTTCATTAAATACTGCTATTTCAAAAACAACTGTTCCTGCAGTTCCCATACCAGTAAACACTGCATAGGTCGTACCAACGGGAAGCTTTCGGGAAGCTGCAATTAACAAATGCATGCTCATGTATATCGCAATTGCAGTAAGGACCCACGTTCCCCAATTGTACGCATGTTTTAGCCCAATTACCCAGCCAATTTCAAATAAACCTGCAGCGAATACTAAATTCCAATTACGTTTCATTATAAACACCTCATTTTCATTAACATAAAAAGCCCGGGACGATATCTGAAAACGATATCCTCCCGGGCTTTTATCCCTCCGTGTACACATAACGTGCGTTTTCTCTCGGACCAGACCAATTTGCCTTGCGGAACCCTAGAAAACTTTTTATTATTGACTAGTATAAAAAGAGTTATGGGAAATGTCAAATCTATTTTTCTAACCTTTCTTCAACCTGCAGCAGCTGCTCTCTTAATGTATTTACTTCCTGATCACTTACATCCTTTTCCCCGTATCTAACCTTTTGATAGACTGTTAAATAATTATCAATTCCTAAACGTGCAAGCCAATCCTCAACCGTTTCAAATGGGCTTCTTCCATATCCATTTTTAAGTGCCTTTTTTTCAAAATTATAAACTAGTTTTCTTACTGGGTGACTTGGTTTTCTTTGTGCTGCAACTATTTTACTTATGAAACTCCTGTTATCTCTTTGTTTATCATCCAGATTTCCATAAACAATCGCATCACTTACATCTGCTTGATCCGCGATTCTAAATTTTTTGTTAAAAAATCTAATTGCCAATATAATAATAATGGCTGCGATAGTAAGAGATATTGTCCAATAAATGTATGGCATGATTTCCTCAATAAGTGAGGTGTTACTGCCCTGCTGCAGTTCGTTTAACTGTTTTTGCTGCTGTTCCATTGGTGTTTCACTGCCTGGAAGCTGTACCTTATTAAAATCCAAAAATTGAAAAACAAAGGCAACCTTACTTGCAGCCACCGCTGCTGCATAGCTTAACCCCTCACCGATTTTCAAGAATAAATTCCTGCCAGGATCAAATAGCAGGAAAATAAGAACGGATCCCATTGACAACATGAATCCAATGTAAAGCCATAGTTTGTTATCAAACCGTTTCCTCTCCTCCTTTTGTATAACAGTCAAATGACTGCTGATATACCCGACAATTAAAAATAAAAACTGTAAAAACGCATAAAGGATAATCTGATACTCATTGATTAAAAGCATTAGACCTGTTGCTAGTACCAGTGTTATTTTTATATAACCCATTTCCCGATTCAGAACAGTTTCATTTCGAATATTGATGAAACGCCATGCCAACGCAACTGAAAATACAATACCCATGAACAATGGATAGTCACTTGCATAGAAAATTACAATGAAAAATGGTGCTGAGATGATATACCACATATAGCTGTTGCTGATCTTAGTGAAAATCAAATATATCATGCAAATTCCACTAGCTATCACGAGAAAGCTTCCATATGGAACTAACTTAAAATGATAATACATAACAGGAAGACAGACTAAAAACAGGAGAATTGCTTCACTCATAAAATGATATGCATAAGTTATATTTGATTGTTTAGTTTGCATGGTTAATCACGTCCCTTACCAAACGTTTCAGACATGCTTCATCTTCCATTTGTTCTAATTGAAAAATATTCTTTTGTGTTTGCTTCCATTTGCCGATAATTTGATTCACTTCGTTCGGAATTTGCCCAATTAAAATAATTGTTTTTGGTTTATAAAACGTTTGCCCAACACGGTGAAGCATTTGATTAAGCGGAACAATCATAGATTGCGAACGAATACGCGCTAACATTTCCAGTGCATGAACGTAATGGGCTTTTCCTTCTCCTTCAGGCAAGTTCATATAAGGCGTACTCCCCGGCTTTCTAGCGTTAATAACCATTTCAAACGGATAGCCCTTTTTTGTTGCATATTGACATAGATAGGCGGTATACGACAATAATTTTTCCATGTCTTTATGAAGCATATTTAAACTGTGCTTTGTGCTTAGATTGACGATAAACAGATAGGACATATCAACTACCTTATCGTAAACATTAGTTTGTAGTTCCTGCGTTTTGGCAGAAGCCTTCCAATTAATTTGATGAAAAGGGTCACTATAACTGTAATCTCTTGTACCACGCGGGCTATGCACATCCTCAAATGGGGAAAAGTTCGTATGTTGTATACCTGGTGTGACATAAGAAATTGCCTCAATCCCTTTCACTTGAATCGGTTCAGGAAATACGACATATTCCAGTTGGTAGAACGGATTATATTTTAATGTTACAGAATCAAAATTAAATAAATGCGGAAATTTGTAATTAATATTTTTTATTTTTGACGTGCCACGCTGTTTAGCTTTGATTGGCAGTTGTACTGTAACCTTGCCTTTACCAACTACAGACAATGGCAGCGAAAACTGGTTCCAGTATTTACTCGATGATTCAACATATTTAGTTGCTTCAATAGACTGTTCTGTTTGAAATTGGAATTCTCCATTTAGAATGGGAAAAAAGGAACGGTTTTGAAATTCAAACGTCAACTCCAGTTCGTCACCGGGAAACATTCGTAACACCCGATGGCTATTTTCAAGATACAGTTTATCCCCAATCCGTTTATCATAAAATTTATTCAATAATAGATATGCAGTAAACAATCCAACTACAATAAACAGAATCGGTTTTTTAAATAAAAATCCAAGCACAACTAATACTACAATTGCAGCTAGTAAATAGTCATAGTTTTTGTCATTTGATATGCCAAATTCCTTTTGCCATATCATGCTTGATCTACTCCAACTTCAACAGGTACAGCTACATTTGATATAATTTCATTGACAATTTCTGCTGCTGTTGTCTTAATTGATCCTTCCATCGTTAATATCAAACGATGCTCAAACACATACGGAGATAATACCTTAATATCTTCTGGAGAAACATAATCTCTATCAAGAAGATACGCCCTTGCTTGTGCTGCTCGCATCAATGCTAGTGACCCACGTGGGCTAATTCCAAGTTCTATGTCTGTGTGAATACGTGATTGCTGAACAAGTGCGACTAAATAATCTGTTACAGCTTCAGATACTGTTATATGCTTGATATCCTCTTGCAGCATTCGTATATCTTGTACCGATAATGATGATGATACCGATTTATATGGATCGTTCGTTCGATATGTATGTAAAACACGCTTTTCCTCTTCACTTGATGGGTAACCCAAGTCAATTTTAAACAAAAATCGATCAAGTTGCGCCTCTGGTAATGGAAAGGTTCCATAATTGCTCTCCACAGGATTTTGTGTTGCAATAACTAGAAATGGTGCATCCACCTTTATTGTTTCTCCATCAATTGTTGACTGATGTTCTTCCATTACTTCCAAAAGGCTTGATTGTGTTTTTGGAGTTGCGCGGTTTATCTCATCCGCTAATAAAATATTTGCTGCAACTGGGCCTACTCGCAGCTCAAATTCCTGAGTCTTCGGATTAAAAAAACGAATTCCTGTTACATCACTTGGCAAAACATCCGGGGTAAATTGTACCCGGCTAAATTTCCCGTCGATAATTTTAGCAAAGCTTTTTGCTAGTTTTGTTTTACCAGTACCCGGAACACTTTCAAGCAGCACGTGTCCCTGAGAGAGCAATGCTATAAATAATAAATCGACAACTTCTTCTTTACCGAAAATAATACCATTCAAATCGGATTTTGCTTGTTTAATTTTATCCATATCTACCTAACAACCTTTCTCTCTATTTTGCTATAGTTTTTTGACTATTATCATTATTATTACATACTTATTGAGAACTAGAAAGGTTTCAAAAAAGACAAACCCAAACCGGATTTGCCTTTTTCATTAGTAAGAAAGTGCTTATGCATTTTTAATTATTTTAACTTTCTTGATCTGGTGTCCGTCAATTTCCTCAACAATAAATTGATATCCCTCATGTTCTGCGGTTGTTCCTTTTTTGGCATCAAGGTTGTTTGTAATGACCCAACCGCCAATTGTGTCAACATCCTCTTCCTCTAGGGCTGTATCCAGAAGTTCATTTATATCATCTAAGAGTACCTTTCCATCAACCATAGTGGTTGTGTCATTAACTTTTTCAATCATTGGTTGTTCATTAATGTCAAACTCATCACGGATATCTCCAACAATTTCTTCTAAAATATCTTCAACAGTTAATAAACCAGCAGTTCCACCATATTCATCAATGACAATCGCCATATGAATCCGTTCTTTCTGCATTTTGATTAGAACCTGTTTTATCGGTGTCGCCTCTGACACATATATGATCGGTCTAATAAATTTTTCAATAGACTCATGGCCGTTTTCGATATGCCCCGTAAAAATTTCCTTAAGATTCACTAAGCCAATAATATGATCCTTATCTCCATCCGCTACAGGGTACCTTGTATACTGACCTTCTCGGATAACATCTACGTTATCATGAAAGCTATCCTCTTTAAAAAAACAGATCATTTCCGTTCGGGGTGTCATAATTTCTTTTGCTAAACGGTCATCAAACTCAAAAATGTTATTAACATAAGTCATTTCCGATTGATTAATTTCTCCGCTCTTATAGCTTTCCGAAAGGATTAATCGTAATTCTTCCTCGGAGTGTGCTACCTCATGTTCTTTCATAGGTTTAAATCCAAAAAGCTGAATTAAAAGTCTTGCCGAACCATTTAATGCCCAAATAAATGGGTACATAACTTTGTGGAACAGCATCAACGGTCTGCCCAGCCACAATGTAATTGCTTCTGCTCTCTGAATGGCAACTGTTTTCGGTGCTAATTCACCTACAACAACATGGAGAAAAGTTATAAGAATAAACGCGATCGCTACCGATATAGCATGGGAAACCGCAGAATTAATATCCAGTTTATCAAATATTGGTTCTAAAAGACTGGCAACGGCCGGTTCACCAAGCCATCCTATCCCCAATGCTGTTACCGTTATTCCCAATTGACAAGCAGATAAATAAGCATCTAAATTATCAATTAACTTCCTAGCATGAACTGCATTTTTATTTCCTTCTTCAATTAAATGGTCAATACGTGTTGTTCGAACCTTAACAATCGCAAATTCGGTTGCCACAAAGAAAGCTGTTAAAAAAATCAATATGGCAACCATAAGTAAATTAACTATTTCCAATTAATACCTCGTATCTTAAGAAACGAGGATTTCACCTCCTGATTATTAAAAAATACCGCGCAAATATTTTGTTAATATACTTATACCTCTTTAAAAATCACACGATCTAAACGTAAATGATTCAAAAAAAGGTTAGTATAAGAGACTTGGTTCATCACCTTCTCCCTTACTGGCATATTAACTGTATTTTCTATTACCTTCCCATCTGAATCACCTACTTTCTATAGAGAATTATATGATACTTATACTATCTAGTCTACTTATATCATTTACATTTTTGAACAATGCAAGGATAAATTTCTCGTTTTTCGCATATCTATTCATATATAAGCATTTGGACAAGTCGAGTAGGTGAATAGTTCGTATGATCCAAAAAATATTATCTGTATTTATCGGAAGTACATTTGTAGCAGTTGGAATTAATTTATTTCTGATCCCAAATCATTTACTAGATGGAGGTATTATCGGACTAGGGTTGATTGCCAAATATACTTTGGGGTTAAAACCCGGTTTAACTATAATTATTTTAAGTCTTCCATTGTATTTGATTGCATGGTTTCTTTATCGTACCTATTTTTACAATGGACTCCATGGACTTTTATTTTCTTCACTTCTTATAGACTACTTCCACCCTTTATCCCACATACAAACTGCACCAATTCTAATCAGTTCAGTAGCTGGCGGTTTTTTAATCGGTACCGGTATTGGGATAATGATGGTAGCAAACATTAGTACAGGGGGCACAGATCTTTTAGCATTAATGCTATCTAAAGTAACTTCCCTAAATGTAGGAATATATATTCTTCTTATCGATAGTATGGTGATTTCTTTTGGATGGCTCGTAATTCAAGAGGCAACGGTAACTTATTCCGCCATCTTGGTATTGATGGTTGGATTAACCACTTATTGCATTACCAGTTATTTTAAAACGGACGGGAAAAGCAGCTGAATGCACAGCTGCTTTTCAGAAGAATCATTTATCTTTTTTTGTGGATGGTTCATTCCTTATCATTCTAATAAACTGAGCTACGATAAGTAGAAAATTGTCCAATCACGGACCCATGTATCACCGGAATATGGTGTTAACCTTAGACTATATTGAACAAAATTTGTAAAATAATCTCCTAATCCTAGAACAAACGAATCTAATATAAAAACAGTTGGACCAGAAAGAAAACAAAAACGAGCAATAAAAGACATAGCCCAAGATTTAGATGTACTGTGGAACATTTGTAATATACCCGTAATTTATTGCGCTAAACTTTATTTTCAATACTTAGTAAAATTTTATACCTATTTGTCTTAAACCAGTACAATGCAAATCGGAAGGCGTAGTATTTACGGTCTGCGAGAGCAAAGAGCGTCCAAAATGATGCAAAATCACCACAAGCACTTACGTAGTAGTTTACGGATAATTAACAGTAAAAATTTCGAATACCCAAAAAAATATCCGAACTTATACAAATTCTATTTTAAGAATTCATAGTTCGGATTTCTTTTTGACTAAAATACATATGTCCCAGCAACTTTTTAATAATTATTTCTCTTGAAATGTACCTTCAAACATAAACGCTCCCACTTCATTACGGTCAGATGGCTTCTCGCGTTCTTGATATTGTTCGAGCAATAAATCTTTTTCCCCCTGATATCCCAAAGCAATTATTGCATGGATATCATAGTTCTCAGGGATATTTAATACCTTTTTTGCTTTTTCATGATCAAATCCACCCATTGCATGTGAAACAAGTCCTTTACGTGCCGCTTCTAATGCTAGGTAGCCCCAGGCAGCTCCTGTGTCAAACGCATGTGAAGGATTATGTCCACCAGTGAATGTTGAATCGGTTTTGGAAACAACTGCCACTAAAACCGGAGCTTTCTCACACCAAGCAATGTTTCCTTCATATATAAAGGAAAGAAACTTTTTACGTTCCTCCTCGTTCTGTGCAGTGATAAATCTCCATGGCTGAATGTTTGCCGCAGACGGTGCCCAGCGTGCGGCTTCAAAAACACTGTAAAGAATATCTTTAGGTACTTCTTTGTTCATAAAAGCTCTAGGTGACCAGCGCTTGACATAGATTGGATCGATATCATGTGCTGCCTTACGAAACTCTTTTACTTCAAACATTGATGACTGCCTCCTTATCTCTATATGATTTGCGAGAAAAAAGTTCCGTAGCTATTATACTAGTTAAACTTACTTTTTAAAACCCTTTTACCATTTGTAATAGATAATATTAAGTTTACAAACTCAGAAGACGTAATCACCAAAGAGATAGAAAAACTATACCTTCAATATGTCATCCCGTATAAATGGAAAGATTCAGGAGAGATGCCCGGCGGGAAAGTATGAATAAACAGCTTTACCGGAAAGCGTAGTATATACGGGCAGCGGTGATAGGGAGAAGCATCACAAAATGTCTATATCCATTAACGGATACTAAAATTCATAAAAGAAACCGTATAACTTCAATTAAGAAGTCATACGGTTTCACTATATTATCTTACACGTCTAACATGTCCTGCAAAATGATTTTTCCAATAACCGCTTGTCATGTCAGCAACTGCTAATCCGGTTGAGTTTTGTGAACCGATAAACTTACCGCCGCCAACGTAGATACCGACATGTCCGTTAGTCTTGTATGTGTTAAAGAAAACTAAATCACCTGGTTGAATATTACTGTAAGAAACCTTTGAACCAGTATACTGTAATCCTGCAGTGCTGGATGGAATTGAGATTCCTGCTTGTGCAAATGCCCATGATACGAAACCTGAACAATCAAATCCACTTGGTGATCCTCCACCCCAAACATATGGTACGCCCAGATATTTATATCCTGCATTAATTGCTGTACTTAAACTTCCGCTGCTTGCCTTTGCTGGGGCTTTACTGCTTAATTGTGTCAGCTTGCCGCCATCTGAAGATTTGCTAGCTGCAACACTTCTATTAACTTCTGCCTGAATAGCCGCCAAATTACTATCTTTAACCTTCAGCTCTGCCTTTAAATCTTTCAAATCTTGCACTTTATCTTTTAATTCTTCTTTTTTCTTTTCATTTTGTTTGCGTTGTTCAACAATTAAAGACTGCATTCCTTCAAGTTCAACCTTCATGTCTTTAAGTCCATTAAGCTTCTTCTTTACTTTATCTTGTTTTTCTTCCAATTCTGCCTTAGCTTCTTCCTGCTGTTTCATCAAATCTGTATCAGAATCGGCAATTTTTGAAACTGCAGATACACGGCTGATAAAATCACCGAAATCCTTCGAGCCGAAGATTACTTCTAAATAGCTGATGTCACCGCCACTTTGCTGATAGGAAACAATACGATTTCGTAATATCTCATAGCGCTTTTCAATTTCCGCTTCAAGTTTTACTATCTCTTTTTCTAGTTTATCCACTTCTTTTTTAGTAGAAGCAATTTTATCTTTTGTTTCTTTCATTTGCTTTTCATTTTCTGCTAGTGCATCATCTACTTGATTAATTTGCTTTTCAAGATCTTTAAGGTCGACTAGTGCGTCTGCAATTTTTGCTTCTGCATCTGATAAATCAGCTTTGATTTCCGAACGTTCATCACTAATTTGTGAAGCAGATCTTTCTGCATATGCTGTACCTGTTAAAAATGTACTAGACAAACCAACCACCGCTATTGTGGTTATTACGACTGATTTCTTCAACATTTTCTCCCCGCTTCCCCATTACACGCCACAAATCTATATGTATATTTTCATTTCAGACGTGTTTATTTTTTATGTAAAATTAATTCTATGTAATCTAGTAAACTATCTTAGGTAATTAGTAGTATAACATCATAAAATGACAATTATGTAATATGAATATTACAATTATGTTTCAAAGGCAACAATTTTTTACATTCATGTCGAAATATCCCTAGTTCTGAAATTATGCCATGAAGAAATGCCCGCTTCTACAGGCTATACAATCTTGTTATATAATTTTCCGCTAAAAAACAGTGTTTAATCTATACGATTAAACACTGTTTTTTAGCGGACTAAATCATGTTTAAATGCGTAAATAACAGCTTGAGTGCGGTCTTGTACTTCTAATTTTCCTAGTATATTACTCACATGTACCTTAACCGTTTTCAATGCAATAAACAGTTGATCAGCAATTTCCTGATTTGTTCTTCCTTCAGTAATAAGCAGCAGGATTTCCATTTCCCTGTCTGTTAATTGACTGTGCAGCTCCTCGTCCGGCTTTCTCCGCATCCGTGTCATTATCTTCCCTGTAACTTCGGGCTCTAAAATCGATTGTCCCTGGTAGGTAGAACGGATTGCTTTGGCAATTTCACCCGCTTTTGATGTCTTTAACATATAACTAGTTGCCCCGGCCTCCAGTGCTGGATATACCTTCTCATCGTCGAGAAAGCTTGTAACGATAATTATTTTTGCTTCTGGCCATTTTTCAATAATTCGTCTTGTTGCCTCAATACCATCCATTTCTTTCATTACAAGATCCATTAAAATAATATCAGGTTTCAATTCCAGCGCCTTTTGTACTGCCTCACTGCCATCATCCGCTTCAGCTACAACCTCAATATCGGATTGGGCAGAAAGATACGCCGAGACACCGATTCGTACCATTTCATGATCGTCTGCAAACAATACCTTAATCATTACGCTCATCCTCTTTATTTATTCGTGGTACCTTGACCTCTAGCTGGGTTCCTTGGTCTGGTAAGCTGATAATCTTAAACGTTCCACCAACCTCATAGGCACGTTCGCGCATATTTTGAAGTCCATATGAACTCGCACGAGCTTGTTCTACATTAAACCCTATGCCATTATCGGCTACACGCAAAATGATTATATCATCGCGTTCGATTAATAATACACTTAGTTTTGTTGCATTTGCATGCCTCAATGTATTAGAAATAGACTCTTGAAGAATCCTAAACAGCTGATCCTCGATCCCCTTAGCAACCTCAAATGACTCAACCTTCGTGTCAATTTCCATAGGAACCTTTTGTGTCAGCTCTATCAAAAGTTCCTCAACACCCTTTTGCAGCGATTTCCCTTTTAGTGCTACCGGTCTGAGATGGAGAAGCAATGCACGCATTTCAAGCTGTGACTGGTGAATCATTCTCTCAACCGTCAATAGCTGTTTTTTTATGGAATCATTTTCTGGTGGATTTGCGTCATTAATCGCTGACATCATCATAGAGGCAGCAAATAATTGCTGACTTACAGAATCATGCAATTCACGGGCAAGACGATTTCTCTCTTGAACAACAACTTCCTGAAGACTTTTTTCCCGTTCATTAGCACGCTCTGTTGCCAAACGCTGCGCATGCTCTGTTTGTATCATAAATTTTTCCTGTATTTGTTCAATTCGTTGCTTAATAGTGTCTAATTCTTTATAAGGTTCTTCATCATTAGATAACCTTTGGCCTTTAACAACTTCATCGAGTTGACGGTCGATCCAATGGAAGCGCTGGCGCCAATACCAGCCTGTTGTAACCCCGATTACGACACCCGCGAGAACCGGAACAATAAATAATAAAAAGATGAATGGAATACCCGAAATGGTTCTTTCAAAGAGAATCGACCAATTATCAAGCGGAAATGTAAATATGGTTAATCCAATTACAATAATTGTGACAAATACACTAAATAATACGGCTGTGACAACATGACGGGCCATCATACTCATATCCGCTTCACCTCGATGTCTCCCGAAACTAACGAGGTAACAATTTTGATTCGCGGGTATGTTGTATCATAATTTTCCGTTTGGTATAAAAGCGTCTGATTCATTAAATTCCAATGCTTTTTTCCAAATATATGCGCACGTCCAAAGATTGAGCTGTGATTGATGCTAACTTCAACTTCATATGGAACGTAAATTTCAATATTTCCAACAAAGTGGCGAATCGAAATTACTGAGGTATCATTTGGCAGAACCGTATTGCTTAAATCAATTACACGATCACCGTAGATGCCATGAATATTAATATCCTGCCATTTGTACGCATGTTCAGTTGTTTTCTGGTCGCCAAACAATCGATGCTTAAACATTGGATCGATTCGTATTACTGGTTCTGCAGTTGAATCGTTTGGTGAGAGGATATATGGATTAATACGATCTGGATCCTTTTTTGTTCTTGAAAAGTCTATTATAAATAATACAATGCCAGCAACAATCAGAAAGCGCACTGCCAGCATATTAAACACTGATAATACTGCGCCGATTATGCCAATCCAAAAAAAGAATTTTCCCCATAAGTGATTAAATTTCTTCCAGCCAATATAGATCAGCAACCCTGAAAATAATGCCGAAAAAATCATGCCCCCATGAAAAAAGGCAATTTCTAAAATAAAGAGGATCACCCCGATAATCATGATCCAATTTAGTGTATCCGTCGACAGTCTGCGAAACATTTTGGGTGACCCCCTTTCCTTATGTAATCATACAGGCGCAAGGATTCATGCGCCTGTATAGTATATCATGATTTGAAACAATACTCATAATAGGAAAGTGACCTTTAATTAATTTTCTCTTTATCTTGCATTTCTTTTTCCAGGCGGGCAATTTTACTATCAAATGTGCTGCGGTAGTAAGAACTATTCACCTTATATTCAAGTCCCTCAATGTAATTTTCCAATTCTTGAAATCGTGAATATGGTTTGTCAGATGATTCTTCAATTACCTTATTAATTTGATAGTTTGCGTGTGCAACATTCTCACGACCCATCAGTTCCATTCTGCGCAAATGCATATCTTTCAGTTTATGTTTCATTTCCTCATATTTTTGCTCTAACCCTTCAAGCTGCTTAACTGCTTCTTCGCGTAATGCTTTCATTCTGTCTGCACGCGCTTGATATTCTTCATGTTCCTTTAATGCAAACTGATGAAGCTCTTCTTCTCCCGCTTTCTCGGCAATAGACGCTTGTTTTAACCGTTTATCAGCGAAATCTTTTGCCTTGTGATACTCACTTGTAAATTCATCCTTTAGCTTATACTGACGTTCAACAAGCTTTCTCACTTTTTCCTTTTCCTGTTCACTTTGACGTAAGTATTGATTCAAAGCTGCGATTGGATTTTTTTGTTCCTTTTGATCTAACATACTGTGTAAGTCTGCTGAAACGGAATCCTTGATACGTGTAAATAAATTTGCCATGTAAATCGCTCCTTTTAATAATTATTAAGCTCTTGCCATTGTTTTTCAAAATTTGCAAAAGGATCATCGTTTACTACTTCCTGCTCGGAACTACTATCTTTTTTCCAATTCTTGAAAATCATATATAACACATATGCCGCTGCGAGACCGATAACTGCATATACATTTGATAACGCAATTCCTAGAACAAAAAGCCCTGCAATTACCCAGCCGATTTTCCCAATAACGGAATCACTCTTTACAAACTGCTTAAAAATTACATAAAGCAGCAAAACACTGACACCTAGCAAGACCATTGGACCTAAACTGCCAAGTAGAATGAAAAGGGCTATTAACCCTCCAACAAATAACATAAATTTCTTCATGTATTTCTGCCTCCTTTCCTTATCTTGACTTCATCTTACCTTGAATTTGGATTTCGGATAATGAGCCTGAGCAATATTTTGAACTAGGACCTAGGACGTATTGTAGATTAATACCAAATGAAACAAGGGGTCCATCAGTTGATGAACCCCTTGTTTACGTTCAATTGCTATCTTTTTTTCTTTCGAATGTACAAACCGAGCAACAAAATAATTCCAGCACCAATCAATATATATACTAGGTTTGAATATATATCCATGAAACTAAGAATGTCTTCCCAAGATTCACCCAGCACAACACCGCATAACACCAGTATTATGTTCCAAATAAATGTACCAATAATGGTAAACAATAAAAATAAACTAAATTTCATGTTAGACATGCCAGCGGGGATCGAGATCAAGCTGCGAATAAGCGGGATCATTCTGCAAAACAAAACTGTCCAATAACCATACTTATCAAACCACGCGTCGGCCTTTCGAATATCACTTTTCTTCACTCGTATAATATGCCCGAACCTATCCACAATTTTTTCCATCCGTTCTACATCAACCAGAAGTCCTATCCCATAGAGAATAATCGCTCCTAAAATAGATCCGGTAGTTGCTGTTACAATAACGCCTAAAATGGAAAGGTGTGTATACGTGGTTAAAAATCCACCAAAGGGAAGGATTATTTCAGATGGAATTGGCGGAAATAAATTTTCCAGGGCCATCATTAGGAATATCCCCAGATAGCCAAATTGCTCCATAATATCTGTGATCCAGGATTGCATCGTACACCCCCGTTATAATTTGTCCACTTATCCAATACTATGATTATATATATTTATTCATTACCTAACATTTTACTGAAAAATTCTCAAACAGTAAATTCAATTTTCTCCCTCTCCAAGCAATGTCCCTCCAAATTAAAACAAGCTTCTTGTTTGTTTATGCTTTGTGAGATAACATATTATGACAATCTAAATTTTTCGCAATATAGCAGCATAAATCACAATGCCAGCACTTTTTTCCATTTTAAAGTGTGACATTGTGACTTTTAATAATTAAACATTCCAATGTTTACTAATTTATGATGCTTCCTTCTCAACCAAATTTCTAACCGCTTTTCTCGATGGAATCATATTGAAAACAATATTTAAGACAATTGCTGTTACACTGCCTGCTACGATTCCATTGCTTGTTAAAATTTGAATGCTTGATGGGAACTGTGCAAATAATTCAGGTACAACCGTCACCCCTAGTCCCATACCTACCGAGCATGCAATAATCATCGAGTTACCCTGTGAATCTGAGATTACATTGCTTAGCATTTTAATCCCTTGGGAAACTACCATTCCAAACATTGCTATCATTGCCCCACCTAATACTGCTGTTGGAATAATCGTTGTCAATGCAGCAATTTTTGGTATAAATCCTAATCCGACCAACATAATACCTGCAACAAAAATTACTTTACGGGACTTGACACCTGTCATTTGGATTAATCCTACATTTTGGGAAAAGGCAGTATACTGAAATGCGTTGAATATCCCACCAAGCAAAATTGCCATACCCTCTGCACGGTAACCTTTAGATAAATCATTTTCATTCAGCTTTCTATCTGTTATATCACCAAGCGCAAAATAAACACCAGTTGATTCAACCAATGATACCATTGCTACCAAAATCATTGTTAAAATAGCTGACCATTCGAACGTTGGTGCTCCAAAATAAAATGGTTGGACCATGTGAAATAGTGATGCGTCAGATACTGCAGCAAAATTCACTTTTCCCATGAACGCTGCAACTATAGTGCCAACAATCAGGCCAATTAAGATTGAAATAGATCTTATAAAGCCTTTGGAAAATCGATACAATACAATTATAAAAATTAATGTGCCGAAAGCTAATGAAATATTTGAAAGCGAACCAAAATCACTTGCACCTTGCCCCCCTCCCATATTATTGATGGCAACAGGAATCAATGTAATCCCGATAATGGTTACAACAGAACCAGTTACGACTGGCGGGAAAAAGCGAACCAATTTACCAAAGAAACGGCTTATCAAAATTACGAATAGACCTGAAACAAGAATCGAACCATAGATTGCTGAAATACCATATTCACCACCAATTGCAATCATTGGACCAACAGCTGTAAATGTACAGCCGAGAACAACCGGAAGACCAATTCCAAAAAAACGATTGCTAACAACTTGTAAAATTGTGGCGATACCACACATCAAAATATCTATCCCAACAAGATAGGTCAATTGCTCCGAAGTTAAACCTAATGCTCCGCCAACAATAAGTGGAACTAAAATCGCACCTGCATACATTGCAAGAACATGCTGAATACTTAGTGCCGCTGTTTTCATTTTACTGTTCCTCCTTAAAGGTAACTTTACCATCTGTTAATGAAGCAATAGCTGCTAATGATTCCATATGAATACCACGTTCCCTGATCAATCTTCCACCATCTTGGAAACCTTTTTCAATTACAATCCCAACCCCGGCTAACGAAGCACCTGCCTGTTCAACTATATTTAAAAGTCCCTGTACTGCTTGTCCATTGGCTAGAAAGTCATCAATTATAAGTACAACATCGTCTCGAGTAATGTAATCCTTCGATGCTGAAATTTCACTTGTCTCATTTTTTGTGTAGGAATATACCTTTGCTGAATATAGATGATCAATTAATGTAAGTGATTTGCGTTTTCTTGAGAATACTACAGGTACACCTAATTTCAATCCTGTCATTATCGATGGTGCAATACCTGACGATTCAAGAGTCAAGATCTTTGTAACACCCAAATCAGCAAACCTTCCTGCAAATTCCTCACCGATGCACTGCATCAATTCAGGATCAATTTGATGGTTCAGAAACGAATCTACTTTTAGGACGTTTCCTGGCAATACCTTTCCTTCTCTTAAAATCTTTTGTTTTAAAAGTTCCATTTGTATCTCCTTCCCGGAAAATAAAAAAAGCCCTAAGACCTCGTCTCCACGTTAACTATGAGTGGAGCGTCGTCTTTCCGAGCTTTAAGGAAATTCGAAAGAGAATGAAAAGATTATACCTAACCATAGAGGCATATCTACTCACCATTTATCGCTGCTCATAGTCGGTTTATTTACGGTAAACCGGTAGAAACTTGCAGGCCATATTCCCGCGATTATATGATTATATGAAATTAGAATGTTACTAGTATAGCACTTGATCTATGAAAAACAACCCCAATAGCAATAAAAAAACTATTTGAATAATTTTTGAATTTTATCGTGTTATTTAGAAAATAACCCTTGCGTAGACAGCTTAGAATGGGGATTCGATCTCCTTTTTTCAAGCATCCTGTTCTTTTCCTATCTCGTCCACTATTTTTTCAGCTGCCTTCCGATATAAATTGCTCATGTTTATTAAAGAGGTAATCAATAGTAATTGTTTCAAATAAACGGAATCCTTATCGTCCAATTTATCTATTTCTTCTTTCACCTTGTTTGTATTTTCTTTTACATCGTCAACAAATTTAACCGCGTTAGCCTCGGCTAGATGAAGATAGCTATTATATAACTTTTCTATATTAAATTCAGCTTCAGGAACCTTTTTGTTTAAGTTTTCCAATGTTAGCTTTATATCGTTAATTGATAAGGCACCTTTTAGCTGATAAATTATGCTTATTAATATAAGGTGTTCTTTTGAATATTTTTTGTTGTTAACTGGGAAAAATAACTTTCCTTTAGCATAATTGTTTATCATTGTTTTTGTTAAAACTTTTTCATCTGCATTTCTTTTTTGCCCCTCATATTTCTTTTCAAATAATTGAATGACCTGATCCATATATAAGTCAATATCTGGAATGTCATCAAGTGTTAAATGATTATCAATAGGTGCGTTTGCTATAAGTTGTTCAATTTTATCCAATGCCAAAACTCCAATTTTTTTATTTCAAGTACGCTTGACTATATAATAACATACCTTTATCATTTAATATAGTATTAAAAACTACATGGGAAGGTGCTAATAAATTGAATACGTACATTCGTGAACCTATTAATGGACTTACACATTTGTTTGGAGCGATTTTATCATTTTTTGGATTGCTGGCTATGGTAATTAAAGCATCTTTAGTTACGGAATCTGCCTTTGCAATTATGGCCGTTATTATTTTCGGTATAAGCATGATCCTATTGTATGCAGCATCTGCCACCTATCATATGGTCATTGCAAAAGAGCAAGTTATTGCTTTCCTAAGAAGAATTGATCATTCAATGATTTTTGTACTTATTGCTGGTACGTATACACCATTATGTATCATTAGTCTAAATAGTGTAACTGGCTGGGTTCTGTTTGGAATCATACAGTGTCTTGCACTAGTTGGAGTCGTTTACAAGTTAATTTGGTTTCGCGCACCGCGATGGTTATCAACGTCCCTATATATTGCAATGGGCTGGATAATCATACTTTTCAGTTCATCCCTTACCGCTGCAATAGGAACCAATGGAATGCTTCTATTGATTCTCGGAGGAATAGCATATACAATTGGTGGAATTATTTATGGGGTAAAGCCTAACTTTTTATCGTTTAAACATATGGGCTTCCATGAGATATTTCATATTTTCATATTAATTGGCAGCCTATTTCATTTCGTGTGTATATTTAATTATGTCCTGTAATGCGGAAAACGAACCTCCTGATAGGCAGGTTCGTTTTTTATTGTTAGTATGAAACAAGCTTTGACAAAATGTAGTGATACAATAATTGTTCTGTGTAGTCCAATGACGTTTCATGCGTTCGTTCAAATGCATGTGAAGAATCAATTCCCGGTCCGATAAGTCCGTGAACAATATCGTGCCCTGCCCTAATGGCCGCGGACGCATCAGAACCATAGTACGGATATATGTCCAATTTATAGTCAATACCGTTTGCATTTGCAAGCTCAACAAGGTGCTTACGTAATCCATAATGATAAGGACCGCTTGCATCTTTCACACAAATCGAGACAGTATATTCGTCAGTTGATTGTCCATCACCCATTGCTCCCATATCGACCGCCAAATATTCAACGGTTTCTGGGGTAATATTAGAATTTCCTCCATAGCCAATTTCCTCATTATTTGAAATAAGAAAATGCGTTGTATATGGCAGTGTAATGTTTTCTTCTTTCAATCTTTTAATAAGCTGTAACAGTATAGCAACACTTGCTTTATCATCTAAGTGACGTGATTTGATGAACCCATTGTCAGATATTTGCACACGAGGATCAAATGAAACAAAATCCCCTACCTCAATTCCAAGTTCACGAATAGCATCCGCATTTTCAACCTTTGCATCAATCCGGACTTCCATATTTTCCTGATCGCGCTTTGCATTACCAGCATCTTTATAAACATGGACAGAGGTTTGGTGCATTAGAATTGTACCCGTAATAATTTCCCCATTTGATGTGTGAATCTCACAATACTCTCCCTCAATTGAGTTGTACTTAAATCCACCTATAAGGTCAAGGCGAAGACGTCCGTTGCTTTTCACTTCTTTAACCATTGCACCTAGTGTATCAACGTGAGCAGTTAACATTCTATGTTCGTTATCGTTTTCACCAGGTAAAGTCGCAATTAGTCCACCTTTGCGATTCCGTTGTGTTTCTACATTTAAATTCGTTAAAAAATCTTCTACATGCTGGATGACCTTTTCTGTATAGCCTGAAGGACTTGGTATAGAGACCAATTGTTTAATAAGATCTTTCGTTTCATTTACATTCGGATATGTATTCAAAATAATTGCCCCTTTCAAAATCATTAATAACATTGTATCGCTATTTACGAAGACTAACAACAAAACAAATCAAAAAAAGGCTTCCACACACGGGAAACCAAAAATTTTATCAAGCGCCATTTCATCACTGTTGTTGTATTTTGTCCACGCTTTTATTCTGTTCCAAAAATGCTCTGACCTCAGCAGGAGTAAGACCAAGGTGTTTAGCAGTTAAAATAAGTTCAATCCAATCTTCCTGAAGCTCTCGTCTATCCATTTCCTCAATCGATTTAATTATTATAATCAGCCCCCTTAATTTTTATAATGAGGAAATATTATTTAAAGAATCTTTGTTTTTTTCTCACAACCTAGCATTTTTACTCGTATACAGAACTTGCTTTATTCCCCATAAACATTCCATACAACAATAAATGGACTACTTCATTTGCAAGCTCCTTAGGTTCCTTTAACCCATTAAGTAATTTTGTCGCGGTTAGTCGCTCAATAATTCCTGTTAAACTTTCCGCCACTATATCCATATCAATTTCGTTACGGAAATAGCCCTCTTTTTGTTCATAAATAAGGTTTTGAGCTATTTGCTTAGATAACTCTTCTTTCATATCCTCTGCATCTGAAGCAACAAAAAGTCCAATTCTCGTTAAATTAGCATGGTTGGCGAAAAACTGAAAAATTGCTACCAGCTTTGCTTTTATCATATCGGAAACATTATTTAAATTAACCTGTGATTCAAGCCGGCTATTTCTAACGAGATCGAACAGGCTTTCGTGAAACATGTCTACCAATTCCTGAAAAATCGACTCTTTGTTTTTAAAATATAGATAAAATGTAGGCTGGGTTACACCAGCTCTCTGAACAATAGTACTGATTTTTGTTTTATAATAGCCTTTTTGCGCAAACTCATCCGCTGCAATATCTAGTAATAACTCTCTGCTCCGTTCACCGTTTGCTCCCTTTTTTCTCCCTCTGGTACTCAAGAATGACAACTCCAAGCTGTATGTATTTATATTACTATTGAGTAGTATACTGTATAACGAACAAAATATCAAGTGTAATTTTCCGAATTGATATAAAAATTAAATGTTTTTCTTATCAATGGAAAAAGAATATAATTTGTAATAGAAAAAACATCCCATATAAAAGGAGAATTATTCCAATGTAAATCCCACCTGTCCATAAATGTATAGAAACTAACTAATAAGGAAAGGGATTTTTTTATGAGTCTACATGAAGAAGTTAATAAAAGAAAAACATTTGCTATTATATCGCATCCAGATGCGGGTAAAACAACGTTAACGGAACGGCTGCTTTTGTTTGGAAATTTAATTCGCTCGGCTGGTACGGTTAAAGGAAAAAAGTCTGGAAAATATGCAACATCTGATTGGATGGAAATTGAAAAGCAACGTGGTATCTCTGTAACCTCAAGTGTGATGAACTTTCCATATAAAGATTACCAGGTAAATATACTGGATACACCCGGTCATGAGGATTTCAGTGAAGATACGTATCGGACGCTTACTGCCGTAGATAGTGTGGTAATGATTATTGATGCGACCAAAGGAATAGAAGCGCAAACAAAAAAATTATTCAAAGTATGCCGAATGCGCGGAATCCCAATTTTTACGTTTATCAATAAACTGGATCGTGAAGGGAGAGAACCACTCGAATTACTAGAAGAAATCGAGGAGGTTTTAGACATTGAGACCTATCCAATGAACTGGCCGGCTGGAATGGGGAAACGATTTCTTGGTATTTTTGATCGAAATGATAAGCAATTTGTTCAGTTTAATGGTAATGGGGAAGAAACATATATATCATATACCGATTTGGATAAACCTGAACATCGGGAGTTAGTTTCAAAGGAAGCATACCAATTAGCAGAAGACGAACTATTGTTATTAGATGAAGCCGGAGATGGATTTTCATCGGAATCGGTTCTTAATGGAGAACAAACCCCTGTGTTTTTTGGAAGTGCTCTAGCACCTTTTGGAGTTGAAACTTTTTTTGATACATTTATTTCTATGGCACCTGCACCAAATCCAAGAAAATCAACCGCAGGAGTCGTGCAGCCTGACAGTGCTGATTTCTCTGGATTTATTTTTAAAATCCAGGCTAATATGAATCCTGCTCATCGTGACAGGGTCGCATTTTTGCGTATATGTTCTGGTAAATTTGAGCGTGGCATGAATGTAAAATTGGCTAGAACAAATAAAGCAATCAAGCTTGCTCAAACCCAGCAATTTGTCGCATCGTCCAGGGATACAGTGGAAGAAGCTTATGCAGGTGATATTATCGGTATTTATGATCCGAATGTTTATCGGATTGGCGATACGTTAATCGAAGGAAAAAAACAATTCGAATATGATGAATTACCACAATTCCCGCCAGAATTATTCAAAAAAGTATCCGCTAAAAACGTTATGAAGGCAAAACAATTTCGAAAAGGCATTGAGCAGCTTGTACAAGAAGGAGCAATCCAGCTTTATAAAGACCACCGCAGTGAATTTAATATATTAGGTGCTGTAGGAGAACTGCAGTATGAGGTTTTTCAGCATCGGATGAAAAATGAATACAATGTAGAAGTCATGTTTGAATCAATTGGGGAACGCATCCCGCGCTGGTTAAAGGATGACAAGATAGATAAATCACTTTTTGATGAACGGAACATTTTAGTTAAAGATCGCGAGGATAATTACGTTGTTTTATTTAAAAATGACTTCTCGTTAAAGTGGTTTCAGGATAAACATCCTAAAATTGAATTGATTGATTTGTTAGAAGTGAATGCCTATAATCAGGTGAATTAATACAAGAAAATATTTAGATACACAGGTTATCTATTCATCCTGAAGCTAAATATTAATTATCATGATAGTAAATTTCTATTATCTATGTCCCATATCTAAAAGCATAAGCATTCCATTTAGAATGCTTATGCTTTACATCACAAAACAAAAAAACCACCAACATATGTATTGGTGGAGACGGTGGGAATCGAACCCACGTCCAGAGATATCGCCACTCAGGCTTCTACACGTGTAGTTGGTATATTATCATTCACTAACCCAAAGGCCTGCCAACAGGCTTAAAAGGCAGCTAGTCTGATTGGTTTCAACTATCATCCTCAGACGGCGAATGACAGTATAGCCCGCTTCATTTGAGACCCTTCTATCTGCCACACGGGCGATAGCAGGAAGGATCGCTTAGCAGTGCTTACGCAGCTGCTAAAGCTGGTTGATTATTAGTTTTGCCAGTTATATTTAGGCGAGTAACGTTTTACGAGCCGTAACCTCGACGCGCAACCTGAGCTCGATCTACCCCTGTCGAATCCGTAACGTCCCCGTATAAGAGAAACGCTCGGGGTTTAACGAGCAATTATTTAGATGAAGTATCATCTAACGACATTTCCTATTATATCATATATACCGCTAAATTCAAGAGGTGGAAGGATTTACAAGCTATTACCTGTAATCGCGATCCTTAATTGCCCGATCAATATCCCGTTTCATTTGCTTCTGCTTCAAATCTTCTCGTTTATCGTATTTCTTTTTCCCCTTGCCAAGGCCAATCAGTATTTTAGCAACACCGTTTTTGATATAAACTTTTAACGGAACAAGTGCATAGCCTTGCTGCTGTGTTAGACCAATCAGTTTATCAATTTCTTTACGGTGCAGAAGCAATTTCCGTGTTCGGGTTGGGTCGTGATTAAACCGATTACCTTGCTCATATGTTGCGATATGCATATTGATCAGCTTAACTTCACCCTTATCAATTCTCGCATGTGAATCCTTTAAATTTATCCGGCCAGCTCGGATTGATTTAATTTCCGTACCTTGCAATACGATGCCTGCTTCATATGTCTCTTCAATAAAATAATCATGAGATGCTTTTTTATTTTGTGCGATTGTTTTTCCGATTCCTTTTGGCATTGCCGGTTCCTCCTACTACTTCGTGAACCTTATTTTACCAAAGATTATCTAATTAAGCCAACATCACAAAAACTAAATAAACAACAGCAAACTGATTGCCATCAATACCATACCACCGATTAAACCATAAATGGACATATGTGCCTCATCGTAACGTTTCGCCGCTGGTAATAACTCATCTAAAGAAATAAATACCATAATTCCAGCAACAGCCGCAAATATGACTCCAAAGACAACATCATTTAAAAATGGCATTAAAATTAAAAAAGCAAACAGTGCCCCGACTGGTTCTGCTAAACCTGATAAAAAGGAGAGCTTAAATGCCTTCTTCTTATCATTCGTGGCGTAATAAACTGGAACAGACACAGCAATCCCCTCTGGAATATTGTGAATTGCTATCGCTACAGCAATCGCAAAACCCAATGCAGGATCCTGTATGGTTGATGCAAATGTTGCTATGCCTTCTGGAAAATTGTGAATACCAATGGCAAGTGCGGCAAAAATCCCCATCTTCATTAAGTCGGGATTATCTACCACTTTCCCTGGATTCTTCATATCTTCAACCTTTTTCAATTCATGTGGATTCGATTGTGATGGGATAAACCGATCAATTAAAGCAATCAGCAGCATTCCTGCGAAGAACGAGCCTGCCGTTAACCAGCTTCCGCCCTTATCACCTAACTCTCCAATTAATGCATCCTGCGCTTTAACAAATATTTCAACCATCGAAACGTAAATCATAACACCAGCTGAAAATCCCAATGCAAAGGATAAGAACTTTGTGTTGGTTGTTTTAGCAAAGAACGCCAGCAAACTTCCAATTCCCGTTGCCAGCCCTGCAAACAATGTAAACAGAAATGCAATAATTACTTCTTCTGTCATTCCTCGCGCGCCCCTTTTTTGTACATGTTAATCAAAGTTTCCTTAGGCAAATTTTTTTAGTTATAGGTACATCTTATTCGATTGCCTAACAGAATGCAACTAAAATTTTTCCAAAATAAAAAGATTAATTCTGCAGGATCCACCCGTTAGAATTAACCTTTAATATTTCAAGTTAAATATGGATTATTTAATTTTTTTCTTATTCTTTTTACCTTTTTTCTGTGGACGTTTACTGCTAACCATTTCAAAATCTACTGCATGTTCATCTATGTTTACACTATCCACACGAACTTCAACTTCATCACCAATACGATAAATATTTCCGGTTCGTTCACCAATCAGTGCATAGCTTCTTTCATCAAAATGGTAGTAATCGTCTGTTAATGTGCTAACATGAACGAGTCCTTCAACGGTATTTTCCAATTCGACAAACATTCCGAAATTAGTAACAGAGCTAATTATACCAGTAAATTCTTCGCCAATTTTATCTTGCATAAATTCTGCTTTCTTCAAGTCATCCGTATCTCGTTCCGCATCAACTGCCGCTCGTTCCATTTCTGAAGTGTGTCGTGAAATTTCCGGCAAACGTTCTTTCCATTCCTGGATCGTCTGTTTATCCATACGTTTTTCAATCAGATATGTTCGGATTAAACGATGGACAATCAAATCTGGATATCTTCTGATCGGAGATGTGAAATGTGTATAAAACTCTGTCGCCAAACCAAAGTGTCCAATACTTTGCGGGTCATATTTTGCCTGTTTCATTGACCGTAGCATTAGTTTGGATACGATCATCTCCTCAGGTTCGCCTTGTGCCTCTTCCAGTACCTTTTGCAATGACTGTGGATGTATTTCATTGGCAGTGCCTTTTACAATGTAGCCAAGACCTGCAAGAAATTCGAAAAAGTGTTCTAATTTTCCATGATCCGGGTCTTCATGAACTCGATGTATAAATGGTACATCCATCCAATGAAAGTGCTCGGCAACTGTCTCATTTGCTGCCAGCATAAATTCTTCAATTAAGCGCTCTGCAACCGACCGTTCACGTAGCACGACATCTTTTGCTTTTCCGTTTTCATCAACCAAAACTTTAGCTTCTTTAAAATCAAAATCAATTGCACCCCGGCCCATACGCTTTCCTCTTAAAATCGATGCCAATTCCTCCATTTTTTCAAACATTGGTACAAGCGATTCATATTTGCTGCGAATTGTATCATCTTTATCTACCAAAATTTTATTCACATCACTGTATGTCATTCTTTCCGTTGTTTTAATGACACTTTGAAAAATTTCATGATTAACCACTTCACCTTTTGGATTAATTTCCATTTCACAGCCAAGGGTCAACCTGTCTGCTTTTGGGTTTAATGAACAAATCCCATTTGATAAGCGATGTGGAATCATTGGAATTACCCGATCAACTAAATAGACACTTGTCCCTCGTTCGAATGCTTCTTTATCCATAGGAGTGCCTTCTTTTACATAATAACTAACATCGGCAATATAAACCCCAAGCTTGTAATTACCGTTTTCCAGTTCTTTAACTGTCACGGCATCATCAAGATCTTTCGCATCAGCTCCATCAATCGTTACAATGACCTCATCACGTAAATCGTGCCGTTGTGCAATTTCTTCCTCCTTGATCGTATCTGGAGAATTTTTAGCTTGATCCAAAACTTCTTCTGGAAAATCGATTTTGATTCCATGTTTATAAATAATGGAGATAATGTCAATTCCCGGGTCGTTTTTGTGTCCAAGAATTTGAATTATCTCTCCTTCTGCACTCTTACGCCCTTCTGGATATTTTGTTATATAAACAATTACTTTATGTCCGCTTACTGCTCCATTTGTCATCCCTTTAGGTATAAAGATATCATTCGGAATCCGCTTATCATCCGCAACAACAAAACCGAATGAGCGATTATCTTCAAACGTTCCAACAACCGTGTGCACTGCTCGCTCAAGGATACGAATAACGGTACCCTCAGGACGAATATCACCCTCACTTTTCTTTTCCAGCCGAACCAGCACTTTATCATTATTCATTGCGGATGCGAGATCGGAGTGATGTATGTAAACATCTCTTTGGTCTTCATCTTCAGGGATCAAAAATGCAAAGCCTTTTGCGTGCATCTGGATTTTACCGCGAATTAAATTCATTTTTTCTGGCAAGCCGAACCGATTCTTCCTTGTACGAACTAATTCACCGGCATCTTCCAATTCGTTTAACGATTTTACAAGTTCTTTAAATTCATCTGCACTGTTAAAATCCAGCACTTCCTCCAATTCATTAACAGACAAGGGCCTTTGTCCATTTTCCTTAAAAAAATCAAGTATTTTCTCTTTACTATTATAATCGGTCATTTTGTTCACCTTCTTTCACATCTATTGTTTACCTATTATGACGATTTTTAATCAATCAAGTTTACTATTCTGCCCAATCCAGTGATTCTAAAAAGTGATAAATATCCTCATGCAGCTGCTCTTTTTCTTTATCTAATGTAATAACGTGTCCAGATTCTTCATACCATTTAATATCCTTTATGTCAGATTCAACGTTCTCGTAAATGTATGTCGCACTTTTTGTGTTAATCATTTCATCCTTTTCAGCCTGTATAACAAATGCCGGTGTATATATGGTATCGACATTATTTTTTACTTCTGTAATGAATTCACCCAGCTGCTGAAACATGGCTGATGCGTTTTCGAGCAAATGATTAACCTCATTTTCAATCGTTTCGTCCTCTTTACCTTCCAATTGTTTAAATTCCTTAGCAAATGTACGAAACCCCTGTGTTAGTTGTTTTTCATTGTCAAAAAACATTGGGGAGCACATCGTAATAATTGATTTTAGCCGTTCGGAATATGCTAGTTTCAAGCCTAAAACTCCACCAAGCGATAATCCGGCAACAGCGACTTCTTTGTAGCCAAGATCATGCAAATGTTGTAAAGCATTTTGCACATCCTCCCACCACTGTGCGGAATTTGCTTTGATCAATTCCTCTGGAGGCAATCCATGGCCTCGGTAAATCGGGGCATGGCATGTATAACCCTTTTTCTCTAAAAATCTTCCAAGCATGCGTACATCTGCTGAATGACCTGTAAACCCATGTAGTAATAATACCGCACGAGGACCAGCTTCAAACGTAAATGGTTCCGGTAATTTAATTTTCATTTTGCTGCATCTCCTTCTTGACTGTACCTTTGTATATTATGGCAAAAAAAATAATCCCTTACCATAAATTTGGCAAAGGATTATTTTTACTATTGTAAAACATATGCGCTTAAGAATGCTAGAACAAATAACAGAATTCCTGTAACCACCGTAGAACGGTGTAATACTAAATCAGCACCTCTTGCCTTTTGTTTACCAAATAATTGTTCAGCACCACCTGAAATAGCTCCGGAAAGACCTTCACTTTTTCCAGATTGTAATAGTACCAGAATAATCATAATAACTGCATCAACTACTAATAATATGTGTACCAAAGCTTCCATGTTACTAAAGCACCTCCTGCAACGTGCAAATACCTACTTGTACTTTAGCACAATTATGTTTTACTTAGCAAGTGAATTTTTTTGAAAAATACGGACGCATAACATAACCTTGGACCTTTTATGAAATTAATTTTATTATTGTCTTAGGAAGTTTATTAAAGGCGGGTGATAAAAAAGTGGAAAATGAGTACTGGCTAAGAATGAGTGATGATGCTGATATATATGTAAAAAAGTGGTTTGAACCAAATCGTAAACCTAAGGCAATCCTGCAGCTGGCCCATGGTATGGTCGAACATATTGAGCGGTACAACGATTTTGCCAGTTTTCTAATCAAACACGATATTTTTGTATATGGCAACGATCACCGTGGACATGGGAAGACTGGGGAAAGGCAGGGATTACTGGGTTTTCTAGCTGAGAAAGATGGTTTTCAAATCGTAACCGAGGACCTTTTTGAAGTAACGAAGAAAATTAAATCTGATTTTCCAAATATACCTGTATTTATGCTCGGTCATAGTATGGGGTCTTTTTTAGGACGAAATTATATCCAATCCCATAGCAATGAAATTGATGGCATACTATTATCTGGAACTGGTTATTTTCCGAAAATCAAAACATTCACCGGAAAACAATTATCTTCCCTTTTTCCACCAAGAAACCCGAACACTTTGATGAATTTTCTTACCTACTTCTCGTATAATAAAAAAATTGGCAATCGAAAAACTACCCTTGACTGGTTAACCAGTAATGAAAAAGCCGTTCAGGATTATATGAATGATCCCTACTGTGGTTTTGTACCAACAGCGAGATTCTTTTACGATTTAATGTCAGGAATCATAAACATTCAAGATAGTAACCGTATTGAAACCATACGGAAAGACCTGCCCTTGCTATTAATCAGTGGTGATATGGATCCAGTTGGTGATTACACAAAAGGGGTATGGAAAACAGCGAAATTGTATGAAAAAGCAGGTATGGAAAAAATAATGATACATATTTTTACAGATGGGCGTCATGAACTATTAAATGAAACATATAAAGATGAGGTTTACCACTCTATTTATAATTGGATTGTAAACGAAATAAATAGAAAATCTTCAGAATGAATTTTATTATTTGTACCTTGCTTCACAAGCGTATAAAATAAGAGGTGGTAAATAAAAACTAATACGAAAGGCTGATTTAATAGAATGGCAAATATAAATGGAATCGCAGCATCAAGTGGTATAGCAATTGCTAAAGCATACCAACTTGTCACACCAAATCTATCGTTTGACAGAAAAAAAGTCGATAATCCAAACGAAGAAGTGGAACGATTAAATAAAGCTCTTCTAACATCCAAACAAGAACTTGAGAAAATCAAGGAACATGCAAAGAAAGAAATTGGCGAGGAACATGCCGAGATCTTTTCAGCTCATTTGCTTGTTCTAAGTGATCCAGAACTTATTAATCCTATTAAAGAAAAAATTAAAACAGAAAATATGATGGCAGAGGCAGCACTTGAGGACACTGCAAATATGTTCATTGAAATGTTTAAAACGATGGATAATGAATATATGCGTGAACGTGCGGCAGATATTCAGGATGTCACTAAACGCGTATTGGCACATCTTCTTGGTGTTACGTTTCCTGATCCTGCATTAATTGATGAAGAGGTCATTGTAATTGCACAGGATTTAACACCTTCTGATACCGCACAATTAAACCGGCAGTTTGTAAAAGGATTTGCAACAGACATTGGCGGCCGTACCTCACATTCAGCAATAATGGCTAGATCACTTGAAATTCCAGCAGTTGTGGGGACAAAGGAAATCTCAAGTACAGTACATCAAAATGATATGATTATTGTAGATGGTTTGGAGGGAATCGTTATTGTCAATCCTTCCGAGGACGATATTGCGGCCTATAAAGAAAAACAGATAGCTTTTGGAAAACAAAAGGATATATGGGCACAATTGAAGGACGAACCAACAACAACTTCAGATGGTGAACAAGTGGAATTAGCAGCTAACATTGGAACCCCGGATGATGTTCATGGTGTTCTTAATAATGGTGGTGAAGGCGTTGGACTTTATCGAACTGAATTTTTGTATATGGGTAAATCGGATTTACCTACAGAAGATGAACAATACGATGCCTACAAATCTGTACTCGAACAAATGGGTGATAAGCCTGTTGTTGTAAGAACGCTAGATGTCGGTGGTGATAAAGAGTTAAGCTATTTGGATCTTCCAAAAGAGCTCAATCCATTCCTAGGTTTTCGTGCTATCCGTTTCTGTTTGGAAAATGAACCTGTTTTTAGGACGCAATTACGTGCCTTGCTGCGGGCAAGTGTCCATGGAAATTTAAAAATAATGTTTCCAATGATTGCAACATTAGAAGAATTCCGTCAAGCAAAAGCAATTCTATTGGACGAAGAAGAAAATTTAACCCGGGAAGGAATAGAAGTTTCCAACGATATCGAAGTCGGAATCATGGTAGAAATCCCGTCCACTGCGGTTATTGCACAGCAATTTGCTAAAGAGGTTGACTTTTTCAGCATTGGAACAAACGATCTTATTCAATACACTATGGCTGCTGATCGAATGAACGAGCGGGTATCTTACCTTTACCAGCCTTATCATCCAGCTATTTTAAACTTAGTTAACAATGTAATAGAAGCTGCACATGCTAAAGATAAATGGGTCGGTATGTGCGGCGAAATGGCAGGGGATCCAATTGCCATTCCTATTCTGTTAAGTCTTGGATTGGACGAATTCAGCATGAGCGCGACTTCCATATTACCAGCTCGTACACAAATTAAAGGATTATCAAAAGGGAAACTAGCTTCATATAAGGACAAACTTTTAAACATGGCGACAGCTGAGGAAGTTGTTGAATTTGTTAAGGAGAAAGCAAAATAATTTGAATAAAAACTCGCTTAAACTATTCGTTTATGCGAGTTTTTATTGTACAATCTTTTCACTTAAAAATCCGTTCTGGCATTTGTACGTATTCCCCTTGTTGCCTCATTCTATAATCTCAAGCTTTTGTTCAATATTGGTCCTCTCTTTTTTTCGTGGTGTTTTTTTCGGATATCCTATCTGCAGAACTGCTGCTACCTTATAATTGTTACTATCCAAGCCAATCTCACGTACAAACTCAGGATCGTGCATATAGGGTGTGATTGTCCAAAGCATCCCGACATTATAGGACCATGCAGCAAGCTGAGCATTCTGAATAAATGCACAAACCGATGCATACTCCTCTTCATATCGAACAGGGTCCCGCTCTTTCGCAAAATAAACTAATGCATGATGCGGAATTTCCAGCATAAAATTTTTCATAGAATCAATCATCTTCAGTGTCTTTGGATCATCATTTTCCTTTAGCATTCCTATCCGCTTATAACTGGCAATGATGGCATTTATAAATAGATACTTCCCTTCCTTTTGATATAGTTTTATCTTCCAAGGCTCTTTCATATAATGCGTAGGTGCAAAGGATCCATATGTAAAGATTTCTTTTAACAATTCAGTGTCCACTTCCTTTCCTGTGAAAGCGTGGATAGATCTTCGTTCAGAAATTGCTTTTAATAGTTCGATAGTGGTTCACCTCATGATAAAAAAGTCTACCTTTATCATAACAGATCGTGCTGCTGCAAAAATAGACTTTTCTCTAAAATTCCTCACCTGTCATAACAGACATAAATTCAGAATAAAACTTTTTATAATCAAGTTTTAATGCAATTCGATACGTCTTTTTAATGCCTTTTTTTTCTTCCACATATGGTCTTAAATCAGCAATGCTTTGACCTCTTGCATCTCCATTTAACGCCTGGACAATCTGAACTGGAAGATTATTAAATGTAAATAAATCTTCTCGAACTGTTGCCATTAATGTTAAGGCATCGTGAACCGGACTCCCTTCTATATTCGGATTTCTCGATTTATAAAAATCATAATAGTAGTCCAGAAGCGGTTTTATAATTTCTGTTCTTCCTGCGTTATTAATATAATTTACCATTTCAGGAGTTACAATTGCATATTCTGTTACATTTAATGGAATAATGGTCACATTATGTGCGTATCTTAATACAATCTGTGCAGCAATCGGATCAACATAAAAATTTGCTTCAGAAACTGGTGTGATATTGCCAGGAACCCAGAAGGCGCCACCCATAACATAAAAGCTTTTTACCTTATTCATGAATCCAGGATATAAAATAAACATTGTTGCGAGTGAAGTTAGCCGTCCGATATTTACGATTATTAATTCATCCTGATATTCCTCTATAATATCAACAATTTTAAAGAAATTTTCCAACGTACCATTTTGTGATTCCTGAGTAGGAATAATAGGTCCAAGACCATATTCTCCATGAATTTCCGGATAAAATGTTGGTATCTCGCCAGTCATCGGAATTTCAGCACCACCAATGATGATGACTTCCTCCTCTGAGATATTAAACAAATTTGTTAAATAATGTACACTTGTAATTGCACGCTCCCTAGGTACATTGCCATAGTCAGCAACAATGCCTACTAAATCAACCTGATCTTTGAAATATCCATAATTTAAGGCAATTACATCATCAATACCAATGTCACCAAAGAGCAGTACTTTTTTTTGCAACATGGATCGCTCCTCTCTTTGTAAAATTTTGTATCTTTATAACTTATACATTGCTAAGTTGTCTTATACATTCATCAATATTTTTAGCTTTGTATGGTAGTTTATCGATCTGATGATTATCCTTTATTTTGAACTTGGTATGGGCATTCATTGTGTTATGAGTGAGTTTTATCTTTGCTTATGGGCTCTCATCTGGACTACGAGTGAAAAGCTTATATTTAGAAAGTGTTTCCTCATGTTAAGTCCATTAGTTATTTTTTGTAACACAAAAAAAGAGACAGGTTTCCCTGCCTCTGCATAAAATTCTTTCCCTATTTATTTTTTTAAATTATAAAATGCACTTAATCCAGCATATTCGCCCATGCCAGCTAATTCATCTTCTATGCGTAATAACTGGTTGTATTTCGCTACTCGGTCTGTACGGGATGGTGCACCTGTTTTAATTTGGCCAGCGTTTGTAGCAACTGCAATATCAGCAATGGTAGCATCTTCCGTTTCACCAGAACGGTGAGAGATAACTGCAGTATATCCAGCACGTTTTGCCATTTCAATTGCCTCGAAGGTTTCTGTCAATGTACCTATTTGGTTCACTTTTACCAGTATTGAGTTTCCAACACCTTGCTCAATACCTTGTGCAAGCTTCTTCGTGTTCGTAACGAATAAATCATCACCGACTAGCTGTACACGGCCACCAAGACGATCAGTCAGAAGTTTATGCCCTTCCCAGTCGTTTTCGTCTAAGCCATCTTCAATTGAAATAATTGGATATTTATTAACCATTTCTTCATACCAGTCAACCATTTCAGCTGATGTACGAACAACACCTTCGCCTTTAAGATTGTATTTGCCGTCTTCAAAAATTTCAGATGAAGCCACATCCATTGCAAGCTTAACTTCTACGCCTGGTTTGTATCCAGCAGCTTCAATTGCTTCAACAATAGTTTGTAATGCTTCTTCGTTTGAACCTAAATTTGGTGCAAATCCACCTTCATCACCAACTGCAGTATTATACCCTTTTGATTTCAATACATTTTTTAATGAATGAAAGATTTCTGCACCTGTACGTAATGCTTCCTGGAATGTTGGTGCAGCAACAGGCATTACCATAAATTCTTGAATATCAACGTTGTTATCTGCGTGTTCACCGCCATTTAAAATGTTCATCATCGGTGTTGGCAGTGTCTTTGCATTAAACCCGCCTAAATAATTGTATAATGGCAGTTCTAAGTAACTTGCAGCCGCATGAGCTACGGCCATGGAAACACCTAAAATAGCATTTGCTCCCAAACTGCCTTTGTTTTCTGTACCATCTAAATCAATCATGATTCGATCAATAATGTTTTGACGTGTAACATCGACACCAATTATTTCAGGCCCAATAATTTCATTTACATTTTGTACTGCCTTCAATACACCTTTTCCTAAGTAACGGTCCTTGTCTCCGTCACGCAATTCAACTGCCTCGTACTCACCTGTTGATGCACCGCTTGGAACCAATGCAGCACCAAATGCACCTGATTCGGTAAAGACTTCTACCTCAACTGTTGGGTTACCGCGGGAATCTAATACTTCACGAGCATAAACATCTGTAATGTATGGCATAAAAATCTCTCCTTTATTTTTTTATTAATGATTTACCTGTCATTTCTTCCGGTTGTTTAATATCTAGCAAATCTAGTAATGTTGGTGATAAGTCGGCTAAAATTCCACCATCACGCAGCTCAACGTTATCTTTTGTTACAATTACTGGAACGGGGTTTGTTGTATGTGCGGTCATTGGATCACCCTTAAGTGTAACCACTTCATCCGAATTCCCATGATCTGCGGTAATAATTGCGTATCCATTAAGCTCTACTATTTTATCAACAACTTTTCCTAGACATTCATCCACTGCTTCAATGGCAGCAATTGTTGGTTTTAATTTACCGGAATGGCCGACCATGTCAGGGTTCGCAAAATTTAATATAATTGCATTTTGCGAACCCGTGTCAAGTTCCTTAAGAAGAGCATCGGTAACATCGAATGCACTCATTTCCGGCTTTAGGTCGTAGGTTGCCACTTTAGGCGAATTAATTAATATCCGCTTCTCACCCGGGAACTCTTGCTCTCGTCCGCCACTCATAAAAAACGTAACGTGTGGGTATTTCTCTGTCTCGGCAATCCGTAATTGATTCATATTGTTTTGCGAAAGCACTTCCCCGACAGTATTATCCAAATTAACTGGCTCATAGGCAACATACCCATCAACCGACTCACTGAAATTAGTTAACATAACAAAATCCAACTTTTTAGGAACACCTTCACCACGATCAAAATCACGAAAATCATCATTAGCGAATGTACGTGATATTTGTATTGCACGATCCGGCCTGAAATTATAGAAGATAATCGAATCCTCATCCTCAATTGTTGCAGTTGGATTTCCGTTTTCATCCGTTATTACGGAAGGTATGACAAACTCATCATATATACCATTTTCATAAGAATCCTCGACTAATTCGATTGGATCCCTGTAGCTTGGTCCTTCACCGTATACCATTGCATCGTACGCCTTTTTTACACGATCCCAGCGTTTATCACGATCCATTGAATAATAACGCCCAGATATTGTAGCAAATTTACCTACACCATATTCCTTCATTTTATCCTGCGTTTGCTTGATAAATCCTTTTGCTGTCTGTGGCCCAACATCACGTCCGTCTAAGAAAGCATGCACAAACACTCTATCCAATCCATTGTCCTTAGCTAGTTTCAGCAAAGCAAACAAGTGATTAATGTGGCTGTGAACACCGCCATCAGATAATAACCCGAAAATGTGAAGCGCCTTATTATGCTCTTTTGCATGCTTCATCGATCTTACAAACGCAGCTTTTTCAAAAAAGTCGCCTTCTTTAATCGATAGATTGACACGTGTTAAACTTTGATAAACTATTCTTCCGGCACCAATGTTTAAATGACCAACCTCTGAATTGCCCATTTGGCCATCCGGAAGTCCAACTGCTTCACCGCTTGCCTGTAATTGATTATGTGGATACTTGTTCCAATAGCGATCAAAATTTGGTGTATTTGCTTGCTTGACTGCATTCCCCATTAGTTCATCACGAATTCCAAATCCGTCGAGAATAATTAATGCAGCTAATTTATCTTGACTCATTTCGTACCTGCCTCCACAAGTGTTAAAAATGATTCTGCCTTAAGACTTGCACCGCCAACTAATGCCCCATCAATATCGGATTGTTCGAGTAATTCCTCAACATTCTCAGGCTTAACACTGCCACCGTATTGAATGATTACCTTTTGTGCAATTTCTTCATTTGTGACATTTTTAATTACATTACGTATATGCGTACATACTTCATTCGCATCTGCACTTGAAGCAGTTTTACCAGTTCCGATTGCCCAAATAGGCTCATATGCAATTATTGTATTTGCAACTTGATCATCAGTAAGGTCCACTAAGGCTTTTGTAATCTGTGTTTCCACATGATGCATTGTTTCATTAGCCTCTCGCTGCTCAAGTGTTTCACCAACACAGACAATTGGAATAAGACCGTGTTTGAATGCAGCATGTGTTTTTTTATTTACAGATTCGTTCGTCTCTGCAAAATATTCTCTTCGTTCTGAATGACCGATAACTACATGTGTTACCCCTACATCCTTCAGCATTACAGGACTAACTTCACCCGTATATGCACCATTTTCTTCATAATGCATATTTTGTGCACCAATTTTCACATTTGATCCTTTTGCTTTCTCAACCAATGATGGCAAAAAGAGAAATGGCGCACAGACAATTGCTTCTACATTGTTATTGTTCGGTACCTTTTTGGCAACTTCCTCAATAAATTGATCTGCTTCTGATAAAACCTTGTTCATTTTCCAGTTACCAGCAATTATATTTTTGCGCATCGTCTCACCTCATCAAATTATTTATTGTCTAATGCTTGTACCCCAGGAAGCTCTTTTCCTTCCATAAACTCTAGTGACGCCCCGCCACCAGTAGAAACATGGTCCATTGCATTAGCCAGGTCAAACTTTTCAACTGCAGCGGCTGAATCGCCACCGCCAATTATAGTATACCCATCAGTTTCTGCTAGCGCTTCGGCAACTGCTTTTGTCCCACCGGCAAATGCATCAAATTCAAATACCCCCATTGGCCCATTCCAAATAATAAGTTTTGAATCAGCAACAATGCTACGGTATGCTTCACGCGTTATCGGTCCAATGTCCAATGCTTCCCAATCAGCGGGAATTTCCGTAATATCCACTATTTTTGTGTTAGCAGTTTCGGAAAAATCATCTGCCACTACTGCATCTTCAGGAAGGATGAATTGAACACCTTTTTCTTCCGCCTTTTGCATAAAAACTTTTGCCAGGTCAATTTTATCTTCTTCCAATAGCGATTTTCCAATTTCAAAACCTTTGGCTTTAATAAACGTATAGGCCAGACCACCACCGATGATAAGATTATCTACTATATCTAATAGATTCTCAATAACATTGATTTTATCTTTCACTTTTGCACCGCCAATAATAGCTGTGAATGGTCTTTCAGGGCTTTCTAAAGCTTTTCCTAACACACTGATCTCTTTTTCCATTAAAAAGCCTGCAGCTGCCGGTAATTTTCCAGCAACACCGGCAGTCGAAGCATGCGCGCGATGTGCCGCACCAAACGCATCATTCACATAAAAATCAGCCATGTCAGCAAATGCCTGCGCTAACTCAGGAGCATTTTCTTCTTCACCGGGCTCAAAACGAACATTTTCAATTAAAAGGATGTCCCCATCACTGACCTGTGACAATGCCTCGTTTACTTCTTCTCCATAAACCGCATCTGTTTTGACGACATCTTTTCCAATTAAGTCACTTAGCCGTTTTGCAACGGGATCGAGACGCAGTTCTTCAACAACCTCACCCTTTGGACGGCCAAGGTGGCTTGCTAGAATTACAATAGCACCCTGTTCGGAAAGGTAGTTTATAGTCGGAAGTGCAGCCTTTATTCGTGTATCGTCTGTAACCTTTCCATCTTTCATCGGAACGTTAAAATCAACCCGGCAAAAGACCTTTTTTCCCGTTACATCAAGATCCTTCAGTGTTTTCTTATTCATCGTTTGGAAAACCTCCTTAATTCGCTGACAGTATGTACAGAATTACCTACTTGTTTTTCCCTTTAAGAGCTTTTTTAATCAAAAATGAGAAAAGGAGAGGAAAAACACTCCCTCCCCCATTATATATTAAATCATTCTTATATTCCTTGTTTTTTAATATATGCTGCTAAATCAACACAACGAGCTGAATATCCCATTTCGTTGTCATACCAAGAAACTACTTTTACCATATTGTCTTCAAGTGTCATGGTTGATTGTGCATCGAATAAGGAAGAATGCGTGTTACCAACAATATCACTAGAAACAAGAGGTTCTTCTGAGTAGCCTAAAACATCTTTTAAATCACCTTGTTCTGATGCCTCTTTAAATGCTTTATTAACTTCCTCTTCCGTTACATTTTTATCAAGCTCTGCAACCAAATCAACCAACGAACCGTCTGGTGTTGGTACACGAACGGCCATTCCATTCAACTTACCATTTAATTCTGGCAATACTTTACCAACAACTTTTGCAGCACCAGTTGTAGTTGGAATGATGTTTTGAGCTGCTGCACGTGCACGGCGATAATCTTTATGTGGAAGATCAAGAATTTGCTGATCGTTTGTATACGAGTGAACAGTTGTCATTAATCCACGTTTTAAGCCAAATTTCTCATGCAATACTTTTGCAAGTGGTGCAATACAGTTTGTTGTACAAGATGCATTGGATACAATGTGATGAATACTCGGATCATAATCTTGTTCGTTAACACCCATTACCATTGTTAGATCTTCTTCTTTAGCAGGTGCAGAAATAATAACTTTTTTAGCTCCAGCGTCGATATGCTTTTGTGCATCATTGCGGTTCGTGAAACGTCCAGTTGATTCAATTACGATTTCAACTCCAAGGTCGCCCCAGCCCAAGTTAGCCGGATCACGTTCGGAAAGTACCTTGATCTCGTTTCCGCCAACAACGATATTTGAACCATTAACAGTTACTTCTTGCTCTAATCTGCCATGTACAGAATCATATTTTAATAAGTGTGCCAACATATCAGCATCTGTCAAATCGTTTACTGCCACTACCTCAACATCATTATTATTAAGTGCTTGACGAAAAACATTACGTCCAATACGTCCAAATCCATTAATACCTATTTTTACAGCCATTTTATTTCCTCCTTAGAATTTTCATTGTAATGAAATATATTTAAAGGGACGTATCCCTTAATATCTGTTCTGCTGCTGCTTCATCTGTAATCAGCAAATCACTTTTGCCTTGTTCAAAATAAGAAGCAATCGCTTGTGCTTTTGAAATTCCTCCTGCAACTGTAATGACACAATCAACAGTCTTTAAGTCTTCTAATTGGATGCCAATCGTTCTAACCTTGTATACGACATCGCCTTCTTTGTTAAAATAATAGCCGAATGCCTCACTAACGGCATTGTTTTCATCTAACTTCCGGATAACTTGTTCAGGTGTTTTCCGGCGCATCGCCATCGTCTTAGCATCACCAATGCCATGCAACACAACATTTGCTCCACGAATCAATTGCAGAATCTCATTTATGGACGGTTCATTTATCATCGTTTGATAGGATATTTCACTTAACGGATCAGGAACATAAAGCATTCGGTAATCACCCTTCGCTTTCTTAGCCATCTCCGCTACGATCGTATTTGCCTGGTTCTCTACCTGCTCACCAATTCCGCCCCTTGCCGGAACAAACAAATATTGCTTCGACTCATCTAGCGGTGTCATTGTTTTGGCAACCGCCGCCATGGTCGTGCCACCCGTTACAGCAATCGTATAATTTGCGGGAATTCGAGACTTGAGAAAGGAAACGCACGCTTTTCCCATTTCCTGTTTCACCCAATCATGATGGTCACTATTACCAGGTACCACAATTACTTGACCTATTTGCAATTTATCCGTTAACTGCTTTTCTAAAACACTTAAACCCATTACATCCTTCATAAAATTGGATAACTGCTCTACAACTACCTTTCCCTCTTCTGTAATAAGCATTCCTTTTGACGTTACATTTATCAATCCCTGTTCATGTAAAAAGTCCACCTCGGCTCGCACATGGCGTTCGGTTAACGAGGAATGCTCGGCAAGCGAACGCCTGCCAATCGGCTGGAAAAACTGTACACTATTTAAAATCGTGTATCGCTGCTGCATAACTTCCAATAAATCAGGAAATAATTTTTTTTGTAAATCAATTAACGTTCTCATGAACAAGCCCCTCACCTGGACATTTTAAGTCCCACATGGTTGTAATATGTCCCGCTTGCTTCAAAAAAATACACAAAGGATTACTTTGTATATTTATAGTTTATCATAACCGAATAAATAATCAATGATTATGCACTTTTTGTCTCTTGTTTTAAAGCACCTTCAAGACTTTCCAAATTGATCTGTTCACAATTTAATTCTATTTTATTAATTTTTACAAATGGTATTAATAGTTGATATTCTTCCAGCCATTTATCATTCGTATAAATGTCCCTCTCTTCTATTGTGAATGCATATTCGTTTTGCAATAAAGTCAGCAGCGAACTAGCATCTTCACATAATGAGCAATTCTCTTTAGTATAAAATACGACATTTAACATGTTCAACCACCCGTTCCTTTTCTTTTAATCGAAGCAGGAATATTTAATTGCTCACGGTATTTCATAACAGTTCGGCGAGCGATAGTTATTCCAAATTCATTATATAATTGTTTTTTTATCATTTCATCTGATAATGGTTTTTGTTTATCCTCATATTCGATCAGCTCTTTCATCAGTTGTTTAATCACAAATGACGCTGTTTGTTTTCCATCACGTTGAGGAACCCCGGATTGCATGAAAAATTTAAGCGAAATAACACCATGCTTCGTTTGTACATATTTATTTGTTATCGTTCTGCTGATTGTTGAAACATGCATCCCTAATTCATATGCTATTTCTTTTAATGTTAACGGCTGAAGCATAAACGATCCATGTTCAAAAAACATATACTGTCGTTTTACAATTGACTGGATAACACGCTCTAGTGTTTGTTTCCGATATGAAACTGCCTGCTTTAACCAATCAATCTGTTTATATTTTTCCTTTAAATACACCGCGGCATCGCCTTTAAAGCTGGATAAATCTTTATACTCCTCGGTTATTTCAATTATAGGAGTATTCCATTTATAAAAAGAGATTTTTAGATTTCCATTTTCATTGTATATATGTGCTTCTGGTACGATGAATTCCGGAGCTGATGCTGACAGAAGCTGCCCAGGTTTTGGATGGCAGGCTTTTACTTGACGAAATATCTCATCTACAACTTCAATTGCCACTCCAAAATGTTCACAAATAGCTTCATCATTTTCCTCGGCAATCCAATCCAAATGCATCATTAGCAATTCTTCCATAAAGGGTTGATAAAATTGCATTTGTTTCAGCTGCAAATGAATGCATTCCTGCAATGTACGTGCACCTATACCAGATGGTTCTAATGTCTGTATCAAAGTTAATGCTTCCTGAACTTTCATTTCGGTTGTATTGCACTTTTCCGCCCAAAGCTCCAGACTAATATCCAAGTACCCATTTTCGTTTAACGAATCAATACCAAATAATATAATAGGTTTTATTTCGTCCGTTAGATTAACAGTATACAGCTGCTGCTTTAATTGATCGTACATCGTTAATTCTTTCTGATTTATTTCTCCGATTGCAGGTAAACTTGCACTTACAGATTTATAACTTGCTAAATCATGATCAAAATTAATTTCTTCTATTAAAGGGTTCTCCTTTGAAATCTCTTCAATATATTCGATTAATTCCATACCCGTATATTGAAGTAAATGAATCGACTGCAGCAGGGATTGATTCATTTTCCATTGTAAAGATTGCACCTGTGAAAGATTTTGTTTCAATTTAAAGTCCCCCATAAAATTGAATTATTCTAAGCCTTTTGTGGTGACTGTATTCATAAATCATTGTTATTACACAAAAAACGTAGACAGCGACATAAATTAAGCAGCATTTACATCTTCTTTTACTAAAAGGCAGCAAATTTTATTGAGTATATGCAATACACTATTATACAGGATAATGCTACAATATAGTTTACCAAGGAAACGAGGGTTTTTATGGAGCAGAATACAAAGACAAGAATAGCGCTGATATATGAATTAATTTTGGTTATTCTAGCATTTTTATCCGTGTTTTTAATATTTTCAGAGAATGTGGTAGTTCGCTATCTTGATAAAATTGTTTGGGCATTATTTTTTGCTGATGTAGTAATACGGTTTATTCTTGCCAAAAATAAATGGACATTTGTGAAAAAGAATCCATTTGATATTATTGCCGCAATACCGCTCGATGCTATTTTTCAAACGGCCCGAATTGCTAGGTTATTTCGGATTTTGCGATTATTTGCTATATCCAACAATTATTTCCCAAAATTTTTTAAGATCTTAAAGACGAACTACCTGGATCGTGTATTGATTGTAGCGGTGTTGATGATAGTTACAGGCGGAACCGTTGTTACGTTTACGGAGCCAAATATCAATACTTTTTCAGATGGTTTATGGTGGGCAATTGTTACGACAACAACGGTTGGTTATGGTGATATTTCCCCAGATACCATTAGTGGACGCGTCGTTGCAGTTATTTTAATGTTTATTGGTATTGGTATAATCGGAATGCTGACAAGTTCAATTACAACATTCTTTATAAGAGATCAAAAAAAGGAGCATCCAACTGTTGAATTTCTTCATCGACAGTTGAACCGTATTGATGAACTATCACCATCTGAACTAAATCACATTATAGCCATACTCAAGGAATATAAAAAAGAAGCCATCCATGGAAAAGAAGACATGGAAAGAAAATCGTCAGACATCAGAAACAACTGATGTCTGACGATTACCTTTTGTGCCGTCTCCTTACATAATCTTCATGTCTTTTACCATGTAAATATTCCCGATTTTTTTGTGAATACAAGTTTGCAGCACCCAATGCCAACATGATTAATAAAGCTCCAGTTACAATTCCAAAATTAAAGTATCCTAAATAAAAGCTTACGACTGTAGCCGCTAATAGAATAACGAATATATATATAAGAAATTTCTTCATGTTGATTCCTCTTTTCAGCTACCCAGTGCGTACAGCTTTTCAAGTTTACATATATAAAAATAGACTAACCATTTCCATTAATCAAGTTTTACGGTCTTTTTTGGATTATTCTCTATATCCAGTATTCGCCTTAACCTTCACTTTTGCGTAACGTTTTAAATTAACTTCTTTAGATAGCAGAGTTCCGACATACCCACCAATAAACCCTAACGGAACTGAAACGATAGCTGGGTTCGTAAATGGAAAAATGGGATCACCAACAAATATCGCCGCTCCTTCAACTGGTGAGAAAACATTTGGACTTATAATCACAAGAATTACAGATGTAAGTAACCCTGTCAGCATTGCCGATACAGCACCTGCTGTATTAAACCTTCTCCAGTAAATTGTATAAATAATTACGGGAAGATTTGCGCTTGCTGCAACACAAAAGGCAAGTGACACCAAAAAGGCGACGTTCATATTTTGTGCAAATAAAGCCAATAAAATAGAGAAAACCGCTACACCGAGTGATGCATATTTTGCAGCCAGCATTTGTTCTTTATCAGAAATCTTTCCTTTCTTAATGATCTGGCCGTAAATATCATGCGCAAAAGCAGATGCTCCCGATAATACGAGCCCGGCTACTACAGCCAATATTGTTGCAAATGCCACCGCAGAGACAAATGACATTAAAAAGTCCCCGCCCAATGCTTCAGCTAGTAATGGTGCTGCCATATTTCCAGCTGGATTAGCTTCTAATATCGTATCGAATCCGACAAATGCAGCTGCTCCAAACCCAAGAAATATAGTTAGGACATAGAATATACCTACAACCCATGTAGCCGTAACAACAGAACTGCGCGCCGTTTTAGCATCTTTAACGGTAAAAAAACGCATTAAGATATGTGGCAATCCAGCAGTACCTAGAACAAGAGCGATCATTAATGAAATGGTTCCGAGTGGATCTGTATATTTAAGGCCAGGCTGCAAATATTCCGCCCCATGGCTTGTAACCGTTTTCATTTCACTGAACATAGATAGAATATTAAAATCAAATTTTGCTAAAACAAGAAACGAAATAATAATAGTTCCAATCATCAAGAGTACTGCCTTTATAATCTGTACCCAGCTAGTAGCTGTCATTCCGCCAAATAGAACATAAATCGTCATCATAACACCAACGATTAATACCGCAACCCAATAATCAAGTCCAAATAATAATTGGATTAATGCACCTGCTCCTACGAGCTGCGCAATCATATAAAAGATAACGATTGTAATTGTATTTAGTGCTGCCACTCCCCGTACTTTCTTCGCATCAAAACGGGCATTGATCATATCAGCCAATGTGTATTTTCCTAGATTGCGAAGTGGTTCAGCTACGATAAATAATACAACTAAATATGCAATGAGAAAACCAATACTATAAAAGAAACCATCAAAACCAAATAGTGCAATAGCACCAGCTATACCTAGAAAAGAAGCAGCTGATAAGTAATCACCGGCAATTGCCAGACCATTTTGCCAGCCGGTTAATCCCCCTCCGGCCGTATAAAAATCACCCGTTGTTTTTGTTTTTTTAGCCGCGTAATATGTAACGACTAGTGTAAGTGCAACAATAAGAAGGAACATAATAACTACTGATGCATTCATGTACTATTTTCCCCCTTCCTTTAATAGTGATTCAATTACCTGATCCGCTTTCTTGTCGAATGAAGCTGATTTCTTTACATATACCGTACAAAGAACCCAAGTCATAATAAATTGTGCAAGTGCGAATATCCATGCCCACGAAATATCTCCAATGGCTGGAGTATTTAGAATGGTAGTGTACGATGTAAGAACTGGCAGTGAAAAATAAAAGACTAAGAAAAAAACCGTCATTGGAACGATAAACTTTTTTCTTTCTTGTACCAATTCCTTAAATTGAGCACCGTCCGCCACTTTTTCAAAATCGGGTTCTTCCCTATTCCTTGAAGAACTTTCTAACTCGTTTAAGCTTCCCATAAATTATTCCTCCCTTTTTTATAAGCCTTCATTGAAAAATTAGTAATATATGTAAGCTAACTTTCAATGTATATATAATATATTGAAATTATTAATTATTCAATCAATTATAACGAAAATAGACCCTTGTACCTAAAATTTACTAGAGAAAAAAATATTGAGCATAACGGTATAGTATTTTATAAGACTTCTTCGCTTATTTCGTCGTTTCGGTAAAAGCGACGGAAGTATTACATTTTATGATGCTCTTCGATTCCGCAGCCCGTATACACTTCTGTTTCCGTGTATACGGCCTGCTAGTGAAAATATATGATTATTTGCTGCTTATCTTTTACCCGTAAATATAATCGAGTAAAAAGCACAATATATATTTCCAGAACGGTGGCAAAAGCATTAGTTATGTCGCAGTTTACGTCTATTGTGTATAAATTAAAAAGACAAGGAGCAAATAATATACTCCTTGTCTTTTTTCTATTTAGCGCGCCCGGAGGGATTCGAACCCCCGACAGGCATGGTACCGGAAACCATCGCTCTATCCAACTGAGCTACGGGCGCAAGATATAATCTTTTCAATCGACACATAGGCTATTATAACGTCTCAATAACACAGATACAAGACTTTTTTAAACAATCCAGTGAATTTTAGGTTCAATTCCTATTATTTTTGAGAAAAAAGAGAAAAACCCAAGAAAAGGAATAAACCCATGTATAATGTACGTTAATTCAAAAGAATCTAACTACTCAAAACTATTTCACAACTATTTCACAACAAAGGAGGATACATATGGTTAAAGAATCTCCACTGCTCAAAGTCAGCAACTTACATACACACTTTTTCACAAAGTCTGGAGTGGTAAAAGCTGTTGATGGTGTCGATTTTGATATTAACCCCGGTGAAACACTCGGGATTGTTGGAGAATCAGGATCAGGTAAAAGTATTACTGCAATGTCTATTCTGGGATTAGTTCCCTCTCCTCCAGGAAAAATCGTAAACGGTGAAGTTCTTTTCAAAGGTGAAAACCTTGTTACGAAAACGGATAAACAGATGAGGAAAATCCGCGGAAAAGAAATTTCTATGGTTTTTCAGGATCCCATGACATCCTTAAATCCTGTTTTTACGGTTGAAAAGCAGATGGTTGAAACCATTTTAGCACACGAAAATATGTCAAAAAAACAAGCAAAAGAACGCACTATTGAATTACTGGACTTAGTAGGAATTCCTGATCCGCAAAAACGATTGAAAAACTATCCGCACGAATTCAGCGGAGGAATGCGGCAGCGGGTAATGATTGCAATGGCATTATCCTGCAATCCTTCCTTACTCATTGCCGATGAACCAACAACAGCACTTGACGTGACAATCCAGGCACAAATTTTAGAGCTTTTTAAGAAAATGCAAAAAGAACTTGATATGGCAATCATTATGATTACCCATGATCTTGGAGTTGTTTCAGAAGTTTGTGACCGAGTTATGGTCATGTATGCGGGAAAACCGGTAGAATTTACGGATACAGCCAACCTTTTTGACGATGGTAAGCACCCGTACACCCTTGGACTAATGAATTCAATACCAAAAATAACAACAGATAAACAAAAACTAGAGGCCATTGATGGTGTTCCACCTGACTTACGTGCACTTCCGAAAGGCTGCAGTTTTGCACCAAGATGCAAGCATGTAATGGAGAGCTGTTTGACAATCGATCCTGGTTTAAAAGCAATAGATGACAACCACCTTGTCCGCTGCTTGTTATACGAGGAATCAGAATCTAAGAAGGCGGTTACCCCATGAGTACATTATTAGAAGTAAAAGACTTAAAAAAACATTTCCCATTAAAAGGGCAAGCACTATTTTCCAAGGATAAACCTGTGCTTAAAGCAGTCGACGGAATATCGTTTTCAGTAGAAACCGGGGAGACACTTGGCCTTGTTGGAGAGAGCGGATGCGGCAAATCTACTGCAGGCAGATCTATATTAAAGCTATTGGAACCAACTGAAGGCGAAGTTATTTTCAAAGGGGAAAATATTACAAAACATCGCGGTGAGAAATTGCGTAAGCTCAGAAAAGATATGCAATTCATTTTTCAGGATCCTTATGCCTCATTGAATCCTAGAAAAACGATTGAACAAATTATTACAGAACCAATGAAAATATTTAATATACCAAAAGCAGAACGAAACAAAAAGCTAACAAGATTATTGGATGTAGTTGGATTAAGTTCCTATCACAAGCATCGCTATCCTCACGAATTCAGCGGAGGACAGAGGCAGCGAATTGGCATTGCCCGATCATTAGCATTGGACCCGGATCTTGTGATTTGCGATGAGCCTGTCTCAGCACTTGATGTTTCGATTCAAGCACAGGTAATTAATCTAATGGAAGATTTACAGGAAGAATTTAATCTTACATACATTTTTATCGCACACGACTTAAGTGTTGTTCATCATATTAGCGATCGTGTAGCAGTCATGTATTTAGGAGAGCTCGTGGAAATAGGTGAAGCAAATGAGCTCTATCAAAATCCAAAGCACCCATACACACAAGCACTTCTATCGGCTGTTCCAGAAGCAAACCCACACCGAGATAAACAGCGAATTATTTTAAAAGGTGACCTTCCTTCACCTGCAAATCCGCCACAAGGCTGTAAATTTCATACCAGATGCCCGTTTGCAGAGGAAATATGCCGCACCCAAGAACCCAAACTAAAAAAAGTATCAGCAACAGGTCAAATGGCATCCTGTCATTTTGCTGAGGAGGTGGTCAATGCGAACGAACCACTTTAACTTGAATATTTAAATTTAAATTTAAGGGGGAACTATCTTGAAGAAGCGTAATTTATTAGCATTATTTAGTTTACTTTTTGCAATCGTATTATTTGTAAGTGCATGCAGTGATGATGCAAATTCGACAGATAGCGATTCAAGTGCAAATTCCACTGATGATGAACAAGCAACGGAAGAAGCTTCTGGGGAAAAAACACTGATATTCGGACGTGGTGCAGATTCTATTCAATTGGATCCATCAAAGATTACAGATGGTGAATCAATTTATGTTACGAATCAAATCTATGATACCCTTGTTCGTTATAAAGAGGAAAATACAGAGGTTAGACCAGCACTAGCAACGGAATGGACACCTAGTGAGGATGGTTTAACATGGACATTCAAGCTGCGGGATGATGTTAAATTCCACGATGGAACAGATTTTACCGCAGAGGATGTTGTCTTTAACTTTGAGCGCTGGGCAACATCAGCTGAATATATCTACTACGGCTATATGTTTGGTGCTTCTGAGGATGATCTTGGAGGAATTATTGAAAAAGTCGAAGCAACAGGTGATTATGAAGTTAAATTCACCTTATCTGAACCAAATGCTCCATTCCTGCAAACCCTAGCAATGCCGCCATTCGGAATTGCCAGCCCTGAGGCTGTCGAAGAGTTCGGAGAGGACTATTTTAAAAATCCAGTTGGTACAGGACCATTTGTATTTGAAGAATGGGTTCCAGATGATAGTATCACAGTTACAAAAAATGAAGATTATTTCGGTGAGACCGCTAACGTTGATAAAGTAATTTTCCGTACAATTCCAGATAATGGTGCTCGCTTTATGGAACTGCAATCAGGTTCAATTGATCTGATGACAGGACTTAACCCGCAAGATATTCAAACAGCAGAAAGTGATGAAAATCTGCAAATTATCCGCCGGCCATCAATGAACGTTAGCTATATGGCAATGAACACAAGTAAAGAAGGTCCGATGTCGGAAAAATTAGTTCGTCAGGCTATTAATCTGGCAATTGATAAGGAAAAGCTTATAACACTTTATGAAGGTATCGGCAAAGCAGCTAAAAATCCAATTCCACCTTCACTTTGGGGATATAACGATGACATAGAAGACTATGGATATGATGTGGAACAGGCGAAAGCATTATTAGCCGAAGCTGGCTATGCAGATGGATTTGATATAACGCTGTACACATTTGCAAATCCTAGACCATATATGCCACAGCCAAAAGTTACTGCTCAAGCAATTCAAGAAATGTTGAAGGCTGTAAATATCAATGTAGAGATTATTGAAAACGACTGGGATACACATTTAGCTGCGACGGAAAATGGCGAACATGATATGGCATTCCTTGGATGGACTGGTGATAACGGGGATCCAGATAACTTCCTATATGTTCTTTTAGATAAAGACAATGCGAAGATGGGATCTGCCGGAAATATTGCTTTTTATAAGAGTGATGAAGTACATGATTTATTGAAAGCTGCGCAAACGGAAATGGATCAGGAAAAACGAACAGAACTATATTTAAAAGCACAGGAAATCATTCATGAGGATGCACCATGGTTCCCTATCGCACATACGACACCTCCGATTGCAGCAAGTAAAAATGTAGTAGATTATGTTCCGCATCCAACTGGAAGTGAACCATTTAACTTATTAGATATTAAGGAATAGATTTACAACTATTTCCCTAAATGGAGAATACAGAGAGTGTCTCTTAAACACATGAGACACCCTCGTATACTCCAGATAAACGGAGGAATCAAACCATGCTAAAATACATTATCCGAAGACTATTTATGCTTATCCCCGTTCTAATTGGTGTTTCCATCCTAACTTTTTCTCTCATTCATCTCATACCGGGGGATCCAGCGAGAAGCATGCTTGGTGAAAAGGCCACTGAAGCCCAGTTAGAGTCATTACGGGAAGAACTCGGTCTTAACGATTCTTATATTGTGCAGTATGGACGCTTTCTAGGGGATATCCTTCAGGGAGATTTAGGTGAGTCCATACAATCAAAGGAAGATATCGCAATTCAATTATTACATAAACTGCCTGCAACAGTAGAACTTACCATATTTGCAATGCTCCTTGCAGTTGTAATAGGAGTTTTAGCCGGTGTTGTTGCCGCAGTCAAACAATATTCGTGGTTTGACAATTTAAGTATGACTGGTGCATTGTTTGGTGTTTCACTGCCAATATTTTGGCTTGGATTAATGATGATTTGGCTCTTTTCCGTAACGCTGAATATTTTGCCGCCATCCGGTAGATTAACCGCTGGTGTTGAATTGAATACGATCACAAACTTTTATTTATTAGATAGTATATTAACAGGTAATTGGGTTGCCTTTAAAGATGCATTTTCACACCTATTAATGCCTGGACTTGCGCTTGGGACAATACCAATGGCTATAATTGCCAGGATGACGCGTTCCAGTATGCTTGAGGTTATGCGTCAGGATTATATTCGTACTGCAAACGCAAAAGGTTTAAAAAAGTATCTAGTTATATTCCAGCATGCATTAAAAAATGCCTCATTGCCGGTATTAACAGTAATAGGTTTACAATTTGGACTATTACTGGGCGGGGCTGTTTTAACAGAGACAATCTTTTCTTGGCCTGGTATTGGACGATATGTATATCTGGCTGTTCTCGGACGTGATTATCCAGTGGTCCAGAGCACTATATTAATTGTCGCAACCATTTTTGTTCTAATTAACTTACTTACAGATATACTCTACAAGTATTTCGACCCTAGGATAAGGTATGAGTAAGAATTCATTCTAGGTGAAATAAATGACTAATAGGAAAGGATGTGCACCATTTGTCACTTCAACCAAATCCAATACCAGATCCAAATACAGTAAATGTGGATCAATCAGAGCAAACAAAGTCACGCAGGTTATGGATAGATTCAGCAATGCGAATAGTAAAGAGCAAAACATCCTTTATTGGGTTATGCATCATTCTAATTTTGATATTAACTGCTATATTTGCACCTTTAATCGCTACACATAGCCCTACGGCACAAGATATTATCAACCGCTATCAGCCACCATCGTCTGAACATTTTTTAGGTACAGATGAACTTGGAAGGGACATTTTTTCAAGAATTGTACATGGCTCGCGAATTTCCATACAAATTGGAGTAATTGCGGTTGGCATAGCCATGATAATTGGTGTGTTATTAGGGGGCGTTGCTGGTTATTTTGGCCGCTGGATAGACCAGATTATCATGCGGATAATCGACATTATGATGGCATTTCCTAGTATTTTGCTAGCTATTGCTTTAGTTGCAGTGCTTGGACCAGGTCTAACCAACGCAATGATTGCAGTTGGTATCGTTGGAATTCCACAGTTTGCAAGGATTGTTCGGTCTGCAGTATTATCTATCAAAGAAACAGAATATATTGAGGCAGCTAAATCGATTGGTGCAAAACATGGAAGAGTCTTAATGCAGCATGTACTTCCGAATTGTGTTGCCCCTATCATTGTCCAAACAACGCTAAGTATTGGTACAGCGATTTTAGATGCCGCTGGTTTAAGCTTCCTTGGTCTAGGAGCACAACCGCCAACGCCTGAATGGGGAGCGATGTTAAGTGATGGTCAGGCTGCAATCCAAAATGCTCCATGGGTCGTAGCATTTCCAGGACTCGCAATTTTCTTTGTCGTATTAGGCTTCAACTTATTAGGTGATGGTCTGCGCGATGCATTAGATCCTAGATTAAAACAATAAATAATGTATGATAAAAGGTAAAGCAAATGCTTTACCTTTTGCATTTTCGCCTGGCTGGAAATGAGGTGTATAAATTTGAAAAAGTATATTCCGGTTTTTATCTGTCTTTTTCTTACATTGATCTTTTTAGTTATTTCAATGGATTCCCGAGAGAATAAGCATATCAATACATATCCAAATCTACCAGCTCCGATTGGTGTCGAAAAGATTCTCATTACCTCCGCGGGTCAAGCTCCAGAAGGGACAATACTTCTCTCCATTGCTGAAAATCTGAATCTTGATGCTGATTATCGCCCAAGAGCATTGTCAACCGATCTTTATGACTATCAAAGTGTAGTTATTGTACTTGGGTATAGTGCAAATGGCTTAGCACACACGCCCAGGTCCTTTCAGGAAGAAATTGTGCGAACAAAACATTTGGTAATGGAAGCTAATAGGAAGGGCTTACCGATCATTCTTACCTGCCTTTCAGGACAGTATCGGGCTGACGGAAACACGTGGAAGCTATTTGAAAAGATAGTTCCCTTTGCTGACTATTATATCGGCCTAAAGGAAACAAAAAATGTATCCAAACTGCTAAATACATTAAAAACACATCACGTACCATCTACACTTGTTAATCAATTAGCGGACATACAAATACCTTTTAATTCCGTATTCAGATAGTTTTGTTGATACTTATTGCAAGGAAGGTTGAAGGAAGAATGAAGGAAAAAAATTATTCATTAATAGGCTTTATCGGAATTATACTTCTGGCATATGGCGAATTCTTTCCCGCATTAATCAAGGATTGGTCATCATTTATTATAGATGGTATTAATGAAAGTATTGTTCTGCAGGATAGCGGCCAGCTGATGATCATTTCATTTGGCTATGCTGCTAAATACACAATTATCTTCTTTCTAATCTATTTTGGAAGCATGATGATTGCCCATGCTTTCTCCAAAAATTTGGAATCTATTACATTCTCTCTATTATTTATTGCTATTTCAATGATTGCCTTTCTTGTGTTCAATCAATTATATAAGGAAAATTTCTCAATTATTGGAGCTATCCTGACAATTGGTATTGTCATTTTCCTTCAGCTGTTTATACCTAAACATAGGCTATATTATATTATTTCATCTATTATTCTTTTTTTAGTTTTACTTTCTATTCAATGGGCACAGCTTATCCCCGCCCTATCACATTATGGATTCGGTTCAAGTGATATTGCGGTTAGTATAAAAATTGCCGATAGTTATTTCACAGCTAATAGATTATTCAACACCCTTGCGACGATATTTTTTGCATCATTTCTTACCATCGCAAGCATACTGACCTTTTTAATATATCTTGTTAATAAACAGCTCAATACTGAAAAGAAGTACCAGCATCAGGAGGAAGAATTAAGAGAAACTCGAATCGCATTGGTTGAATCAAAAGTTTACCAGGAAATAAACACCTTAGTTCACGATTTAAAAACTCCGTTAGTAACCGTGGAAGGATTAGTATCATTAATTAACATGAAATTAAAGCCACAAAAGGAAAGTATTTTAACTGAGTATTTTAAACGATTGGACCATTCCCTTGATAAAATGAACGATATGATTTCCGAAATACTTTATGAAAATATTAAGCAATACATCGCTATTACGGATTTACTAGACTATGTTACAAGCCACTTAGGTTTAGATGAACAACAAATAGATTTAGATATCGTTGTAGATGAAAAACTGCCGCCTGTCTACATTAATAAAATTCGTTTTTCCCGGGCAATTTCCAACATTCTCGAAAATGCAATCACATCATTTGCTGGAAAAGCAGGATATATCCATGTCCATGTCAAAAGAATAGATAAGGGAGTTTTGTTTCAAATTCAAGATAACGGTCCAGGAATTAAACAATCACATCTGGAAGATATCTGGAAAGATGGATTTAGCACGAAAAATTCATCAGGGATAGGACTTTCTTTTGTAAAACGTGTAGTGGAAAATCATAATGGAAGAGTATCGGTAGACAGTGTAGCTGGAAGTCACACACAAATGAATATCTTACTTCCGATCCATAAAGAAGGTGAAAACAAAGTTGAGTACGACCATTTTAATAGTTGATGATAATGAAGACATTCGCTATACATTAAATGAGATTTGCAAATTTGCTAACTATAACGTTATTGAAGCATCCACAGGCAGACAAGCAGCAGACCTGTGCAAAAAAATGGCTCCGGATCTAGTACTTCTTGATTACCATATGCCAAATTGGGACGGATTAAAAACTACGAAAGAAATCCGGCTATATAATCAACGTATACCAATAATTATTCTGACAGTTGATGAACGGCAGGAAATTGCGAATCGTTTTCTTAATGCAGGTGCAACTGACTTTGCCTTAAAGCCAATTAAGGCACCAGACCTGCTTTCCAGAATTCGTATTAATTTAAAAATCAGCAAGCTTACGGAGGATAGAAACAGTGTATATGTTGATAAAGGTATAAATCAGGCAACATTAATGTCAATTAAAAATTATCTTGTAACACAAAAAAGTCCATCCACAATAAATGAAATTCAGCAAAATTTGCCTATAGCATATCAAACTGTTCATCGGTACTTAAATTATCTGGAAGGGAAAGGGGAAGTTGAAGTAATTTCACATTATGGCAAAAAGGGACGTCCAAAGAACATGTACAAATTCGTTTAAAAAGAAGTGAATGTTTTAATCCCACAAGAGGCATAAGGTTTATTTTACATGATAATGGGAATGATGGAAAGTGTATTTTAGGGTACTGGAAGTCATAAGCCGGGTTAGTGGAAATTAACGGGATGGGCGATTTCATTATATCTATTTATGATTTCGAAACTGCTTTTTGCCTTTTGAAAAATGTCGAACGTTTTTGTTTGACCTTTTTTGACCTATTAGTTATGATAAAAATATCCAAACAAATGGATTATATGAATTAAGGGAGGATTTACACATGAATTTAATACCAACAGTCATTGAACAAACAAACCGTGGAGAACGTGCATATGATATTTACTCACGTTTACTTAAAGATCGCATCATCATGTTAGGAAGTGCAATTGACGATAACGTTGCCAACTCTATTGTTGCCCAACTTCTTTTCCTGGAAGCGGAAGATCCTGATAAAGATATTTCCATATACATTAACTCACCAGGTGGATCTATTACGGCTGGAATGGCTATTTATGATACTATGCAGCTAATTAAGCCGGATGTATCAACTATTTGTACCGGAATGGCAGCATCAATGGGGGCATTCCTGTTGACTGCGGGTGAGATCGGAAAACGCTATGTACTTCCAAATAGTGAAGTAATGATTCACCAGCCACTTGGCGGAACACAGGGGCAAGCAACAGATATTGAAATTCATACGAGACGTATCTTGGAAATGCGTGAAAAAATAAATGAAATTCTTGCTGAACGAAGCGGCCAGCCACTCGAGGTTATCCAGCGCGATACAGAGCGTGATAATTTTATGACCTCTACTAGAGCAGTTGAATATGGTTTAGTTGATAAAGTATTAGAACGTAAATCCGATAAGAAGTAACTGCAATAAACCCCTTGATCATGCTTATGATCAAGGGGTCTTTTCTCAAACCTTTGCAGCGGTTACAAAGGTGGTTAATTGATTAAGTGCTTCTTCCTCATCGGCTCCATCAGCAATCAATGTAATAGTTTCTCCAGTCGTAATAGCCAAACTCATTAATCCCATAATGCTTTTTGCATTCACACGTCTGCCGTCTTTTTCTAAAAACAGATGTGAAGCATATCGATTCGCTTCCTGAACAAATCTTGCCGCCGGTCTTGCTTGCAAACCACTATCAATTTCCACTTTTACAGAACTTTCCACCAACTTCATCATCCTCTCCCTTTTTTGAAACCGCTATCATTATTATCTAGAAAAACGCTCTTCATCATTACTGCATGAAGAGCATTGGGTAAATTATCCATAGTATACCATGAAAGAATATAAAATGTATATAAATCGGTTATTTTTCCAAAACCTTTTCACCATTACGAAGTTTATCTGCGTATTCATCTATTTTTTTTAATCTATGATTAACACCCGATTTAGAAATTTTCCCACTTGAAACCAGTTCACCCAATTCCTTTAAGGAAACATCCTGATGCTGCACCCTTAGTACTGCTATTTCACGAAGTTTCTCAGGTAATACATCCAGTCCGACTGTTTTATCAATTAAGTTAATATTTTCAATTTGTCTAAATGCAGCCCCGATTGTTTTGTTCAAATTGGCGGTTTCACAATTTACAAGCCGATTTACTGAATTTCGCATATCGCGGACAATACGAACATCTTCAAATTTAAAGAGCGCATTATGTGCACCGATAATATTTAGAAATTCTGTAATTTTTTCCGCTTCCTTTATATACGTAATATACCCATTCTTCCTTTCTAATTTTCTTGCTCTTAGGTTAAAACTATTAAGTAAATCACATAACGAATCATTATGCTCTTGATAAAAATTAGATATCTCCAAATGATAGGAAGAAGTTTCTGGATTGTTAACCGAACCCCCGGCTAAAAATGCCCCACGCAAATAGGATTTCTTGCAGCATGACTTTTTCAGATATTGTTCCGAAATGGTACGGTCAAACGTATAAGGTTCCTGTAAAATATCGAGGTTCGATAGTAATATCCTTACATCCTCTTTCATGCGAACAATATATACATTGTTTTTCTTTAGCTTCATTTTTTTACGCACCAGTAATTCTACTGGAAACGAATAAAGAGTTTTGATTAAGGTATATATACGGCGGGCTATTGCAGCATTTTCTGTTTGAACATCAAGTAAATACTCTTGCTTCGATACAGAAATAGCACCGTTCATACGAATTAATGCTGCAAGCTCTGCGCGAATACAGCAATCATCAAGCTGTACAGAAGTTAATTCTTTTTTAATTTCAGATGCAAATGACACCCCATCACCTCCCTACTGCATTTACCTAGTTATGCACTAAACTGAAATTCGTGTGTTTTTCAACTATAATTTTGTCTTATATAAAGAAAAGGCAGACTTAGCTAATCAATTAATGAAAAAAGCAGTTTTGCGATTTTGTGCGTATCATGACGAAGGGTTGACTGTGAATGGTCAATAATGTCCCCTTCGATTATTTGCAAGTTCATTTCAAGTAACTTCTCCGTATCATAAATGACTGGTTCAGCATTTTCCTCTGCATAAACATCACGGACACTTGCACGAATAGGTTCATTATGAACAACAATTGAATCCACACAATTACCGCCAATATGATCACGAATAGCCTGAACGTGATCAGAAGCGGCGAATCCAGTTGTTTCACCAGCCTGTGTCATGACATTACAAACATAAACAACCTTTCCTTTTGATTTATTTAAAGCAACATCAATTTTAGGAATGATCAAATTAGGTAATATGCTTGTATATAAACTGCCAGGTGAAATAACGATTAAATCAGCATTTTCAACCGCTTTTACAGCATTTGGCAATGGCTGAATCGTCTCGGGAGTTAAAAATACACGCTCAATTCTTTGATTCTTAAGCGGAATAGCAGATTCTCCAGATACGATAGAACCATCATCCATTTTTGCATGCAATGACATGCTTTCATTTGAAATTGGGTAGATCTTTCCCTTCACATTTAAGACACGGGAAATTTCTTTTATACCTGTATAAAAGTCGCCGGTAATGGAAGTTAAAGCAGCCAGCAGCAAGTTTCCCATCGAGTGCCCCGACAGCCCGTTCCCATTTGCAAAACGATGCTGGAATAATTCAAGCAGCATTGGTTCTGCGTCCGATAATGCGGCAATAACATTCCGGATATCGCCGGGAGCAGGAATATCCATTTCTGTACGCAATCTTCCAGTACTTCCGCCATCATCGGCAACAGTAACCAACGCAGTTAAATGAATTGGTAAATTTTTCAGTCCACGCAAAAGGACTGGCATCCCAGTCCCGCCACCTATTACAACAACCCTAGGCAATTTCACCTTACTCATATGTGGTGACCTTTCCGCTTATCAATATCCCGATGACTTATATGCGTAATATAATTACCGGATAGCTTCTTCGCAAAATACTCGGCAATCGCTACAGAACGATGCTGGCCGCCTGTACAGCCAATTGCAACTACAAGCTGTGATTTACCTTCTTTTTTATATTGCGGTAACATAAATTGAAGCAAATCGAGTACCTTTTCATTAAACCTTTGCGTATCCGACCATTTAAATACATAGGAGGATACCTCTGGGTTAAGTCCTGTTAAGGGTTGTAATTGTGATACATAATGGGGATTTGGCAGGAACCTCACATCAAAAACTAAATCCGCGTCAATCGGTACACCATATTTAAAGCCAAATGAAACCATGTGTACAGAAAAGATTTCCTGCTTATCCTCTGAATATGTTTTAATTATTTTTTCGCGCAGTTCCCTTGGCTTCAAATTTGTAGTATCAATAATGCGCTGTGCTCTTCCCCTTAATTCGTCAAGAATGTTTCGCTCCTGTTTAATACCGTTAAGTGGTAAACCGCCAACCGCCAGTGGATGAGATCGTCTAGTTTCCTTGTACCTTGTAACCAATGCCTCATCTTTTGCATCAAGGAAGATTATATGTTCCTCAAGCCACTCAGATTCATCTAATACATCTAATGCTTCAAATAAGGAGTCAAAAAACTCACGTCCCCGCAAATCCATTACTAACGCTACTTTTCGAATATTGTTCGTAGCATCTCTCATTAGCTCAAGAAATTTAGGCAATAAAGCTGGGGGAAGATTATCAACACAGTAGTATCCTAAATCTTCAAAGCTTTGAACTGCCACTGTTTTTCCTGCACCTGACATGCCTGTAATTATAACTAATTTCGTTTCCTGTTCCGTTTTTTCCATCATTGTCTCCCCCTTAAGGTATGACTGGATCAAGTCGTTCGTCAAGAAGCTCATAATCCACAGTATACGTAAAGGTACCGTATAGTATATCTCCATCATTGGACAATACATGTTTAAAAATTTTCCGATCCCCTTCAGCCATTGGCAAATCATTGATCAGGCTGAGCGGAATCCATTCCAGCTCACCTTCAACGCAATACTCTGTTAATATACCGTCGTAAGCTCGTGAAACAAATGTAAACATCATCCATTCCTGATTAATTGTTTCATTTTCTAATATGTTAAACGTAAATACGCCGGCTAGTTTGGGATTTATGATATTCAATGCGGTTTCCTCACGGTATTCCCTTGTTACAGATTCTTTTATGGTTTCCCCTTGCTCCATTTTCCCGCCAGGTATAGCATACCAGCCTCGTCTCGGTTTTTTTAACAATAATATCTTGTCATTATCTATAACTATGCAATTTGTAACACGTTGCATGCATGACCACCTCTTTCTTTTTAAGAGGAAAAATATAAACATTACTTCTATTATACAATGAAAAAAATCAAAGCTACAAGAATATGATTATAATGGAAGTCCGCAGCTGCTTATACAAATACCGAATCTTACTAAAAAGTAGACGTAAACTGCGACGTAATATTCTCGGGTCGCCGTCCGGGATCGCTCCGGGCGGATGCGCACCTTAGGGCACGGCCTCAGTCTCCTCGAGAAACCCACTCTTTGGTGTCTTCGGACTTGTGCTTTTCTGAGCAGGAGTCACCGCCCGCAGCGATGCCGGACTAGTGCAGTGGAATTAATATATATCGGTACTTGCATAGATTGTAATTATTAAATATAAAGTATCTATAATATCTTTAAGAAATCATGATTACGTTATAAATACACTTACTAGCAGCCCGTATACACGGAGACTCCTGTGGGAGATGAGGCATCGGTGAGACCCCGGAGTGCGTCAGCACGAGGAGGCTCATCAGCCGCCCACGGAAAGCGTAGTGTATACGGGCTGCGGAATCGAAGAACATCATAAAATGTAATACTTATGTCGCAGTCTACGGAAATAGCGACTATGTCAAAGACCTTTAATCATTACTGATCAGCAAAGGATGTTCGACAAAATGGGACGAACGTTTGTAAAAAAGCACAAAAAAAGGCACAGATGCAAAGCACCTGTGCAATAAACTAATTTATCTATTAAAAGGGGGTCAATTAGTTATCTATATTGTACCCCAAAAATATTTCGCGCGTGTTACAACAGCGTTAAAAAGCAATTACTTTCTTAAAAAATAATTTATTTTAATTAGCTGCTTTTAATTCCTCTAATAAATTTTCAATATACCCCTGTGCTGATTGAGCCGCAATACTTCCATCGCCGGTTGCCGTCACAATTTGTCGAAGTTCCTTTTCACGAATATCCCCGGCAGCAAAAACACCAGGAACAGTCGTCTCCATATTTTCATTCGTTGAAATATAGCCATCTTTGTTCGTTATTCCCAGTGATTTAAACGGCTCACTTAACGGAACCATTCCAATGTAGATAAAAACTCCATCTGCAGAGAATTCGCTTTTCTCACCAGTAGTTCGGTTATTTAATGTAACACTACTTACTTTCCCGTCTGTTCCATTAATTGTTTCAACTACTGTGTCCCAAATAAACTCAATTTTTTCATTGTCAAATGCACGCTGCTGCAAGATTTTTTGGGCACGTAATTCATCACGTCGATGGATAATCGTTACCTTTTTAGCGAAACGAGTCAAATAAACGCCTTCTTCAACGGCAGAATCTCCGCCACCAATTACAACTAATTCTTTTTCTTTAAAGAATGCACCATCACATACAGCACAATACGACACTCCGCGGCCACTTAATTCTTCTTCGCCTTGGATACCTAACTTTTTATATTGTGCCCCTGTAGTAATAATGAGTGTTCGCGTTTTGTATTCTTTTTTTCCAGCAATAACAGTTTTATATTCACCATGGTCAATTACGTCTTTAATATCACCATACGCATATTCTGCACCGAATTTTTTGGCATGCTCAAACATCTTATTGGATAAATCCGGTCCTAAAATATGATCATATCCGGGATAATTTTCAACATCCTCTGTATTTGCCATTTGGCCCCCTGGAATTCCTCGTTCAATCATTAATGTCTCTAAATTCGCACGTGAAGCATAGACAGCTGCTGTCATTCCCGCAGGTCCAGCCCCGACAATAATTACATCATACATTTGCTCTTCGGACATATAATTCAGCCCCTTTTTCTCTATAATCATAAACCATACTTATCGTATAAGATCAAGTCTGGTTCGTCTATTATTCTGCTCAAATTAAACTTGCCATGGTTTCTGTTCATTTGAAAGCTTGGGATGCCGTTTACAGCCCTCTTCCCATAATTTATTTGCAAATTCCTGCTTACCTACATGATATGCAGTACTGCTATACCATCGATAATAGGAAGGATGACCTTTTACAATGCCCTTTGCAAGCGAACGAAAGCGTTGATATGCTTCTTGATAAAAATTTGTTCTGGCTAATGAAACAGCCACCCTTAACTTTTGATGTTCGTGAATAGGATATACATTTAATAATCCATCAATGTGTTTTTTATATTCCTCATTATTTGATTCATAATAAAAAAGCGCCAAATTAGTGTGGCTATATAATGAGTTCGGTTCCATTTCAAGAATATCCAATTCCATTTGAATCGCGTCACTTTGTTGTCCGCTGAAAAATAATGCATGTGTATAATCATGTTTCGTTAACTTGTGGTCTGGAAATAACGTGATCATCTCTTCAAGTAACGGCAATGCCTGTTCCCATTCCATATTTTCCATATGATGAAAAACAGTTTCCTGGTAAACAAGGAGTTCATCCTCTTCTTCTAGTTCCCATTCTTCATCATCTTCATCTATATCAATTAAATACAGCAAACTCTCAGCCTCTTCACTAAAATCACCTTTAGGCTCTTTATCAAGATATGATTTTGCATATTTTTTGGCATCATTCAGTAACCCCAAATGTGCATAATTATTAGCCAACAAATAATAACAATCTGTATATTTATCACCAGTTGTTTGAAGTACTTGATTCAGTAATTGATTTGCGGCATGAAATGCTCCAATTTCCGTATATACAATTGACATTTGACATTGATATAACGGATCTTTAGGCGTAGCTTCTATTGCTTTGCGCAGCCATTTTAACGAAATATCAAACTTTCTCTTCTGAAAGGCTTCAACACCTTTTGTAAAATAAAAATCACCTTCAGGAATAAAAGGGAAAACATTATTTTGTTTGCTGTTTTCTGTATTATTCTCCATACGTTGCATGCTTATCCCCCTACTTCTCATAACGTATCCGAACAAAGTATACCACATTCATGTAGGGAATTATAGATAGGATATTAGCTCCAGGTAATTTTTTGACGATCTATAGATGACGTTTCGCTGTGTAATGATAAAAACGCCACACATACTAGTAGTGCAATCCAAAAACAGATAATTTAATCCAAATTTTGAAGTCACTACCACTCGAGGGCGTTTTTATCTCTATTATTTTGCTGGTGTTACTGCTTCATGCAAGAGTACATCCAATTGTTTAATGTAATCCTTTTTTTGTTCATCGTTCCATTGAAATATTTTAGCCATATAATTTATTACATTATCTTTATGCTTTCTAACCCACTCAATTTCAAAAAATAACCCGCCCGTTCTGCGAATGAAGAAATCAACAGGTTTGTATGCTAGCTCATATTCTATTGCATAAATGAGCTCAGCAAATACGATTGGATCAAGCCCTTCTTCATTAGCTTCGGCACTTTTATCCTGAAAGATTTCAAAAATTGTATCAACGTTCGCTCCATATCTTTGAACTAGCAATTCCACAGTGTTTTCATTGATTCCAAGTACAATGCCTTCCTCAATTTTTCGTTGTTTAAATCGTGTAAATCCCTTGGAACCGCCAACTTCACCACCAGAAATCGGCAAATGTTCCGTTTCCGATTTAGAGTATAGGATTCCTTGTTCCTCTTTCAGCTGTTTAACAACTGTATTGACCGCCTGTTCCGCCATTTTTCGGTAACCTGTTAATTTACCGCCCGCCATAGAAATAAGACCTGAATCAGAAATGAATATTTCATCTTTACGGGAAATTTCATCAGGTGATTTTCCTTCTTCTTGAATTAAAGGTCGTAAGCCTGCCCAGCTGGACTCTACGTCTTCTGCTTTCATATCCATCGATGGGAACATATAATTGATAGAATCCAATAAATAATCACGATCATTTTCCGTCATGGTTGGGTGGGCAATATTTCCCTCATAACTCGTATCAGTAGTACCAACGTAAGTTTTATTATTACGTGGTATGGCAAAGATCATTCTGCCATCCGGAGCATCAAAATAAATCGCCTGCTGTAACGGAAAACGATCTTTTGAAAATACTAAATGTACGCCTTTTGTTAAGTGTAACGACTTACCCTTTTTTGAACCATCAATTTCCCTTAAATCATCAACCCATGGACCACATGCATTAACAACTTTTTTTGCATATATTCTATGTTTTTCCCCACTAATTTGATCTTCAGCTAAAACACCTGTAATTTTACCGGATTTGTTATAAATGAATTCAACCGCTTTAGTATAATTAATTGCATGTGCTCCTTTTTGCACCGCCTTTTTCATAACTTCAATTGTTAAACGTGCATCATCTGTTTTGTATTCTACGTAATATCCCGCACCTTTAAGATTATCTTTCTTAATTAGCGGTTCTCGCTGCAATGCTTCATTCGGACTTAACATTTTACGACGTTCGCTTTTCTTTACTCCCGCTAAAAAATCATACATCCGTAATCCAATATTTGTTGTGAATGGTCCAAATGTTCCACCTTTATGAAAAGGAAGCATCATCCATTCAGGCGTCGTTACGTGCGGACCATTTTCATACACAATCGCACGTTCTTTACCAACTTCAGCAACCATCTTCACTTCAAATTGCTTCAAATACCGAAGCCCACCGTGAACAAGTTTGGTTGAACGGCTTGATGTACCTGCAGCAAAATCCTGCATTTCGATTACACCTGTATGAAGCCCGCGCGTAACTGCATCCAAGGCAATACCAGAACCTGTTATTCCTCCACCAATCACCAATACATCTAATGTCTTCTCCGTTAAATTATTGAAAATATCTTCACGTTTTAAGCTTGAAAAATTTGTCATCAACCTTCACTCCCCTGCAAAAATTCTCCTCTAGTTATAAGTACCCTTACATAAAGGAACTCATGTATAATTTAAAAGGAAATTTTATATTAATAACGGATTTTAAACATAAAAAGACCACAAAACGCACTAATGACTTAACATTAGCAGTTTGTGGTTTCTCCATTTCTCCGTCCAAAATATTAACTTATCTATACCTTACCATATAAAAGCGAATTCGAAAAGGAAAATGTATTATTTGCTTGCAGAGGCTTTAACTTCCTTTTCCCCCCTGGATACAATTTTATCGCTTTCTCATGAAGCCCTTCATGAGAAATATGATCCATTTGATAACAACGTGCTTATTCCCCCAATATAAACCAGCAAAATATACAGCACCCAATGCAAGGGTCATTCAATTTTATTCTTCGCCTTGCTAAGTTCAATCCCCAATGAAACAAGAAAAATTACAGCAATCATTACACTTGCCAGCCAAAAATAAATAGTTTTATTTCCTTCAAACATCGCCTGATAAAACAGACCGCCATAAACACCGCCGCTTGCAGGTCCTATTACCGGAACCCATGAATATCCCCAATTTGATGAACCTTTTCCGGGAATAGGCAATATCCAATGTGCTATTCGCGGTCCCAAATCTCGTGCAGGATTAATCGCATACCCAGTTGTTCCACCTAATGACATACCAATTGCCACGATTAATAGTCCCACGATTAATGGATTTAATCCTTCTGTAAACTCATTTGATCCAATAAATAGAATACCCATTACCAGCACAAACGTGCCAATAATTTCACTCACTAAATTTGACATTGGACTTGGAATAGCCGGACCTGTTGAAAATACACCTAACTTTGTATCTGGATCATCGGTCACTTTCCAATGAGGCAAGTAATGAAAAAAGACAACCACTGCACCAATAATTCCACCTATCATTTGTGCAATAATGTATATTGGAACCTTCGCCCAAGGAAAGTCACCAACTGCTGCCAGCCCTAATGTTACAGCAGGATTAACATGTGCACCAGTAATATTGCCAACAGCATAAACAGCCATAGCCACACCTAAGCCCCATGCGAATGTAACCAATACCCATCCAGCACCTTCTGCTAATGTTTTTTTCAGTGATACACCAGCAACTACCCCACCACCAAAAATAATTAATATCATCGTGCCCAGTAATTCTCCGAGAAATTCAGACATAGCGAGCCCTCCTATAATATACATGAAATTAATTCTGTAAATGTATGGATTTGAATCAAAGTTATTTCTTATATTCCACTTTTTTGAATAAAATAACGTTACAGTGGGATAGAAGAGATATACTGCTAAAAATCACTAAAAAAAGACTAAACAATTAGGCAGCTAATTTAGTCGCTACAATTGTATAGTCTCTCAAAAATAATTTTTTAGTAATGCCATAGTGCTGAATTTGATGTAGATACGGCCCGTGCACCACTTTCAAGTGCAGACGCTATTTCTTTTTCAGACGTTACCAATCCCCCTGCGATAACTGGAATTGCTGTTTTCTTATATATTTGGGTAATGAGCTCCGGGATTAGTCCGGGCAATACTTCAGTACAGTCCGGCTGGTATCGCGCAATCGATTTTAAATTATGTTCAAGTGCCAGGCTATCTAATAAAAATATACGCTGTATCGCCAATAATTTATTTTTTTTTGCCAAGCTGATTACATTTCCTCTAGTTGACAGAATACCATCTGGTTTCACTTCACGAATTAAAAATTCCATCCCATATTCGTCAGCCTTCAGTCCATGTATTAAGTCAAAATGAACAAGCGCCAGCTTATTTGCACGTTTTGTATAATCAACCAGACTTTTTAATTGGGCAAGTCGTGTTTCCAGGAAAACGATTGAATCATGAGTCGTTTCCAGCGCCTTATCAAAATCTTTCATTTTTCGAATAGCAGGCAGTATCCCTGTAGGCATATCCAATTTGATTCTCTCCCTTGTAAGTTGTAACCCATGGCGGCTGTCCATAAAATAAAGTACATGCTATAAAAACCTGTCAGCAGCTTCCCGTTTCTCCATTTCATCTTTCGAATAGATTAATTTCATTGGATTCCCGCCTACGAATGAACCGGCGGGAACATCTTTATGTACGAGAGTCCCTGCAGAAACAATGGCATGATCACCAATCGTTACACCTGGTAAAATGGTTGAATTGGCACCTATCATAACTTCATCTCCGATTACGACATCACCTATACGATACTCCTTAATCATATATTCATGCGCCAGAATTGTAGTATTATAACCAATAATACAATTTTTACCAACACGAATCTTCTCTGGAAACATTACATCAGGCATTACCATTAAGGCAAATGCCGTCTGATGACCAATTTCCATCCGTAAAAAGGTACGATACAGCCGGTTCTTTATGACTAAAAAAGGGGTATAGCGAGCAATTTGAATCACAATGAAATTTTTCATTACCTTCCAAAATGAAACAGTTTTATAAATTTGCCATAAGGAATTGGCCTTATTGACCCGATACCGTTTTGTATTCCGCATCTCCTACACTCCTACTATTTTCAATAAATCACGTATATCTTCTAACATGTAGGTTGGTTTGTACTCCTGTAGTTTTTCTCTTCCTTTTAAAGACCATGCACAAGCAGCGGTTTTTACACCTGCATTTTGACCCGCTTCAATGTCATGCGAGTTATCGCCAACCATTACTGTTGAATTTGCAGCTGCACCTAATTCCTTCATCGCCATCATAATTGGTTCTGGATGTGGTTTAGCATGTGTAACGTCATCCAGCGTAATAACAGTATCAAAATAGCGATCAAGTCCAGTTAAAGCTAATCCCATATCAACGGTCCCGCGCATTTTTGTTGTAACTATTCCCAGTTTATAGTTCGCTTCTTTCAATTGTTTTATTGTATCTGGAACATGCGGAAATGCTGTGACATAATCGTCATGATGTTTGAGATTATGTTCACGATACGTTTTTATCATAGCGTCAGTTTGAGTTGGATCAACTATTGCAAACGAGTCCTTTAACGGTGGACCGATAAACTCTATTGCCTGTTCACGGGAAAAGCTCTTACCGTAAAAATTAAACGTATGTTCAAATGAAGCAATGATTAATTCATTTGTATCTATCAATGTTCCATCAAGATCAAAGAGTATGGTATGAATGCTCATGTGCTGCGTCCTTCCTTTTTGTGTTTTCAATTCGTTTCCATATCACAGCGACAACCATTGTTACTAGTATTGCCGTAATCAATCGAATTACAAGCAATGGCCATACCGGAATCCCAAGAGGTATGAAAATTACAGTATCCTCAACAACTGCATGACAGGAAACAAGAAAGATCAATGCTAAATACATATCCCTTTTTGAAACCCCATCCTCTTTAACCGCTTGAATCATTAGTCCCGCACCATATGCTAATCCGATCGTTAAACCGGCAACTAATGTCATGGATGTATTCTTTTCCATTCCCAGTATTTTGGTAAAAGGAGCTAGGCTATTTGATAATTTCGATAAAAAACCTTTCTCACGTAAAAATTGCATGATAATCATCAATGGAATAACAATTAACGCTAATTGCGCAACCGCGACGATAGCAGTTTGGATTCCATGAAGCAATATTTCGTCCCATGCACTAAGTGTTACTTCTGTTGAAGATATAAAACCATATTGCGCAGGTTCTGAACCGCCACTCCATATCAAATTAATCACAACTGCGGCTACAAGGGCAAGCGCAATTCTAATACCGGAAATTAACCATCCGCTTACACCAACTTTTCCGGCGACTGTTGATTCGATAAACAAGTTGTGTGAAAAAGACAGCATTACTGCCATAATAAATACTTCTTTTACAGAGAAATCAAACGACACAATTGCAGCAATCCCAGCGTACAAATTAAGCGCGTTTCCAAGTACTAACGGAACCGCCGCTTCGCCTGACAGGCCTAACAAACCCATGACAGGTGTTAATTTTTCAATAATCCAAGGCAATATGGGTGTATATTGTAAAATTGTTACGATAAGTGTGATTGGAAAAATTACTTTACCTAATGTCCAAGTTGTTTGGATTCCTTGACGTAAACCGCGATAAAAAATTCCAGTCAATTCGTGATGCCTCCTTTGCCTAACCTATATCTATTTTTTCTTAGAGGAATGAATTTTTTTGCCATCGTAGTATTTATCTGCTAAGCCAGATTTACGGCGATATACTATAAGTACTACAGATAAAACGATGAGTATAACGGATAATAATTGAGCCGTACGTAACTGTCCAACAACATACAGGCTATCTGTACGCATGCCTTCAATAAAGAAACGTCCTATTGAATAGGATATTACATAGCTTAAGAACACTACCCCGCGGGCAGGATTATATTTTCTTAATATAAGCAGAAAAACAAATACTAAAATGTTCCAAAATGATTCATATAAAAAGGTCGGATGATACATAATGCCATCGATACACATTTGATTCATAATAAAGTCAGGTAAGTATTGATGAAAACTGTTATATGTAGCTTCCGAAATTGGACCACCGTGTGCTTCCTGGTTCATAAAATTACCCCAGCGGCCAATCGCCTGCCCAAGAATAATACTTGGCGCTGCAATATCAGCTAATTGCCAGAATGAAACCTTCTTCACTCGAGCATAGACGATTGCAGTAAGTACAGAACCAATTAATGCCCCATGAATCGCAATACCGCCATTCCAAACCGCAAAAACATCCCACCATGTACCACCGTCATATTGCTCCCACTCAAATAGTACATAATAGATTCTTGCGGAAATAATAGCGATTGGAATTGCAAAAACGACTAAATCAACCATTAAATCTTTTTTAAGCCCTAAGCGATCTGCCTCTTTTGTTGCTAAATAAAGTCCTATAAAGGCTCCTGCAGCGATAATGACTCCATACCAATAGATTGGCAATGGTCCCAGCTGCAGAAATACTCGATCCATTGAAGGTGCACTACAACTCAATTAAAATCACTCCTGTTCCACGTCATCTTTTTCTTGTTCAATCATCGTTGTTAGTCTTTCAGAGAATTCCTCTGCCGCATTGACACCCATTCGCTTCAACCGGAAATTCATTGCGGCCACTTCAATAATTACTGCCAAGTTTCTGCCTGGACGTACTGGAATTGTAGCTTTTGGCAGCTGAACATCCATTATTTTCATATGATCTTCATCTAGTCCAAGACGATCATATTGCTTTTTCTGATCCCACAATTCTAAATCAATGATAAAAGAAATTTTTTTATGGCTCCGAACAGCTCCAGCGCCAAATAGTGTCATCACATTGATAATTCCTAAGCCGCGAATTTCCAGCAGATGTTCGATTAGCGGTGGTGAGTTTCCAATAAGGGTATCGTAATCCTCCTGGCGAATTTCTACACTGTCATCCGCAACTAGGCGATGGCCACGTTTAACAAGTTCCAATGCGGTTTCGCTTTTACCAACACCACTTTGCCCCGTAATAAGCACACCTATGCCATATATATCGACTAAAACACCATGAATCGCAGTAAATGGTGCAAATTTCGCCTCTAAATAATTTGTTAATCTGCTAATCACCCTTGTCGTTTTACGCGGGGAATGCAAAATAGGCACACCGGATTCATTTGCTGCCTCAATCATAATTTCCGGCACTTCCATCCCTCTTGAAACAACGATACCAGGGGTGATATCCGTACATAATCGTTCCACACGATCCCTTTGCTGTTCATGGGTTAAATCTAAAAAATATGCCATTTCTGTCTTGCCAATTAACTGTAAGCGTTCTTTCGGATAATATTTAAAATATCCAGTCATCTCTATACCTGGGCGGGAGATGTCACTCGTAATAATTTCTCTATGCACACCATCGCTGCCTGCAACAAGTGTTAAATTAAAATTTTCCAATAAATCCTTTGTACGTACCTTGTCCATTTAGACTCCCTCCACATACACACAATTACTGTTTTTTATTGTAGCATATTTTGTTGTTTTGAAGTGAAGGATTAAGTTTAAAAACAAAATCGCAGGATGTTTCACCCGCGATTTTATATTATTGAGGTCTAAATGTATCTTTTATCAATCGATTTAACAATAGATTTAGGATTGAAATGACAATTGCTGCAATCACCGCTGTTCCAAAACTGTCTATAACAAATGATGAATCCATCACCCCTTGCGTGATCATTAAAGTAACAGCATTGATTACAAAAAGAAATAAACCTAGTGTAACAAAGGTTATCGGCAATGTAAGAACAATTAATATTGGTTTAATAAAAATATTTAGGATCGAAAGTATCAAACTAGCGAGAAGTGCGGTGCCAAACCCATCGAGATGGAATGAGCTAAATAATTGGGCAACAGCGATTAACGCTACCGCATTGAGAAATATCGATAAGAACCAGCGCAGTAACATTACCAGTCCTCCCTATCTTTTGGGATAATAAAATACGCAACAAAATAGATTAATGTTAACGTAAATAAGCTTGGAATTAAGAGAATCACAAATATTAATCGTATAAGTGTCGAATCGATGTTAAAATACTCACCGATCCCGCCAAGTATACCTGCTATTTTGCGGTCAGTAATGGAACGTGTTAAACGTTTTGTCATGATAGTGCCCCTCCTTGTTATCTATTTTCCCGTAATCAGGTATTAAAAATCTTTTAGCATAATAAAACATAAATTGTGACGTAATCTGTTCCTTAGTGAACCCGGACTGATTGTAAACTAGACTGAATTATGAAACATCTGCATCGCATTTACTGAAAATACATATTTAAGATGCTCTTCCATACATTTTTATACGGTTATGAATGTACTAAAGATTCATCTGTTTACAGAAAAATCCCTTACCATTAAAGTAAAGGATTCTAATACATTTTCAATATTTCCAGATATAAAATTGTTCCGTTCCTAATCTTTCTTTTGCGGCTTCTTCCATATCTGCTGCAATTTCTGAGTTTTCTTTGAACTTGCCTAACATTCCATCAGCTTGGGATTTATGAGCTAAAATCGCTTCCATTTTTTTGTTGAAATATGGTCTTATATCATTTATTACATCCGGTTTTCCCAGATCTTCATAATAATTATTTGTAATGGCTTGAGCCCACACAATCGGGCGATTAGATTCGTCCATCATTCGTACTGCCTCAACTGCAGCAGCGCCCAATGCATTATGGTCTGGATGAACCGCATGATCCGGGTAATGTGTTATTACCAAACTAGGTTTAATATCTTCTAAGATACCTTTTAAATGATTGGCAACCTTGGTCAGGTCTTCAAATTCAAGAGTTTTATCCCGGTAACCTAGCATTTGCAATTCAATATCTAGTGCTTCTGAGGCCTTGATTAATTCTTCCTTGCGAATTTCGGGAAGTGTTTCCCTATTAGCAAATGTGGGTGATCCCATATTCCGTCCCATTTCACCTAATGTACCGCATAGGTATGTTACAGGTACTCCCTTTTCGCGAAATTCCGAAATCGTTCCCGCTGCACCAAACGATTCATCATCTGGATGCGGATATATTACTACAACATGTTTTTCCATATACACTCACCTAGCCTTTGCCAAATTTAATAGCGAAATGGTACTTCACTAATTTCAAGAGACACCATTAATCGACCTTCACGATCATGACCTGCGAGCAGAAGCTGATTGTCTCCGTGTATCGTCCAATCAGATAATCCTTCAGCATAAATCCAGCCAAATTCCATCTTTAAACCAGCACGATAGCTTTTGCCATTCCCAACAATCTTAGCCTGAGAAAACCTGACCTTCGCATTTCGTATGTATGCCCCGACATTATAGGCCTTGTCGTCAAAGTGACTCGCATAGGCACCATTCGTAGTTTCTAAATGGACATAAACATCCTTATCTATAAAACTTTCTAGTTGCTGTTGTACACTTTCTATTTCAATTGGATTCATAAAACGAACTCCTTCCCCAAAACCTTCTTCTATTTTACATTACATAACTAGGATTAATGCGTCAAAATATTTGACTCTTAACGGATGATCCCAGTTCCTGCTGATATTTCTGTTCTCTAACGATAATATCTCACTTTAGCCATTTATCCCAAATTAAAAATGGCAGCAAACCACTTTTGGGAGTGCTGCCTCGAAAGTTTATTTTGATCCGACCTTTTCTTTTTCCTTCAACAATGCTTCTGCTCTCTTTTTATCACGTTCCAGAACCGGCTTCAAATATCTGCCGGTATAGGATACTTCTGATTCTGCAATTTTCTCCGGCGTGCCAGTGGCAATAATTTCTCCCCCACGGTCTCCACCCTCTGGACCGAGATCGATAATATGATCAGCTGTTTTAATGACATCAAGATTGTGTTCAATAATTAAAACAGTATCTCCATTATCAGCTAAACGCTGCAATACACTTAACAAGCGTTTTATATCATCCACATGCAAACCAGTTGTTGGCTCATCTAATATATAGAAAGACTTTCCATTGGAGCGGCGATGCAGCTCACTTGCCAATTTAACCCGCTGTGCTTCACCACCGGACAATGTAGTAGCTGGTTGCCCAAGCTTAACGTATCCAAGCCCAACATCATAAATTGTTTGCAGTTTTCGTTTGATTTTAGGTATATTGGCAAAAAAGTCGAGCGCTTCTTCAATCCTCATGTCAAGAACTTCGGCAATATTCTTCCCTTTGTATTTTACCTCTAGCGTCTCACGGTTGTAGCGCTTCCCATGACAAACTTCACATGGTACATATACGTCAGGTAGGAAATGCATTTCAATTTTAATGATACCATCACCACGACATGCTTCGCAGCGCCCTCCTTTAACGTTAAAGCTAAAGCGTCCCTTTTTGTACCCTCTGATTTTCGCTTCATTCGTTTGTGCATATACATCGCGTACATCATCAAAGACACCTGTATAGGTTGCTGGATTTGACCTTGGTGTTCGGCCAATTGGTGATTGATCGATATCAATAACTTTATCAATATTTTCTATGCCGTTAACCTTTTTATGTTTACCAGGCTTGCGTTTCCCGCGATATAGTTCCTTTGCCAATGTCTTATATAAAATTTCATTGACCAATGTACTTTTACCTGAACCCGAAACCCCAGTGACAACAGTCATTAAACCAATTGGAAATTTAGCGGTAACATTTTTCAAGTTGTTCTCTTCAGCACCAACAACTTCAATTTTATGTTTTGTAGCCTTACGGCGTTTTGTAGGAAGCGGGACATATTTTTCACCTGATAAATACTGCCCAGTCAATGATTTTTTATTTTTCATAACCTTCTCAGGTGTTCCGCTTGCAACAATTTCACCGCCATGTTCCCCAGCCCCGGGACCAATATCAATCAACCAGTCCGATGCAAGCATGGTATCCTCGTCATGCTCCACCACAATTAGCGTATTATCTAAATCTCTCATTCGCTGCATTGTACTTATCAAGCGGTCATTATCACGCTGATGCAAACCAATTGATGGTTCATCTAATACATATAATACCCCTGTTAATGCGGATCCAATTTGCGTTGCTAAGCGGATTCGCTGTGCCTCACCACCTGAAAGCGTTCCTGATGCACGTGATAAGGTTAAATAATCCAGACCTACATTGTTTAGAAATTCAAGGCGATTATTTATTTCCTTCAATATCATGCGGGCAATCTGTTCCTCTTTTTCAGTCAGTGAAAGATTGCGGAAAAATTCATTTGCCTCTGTAATGGAATAATCAGTTACTTGACTTATGTGCATGTTATTAACTAAAACCGCCAGTGCTTCCTCTTTCAAACGATATCCTTTACATGACGGGCAGTGTTTTTGTGCCATGTATTTTTCCAGCTGTTCACGTATAAAATCAGAGGATGTTTCCTTGTAGCGTCTTGCAATATTGTTCAAGACACCTTCAAACATAATGTGATTATCACGAATATTGCCAAAATCATTCTCATAATGAAAATGAATATTTTCTTTACCGCTGCCATTTAAAATTTTATCCATTTGTTGCTTAGGTAATTTCTTAACTGGTGTATCCATATCAATCCCATAATGATTGCAAACACTCTTTAACAGCTGCGGATAGTATTGCGAGCTGACCGGCTCCCAAGCTGCTATAGCATGTTCATTTAAAGTCCGATCCCAATCAGGTATAACCAGATCAAGATCAACCTCCAAATTTGTCCCTAATCCATCACACGTTGGACAGGCACCAAATGGACTATTAAACGAAAATAAACGCGGCTCTAATTCACTGATTGAAAATCCACAAATTGGACAAGCATGGTTTTCACTGAATTGAAGCTCTTCTTCCCCAATTACATCAACAATTAAATTGCCTTCACCAAGTCCTAAAGCTGTTTCTATTGAATCAGTTAACCGCCCTGATATTCCTTCTTTCACAACGATCCGATCTACAACAACCTCAATGGAATGTTTTTTGTTTTTCTCAAGTTTGATCTCTTCCGTTACCTCGCGCATTTCTTTGTCAACACGAATCCGAACGTAACCTTCCTGCTTTAATTTTTCAATTATTTTAACATGCTCACCTTTTCGTCCGGAAACGACTGGAGCTAAAATTTGCAACTTCGTGCGTTCAGGGTATTCTAAAATTCTATCGACCATTTGCTGAACGGTTTGCGAACTAATTTCAATTCCATGCTTTGGACACGTTGGGCGGCCGATGCGCGCAAAAAGCAGGCGTAAATAATCATAGATTTCAGTTACCGTACCGACCGTGGATCTAGGGTTTTTGCTTGTTGTTTTCTGATCAATTGATATTGCCGGAGATAGGCCATCAATCGTATCCACATCAGGTTTATCCATTTGTCCTAAAAATTGCCTTGCATAGGCAGATAAGGATTCAACGTAACGACGCTGCCCTTCTGCATAAATTGTATCAAATGCAAGTGACGATTTCCCCGATCCCGATAATCCGGTTAGGACTACAAGTTTATTCTTGGGAATCGTAATATCGATATTCTTTAAATTATGTGCTCTGGCACCTTTAATTTGTATTGATTTGCTAGGCATGAACTGGTCATCCTTCCACTATTAAACGTTTAATAATTAAGCTTCCGCCTTCAATTCCAAAATTATATCACGAAGCTCCGCTGCCTTTTCAAAGTCCAGTGCTTTGGCAGCTTCTTTCATTTCTTTTTCCATGTTATCAATAACTTTTACTTTTTCTTTCTTCGATAATTTTGCAAGGCTTCTTGATTTATCATTATATTCTTCCTGATCCTCCGCTTCAATTGTTGCCTTTATTACATCTCGTACGTTCTTCTTAATCGTAGTTGGTGTAATATTATGTTCCTCATTATATGCCATTTGTTTTTCACGGCGCCGATTCGTTTCATCCATTGCCACTTTCATCGAGTCGGTTATTTTATCAGCATACATTACTACTTCGCCATTCTCATTACGTGCTGCGCGCCCCATCGTCTGAATGAGTGACCGTTCCGAGCGTAAAAAACCTTCTTTATCAGCATCTAAAATGGCAACGAGAGAAACCTCTGGAATATCAAGTCCTTCACGTAAAAGATTAATTCCAACTAGTACATCATATTTTCCAACACGCAAATCCCTAATAATCTCAATTCGTTCCAATGTTTTTATTTCGGAATGCAGATAAGCAACCTTTATCCCGATTTCCTTTAGATAATCGGTTAAATCCTCAGACATTTTCTTTGTTAGCGTTGTTACAAGTACACGCTCATTTCGTTCGGTACGTTTGTTAATCTCACCAATTAAATTATCAATCTGACCTTCAATTGGTCTTACATTAATTATCGGATCCAGCAATCCGGTTGGTCGAATAATCTGCTCGGTTACATCTGGAGAATGCTCCTGCTCATATGGACCAGGTGTCGCTGAAACATAGATAAGCTGATTTGTCTGTTTTTCAAATTCCTCAAATTTCAATGGGCGGTTATCCAATGCTGACGGGAGACGGAACCCATGATCCACTAAAACTTGTTTTCTTGCTTGGTCACCATTATACATGCCTCTGATTTGCGGTAAAGTTACATGTGACTCATCTATTACAACAAGGAAATCCTTTGGGAAATAATCCAGCAATGTATATGGAGTTGATCCTGGCTCACGAAATGTCAAATGCCGGGAATAGTTCTCAATTCCCGAACAGAACCCCATTTCCTTCATCATTTCAATGTCATAATTCGTACGTTGCTCAATCCGTTGTGCCTCAAGCAATTTATTATCATCACGTAATTCTTTCAGCCGCCCCTCTAATTCTTTCTCAATATTATTAATTGCAAGCTTTAACTTTTCCTCACGGGTTACGAAATGCGATGCCGGGAATATTGCTACATGCTCGCGGTCGCCAATGATTTCTCCAGTTAAGGCATCAACCTCGCGAATGCGGTCAATTTCATCACCAAAGAATTCAAATCGTAAACAATGTTCCTCGCGTGATGCCGGAATTACTTCAACCGAGTCCCCCCGAACACGGAATGTGCCACGTTGAAAGTTTATATCGTTTCTCGCATATTGAATTTCTACCAAATCGCGTAATAGCTGATCACGATCCTTTTCCATTCCCATCCGCAGGGAAAGAACCTGACTGCCATAATCCTCTGGTGAGCCTAAACCATAAATACACGAAACACTGGCAACAATCAGTACATCATTTCGTTCAAACAATGAAGATGTTGCTGAATGCCTTAATTTGTCAATTTCGTCGTTAATACTTGCATCTTTCTCAATAAATGTATCTGTCGATGGCACATATGCCTCTGGTTGGTAATAATCATAATAACTGACAAAATATTCAACCGCGTTGTTCGGAAAAAATTCTTTAAACTCACTATATAATTGACCTGCCAGTGTTTTGTTATGTGCAATTACTAAAGTTGGCCGATTTATTTCCTTTACAACATTTGAAACAGTAAATGTCTTACCTGTACCCGTTGCACCAAGTAATGTTTGATGCCTTTGACCAGCTAAAACCTTTCTAACCAATTCTTTAATTGCTTTTGGCTGATCCCCGCGCGGCTCATATTGCGCCACTAATTCGAACTGCTTTTCCACAAGGCAAGCCTCCGTTCCATTTTATTTTACATTACCATAATTATATATTAATTTTAACATAAACGCGAACAAATATTCGACCTTTTTGTTTTTTAACACTATCTTTTATTTTACCCTTCTATGTTATTGATAAATATTTACAAAAGTGAAACACGTATAAACACCAGCAGACAAGTAATTCACTGCTGGCGTTTTTCAATTACCATCCCATTATCTGGTCAATAATCGAATAAATAGGCTTTTTGTTTATATTTTGATGATAGTCTCCAACTTTTTGGGCGTACATTTCCTGTTGATTATTATTAGAAAAATAATTTATTAGCTGCGTATTAATGGAATGATTCATGCTAATTGGCAGGATAAGCCCCTGATTAAATAAATGTTCTGCATTAATTTTTTCCTGTCCCGGCAATGGACTATATATAAAGGTCGGTTTTCGTTTTAATAAGCTTTCACTTATGGTAACTCCACCTGGTTTTGTCATTACTGCATCAACCTGATCATATAAACGATTCATCTGTTCCCTTGATGCTATATAAGTATATGGTGTAACATTTGCCTTATTTTCACTTACTAGCTGTTGATAAAGTTTTTCGTTTTTCCCGCACAAAACATGATAATGAATCCGACTTTCATTAACGGAATCCATTAACATATGTCTTATCGAACCTACCCCTAGATTTCCCCCGGCAACTAAAATAGAAAGCTGCTTTCGTACAAAATGATGATTAACCTTTGCTTGAAATGCAGAATGGACGGGGATGCCGGTGACAAATATACAATCTTCTTTAACGCCTTTAGCTAACAAATGATGTTTAACTGCCATCGTTGGGACAAAGTGGAAGTCAATTCCTCTTGACCCCCATATGCGATTGACGAAAAAGTCAGTATACACATTTACAATAATAGCATCCAATTTATTTTTTTGTTTCAGCACACTTGCAATATTAGATGGAAGCGCATGGGTGCAAAAAATAATTTTTGGTTTTCTTTCTTTTATTAGCCTTTTAAAAAAATAAATAAACAATGATTCATAAATATAATTCCGATTATTTTCAGAAACCTTTTTATATGCGGAATGATAATAAAGTAGATTGTAGGTACTGGGAAGACATTTTATCCAAGCTAAATAAGAGGATGATACAATTCTTTCCAATTTACCATAACTGTATGATAAAATATCGACCTTGTCGCATGGCACTTTTTGTTTACAGTTCTTTAATTCATTAATCAATGCATCGGCGACATGATGATGTCCAGAGGGGATTTGCATAAACGGCAAAAATAGCGCTCCTTCTCGGTTAGCTTGTTCCATTAAATCATCTCACTTTTTTTAATACCATCATTTACATATGAAATAACCACTATGTAAATGATATAATCCTTATGGGAGAGGTGTTGTTTATGATGACTTTCATACTTGCAATAATAGTGATTTTAACAATTTTTCTCGTTTACAGAGCATATAAAAATACAAAGGATATTACGATAAATAAAATTAAAATAAATTCAGACCATACGCTAAGAACGGATCATTCTCTATCCATTCTCCATCTATCAGACATGCATCTGGAAAATATTTCGTTAAGCCCTAAACAGTTAATGGAAAAATTAAAAGATGAATATGTTGATATCATTGCTTTAACTGGAGACTTTTTAGACAGAAAACGTACAATACCAAAGCTTGAAGCCTATTTAAAAGTTTTACAGGATATACAGCCCCGATACGGAATATATGCTGTATTTGGCAATCATGATTATGTTTTAAAAGGAAATGACCTTGACAAGCTGAAATCTTTACTTGAACAATATGACTGTAATGTTTTGCAAAATGCGAGTGAAACTATATCGATTAATGGAAATGTAATAAATATTATAGGTATCGATGATTACAGTACGAACCGCAGCGATTTATCGTTAGCTTTTCAAAACATACAATCGGGAACAAATATCGTGTTAACGCATGATCCAACGGTAGTGCTGGAAATGGATCATTATTCATTTGACTATTTAATGGCAGGGCATTTTCATGGTGGTCAAATATGTTACCCCAAAGCATATCATCTTGTTAAAATGGGAAAGCTTGCTAGAAAAAATGTTATAAAAGGGCTGCATAAACAAAATAATATGCCTTTTTATATTAGTGAAGGGTTAGGTCAGACTGGGCTGAATATTCGCATTGGCTCAAGACCTGAGATTACATTTCACGACATTGCAATTCAGACTTCTAAATCAAACATTATATAATGCTAGTAACCGTTCTTTAGACATGAATAAATAAACGGGGGTATTCCGGCAAGACGCATTGGCTAAGAAATTTATTGGTAAAAAGCTCCCTTTTTTTACGATACTGTAACAGGGATTTTTAATTGAGGTTATCTCAAAGCCTAATCGGTCTGCGCCTCGATATAGAGTAGTAATGCCTATTATTGCTTTAATTTCTTGTTTTCTTTTATGAATACCAACATAATTGGCTAGCCATGGCAAAGAACGTTTAATCATGTGATATACGTATACGGCTCGTTTAACATCACTTGTAATATTGTGTAAATCAGTGAGCATTCGCACATTGTGCAGATGAATTTTCAGTAATAAGTCATTTTTATTAATTACGGTTCCATCGCTTAGTACTACTTGTTTTCCTTTATAACGTGTAACTCTAACCCGAAACAATGTATTGCGATTATCATTTTCTGGTACGTATTGTAAGCGAGTTAAATTATAATAAATCGGATCAATTGCATTCCAAACATCTAACAAATAGCTTTTCATTTTGCTTTCCTTTCTTTACAATGATTATTACTAGTTTGTTAATAAAGATAAGAAAATATAAAAGGAATTTTTTAGAAAAAAGAAGCGCTCTACGATTTAACGTATAGCCCTTCTTTATAGTAAATATGTCAGTGCCCTTGAGAAATTTTTCCCCCGTCATCCCAATCGGCATTTACTCTAATATAACCAACAGCTCCCTTTGCGGCATGGTTCATTTGATGAGTGACGAAAGGATAAACACCTTCTTCTTTCACAATAAATTCAACAATTGCACCGCCGCTGACCGGCAGCATAACTGTCTGTAATCCTTCAAGGTGATTATTAGGGTTTCCATCTAAATAGACATCATCAAATATCGCACCAACTACATGGAACGAACTTACCTCATTCGGCCCTGCATTGTTAATATAGATTCGAACTCTCTCGCCCGGTTTTGCTAGAAGAGGAGAATCTTTAATTGCTGTAACTGTACCATTCGTATTAATTTGGCCCTTGTGAAGTGCTTTCGCTGAAAACACAACTTGAGATGGCTCGCCATTTGTCATATCTTCCAAATCATTATATTTATACCATTCGTTCTGAACAATGACATATTCACGGTCTACTTCATTATCTGTCGGATAGCCACCAGTTGGCTGAACGATGATTACCCCATGCATCCCATTCGCAATATGTGCAAGCATTGGTGCGGTACCGCAATGGTACATAAATACTCCCGGTTTAGTTGCTTGATAGGTGAATGTTCCTGTTTCATTCGGTGCTACGTTGGTAAAACTTTTATCCGGTGCAGTTTGTACAGCATGAAAGTCCATACTGTGCGGAATTGCCGGGTCTTTATTTTGGAGTGTAAAATGAATCGTGTCTCCTTCCTCAACTACTACTAATGGTCCTGGTGCTTCTCCATTAAAAGTCCACGCTCTATACATATAACCTTCTTCAATTTCAATGTCTGTAATTTGTGCTGTCATTTTTATTGTTACATCTGTTCCTTCACGCTCCAATACAATCGGGCTTGGTTTTTGGTTAACACCTTGATGCGGTTCAATAACTTTGGAACCAGCAGATTCCGCGTGTACAGTATGGATGGCATTTTCTAATTCAGAAGATACTTTTGACTCAGTTTCATCGCGTTGATTAGAGCAAGCAGATAACAATAATACCATAATGCTTAAACCGGAAATGACTTGAATTCCTGTCCTTATCAACATATCAGTCACCCCTCATTCTTGTTAGATAAAGTTTAAACCGATTCAATCATTTTTATTATTTACTTGTATTTGCTTGATTGAAAGGTTCACCTTATCTTCATTTATAGTTTAGTCCGAAATACCTACTCTACTTGTGATGCTAATCACTAAATAATGTGAAGTTGTGAACAATGTATGGCACTCTGAATATCAAAGAATACGTAAAAGAAGGTCAAATTACCACCATGCAATTGATCATTATAAAAAAGGCAAAGAATGTACGATCTTAGTACTCTCTTTGCCTTTTATTTCTTCAATTTTTCTTAAAGATTGTGCAACAGGACCATCAATTATTAGTTTTTATTAACCTAAACTCCCCGCATGAATTGGCTCTTTTGAATACTGATTATCAGAAAAAATAATTCCCAATTCATGGTGATCCCCTTGATATAATGCACTCTGCAGAAATCTAACCTCACCTGAATCATCCAGCAGCTCCAGTTTAAATGATGCCTTGCTAGCCTGTAATGCCTGATAGAATTCACTCACGGCATTTATTTTTATTCCATTTACCTTAATAATTGTTTCCCCGACAAGTATATTTAATCGATCTGCTGGTGTTCCCGGTATAACAGCCAACACTTTGACACCTTTTTCATTTGTATAGAAATATGGGCTTCTCTCTTTATCGTAAACACGGTGCCGATAGCTAATATATTCCCTTCCTAATATTGCAATGATACTAGCGATTAGTGATAACCAGGAGACAAAAATGCTGCCTATTGATAAGAGCAGGACAATGACACCTAAAATAGATATAGACCTCGCGATTCTTCTTCCAGCGATTTGCGGCAGATTTCCTTTCACCACATGGTCGAATCCAATCAAAAAAGGTATAAGCAATAAACTGTACGTTTCTCCTCCTAGGGAAAAGTATGGCCAAAAAGGCGCGAAAGATGAAATCGTTCCAGTTGGAATGAGTACAAAAAACGGAATGATACATGCCCTTTTTAGATGATGCTGCCCTATCCATTTACCACGCTGCCCCAGCCCTACCTGAGGATATGTTTCATTTCGAGTTACACGTACCATTACAATGGCTTCTACTATTAAAAACAGTCCTAACAATATCGTTAAACCCGTAAAATTTGTTGTTGAAAACAAATTATTATCTGTAAAAGATTGGTTTTCCAATATAAATGGCATAAATAATAGGATTAAGTAAGTTGCACCAATTGTATAGCTTGCCGAAAGCATGGTGAAACGGATTATTATGCTCAACAAAATAATTACTATGCTCAGCAGCAGTACGGTTTCATAGGAAAATACAAGCCCAATACCTAACGAAAATAACGATAAAATTAACCCAGTAACAAGTGAAATTGCCCACGTGCCTTTCCATTCAGAAAAAATATCAAATACTTTTAAACCAAAGTTATTCCTTTCATTTTTAATTCGTTTTGCCCCAACTAGCACCACTAAAATGATTGCCCAATATAGCAAGGGATTTAAAAACATTTTTCCGATACCATTTGCAAGCTCTATTAACCATGTTTCCATTATATGTAATCACCTTCCAGTGTAACTGCATGCATATTCTATTTATTAGTATTCGATATATGTCGAATCATTTCCTGCTTTTGTAAGATGGAAATTTAACTGAAAGTGTAATGACAGACCAGATTACTTGTCCGGCCAAAGAATTAAACACAACCAGGGTTATAGATATTACCCCCGAATCAGCGAATTTCATTTATACTATTTTTATTAAAGAAGGTCCGCGAGGCAAAGGCTCAGGCGGACCATGTTTATTAATATAATGATTCTAAAGCTTTATCTAATTGCAGATCATCTTCACCACTTCTAATTTTATCAACAATTTTCGTTTCAATCGCCCCAGCCGTTTTCTGATCAACTTCTCCTGTTGCATTCAAATCATTATCCTGTTGAAATGCTTTTACCGCACTTTCCGTTTCTTTATTAAAGTAACCATCATCCCGACCAGTATCATAGCCAAGTCCGTCCAACATAATCTGTATATTTGCTATTTTTTCACCTGTATGATTATATGTCAGCGGATCATCTATTTGAACCGGATTAGAATAAAAATAATCAGGCTGCTTCACTTCTATTGTAGGTTTAATTCCCTTTTCATGAATCCAGTTGCCCTTTGGTGAAAGCCATTTAAAGAAAGTTAATTTAATCGTACTGCCATCCCCCATTGGAACTGCCTGTTGCACTGTACCTTTCCCAAAGCTTTTTGTTCCTACTACATCGTACCCTATTTCTTTCATTGCTACCGCAAGAATTTCTGAAGCAGAAGCACTACCCTCGTCAATAATTACACTTATAGGATAATCTTTTTTCTCTTCAAGTTCCGAGAAAATCCTCTCTTTCTTTCCATCTCCATCCTCTATTTGCACATATGGAACATCTTTAGGGACAAACTGTTTCAATATATCCTCGACAACATTTAATAGCCCTCCAGGATTACCACGTACATCAATAACAAGTCCCTCAATCCCTTTGTCTTCCAATGTATTCAGCTGTTTTATAAAGTCTTTAGCCGTATTTTCCGAGAATGTAGTAATCTCAATTACACCCGTTTTCTTTCCATCAACAGTTTTAACATCTGAATAAACGGTTTCTAATGGAATATCATCGCGTTCAATAGTAACGTCAAATGGTTCCGAAACACCTGGACGCTGAATCTTTAAAACTACTTCAGATCCTTTTTTACCACGTATTTTCTCGACCGCTTCAAATAAATCCAGACCCTCTACACTTTCCTCATTTACAGTTAAAATCTGATCGTTCGGTCGCAATCCAGCTTCTTCTGCTGGGGAATCTTTGATTGGTGCAATAATTGTCACTTGTCCATTTTTCATGCTGACCTCAGCACCAATTCCTTCAAAGGATGATTCAATCGTTTCATTAAATTGTTCCATTGTTTCAGCATCCATATACGTACTATATGGATCCTCAAGGGTCTTTAGCATACCTTGAATGGCACCTTCGATTAGCTGCTTATCTTCAACATCCTCTAAGTAATTTTCTTTGATTAAACTATACGCTTGTACAACCTTTTCCATATTTTCTGGCTTTTCCGCTTTACCATCATTGCCTTTTAAAGCTGACGGCAGTTCAGTACTGTTCTCTTGATTTGTTCCCGTTTGATTTGGCTGTGCGATTTTCACTCCGACATACGCACCCGCAAAACCAACAATTAACGCTGCTACTAAGATTAGCACGATGTATTGTTTTTTGAATTTCATTTTTTCACCCCAATATTTAATGGTCGATTGGCGGTACTATGTATTAAATGTGAAGAGCTCAATTATATTTAAAAAAGGCATCACACCGGAATGTGCGATGCCTATAATACTATAGTTTATGCGAGAAAAAAGCAAATATCCATTATTGAATATAACTGATTGGGTTCACCGCATTTGAATTTGGCGGGTGATAACCAATCCATCCACCCTTATGAAGTTCAAAGTGCAGATGAGCTCCAGTCGTCCTGCCAGTAAGTCCGACATAACCAATTACGTCACCTTGTTGAACCGCTTGTCCATTACCAACTGCAAAGCTGCTCATATGGGCATACAATGTAGTATATTTTACTCCATCAATTATACTTACAACTAATACGTGGTTTCCATATGAACCATCAAGATTACCCGTCATGGCAACACCCGATGCAGAAGCATAAATCGGAGTTCCTACTGGTGCTACCAAATCAACCCCGCCATGAAAGCTTCTTTGCCCAGTAACTGGATGAGTTCTCCAGCCAAAGTTTGATGAGACACTAATTCCGCTAATTGGCTTGATAAAGTCTCCGCCTGTAATAACTGGTCCGGATGATGATGCAGTCGATCCAGAATTAGCTTGAGCCTGTCTAGCCGCTTGTTCCTTTGCTAACTGTTCCAGCTCTTGCTTTTGTTGTTCTGCTAGTTTCATAGCTTTATTAAGTGCCGCTTCCTGTTTACGCAGCATTTCCTGTTCTTCAGCAAGGCTCATTTTATATTCTTCCAGGTCAGCATGCTGTTCTTCCAATTGTTCCATTAATTTTTCTTTTTCAGCAATTTGATCATTTAGCTGGGCCTTTAACGACTCTAATTCTTGCTTTGATTCCTCAATAGCTTCTTTTTTATCTTCAACTTCACGCTTTTTATTTTCCAGTTCCTTCTTTTCAGCAGCTTGTGTTTCCATAATGTTTTTATCCTGATCCATTATGGTATTTACCGCTGAGGAACGGCTAATAAAATCACTGAAGTTCTGTGCTCCGAAAATTACTTCTATGTAACGCATATCACCGCCATTTTGCTGAATCGCACGCAGACGTTCTTTTAATAGCTTCTCACGCTTTTTAATACGTTTTTTTAGTACGTCGATATCTTTTTTTAATTGCTTAATTTCTTCATTCGTTTTAGCAATTAGGTTTTCTTTCGACTTAATTTTTGATTTCGTTTCATTAAGCTGCTGATCAATCGTTTGAATATCTGTTTTTACGTTATCTTGTTTTGACAAGTTTTCTTTTATCTTTTTTTCCGTATCAGACTTTTTACCATCAACGTTACCTTGTTTATCATTCAATTCCTTTTTTTCTTCTTCCATTTGATTAATGTCTTTTTTCACATCATCAATCGACTCTGCTTCTACATGATTCCAATTGAACATTCCTGTTCCTAGCAGTAATGTAACTGCTAGGAGGAATGAGACTTTCTTTTTCATTACACTGCCCCTTTCCCTTTAAAATCACTGACAACTATACTTTTAAGAATTTACGGACACTCATTACACTTCCCCAGACACCGATAAATGCGCCAATTGCTAAAATAATCAGTGACAGTTGCCATGCAAACGGGTTGAACGGCAATAATTCGACAAAGCTAAGGGAGATTTTGTCACCTAATGTATTTTCCAAATAGTAGTAGCCAACTATAATAGCAGCAATTGGAATAATTGATCCAAATACACCTAGGAGCAATCCTTCAATAAAGAATGGCCATCTTATAAACCCATTCGTTGCACCAACTAGCTTCATAATACCGATTTCTCTGCTGCGGGCCATGATCGTAATTTTAATTGTATTGGAAATGAGGAAAATGGCTGTAAATACTAATCCAGCAATTAATACCAATCCAATTGTACGTGCATATTCATTGAATTGGAATAATTTTTGAACCACGTCTTTTCCATAATTCACTTCTTGTACGGCTTCAAATCCCTTTATCTCATTAGCAATATCTATCGTATCTACTGGATCTTCAGCCTTTATGATATAAGCATGATTCAGAGGGTTGTCCTGTTCAAACAACTGCCATGACTCACCTTCCTCACCCATGCTCTCGATTAGGTTCTCTAATTCCTCATCCTTAGAAGAAAACTTTACTGAAGCTACTTCATCTATGTTTTTTATATCTTCACCTAATGATTTAATTTGTGATTCGTTTGCGGTAAGGTCAATTAATACTTTAATCTCCACATCATCTTCAATGTTATCCGCCATTTGATTTAAATTAAGCATTAACGCAAGAAAAGCCCCGACCAAAATCAATGTAGTAGTTACTGCACCAATAGATGCAACTGTCATCCATCCATTCCGAAAAATATTTTTAATTCCCTCACGTAAATGTCTCTTTCCTGTTCTAAGCTTCATAGCCGTATTCACCTCGATGTTCGTCACGCACGATTAATCCATCTTCAACCGCAATAACCCGTTTTTTAATCGTGTTAACAATATCTTTACTGTGTGTGGCCATGATTATTGTAGTTCCTTTTGAATTAATTTCCTCAAATACTTTCATTATTCCCAATGATGTTTCGGGGTCTAAGTTTCCTGTAGGTTCATCCGCAATTACAATTTTGGGATGATTTACAATAGCTCTAGCGATGGATACACGCTGTTGCTCACCACCAGATAACTCATCAGGGATAAATCGTGCTTTATTTTTTAGACCTACTAATTCGAGGACATCCATAACACGTTTGCGAATATTGCGGGGAGCTTCTTCGATAACCTCCAAAGCGAATGCAACATTTTCATAGACTGATAGTTTTGGCAACAGTTTAAAATCCTGAAAAATTACGCCAATGTTCCTGCGAAGAAATGGAACCTTCTTTTCCTTAAGCTCACTCATATCAGTATTGTTTATTACGATTGTTCCTTTTGATTGCTTTACTTCCCTGTACATCAGTTTAATAAATGTAGATTTACCTGCTCCACTAGGTCCAACAATATATACAAATTCACCTTGATCGATATCTATATTAATGCCATTAAGTGCAGTTACTCCATTGGCATACGTCTTGTAAACATCTTTCATTTGTATCATTTTACATATCACCTTCATCTTTTTTGTTGTAGGTCTAAGCTGTCTGAACTATTGTATATTGAAGTCATTCATCTATTATATTTAAGCCTGTATCATTTATTTTAATTATACTTTTCTAGTATAACATTTTTCAGCACTATTTTTAGACAAAAATTATTACAATTATATTTCAAAGAAGGAATATTTTTTGTTTTTTTGAAAATATTTGTCTAATTTATACATTATTTGTAATTTAAAAACATCCTTAAAAAAGTGCACAAAAAAAGCTTGCCCCACAATGGACCAAGCTTTTTACCGAAACTACCTATTTCTTTTCTGCTAACCAAGATGCAATTGTTTGTGCATCTTCTTTTGAAACTTGTTTCTGTGGTGGCATTTGACCTTTACCGTTTTGAATAAATCCGGCAATTTCATCTGCTGAATATCTTGAGCCAACCTTTGTCAAATCAGGACCCACTCCACCGGAAAGATCTGCACCATGACAGGAAGCACAATTGCTTTCAAATAACTCTTCAGCTGCCGCAGTGTCAACAGTACCACCTTCTGAACCGCCATTATCGGCAGGTTCTTCAGTTGCATTATCTCCTGCATTGTCGTCAGCATTGTCACTTGCACCGTCATCCCCACCGCCACAAGCTCCAAGTACTAGCGCTGAACCAAATAGAACTGTACATAGCCATTTTTTCATGCTTCAATCCCCCTAACAAAATTTAGTAGTGACTATCATATTTTATTATAACCGAATTATAATCTTTTAAAACCCTTTACGCGTACATCTTAAAACTCCAAAAATCCATTAAACTCAATCGGTGCAAAGCATTTGGCAAATTGTGTCAAATTAATGAAATCACTTAAAGCGAAAAAAGAGCCTGGGACAAAAACGATTTAGTTATGTCCCAGCCTATTGAACGTTTAATCAATTTGTGATCTTAAGTATGCATCAATGAACGGGTTGATATCGCCATCCATTACTCCCTGTGTATTTCCAACTTCAACATTTGTACGGTGATCTTTCACCATGGAATATGGATGAAAGACATATGACCGGATTTGGCTGCCCCAGCCTATTTCTTTTTGTTCTCCTCGGATATCATCCAATTCCTGCTGCTGCTTTTCAATTTCCAGCTGATACAATTTCGACTTAAGCATTTTCATTGCTTGATCACGGTTTTTAATTTGCGAACGCTCTGATTGACATGTGACGACAACATTTGTTGGTAAATGTGTGATTCTTACCGCTGAATCTGTTGTATTAACATGCTGCCCTCCTGCTCCACTGGAACGATACGTATCAATTTTTAGATCCTCCGTCTTTATGTCAATCTCAACATCATCATTAAATTCTGGCATGACATCACAGGAAACAAACGATGTATGTCTTCTGCCGGATGAATCAAATGGCGAAATACGCACTAGTCTATGAACACCTTTTTCCGCCTTCAAATAACCGTAAGCATTATGCCCTTTAATTAATAATGTTACACTTTTCACTCCGGCTTCTTCACCTGGTAAATAATCAAGAGTTTCAACTTTAAAATCCTTATCCTCAGCCCAGCGCTGGTACATTCTAAGAAGCATGCTTGCCCAATCCTGTGATTCTGTTCCACCGGCTCCTGGATGCAGTTCCAATAAAGCATTATTTGCATCGTAAGGCTCGCTTAACAGCATTTGCAATTCGAATTCATTGATATTTTGCCTTAATTCAGTGGTTTCACTTTCCAATTCTGCATATAGTTCGTGATCATCTTCTTCTTTAACTAATTCATATGATACTTCAATATTGTCCAACCGTTCTTCAAGATCTTCAAATGCTGTAACATAACCTTTCAGTCCATTAGATTCGTTAATAACTTTCTGTGCTGCAGTCTGATTGTCCCAAAAATCCGGTTCCGTCATTTGCAGTTCTAATTCTTTAATTCGCTCTTTTTTAACATCTAAGTCAAAGAGACCCCCTAAAATCGGTAATTCTTTCAGCCATTTTATCTAATTCGTTTCTAATTTCAACTAGTTCCATCTTGTCACCTCATCAATTTAGCTATCTTTATAAAAGAGCCTGGGACAAAAGTGTTTTAACCAAAATAAAATCCGAACATAGTTGGTGCATACATACCGCTGCGGAAATACACTACGCTTTCCGCAGGCTGCCCCTGAGCCTACTCTGAGCTATCGTTCTACGCAGTCTCACCTAGGCTTTTCATCCCGCAGGAGTCTCCGTATTTCCTTCTGTAGTATGGTGAATGTTCGGCTTTGGATTAAACAATTTAGTTATGTCCCAGCCTCTTTTTTCAATAATAGAAATCAGCTCATTTACCGATTTCCTTAATTTTCAAAACATGCCTCTTACTATTTCCCATGACACTGTTTATATTTTTTGCCGCTACCACATGGACATGGATCATTTCTTCCAATGTTTTCCTTTTTCACATATGGCTTTCGGCTTTTCTTTTTATTATCATCGCCACCGGAAACAGCCTGCGTATTTTTCACAACTTCCTGACGTTTTAAATTATCACGGATTTGTGCTTTCATCACGTATTTGGCAACTTCTTCCTCAATTGCTATAATCATTTGTTCAAACATGTGGAACCCTTCCGCCTGGTATTCCTGCAATGGATCATTTTGACCGTATGCGCGTAAATGAATACCTTGACGTAATTGGTCCATTTGATCGATGTGATCCATCCATTTCGTATCAACCGTACGCAGAAGAATTACCTTTTCAAATTCCCGCATTTGTTCAGGCGTTAATTCTTCCTCTTTTTCACCTAATTTAACGTTTACTTTTTCGATAATATGTTCGATAATCTCTTCCGGTTCTTTTCCTTTTATATCATCAGCAGTAATATCTTCTGTATCTAATAAATTACCATGCACGTATTCAACAATAGCATTAAGTTCCCAATTTTCATCAAGGTCATCTGCTGTATGCGTATTAACAACACGTTCAACCGTTGATTTAATCATTGTTTCAATAATTTCCGTTAAATCCTCGGAATCAATTACGTCGAAACGCTGCTTATAAATGATTTCCCGTTGCTGACGCAATACATCATCATAAGATAGTACTGTTTTACGTGCATCAAAGTTGTTACCTTCTACACGTTTTTGCGCTGATTCAACAGCCCTTGATACCATTTTACTTTCAATTGGCTGTGTATCATCCATCCCTAGCCGTTCCATCATTGAACGCAAGTTATCGGACCCAAATCTGCGCATTAATTCATCTTCCATTGATAAGTAAAATTGTGTCATCCCCGGATCACCTTGACGTCCGGAACGACCGCGCAATTGGTTATCGATACGGCGTGATTCGTGACGTTCTGTACCAATTACGACAAGCCCGCCCAGATCTCTGACACCTTCACCAAGTTTTATATCTGTACCACGGCCAGCCATGTTTGTTGCAATCGTTACAGAACCACTTTGTCCAGCATTTTCAATTATTTCTGCTTCTCTGTAGTGATTTTTGGCATTTAGTACATTATGCCTGACACCAGCTTTTTTTAATAGCTGTGATATTAACTCTGATGTTTCAACAGCTACTGTTCCCACTAAAACTGGTTGGCCATTTAAGTGACACTCTTTAATATTATCAACAACAGCTCGAAACTTCCCTTCCATCGACTTGTATATCAGATCTGCACGGTCATCCCGAACAATCGGTTTGTTTGTCGGTATCGCAATAACATCCATCGCATAAATATTGCGGAATTCTTCTTCTTCCGTTTTTGCAGTACCAGTCATACCAGAAAGCTTTTGGTACATTCGGAAAAAGTTTTGGAATGTGATTGAAGCTAATGTCATGCTTTCATTTTGGATCTGCAATCCCTCTTTGGCCTCAATTGCCTGATGAAGGCCGTCACTATAGCGCCGTCCCTTCATCAAACGACCGGTAAATTGATCAACAATTACAACTTCGCCTTCTTCGACTACATAATCTGTATCACGATGCATTGATGCATGTGCTTTTAATGCTTGATTTATATGATGTGTCAGCGAAACGTGCGTTAAATCAAATAAGTTTTCAATAGAGAAGAATCGTTCTGCTTTATTAATCCCTTCCTCCGATAATTGAACACCCTTTGTTTTTTCATCGTACGTAAAATCTGTTTCTTTTTGTAACGTACTTACAAAAGAATTTGCCTGCTGGTACATGGATGCGGATTTTTGTGCTGAACCTGAAATGATTAAAGGTGTTCGCGCTTCATCAATCAGGATGGAGTCAACTTCATCAATAATCGCAAAATTTAACGGACGTTGTACCATCTGCTCTTTGTAAAGAACCATGTTATCACGTAAATAGTCAAAACCAAACTCGTTGTTGGTACCATACGTTATATCACAATAATACGCGTCTCTCTTTTCTTCCTTCGTTAGCCCATTACCGTTTAATCCAACCGTTAAGCCAAGAAATCCGAATAACTCTCCCATTTCCTTTGCATCACGATCGGCCAGATATTCGTTAACTGTTATAACATGAACACCTTTGCCCGCAATTGCATTTAGATATGCCGGCATGGTCGAGGCAAGTGTTTTACCTTCACCTGTTTTCATTTCAGCTATATTACCTTCATGCAAAGCTATAGCACCCATTAGCTGAACCGGAAATGGACGCATTTTCAATACACGTTTAGATGCTTCTCGAACTACTGCATATGCTTCAACCAGTATGTCGTCAAGGCTTTCACCTTTTTCATAGCGCTCTTTAAATTGTGCTGTTTTTTCTTTCAATCCATCGTCAGATAAATTCTCATACTCAGGTTCCATTGCTTCTATTTGATCAACAATTTTTTGATAACGATTTAATTGTTTCTGATTTCCATCACCAAAAATCTTTTTCAATAATCCTGGCATAATAAACGCTCCTCAATAAAGTTCAAAATCATTATTCTATTTACTTTTCGCTAACTTTAATAATAACACTATCCAAACAAGGATGACAACTGCTTGCATTGGCGAAACAATTTGATTAGGTTGTAGAAAAATTAGAACAAAAATAAAGAGCAGCCTGAGGATAAGCTGCTCTTTGGATGGGGAAGTTCTGCGGAAGTTTTGCGGAAAATTGGAAGAGACATTCGGGGGAGTAATTAGGATAGTGAAAAATTGTGTTCATTTTTATGTACCTTACGCGACAGTTCAGTAAGTTTACGGTTTGTCGCAGCAACTATTTCGACAAGCTGGGCAATTGTTTCTTCTTGTTGCTGGACTTTATTTACTAATGCATCAAATGCGATATAATCCTGACTGTTCATCACCTTTCCTCCTTCGAAATATTTGTTATCTTACTTATATCATGAAATACAGTACTTAGACTAATCTCTATTTTTAAAATTTAAGGCCAAATTTAAAAAGTATTTCATTAAAAAATAAATTTTAAGCTGGGGTTTTTATCAAATTATTGAAAAAACGTACATATTTAAAAGATGAAAAAGTAAATTTAGTGCATCTGGAAAAAATTTTATAAATACTTCCGATAACCTCCCCGCATCATTTAAATGCCACATAAATGATTTTATTAATTAAGTCTAATTCTCCCTGCACAGCATTCACAAAATCAGACCCGTATGCTGCAATTAATTCACAGCGTACGGGTCTGTAATTTTATTCTATAATTATATTAACTGTTAGGTTCGATTAATCCATATTTGCCATCTTTTCGGCGGTAGACTACATTGGTATCACCAGATATAGCATTAGTGAATACGTAAAAGGCATGACCTAACATATCCATCTGTAATACAGCCTCTTCTGAATCCATTGGCTTTAAATTAAATCTTTTCGTTCTAACTATTTCAAGTTCATCATCATCTAAGGCAATTTGACTATTTGAAGATTCTTTTTCAAGTTCCGCAAAAACATGTTTGGGAGCTCCGTTTTGACGGAACTTTCGATTTACTTTTGTTTTATACTTTCGGATTTGTCTCTCTAGCTTGTCGACTACAAGGTCGATGGCAGCGTACAAATCAATATGTTGCACCTCTGCACGAAGTAACAAATTAGTCATTGGGATTGTAACTTCAATCTTCTGCTCATCATTATAGACACTTAAATTTACATGTACATCGGATGTTGGCGGTGTATCAAAGTATCTTTCCAGCTTGCTGATTTTCTTTTGTACGTAGTCACGTATAGCGCCAGTCACCTCAATATTCTCACCACGAATGTTGTATTTCATAAAAGTGTCCTCCTTTCATCCTTATGTATTTATTATTCTACCATACCCTGTCCAATTCCTGCTTAAACTAAATAATATTTGTGTCAAAATTAGAAGTTTTTTGTTGATATGTTGATAGACTGCATCTTATTATGGTTTGGACTTGAATTAATTTGGAATAACTTTCTAGGTATTTTTAGATTTATACTGAAAATGACAAAAAGCCCCTTTAAAGGACTTTTTCACTACTTCCTGCTATCCATAAACATGCCGTCAATTGTATTAACTTTTTCATATGGATTTATATATGTTTTGTTGGACTTTTTTTGCCGCTTAATTTGCTTCATTTCCAGTTTTAGCTCAGCAAAAAGCGTGTCCATTTTTTGTTGAATAGCGTTATTCATTTCGACAAGTTTTTCACCCGTTTGTTTTTCATCATCATTGAATGGAGGAGTTGCATTTTTTATAAGCTTTCCTCTCTTTTCAATTAATATATTTATTTCACCAATTACTGTTTCACGATTCTTTGATGAAATAGTCTGAACTAGCAATGCTTCCAATTGTTTTGTGATTTGATACACGCTGTCTAAACGATTCATCAGACACTAGCACCTTGCGGATATTGCTTTTGCCTTGTCTTAATGATAACTTCTTTCCATGTATCACGAAACTCTGTTATAAGACCAAGCACTTCTTCCAAAAAGGCAGCTTCATTTTTAACATTTCCTTCTTTAAGCTGAAACTGCATGTATTCATATAAAGGCATCATTTGACCGGAAATTTCATAGGATGGATCTAATGTAATCATCAGTTCCTGGATAATATTTTGTGCTTTTTGGATATTCGTATTTTTTGCTTCAAATCTTTTATCGTTCATATCCTTTATTGCCTGTTTAATAAATTTAATGCAGCCATTATATAACATTAAGGTTAATTCTCCACCTGAGGCTGTATTTACAGCGTTATCCTGGTACGCCTGGTATTGTTTGTTTAGTGACATGCGAACTGAGCACCCCTTTTTATTCATTTTATCTCATTTTATTACTGTAAAAGAGATTCCTTTTTCACTTATACCTTTTCATCAACAAGCAATCCCATAAATTCTGCCATTGCTGCGTACATATCGAGCATTTTTTTGGGAGGGATTTCTTTAATAACTTCATCCGTCAATGGGTTGACCACAGTAACATAGTACTCTTCAAGTTTTTCGTGAAATTCAAATTTTAAATTAGTATGTATTGGTTCAAGAAAGTCGTTCAGCTTAGAAAGAACTGTCTTTACTTCACTTTTATTTATTGCATCTTCCTGTAATTCCTTGTTATGTTCGTTAATTGCTTGTAATGCGGATCTGTTCATTGCAGTTGCTGAATGCACGCTGTTCTCTCTGTTTTGCAAGGGTTGGGATCCCATATTAACTCTATCTAACCTCATTGCCCATGCAACTCCTTTATTACTGTTCCATTTTATCTTATATCGGATGAACTCGATTTATTGTTAAGAATAATAATCATATTTATCTATCATCCTTATCTTTAAGTAATTGAAGTAAATCCATCGATACATTAACTGCTTCATTGTTTTGTTTCTGTATGTCAGCATATATTTCTTTCCGGTAAATATCTATTGCTTTAGGTGCATCAATACCAAGCTTGATCTGATCACCTTCAATTTCTATTACTTTAATTTCAATATCCTCACCTATTTGGATAGCCTCATTCTTTTTTCTAGTTAAAACGAGCATGCTTATTCTCCTTTCACACCCAATGAGGGAGTAATTGATGCTTTTGAAGAGTAGTCATCCGTATTAAGTATATATTGTTTTCCTCGTTTGTTTTTAGAATTGATAATTACAGGTGCCTTTAAATTTAACGTACTCTTATCAAATGGCTGTGAAAGTGTTACAATCGCTAAAATAGCAACATCTCTCTCCGATTCTATATGCAGGGTTTCTTGTAAGCTATCATTTAAATCAACTGTATAATTAGTATAAAAGGTATATGGATTAGTCACAATAAACGCAACAGTCTCAGACCGTACTGATTGTAATACTTGAAAAACCGGATTGCCTGGTAAATCCAGCAGCACAAACTTTGTTTCCTCGATAAATCCAGGTAACCCCATTGAAAATTCAACTATTTTAGATGTATCTATTTCCATGCTCCCTAAATATTTCGTCTGAATTAACACTTTCTGATGCACCCTTTCTTATATATATAAATTGGCAAAATTAATATCCAGATTGCTAAATTGTTTCATGCTAATGGACACATTTCCCCTATGGTATTCATGTAACGGCTTATGTGCTTCAGCTTCTATTCGAGGTTTATTGACCTTAACATCAATTTTTAAATCGGAAGGCTGGTAATGTATTTTTACAGCATCCATGGAAGGTATGAATTTGATTCCCAATGATTTCATTTGGTCAAAGCCATTTTCAATTGCCTGACCTGCAATGGGATTGCCTTTATTTTCAATTTTCATTAGTTCATCGCCCTGTCTGACCCTTCTAGCAATTCCCTCCATCAAACCTTGATGTCCGTCATTTGCAAACTTTTCAATCCGTTTAAAAATATGCATTAAGTTCATGTCTTCCCATGCCTGTGTTTGATCAATCCGGAGCTTGGAAGGAGTTGTGCTCATTGATATTTCCGCTTTAGGCTGCTGAATTGACAATTCCGCCCGTGGCTGCTGTATCTCCTGACGTCCTGGTGTCTGCTGAATCGCTATCATTGCTTTCTGGGATGTCATTCGTATTTGTGGTAACTGCATATTCATCATTCCTTACGTAAAAAGTAACAAAGCCCCGAACCACTGCTTGTAAGTGGTCAGGACTGTGTCATAAAAACTGCAGAATTTTAACGAAGAAAATCTAATAAAGTCGGCTGAATGATTCTTGATCCAGCCGACAACGCGGCACGATGGATGCTTTCTTGTGTAATTAATTCGGTAATTACTTTTTCATAATCAATATCTTCATTCTCCGACATTGTTCGTTTTGCAATCACCTCTTGCTCGCTTAAGCGATTTTCCACCAATTCAAGCCGGTTCATCCGTGCACCTAAATCAGCTCTTGTATTGATAACATTATTAATATTTTCGTCCAATGTACCAATACTTTGTTCAATTGCAGCTTGGTCATTAGATCCTAATGCATTAATGAATGAATCAATTTCTCCAAATAAGTCACCTGAAACATTAGGATCACCTTTAAATACGCTGCCGGCATCAACATTCGCCTGTAATTTCGTGCCATTTGCAACCTCAATCATTACGGGATCCGAATTGATTGCAATTTGTGTAATAGTTCCATTTTCATCAGTTGTAATCGGTGGATTTTCTGTATTTGTTCCATTAAAAATATATTTCCCATTTACATTTGTGTTCGCAATATCGATTAGATGCTGTTTTAATTGTTCAGCTTCCTCCATAATATTTTTGCGCTCTTCCTCGTCATATGTATCATTGCTTGCCTGGACAGCCAAATCCCTTAATTTTTGCAATGCTTTTGTCGCTTTATCCAATGCTGCATCAGAATTATCCATCCAATTGTGAACTTCACTTGTATTACGCATGAATTGCTCTACTTCGGTTACCTGTGAGCGGTAGCCCATCCCTTTCATCGCAATGACCGGGTCGTCTGAAGGAAGATTTATTTTTTTCCCTGTAGATAATTGATTCATTAATGTATCCAGCCTGGAATAGCTGTTTGATAAGTTTCTAAGCATATTGTTCGAAAGCATTCCCTGTGTAATTCTCATAACTACCTACCTTCCTACTATTCCCATATTATTGATAATGCGATCAATCATCTCATCTACCGCTGTCATACTCCTTGCAGCAGCATTATAGGCATGCTGGAATTTGATCATGTTAGCCATTTCTTCATCAAGAGACACGGAACTTACGGACATTCGCTGGTCCTGTACCTGCGATCGAAGTATACCCGTATTTTCAGCCATTCGATTTGCCTCCTGTGCGCGTACACCGAGATCACCAATAATAGATTCATAGAAAGTTTTTACTGATGTATTTTCACCATCAAAACTCAATTCTTTATCAAATACATCTGCTAATGCAGAAGCATTATCACCGTTTCCCGAAGTTCCATCTTGACCAGCCGCAATTAAATCCGGATTATCCAAGATTGCACTATTTATCTTTATATTCCCCGCGGTTATATTTTGCTTATCAAAAAACGGAATATCAGTTGAACCATCAAGTCCATATCCACCTTCATGTACCGTGTTAAATGCTTCAGCAAATTCTTTTGCCATTAAATTCAAATCATCAATCATATCCGTATATTCACCAGTAACAACTGCAGGATTTGTACCTGTTGTATACCCGTAACTATCGATAAACCCTCTAAGTGATCCGTTTGAATTAAAAGCCGCTACATCAAATGTTTCATTTGCTGTAAAATTGCCATCATCGTCATAATTCCCAATCATAATTTGAGTAATGGCATTTGACTGATCGTCACCAGCATAGTTTACGGATAACTCCTGAAAGCTTCCACCTTTACCATCCACCAGTAATAACGGTGGGGTATTTAGTGATTTGCCTTCATCATCCACAATTTCAATCGTAGCCAGACCATCAGCAATATCCAATGAGCTATCACTACTCTTGTCATAGGTAACTTTAATATTAACGATACCTGATAATTCATCAATCAATCGGTCACGTTCATCGTACAAGTCATTTGGCAAATAACCATGCGGCTCAACATTTTTAATTTGATCATTAATAGAATTTATCTGCCGGATTAGTGAGTTCGCATCCTTAACAGTTACATCAATTTGACTCTTTAAATCTGTCCGAATGGAATTTAGCGAGTCAGACAAGTAGTTGAATGTTTCAGCTACAGCCTGTCCGCGTTGCGCGACAACTGATCTGGCTCCAGAGTTCTCTGGATTAACGGAAAGATCCTGAAGCGATTGCCAGAACTGATCCATAACCTTGGAAAGTCCGCTCTCAGATGGTTCGTTCATTAACCTTTCCATCCGGGATAAAGCATCAGCCTTTGTTGCCCAATAGCCTGTCTTACTGTTCTCTGTCCGATACTGATAATCCAAATATTGATTCCGTACCCGCTGAACCGTCCCAGCTTCTACCCCAGTTCCCAGCTGTCCTGGTATTTCCGGACGATTCCGTGATCCAGTCGGAAATGCGGGAAGTGTTTCAAAATTTACCCGCTGTCTCGTATATCCGGGTGTGTTCGCATTTGAAATATTGTGACCTGTTGTATATAAAGCCGACTGCTGTGCAAAAAGTGCTTGTTTTGCCATCTCTAAACCATGGAATGTGCTCATTAAATTACTCCTCTCAGCGAAAACAAAACCTATGCTTTCGAATCAAATACAGATCGTTTTATAGTGTCTGTATCCTCTTTTTTTCCGTAATTCATATTTTTAATAGAAGGATTCAGCATATCTAAAGACAGCTGTACAAATTGCATCGATTGGTTTATTAATGCCTGGTTGAGCTGTTCCTGACCCTTCAATTTCGTTATGACTTCAGTTAATGATACCGTAATCTTTTCCAGCTCATCCCGTTCATTTTCATTAGCAAGTACCTCAAGCATAGCAGTTATTGTAGCGTGTTCATTGGAAATTTGCTGTTCCGCAAACCATTTGTCCACATCTTGCTGTCGTTTTGCCTCCGCTTGCTCAAGTGCCTGTACATGCTTTCGTTCTTTAATAAGCAATGGCTGCAGTTTTTCGACAGAACCTTCTTTCATTACCTGCGTTTTCTGCTGTGATACATTTAATAACGATTCATGCAGCGTTACCAATTTTTCCAGTGATTGAATAATGGGTTGAACGGACAAAATTTCGCCCTCCTTCTACAGTTGCTTCGTCCAGAATGCAATCATTTTTTTGGCGGTTTTCTCAGGGTCAACTTGATATTCTCCTGACTCAACCGACTTTTTAATATCTTGAACATAGGCGGCACGTTCAGCATTCGGTTTAACGTTTTCCTGTAATTTTTTAGCTTGCTTCGATATTTGCAATTGATCCTGTTGAGCTATATCCTTTTTTAAATCTGTCTGTTTTTGTATATTATTTTTATATGGATTGAAATTTGTTTGATTTGGACCATTTATTTTCATGTCAAAATCACCTTCCTCATACCTTTAGAATACATTCCGATCAGTGCATTTGCCTCTTCATATTCTTATTATCGGCTAAATGCAGCTGAATTTTAAGTATTATTAATGAATCTTCAATATTTATCTTTGCGCTGTTCTATCGAATAATAGATACTTGAATTATTCTCCTTATTATCACTTACCCGTTTCTCTATTTGTTCATGCTGTTCCAAATCGTTCAGAAGTTCTTTGGAACAATTGGAACACAGCTTTCCACTTATAATATTTCCCCCGCATTTTTCACATGGATATGCGAGCTTCGGAAATTGTGATGTACGCAATCGTTTTTCTTTAATAAACTTAATAATCAATTCTTCTTCAACCTCTGTTGCATCAACAATTTCCATTAACGTTGCTTCTCTATTTTTTCGTTGCCGTAAAAAACTGTATACCAGATCAAATGCACGTTCTTCTTCTTTATAGCACTTTTGGCAAATTTCACGGATTGTTTTTACAAAAACAGCATCACACCTAGTGCAATTCGCTAGCTCAGCCATTGAACATTCCCCTTTTATTTCTTTTCATTATAGCACGCATTCCTGCTATCCGCGTATTAATGTATAGGCATAAATATGCGGGCAGCCATTTTCCTTTAAAACGGACGCAGCATGCCTTAACGTTGTACCCGTTGTATATATATCATCGACAAGAATAACAGGCTTGTTTACTTTTTCCGTAATCGAAAAAGGATTTTTTGTAGAAAGACGTTCCTTTCGGGTTTTTTTCGATTGCTTTTCACTGTCAATCCGATTCATTATGTTAATTTGTTTCAGTGGTAAAAAATCTGCCAATACCTTTGCTTGATTAAATTTCCGATCACTGAATCGTTCAGCACTTAACGGAATTGGAATTGTTACCGCACCTTTATGCAAATTGGTAAAATGCTTAACAAATGTTTCTTTGAAAATTTGCTGAAATGCATTAGCTAAATGATAATCTCCTCGATACTTCCATTTAGCTACTAAATCATGCATAAGCGAATTATAGGTAAAAATCGAGTAACTAGCCTCTAAAGGGTCCTGTCCATTAAACTGTTTCGCCCACCACAAACAGTCATTACATTCATCCGCTTCACTTGCTCTGCTGCATCGTTTACAGCGATTTCCTGATAATATTTCTAACTTGTTTTCACATTTATCGCAAAGATTCTTTGGTTTCTGTAAAAAGAAAATATTGCTCCAGCTCATTTCCTGAATAATCACTTGATCACACCATACACAATGCATTAGTTACCCAACTCCCCCTCGTTTGTTCATAGCTTTTATTGATTTTACAGCTTGAACCATTGCTTCTGTTTTACCATCATGGAAAAATAGTACTTCGCCAGTTGGATCTTTTGGGCTTCTGCCAGCTCTCCCAGCTATTTGTACAAGTGCCGCTTCATCAAACACTCTATTCCCTGCGTCGAGAACAGCTACATCAACTGAAGGGAAGGTTACACCACGTTCAAGTATAGTTGTCGTTATTAACATAGACATTTTTTTCTGTCTAAAATGATTTACTTTTTCCTCTCGATCTTGATCTGATGCATGAACAGATACTAAATCAAAATCATCCTTCAAAAAACCGTCTTTAAGTAACAGTACAATCAATTTTGCTTTCATTTTCTCTGCTAATGCAATGGTTGGGACAAATATCAATAGTTGACGATCGGGATGTTCCCGCTTTTTCAGCCATCTTATGAATGCCATCGGCGGTAAATTCTTTTCCAAATCCTTTCTTAGGGCAGGACACATTTTAAAAACTGGTACAGGCAACGGATAACCATGAAATCGAAGGGGGACAAAAATATGTGGGAGTTTCTTGCTGGCAATCTTCATCCGGTGTTTTTGCCGTGGAGTAGCTGTTAAATAAATTTTGGTGCCAGTCGAAATGATAGATCGATTAGCTGCAAACGGTAAGGATGGATCAGCGTGATAGGGAAAGGCATCTATTTCATCAATAATCATGACATCAAATGCATGTTGAAATCGGAGCAGCTGATGGGTTGTGGCAATAATAAATTGTGCTGTGGCATCCCTATCCTCACTGCCGCCATACAATGCTTGAATGGATATTTTAGAAAATGCTTGCTGAAAACGGGGAAGAAGTTCACGAACGACATCGGCTCTTGGTGTTGCCAAACAAATTCGCTTTCCTAACTGTAGTGCTTTCGTTATCCCTGGAAAAAGCATTTCCGTTTTTCCGGCTCCACAGACAGCCCAAACGAGTATTTCTTTTTCGTTCTTAATTATTGCTTGAGAAATACGGTCAGCAGCACGCTGTTGATCCACGGTCAACTGCCCATCCCATGAGCAAGGACTCTCGTGCCGCTGCCATTTAGCCATTGGTCCGTTCCAGCAATAAAGCGGCTCACATTCTATCACTCTGCCCATTTCAATACACTTTCTGCAATAAATATGGGGTTTGTTGCATGTTTGACAAGGGATTGCTGCAAATAATGAGCGTTCTGCGTTCCCGCAACGCTGACATTGGGGCTGAAAAAATTTCTTTTTGATGGAAGGAATAGGAGTGAAGCAGCCAGAGGTAACAAGTTCCTGGAAATGTTCTTCTACTAAATGGATTTCGGATCTAAGTAATAATTTACCGGAGAATAAATAAGATAATTCATCTATATCGGCGAATTTTATATGGAGATGTGAGTCATTTAATTGAAGTAAGTGCTGGTCAAACACATTTTACCCCTCCTCGTAATGGCAGCCACCGGCATCGGTTCAGCCGGCAGCTTCGTTTTGATCTGAATAAAGTTATTTAGCATACCATCCAACACCAATTGATCCCTCACCTAAATGAGTTCCAATAACTGGCCCAAAATAGCCAATCATACTGTCAAGGTTTGGATGTTTTTCCTTAACTTGATGCTGCAAATCTAATGCAGCCTGCTCACAATTCGCATGTATAAACACTACTTTTACATCTTTTTTTTGCTCTATATCTTCTTCAAGTAAGCTAATAATTCGATTCAATGCCTTTTTGCGTGTCCGTATTTTTTCAAATGGCACGATTACTTTATTAGAAAAATGAAGAACAGGTTTAACCTGCAGCAGGCTTCCAACAATTGCCTGTGCACTATTCAGGCGGCCGCCACGCTGCAGGTTCTTCAGGTCATCAACCATAAAATAAGCACGCATACTTTGTTTCATTTCATTTAGACGTTCAATTACTTCTTCTGGTGTTTTATTTGTTCTTATCATTTCTGCTGCTTCTAATACATAGAAACCTTGTGCCATTGCACTGATTTCCGAATCAAATGGATAAACCGTTATACCTTCTACCATATTCCCCGCTGTAATAACTGCCTGATAGGTACCACTAATCCCGCTTGAAAGGTGTATGGAAATTACCGCATCATATTCCTTTGCAAGTTCTTCCAATTTATTTGTAATATACCCGATCGATGGCTGTGAAGTCTTTGGCAGGCTATCTGACAGTTTAACCTTTTCATAAAATTCCTCTGTTGCAATATCCAATTCCTCCTGATAGGAATGGTCTCCAAATACAACACTCAAGGGTACCATATGAATGTTATTTTTATCCCGCAGATCTTTAGAAATATATGCCGTACTGTCCGTCATTACAGCAACTTTCATTGTTACCTTCTCCTCTACTTCTTTACTCTATTTTATTTTACATGAATAAACCGCAATTTGCATTATTAATATAGGAAATGCTAATGGCAAAAATAATAGAAATCGGCAATTAGTTTTTTAGTTAAAGCTCATTTCCAATGAACAAAAGCGGAAGCGCCCGTTTAGCGACGTGTGGACTGCGCTTACTCGTCCCACCGAAGAGATTTGCCATGCAGGGTGGTTCGGTGTTGCCACGCAAAGTGGCGGTTTTAACCGAACAATCTACCGCAGGAGATAAAGGAAACTCGGGTGAGCGTAAGCGAATAGATGTTGACCTTATCGTACGGCAGGAATCGGTCAGTTCATCACGGCTCATGCGCTGGAGCTGGACGTGGCCGATGTGATAGTTTAGTTATCCGCAGCATTCAAATTTTATAGTTTCTTAGACGATGAAAAAACTCTGACTCAAAATGAGACAGAGTAAATTTGTAGTCATATTGATTTACAAAATTTTAAGGAACAAAAAAACTAAACCGTTATAAAACCTCTACCCATCCTTTACGAATTGCTGACACAACAGCCTGTGTACGATCATTAACATTCATTTTTTGGAGAATGTTACTAACATGGTTTTTTACTGTTTTTTCACTTATATATAGTGACTCTGAGACTGCACGATTGCTTTTTCCTTCTGCAAGCAATTGCAATACCTCGCATTCGCGTCTCGTTAGCAAGTGAAGCGGCTTGCGATATTCGATACCATATTCTGCGATTCCTGCCGTATTTTCCTTTGCCAGACGGCGGTATTCCTGAACCAAATTGTGGGTTACCTTTGGATGCAAGTACGATCCGCCTTCACTAACAACTTTTATCGCTTCAATAAGTGAATCCGAATCCATTTCTTTTAATAAATAGCCGCGTGCACCTGTTTTCAATGCGTGTGTAACATAGCTTTCATCATCGTGGATAGATAAAATGATTACATGTGCATCTGGATAATTTTCTACTAAATCTGCAGTAGCCTGTACACCATTAATATTCGGCATATTAATATCCATTAAAACTACATCCGGATCATGCATTTTAACAAGTTCTGAGGCAACACTGCCGTCATCACCTTCAGCAACAACCTCAAAGGACGGTTCAAATTCCAATATGCGTTTAACACCTTCACGAAATAACTTATGGTCATCAACTAATACAATCTTCGTAAGTTTTGTTTTATTCATAGGTTTCTGTTCCTCCTGCATCTAATTCTGTTTCTATTTATCTATTAACCCTATTACATATATGCTTTTATTATAGTTTATTTCTATATCGGCAACCAGTAAATGATCATAAACACGACTTTAGACATATTTATTTCCCGAGGATTATAGGCTATTAGTCTTCATTAGTATATGGAACGCTAATAAGTATGGTTGTCCCTTCATCGATAATGGAATCGATGGTCAAAGTACCCTCCAGCATCTCCACACGTTCCCTCATGCCAATTAACCCAAACGATTTATCTCTCTTCATCGAAGGATCAAAACCTTTGCCGTTATCTTTAATTGTCATTAAAATGCGTTTCTTGCCTATTTCCAGTTTCACTTTGATTAATTTAGCACTTGCATGTTTAATCGCATTTTGCACAGCTTCTTGTACTAAACGGAAGAAGGCAATTTCGTACTTTTGATTTAATCGCTGCTCACTGCCCATTGATACAAATTCAATTTTCGTTTTGTTATAGTCTTCAGTTGTACTTAAATATTTTTTGATCGTTGGAACCAACCCTAAATCATCAAGTGCCATTGGCCGCAAATCATAGATTATCCTCCGAACCTCATATAAAGACGAGCGAATCATTCGGCGCACACTCTTAATCTCCTTGACAGCTTCCTCGATACCACCTTGCCGAAACGTTCGGTCAACGAGTTCTGATCGAAGTAAAATATTTGCAAGCATTTGTGCTGGGCCATCATGAATTTCCCTCGATATTTTACGTCGCTCTTCTTCTTGGGCCTCAATAATTTTAAGACCAAATTCCTGTTTTTCTTTCGCTTCTTCTATCATTTCATTCACTTGCCTGAAATCATCGTTTAGATAGGTGAGAATAACAGATATTTTACTGGCAAGACCTTCAGCACGCTCGATTGTTTGGTCTAATGAGATTAATCTTCTCTCTAGTTCATCCCGTTTTTCGCGTAACCCTTTTTCTTCCTGCCTGAGCATTGCCAATTCGGTTTGCATTCTATGTGTCCGTTCATATACTTCTCTTATCTCATTTTCTGAGTAGCGGTCAAAATACTTGCTTACCTCAGATAATCGCTGCCTTGAAAATCTAACCTTCTGTTCCAGTTGATCCCCATCGTTAATATGCTTGATTACGCCCTCCTTAGTCTCGGTTAGTTCCTTTAGGAGACGCTCGTAATCTTTTCTTGCCTCTTCGCTAATGTTAAAAATTTCATCCTTACTATGCTCAACAACATCAATCATTTCATCAATAACAATATCCAGTGCTTTTTCGGAAGTCTTAACTGCCATCGTATTTTCACCAACCTATGCTATATTCATTCGTTATAGTTGTATTTTTTTATAGGGTCTTTTAGCATACTTATAGGAAAGTTTATCCTTCAACTATAGGAAATTCGTATTTATATAAGAACTTACTATTCGTTCATTTATATACTATAATGTTAGTTTAGGAGGTTAAATGCAAGATGTTATCAAATTATTATACCATTAAAACAGATGGTTCTAATCAAATCATCATACAAAAGTCACGATTTATCGGTTATGTCAGGCGCGTTGAAACAGAAGAAGCCGCCCTAGCATTTATTCAGGAAATTAAAAAAAAGCATCATGATGCAAATCATAATTGTTCAGCATACATTATTGGTGAACACGACCAGATTCAAAAAGCGAATGACGACGGTGAACCTAGTGGCACTGCCGGTGTTCCCATGTTGGAAGTCCTGAAGAAACAGGAATTAAAAGATACTGCTGTTGTAGTTACAAGGTACTTTGGAGGAATTAAACTTGGTGCAGGCGGGTTAATTCGTGCATATGGCAGATCAGCATCCCAGGCAATTAAGAAAACCGGTGTTGTTGAAAGACAGTTGATGCAGGGAGTATCGGTTACAGTCGACTATACACTGCTTGGAAAACTTGAGAACGAAATACGAAACTCAGATTGCATTTTGTCCAAGATCGATTATCTTGATAAAGCTGAACTCCTTGTCTATGTAAGAAATGGTCAGGAAAAAGCTTTTTATGATTGGATTATTGACCTCACAAGCGATCAGGCAACAATTTTTAACAAAGATGTTACGTACATTGAAATTGATAAAAACTAATACGTTATCTATTCCACCAACAGAGTGTATTCTCCTCCATTGGTGGAATAATTATTTCCCATAAATTCTAAATTTCTAAAAGTGCCGCTTCGTCTGCAATTACAGTAACATCATGGTGTTTTTGTAAAATGGATGCAGGAAATTCCTCCGTGATATCTCCATCAACAAGTCTTTTAACGGCACCCGCTTTTTTCTCACCCGAAACAAGCAGCATGATTTTTTTACTCTCCATAATAGTGTCTATTCCCATCGTTATAGCTTTTTTTGGTACCTCATTCATGGTATTAAAAAAACGTGCATTTGCCATACGAGTGGATTCATCCAATTCAACAATATGGGTTCTGCTCGTGAGAGGTGTACCAGGTTCATTGAATCCAATGTGTCCATTTAAACCTAATCCTAATAATTGAATATCCATGTGTTCCGCTTTACGGATCAATTGCTCATAATCCCTGCACTCTTGATCCATGTCTTCAGCCATGCCATTTGGAATGTGTGTATTACCTTTTTGTATATCTATATGATTAAACAGTTTTTCGTTCATAAAATAATAGTAGCTATTAGGGTCATCACTGGCAATGCCAACATATTCATCAAGGTTAAACGTTTTTGCTTGTTGAAAAGATACTTCTTTTTGCTGATATTTCTTAATCAATTGCTGGTATAACCCTTCAGGTGTTGAACCAGTAGCGAGCCCTAGCACAGAGTTTGGTTTCTTATTAATGGTATCTACTAGTAGTGAACAAGCTTCCCTGCTCATATCCTGATAGTCTTTTACTTTAATTATTTCCATTTAATTTGTCTCCTTTGTATGAGATTGTTCCTCGACAAATTGTATAGTGAATATTTAATGCATGATCAACTAACAATACGTCTGCGTCCTTTCCTACCGCTATATCGCCTTTCCTATCAAATACCCCAATCTGTTTTGCAGGGTTTGCTGAAGCCATATCAACGATGCTTTTAATTGTAACGCCAGATAAACTTAACATATTTTGCGCACCCTGATACATTTTTAATATACTTCCAGCCAATGTTCCATCCTCTAAAACGGCTCTATCGCCAGTTACGGTTACAGGCTGTCCGCCAAGCTCATAATTTCCTGCCTGTAAACATTTAGCTCGCATTGCGTCTGTAATTAATAGTAAACGGCTACTTCCGATATTATTGTATATTATTTGCAGCATTTCAGGTGATACGTGGATGCCATCAGCAATTAATTCCGCACGTAATTGTTCTAATTGAAAGGCAGCCCCAACAACACCAATGTCACGATGATGGATTCCATTCATCGCATTACAAATATGTGTTACCTGTCTAACCCCAAGAGCAACCGCCTGTTTCATATCCGAAAATCCTGCAGAGGTATGTCCTGAGGAAACATTCACACCATTTTCATATAGGAATTTAATAAAAGCACCATCTTTATCGTGTTCAGGCGCCATCGTAATCGTTTTAATTTTATTGCCTGACAATGCCTGCCATCTTTGAAATTGTTCGGCATTTGGTTCCATAATATACTTCAGCGGCTGTGCACCTTTTTTACTTTTTTCAATAAAAGGTCCCTCTAAATGGACTCCAATGACTTCCGCCTGTCCCGGCTTACTGTCATACGCCGCAACGTTTTTTAATGCCTTGTCAATATTCTCTGGTGACTGGGTAATCGTTGTTGCCAGGAAGCTTGTTGTTCCTTCTTTAGGCAGAGCGGCAGCCATTGTGTCAATCGCCTCTACTGTTGCATCCATTACATCAGCACCATTTGCACCATGAATGTGACCATCGATAAATCCAGGTATTACATTCTGATTTTCCCCATCCAGAACCTCTGTGTTTTCAGGTAGTACGGCTGGTAAATTGGTTGCATCATAAATCGCTTTTATTAGCCCATTTTCCACAAGCAATGCTCCGTCCGAAATGACTCTCTCTTCTGTATAAATGTTTGCATTTTTTATGTATAGTGAAGTTGATTTGCTCATTCCCGATCGTTCCTTTCCATGTACAAACAAACGTTTTCCATATTAAAGGTAGCATATCAGTCATAAGTTTAAAAGTTTAAAGGGCTAGTGGTTTGCTATTAGCTGTTTGAGATAGGAGAAGTATTATTTAACACCTGAACATTTTAATGCTTTCTCTATTCCGCAGTTGTAAACGAATTGTAAAATAATCGACTTTTGGATACTATCCATGTTCTTCTAAAGCTGTTAAATGCCTACAATTAGCAAGAACTGCAATTCCAGCTAACGGCTGGAATTGCAGTTCTTGTATTTTGTAACATTTTATTTTATTTTGACTGTATATTTATGTTCCTTGCTAATGGACTGCTTTCTTTAAGTTCATGAATTAAAGCTTTGATCAGTTCTTCCGATGATTGAATCTTAAAATTCTCAGTCTCATCAATCATTTTACGCAGCACTTTTTTATAACGTTCTTGCTCTCCCATTACTTATTACCGCCTTTAATTATAACATGTTTCTATAGACTCCGGGACTATCATACCATAAACTGCTTATAAATGTTGTCGAAATTTGTCATTTGCTAGATTTTCTTCAGTTTATTTTATTCCTATTGATAGAATACGTTATTATCACTCTTTTTGTGTCGTTAGATTGCCGTATTTATATACATAAAGGAAAAGTAATAAACATGCAGTCCCGCCACCAAATGCATCTATGATAACATCTCCCACGTACGGTGTCCGATTGGCAGTAAATCCTTGATGAAGTTCATCTATTCCAGCATATGCAACCGACACTAAAAATGAGATAAATAATGTTATCCTATTGCCAATTTCGGTTGTTTTCCCTATCGCTATAAACAATAAACAAGCTAAAACAAAAAATACAGTAAAATGTGCACCTTTACGAAAAAAGAATTCCATAAACCCAGCAATCCCGAGTGCATCAATGCTTACTTCAGAATGATGATAGGAAAATGAAATCCAATCGAATAAAGGAACTAAGAATGAAAGATCAAGTGAGTTCGATAAAAGAGGTTTGATGTCCTGATCCTCATATGGAGTTGCGGATGAATAAAAAATAATTCCCATCCAAAAGATTGGCAATAGCCAGTATAAGTATTTTTGCATATAGTCACCCAATCTGATAAAATCTCGGATTTCTATGTTTCATTTTTAACGATACTTGAAAATAAAAAGACCGTAAGCGCCCTAATAGCTATACGGTCTGGAATTTCTATTAACTTACCCTTGTTTATTTCTCCACTTATTAAATTCAAGGTACTCTTTAAATTGCTCTTTGGATACTCCGGATTCCATTGCTTCTTGAACGATCTTTAACCACTCATCATCTAGCTGGTCCTCTGCTTGCATCATATTATCTTCACGAATCAATTCGTTTACAGAAACACCCAACACTGCCCCAATTTTTTCAATAAACTGGATCGATGGATTTGTTTGAAGGTTTCGTTCAATGGAACTTAAATAGGATTTAGCTACACCAGCTTTTTCAGCAAGTTCGGACATCGACATCTTCTTATCTTGGCGTATTTGTTTTATTTTTTCACCGATCAAGTCCACACACCTTCTTTCTATGAAGAGTATATCACAAAATGGTGCATGGTTCTATATATAGCACATCTTCTTTTAAAAATTTTTTACTCCCCTTTTTCCACCTGGATTAAAAATAGCCGGATTTCATCAATCGTTAATCCGATTGTTTTTGCCTCCTTCATTAAATCAATCCACTCACTATCAAGAACAGTCTTTTTTACTACCTTTGTCATCGTTCGTCCCCCATTTTAAATTTCCAGGTAACCCAGCCGCCATAGCCTAGTGCCTTAGACCTGTGATTTTGCGCCCTTACTTTTCAATAAGTTAGCCCTTTTCTGAGGAATATAGATTTAGTATAAGTCTACTATACTATATTTGAATAGGATATTGGGTGTCTTGTTTTGTCAGAATAGAACTAGTTTTGTAAAAATCAGATAATATAAATATTGATAACTGCCTATTGATCATATTATGAGCATTTTATACCATTTATTCGCAAGTTAAAAAATATTTTAATATTTCACTGTTTTAAATGCCACCGAATATCTATATACTTGAAATAACGAAATGATTAGGAGCGATTACTATGAAAAAATTATCCATGCTGCTTATAGTAATTGGACTGATTTTCATAAGCTTTGGCGGATACCAGCTCGTTAAAACAAACAAGGCCCAACAGGATAGTTTATCTGAAGCTGAAGCTTTATTAACGAATGAAACTTCAGCCCATCCAAAAGCCTCCAATACAAAAGAAGAAACAGCCAAAACATATATGCCCAAAGCAGGAGATACGGTAGGAATTTTGTATATTCCCAGGTTGAATTCGGATCTTCCTATAGTAGAAGGAACAGACGAAGACGAGCTTGAACGGGGTGTTGGCCATTATAAGGGAACTGCTTATCCATTACAAAAAGACCAAATTGTTTTGTCAGGGCATCGCGACACCGTATTTCGCCGGATGGGTGAGCTGGAATTAGGTGATATTCTTACGGTGGAGCTGCCATATGGAGATTTTTCGTACGAAATTGTTGATACAAAAGTAGTAGATGCAAATGATCGAACAATTATCAAATCAACAGCTCCTAAGGAAGTTTTAACCGTGACCACTTGTTACCCATTTACCTACATTGGTAACGCACCGGATCGATACATTATTACTGCACTCCCAGTAGAGAGTTAATCCATAGACGAAACACAGACAGTTAGGTATAATTTAGCCAAGATGTACTATTTTTTTTACTAGAGGAGAATATCTGTGGAAACGAGAACAGAAAAAAAACATAAAAAACAAAAACGCAAATGGCCGTATTGGGTTGGCGGAATAATTGGTTTTGCAATCCTTCTTGCCCTAGGTTATGGATATTATTTATATGATAAGGTTGGAGACACTGTTGATGTCATGCATGAACCTTTAGAAAGAGATGATGACCCAGAACGCCAAAAGGAAATAGAATCTATTTTAACATCGTCTAAATCATTAAACGTTTTACTTCTCGGTGTTGATGAACGGGAAAATGACAAAGGCCGTTCCGATACGATGATACTTATGTCATTAAATCCAAAAACGAATTCTATGTTAATGCTAAGCATTCCGCGTGATACATACGTTAACATTCCGGGACGGGGAATGGATAAAATTAATCATGCATATGCTTTCGGTGATGTAGCATTGTCCATACAAACCGTCGAAGATACACTAGATGTACCAGTTCACTTTTATGTAAAAGTGAATATGGAAGGTTTTCAACAAGGGATTGATGCATTAGGTGGTGTAACAGTTATAAATGATCAAGCATTTTCTCAGGGCGGGGAAAACTTCCCAACTGGAGGAATACACCTTGATGGAGAAGAAGCACTAAAGTATATTCGTATGCGTAAAAATGATCCACGTGGCGATTTGGGTCGGAATGAACGTCAACGTACTGTAATTAAGGCTGCCATGGATCAAGCAGCAAGTTTTTCAAGCATAACAAAAGTTGGAGAGATTCTTGGCATATTGGGTGGTAACGTAAAAACGGATCTAAACATGGATCGTATGAAGACATTGTTTAGTGATTATAGGAACACACGAAATAACATTAAAACACTGGAGATTAGCGGAAACGGAGATATGATCAATGGGGTTTGGTATTATGTCGTCCCAGATGAGGAAATGAATCGTATTCAAACCGAAATTAAAAATCATATGGAAGCTAAATAAGGATATATATGAAAGTCATTCTGCATTACTATTCAGAGTGACTTTCCTATTAATTTCAGGTGTGTAAAATGATAGGATAAAATGGAGTATAACAAGATCGAGGGGGAGCATATGAAGAAAATAGCAATAAGTTTTTCCATATTTCTTTTCTTAATTCTGGCAGCTTGTTCAGATGATGAGGTTACACCGCAAGAACGTTTTGACACGTATGTAAAGCAATGGAATCAGCAGAAATTTAACGAAATGTACGATACACTATCTCAGAAATCAACAGATACTTACCCAACCAAGGATTTCGTTGACCGGTATAAAAAAATCTATGATGATTTAGGGGTATCCGATTTAAAAGTCACCTATGAAAAATTAGATGAAGAATCTTTAAAAAATGCAATGGATGAAGGAAAAGCAACGTTTCCATTTTCAGTAAAAATGCAAACCATTGCTGGACCAATTTCATTTGATTACGACGCCACCCTGATCCTGGAGGGTGAAGAAGACAAGCAAAACTGGTATGTTCAATGGGATCCTGGTTTTATTTTTCCAGCAATAAAAGATGGTGGTGAAATAAGGTTTCAAACTGAATCTCCTGAGCGAGGGGAAATTTATGATCGAAATCAACAGGCGTTAGCCAAAAATGATACCGTCTATGAAATTGGAATTGTGCCCGAAAAACTTGGAGATAATCCCGAGAAAATGAAAGAAAAAATTTCTGATTTAACTGGCGTTTCAATTGATGATATAAACTCCAGATTAAATGCCGATTGGGTTAAACCAAACCTTTTTGTACCAATTGCCAAAATGCCTAAAACTAAAGAAAAAATATTAAACAAGCTTTGGGAATTAGGTTCTGTCAGCGGGCGTGAGGTGATCGGACGTGTATATCCTTATGGGAAGGCAACAGCACATCTGGTCGGGTATGTTGGCAAAATAACCGCGGAACAATTGGAAAAACAAGAACCCGGTACGTACTCTGCAAACGATATAATTGGTTACCGCGGCCTTGAACAATTATACGAAGAACAATTAAAGGGACAAAAGGGAATCAAAATTGTTGTTTCAAAAGAAGGCGAAGAAGACATTGTACTCGCTGAAACACCGGTTAAAGACGGTGAAGATATCGTCACAACTATTAATGCAGAACTGCAGAAAAAAATATTTAATTCGTATGGTGAGGATGCTGGGACGACAGCAGCAATTAATCCTGAAACAGGTGAAACTTTAGCACTTGTCAGCAGCCCTGCTTTCGATCCAAATGAAATATTATATGGAGCACCAAATTGGGAGGCGATGGAAAATGACCCGCAGCATCCTACAATTAATCGGTTTGCAGCCACATTTGTGCCCGGCTCCGCAATTAAACCAGTAACAGCTTCCATTGGTTTGCAAAACGGGAGTATCGTTCCTGGTGAAGGTGTTAAAATCAGTGGCTTAACATGGAGCAATGGTGAAGGCTGGGGAAACTATAAAGTCCGTCGTGTCTCTGAATCAAGTGGACCGGTTGATATTATGGATGCATTAATTCGTTCTGATAATATCTACTTCGCAATGAAAGGAATTGAAATGGGATCAGAGGCACTTGTTAGTGGCTTCCAGCAATTCGGCTTTGGTGGAGATGGCATTCCATTCGAATATCCAATAGAAAAGTCGACTGTTGCGAATGATGGTACTATCAATGATGAAGTTTTATTAGCGGACACGAGCTACGGACAAGGTCAAATGCAAATGAGTGCACTGCATCTTGCCATGGCATATACACCATTTTTAAATGATGGAAACATGCTCAAGCCAACATTACTTGAAAAAGAAGAAACAGGACAAATTTGGAAAGAAAACCTTGTTACAACAGAGCAAATAGCACTTATCCAGGATGCGTTAAGACAGGTAGTTACCTCTCCAAAGGGAACTGCTCACTCCGCAGAAGAAGCTGGTATACCGCTATCCGGGAAAACAGGTACTGCCGAACTGAAAAAGGCAGGAGAGGATTCTGGACAGGAGAATGGCTGGTTTGTTGCTTACCCTACGGAGGAACCAAATATTTTAATTGCAATGATGATCGAACATACTGAGGATAAAGGTGGCAGCCACTATACAGTTGAAAAAGTTACAGACATTTTTAAAGAAATCCGATAAGGTAGGAAAGCGGAATCTTTTTCAATAAAGATTCCGCTTTCCAATTATAAAAACAATGCCCCGTATAAGAGTGTGATTCCAATCACGAACGCCGGATGAACCCTCATTCGTTCAATTAGCAAAAAGCTGGAAATGGTAATCAAAAGCATTTGCCATAAACCAATGCCTTCATATGATTCCTGAAAAAATCGCCATGCCATCACACCGAGTAAAATTGCAATTACAGGTCTAACGTACAATGTTAATCGCTTCACTTTTGGTGAATCTTTGTATTTATGAAGAAAACCAAGTAACAGGATCATAATTACAAGTGATGGAGCAACAGCAGCGAAAACCCCAATAACTGACCCGAAAATTCCGCCTTCCGAATACCCAATATACCCGGCGAGCTTTGTTGCAATGGGGCCTGGAAGTGAATTGGCAAGTGCCAGCATCTCACTGAACTCCTGAACTGTCATCCATCCATAACGACTGACTACTTCATTTTCAACGAGCGGAATCGAGGCAGGACCACCACCATAGCCAAGAATTCCCGGAATAAAGAAAGCCAGGAAAATGTGCCAATACTTCATGAAGAGCTGCCTCCTTCTTTAAAAAAGGCTTTATTTGGTTTAAATAAGGCAAACAATATAAGAACACCAATTAATATTCCGGGATGTATGTTCAGAAAATAGAGCAGCACAAAGATTAGCACGGACATGATTGCGGTTTGTAGCCACCCCATTCCTTTTCTCGCCTTATCAAAAAATTGCCATGTTAAAACGGCAAGCATCATACCAACTACAGGAACAACTGCCGCGGTCATCCCTTCAACCCATGCCACATCTTTGATACTAGACAATGAAGCCAATAACACTATCATCAGAACAATTGTTGGGAGAGTTGTTGCTATAACCGCATTCAGCATTCCCCAAAATCCCGCGATTCGATGTCCAATATAACCGGCAAGCTTTGTTGCTATAGGGCCAGGGAGAGTGTTGGATAACGCCAGCAAATCACTAAAATCTTCGTCACTCATCCATTTATATTTTTCAACAACTTCTTTATGTATTAGCGGAATAGATCCTGGTCCACCGCCATAACCAAGCATTCCAATCCTAAAAAACGCTAAAAATATCCTCCACTGCAACAACGTAATTCCCCCTATCAGTTTTAACGGTGAATGAAATTTCACTTCTTGCACATTACCAAAGACCCTATACTTCCATCTGCACGACTTAATGATACCATATTTCCTTCACTGTCCGCCGTTGCTTAATAAACAGTTACGTATATGTTATCCAGCTTTTTGGCTGATTAGTTAATACACCATTACGTGAACGATGATTTTATGGCATAATCCGCGTTTGATAAATTCGCTGATTTCATTCGCATGTGGTTTTCATCCGTAATACAGAATAAGAAAATTGCATTATACTTGGTTATCCCGAAAATTTTTATTTACTGGAAATGGAGATCTGGACCGTGTTTTATACAATTCGGATCGTATTTTACTATTTTTGGATCGTATTGTTTCAAATCGGATCGTATATTATTTTAACTGGATCGTATTGCCATAAATTTGTGCATTTGTATTACCTATCAAAAAGCCACCCCCATTTCTGGAGATGGCTCCAAAGTAAAACGTTATTTGGCAACGCTTTTATTCGCAGTATAGTACAAATACCATGCAACCGCTGCCATCGCGACTACCGAAACGATCGGTCCAAAGATTGTTTCAGCCGGAAGGGTTACTCCAGCTGTTACAACTAACGCAACAACTACTCCCATTAGCGCTTCCCCAGCAATGTAACCAGATGCAAGTAAAACTCCACGTTCTGTTTTCTCTTTCAATTCATCCTTGTTTTTCGTACGGCGCGTAATAATTCCCCTAATAATACCGCCTAGCATAATTGGAGATGATAAATGAATTGGCAAATATAGTCCAACAGCAAACGGAAGCGAACCAATGCCAAACAGTTCAACCACTGCCGCAATTGCCATTCCTATAAAAATTAAATTCCATGGCAAATCCCCATTCATAATGCCTTCTACAACCATCGACATTAGCATTGCTTGAGGTGCTGGTAATTCCGTTGAGCCAAAACCATATGCATTATCCAGCAGAATCAGAATAAATCCAATAACAATACTTGTAATTAATACGCCATATAATTGTGCAATTTGCTGCCATTTAGGAGTTGCACCAACAATATACCCGGTTTTTAAATCCTGTGATGTATCACCGGCTATCGCTGCTGCAATACACACAACTGCCCCAATAATTATTGCCGTTACCATACCTGCTTCTCCAGCATGTCCAACAGCGGATAACACTAAAGAAATAAAGATCAGCGCTCCAATTGTCATACCGGAAACTGGATTTGATGAGCTTCCTACAATACCTACGATCCGCGATGATACGGTTACAAAGAAAAATCCAAAGATAAGTAATAGAACAGCACCTATCACTCCGATTTCAATTCCAGGAAAGAAAATAAGTATTGCGATAAATGCCACTGTCAAACCAACAATGAGTGACATAGGTATATCTTTATCTGTACGTATATCTACTGTATCCCCTGAATCTTTAAAGCCTTTCATTGCACCGCTGAATGATGAGGCAATTGTTGGTAGTGTTTTAACAAGACCAATAATACCGCCGAATGCGACCGCACCTGCACCTATATATCGTAAATAATTATCCCATATTGCGTGATAATCCATTTCACTAATCGGTATATCTGCAGGATAAATTGAAGTCGTTGCAAAGTCCCCGATATAGCTGATCAACGGTATAATTCCAAGCCAGCCAAGAACACCACCTGCAAACATAAATGCAGCAATCCGCGGTCCAATAATGTAACCGACCCCAAGCAATGCTGGCAATGTATCCATTCCAATGGCGGCATTTTTAAACTTGTAAATTTCCCACTCTACTGATGATGGAAAAGCCTTAACTGCATCTGTCAGAAATTTAAATGCCGCCCCAATTCCAAGTCCGCCAAATATCAGTCTTGCCCCAGAACCACCTTTTTCCCCTGCAACAAGTACTTCTGCACATGCAGTTCCTTCCGGGTATGGCAATGTTTCATGTTCATTGACAATTAGTGCTCTTCTGAGCGGAATCATTAATACTACTCCTAAGATTCCACCAGCAAGGGCAATAATCGCAATTGTGGTTAAACTGGGCTGCAATTGCCAAATAAACAATGCCGGAAGCGTAAATATGATCCCAGCTGCAAGTGATTCACCAGTCGACGTTATCGTCTGAACTATGTTGTTTTCTAATATCGATGTACGTTTCATAATTACACGTAATAACGCCATTGAAATTACCGCTGCAGGAATTGATGCCGATACAGTCATCCCCACAATTAATCCTAGATATGCGTTAGCCGCTCCAAATATGATTGCCAACACCGCTCCGACAATCATTGCCATACCTGTAAATTCAGGACGTTTCTCTGCTGCAGGAACATATGGCTTGAAGTCTGATGATTCTTTTTTTGCCATCTTTAACACCTTCCTTGATAAAATGAACGCCTTTGACAATTGAATTTCGTGTTATCTTTTCAATATACAGATTAGTCCACCAAATAGAAAAACCTCACTATAATATCAAATAGCAAGGAAAACATCATTTTCGTAACGCAGGCGCGACAACTGCATGTTAACATAAACTTTTTTATTTCGAAATTATCATATCAATTTGGTTATTCCAGCGTTAGTTTAAACAGTTATTGTAATTTTATTACAGAGGCTGTTGCCGTATTCTCTGTTCTATCTTCTAAAACACTATATTCATCTGCTGCAACGAATCCAGTTACAATAATTTTACCAGCTTATAAAACAGTCCCTTATCCCGTTCATCTAACGCTTTGTCTATTAACCTTTTTATGTTTAACTGTTCAAGCTCATCGATGATAATGACGTTTTTATTTGTAATTTGTGAATCATTTTCGCTGCTATTTTTTATATAGTATGGCTTAACAATGGTGTGTAATTGAATTAAAAAATCTGGAAGCAATACAAGTTCCGGCATTCCGATATGTATCATGTCCTTGCCATTTTTAAACGTAAAAACAGCATCCATATTGACAATTTTTTTGGTATTTCTGTTAACGATTATCTCTTTTGCTCTAAAAGGAACAAATTGATACACTTCTTTATCAATAATTAACGAGAAATATTCATAATCTACAAGCACACGTACTATATTCGTGTCTGCTTTTATAAAATAAGGCTTTAATTTCTTTATGGCCACCATTTATGTCACCTTTTCATAGAGAATTTATCTTTTCAATTCCCTATACAGATAACTGTAAACCTTTAGAAAATAAAAAAGCATCCAAAAGGATGCTTTTTTTCGTTATAATAGTTTAACTAACGAGTGAAATGATTTTTCATCCCGTTCATCAAGTGCCTTATCAATTAAACGCCTTACATTTATTTGTTCCAGCTCATCAATTATGATAGCGGTTTCATTCTTTTGTTCGATCTTCTCTTGCTCTTCTTTAACATAATAAGGCTCTGCTATCGAGTGTAATTCAATTAAGAAATCAGGAAGTGATACAAGCTCAGCCATAGGAATGTAAATGATCTCTTTTCCTTTTTGAAATGCAAATTTATCTTCTATATTTTCTACTTTTTGCGTCTTTCGGTTTATACGAATTTCCTTTGCTTCAACTGGGACAAATTGATAGACCTTATTGTTGATAAATACAGCAAAATATTGATATGCCAAAACAATGCGTACATAATTTTCATCTTCTTTAATATAGTATGGCTTTAACATTTTTACAGTTACCACTCAATCCACCTCCAGTTATTTCCAAACTCGTAATTTTCAGTTAATTAATTTTACATAATTTTAAGAGAAATATCAAGGGTAAATTTTGGAAATAAATAGATTAATAGTACTTACGTCATTTTTCTACCTAAAACGATTGCCGCCTCTTTACGGAAAAGCAAATCGGCGACAATACTAGCATCTTACTTTATCAAAGTTATTATGTCCGCGGCTGCTGCTTCAATCTCATTATCCGAGAAATTACCTATATATTTTTCTTCGTTTCTTTCCAAATAGGTACCAGCAGCCTTTAAGCTTTTGATTCCTTTTTTCATATATGATTTGTAACGGCTGTTTAATTCCGCAATTTCTTTTTCATATTTCTCATCTGTCCCTGGTGTAACCAATTCTTTATACAGGTCCACGATTTCATCTCCATCACGTTCCGGAAAAAACTCATGGGGATCTGTACTATCAAAAATGCAAAAGTCCAATTCTCTTACCAAAACCATATCAATACTGTTAGGATCAAAGCTGCAATGATACAGTTCCACGTCAAATCCATGATCGGAGCATGCATAAGCAATTTTTTTCATGAACGTAGATTTGCCTGTACCTGCTCTGCCCTTTATAAAATAATTTTTTGACAGAGTATCGAGGATTTGCGGTACAACATTTACCACCCCATCCGCAGTATTAGTTCCAAAAAGCCTATGTTTTATTTTACTAGTATCGCGTTTTGAATAATCCTTTAGCAACTTTACATTAAATTCCCAAGCAAGCTGGTCTGCCCGATCGAAATTCATTTCATTGATATAGATTGCCTCAAGCTTATCATGTACGTTAAGTCCTGCTGCAAAGTTAGAATATGCCTCCTGCGTATACTTTTGAATTTCATTTAAAGCGTGAGTATCGTCAAGCTGCTTCGACTGCGGTTCTAAATTAATTTCAGTACCTTTTAAGTTAGCTGCTATTGAATCAACTATTACGGCTATTGACTTATCACGCAATATCATACCGTCCAGGTAATCGTTGCCTAACGGACTGTTTAAAACCTCTATATCATCGGTAGTTTTATAATTTTTTATAAGCTGCTTCATAACCATAGTTTTGAATTTATTTGATGCGTGTTTAAGGATAACGAGCTTTTCTATTCCTTCAACATTTGATTCCAGGAAATTAACGAAACCTTCAGCAGTATTGCCGGTAACGTAATAATTAAAAATCATCTGTCATGGACACTTCCTTTTTTGTAGAGACTTCATAATACTATATGTGGGTGTTCGCCTAATTGTGTTGTTTTTTACAATAATATAAGTATGTTTTATCATTAAAAAAATCGCCACCCAAAAAGCTTGGAATGGCGATGTGCCTATTTTTAATACATTGTTTTATCTACCACCTAACTCCGCCCTCTCTTCCTCCGTAAACACCCTTGATCTTGTTAAGAACCGCTTGCCCTCTGGACCTTCCAATGAAAACATTCCACCACGTCCGTCCACAGCGTCAATAATCAGCTGCGTATGCTTCCAATATTCATATTGATCCTTCGACATATAAAATGGGGTATCGCCAATTTCACCAAGTAAATAATCCGACTCCCCTACACGAAACTCGTCTCTTGGGTAGCACATTGGTGAACTGCCATCACAGCATCCACCTGATTGATGAAACATTAAAGGTCCATGCATCTCTTTTAATGTATTAATTAATGTTAATGCCTCATCTGTAACTGTCACTCGTTCAACCATATTTACACACCCTTTCCAGCTTAAACCAAAAGGAGTGAGTAATCTAAAAAACTACTCACCCTAATGTCCAACAGTCCCCTGTTAAGCAAAACGAAATGCTGCCTTTAAAACAATCCGGCTGGACCTTCACTGTAGCTTATAAGCAGGTTTTTTGTTTGTTGATAATGCTCCAGCATCATCAAATGGTTTTCTCGGCCAATACCCGACTTCTTGTAACCGCCAAACGCAGCATGTGCAGGATATTGGTGGTAACAGTTAGTCCAGACACGACCAGCTTCAATTCCTCGGCCGAAACGGTATGCGGTATTAATGTTACGTGTCCACACACCGGCACCTAAGCCGTATAGCGTGTCATTAGCAATTTCCAATGCCTCCTCTTTTTCCTTAAAAGTCGTAACAGAAAGTACTGGTCCAAAAATTTCTTCCTGGAAAATACGCATTTTATTATTTCCTTTGAAAATAGTTGGCTGAATGTAATAGCCTTCACCTAATTCGGAATCCTCAAGTGTGTTTACCTCACCGCCAACCAGAACCTCTGCACCTTCCTGTTTGCCGATATCAAGATACGACTTGATTTTTTCCATTTGTTCTTGTGAAGCTTGTGCTCCCATCATTGTATCCGTATCAAGCGGATGGCCAATTCTAATTTCTTTGACGCGCTTAATTGCCCGTTCCATAAATTTATCGTATATTGACTCATGAACAAGCGCACGTGAAGGGCAAGTACATACCTCTCCTTGGTTAAGTGCGAACATTACCATTCCCTCGATTGCTTTGTCTAAGAATCCATCATCTTCATCCATTACGTCTTCAAAGAAAATGTTTGGCGACTTCCCACCAAGTTCAAGTGTAACTGGAATAATATTTTCTGAGGCATATTGCATAATTAAACGTCCAGTAGTCGTTTCTCCGGTAAAAGCCACTTTGGAAATACCGCTGTTAGACGCTAAAGGTTTTCCAGCTTCTACACCAAAACCGTTTACGATATTTACGACACCGGCCGGGATTAAATCTTTAATTAAATCAAAAAGCACATGAATAGATGCTGGTGTTTGTTCTGCTGGCTTAAGTACAACACAATTCCCTGCAGCAAGTGCCGGTGCAAGCTTCCAAGTAGCCATTAAGATTGGGAAGTTCCATGGAATAATTTGACCTACAACACCAAGCGGTTCATGAAAGTGGTATGCAACCGTGTCATTATCAATCTGACTGATCCCGCCTTCCTGTGCACGGATTGCCCCGGCAAAATAACGAAAATGGTCAATCGCTAGCGGGATATCGGCAGCTAACGTTTCTCTAACTGCCTTCCCATTATCCCATGTTTCTGCAACAGCCAATGTTTCTAAATTTTCTTCCATACGGTCTGCAATTTTATTTAACATATTAGCTCGCTCTGTAACGGAAGTTTTTCCCCATGAATCTTTGGCAGCATGTGCAGCATCAATAGCTGCCTGAACATCTTCTTTATTTGATCTGGCAATCTCACAAAATACTTTACCTGTAACTGGACTCACATTTTCAAAGTATTTCCCGCTTTCAGGCGCCCTGTATTCTCCCCCGATAAAGTTATCATATCGCTCCTTAAATGTTACTTTAGCTCCGTCTGTGTTTGGATTAGCATACCTCATTACAAACATTCCTCCTCATATTTTGTAAACGCTTACAAATAGTAGATAGATAGGAAAACTAGTTGAGCATCTAGTTAAGATTATACCAAGTTATTTCAAATTATTCCAACAATTTGATATTTTGATTAAAAAATTAAAACCCTGGCTTACAAAAAGTAAACCAAGGTTTGTTTATGACCAGTTTGCTGAAGCTACTATATAGTAAAAGACGCTGGTTCCCCAACGTCGTTGCCTATATAAAAAAGATGCCTGAACGGACATCCTACACAGAATATATAATGTTAAATAAATACTTTTACTAAAGGATATAATAGCTTCAGCTTTAATGATTAATATTACTTCAATTCAGGCAGTACGCGTACTTCCCTTTTCATTGAAGATTTACATAAAGGACATTCTGGTTCTTCCTCAAAGCTGTATGATTCCCTCATCCATCCCTGGCAATCATCACTGGTGCAGGACCATACATTTGTTTCCACTTCTGGTACAGGCTCTTTTGGCCCACGTGAAAAAGACATTACAGCAACCCCTTTCATGGTTCTACTTCTATTATACTCCTTTCCTGAAAACAAAGAAAGGGATGAAAGTCTGACCAATTAATACTTTTGCAATAATTAAGTCCACCATATCAAGGGTTGCCTGAAACAGCTTAAACTATACCTATATTCTAAACAATGAGTTAAAGAACAAACCGCTCAATTGCCTTTGCAACACCATCAGCATTATTTGTGTCTGTAACAAAATCAGCAACCTTTTTAATTGCATCCTGTGCATTTCCCATTGCCACACCAACGCCAGCTTGCTGGATCATTTTAATATCGTTCAGACTATCTCCAACAGCCATAACATTGTTCATGGATATGCCTATCCGATCACAAACTTTGCGAAGAGCATTCGCTTTATTTACTCCAATTGGATTAACCTCAACATTTGTTGGAAGTGAATTTGTAAGTTCTAGCTCCTCATAAAAAGAAAGCTCTTTAACAATCTTATCCAATTTATCTTTGTCAGTAGAGTTAAATCCTATTTTTAGCCATTCATGCTTTGTAAAATCTTCAGGTGCAGCAGATCCTAGCCAAGCATCATCTGTTGAAAACATCCAAGAATTCATCCCAATTTCCTGACCTAATTTATATAGTTTCTCCATCAGCTTCGCATCAATTAAATGACGCTCAAGCAATTCTTTTGTTACAGTCCAAATTTCTCCACCATTAACTGTAATTAAAAATGAAGAAAGTCCTAATGCTTCTGCATAAGGATAGCACGAGTTTAGCCAACGGCCAGTACTCAGCACAACTTGAATATCGTTCGCCAATGCCTTTTTAATTGCTGCCTGTGTCCGTTCCGAAACTTCATGATCACTAGTTAACAGTGTACCATCCATATCTAATGCTACTAGTTTAATTTCATCTGCCATATCCGCTCACCTCAAATAATTTTAACCTGCTTTTGTTTTTCCCTGGTTTTCTAGAATTCCCCGATCGTAAAAATAAGTTGTTACAAAAGGAATCAATAACAAGAATAATAATACAAAGAACAACAATTGTATATTATACACATCTACAATTAATCCTCCAATAACTGGACCAACCATCCGGCCAGCTGCGGCTACACTATTGACAAATCCTTGATAAAACCCTGCACGCCCCTTTGGTGCCAAGTCATTTGCAAGTGTTGGTATCGCTGGCCATACAATCATTTCGCCAATTGTTAAAATAACCATTGCGATAACAAACACTGTAAATTCTTCTGCAAACATAACGACAATAAATGAAGCAAATAAAATCGAAGTTCCAACATAAATCTGATTTTTTTGCGATGTAACTCGATCTGTTACCAATTTTAACAAAGGCTGCCCTAAAACGATAAGAAAACCATTTATTGCCCAAAGTAAACTATATTGATCCAATGGAATTCCAATGTCCTGTGTATGTGATGCTATCGTTGATTGCCATTGACTATAAGCTATCCAGGAGGCTAGAAAACCGCCACTAAGAATAATTAATGCAATAAATTTTGACTTATTTTGGATTTTGCCACTCTGTTCAATTACAGTTGTATGCATTTGGCGATTGCGTTCTTCATCTATCCTTTTAAAGGCAACCAAAACGATGACAAAAAATACCGCAAATAAAGATGCATTCGCCATAAATATATAATTAAATGAAAAACTTGCCACATATCCGCCGACAGTTGCTCCTAATGCGACACCAAGATTTTGTGCAACATAAATTGCATTAAATGCCCTGCGTCCACCCTCGGGCCAAACCGAACCTGCCATTGCAAACATTACTGGCCATGTGATTCCAGATCCAAAACCGATCAGCACCAATAAAACAGAATAGGGAGCAATACTGTGGTAAAAAGACAGTATAACGGCCGATACCATTGCCAATCCTGTACCGTACAGAATCGTTTTATATGCACTAAATTTATCAAAAAGCACACCACCGATTAAGTTTCCGGCAATCGATGCAGCCTGATTAAACATCAAAATAAACCCCGCAAAAGCTAAACTTTTACCGAGCTCATTATGCATATATATAGTATTTAACGGCCAAAGAAATGAAGCCCCTGTAACATTAATTGTTGTTGCAATTGCCAATAGCCAAATGAATTTCGGCATCCCCATCAACTCGCTTTTCCAACTATCATTCAGCCTATTGTAATATATTTCGAGAGGCTAATCAATGAGGAAATACAAGCATGACTAAAAGCGAATAATTCCGTATTTTCCGGCTTAATTAATTATAATACTTTAAATCATTCCAATTTACTCATCTTTATCATGAAGACGATTACCGTTACTAATGGAACTACAATAACTGTAACAATAAACCCTGCACCTAGAGTTTCATTGCCCCTTGCTGATTGAACGATATCCCAGGTAATATAGGAAAATAATATAACCGTCTCAAAATTAATCACTGTCATAAACAGCCGCGCTACAGGATATAATCTTGACGCATTTTCTTCCGTGACCTTGACCATATAATTGAACATATGTGGTTTTTTACTAAGAAAATACATTGGAATAAAGCAAACAAACAATGCGATTGCTGGCATCAAGAAAATGAAAGCTTTATTTCCCCATCCATTCGCTTCACCATTCGCATTGAAATGTGTCGGAATAGTCTCAGGCAAATTACTGTAAGCCTGTACAACGTATAGTATTAATACTATAAGCAGCAAAAAGGATGAAATATTTAAAGCCTTTTCCCATTTACCAGCCGGAACATCTATCTTTGGATGTTTTCCCATTTTCCCTCACCTTTCTAGAAACATTTTAGCGTACGCAGGGCACCCTGTATCCATTGCTATAAACATTGTATCGAGATTTTTATTGCTCGTACTAAATCATCCAATGACCAGCTTGGCAAATTCTTCCTTATAGCCAAAGCATGTGATGCAGGGATATGGATGAACCCTGATTTTTGATTGAGTTGTTTATTCTTGAAATAATGCAATCCGTGATACATGACATTGTTGCACAGATATGTTCCAGCAGTATCAGAAATTTCCGCTGGAAGACCCGCTACCTTTAATTTATCAACCATTTCATGAATTGGCAGGGTAGAAAAATAGCCATCCGGTCCATTATCAATAATCTTCTCCCCCCGGGGCTTATTACCGTTATTATCGACAGGACCGTCATTACAATTGATAGCAATTCGTTCAGGTGTAATACACTTTCTGCCTCCGGCCAATCCAAGTGAGATAACTGTTTCGGGATTATGTTTATGTATCAAATCTATTAATTGCTTACCGGACTTATGAAAATCAACGGACAAAATTTCACCAATAATTTCGTGTTCATTAAGCACAGTTCCATTTAGTTCGTTTACGATATCAGCTGTCGGATTAATAGGAAATTCCAAGAATGGTTCGAATCCTGTTAGTAATAATTTATTCATTATGACGGCTCCTCAACTAGATTTATGTTTGGCCAAATTGTATGCCATTTTTTGTTCGTAATTCGTTGTTTGTAAATTGGATACAGAAACTTATTTTGAAAGAATGGGGTTGGTTTCACCTTAAACTGAACAGCATCTTCAATTCCGTGTGGTGCGGTTAATATAACTCTATTATTCTGATTTAATTTCACTCCTAATGCCGTTGCCGTTTCAGGGAACTTTGAAATAGCGTCCTCTGAAGATTTATACGGCGGAAGCTTATTAATAAGGTGCATCCTGGCCTCATTTTTAACGGACCAGGGGATTGTTGGATTCATAGCAGCCAGGTCCATTTCCAATTGTTTTTCCTTTGATTCATCTAAGTTGGCTTTGTCAAAATATACGACATCGACATCCTGAATTGGTGTTCTTTGTTCATATCCGTGAAGCGTATCCCAAATTTTCGAACGGACAAATCCGGCACAAATCCACCAATCCGGTAAAGCTAGTGATTTTGCAATAGACAAAACTTCCACCATCCATGGATCCTTCTCAATTAAATGTATAACATCCTGTTCAGTCTTCATCATCTTATTCTCCTTAATTTATGCCTTTTCGAAATGTTTCCAGGCAATACAAAAACATTTCCCTTTCTGCTGCTTGTTTCTGGGCTTCATCAACAGAAATTGTATGGAACTTAATCTCACCCTGTGGGGGAAGCTGAGCAACTTTCCCCAAATCATTGGAAATAACAGTACCGATTCGCGGATAGCCCCCTGTTGTTTGCCGATCTGCCATCAATATGATTGGCTGTCCATTTTGGGGGATTTGTATGCCGCCAAACGGAATAGCATCTGACCAAACCTGTCCAGATGTTTGTATACCGCAAGTTTCAGATTTCAAACGATAGCCCATTCGATTTGAATTTGCATCTACGGTAAAGCTTGTACTAAAAAACATATTACGTGCTTCCTCGGTAAAATTAGCTTGGTGCGGCCCTTCAATCATCGCTGCATCAATTGATTTATCATAGGTTGGGATTAACTGCTTGGACAGTCCAATCTTTTTCCTATTACATGCTGGATGACCGCAGATGGTATCTTCCTTCTCAATAAGTCTCCCAAACCCACTGTTTACATCAGTAGATTTGCTCCCAAGCATTTCTGGAAAATCATATCCACCAGCTAAAGATATATACGCACGCACGCCTGTTTGAAGTTTTCCAAAATGAAGGATATCCCCTGGTTCGAGTCGTATAGACTGCCACATTGGTATAGACTTCCCATTAACTTGCGGCTGTATATTTGCACCAGTTATAGCAACTGCAATTGAACATTTCACCTCTAGCTCCGGGCCAATAAGTGTTGCTTCTATACATGCCTCGCTCCGTTGATTGCCAACTAAAATATTCGCTATTTGCAGTGCGAATGTATCCATTGCACCGGAAACCGGAACCCCGAAACGCTGATAACCGGATCTGCCCAAGTCTTGAAATGTCGTATACACTCCTGCTTTCTTTACACGAAAGATAGTTTGACCTTTCATAAAATCACCAATCCTGATTTTAATTATGCAAGTGTTGTACATTTTTCATTAGTTAATGCACAGGTCAGCTTTTTATTGAGCGGTTTATACTAATTAGCGCACACTTGCAAACTAGTTCTATTCACCTTCATATTCCACCATCAATAGATCCTCAAGCTATAGGGCCAACCGTAACCCCTTCACGTTCTAGCAGCATACGCAATTCCCGGGCAAATTCGACTGCATATTCACCGTCGCCATGTACACAGATCGTATCCGCTTCCATCTTTATAATTGTCCCATCAACTGTTTCTACTTCCCCATTCCGCACCATTTGTAAAACCTGTGCTACTGCAGTTGAAGTATTTTCAATTAATGCGTTCTTGTGTTCACGTGGGGTTAAGCTGCCATCTGCTTGATAGGTCCGATCAGCAAACACTTCCGATACAGTTTTAATACCGATTTCACGTCCTGCTGTAACCAGCTCACTTCCAGCTAGTCCAAATAAAATCAATTGATCATTAACATCACGAACAGCTTTGGCAATAGCAAGTGCAGCGTCTCGGTCAACGGCAGCAGCATTATATAAGGCACCATGCGGCTTAACGTGCCGCATGGTCACATGATGAATTCTGCAAAATGCATCTAATGCCCCAATTTGATAGATTATAAATCGATATATCTCCTCAGGGGTATATGTGATCAAGCGCCTGCCAAACCCAGCAATATCTGCAAACCCTGGATGTGCACCGATAGAAACATGATGACTTTTTGCCAAACGGACGGTCTGATTCATTACATTAGGATCTCCAGCATGGAAGCCACATGCAATATTGACAGACGTGACGTATGGAAGTAATTTTTCATCCGAACCAATTTTAAATCTGCCAAAGCTTTCGCCCATATCACTGTTAAGATCGATTTGCTTGTTGATCATTAGCAGAAGCTCCTTTCCTATTAAGGATCTCTAGTTTGGCATTGTACTTTCCCGCGGCTGCCGCTTCTTCCATTTCCAAAAATTCCACTTCATCCACTTCATAAAATCGCACCAAATCACCGGCTTCAAACAGGAATGGATGTACTTGGTTAGTTAAATTAACTAAACGAAGTGGCGTTCTTCCAATAATATTCCAGCCACCTGGCGATTCAACTGGATAAATTCCTGTTTGTTTATATGCAATTCCAACTGATCCAGCAGAAACGGACCTTCGGGGATTTTCCATACGGGGGGTTGCCAATTTAGTCTTAAGTCCGCCCAAATATGGAAAACCAGGTAAAAAACCCAGCATATAAATGAGATAATCAGGCTTCTGATGCAGTTCAATCACCTCCTTTACAGAGAGGTTATTATACTCGGCCACCCCCTGCAAATCCGGACCATATTCACCACCATAAACAACCGGGACTTTTATCAATTGCTGCTTTTCAGGCTTGCAGCTAGAATCATCTATGTTTATAAGTTTAAGTTTGTTATAAATGTCACGATACGTTATTTTGAATGGCTGATAATAAATGGTAACTGAATTATAAGCAGGCACGATTTCTACGGCACTACCAATGTTTAATTCTGTAATTCTATTGCAAAAAATCTTTATTTTCCTATTTAGTTGAGGGGTAACATCCTGCAGAAATTGTACTTTCACCGCACAATCCCCAACAGCTTTAATTGAAAAATCCATCCATTAGCCTCCGAAACTACAGTGATTAAATAAAATTGTAGCACACTTTAAGTGAAATTTTCGAATTTAGCGAAAGAATGAATTTGGAAAACGTATTCCATTCGCTAGTAGCCTTTCCTTTTCTTAACTTTACCAGCCCGAATTGCACATACACTTATCTATTGTCATTTGCTATTAGCTAATAGATCCGTAACCGCCAGCAGTTTCCACTTGTTGAAGTTTTTATTAATTTGTATAATAATAAAGATTCCGATATATTAAAATCAAGTTCTCTGATAATTGGAATTATATCATTCATAAAAAATGCAAGGAGGAATATCATGGTCACAACTGCATGGAACTGGTTATGGGACAAGCATGATCAAGCAAAAGAATTACTTAGCTTCTTTGTTAAACCAAACAGCTCATCAATTAGTTCGAAAAATAGCTCAGGTACTGCTCAAACAGGTAAAAACGGCGGCAGCAACAAACGCACCTACAAGCCCGCACAATTATTCGGACTTATTTTAGGACCTCTATTATTTATTTTGACATTGGTATTTTTCTCACCAGATGGTCTTTCATCAGAGGGGCAGGCTATACTAGCAAGTACACTTTGGATTGCAGTATGGTGGATGACAGAAGCAATTCCGATTCCAGCGACATCATTATTGCCTATTGTCCTGTTCCCGTTAACAGGCGGCTTAGATATTGATGCAACCACATCATCGTATGGTGATGACACAATCTTTTTATTTATGGGCGGTTTTATGATTGCGCTTGCAATGGAAAAATGGAATCTTCATAAACGAATCGCTCTTAGCATTATTTCCATTATAGGAACGAACACAGATCGCATTATTCTTGGTTTCATGGTTGCAACCGGATTTTTATCCATGTGGATTTCCAACACGGCGACTGCCATGATGATGGTGCCGATTGGCTTAGCAATCATTTATCAGGTTTCAGAAGCCTTGAAGGATGATCCCTCTATTGATACAACAAAGGAAAACTTTGGATTCGGAAAGGCATTAATGCTAGGGATTGCTTACTCAGCTTCATTAGGTGGAATTGGGACTTTAATTGGAACACCTCCAAACACATTGCTTGCAGGTGCAATTGAAAAAACATATGGCGTAGAACTTTCCTTTGCAAAATGGATGCTTTTCGGTGTTCCAATAGCTTGGATATTTATCATCATCGCTTGGGTTTACCTTGTAAAAATTGCCTACCCGTTAAAATTAAAGCAGCTTCCCGGTGGAAAAGAGGTAATCCATACAGAAAAGAAGAAGCTTGGACCAGCATCGTACGAAGAAAAAGCTGTATTTATCATATTCGTTTTAGCAGCATTAGCTTGGATCACTCGATCATTCCTGCTAGCGCCTTATATTAATGAAAGCATTAACGACGCAATTATCGGAATGGCGGCAGCAGCAATTCTATTTATCATCCCATCCAAAAATAAGCTGGGCGACAGATTGCTAGATTGGGATACAGCGGTTAAACTGCCGTGGGGGATATTGTTACTTTTTGGCGGTGGCCTTGCAATAGCTGCAGGATTTGTAGAATCTGGCCTTTCCGATTGGATTGGCGGCCAGTTAACAGCACTTCAAGGAATTAATATTTTTGTTGTATTGCTAATTGTTACGGCACTCGTTATTTTCCTAACCGAAATAACATCTAATACGGCGACCGCGTCCATGATGTATCCAATTATGGCATCACTTGCCGCAGCATTGGGTGTCCATCCATATGCAGTTATGGTTGCAGCAGGGGTGGCAGCATCATGTGCATTCATGCTGCCGGTTGCAACACCGCCAAATGCTGTTGTATTCGGATCAGGCTATTTACGAATTCCCGATATGGCAAAAGCTGGATTTGCCTTAAATATAGTTGGAATAATTTTAGTAACAGCAGCAATTTATTTCCTATTACCTGCATTTTGGGGTATTGATCTGAAAAGTGTTCCAGAAATGTTTAGAGGATAGCGTATATCAAAAAAGGAAGAACTCGCATTCACACAGCGATGTTCTTCCTTTTTCTAGTGCTTCCTCTTATTGCGAAAATTCCTAGGTAATGTGAACGCAATAATAATGATTCCTGCTCCCAAAATTACATAATGGAATAGATTTGGATCATTATCAAAAATAAAATAAGCACCAATACCAGCTATAATCCAGCCAATTGCTTCAAACAATAACCACATATAAACACCACCCATACTACTCTGCCATATTTTTTCTAAAACGGCTTGACATTACATTTACAAATATTATATACGCTATTGGCAACAACCCTGTCAGTGCAACCAAACCTGTCCAGCCTGCTGCACTCCACAACGGTCCCAGTGCTGAGCTGCCTGCCGCAACACCAATATAATATGCAACTAAATAAAGACTCGACGCACTGCCTTTATGGTGTGTTGCCTGTTCACTAACAGATGCTGCTGTAAGGGAATGTGCCGTGAAAAATCCCAGGCACGAAACACACAAACCGATAATAATAACGATTACCGACTGGCTAAGCGTCATAAGTATTCCAATGGATAACGTAATAATCCCAGCAATCCGAATTTTCCTTAAGCCTATATTTACGGCAAGCCAGCCTGCAAATGGGGACCCAATAACCCCTAATCCATAAGCAAAAAATGTATAAGAAATGGCCTGCAGCGAAAGGGAGAATGGTGGTCCCTCGAGATGAAATGGCAAGTATGTCCAAATCCCCGTAAATGACATTTGCAGAACAATTCCTAATCCAAATACAAGTAATATTGCAGGGTTTTTTAAATGAAAGAAAAATGCTTCCATATCACGGGAAAATGATAGGTTGCTAGGTTGGAAAAGCCGTGATTTCGGCAACAGTATAAACACTGCTGCTAAAATGAGCACACCAAGTCCTGCTAAAAAATAAAATGCCGCTTCCCATGAATAATGATCTGTAATATATCCTGTCAGCACCCTTCCCATCATTCCTCCAAGTGCATTACTGGAAATATAAAGTGCTGTTGCAACACCGGCACTCCGCTTGTCGATTTCTTCACTAATATATGCAAGTGATGCAGCAGGTAATCCGGCAAGTGCAAATCCCTGAACCAGGCGCAACACTAGTAAAAGCACAAAGGAATCAGTCAATGGAATGAGCAAAAATGGGATAACTGATCCTACAAGGGAAATTTTAATAAAAATGGTCCGTCCAATTCGATCTGACAGGAATCCGAGAATAATTAAACCGACTATTAAACCAATAATTGTCAGTGATATAGCTAAACTTGACGTTGATACAGATACGTTAAACTTTCTGACAAATACAGGAAGAAGCGGCTGCACCGAATACATACTGGCAAAAATGAAAAAAGAGGCAAGTGCCAAACTCAGTGTAATTTTCCAAAAATAAAAATCCCGGATTGAATAAGTCTGATGCTGCATGGTGTCACTTCCAATTTTAGAATGCTAAATTCAGTATAGCGGATTTTTAAAGATAAAACATCAGTCAAGCACGTATTTATCCCTGCCAGCACCAAGACCGAAAATAACAACGAACAGGGAAACGCCAATCAATGTAACCAGCGGGATAGTCCAGACATGTGTCAGATCAAATAAATAACCAATGAACATTGGACCAACCGCAGCCAAAACATACCCTAGCGACTGTGCCATCCCCGACAATTCTGCCGCCTGTTTTGCATTACGTGCACGCATCCCTAAAAACGCTAAGGCTAATGCAAAGTTACCACTTAGCGCAAATCCAATTAATATCGTACTGATTACCATTACAGCATATGAATCACCAAGAAGGAGCCCGCCGTAGCCACTAACCGCAAACACCCCCAAAACGAGGATAATTCCACGCTGCTGAGAAAATTTCGCCGCAATCACAGGAACAAGAAAGCTTGCTGGCAGTCCGACAAATTGTGTAAAGGAGAGCATCCATCCCGCGGTAGCCATACTCACACCGTAATCATGCAGAATTTCCGGCAGCCAAGAAATCGTCACATAAAACAAAAACGATTGCAATCCCATAAACGATGCAACCTGCCATGCAAGCGGAGAATGCCACATTTGATTGTTCCCATCGCTGACATATGTCATCTCAACAGTTGTTTCTGGCTTACTATTCTTACCTAAATAAACCCAAATCACAATACCAAGAATTGCCGGAATCATCCAAACAAGCAATGCAATTTGCCAGCCAAGTCCCATTCCCTTAGCAAATGGAATACTTAGGCCAGAAGCTGTCGCTGCAAAAATCCCCATAGCCGTCGAGTACACACTTGTCATCAGCGCAACTTTGGCGGGGAATTTTTCTTTTATAACTCCGGGAAGCAAAACATTACATATTGCTATTCCTAAACCAACTAACAATGTGCCTATAAACAAAAGTGCAACAAAGGAAAACGAACGTACCGCAATACCAATAGCAAGCAAAATTAATCCAATTAATAAAGCCCGTTCATTTGTTACGCGATTCCCAAGCCTGGGGGCAATCGGTGACATTAAAGCGAATGCAATTAATGGCAGACTCGTTATCAGACCGGCACTCCAGTTTGATAGTCCTATATCATCACGAATAATACCTATTACCGGTCCTACCGAAGTTATAGCTGGCCGCAAATTAAATGCAACAAACACAATACCGGTTATCAATAAGAATTGGTATAGCCGTTTTGATTTGTTTGATGTTAATACCTTTTGTAGATTCATGCAATGTGTTCTCCTTATGTAAAAATGTATAATCAATAGTATTAATAATAGCATACTTGTATTAGTCAATGATATTAATCGGTGGCATTTCAGAAGGTGTTTCTTAGCGGGATTCCGTGCAGTTTGCCGAACAATCCGGAAGTACATTAGCTGATATTTCTGAACCAATCGGAGAAATGCAATTGGAAACAAAGCAAACCGTAACATTAATCGGCAAAACCAATGACATCATAGAAACACAGTCAAAATCTGTCGGTGAAACGGAATGGCATTCTGCAATATTCAACAAACAATGGAAGCAAACAACACGCTTTAACAAGGTGATGGACGTTATGGAAGCGATTATCAACCAAGAAAAAATCATTTCCATTAACACACAAAGTATCGCATCGATCAGTCAGGAAACAGCAGCAGGAACCGAGGAAATTTCTTCATCCATTGAACTGCAAACCGCATCAATGCAACAATCAAACCATGTAGCAAGGGAATTGGAAACTTATTCGTTGGAAATGAAGAAGCAGATTGATAAGTCTAAATTATAAGGGACTGGGACATAACTAAATTGTTTAATCCAAAGCCAAACATTTCACCATACTGCAGAAGGAAATACACGGAGACTCCTGCGGGATGAAAAGCCTAGGTGAGACTACGCAGAGCGATAGCTCGGAGCAGGCTCAGGGCAGCCCGCGGAAAGCGTAGTGTATTTCCGTAACGGTATGTATGCACCAACTATGTTCGGATTTTATTTTGGTTAAAACACTTTTGTCCCAGCCTCCATTTAAAATATAGATTCACTAAGGAATATTGCCCAGGAAATATAGGTCGATTGATGCCAAATTTTGCACTGCTTTTTTAGCGGTTAATCCTTCAAAATCAGGTAACTATTGGAAATTTGTACAACAAGTTCTTTTCCCTTTTCAACACCCATTTTTATGGTATAATATAGGTAGAAATATGCATATACTTATAAGACCACAGCTGCAACTGTGGTCTCAAGATAAGTGGTTCCCCCAGGGGATCTGCTATCCAAGAATAGACTTCCCATCCATAACTTTTGAGGGTTAATAGGGAGGTCTATTTTTTATTGATCATTTTTATTACGAGTGTCAACAAGGCAATCAAGAATGTGCCAAATGCGAACATGACCATAAATACCTCGTAAATGCTCATTGGCATCACCACCTTTTTATAAAAAGGGCTAGCCGACCAATCCCTAAAAGAACATTATCTAGTACATAGTATATCATATAAATAAGGTAAATAACCACAAAAACAGAACATTTGTTTGTGTGTTTCGTTTATATACAAACTTTTGCTAAGCCATTTGACATTCATGTATAGTTTTTTTTATTTTTGGATACGCTCTATAGTTTGCTGGATTTTTGATATACATTGTACCAAGTATAACAAGCCATAGAGCTTGTATAGTTTAGTATATGCAATCGATTGGTAGAGTTAGCATTGCATTTGCGGGAGAATAGATGTGGAAATTATATTAATAGGTAAAATAGAGGGATCAAAGTATAGAAAAGCGTTCACCATTATATCGTGAACGCTTTTCATGTCCATTTTTTATGAACCAGCAATAATATGAAATCCTGAGTCAACGTGAAGCACATCACCGGTAATACCGCGGGACATATCACTTAGTAAAAATACTGTGGCATCCCCTACCTGATCCTGGTCAATCTGTCTGCGAAGCGGTGCCTTTTCCTCAATGACAGTCATTTTATCATTAAAACCTGATACACCTTTTGCGGAAAGTGTGCGAACCGGTCCTGCAGAAACAGCATTTACGCGAATACCATATTTTCCTACATCCTCAGCCAAATAACGGACGCTGGCTTCAAGTGCCGCTTTGGCAACACCCATCACATTATAGTTAGGTACAACGCGTTCAGCACCTAAGTAAGTTTGCGTAACAATTCCGCCACCCTCGGTCATTAACTTCTTTGCCTCTCTCGTTACTGCCACTAGGGAATAAGAGCTGATATTCTGTGCGAGTAAATAGCCTTCACGAGAAGTATTAGCATACTCCCCCTTTAATTCATCACGATTTGCAAATGCAACCGAATGAACGACACCGTGAATCGTACCAACCTTTTCACCGATTTCCCGGAAGGCTTGAACAATACTTTCATCATCAGCCACATCACAGGAAACGATTAATTTCGGCTCAATTTCATTTTCTGCTAATAATTTTTCCAGCTTTTGCCGGGATCGTTCCTGGCGATTAGTAAAAATCAGGTTGGCGCCAGCATTTTGCAGGGATTTCGTAATCCCCCATGCGATGCTTCGATTATTGGCGACCCCCATAACTACTATATTTTTATTTTGCATTAGATTGTTCATATATGTACCTCCATAAAATAATTATGTATTTACTATAGTGTTATTGTAATGTATTTCTTTATGGATGTACAAAAAATATTCCTGGATTCGCTTCGTACGTCAATTTCTACTTTTTATATTACCAAGTAGGGTCTAAACATTTCTTCCAGTTTGTTTATCCAATTTTTATATCTCGGTATGAGCGTAAACTGCAAAATTTCGTGAATCTTACCGTAATCAGAGGCTTCAAAAGACTCCACTACAAGCTCCAAAGCATCTCTCACTTTTGTTGTTACCCCTTGTATGCCTTCCGACAGAATATCATCTGGCAAGGTCAAGATGGATTTTTCAACAGATGAAAAGGCACGTACAATATTTTGAAACAATGGAATAGTTGCTTCAAACTTCCCTTCCTTCAATAAGTCTTGCATGTGCTGAAGCCCTTCGTATACGGTTTCCTGCAATTCCTGTGAATGTTTCATCATCTCTATGTATTTTTCCATTAAAATCCACCCCTTTGATAAAATATGCCCCACTCGCTGCTTGAATGGGGCATGTAGTTATTCGTCAGTATTTAGGCTCCTCCGCCGAATTGCTGCATTAAGTACATTGATTGGGAATTCATTCGCTGGATTGCCTGCTCCATTGCTGTAAATTGGCGCCAGTAACGGTCTTCCACTTGGGCAAGACGATCTTCAAATGCTTCAATTCGTTCGTCCATATCTTCCAGACTTTTCCCCATTGTATATTGGTTTTCCGTCTGAAACGAATTACCTGCCTTTTCAGTTATTCGGTCCATTACATTGTTTACCGATTCCGTCAGACGCTGTAAAATTCCTTTCTGTTCATAAGAAGAACTGTCGGCAGTGAAGAGATCTTCAACCGCTTCCGGATCTTCCTGGATAGCAGACTTCAATTTCGCCTCGTCTATTTCCAGCTTCCCGCCTTCTAAGTAATTAGAAGTGGTTGTGATGCCAATGCTGGCCAAATGCTGGAACATGGATGGAATATCACTGTTATCAACTTCTGAATAAAAATCACGACGCATCTGGTTTAACGCACTTGATAATGTGTTATCACTCCGAAGCAAACCACTTTTCGCCTTTTCCTCCCATAGTTCCTGCTGTCTGTCAGATAGTTCCTCCCGCTGTTTATCCGTCAGTGGCCTGTAATCGCGGTAACGGTCCTCCTGCAGCTTATCCTGAACCTTGCCGATCAGTTCATTATATTTATCAACAAATTCTTTAATATTTTCAAAAACTGTTCCACTATCGTTGGCTACATTTACGGAAACTGTCTGATCAGAAAACGTTTGCTTCAAATTAAAGGATACACCGGATACTTCAAATGAATTAGATGTTCTCGATGTAGTTAGTCCATTTAATGTAAAATGTGCATTAGCTCCGCCGGTTTCCTCTGCATAATTAAAACGCATTTGAAAATTGGCAAATTCACCGCTGGTAACGATTTCATGACTGCCATAATTTTTTGAACCAGTATCTGGGTCATATTCATCCCCATTGAAGTTCCCGGTTTCCGTTCTTGTCAATGTCATTTGTCCTGTGACATCATCATAGAAAATATCGACTCCATTGTCAGCACTGTTGATTTCATTGATCATTGAATCAAAAGACTGCGTTGCCTTGATGTTGAATACTTCATCCTTAAAGCCATCTTTCGTATGTGCGCCAATTCGAAAGCTTGTATAGTCGTATTGATATTTTACCGTAACCTCTGTTTCAGCAGGAATTTTGTTGTCATCGTTCATGGTAATGGTGCCGGTTTCTTTATTAAATTCACCAACCGCTTCTGTGGGGTTATTTTTATTATAGACAAGTCCATCATTAACCTCATATTTCTCATCGCCAATTGTCAATAATAAACCTTCCTCAACAACCCCGCCGTTGGAAAGCTTAATGGTTGTTCCTTCCTCCGCCGTTGTCATTGTATCAATCTGGAAATCAGTCGTATACTGAACCTCAATCTCTGAACCTTTTGAAATGCTATTCTTAAATGTCAGTTCTCCAGTTGCTGTATTTACAAGTACTTCATTGTCTTTAAGCTGATCTGGGGTTTTCGCATTGGAATCAACAACATTGTAGTACTTGCTGCCGACTTTAACAGACATTTCCCCAATATCATTAATAGCTGTTCCTTCCTGCAATTCCAGTTCAAATGAATTCGAATCTGTTTTGGCAGAAACTGACTGACGATGGACGCTTCCCTGTTTAAAATTAAATGTGTTGTAAACAAACTCAGATTTTAGTTCAGCAAGGCTTTTACTTGTATCAACAGTTGAAGAATCTGTAAAAATACTTGCATTATTCACTTTGGTCGCAGCAGATGCAAGCTGTGACACTTCTGTAATATTGTATGTAGATAAACTTGCAGCACTGGATGCAGTCGCCGATACTAAATTTTCATTTGTAGATGATGTCATTCTCGCACGAAATGTATTCGACATCTTCATATCCGTTAATGTTGAGCGAAAATTCAGGAACAGCGTATTCATTTCACGGTATGCATCACGCTGCCACGTAAGCCATGTACGATCCTGATTCATTTTCTGAAGCGGCAACCGTTCTGCCTTCATTAAATCAGATACGATGGAATCGATATCCATCCCTGATGCTAGACCGCCAATTCTCATATCCATAAGTGTTCACCTCGTTGGTAATAATTTTATATGTTTTAGATTTCATTTGTAGAGCGCTTTTTATTTATATCGGTGAAATAAGAAGAAAGTTTAGGAATCGGGGGAAAATAGGTATAATATCTCATCCATTCCAACAGTGCTTTTCAAACGGTTAGGATTGTATTTTATTTTACTATTTAATAAGATGATTATTTATATTATACTCTTCGTGAATATAAATTAAATATCACTTCCATCCAACACCTGCTATAATTCAACTAGCAGCTCATTTCAAAATTAGACAAACATATAATGGAATAAAAAGGGGGAGTAAAGTTTTGATGAAATCATTAACATCATTTTTCGACCGCATGGTTCAACGCTATTTGCCTGATGCATTTCTTTTTGCAATCATATTAACGTTTGCAGTGTTTCTATTAGGAATCATTTTCACCGATAGCTCGCCAATTCAAATGGTAGAATATTGGGGAACGGGTTTTTGGGATCTTTTGGCTTTTGCCATGCAAATGTCACTCATTGTTGTAACTGGTTATATTCTTGCGAGTACACCGATTGTAAAAAAACTATTATCTAAACTCAGTAAGCTGGCAAATACACCTGAACAAGCAATCCTGATCGTCACATTTGTTGCCTCTGTTGCGTGTTTAATCAACTATGGGTTTGGTCTCGTAGTTGGGGCGCTATTTGCCATCCATGTAGCAAAACGTGTTCCAACAGTTGATTACCGGGTTCTGATGGCGAGTGCTTATAGCGGCTTTTTGCTGTGGCATGGTGGACTATCAGGATCAATTCCATTACTTATCGCAACACCTGGGCACTTTTTGGAAGATACAATTGGAACGATTCCAGTATCTGATACTTTGTTTAGTGGTTTTAACCTATTTATCGTTTTTGTTTTATTATTTACACTTCCATTCTTAAACCGATTTTTAATGAAGTCACGTGATCCATTAAAAAACACGGATGCATTACAATGGAACACTTCAACGGTTGAAGATGTGAAAGTAGATGAGAATACCCCTGCAGATGACCTGACGCCTGCAGAACGGTTGGAAAACAGCCGAATTATTTCGCTCCTCGTTGGAATCATGGGGCTTCTATTCGTCATTTATCATTTTGTGGAAAATGGTTTCGATTTGAATATCAATATCGTAAATTTTATCTTCTTATTCCTGGGAATTATTTTTCATAAAACGCCACGAAGGTTCTTAAACAGTGTAACAAGTGCCGTTAAAAATGCGGGAGGGATCATTGTACAATTCCCGTTTTACGCGGGAATTATGGGCATGATGGTTACTTCCGGTCTATCGGAACAGATGTCATTATGGTTTGTCAGCATTTCAACTGAATTTACGCTGCCATGGTTTACATTTATCAGTGCTGGATTGGTCAACTTCTTTGTTCCTTCAGGCGGCGGGCAATGGGCTGTTCAGGGGCCAATCATGATCCCAGCTGCACTTGAAATTGGAGCAGATACTGCAAAAACAGCAATGGCCGTTGCCTGGGGTGATGCTTGGACGAACATGATTCAGCCGTTCTGGGCATTACCGCTTCTTGCAATCGCAGGTTTAAAAGTTCGCGATATCATGGGCTTTTGCGTAATGATTCTGTTATATAGCTTTATTCCAATTTCTATCGGTCTATTATTCTTTTAAAGTCAAAACATCCTCGTGGAACTAAATTCTCCGAGGATGTTTTTTTGAAATTTGCGAAACGACTATACCTATAATGATCAGTCCTGAACCAGCCACGACACCAGCCGACATTGTTTCACCAAGAATGAAACTGCTAAGAACGAGTCCAAAAATCGGTACAAGCAATGTGGATAGTGTAGCAGAAACCATATCAATAATACTTAAGATCAGGAACCACACCGTAAAACAAAGTGCAGAGGCAAGAACACCGGTAAATAAAATATAATAGATGCTGTGCATGTTAAGCTGAACTGGCTGACCCCATTCCGCAAAAAGCGTAACCGCGATAATTCCAATGGTTCCAAACAGCATTTGATAGGCGTTTACTTGGAGCTGTGATAAACCATTCAAATTAACTCGATAAAAGATATTGGAAACTCCCCAAGAAATCGCCGCAATAATGATAAGTATTTCACCAAAAATAACATCAAAGCTTTGCCCAACCCAAATATCCCAGCCTAATACTGTTAGGAGCCCAATCATTCCAATGAACAAACCAAGAAATTTTGCTGGTGTAAATTTTTCATCCAAAAATTTCACTGCAAGAATGCTGCTCCACATTGGCATCGAATATAAAAGCACCGATGATTTTCCAGCATCAACAAAACGCAGGCCGTACATAACTAATAAAAATACTATGGATGTTTGCAAGATACCGAGAATCACCAGTTGCCTCCAATAACGTTTTGGTGGAAGTCCTTTCTTTGACAGTAAAACAATTAATACTAGCGTTATTGAACCAACTCCAAAGCGAAATGAAGAAAATGTAAATGGGCCCATGTAGGCAAGAGCTTCCTTCATAAGAACCCATGCGTAGCCCCAGAGAATTGTAATTGTAAGGATTAAAAACCAGATGAGTATTTTATTTTTCTGTAATTTAGCAATGAGGGAATGCGATTCTTTCAACATGCTCATCCTCCTATAATATGAGTTTCTATAAGGATAGCAGTTTCAATAATTGAAGACATACTAATTTAACTGCAAAAAAAATAAGCCTGCCCATGCACGCTCTAGTTAACCGCTTTATGTATTGCCGTTGGTCTAGCTACCCTAATTTTGGAAAGCTCTTTTACCACTAATGTTACGTTCTTATCAATATTACGAACATTTTGCTGCAGTCCGTTTAAGTCTAACGCTACATTATTGATTCTTACTTCTATATCCGAAACTAACTCATCCAATCGACTTCCGCTTCGTTGCAATTCCTTTACTTCACCTGACATGTGTATGATCGTCTGAAGCAAATCATCAATCATTTCTCTATTCAATCAATCCCCCCCTATGTCGTGCTTATCTTAGCATGCGCTACCCCTGGCTACAAGTGTCTTTTGTACTATATGTGCAGCAGGATACAATTTTCCATTCTTTCCTTTTCAAACAATTTATTGGGTTTACTTGTTCGATATGCTGTCAAATTTATGTGTCACAATTTAGCATGATTAGGGTATCGTTTCAGTAACCGCTGTGCCATTCACAGTCCATCTGGATCAAAGTCCTTTGCGTAATGCAGTATGCACACTTCCTTATAGCATTTTTTCACCCTTAAATTTAACAAAATAATCTTTATTTCAATTCCAATTAATCCAATTGACCCGTAACATTTGTCGTACCTTTTCAAACTTTCCCAATATTTTTAGTGCTAATGCGCCATAGACGATTCTATCATTTTTCAATTATCTTAAATAATGTAAGCACTTTCATATACTAACTAATTGGGAGGTTCGCTATGAAACAAAATTTTTACTCTGCCTCACTGTCAATGGTGCTAATTTCATCTATGCTACTAACCTCAGGAATGTCAGTAAATGCTGAGAAAGGCAATAATCACAGTCCTACTATCGAAACCCATGGAAAAAAACAACCGCAAGAACGTCCACATCCTGTATTTTCATGGGACAAACCAGGTCCAACATCACCTGTCCTGCATCCCGGTTCTGTAAAAGGAGCGGGCATGTTAAGCGAACCATTAGACGAAATTGACACAGTTATGGAATCCATGATTGATAATGGTGTAATGCCTGGAGCAGTGACGTTTGTTGCTAGGCGCGGTCATATTGTTCAGCACGAAGCATATGGGGATGCCGTTCGCTACAAGGATGATAATGGAACTGAATTCGACAAGCCAATTGCCATGAAAGAGGATACTATTTTCGACCTTGCCTCCCTAAGTAAAATTTTTACTACAACAGCAGCCATGAAGCTTTATGAAGAAGGATATTTTGAACTTGATGACCCTGTTGCAGAATATATTCCGGAATTTGCCCAAAACGGCAAAGAGAATGTAACGATTAGACAATTAATGACACATACATCCGGATTTAAAGCCTGGGTATCACTATATACCATTGGAGAGACCCGGGAAGACAGACTCCAATATGTTTTCCAGTACCCACTAGATAACCCGCCAGGAACGACTTACACATATAGTGATCTTAACATGATTACATTAGGGGCAATAATCGAAAGACTATCAGGGAAACGACTTGATGAATACGTTCATGAAACACTGACCGGACCACTAAAAATGAAAGACACCATGTATAATCCACCAATGTCATTAAGGAATAGAATTGCTGCAACCGAATACCAGCCATGGACAAACCGAGGACTCGTCTGGGGTGAAGTACATGATGAGAATGCATGGTCTCTTGATGGTGTTGCTGGACATGCTGGTGTATTCTCAACGGCCAACGACCTTGCAAAGCTCGCCCATATGTTTATCAATGACGGGCGCTACGGAGGAAAACAAATTCTAAAGCCGGAAACCATTCAGCTCTTAGTTGAAAATCAAATTCCTGAATTTCCAGGGGATGAGCATGGCCTTGGCTGGGAGCTTGCACAGGGCTGGTATATGGATGCATTATCCGAAGCATCCACAATAGGTCATACAGGATATACCGGAACCTCCATCGCAGTAAACTTAAACAATGACACAATCGCAATTCTTTTAACAAACCGAGTACACCCAACTCGTGAAACGGTATCAACAAATCCGGCAAGGCGTCAATTTGCGAGGAAGGTAGCTGACGCAATTCCAGTAGCAATGCCAACGAAAAAAGGGGATGCATGGTTCGCTGGATATGGGGATAATCTAAATCAAATGCTGACAGCTAGGGTAAATGTTGATGTGGAATCGTCGCTGACATTTGATACTTGGTACAGAATTGAGCAGGGCTGGGACTTTGGCACAGTTGAAGTTTCCAGTGATGGAGCGCAATGGACAGAGGTAACGGATCCATTAACAGGTACTAGTATTGATTGGCAAAAAAAAGAAGCTCAAATTCCAGCAGGTACAAAGTTTATTCGCTTCAGCTATCACACCGATGTTGCAACAAATGCTAGAGGCTGGTACGTAACAAATCTTCAATTGGATGGAGAACCTGTAAACTTTAAAAGCGACGATTGGGAAAAACGAAATTATTAGAATTCAAAATTTGGAAGGAGCGAACAGGAATGAAAAAATCGATTATCGGATTCTTGACAATCGTTCTGATACTCTCTTCACTTACAGCAGTTTTTGCGGATAACGGAAATGGGAAGGGAAAAGGCAAAGGGAAGCATAAAAAATTTGAGTTAGGTGTAGAGGTTCTACTAAAAGATCATAAGAATTTAATTGAAGGGAAGCGCGTAGGATTAATCACAAACCCTACTGGTGTTGACCAAGATTTAAACAGTATTGTTGATATCCTGCATAACGATCCAGATGTCGAGTTAACCGCTCTCTATGGTCCTGAGCATGGTGTTCGTGGAAGTGCGCAGGCTGGAGAATATGTAGAATATTACATTGATGAAGAAACTGGATTGCCTGTTTACAGTCTGTATGGACAAACCAGAAAGCCAACACCTGAAATGCTGGAAAATATTGATGTGTTATTATTTGATATACAGGACGTTGGGACTCGTTTTTACACGTATATTTATACCATGGCATATGCGATGGAAGCTGCAGCGGAGAATGACATTCCATTCATCGTTTTAGATCGTCCAAACCCGCAAAGCGGAACTAAAGTAGAAGGACCTGTTCTCGATCCGGACTTTGCTTCTTTTGTTGGAATGTATCCTATTCCGCTTCGCCATGGAATGACTGTAGGGGAGCTAGCAAAACTATTTAATTCGGAGTTTGATATTGGTGCGGATCTCACTGTAGTCGAAATGAATGGCTGGAAACGAAAAATGTACTATGATGACACTCAATTACAATTTGTTATGCCATCACCAAACATGCCGACACTTGATACTGCACTTGTATATCCTGGAGCAGCATTGATCGAGGGTACAAACGTATCGGAAGGACGCGGAACGACAAGACCATTTGAATTAATCGGAGCACCTTTTATTAATAGTACTGACCTTGCCTCTGAACTGAATGCCTTGCATTTGCCAGGTGTAACATTCCGTGCAGCATCGTTTACACCTGCTTTCTCAAAGCATAGTGGTACGTTAAGTCACGGGATACAAATTCACATTACACACAGAAACGCTTTTCATCCAGTTGAAACCGGACTTCATATCGTCAAAACCATTCACGATATGTATCCTCGGGATTTTGAATTCCGTGCTGAAAACAGCGCCGGGGTATCCTTTTTTGATAATTTAATCGGAAACGGCTGGATCCGTGAAGGTATTGAGGAGGGTCGTTCTGTAGATTCTATGAAGGAACAGTGGCAAGATGAGTTAAAAGAATTTAAGAAAATTCGAAATGACTATTTACTTTATTAAACTAGGAATACAGCAGGGTAAACATATTTCGTTTGCTCTGCTATTTTTGTGTAAATAGACCCCATATTGGAGCGGAAGGACGATGAACAGTATATCGTCATGGGAACAGGAACTAACATTATTAATGGCTAGGCGCATCCAGCAAGGTGTATGTTCATCTGGCAGCTTGAAGACCGCAAATGGAAATTAGTAAGGGAATATATTGAGTTAGAAAAATAGTAAACACGCTTGGAATCAAATTCCAGGCGTGTTCCTGCTAATTTTATTTAAACCATGCGGACGTAACCTCTTTTGGTTCTTTTTCGCGATATTCAATAATCTCGGCGTCATCCATAGATCCGCCCCAGCCAACATAATTCACTTTCCATTTTTCCTGTTTTTCATCATAAATAAGTTCATATCCAACATCATCTGTCGCTTCTTCTAACTTTGGTTCTTCATCGCCATACCATGAATCTTCTTCATAATATGTTTTTGTATCAACCCCGGCGACCCATCCTTCACCATAATTGCTGATTACGAATGATTCTGAATTAAAATCAACCCCAATAAATTTACCCTTATAGTAATACTCATTTTCTTTATCATATTTTGCATCGTCAATTATATCTGTTACAACCTCTTCTGTTGCAATCGTAAATTTCTTTTCATCAGCTGTTGTAATGGCAGCTAATAATTCTTTGTTATATTGGACAATAGTATCCTGAATCGCTTGTTTAACCTCATCACTTGCGGTAAACTTTGCTTCAACATAATACGAATCAATTGGAACTTCCTCTGTTTTCATTGTTCCCCAGGGAAAATCTGCCTCAAACGAAGCTGTCATTGATCCATCCGCAAGAATAGGTCCCACAGCATCCTGTTTCAAAATATCGATTCCGGAGTCGTTTCCATTGATAAATAGTTTTACACTATCCAATCCATCATTATAAGGAAGACCAAAAGTCACTTCTTCCCCATCTATAAATAGGTCGACATCATCCGTATATCCGGGATCAAAATTTGTGCTTTCTTCTTCTGCAGTCAATTCAACATAATCATTCTTATACGTTGCGGTAAATGTGTATGTACCAGGTAAAAAAGGACCTACCTCTTTTGTAAAATCCTCTTTATCAGAAGTTGCAATAACCTCACCATTTAGAGATATTTCAGTGTCATTATAATTTGTATAGACATTAAAATATACTGGACTGACCTGGATATCAAAATTGTCATATACAAACGTTTTTCCGTCTTTTACTAGATTAACAGCATACGAATAGGTAGATTCTCCAGCTGCCTCAGCTGCTTTAGGATTTGTTTCATATTCTTTAGCTTGGTTTTTCAAGTGTTCCATCATATAATCCATTTCGCTCGGATTTTCGGAATAATAATTTATAAATCCTGTTACAGTATTGTTATTAATCTCGATTTTTTTACTCGCTGCAAGTAAATCTGCTACAGTCTTAGAATCTTTCTTAATCATGGCTTCCTCAAATTTTTCAATGATTTTATCCTTCGAAGTCATTGAAGCTCCAACCTGATAGGCGGCAAATAATAAAACAATAAGTGCTCCCGCAATAGTCATCATAATCTTTGACTTCTTAGACAGTTTAGAAGGTTGACCGTGTCCTGATTTCTTGGAAGCCGCTAACCCGCCTTGCACTGGATTCTTGGATTGGACAGGATTATTGTCAAAACCTATGTCATCCGACTGTTCACTTTCAATTAGCGGATCAAGTTTCTTATCGTTTTGATGATTTACCTTCTCCACAAATTCTTCTACCTTGTCCGTTTGATCTTCTGAATTATTCGTGCTTTCCCCGGACAAATCTTGACCACAATGCTTACAGAACTTTGCATTAGCGGAAATTTCTCCTCCACAATGCTTACAAAACTTCATTTTACTCCTCCTTGCATTTGACACTTTTTATAATGTTTAGAAAACGATAGTGCTATTATACTATATAAACTGGAATTTATGTCGATATTTTACATGAAAACAAAGAAATAGTTCTTACTCCATCCGAAATCCATGCATAAAAAAAGCAACAACTAATTCTAGCCATTGCTATTAATCTACTACTTATAACTATGTTGCTTTTCATTCGCAGTTTGCGTTTATTGTATAAAGGGTAAAATAGCCTAAATTGAACAATTAACCTTTTATAGCTCCTTCTGTCATACCTTTTGCAATACGCTGCTGGAAGATGGCATAAAGAATAATCACCGGTACGATTGCGATGACGAGGCCTGCAAATAATGTACCCCAGGCATTTGTATATTGTGCTTCATTACTAATGAAATCAATAGCTAATGCCAATGTATAATTATCCTCCGTCTGCAAGAAAATCAATGCCATGAAATATTCGTTCCAAAACTGAATAGCATTCATGATTGTTACCGTAATGATTCCCGACATGCTAAGCGGAGTAATGATTTTCCACAATACACGGTATGGAGACATTCCATCCATTGCCGCTGATTCCTCCAATGACTTAGGAATCGTACTTATAAAACTAGTTAATACAAAAATACTAAATGGCAGCTGACTAACTGCATATACAATTGCCAAACCGTATATATTATCTAGTAAACCCAAATCGGATAGTAAGAAGAACAATGGAATCCATCCTAAAACCATTGGAATCATCATTGCGGAGACATATAGGGTAAATAAAAATTTACTGCCGCGAAAATTCAGCCTTTCAATTGCATATGCAGTCGGAATTGCAAGTACCAACGTCAGTACCGCACCTACCACCGTTACGATTAAACTATTAAAAACACTCGTATCTATATTATAATTTGTCCATGCATCAACAAAGTTTTGAAAGTTCCATACCTCTGGAAAGCCCCAAGGATTCTTGTAGATCTCAGCATTAGATTTAAACGACCCGATAAACATCCAGAAGATCGGATACAATACTGCCAACGTCCACAGAATCAGTGGAATTCGTATCCCTGTTCGTCCTAAAATCTGACCGACAGATTTCTTCACTTTCGTTTCCTCCCTTTCATTTCATCAATACCGTCCGATTCCGTTTGCGAAATCCGCATTAATATTCAACCTTATCTCTTCGCATAAAGAATTGCAGAATTAGCACAGTTATTAATGAAAGAATCAAAATCATTACACCAATGGTTGCACCGTAGCCAAAGTTATATTGCTTAAATGCCTGTTGATAAAGGTACGAACCCATAACATGTGTAGCGTTATTTGGTCCACCGCCTGTCATGATTTGCACAATAATAAATGAACCATTAAGCGTGGTAATTACAATGTAAAGGACGGAAATTTTTATTTGTGGCCAAACAAGTGGTAAGGTTACTTTCCAGAATTGCTGCCATTCATTTGCCCCATCTATTTCGGCTGCCTCATAGTAGCTTTTCGATACGTTCGCTATACCACCCATCAGCATTAGCATGAAAAGTCCGATACCTGCCCATATAGATGGTAAAACGAGACTCGGCAGTGCCCACGTCTCATCACCTAGCCATGGCTTGGCCCAGCTTTCTAAACCGAGAAACTCCAGACCAGAATTTATGAACCCCATGCTTGGGTTATAAATAAATGTCCATAAGATACCAATAACTACAACAGACATAATGTTCGGAAAGAAAAAGATAATCCGATAGAATGGCGCTTCTTTGATTTTTAGCTGTGTTAAGGCTACAGCAAAAAACATTGCTAGAATCATAATTCCAATAACCTTGGTTACTACTAGAAAGTAATCATGAATAATCGTATCGGGGATTATTGCATCATTCAACAAATGTATGTAATTATCTATACCAATGAATTCTTTATTTTCTGCTGACCCTGACCAATCAAAAAACGAATAGTACAAACCGCTAAACAAAGGATAAAGGGTAAAAATAGCAAACATAATAAAGGTAGGAAGTAAACAAAAAGCTAGAAATAAATATTTTTGCTTCTTAGACTGTACCATCCAATCACCTTTCTTCTAAATAAATGGGTATGGAAGATAGGTGGACATTCCAAGCCCTATCTTCCATACCGCACATCAATTACTTACTGCTACGATATTGCTCTGCAGCTTTTTCTGCTTCTTTCACAAAATCTTCTGCAGAAATATTGCCTAACATCAATGAAACAAGAGAATTACTAATTGGCGTTTCAAGATCTGCACTCATTGGATGTGGCTTATTATAGATTTGTACCTGTTCAGGATCGTTAATCATTGCATTCGCATCGATTAAATATTCCGGTACATTTTCATTCGTAGATAGATCCACACCAGTTAAGTTCATAATCGCACCAGTATGCTCAGAGAATAATGACGCATATTCTTTTGTGAAGACAAACTCTACAAACGCTTTGGCAGCTTCAGGATTTTCCGCTTCTTTTGCAATTGCAAGCGGGCGTAAATCCGGCACAATTGCGCCTGGCTCACCAGCATCATTCATCGGTGATGGAATGAATCCATATTTAAAGTCTTCAGGAGCATCTTTTACCATTTCATTAGGTAACCAGAAGCCTACCGGAATAAATGCATTTTCATGAAGCAAGAAGTTCATTTGTGATTGTGTATGATTCAATGCACCGAAACCTTCATCAATATAGCCTGCTTTTTGCATTTCTTCAACCTTTTTCATAACTCCCAGTACAGCATCACTTGACCAAGCACCTTCAGCACCATCAATTACGTTAGCAAGCAATTCCTCACCGCCAGCTGCTGCAAATGCTGGGTAGAGCACCCCTCGTAAGAAGTAATATGGGTATTGCCCAGTTGTTACAAATGGGTCAATGCCTTCTTCATCTTTAATAGTACCCATAGTACTCATAAATGCTTCAAAATCCATTGGAATCTCATAGCCTTTTTCTTCAAACAATGTTTTATCATACCAAGTTCCCCATGTATCAAATACCAATGGCAAGCTATAGATCTTACCATCGTCATATTGAGCAGGGTCCACTATGAAACTATCCATTAATGGTGTTCCATCTTCCAATTTCACACCATTAACCCATTCCGTTAAATCCATCAATTGTCCATCTTCAACCATTTGTGTTTCACTTGACCCTGCACCGTCAATGTATACTACATCAGGTGGATCACCGGATACCCAACGGGAACGCATTTCTTCATTAATATTTGGACCTGCATGTTCGATAACGTTTACGTCAGGATATTTTTCTTTAAAGTCTTTTATAACCTCTTTCCACCAAGAATCACCATATCCTCCAACGAAGTACTGAATTTCCAGGTCATTACTACTTGAACCTTTGTCTTTCTTGGTACTAGCCTCATCGTCTGATGAACATGCTGTAACTAATGCTAGCGTTGAAATAGCTACCAATAGAAACAATAAACGGCCATTAAATAATTTCTTCACCATATTTGCCCCCTTTGTTTTTTAACTAATATATGAAACGCATTAACAGTTCATGTACCTGTTAATGGGGTTTCCAAAATAATTATTTCAAGTAATCTATTGCCTTTCTCACATAGCCATTGCTTTTATCAATAGCTTCCATGGCTTCATTTAATGCAACTCCAGCCTTTATCATAACGATGGCTGGTTTTACTTCATTATTTGTAAGACGAAGAACATTTTCTGCTTCCTTGTATGATACATTTGTAACTTCCATAATTGTACGCTTTGCACGTTCCATTAATTTGTAGTTACTTGCGTGTACATCTACCATAAGATTCTCATGTACCTTTCCCAGCTTAACCATCGTAGTTGTACTGATCATATTGAGAATCATTTTATGTGCTGTAGCTGCTTTCATTCGCGTCGAACCAGTCAATACCTCTGGCCCCACTACGACTTCTATATTACAATCTGCAAAACTACTAATTAATGAATTTTCATTACATGATAACGAAATAGTATAAGCACCAATGTCACGTGCTAATTTTAATGCACCAATTGGATAAGGTGTTCGACCACTTGCGGTTATGCCAACTACAACATCATTTTTTGAAATTCCTCTATCTTTCAAATCGGCAGATCCCTGTTCTTCATTGTCCTCTGATCCTTCAATAGCATGAAAAAAAGCCCCATTGCCTCCTGCCATTACCGTTTGGACCATTTCTTTAGAAGTCATGAAAGTTGGCGGGCATTCAGACGCATCCATCACACCTAGTCTTCCACTGGTTCCAGCACCTACATAAAATAATCTGCCACCATTTGATAATGCGTCCACAATATGATCGACAGCAACTTCCACTTTAGGTAAAACAGCTTCAACAGCTAATGCCACTCTTTTGTCTTCCTCATTAATCGTTTTTAAAATATCAGCCGTTGTCATTTCATCAAGATTCATAGTATTTAGATTTCTTTTTTCAGTAGTTAGATTACCTAATTCCATTTTCCTATTATTCTCCTTGTTATCATCCAAGTGGTATGTAAAAACGCTTTCAATTTCCTGAATTGATTTAGTACTTTTATCACGAATTTGATTTTATTATAATACAATGAATTATTTTGTCAATAAAACGTCTTGAACACAGAAATAAAATTTCAGACAATCCATAGCTAAACCAAGTATATTCCATCTTTTTTTTCTAAAAGTTTATTTTTTAGAATATTTCTGTATACGTTTTCCCTGTAATGCATCTTCCCTAAAAAATGCAATTGCTTCCCTTGTTTCATCTAATCGATTTATTGTTTCTTCATATTCTTCAGATGCCAAACACATAAACAAAATATCAATAATATGAAGCTGTGCTATTCGGGAAGATGTCGCTCCACTTCTAAATGTAGCTTCTCTTGCAGCAGAGGTATGCAATTTTATGTCCGAGTATTTAGATACCAACGAGTTTCCATATTTCGTAATGCTAATTGTTTTTGCTTGCTTTTGTTTTGCAAGCTCCAGTAATTTTGCTACTTCTTGCGTATTGCCTGAGAATGAAATACCAACAACAACATCATCGGTACCTTTATTTGCGATAGATGTTGCTGCCATATGAACATCAGAAAATGAGTTTACTTGCTTGTCTATTCTTAAAAACTTTTGTTCCGCATCCAATGCAGCAATATAAGATGCCCCGAATCCAACAAAGATAATCGTCTTTGCATTTGTTAATGCGGTAACAGCTTCCCGTAAATTTTCCACATTCATGATATCTACTGTCTCTTTTAATGTTTGTGTTGTATTCGATGTAACTTTTTCAATGATGTTTTTATATTCATCGTGTGGTTCAATATCCCGGTAACCAGCAACTGTCTGTTCACGCATGTCGCCCGCTACACGAATTTTCAGTTCTTGAAAACTGTTAAAGCCTACAGATTTACAAAGTCTTATTACCGCTGCGCTGCTTGTTTTACTTCTTTCGCCTAACGTTTGAGCAGTCAACAATATTGATTCTTCGGGATTCTCTAAAATATATTGCGCAATTTTTTTCTCTGATGGCGGCAATGTATGGATCAGCTCTTTTAATATTAGGAGTCCGCCTTTTACATGGGACATATTAATCACCTGCTTTTTCATATGTATTTGTAATATTGGTTATTAAACCCTTTTTTGGTTTGATTCCATTCATTATATAAGCCCCAATAATAGATCCGCAAACTGGGGCTATTTCGGGAATTACTATCTTTAAACTAGTATATGTTTGTAATTTCCTATCAATTAATTTTGGCACTATTTCCCTTTCATTAAAAATCCCGCCGCACAATACAACCTTTACCAATTCATCTGTTTCAAAGAGTTTTGAATATAATGTCTGGATATTAAGAACCAATTCTTCAACAACGTTATACAGGATATCATTTGCTGCACTATCGTTTAATTTATATGCTTGAAACACAATTTTTGATAGAGGGGAGATTTCTTCTTTTGGCATTGGGGAATTGTATATGTTTTGAATTAAACCATAGACATTGTCAACGTTAAAATGTGAGAGCATCATTTTCAGCATCTTCGTTTTCGGTCCCCTGCCATCAACAGATTTTAATACAGAAATAATCCCTTGTCTTCCGATATCATAACCGCTGCCCTCATCACCAAATAAGTATCCCCAGCCACCAACACGGCAATGTTTTCGTTTACCGTTTATTCCGTATGTAATAGAACCTGTTCCGGAAATTTGTACAATCCCGGGGTCTCCATATGTACCAGAATATAACGCATTTATTGAATCGGGTACAACCTGCAATTCCACATCTTCAGTTAATAGTTGTTTTATAATTTGTTCAATATCTTTTTGGTTTTCTGCATTTCCAGTACCGGCTATACCGGCAAATAGACTTCTCAAATTCTTATATTGTACTGGGGCTTGTTGTTCAAGGTCCTGAAGTAACATTTTAAATGTATTAATAAGTGATTTTTTGGAAACGACATTAGGATTGGAAGGACCTCCCGTGGATCTTGCTACGATTAATCCTTGCATGTCAGCGAGAACAGCAATTGTTTTTGTTCCACCACCATCAATACCAACTACATAGTCCATATATTCATCATTCCTTTAATGCCTGATAACTCAATAGTATATAAATAATAGCGGATACACAAGATTTTTAAAATTTAATTTCACCTAACCTTTAACTTCCCGAATAAAAATTACAAAAAGCTGAACCCAAAGGATCCAGCTTCAACTCTGTATTTTTAAACCATCCAATCCCTTAACCCCGCAAGCATTTCTATCACCACGGGCAAATGTTCCTTCACTTCCACATTCAAATCTAAATAATCTATTAATGGTCTAACAGTTGCAGCTGTTTTTCCATCCATCAAAATCAATTCGGGAATTCCTTCAATCGCAGTCAGCAAATTTAATAATTCAGTTTGCTTTGCACCTGGTTCTGATTCACCTGTAAGCATATTTTGATAAAATATTATCCCCTGATTATGATCAGCCCCAACGGATAATAGCGGGAAAGCCGGCCGATCATTAGGATTATTCTGTACCGGCATTTCTACATACTGCAGGGAAAACTCAACAGTTGACGGAATTACATCTTTTATACGTCCTATTCTCTTTAAATCAAATTCCGAGAGAGATAATGGAACTTGCATTTGTTCCACACCATAGTCTTCTAATGATAATACTTCATTTTCAAATAGGATTTCATCATGTACCTTGTACGGGACTTTTGCATATATTTCATATCCCTCATACATATCAGGAATTCTTAATCCATTAGCGATTTCATTGCACACATCCATTGCCTGTTCCAATGCTATCTTCAACAGGCGGACTTCATCGGGATTTTCTACAAACCAAGGTAAAAACCCCGGCATGAAACTACGGAATTCCGGCCATGCTTTTCGCCCACGAAATGGTATGCTATACGATTTAATTAATTCATAATCGTCCTTTTCCAAATCCTCTCTGTCCTCAAAGCTTACAAGCAAGCTTCTCTGTTTTAATAAAATTTCAAAGTTATCCGGTATCTTTCCGCTTATTATATCCTTCAATGTAGCGTAACCTTCTTTAACTATATAAACGGCCATACCATAATTTTCACCCGCTCCACCAAGGATGGAACAAAATAAACGCTGCTCAGTCATTGGGTCAATTACTGCAAATATGCTGCTGTCATCCATATACTCCCAAGGTTTCAATTTTTGAAACTCTTTAGCTTTTTGAAGTACATCCCCCCAATAGTCCACCTCATGATCTATGGTCTCACCAATCGCTTTCGTTTGCATCCCTGCTAAAGCCTGCAAATCAACATTAACCTCTTTTACCAGCTGCTTAGAATTAGCATGGGTAAGATCAACTGTACCCATGATTACTTCCCCGCGACTATCCTCTTCAGGAGCTATGTTTCGCGCACCAACACAACGTGGATATTCAACACCCTTTTCAGCGGCAAACATTTTCATTAAAACAATTTCATGCTGCCAATCATCACCAAAATCGTAGGTGTACATTATTTTATCATTTGTTTTTTTAAACCAGTTAGCTAGTACCTCTTCGTTTTCATTGTATTCGTCAAAAAATGATGGCATACCAAATTCCATTTCATAGTCCCCGGATTTAATTTCTATGTTGTCCGTTTTTACACCATCCATCTTACGTACAAAAAAACTATGCAAATGTGAATTTGTCCAGTCAAATGCCAGCTGCAGAATTTCATGCAGTTCGTTAAACGTTGCTCTGCTATCAACACGAAGCTTACGCCAAACAGGTACACCGACATCCTTTAAAGTTACTTTTAATTCAAGAATCATCATAATCACCTCATTTCGTACAGTTTAACATACAATTTTAAAAAACACGCCTGGTTTTCCCAAACGTGTTACTTTCATCAAACGTCAATTTGTTTAATTATCTTCGCAGGATTACCGCCAACAACAACATTATCCGGCACATCCTTCGTCACTACCGCCCCAGAGCCAATAACCACATTGTTTCCAATGTTTATTCCCGGATTAATAACCGATCTGCCGCCGATCCAAACATTATCACCTATACATACAGGCTTTCCAAATTCAACCCCTGAAGTTCTTTCATACGGGTTCAGCGGATGTGTAGCGGTATAGATATGAACTCCCGGAGCAATGAAACAATTATTTCCGATTCGAATCTCGCATACATCTAAGAATACACAATTGAAGTTGACATAAAAATTTTCACCAACGTGAATGTTATAGCCATAATCACAACGAAATGTCGGTTCAATGTAGCTATTCTCCCCGATTGCACCAAACAATTTACGTAATAATTCCATACGTTCTTTTTTTTCCGTTTCCATTGTTTGATTGTATAATCTGGTCAGTTTTCTGGCATTTGTACGTTCCCTGATTAAATCCGGATCTGCCGGGTTATACAAATCTCCATTAATCATTTTTTCTTTTTCTGTTTTCATGCTGCTCACTCCAATCAGCTTTTCTTACTCACCGATCCTCGATAAACAATATCATAAGGGATAATAATTCGCTTAGCAGGTTCTGACTTGTTAGTTGTTTTTTCGATTAACGCTTTTGCAGACTGTGCACCAAGTTCATATATCCTAACATCGACTGTTGTTAGCGCAGGTCTTGTTATTTCTGACAAATAGACATTGTTAAAGCTGACAAGCGAAATGTCTTTTGGTACGGAAAAGCCTGATTCTTCAAGTGTGCTTAAAACTCCTAAACTCATTAAATCATCACTGACAACAATTCCGGTCGGCTGTTCCGATAACGCAAATAGCTGACTTACGGCATCACGACCTCCAGATTTTAAAAACTCCGCGTGGATTTTATATGATTCAGGATAGGACAACCCTGCTTCTTTCATTGCTGCCTCATATCCTGCCTCCCTGTCCATTGTTACAAATAAATCCCTTGATCCACCGATAAATGCAATTTTTTTGTGACCTTGCTTAATTAAATGATTCGTAATTTCTTTTCCCGCAGAAAAATTATCATTATCAACATGTGTAATTTCACTTATATAATCATAAGGTTTACCGACAATCACAAACGGAAAACTTTTCTCCATTAAAAAATTCATGACACTGTCGTTCAACCGTGAATAAAGCAGGATAACCCCATCAACATAGCTACCGTAGACCATGCGCTGCACTTCATCTAAAATCTCTTCATCTGTTTCCCCAGTTGACAAAGTCAATGAATACTGCATGTCATGTGTTACGGAACCAATACCACGTAAAATCTCTGGAAAAAAGGGATTTTGCAATGCTTTATCGGCAGAAGATGGCATAATAACGCCAATTGCTTTTGTTGATTTAGCAACTAAGTTTCGTGCATTTACGTTCGGATGATAGCCCAGATTCTTCATGGCCTTCCGAACCTTTTTTTTCGTGTCTAAACTAATCCTCGGATTGTCGGCAATCACTCTAGATACAGTAGAGGGTGATACACCTGTTGCCTTTGCTACATCTTTGATTGTTACCATTCACTTCACCCTCTACATTTTTATTTTTCTAAAGAAATAATTTGTTTTTTAGTATTACCATTTATTGTAACAGTTTGTCCATCCTTTAACCCATGAATCCTAATCTGCAGCTGTTTATAGCTAGGCACATAATTACCATTTTGAGTTAATACTTTTACAGCAACAGTATCATGCGAAGTAATTACTTCCATATCCAGTAAAACAAACTCACCATTTTCATATGCAAATGTTTCCCCGTCATCATCATAATACGTAAAACGATACGATTCGTCTATATTTTCTGCAAAAATATCGATAGTTACCTGACTAGATGTTTTGTCCATATTGGATGTCCAATCCCCGCGTACAATTGCAGTTCCGTTTTTAACAAACACAGGTAAATGTTCAATTTCGGCATGAACTAAATGTGTCTTTTCACCTTCATACACATCTCCATTAGCAAGATCCACCCATTCTCCAGCGGGCAAATATACTGCACGATCCGTTACAGAAGGTGCCAATATCGGAGCCACAATAACATTATCACCTATCATAAATTGATCGTTTATGTTATATGTTTTCGGATCATTTGGATATTCCATCAATAATGGACGCATAACAGGTAAACCCGTCTTGCTTGCTTGATAAAATAATGAATACAGCTGCGGCATCCACTCGTAACGCATTTGAATATACTTTTTCATAATTGCTTCATATTGCTCGCCAAACTGCCATGGCTCCTGATAGTGCGTTCCAATAGCCGAGTGATTACGGAAATATGGTGTAAACGCACCAACCTGTGTCCAGCGTGTTAACAATTCAGCATTTGTATCATGAGCAAACCCACCAACATCAGGGCCAGTAAACGGTACTCCTGACAACCCTAAATTCATGACCATTGGCAGTGACATCTGCAAATGCTCCCAAAAGCTGCGATTATCACCAGTCCAGACAGATGCATAGCGCTGCACACCTGCATACCCTGCACGTGTTAGCAAAAATGGCCGCTTGCCGTTTAGCTGCTCTTTCATTCCTTCATAAGTTGCTTTCCCCATCATCAATCCATAAATATTGTGCAGCTCACGATGGGTAGTTGGCTTTCCGTCATTTTGATGCAATACAGAAACGTCCATTGTTTTCGTTTCATTGAAAACAGCTGGTTCGTTCATATCATTCCAAATACCTTCAATACCGAGTTCAGTGTAAAATGCATGTTTGTCGCCCCACCATTTACGAACCTTTTCATCTGTAAAATCAGGAAAAGCACTTGTGCCAGGCCAAACATCGCCAAAATAAATGTCTCCTTCAATATATTTACAAAATTGATCCTGGTTAACACCTTCCTGATAAATTGGATATTCTGAATTCTTTTTTACACCGGGATCCACTATTGGAACAATTCGAATACCCATCTCGCGCAAATCTTTGATTAACTTTTTTGGATTTGGAAATTTTTCTTTATCGAACGTAAACACACGATACCCATTCATGTAATGGATGTCGAGGTGAATTACATCTACTGGAATATCACGATCAACAAAATTTTTCGCAAGCTGACGTACTTCAGTCTCCGATTCATAGCTGTACCTGGATTGATGGTAGCCAATCGCCCATTTTGGAGGTAAAGGCATTCGTCCAGTAAGGTGTGTATACTGCTCCAGGACTTCTTTCGGTGTTGGTCCAGCCATAACATAATAGTCAAGCTGCCCGCCCTCCGCCTGAAACGAATAGTAATCCGATTCCGATTTCATATCAAATATCGTTCGAAACGTATTATCAAAAAACACACCATGTGCACGGCCATTTCGCAGTGTCATGAAATATGGTATCGATTCATATAATGGGTCTGTTTCGGGATTATGTGGTGCATACACATCGGTGTTCCACATTTCATATTTCTCTCCGCGTTTATCAAGAAAACCGGATTTTTCACCGAACCCATAAAAGTGATCGTCTGGGTGCATTGTTGTAAATGTAATTACTTCACCAGAAGATTTTATTCCAATTCCTCTGTCACCATCATTGAGCAGAATATTTCCATCGTTATCCTGTATTTTCACATGAAATGGCATTTGTAAAATTTCTACTTCTACTTCACTCGTACGCAATACAATTTTGTCTTCTATTCTTTTTTCCGAAATAGCTAAATCCTCTTTAGCAGCGATTACAGCCTTTGACAAATCATATTGAGGAAGCCCCTTTGGGTTCATCACGATACGTACAATGGACGTTGTAAAAAACTGTACCCCAACTGTTCCATTCTCGCAATGAAATAAATATGTCCCATCTGCCGACTGATAATCCATAACATTCCCGATACGTTGATACGTTATGGATGCTGCATGTTTTTCTTTTCCTGGATGTATTGCAAAGCTCGTATCCTCTAACATCTATTTCTCTCCTTCTCTTTCGCTTTATTTAATAAACTCCCTATCCTTTTATTCCACCTGCTGTTAAACCAGACACGAAGTATTTTTGTAAAGACAAGAACAGGATGGCGATTGGAATTGCGATTAAAATACTGCCTGCTGCAAATAAGGTGAATTCACTTCCATACTGCCGTGCTACCAACTCATACAACCCAACTGCGAGTGTATACTGCTCTGGTTGTCTTAATAAAACTTTAGCCAAGATAAAATCGGTGAATGGTGTAATAAAAGAAAATACTGCTACTACCGCAATCATCGGTTTGGCAAGCGGCATTACAATTTGCCAGAAGATCCGAAAATGACCAGCACCATCCATTCTGGCGCTCTCATCCAATTCTTTCGGTATCGAATCCAGATACCCTTTCATCAGCCACGTATTCATCGGTATTGCCCCGCCAATGTAAATTAGGATTAAACCAAGGTGTGTATTTACTAATCCTGTCACATTTGCCAATACGAAAATAGCTATTAGTGCAGCAAAATTCGGTATCATTTGCAGGATCAAAAATGCCTGCAAACCATTTTTTCTGCCGACAAATCGATATCTGGAAAATGAATAAGCCATTAAACTAATCGTGATAACAGAAGCAACCATCGAAATGATACATACTTTCAACGTATTCCAATACCAAACTAAATAAAGACTTTTATCCGTATCAAAAATATGTTTATAATGCTCCCATGTAGGATTCTTTGGAATAATGCTAAAGGTTGAAAGACTAGTACCTGGAGTCAGAGATGCACCAAATACCCAAATAATCGGATAAATGATAACAACTGCCATAATAGCAATTACAAAATAGGTTCCTGTCAATCTGAGTATCTTCGTTTTTTTCATATCCATATTACATCATATCCTCTTCTTGGAATGACCTTGTGCGTCTAAATTGCCAGATTGCTATAATAATAACAATCGCTGACATAATCATGGTAATTGCGGCTGCCATACCGTATTGCTGTGTCGTCATCGTTAAATTGTATATCCACGAAATCAATATGTCTGATCCACCAGCATTCTGACCTGGCATTGCCGGTCCGCCACTATTAAACAGGTAAATCACATTAAAGTTATTAAAATTAAACGTGTATTGAGTAATTAATATTGGTGCGATCGAAAACATTATTAACGGGAATGTGATTTGCTTAAACTTTTGCATCGCACTTGCCCCGTCAACAGTAGCAGCTTCATATAATTCATTTGGAATGGCCTGCAGAACTCCGGTAACCATTACAAAGATAAACGGAAATCCTAACCAGGTTTGAATCATTATTAACGCAATTCTTGTCCATAAAGCCTCGGTCATCCATGGGATTGCATCAATTCCTAATGCATCCATAATAACTGTATTAATAGCCCCGAATGATTCGTTAAACATTCCGGAAAAAATCAAAATAGAAACAAATGCCGGAACTGCCCATGGTAAAATAAGTAATGTACGGATAATCGCTTTTCCTTTTAAATCTTTTTGATTCACCAAAATCGCTAAGAATATTCCAAGAGCTATTTGTAATGTAGTGGCACCAAATGTCCAAATAACTGTCCAGGCAAACACACTGATAAACGTTTCACGCCAAACATCTAATGTAAATAAGTTTGCAAAATTATCAATACCTACCCAGTCTGATAATTGCGCTGGCCACGTATGGTACAGGTCGTAATTAGTGAATGCCAGCAAGAGTACAAATATAATCGGTAAAATTACGACAAATAACATTAGAAAAAATCCAGGTGTTAGCATTAGATATGGAAATCCGCTGTCAATTAAATTTCGATATTGTCCGCTTATCGTATTTAGTTGCTGCCCCATATCCCGTTTTTGCCCATTTTTATATGCATCACGCAAGTTAATAAACATAAAAATAGCAGCTAGCAAAAGCAGTATGATAGAAATAATTCCATACACCATTAAAAAAATAGAATTATCACGAGGCACCTGCTCACCAAGTGTTACAATCCCCCATATACCAATATCAATGAAGTCCCAAAAAGCAACTAAAAAAGAAACAGCTACGATGAAAAATAGTGTCCCCTTAAGCAGCTGACGATTATAAAATTGCCCAAATCCCGGAATGACCGATAATATGGCGGCGATTTTTCTATGGTTTGATTGATATACATTATTCATTGAAAGAGACTCCTCTGTTTAAGACGTTACAGTTCAGAAACGAAAAGCAAGGATCGATAGTGAGAACTCGGTGATTATTTTACCTTAATCCATCATTGACTCACACGCTCCTTTAACAAAATGCAGGCAGTATCTTTGTTTAAAAGATACCGCCTCCTGTTCTGTTTAATTAGCCCCGCCGTGATTCGTTTCAATATTTTGTTTAATCAGTTCAACTGATTGATCTAAGGCTGCTTTTGGTTCCGCTTTTCCAGTTACAACAGTTTGTACCGCTTCAGCCATTGGATCCCAAACTACAGCCATTTCCGGTACAGCAGGCATTGGAACAGCATTTTCCGATTGTTCCATTACAGCAGCGGCTCCTTCATTTTCGCTGACCCATTGTTCGTCTTCAATTAAGGATACCAATGGTGGAATTTCACCTGTTAATTCATAACGTTTTTTTGCATTTTCTTCATTCGTGATAAATTCTACAAACTTCTGTGCCCAATCTTTATTTTCACTAAAGTTAGTAACAAACCAGCCTTTTACACCCATGAATGTACCGACATTTTCGCCATTTGGCAGCTTCGGCATTGGTGCAATTCCCAGGTTAATTCCAGCATCCTGATAATCTTTAAATGCCCAAGGACCATTTTGAACTGCAAAGGCTTTCCCCTCTTTAAACAATGCATTCATTTGGTCATTTGATTTCTCCCCAATGATACCGCTCGGGAATAATCCTTCTTCATACCACTTATTAATGTATTCCATTGCTTCTACGCCCTGTTCGTTATTCAAACCGATATCCATCACATCATCACCGAATACATAACTTCCAAAACCATGGAAAATACCATGACTATGATAGAAATCATCCCAGATTGCTAGAAATCCGTAATTACCATCTTCTGCTGCTTCTTTTGATAATTCGTATACTTCTTTCATAGATTCAGGGACTTCTGGCAGAAGATCCTTGTTATAAATAAATACAGGTGTTTCTGTCGCTTTTGGCAAACCGTATAGCTTGCCTTCATATGTTAATGCATCAATTGATGAGTCTGTATATTGGCTAAGAGCATCATCATTTACTTCAATTGGTGAGATATACCCTTTAACAACAGATGGGCCAACACCATCATGTGACATTGTAACAACATCCGGCGCATTGTCTGTATTTCCATCTAATGCTAGATTTTCTTGCATTTTTGTGATGTTATATTCTACATATTCAATTTTGATACCATATTCTTCTTCAAACTTTGCTGCAGCATCTTCCAATGCAACACCTTTGTCCTGATCTTCCCAAACAATAAGTTTTTCAGGTTTCTCAGTTTTTTCTGTGTCGCCTTCAGCTTTTTCTGCTGTTGCGTCCCCACTGTCATCTGGACCGCAAGCAGCCATTATGCTAATAATCAGCGCAAAAACAAAAAATAATCCAAATACTTTTTTCATGTAAGACCACCCTTTACTTTTAATAGTTAAATCTGTGAAAACGATTGCGCAAATTCTATTTTTTATTATACACATCAATTTAATTAATGCAAGCGATTTCATTAATATTTTTTTCGTGTATAATAGATAAATATAGAACATATTGCTATTCAGCCAATAGCATATTAATTTTTTGCGCAAACGATTGTACTTTGTTTATTAGTTTTTAGAAAGAAGATATTATGAATAAAAAATGGTGGAAAGAAAGTGTCATTTATCAAATTTACCCTAGAAGCTTTTATGACATCAACGTAATTATTGAGAAACTGAATTATTTGCAGGAGCTGGACGCAGCTTACCATGTCCTAGCTGAATAGCGCAAAATTTTATACTTCTTTTACTTATTAAAATAAATAATTCTTCCATCCCAAATTATATTTGGTAAAATAAATACAATGATGTGTTAAAAGGGAGTGATTACTTAATGGAAGACATTATCGTCGGGGTTGATATTGGTGGAACAACTAGTAAAATTGGTCTAATAAATAAGCGTGGGGCTATCTTACATAAATGGGAAGTTCCAACACCAAAATCAGAAAACGGGATTTCTATCATACGAGATATTTGGAATTCTGTTCAAAAAAAGCTAAAATCTCTTTCATATAATAGAATATTAGGGGTGGGAGCAGGTGCACCTGGTTTTATTGATGGAAGTACCGGGCTAGTTTATGAAGCTGTGAACATCGGCTGGAAAAGTTTCCAATTAAAAGAACAATTTGAAGCCATTGCTGACGTCCCGGTTTTTGTTGAAAATGACGCTAACATTGCCGCTCTTGGGGAAAACTGGAAAGGTGCTGGTAATCAGTCTGAAAATTTAATTGCCATTACAATAGGAACGGGGGTTGGCGGCGGCATTATAGCAAAAGGTAATATATTAAATGGCGTAAATGGTACCGCTGGTGAGCTTGGCCATATTACCGTAGACCCTAACGGCTATCACTGTAACTGCGGAAAGAAAGGATGCTTGGAAACAATCGCCTCTGCAACGGGAATTGTACGGCAAGCGATGGAACAAATAAAGAAAGATCCTTCTAGTAAACTAGCAGTCTTTTCTAAGCAAAATGGTACATTGACGGCTAAAGATGTGTTCGTTTTAGCCGATGAAGGTGACCCAATTAGTCAATCTATAATTGAGCATACAGGTGATGTTCTCGGATTTGCCATTGCTAACCTAGCAACCGTCATCAATCCTTCCAAGGTTCTTATTGGCGGGGGCGTTTCCAAAGCCGGTGATCAATTAATATCAGTTATTGAAACAGCATTTATTAAATATGCCTTACCACGAGTAAGTGAGGTTTGCGAACTTAAAGTTGCCCAGCTTGGTAATGATGCAGGTATTATTGGGGCTGCATACTTAGTCCAGCAGCATACAACATAAACTTAAATAGGGTTCGCATTAGGTGTGAACCCTATTAAAGTCACTAGTTAATTTTCCCCAAAAACCCTTCCGCAAATTCCCTCAAGCGCTCAATATCTTTTTTATCCGGCTCAAGGTCTACCTTCAGCCCTTTATCATATAACATTCCTCCACGATCCTTCACCTTTGCTGCCATTGTATCAATCGCTCCGCCAAAACTATCATAAAATGAATCACATGATCCAAAAACTCCTATCATTTTGCCCGTCAGCTCTATATCATCCAATTCTTCATAGAAGTCTTCCACTTCATAAGGCAAATCTCCTTCATCATAAGTGTACGTACCAATTAAAATCCCATCGTAATTCAACAATTCGTCAATCTGAATAGGGTCAAAATCGAATGACTTTTTGACAATTTCATGATTCTTCCCTTTTATATAATCAAAAATAACATCAGCCATAATTTCTGTATTTCCTGACATGCTTGCATAGATCATTAATATCTTTATCATCAGCCTTACACCCTTTCAAAAAAGCTAGCTTACTCTCATCATATTCTAATTGAGAATGATTTTCAATTATATACTAAATTATCTACAAAATTGTCATTTATATTATGACAAACTGCTGACACTTTTTAAAAGGCTGGTTACCATACTCATTATGCAGAGATAAGTACATCTAAAAATAATGGACATATATATATGCATATAAAAGACAAAGCTTCGACTAGTTTACCGTTCCTAGAATAAACTATTTTCCACGCTTTTAGTTAGTGCAAAATTTAAGAAAACTAGATATAATTAATGTAACAGTACTATTTACATGGAGATAGTACATTTCGATTCACAAAGGAGCAAACAATATGACTAAGGTCAAAATGAATGTTCAGACTGCTTATCATGGCGAATTGCTGCGGGCAGGGAAAGAATATGAGGTCGATGATTCTACTGCAAAACGCTGGAATGCAAGTAAAATAGCTGTAATCTTAAATAGCGAAGATAGGAATTAAAAATGGACTTTCCCATAATTGGGACAGCCCATTTTTTTTCGTCATCTTCACCAAAAGCGGCCAAATATCGAATCAATAATTTGATTAATGAGTGATTCTTTATTCTTTCCAGCCACCTCTTCACCGAGGGTATCATTTAACACATTCATCAACAATCAGCCTTTCAAAGCTGATGTTGCATCAATTCAGTCCATCGCGATAACAGGACCTGACGAGATTACGGCGCGAAAATGCCCCAAAGGATGCTGTTTCCAATTTCACTTGATTCGGAAACAGCTTTTTAATAATGGACCGGTCATTGCAACCTAGCTTATGCAGTCTAATTACTTCTTTTTTTGTACGCTGTAAATATTGCAATTTACGATTCATCATTTCTTTTCCGTTCGTAACAATCCCCTCATGTCCGCAAAATAAAGTTTGATAATCTAACTTATTTAATTGTTCAATCGAATCTATATAGGAGGATATGGATTCCTCCTTTAGAAATACCTTTGGATAAGGCGTAATGTATAAATCTCCCGTAAATAACCATCCATTGTACGGTTCAAATAAACACACGTGATCAAATGTGTGTCCAGGGGTATCTATTGGGTAAAATTGATATCTGGGGGTCTCCACCACTTTTGGATATGGTCTGCCATTAAATGCTAAGCGCGGTCCGGAAAAAAGGGTGCGATACCATGGAAGACTTGCATTTTTATGTGCAATTGGAACCATTTTCTCATGGCATAAAATTTCAGCCGAAACATGTTTATCAATCCATCTGGCTAATCCAGCGTGATCCTCGTGGTGATGCGTAATCGCTGCATAACGAATGTCCCACTCCTTAAATACAGGCAAAAGATTACGCTTTTGAATGCTTGGACCCGTATCAACAAGAATTCCATCGATAAAATATAAATAAACATTCATTATCGGGAAAACTGGATTAACAGTAATTTTAACAATGTCTATATCATCATACCGAAACCGCTCCATCTATGTACCACCCCATTTATATATAGTTAACAACAAAAGAAAGAAAAATACCGTTTCCACATATGTATTAATACGATAAACACTAAAATTGAGTCCTAAGCAACTTTCAAATATCACTAACTTTCTGTATAATAATTAGATATCTATCACAATTTAATAGAGTTTTATCCTCATTCCATTTCATCTATAGCAATATAAAATGGACTATTCAGTAGTACGTTCAGATTCCCTACTGACCAAAAAATCAACTAGAAAGGAACTACTATATGAACCTTACAAAAAAAATTATTATTGCCCTCTTGCTTGGGGTACTTGCAGGGATCATTTTAACCTTTGCCCCAGGGGATGTATTTTCTGCCATTGATAACTATGCATTAAATCCGATTGGACAAATATTTTTAAATTTAATTATGATGCTTGTTGTTCCGATTGTATTCATATCTATTGTACTTGGAACTGCTGGATTGGGCGAACCAGCAAAATTAGGTAAAATCGGAATGCAAACGATATCCTTTTTCCTTGTAACAACAGCAATTGCTCTTGTAATTGGTGTAGGATTAGCCTATCTGCTTGAGCCCGGAACAGCGGGTGTATTTGACACAAATAATGCGGAATATAAAGAGGATTCTGCTCCACCAATTATGGAAACCATTATTAATATCATTCCCGAAAATCCAATTGATTCCATGGCTACTGGTGACATGCTGCAAATTATTGCATTTGCAGTTTTCATCGGTATAGCACTCGCAGTTTTAGGTGAAAAAACCGCCGGAATTTATCGTTTATTTGAACAGGCAAATGAAATATTCATGTATCTCGTAAATGCTATTATGAAAACTGCCCCATATGGTGCATTTGCCCTGATAGCATCGGCAATTGGCGGTGCTGGCCTTGATGCTATTGGCTCAATGGCAATGTACATGATTACTGTTATATTAGGATTAATCCTTCATGGCGCAATTACGTACAGCTTGGCAATATGGGCTCTTGGAAAGGCTAATCCTCTGAAATTTTATAAAGGGTTCTTTCCCGCTATGTCAGTGGGATTCAGCACTTCCAGTTCCAGTGCAACATTACCTATTTCAATGAAAACTGCTCAAGAAAACCTTGGGATAAAAAAATCAATAAGCAGTTTTGTTCAGCCGCTTGGTGCAACGATTAATATGGATGGAACGGCGATTATGCAAGCAGTTGCTGCAGTATTTATTGCACAAGTATATGCTATTCCATTAGAATTCACTGATATAATCATGATTATTTTAACCGCAACGTTAGCAAGTATTGGTACAGCGGGAGTACCTGGCGTAGGGCTCATCATGCTTGCAATGGTATTAAAGCAAATTGGACTGCCTGTTGAGGGAATCGCACTGATCATTGGTGTAGATCGTTTATTAGATATGCTGCGTACTTCATTAAACATAACAGGTGATGCAACATGTGCCTATATTATTTCTGAAAATGAAAAACGGAAAGAAAAAGACACTCAACTTACATCTTAATAGCAGTAAAAGACACGTTTATCATATAAAACGTGTCTTTTCTTATAAATAAAAAGGCTGCTGATCTATTCCAAAAGGTATGATCAACAGCCAAAAATACTATTTTAAAACTACTCTATTCCTTTGGCGGCTCCTTGAGCTCTTCTCCATTTTTACCTTCATATCTCAATCCCCAGCTGGTAAGTGCAGCTATTAACATAACAATTACTAAGAACCAGCCCTGAAATACAAATGGGAATACATCTGTAGGATCGACTATTGGCAGCCAATCATATTGTTTATCTTTCATCATTTTGATTGTCGACCAGCCTAATAACACTGGTGCTCCCCACGGGAAAATGTAACCGAGGGCCGACGTTACCGCATCAAGCATATTTGCTCTACGGTAACGGTGAATCTTATATTTTTCGCCAAGTTCTTTAACAAATGGTGCTGCTGCAATTTCTGCTGCTGTGTTAATAGTAATGGCACTGTTTAAGAGCGCAACAATTGACCAAATAGCAAGTTCGGCACGACGAATAGAATTTTTAATCCATTTTACCAATCCCTTGGTAATTGCGTCCATTGTTCCGCCAAGACGCATTATATGTGCCCCTGCAACAATTAGCAGGATTAGAATTGCCATATTCATATATCCTGCTACACCGTCAATTAAGGCACCCTCTACAATTGCGTCTGAGTCTGGATTAAAGGTGATAATTTCATTAAAATCTGCTAAACCCAAAAACACAATCAGTGGAATTGCAGATAGTATTCCCCATGTCAATGATGTAAGTAAATGGTGTCCAGACAGCGCCAGAATAAGTACAATGGCAAACGGAACCAGCATTATTAACCCCGTTGGACTTGTGTTTTCCATCATCGCCTCTTGTCCAGCTTGCGTTGTACCGCCTCCTCCAAAAATAGCAAACAAGATAACTGCAGGTACAGCAGCAACGATTGAATACTTTACACGGGAGCGTACAACACCTGGAACATCTGCATCCTGCGTTGTTGCTGAAACAATTGTGGTATCCGATACAGGTGCCAAATTATCCCCAAATACCGCACCAGCCAGGATCGCTGCAAAAAGCATTACAGGTTCTGCTCCAACTGCAATTCCTGCTGGATACATTAACGTACAGAACGCCACAGTCGTACCATAACCTGTTCCAACAGCAGTAGAAAAAGTGGATGCTAACAGGAAGGTTAATGCTACGAATAAACCTCCTTCAAGACCAGTCACGGAACCTATCCACACAAGGCCTTCCACTAATCCGCCAACCTGAAGCACACTTGCGAACATGCCTGCAAAAAACCATGCGACCATCGCAATAACCCCAACAGGTTGTGCTAATCCATCAAACAACCCTTGTGCATAATCTTCCCATTTACTTTTACAAAAAAATAAACCAAGTGCCAAACCTATAATCGCACCCATAACTAGTCCAATTTCAGATGACATTTGAAGCACACTCGTTGAAATCGCCCATATAACAAAAAACACCAAAGGTACAGCTGCACCAAATGCCCCGATACGAAAGTCAAGTCTATCAATTTGTTTCGTTCCTGTTGCACGTGCTAAATCTTCCTTGTCTGACATTATTGCCCTCCTTGCTGTTCTTGAAATATACTTCCTTTTTAACTATGTAAAATTTCTTTTTCTAGCTTATCATAAATTGTGATGGTTATGAATATAACAATTTAATCAAAAACTCTAAAGATGTATAAATAGATCTTTAGTCATATATTGTGTTTATATATTTTTGTCACCAGTATAGTCTGTGTATAATTTCGTTTAATTATAAGGGTATAATTTGATTCGTAGAGAGTTTTACCACGTAACACAATAAATGGAATTAACCAAAAAAGAAGACCTCCTGCCCTAACAGAAGATCTTCTATCCTGGAATACTATTTATCCGTTACTATTTGCTATTTTCTTTTTCCGAAACTTAGCAAAAGTCTCGTAAACTATTGGAACAATTACAAGTGTTAATAAAGTAGAACTTGTTAGCCCGCCAATTACGGTAACACCTAATCCTTTGGAAATAAGTCCTCCACCTTCAGCCCCAATTGCCAGCGGGATCAATGCCCCTATAGTAGCTAGAGCAGTCATTAAAATTGGACGTAAACGAACAGATCCCGCTTCAAGAAGTGCTTCTCTAGTAGAAAGTCCTTCTTTTTCTTTATGGATTACACGATCAATCAGCACAATAGCATTCGTGACAACAATACCAATTAGCATTAATGCACCTATCATCGCTGATACACTTAATGGTTCATTTGCTATCCAGAGTGCAACTAAACCACCAATGATTGAGAATGGCAGTGAAAACAGAATTGCTAATGGTGCTAAAGCTCCACCAAATGTCACCACAAGTACAAAGTAAACTATTGCAATTGCAGCTAGCATTGCAAGACCAAGCTGTGTAAATGATTCGTTAATTTGTTCCGTCACACCACCGAACTCAGCTTTCACTCCGCTAGGCAATGTAAGTTCATTTACTTCATTCTCTATATCAGCCGATACTCCTGCAGCATCATTGCCCGATACTTTAGCTGTAATAGATGCGTACATTTTACCTTGTCTGCGTTGAATTGTATCAGGAGATTTTCCTTCTTCCACTTCCATTACATCTTCAATGGCAACAGTTGTACCCAATGGAGTTTCAATCTCCGTATTTTTTACGTCATCAATACTGTCATATGCTTGTTTTTCAATTTCTACATATACGTTCAGTTCTTCTCCTTCATTTTTCACCGTTGTAAGTACTGGAGATTCACCTTTGTCACTTAAATTCATACCGATTTGTCCTGCAGTCAATCCGTACTTACTTAATTTCTCTTGATCAGCAACAAGCGTATATTGATCATATGATTCTGAAATGCTTGATTCAACATCTTCTAATGCACCATGATTTTGCATAATTGGCATCATTTTTTCAACTGAACTTTGGATGTCCTTCATATTGTCACCATAAACAAACAGCTGTAATTCATTCGCACCCATGCTGGCAAAATCGATTGTTCCCCATTCACCTGCATCCGTATTTTCGTTAAGCTTATCAACAACCTCTTTACCTTCACCGCTGAAGTTTGCAAAATCACTATCGTACTCCATAAAGAATAGTGCAGAATTGTCACTGCCACCCATCATTCCACTCATAGGACTGCCGCCGCCTAATGAGTATTGATAGGTAGTTACACCTTCACGATTACTAATAAATTCTTCGGCATCAAGAGCAATCTCCTCTACTTCTTCTCTCGTTTGCCCTGGTTCCGGACTATACGTTGCAACTACCATTTTCTGTTCCTCATTTGGTAAAAAGCTAACGCCAATTAATGGAACTAGAAGAAAGCTCAATACCAAGACGATGACAGACCCGCCAAAGGTAATAATTTTATGGTTTAATGCCCAATTTAAGACTCCTTTATAAAACTGAGCCAATTTCCCTGGTTTTTCATCATGTTTTACTTTTTTTGTCTTTCCTTTAATTCCTTTATTAAACATAGAATGTGCTAGCATAGGAACAATTGTTACTGCAACAATCAGAGATGCAGAAAGTGCAAAGACAACCGCTAGTGCAAACGGTAAAAACATTTCTCCTACTTGACCACCAACTAATCCTAATGGCAAGAACACTGCGATCGTAACGATGGTAGAAGAGGAAATCGGAACAAACATTTCACGTGTTGCTTCACGTACCAGATCTTTGCCTTGAAGCTTCTCCCCGGTGAGAGCCAATCGCCTGTATATATTCTCAATAACAACGATGGAGTCATCAATAACGCGTCCAATGGCAACAGTCAGCGCACCTAGTGTCATAATATTTAGCGTTATATCCATTTGGTTTAGTAAAAATATTGCCATCAAGAGTGATAGCGGAATGGAAACAATTGAAATAAGTGTTGTTTTAAAACTTCTTAAAAACAGTAAAATTATAACCACTGCAAATAAAGCACCAAATAAAGCTTTACTCAGCATCGTTTCTACAGATTTCTCAATTGGTTCGCCCTGGTCCAGCGTAGTAGTAATGGATAATCCATACTCATCTTCTAAATCAGCAATAGAATCCTTAACACTGTTGACAACCTCTACCGTATTTGCATCAGCGGCTTTAACGATCTGAATGCCAATAGACTCTTCGCCATTTGTTCTGGAGATCGATTCAGCTTTTTTGACAACTTTGATATCGGCAAGGTCATCTAATTGAACTGTTGGCATTTCCATAGATCCCTGTGTTTGCTGATTCACCTTTCCCTTTTGAGCAGACTGATCCTGTGCTTGCTTTGAAGTCGCACCTTGTTGGGAGCTCCGATCGTTTTGTTTTGGCACAGCGGGGATCTCCAGTGCTTTTAAATCTTCCAACGTTTCAATATTTCCGTCTATGATTAAGTTTTTTAACTCATCATCAAAATTCGTTAATCCTAATGGAAAGGATACATCCGAACCTTGTATTAATTGTTTAATCGTTTCTTGTGTTAATCCATACTTAGTCAATTTATCTTCATCAAAATTAATGTTAACTTCCTGTACTTGCTGACCCGTCATCTGGACATCTGCAAGCCCTTCAATTCCTTCTAATTCAGGTAAAACATTATCTTCTACTACTGTAGTTAAATGCTCCAAAGAATGATCCGCATCACTGACACTCAATGCCAGTACGGGAAATGCATTTAGACTTAACCGGGATATTTTAGGTTTCTCTACACCTTCGGGAAATGTTACATCCGACAATGCATTCTCTACCTCATCAACTGCTTCGTCCATGTCCTTATCAAAATTATATTGTATTTGAACAGACGATGAATTGGCAAAAGAAGAGGAATTAACGATATCAACACCATCTAAATTCTCAATTCTTTGCTCAATTGGTTCTGTAACTTCCTCGGCAACCTCATTCGGTGCAGCTCCAGGGTAAACGGTCATTACCGACACATTTGGTACTGTTATATCAGGCATTGTCTCCTGCTTCATATTTAAACCAGAATACAGACCTGCTGCAACGACCATAATAGTCAAAATCCATATCGCAAATTTGTTATTCATCGAAAAATCTATAATCTTTTTCAACTTCCACACCCCTCATTTTACCTCTTATGACCAGTTGGTCAGTTCAACACATAAATAGACTCATCACGATATGTAATGTTATATGACTTACCGGTCATTGTCAAGAATGATATTTTATATCATAATAGATATAATGTATTGTAAAGAACCTAAAGAAAGGTGTTAAAGATGGACAAAAAAAATACCATTATAGAATCCGCGACAAAACTTTTCGCCCTTAAAGGATTTGCCTCAACATCTATCCGGGAAATAGTAGAGGAAAGCGGAATATCCAAGGGAGCATTCTATCTTTATTTTAAATCAAAAGACGAACTGCTTATTGCAATCTTAGAGAGTAACTTCCAGAAGATTGAATCGGAAGTTTTCTTATATGAAAATAATAAACTAAATCCCCAAGAAAAATTCAGCATACAATTAACCATGCTATTTAATATAATTATGGATCATAAAGAAATGGTAATGATGCTGTCTCGAGAACAGACATTACCATTTAAAGATGAAATTAAAAAAATGGTATATGATCAGCAAATAAAGACACAAAAATTCTTTCAAGAGAGCTTGTCTACCATTTATGGACAAAAAATCAAAAACCATCTGTGGGATCTATCTTTAATGCTGGAAGGTCTCTTTCAACCATTCCTTATGTTTATGGTATTTGACGAGGAAGCATTACAATTGGAATACTTGTCAAAGTACCTATTAAGAAGAATTGACAGTATGGTAGAAGATTTAATTATCGATAAACCTTTATTGACTGAGGAAAAAGTTTCATTCATGATGGATCATTTCAAGGATGCAACTAAAGTTGAGTGTACAATAAACAAGATGAAAAATGAAGCAGAAAATTTAAAAGACAAGAAAGATTTGATTGTTTCCATTGAGGTATTAGACGAAGAGGTCAAAAAAGAAGATCCAAGAGCTCCAGTAATTTCAGGTATGTTACTTAATCTAAAACAAGAACCTTCTCTAAAAAACTATTGTTATACAATTGCTGATTACTATAAGATAAAATTGTAATGATCAAGCGTTTACAATGAAACTGAATTTAGTACCATGGCGGTTTTTAACTTGCCATATTTAAAAAGTGTCTTCTGCAGCAGCAGAAGACACTTTCAACTTTATTTCTTCAATTTCGCCAGCGCATCAGCCAATGCATTATTCTTAAAGCCATCATCCTGCTTTTTCAAATACTTGTTCACATCTTTTTTTGATACCTTATGTTTCTGCTCACGTTTCTTGCGTTCATTAAATGTTGAGAGTTTTTCCCTGTGTCCGCATTTGCACATAAACATTTGTCCTTCGCCTTCACCACGAAGTTCCAGGCGTTTATGACATTTTGGACAGCGCGCATTTGTCTGTTTTGCAATGTTTTTCTTATGTCCACATGACCGGTCTTGACATACGAGCAATCTTCCATGTTTATTATTAATTTCAAGCATGAGCTTACCACACTCGGGACACTTACTGCCCGTGATATTATCGTGTTTAAAGGTATCACTGCTTGCCTTAATTTCTTGAACTACTTCACGCGAATAGCTTTTCATTTCAGCAATAAATTTATCCTTTTTCAACTTACCTTCCGCAATCAATCCAAGCTTTTGTTCCCATTCAGCAGTTAGTGCAGGTGAGCGCAACTCCTCCGGGACTAGTTCAAGCAGCTGTTTACCCTTTAAGGTTATGAAAATGTGTTTACCCTTCATCTCCATATAAGAGCTATTAAATAGTTTCTCAATAATATCAGCACGTGTTGCAACTGTGCCTAGTCCACCAGTTTTGTTAATGGTTCCAGCTAAATGCTTCTCGTCTTTTGACATATAGCGGACAGGATTTTCCATTGCCTGAAGTAAACCACCTTCCGTGAAGCGCTCTGGCGGTTTCGTTTCACCACTTGTTTGAGAAATTCGCAAATCTGAAAACACATTGCCTTTTTCAATCACAGGCAGACGCTGATCCTGAGATTTATCATCTATATCATCATGGCGATTATCATAAATTTCTTTCCACCCTTGCTTTTTAACCATCTTTCCTTTAGCCGCAAAACGTTCATTACCAATCTGCGCAATTACTGATGTCTGCTCATATTCATGCGGGTCTGACAATACCGCCAAAAACCGCTTCACTACCAGATCATAAATTTTACGTTCTTTATCATTCAAATCTGCTAGCATTACCGGCTGTTCAGTTGGGATAATCGCATGATGGTCCGAAACCTTTGCATTATCCACAACTGACTTCGAAAGCTTCAAATCCCGCTGCAGCACTTTTCCAGCAATTTTAGCATATTGATCAACTCCGCAAGCCTTCACCCGAACTTTCAATGTTGGAACGATATCTGTTGTAATAACACGTGAGTCTGTTCTGGGATAAGTCAATACTTTGTGCTGTTCATATAATTTTTGCATAAGTGATAAGGTTTGTTTACCCGAGAAGTTAAAAATTCGGTTGGCATCACGCTGCAACTCTGTCAAATCGTATAGCTGTGGCGCAAATTTCTTCTTATACGACTTATCAACCTGAACAATTTTCGCAGGCTTATTTTTTATCTGTTCAAGCAGTGTATCTGCTTTCTCTTTCGAAAACATGCGACTGTTGTTGTCAGCACCTTGCCATGTAAGCTTAAACCCTTTTGTAGTCTTTGCTTCAATTCCATAAAACTTCTGTGGCTTAAAATCTTTTATCTCTTTTTCCCTAGCAGCAATCATAGCTAATGTCGGTGTCTGCACACGTCCACTGGAAAGCTGTGCATTAAATTTCGTTGTTAGTGCGCGAGTTGCATTCAACCCGACATACCAGTCTGCCTCAGAACGGGCTACAGCCGAAGCATATAAATTTTCATAGTTTTTGCCCGGCTTCAACTGCTTAAAACCATCCCGAATTGCCTTGTCCGTAACAGATGAAATCCACAGTCGCTTGATTGGTTTATGCACCCGTGATTTTTCAATAATCCATCGTGCAACAAGCTCACCCTCACGACCGGCATCGGTTGCTATAACAATTTCATTAACGTCCTTTCTGTTAAGCTGTGCCTTTACCGAATTAAATTGTTTGCCGGTTTTCTTTATAACTACAAGCTTTAAATGACTCGGAAGCATTGGTAAATCATCTATACGCCATGTCTTATATTTATCATCGTAAACCTCTGGATCCGCCAATGTCACCAAATGACCGAGTGCCCATGTTACAATATAGTTTGATCCCTCTATGAAGCCATTGCCTTTTTTATGACAATTCAATACGCGTGCAATATCTCTTCCAACAGAAGGCTTTTCTGCTAATACTACCGTTTTGCTCATTTAACTAACCCTCTCTATTCATTCTCCATCTACTTTAACATATTTTACAATTATTTTGCGGAATGAGGAATTGCCAATCAAGGCACACCATTTTCTAAATGCCATACAATAATTTAAAAAGAATTAAAGGATTGATTGGCTTGCTCTTTTATACTGGATTAATTCTGCTCGTTATTGGTGTGAGCTTGGACAGTTTCGGTGTCGGCATAACATATGGAATGAGGCGAATTTGGGTCCCATTTTACGCATTAGTTATTATAATGTTCTGCTCGGGAATCACGGTTTTATCATCGATGACTATCGGGAATTTAGTAAGCTCCTTTATCACACCAGGTCTTGCAAAATTAATTGGAGGTGCAATTCTAGTAATAATAGGAATTTTTTGTTTGTATAATGTTTTCAGATCAAAAATGAAAAATATCGAAAATCAGCAATTAACCAAGGTTCAAGATGATGAAAAATGGGAACAGTTTAAAACGGTTATGAAAAAACCGGAACACGCGGACTGGGATCACTCGGGCACAATTTCGATAAAGGAATCATTAATTCTTGGATTTGCACTTGCATTAGATGCATTAGGGGCGGGGATAGGTGCTGCCATGCTTGGATATTCTGCACTATTAACAGCCATTCTTATTGCATTAATGAGCGGGACTTTAGTATTTTTCGGCATTAACATAGGTGTCATGTTATCCGAAAGAAAGTGGATACGAAAATTAGTTTGGTTACCGCCGTTTCTATTAATAATGCTCGGAATCTTTAATATGATGTCATAATAATTTAGGCTCTATTAATTTAAAACCGCTTAATGGAACAGCACCATTAAGCGGTTTTTCAATACCAGATTAAAACAATGATATAATCCAGCCAATCACGACAATTGCTCCGATTATCATGAGAATTGTACGCAGCATTTTCTTCACCCTTTCAATTAGCTCCTATCCATTTATTACCCAAAAAGGGGAAGATAAAAACGAAAATGCTGGATCATGCAGCTATATTGTATTAAACACACTACCTATCTTTAAAAAACTCCTCAGCTTTCTCTAAATACACTTCCTGCTTCGGGGATAAGTCATATTCCTCTTCTATCGCATCGACAGGGCAAACTGCTTTACAAGCACCACAATCAATACATACATCTGGGTCAATATAAAATTGATCTGGTCCTTCTTCTATACAATCAACGGGGCAAACGCTGACACATTCAGCAGACTTTTCGCCGCCGCAAGGTTCTAAAATTACAAAAGCCATTTTACAATATCCCTCCTCATTCAAAAAAATAAGGCTCCATTTTCATTAAATACTAATTTATTCTACTTTTTCAAGTAATGCGCTCAAAATATAGGTGATAATGCAGAGAACAGCCTGAATTAAATGAGGCATTGCAAATTGGACATTTTGCATTACTATTTAAATAGGCATCGATCGTTAATTCACTGCTACAACTGCCACATAAAATTGCTTTCTGGTCAAATTTTGACTTTGGCCAAACTTTTGTTCTTCCACATCCATGTTCGGCATGACACTTATAACATGGAAAATATTCTCCACAGCAATAAAATTTAATAGCAATTCTATCATTTTCATTATGGTAATGTCGGCACCGTGTTTCATTGTCAATGGAACCTTTCATTATTACGCTCCTATTACTCATATATTAACTCCTCGGAAAAAGCTAATTTAATTATAACAATACCATGAAGCCAGTATATACATTATTTACTAAAGGAAAATTAATTCAACTTGACAAATTAACTATTATATGAGATTATAGGTTAGTTAACAAAATAAAGTAACAAATAAGTATTCTGGCATTCTACGTAATGTTTTTCGAAGATGCTTATTCACACTGGCGCGACTAAGGGGTCGCAAGGACGTTAGAGCAGGTAGGGCTGACGTTGCTTAAGTTAGAGAACACCCAGTGGAACAATGACCGCGGATATAGAGAAATTCGAGAGATTCAGCTTTTTATTTCTGAGTCACTATAAAACGTTTATAACATGCTTTAAACCTGAAATCAATGCTTTCTTAAAGCAACATTAAAATGAATTTCCACCCGATTGATTCGGGATAAAAAAATTAAAACTTATGTGTTACTTTAGCAATCAAAGGGGTACTCTTACAAATGAGGGTACCCCTTTTCCAATCATACATATTTGAAAGAAGGTTAGATGATGAACTATTTACCGACTGGCACAGTTCAAACCATGACAGTGCTTCGAAAAATTGATACAGGCTATGTGTTAGGGAAAAATTCTACCGAGGCATTATTGCATCATAACGAAACGGAAAAAGAGCTAGACATTGAACAAGAAGTGGATGTGTTTTTATATCAGGATAAAAAAGGGCAAACAGTTGCTACAACAATTCTGCCGACCATAAGATTGGACGTATTCGACTGGGCAGAGGTTGTTGAAGTCATCCCGAATTTAGGGGCATTCGTTGATATCGGAATCGCTAAAGAAATTCTTGTTTCTAAAGATGATCTGCCATTATTTGAGGACGTTTGGCCAAAAACTGGTGACATGCTTTACGTCTCGTTAGGAAGGGATCGAAAAGAACGCTTGCTGGCTATTCCTGCAACAGAAGGTATTTTTAAACGCGAGTGGGAATTTGCCCCGGAAAATACCTTAAACGCACAGGTAAGCGGCCGAGTATACCTCACGAGCAAGGAAGGCACTGCCATTATAACTGAAGAGGGTTATCGCGGATTTATTCATCACACCGAACGAAAAACAGAACCACGTTTGGGTGAATGGGTTAAGGGCCGGGTAATTGAAGTAAAAGATGATGGCACAGTAAACATTTCACTTAGACCACTTAAGCAATACAGTATGACAGAAGACGCGGAGATCATCGTAAACTTTCTGGTAGAAAACGGTGGTGTCATTCCATTCAGCGATAAAAGTGACCCCGATGACATTCGAGGAACCTTCAATATTAGTAAGGCTGCATTTAAACGTGCATTAGGAAAGCTGATGAAAGATGGAAAGATTGAACAGCGTGCTGGAAAAACCTTTTTAATAGAATAAGAAAATTTCTTAATGAATAACTGCGCTAATCATTGATTACGTGGTTATTTTTTTTGCCTTCATCACTTTCATATAATTCGAATTTTCTAATATAGACATGAATAAAATACTATAACGAAGGGAAAATTGCATTATGTTTTTGCTCTATTTTTCATCTTATAATGATGATTCCCTTTTCTCAAAAGAAAGGAGGACACATAAATAAGCCACTATTAAAAAATGAGGAGGTTTTACCTTGAAGAAAAGTTTAATGTGGCAAATTGTCGGAGCATTTGTTCTTGCGATTATCGTTGGTTTGATTTTTGGGGAAAGAACCACGTTTATTCAGCCACTTGGTGATTTATTTCTACGGTTAATTAAATTCATTATCGTCCCATTAATTTTATCAACGATCATCGTCGGAGTTACCAGTGCCGGCGACATGAAAAAATTAGGCAGGCTTGGCGGTAAAACAATTTCTTATTATCTTGTTACAAGTTTTATTGCTATCACAATTGGATTAGTCGCTGGATTTATCTTCCAGCCTGGAACTGGCATGAACCTTGAGACGAATGGAGCTGCGGTTGAACCAAATGAAACAGGCGGTGTAGTGCAAACACTTCTAAATATAATTCCAATAAATCCAATAGAAGCATTAGCAACGGGAAATGTTTTGCAAATCATCTTTTTTGCCATTTTTATTGGTCTCGGAATTCAATTAGTTGGTGAAAAGGCAAATACTGTTCAACGCTTTTTTGATGGATTTGCTGAGATTATGTACAAAATAACTGGAATCATTATGACATTAGTTCCACTTGGCATATTCGGATTATTAGCACCTGTCGTTGGTGAATATGGGTTGTCGGTCCTATTACCATTAATTAAATTAATTCTGGCTTTAATTGTAGCGTGTATCGTTCATGCGGCAGTAGTATATTCTTTCGCAGTAAAATCACTTGGTAAAATGAATCCTCTTGATTTTTTCAAAGGTATTTTTCCAGCTGCTGCTGTTGCGTTCAGTACATGCAGCAGCTCAGGTACATTACCGGTTACAATGAAAAACACACAAGAAAACTTAGGTGTCTCCAAAGAAACAAGCAGTTTTGTGCTTCCGCTTGGGGCAACCATAAACATGGATGGAACAGCTATTTATCAAGGTCTTACGGTAATATTTGTTGCACAATATTTTGGGAGTCAACTTTCTATTTCGCAGCTTCTGACTGTTGCTCTGGTTGGAACGCTCGCCTCAATTGGAGCTGCAGGTGTTCCGGGTGCAGGATTAATCATGCTTACAATGACTTTAGCTGCTGTTAATTTACCGCTAGAGGGGATCGCTTTAATCGCTGGAATTGATCGAGTTCTTGATATGTTTAGGACCTCGGTTAATATTATTGGTGACGCTTCCGCTAGTGTTGTTGTTGAAGCATCGGAGAAAAGAAGGAATTCCAGTGGACCAGCAGCGGAAGCATCATAAATAACCATTGCTTAAAGTAACCACACTTAAAAGGTGCTGGTTACTTTTTTTGTGCAAATGATTTCTACAAGCTATACTTATTTAGATAGTGAAAGGATGAGGTGGACATGTGCAATATAACTGACAAACCATTGGATAAGAAATTCTATTATCAGCCAACACTTGAACTTGCTAAAGCATTGCTTGGATGTTTACTTATAAAAGAAACACCAAATGGAATCACTTCAGGCATTATAGTTGAAACCGAAGCATATATGGGACCAGCAGATAGGGCAGCACACAGTTTCAACAACCGCAGAACTATGCGAACTGAAATTATGTATGGAAATCCCGGCCATGCCTATACCTATTCCATGCATACGCATTGTTTGCTTAATGTTGTCAGTGGTAAAACTGATGAACCCGAAGCAGTTTTAATCAGAGGCGTTGAGCCATATACTGGTCAAAATCTGATGGCATCAAGAAGACCGAAAGCGAAAAACGAACGGCAATGGACAAATGGCCCCGGTAAATTAACGAAAGCCCTGGGAATCACAATGGCTGATTATGGACACCCACTTACTGAGAGCCCGCTTTGGATTATGGAAGGTCGTAAAATCGAGGCAACACAGATAGTATCAGGGCCAAGAATAGGTATTGATAACACTGGAGAAGCAAGGGATTATCCTTGGAGGTTTTGGTTAAAAGGAAACAAGTATGTATCCAAATAATGCAAAACTCCAAAGAATACTTTGGAGTTTTGCATCTGGAATAAGATACCGAAATTTCCACCTATTCTGTAACTACCCTCCCAACCTGTCCATCTTCTAAACGGACCTTTATTCCTTGGGGATGGTACTGGGAGTTCGTAAGTATTTCTTTCACAATACCTCCCGTTTTTAGACCAGTACGCTGATCCTTTTTTAACACAATGTTGACCTCTAAACCTGGATATATATTTTTCCGATGCCTGCCATCAATTATCATGATCATTCACCCTATCACTTCTGAATCTCAAAAATATCTTCTAATTTTGCGCTTATAAATGCATGACTATCCTCTACCCCAATATTATAAAACATCGGTGCAAGTTCATTCATAAAAAATTCCAGCAGCATTCCCGCAGCCAGTTCACCCAACTGTTCATCGCGTTCTTTTTCAAAATAACCTTGAATTAACCCGATCATTTCATCTTTCTGTTCTTTTGATAAATCAAATTTTGGTTTCATTTATAGCCCCTTCTTTCCTTAAGAATCACATCGTCCTTATTCTACATGAGAAAATACAGGAATCGAAACAATACAAATTGTCACCTGATTATAAGCAGGAATCCTAATAATCTTGTCGAATTATTATATATAATAGGGAGGGTCTTTTATGCAAACATTTGAGAACTATACATATGAACGACCAGATTTACAAGAAGAAAAAGCGAAATTTGCGGGACTGTTAAGTACTTTTCAAAGAGCTGCGTCTGTTGAAGAAGCATCAAAAGCAATTGAGCAAATTAATACTTTTCGCAACAGACTATCCACTTTATTCAATTTAGTGTATATCCGTGCGTCTATCAACACAAATGATGAATTTTATCAAAATGAACGTGATTTCTTTGACGACTTAGAGCCTGAGATTAAAGCAATGAATACGGACTTTTATAAGGAATTGATAAAATCCCCTTATCGGAAGCAGCTTGAAAAACAATGGGGGCCGCAGCTTTTTCAGATTGCGGATTTGGAGATAAAAGCTTTTTCCAATGAGGTTATTAGCCTGCTCCAAAAAGAAAATAAATTAACCTCTGAATACTCAAAATTAGTAGCCTCAGCACAAGTAGAGTTCAAGGGCGAAATATATACACTGGCACAGCTTTCTCCTTTTGCACAGGACAAAGATCGTTCTGTTCGAAAACAAGCCATCGAAGCTAGTGCCGGTTTTTTCGAACAAAACGCTAAGAAGTTTGATGATATATATGATCAGTTAGTAAAAGTCCGCCATGAAATTGCAACGAAACTCGGCTACAAAAATTTTGTGGAGCTTGGTTATATACGGATGCTTCGTATCGATTATAACGCGGAAATGGTGAATGTTTTCCGAAAGCAGGTTCGTGATTCAATTGTTCCGCTTGTCAGCAGGCTATATGAAAAGCAAGCTGAGCGAATCGGGGTGGATTCTCTTAACTATTACGATGAATCATTCCAATTTAAAAGCGGTAATGCAAAACCTAAGGGATCTCCTGAATGGATCATTGATAACGGTAAGAAAATGTATGAGGAATTGTCGACGGAAACAAATGAATTTTACCATTTTATGCTTGATCGGAATCTAATGGATTTAGAAGCGAAAAAAGGAAAGGAAGCGGGTGGCTATTGTACATTTATTGAGGATTATCAATCACCATTTATTTTTGCAAACTTCAATGGAACTTCAGGTGATATAGATGTTCTGACACATGAAGCCGGACACGCATTCCAATTTTATTCCAGTCGAAAAATCGGGATGCCTGAATATTTGATACCAACTTCAGAAGCTGCAGAAATTCACTCGATGAGCATGGAATTTTTCACATGGCCCTGGATGAAGCTATTCTTTAAAGAAGATACAGATAAATATAAATACTCCCATTTAGCGGATGGACTGCAGTTCTTGCCATATGGTGTTGCAGTAGACGAGTTCCAGCATCTTGTTTACGAAAATCCGGAATGGTCACCCGAAGAACGTAAACAAGCATGGAGGAAACTTGAAAAGATTTATTTACCGCACCGTGATTACGATGGCATACCATATTTGGAAGCTGGTGGATTTTGGCAGCGTCAAGGGCATATTTACGAGGTTCCTTTTTATTACATTGATTACACGCTGGCGCAAATATGTGCATTTCAATTTTGGAAACGATCTCGTGAAAATCGGGAAGAAGCGTGGAATGATTATATAAATTTATGTAAATTAGGGGGATCGAAGTCATTCCTTGGTCTTGTAGAGTCTGCTAATCTGCGTTCTCCATTTAAAGAGGGTTGTGTTGAATCGGTTGTCGGGACAATTGAAGAATGGCTGATGTCTGTAGATGATAAAGCATTGTAAATAAGTATGGCTGACTAACTGCCTAATAAGGTATCTGACCTTGTTGGGCAGTTTTATTATTTTCTAAAAAATTGTTGTATTAAACACAGAATACATAAAATGCGGGGTAAGTACTATGTAAATTTCGCATTTTATAATAACTCTCCTATCCCCAATAATTTCCCTGCATGAAATATACTCCAACAGGGAAATACATAATAAGATAATCATTAATAAGGAGTATCATTCATGATTCGAATCATAGCAGTTACAGCAAACAATGAAAAAATTACAGACCTGACGATTGATGAGGCTGATTTCAAAAAACACAAATGGTGGTGGATTGATTACAGTAATCCGAACGATGATGAAATCAGTAAACTGAAAACAAAGCTTCACTTTCATCCGTTGGCAATTGAGGATTGCATACATAGCCAGCAGCGCCCAAAGCTCGATTATTATGATAGCTTTGCATTTTATGTAGCACATACAATTGGACCGAAACATTATGATAAACATGAGATTGACTTTTTTATTGGCAGTAATTTCATCGTTACATTTCATCATCGAAATTTGAAAGAAATAGATCAGGTTTGGAACATTCTAATGAAACGGGCAACAAATGATGAATGGGATGAATACCGCGTTTTTTATGAGGTAATGGATAAAGTAGTCGATAACTTTTTCCCGATTGTATACGAACTCGAAGATAAAATTAATGAGGTGGAGGAAAATCCGGATAATAAATCAATGGACGTTCTTTTGGACAATTTATTTGATTTTAGACATGCATTATTAAAATTGCGGCATACAATCAACCCAATACGAGATTTATTTTACCGTGTTTTGAACTCCCATCATTTAGAAGGAATAAAGGATCGGCGGGAATATTTTGCGGATATCTATGATCATTTATTGAAGCTATCAGAAATGGTTGCATCTAACAGAGAGATTACAAATGATATTCGGGATAACTTTATTTCCCTCAACTCTTATCAGCAAAATAAAGTTATCCAAGTATTAACTGTTATTACATCCATATTCGCACCACTCACCTTCATAGCTGGCATCTATGGTATGAATTTTGTAAACATGCCTGAATTAACGTGGGAGTCTGGCTATTTTGTTGTATTGATCATCATGTTCGTTCTTACAGTAGCCATGGTCCTCTGGTTTAAGAAAAAAGGCTGGTTTGGCGGTAAAAGTTAATACATTGATTTTGCTTTGGTTTGAGTTTATCCAATTTAAACGGTGCCTTAGCAGCCTTAACTGCCAAGGCACCGCTATTAGAATCCCTTTTCCAAGGCCTTCACTACTTCATCAAGTGACTTATTCATTCCAGATTCAACAGCCGCTACGTAAGATCCTTCCAACAATGGGGCTTCAACAATTTTAATGTTATCTTTTTCGGACATTTCAATTGCCATTTCAGCATTCATTTTTGCACTTCCCAAATCATACATCAATAAAACGCCCTTTTCACTATAGGCTTTATCAATTGCCACTTGAATTTTTTCAATACTTGTACCAATTTCGTTCTCATCCGTTCCACCAGCTAGTTCAATAGGAACGTCATGAATCACTTGTCTGATAATATCTTTGATGCCCTCAACCACTTTTGGGCTATGAGAGATTAATACAATTCCAACGTATGACATATCATCATGCTCCTTCATTTATTACTTCTGCTAAAGACTCGAATAGATAAAATGAAGAAACGGAACCCGGATCCAGATGTCCGATGGAACGATCTCCTAAATATGCTGCACGTCCCTTCGTAGCCTTTATATCCTTTGAACCTTCCATTCCCGATTTAGCTGATTGCAAAATCACTTCACTATCAAATCCTTCATTCTCCCGAAGTGCATTTGCAACCGCCGACCAGACATCTACAAGCGTCTTTTCACCAATTTCAGCTTTTCCGCGTTGTTTTACACCATTTAGCGCATCCTCAATTCCTTTAGAAAAAGTGGCATAATCCACGTCCGTTCCTTTAAAAGTCATGGACAGCTTCAAAAACGCTGTTCCATACAACGGTCCTGCTGCACCACCTACTTTGGACATCAATGTCATGGCTGCATCCTTCATAACATCGGCTGCATGCTGATATGCTTCTCCGTTCAGTTTTTTCATGACTTCCCCGAAACCGCGAGCCATATTAATTCCATGGTCTCCGTCGCCAATAGCCTGATCGAGCGTGGTTAAATACTCCTTATTATCCTGTATCTTTTCGTTCGTTTTTGCCATCCAATCCAGTGCATGTTCAACCTGTAAATTATCCACGTTAGACTTCTCCCTTCAATCAGCTATGAAAAGCGGATCCAAGAGCCTCCGCATCAAGCAATTCTTTCAATTCGTCATCTAATTTCAACAAAGTCACAGAGCATCCTGCCATTTCTAATGATGTCATGTATTCTCCTACAAATGTTTTGTATACATTTATACCCTTTTCCGCCAAAATGTCATGCACTTTTCCATTCAAAATAAAAAGTTCCATTTCTGGAGTTGATCCGAGTCCATTCACCATAACTGCTATTTCATCATTACGTTTAAGTTCAAGATCTTCTAAAACTTTTCCAGTAAGCTCAACCGCAATTTCATCTGCTGAAGCAATTTTTGTCCGTTCAATACCAGGTTCTCCGTGAATGCCCATACCAACTTCCATCTCATCAGCAGCTAACTCAAAGCTTGGCTTGCCCGCTGCAGGCACTGTACATGGACTTATTGCCATACCCATTGAACGCACGTTAGCTACTACTTTCTCAGCAATCACTTTCACCTCATCCAGTGATCCGCCTTTTTCCGCCATCGCCCCGGCAATTTTATGTACGAAAATTGTTCCAGCAATGCCCCTGCGCCCTGTTGTAAATGAGCTGTCTTCAACGGCAACATCATCATTAACAACTACCTTCTCTACCTTAATCCCTTCTGCTTCCGCAAGTTCAGCAGCCATTTCAAAATTTAGTACATCTCCAGTGTAGTTTTTAATAATTAAAAATACACCAGAGCCACTGTCAACTGCTTTTATTGCCTCAAAAACCTGATCGGGGGTTGGTGAGGTGAATACTTCTCCAGCAACTGCAGCATCGAGTAACCCTTTTCCAACAAATCCAGCGTGGGCAGGTTCATGTCCGCTCCCCCCTCCACTAACCAGTCCAACTTTATTAGCGACAGGAGCATCTTTTCTCGCAATAACTGTTGTTCCCTGTAATTGCTTGACACTGTTAGGATATGCAGCAACCAATCCTTTAATCATATCTTGTACAACTTGATTCGGATCATTAATAATTTTTTTCATTTAGTGCTCACTCCTTAAACAATATTTTGAAAAGAGACCATTCCCAAATCTGTGGTACTGGTCTCTTTTGCTTAACTTAATTAAATGGTCGCACATTGCTTATTTAAAAACTCTTGTAGCCTCAACTGCCTTTTTCCAGCCACTGTATAGCTCGTTACGCTTCTCCTCTTCTAATACATTGTTAAACGTTTTTTCATTTTGCCACTGTTTTGCAATTTCATCCTTATCTGCCCAATATCCAACAGCTAATCCTGCTAGATATGCTGCACCTAATGCCGTTGTTTCCTGTACAACAGGACGTTCTACCGGTACACCCAGGATGTCGCTTTGGAACTGCATAAGAAAATTATTTTTTACTGCACCGCCGTCTACACGCAATGTTTTTAAATCAATACCAGAATCCGCAATCATGGCATCTAATACATCCTTTGTCTGGTATGCAAGTGATTCAAGTGTGGCACGAATAAAGTGTTCCTTGGTTGTACCGCGTGTTAACCCAAAGACCGCACCTCTTGCATCACTATCCCAATAAGGTGTTCCAAGGCCGACGAAAGCAGGAACTAAATACACACCATCTGTTGAGTCCACCTTAGCAGCAAAATCTTCACTTTCTGGCGTATTTTCAATAATCTTCAATCCATCACGCAGCCATTGAATTGCTGAACCTGCTACAAAAATACTACCTTCAAGGGCATATTCAACCTTTCCATCAACGCCCCAGGCAAGGGTAGTCAACAAACCATTTTCAGACGCAACCCCTTGTTCACCAGTATTCATAAGCATGAAACAACCTGTTCCATACGTGTTTTTCGCCATCCCTTTATCAAAACATGCTTGACCAAACAATGCTGCCTGCTGGTCACCTGCAATTCCCGCAATCGGAACTTCATGGCCAAAGAAATGATAGTCAACCGTATTCGCATAAACCTCAGACGATTGTTTCACTTCCGGAAGCATGCTCTTTGGAACAGTGAGAATATCAAGCAGCTCTTCGTCCCATTTAAGATCATAAATATTAAACATTAACGTTCTGGATGCATTTGAATAATCCGTAATATGTGTTTTCCCGCCAGAAAGTTTGTAAACCAACCAAGTGTCCATCGTTCCAAATAACAAATCACCATTGTCAGCCTTTTCCCTCGCGCCTTCAACATTGTCAAGAATCCATTTTACCTTTGTACCAGAGAAGTACGGATCAAGCAATAATCCAGTTTTTTCTCTAAACAAATCATTGTATCCCTTTTCACGTAATTCTTTACAGATACCATCTGTTTGTCGAGATTGCCAAACGATTGCTTTATAAATTGGCTTTCCTGTATTTTTGTCCCAAACAACTGTTGTTTCCCGTTGATTCGTAATACCAATCCCTGCAATGTCACTTGGGTCGGCATCTGCCTTTCGAAGAACCTCTGCTACACATGCTAGAACCGATGTCCAAATTTCATTTGCATCATGTTCTACCCAGCCTGGCCGCGTGAAAAATTGCTCAAATTCTTTTTGGGCAGTTTCCACAATTGCACCACTATGGTCAAAAAGAATTGCACGTGAACTAGTTGTCCCTTGGTCTAGTGATAAGATATACTGTTTACTCATCATTCATTTCCCCTTTAGCTTATTTTTTCTTCTACCTGATCGGCTACCGTTTCGCCTTTTTTTAGCTCGGCACTAGCGGCACCAATTACAATAACAGCTACTACAATACTTAATACCCAGAATAGCACAGAAAATTCACCCAAAAACATTGCTTGATAGAATACTGCACCATAGACACCTCCAAGAATCGGTCCGAGAACCGGGATCCAAGCATAACTCCAGTCAGATCCTCCCTTGCCCGGAATCGGCAATAGTGCATGAGCAATTCTTGGTCCAAGGTCACGGGCTGGGTTTATTGCATATCCAGTCGCTCCCCCAAGTGACATACCAATTGCAATTATTAATGCACCAACAATCAACGGATTTAGTCCCTCAGTAAATTCATTGGCACCAATAAACATCAGACCTAACAACAGAACAAATGTACCAATCATTTCACTAACAAGGTTGGAAAAAGGACTGCGGACTGCGGGATCAGTTGAAAATACGCCTAATTTAGCTGCTTGATCCTTTGTTTCCTTCCAATGCGGCAAATAATTTAAAAATACAATACAGGCACCAATAAAGGCACCAATCATTTGAGCACTAATATACATTGGCACTTTCGACCATGGAAATTCACCAGCTGCCGCAAACCCCAAAGTCACTGCAGGATTAATGTGTGCACCTGTAAAATTGCCAACAGCATATACCCCCATCGTAACCGCTAGCCCCCAGCCGATCGTAATAACTACCCAGCCGGAATCCTCTGCCTTCGATTTTTTTAATACAACGCCACCAACTACACCTCCACCAAAAATTATTAGAATCATTGTACCAATCAATTCCGCTAAAAACTCTGACATGTACTGCACCCCTCTTTATTTAAATTTGTGAACCTACACTTTTATCAAGAAAAATTGATGGATAAGAAAAAAGACCCACACTTCAATAAACGCACTTTACCTAAGGCACGTACTATTGCAATGTGGGTCTCCGAATCTCAACCACGAAAATTAACTTGTTCTAATAATATAAACCATAATGAAAACGTTGTCAATGGTTGTACAATATATTACCATAGCTCTGCTCCGAGAAGTGGTTACCGCTATAGCACCACCGACAATTGCGTATTGAACCTCCTGTATTGTATGAACAAGTCCACCTGCAATAACTGGAATAGTTGCCCTTTCATAAATTTCTTCAAATAGTTTAGGAACAATCCCCGGCAAAACTTCTATTAACATTATTGATAATTGCAATATTTTTATCCAAAGCACGCGAATCCAGTGCAATAATCGCTGAATCGCTATTAGATTATTCCTCTTCCCCAATGCTATTATAATTAACCCTGAATTCCATTTAACACTGATATTGGGTATCACTTTTTGATTAAAACCGTATTGAATTTGTCCAAAATGGTATATTAATCTTTATGAATTTAGGGCTATGATTATTACTAAGTAGGATAAATAAAAATGTCCCTATTTGTGGACTTTATTATCTGCTCTCCTGCCAATGTTTCCGTATTTACGGGCTGCTAGTATGAAGATATATAATTTTTTTATTCCCGCCATTTTGGTGATTACATCGCAGTCTAGTCTTTTATGTAAAAATAAACATTTTAAATGCAGCAAAACTAAAACCAAAAAGTGCTTGGGAATGCCCAAGCACTTTTTTTATGCGATTAACTTCTTACCATGCCATGGGGATCAATTACAAACTTTTTCGATGCGCCGCCATCAAATTCCTGATAGCCTGCCGGAGCTTGATCAAGTGAAATAAGTGTAGCGTTAACAGCCTTAGCTATTTGAGCTCGACCGCTTAAAATAGAATTCATTAGATCTCGGTGGTATTTCATAACTGGAGTTTGTCCAGTTACAAAGGTATGAGCTTTTGCCCATCCTAGACCAAGACGGATTTTAAGCGTTCCTTCCTTTGCGTCCTCATCAATAGCTCCAGGGTCCCCTGTCACATACAGACCCGGAATTCCCAATCTTCCACCTGCCCTAGTTGCCGTCATAATCGAGTTCAATACCGTGGCAGGTGCTTCTCCAGCACCTTCTCCATGGCCGCTAGCCTCAAATCCAACGGCATCAACTGCGCAATCGACTTCTGGCACTCCTAAAATTTGTTCAATTTGCTCCCCTAGATCAGCATGTTTGCGTAAGTTAACCGTTTCACAACCAAAACTTCTTGCTTGTGCTAGACGTTCCTCATTTAAATCACCAACGATAACAACGGATGCACCCAATAATTGAGCTGAGTGGGCAGCGGCTAATCCAACAGGTCCCGCCCCTGCAACATACACAGTTGATCCCGGTTTTACCCCTGCACTGACCGCACCATGATATCCAGTTGGGAAAATATCGGAAAGCATAGTCAGATCAAGAATCTTTTCCATCGCTTGGTCTTTATCAGGAAACTTTAAAAGCTGGAAATCAGCATATGGCACCATGACATATTCAGACTGTCCACCGACCCAGCCTCCCATGTCTACATAGCCATATGCGGACCCAGGTCGATCGGGATTTACATTTTCACAAATATGAGTGTCCTGATTTTTACAGCTTCTGCATCGGCCACAAGCAATGTTGAATGGAACTGATACTAAATCACCTTTTTGGATAAATTCTACATCACTGCCAACTTCAATAACCTCACCAGTGATTTCATGACCTAACACTAACCCACTTGGTGCTGTCGTTCGTCCTCTAACCATATGCTGGTCACTGCCGCAAATGTTCGTTGTAACAACCTTAACAATGACCCCATGGTTGCATTTCCTTCCAACATTCAGCGGATTTACACCAGGTCCATCCCGAAGCACCAGGTCAGGATAATGAATATCCCGAACTGCCACTTCACCTGGTTTGACATACACTACTCCACGATTACCAGCCATACCGAACCACTCCCTTTTATTGTAATAGTTTGTATATAATACAAGCCGTTACCATTCTATGATAGAAGCAGGAAAATATGACTACAAACGAAAGAGTAGTAATTTCTATCATTTTATCCAAACGTATAATTGAATAGCTTTTCCCTGGAAAAATGGCCCTTTATCCCCCTTTTTCCATAAAAGTAATCGATAATTTCTGAATGACCTAAACCTAGTTCCAAAAGCCCGTTTGCTATAGTAGATAAATAGGCAGACGATGGTTTATTATAAAGATATTTATCCATAGGGGCGTTACTTGTAAACGTGAACATTGGATACCCTTCTTTATCACCTAAATAGATAATTCTTCCGTACCAGCCATCTGTTATTTGCTGGTAGCCCCTTGCTATGACGCTGCTAAAGTTTATTCGTAATTTACGTTTATTGTTTTCCTGGGAAACAACTTCTGAAAATTGCTCATCAGTAATTAAGAACATTCGCCCAATAGTTGTTTCATATACATTCTGATCGTGTCCAATAAATGCAACTCCACCAATACCCCATTTACTCTGTTCCTTAGCAAAATAGAGCGGATAAGGAATAGCAGCTTTTCTGCTGGCTTTTGGTGGTGTTTTATCATGACATCCAGTCTCCCTTTGATCCGATCCAAGTGGTCTATCCCCATTGATATAGCACATAAACCGATCCTCACAGAGGTTGGAACCATAACTCACGTACCAAACATCCACCTTAATTCCCCTTCCTATTGTGGCCTGTGATCTAAAAAGTTTTGATACGCAAAACCTTTCACTTCATTCTCAGAATAATAGTTTAGCAGTTCATCTATTAGATTTTGATAGTGTGACGCATTCTCCAGTCCTTCTGTGAAGCTTGTGATCCCATCAAAATCAGAACCAAAACCTATGCGACTGACTCCACCAAGTGAACATAAATGGTCAATATGTTTAATAAGATCGGCAATAGTTGTCTTTTCTAAGTCTCCCTTAATGAATGGCGGCCAAAATACAATGTGAACAAGGCCATTATTTTGAAACATACTTTTTATTTGATCATCATAAAGGTTTCGCGGATGATCACAAATTGCACGCGTATTTGAATGACTAGCGATCGGATAATCTGCTAGTTCAATTATGTCCCAGAACCCTTTTACCGTTGAATGGGATACATCCGTGAAAACACGGTTCTCATTATTTAGCTTTACCACTTCTTTACCAAGCAATGTCAACCCTCCGCCACGCGGTTCTTCCGCGCCATCTGCACAAAGATTTGCATTGTTCCATGTTAAGCCAATTGAAAGTACACCGAGTCTATAAAGATGACGTAATTTGACAAGATCATTTCCAAACGCATCAGCACCTTCCAAAGTTAGAACTGCACCAATTTCACCGTCGGCTAAGCAATCAAAGTCCTCCCATTGTTTAATGTGTTTCATTTCGGGATTTTTCCCTAGAATTTCGCTATAAAATAAATCAATTTGCTCCAATGCATGCTGCCATTTTTCATCTGAAGGTACATCAGGATGAATAAAAATTGCAAAAAACTGTGCCACAACACCGCCCTTTTTTAAACGGTATAAATTACTGTTTAATTGTTTGGAACTTTTGAAACTTAATGGTTCCCTATCGTACATTATTCCTCTTTTTGCCGTTTGCAGTTTTAGTAGAACATCACAATGTGTGTCAATTATTTTCACCTGAAAACTCTCCCTTTTGCTTACATGATGTAATGAATCCTTGAAAAATCTTCTGTGAGTCTTTATCATCAATCATGCTTTCTGGATGCCATTGAAGACCAAGAACAAATGGCAGATCTATACTCTCAATCGCTTCAATGATCCCGTCGTTTGCCTTTCCGCTAATTTGAAAGGAATCTGCTACAGCACGATTCGCTTGATGATGACGGCTATTAACTTTTAACGTTTCTTTGCCAATTAAATGATGGAGAAGACTTCCCTTACACACATTGACGAGGTGTGATCCATGCGTTGATGGAGCATTTTGATTGTGCTGCAATAACTCATGATGAATCTGCGCATAAATATCCTGATACATATCCCCGCCAGCAGCAATATTTAAAATCTGGCAGCCGCGGCAAACTGCGAGTACCGGCTTACCCAATTCAAACATCTTTTGTATCAAGGGAATCTCAAATGCGTCGCGTGACGGTATAATCGTACCAAGGTTTGGATGTGGTTCCTCAGTAAAATATGTGGGATCAATGTCATATCCACCAGTTAAATATAATCCATCAATTGTAGACGCCAATTGGCCAACATCTTCATCTGCCAGCAAATACGGAAGCATAACCGGCATTCCTCCTGCCCCGGCAATAGCATTTATATTATCCTTGTTAATCATATAATTCGTTTCATCCAATTCCATTGATGACGTAATTCCAATAAGCGGCTTCAAATCTTTCACCCCATATCCTTTTCAGGAAAATTCTTATATAGCTTTCGAATATCAACATTTCCACCTGAAAGAACGCAGGCCACCTTTTTATCCGATATTCCCAATTTATTAAACATGGCAGCTGCAACGGTCACAGCACTGGAAGGTTCAATTAATTGTTTCATCCGCTCCAATACAAAAAACAATGCATGCCGGATCTCCTCTTCACTTACTAGCATGATATCATCCACATATCTATTGATTATCGGAAATGTCATATCCCCAGGCTGATTCACCCGCAGCCCATCCGCAATCGTAGCAGTACCAGATATCGAAGTAATCCTGCCGCTCTCTAATGAAAGGTATGTGTCATTCGCCATTTCCGGTTCCACGCCGATTACTTTAACGTTTGGTTTCGTTTCCTTTATCGCGGTAAGTATTCCGGAAATTAAACCGCCCCCACCTATAGGGACGACAACAACGTCTACATCTTCTATTTGTTCAAGTATTTCCAAGCCGACGGTTCCCTGACCCGCAATAATATACGGATCATCATATGGTGGAATAAAGACACCATTTTTCAGTTTTGCCAGTTCATTCGCTCTTGGCAAACGTTCAGCTGATGTTGTACCGCATTTTTCGATATTTCCATTGTAGCCTTTTATTGCATTTAGTTTACTAACAGTCACATCCTCAGGGACTACAATTGTTGCAGGAACTCCAAGAATATTCGCTATATATGCCACTGCCTGACCGTGATTTCCAGATGAAGCAGCGGTTACAAAAGAAGCACCTTCCCTTACTGTCTGCTTCACCTTATTCGTTGCACCCCTAATTTTGAAAGAACCAGTCTTCTGTACATGCTCGCCCTTTAAAAAAATCGAGTTGCCGCAAATAGAAGAAAGCTGATTGGAACTGATTATTGGTGTTTCATTAATAATGGCTTTGATTTGCTCACGTGCTTCATAAACCTGTTTAATTGTCACCATATGATCTACTCCTTATTTTGATCGATGAAAAAGAGCGTGAACCAAAAATCCATCCACAGCTCTTCCACATAATATGTTATAGTCGTTTTATAAATTCAATGCATTTTTCAGCAATTAATTCCTTATCATTGTCCAGTGTAGCAACATGATAGCTGTTTTCAAGTACAATAATAGAACGATCTTCTGATGAAATAGTTTGATAGATTTCCTGTGAATTTTCCGGTGGTACAACGTGATCAACGGGCGACGAGAAAATTAAGGCAGGAGTATTTATTTTATCCAGATTTACCCGTACCTGTTCTGAAAGAGTTATAATCTCTCCCATTGATTTTACCGGTGTTTTGGGATAAGCAAGTTCTTTGACACCTTCTTTTTTAATATCCGAACCAATCCCATCTACAAATCTAGTATCTGTGGAAGCAAGTGCTGCATACGTTTCGATTAACTCTGGCATATTTATAGCAGCATTAATCGGCATAATACCTTTTATTTTGGGGTAATTTTCCGCTAAATACAGTGTTAGTGTTCCACCCATTGATAATCCAGCAACATAAATTTCCGAACAAGTTTCTTTTAATTTTTTCAATCCATTTTCAACCGTTTGAATCCAATCCTGATATTTTGCATTTTCCATATCTTCCGGAGTGGTACCATGACCTGTCAGTCTTGGTCCATAAACCGTTAGACCAGCTTCAGCTAATTGTTCGCCAAGAAACCGCATACTTTGTGTTGTTCCTGTAAATCCATGTATGACTAGAACTCCTGTCTTATTTCCCGTAAAATAAAACTCTTTAGCATCTTCCATTACCTGAAAAGTTTCAGCCATTGTATTTCCTCCTTCACACTATCGAAATTCATATTTTAAATTTCAGATAATTATATATTAACATATTCTTCACTTAATATAATATAATTAGGGCTAAGCAACATAACCATTACTCAGCCCTTCGTTTATTAAGCATTCGCCGAACCTTCTCCACCCTGCTCAATCATTGTCTGATAAATATCATCAAGCGACCATGTTTTTCCTTTTTCATCTTTATAAACTACGTGTTCCCTCTTAAAATGCACTGGAGAGTCTAACCCAGCAGCTGCCGCTAGACGAAACAACCCCTTACGCATGGTAATCACGTAATTAGCCGTGCGGTATTTTTTCTCATTGATTACGAGCGCTTTTTGCAGCTCGGGATCTGTTGTTGCAACACCGACAGGACACGCATTTGACGAACATTTAAGTGTTTGGATACACCCCACAGTAATCATAAAACCACGCGCGATATTAACGAGGTCAGCTCCCATTGCCAGGGCTATAGCAACCCTGTCAGGGGAAAATAACTTCCCTGAGGCTATAATTTTTACTGTATCTCGTACTCCATATTTTTTTAAAGCATTATCCACCAACGGTAATGCAGATTTTATAGGTAGTCCAACACTGTCAACCAGCTCCTGGTATGAGGCACCTGTACCACCTTCTCCACCATCAACCGTAATAAAATCCGGCCCTTTACCCGTATCTCTGATATTTTTCGCAAGCTCATCCGCCTCCGAATGACTCCCAATTACAATTTTCATTCCAACTGGTTTTCCAGTATGTTCCCGGATTCGTCCTATGAAATCAAATAGTGATGGAAAATCGTCAAATTCCGGAAAGCGGTTTGGACTATCAACCGATTTAAAAGGTTCAACCATCCGGATTCTTGCAATTTCCTCTGTAACTTTTTCACCATCAAGGTGTCCTCCACGCGTTTTCGCACCTTGAGCTAATTTCACTTCAAAGGCTTTCAATTGCGGTATTTTACTCTTTTCTAACAGTTCGTCCCAGTTAAAGTTTCCTTCACGGTCCCTGACACCGAACATCGCCGGTCCAATTTGCATGATGATATCGACCCCGCCTTTTAAATGGTAATCAGATAATCCACCCTCACCCGTATTCATCCACGTTCCTTTAGCAATCCCTAATCCTTCTGACAATGCAGTAATTGCACGGTCACCCAACGACCCATAACTCATGGCAGACATACCTATTTGCCCTCTTGCACGAAATGGATATTTACATTTTTCTCCTACTACGATTGCATCTTCTTCTTTCAGTAAATATACGGGAGACTCATGCTCTTCCCAATATTCCTTCCGCTGCGTGAATAAGGGGTCCTTAACAAGCAAATAGCGATTGGTTGTCGCCTTTACCTCTTTATCCATATTCAATTCTTCGGTTAATTTTGGAAACATTGAATTTCTTATATAATATCCCGGTTCTTCAAAATCACGCTCCGAACCAAACCCAAAAACATCACGCTTATATTTTGCCTTTTTCACAATATGTGTATAATCGTAGCGCGAGAAAGGCTTTCCCTCTAGATCACTGCTGAAAAAATACTGACGTAGCTCCGGACCGATTTTTTCAAAAAAGTATCGTGCTCTCCCCACTACAGGATAATTACGGAGTACTGGATGCTGCTTTTGTGTGCGATCAACAAAAAATATATATCCAACAATACTTATTAGTATAAGAACCACAAGGACAACAGCGATAAAACCAATAATAATAAATATATCTGCCACATTCATCTTCTAGTCCCACCTTTATAAATAACTATATAAATAATTATATAAAGTTAGGATGTATCGTTAGCAAAAAACTATCCATTTTATTGCATCGATTGATCTGTACAAGTTTTTTTACAGTTTTCATACTTACAAAAAAAGGAACCCTTTAAAAGAGTTCCTTTTTCCGTATGCTATTTGTTTCCATTCTGCATACTTGATTCGGCGATTTTGATCATTCGTTTGACCATTTCGCCCCCCACCGATCCGTTTTCGCGTGCTGTAGTGTCTGCCCCTGGCTGAACACCGAATTCATTTGCAATTTCTTCTTTCATGTTATCCATTGCATTTTTCGCACCAGGCACTAACAATTTGTTGCTATTATTGTTTTCAGCCATAACCGATCACTCCATAGCGGGAATTTGAACAGTTAAAATCTGTTCTTCACTTAGGTTATGAACACTAACCTTCTTTACACCTGTAAAATAATGACACAGGCTATTTCCACAAATTTTGTTGCCCTTATGCTGACAAGTTTCCGTAGACTGCGACGTAATGAAATGCTTAGAATATCGTTTCGGAAATACACTAATGTGATATTTTATAACTTCATACGTTTATAGGGATGAGGAAATAAAAAAAGCATATTCATTCCTACTAGCAGCCCGTATACACGGAGACTCCTGTGGGAGATGAGGCATCGGTGAGACCCCGGAGCGCGTCAGCGTGAGGAGGCTCATCAGCCGCCCACGGAAAGCGGAGTGTATACGGGCTGCGGGGTCAAAGAGCAACATAAAATGCAAAATTTACCTCGCAGTTTACGTCTGCTGCGAACAATCAATAAACTTTTTTGTAAACAGCATTACACAATGTAACATCAGCTATTAATTTCATCCCAGGTTCTTATCAAACCATCAACAATTGGTTCAATGACATCATTATCAGAACTATATTTAATATGGGAGAGCGGATTCCAGCTCGTCAATAAACCGCCGGCGTTCACCGCTACATCATCAGTCACATGCGTTTGAAAAATATCATTCAAGGCTTTAAGCGGAAACGAAAGGACATCATCCTTATCGTAGAAATTTAACCACTCACCTTTTAAATTTGGGTAATAGTTGTTCAATAATGGTGAAGGGACACTTATTGGCGAGCCAAAATCAATATAACGGAGCGACCACAATGCCATAGGACTTCCCATTGTATAGAAAAGTGTTAATGTGTCTCCTTTTTCTAATGGTGTATCTTCAACAATATTTTTCGTGAGATCACCTAAGCTTCCCTGCCGATACTGCATATCAAAAAAATAATTACTTGCAATTATGGAGCCGAGACTATGGCTGATCACACATAACGGGGCTTTTGATCCTGCTTTTTTCTTTAACCTTCTGAGAGATTCTGCAAAAAAAGAATGGACCTTATCATAATTCTGATTACCTATTGTTGTCGGCTGATATGCAATTGCATCTGCAAGAAATTCAATCGCAAATCGCCGTAAATAAGTGAAATCCAATTCCGCATTCCGCTGTACTCTCTCCCATAGTTCCTCTTGTTCGCGTTCAAAAATAGATGACCAGAATACAGGTTCAAATACCAATGACTGTTCGGTATTTTTCGTGTGCAATTTTTCAGCAAAACGTTTCGATATTGATTGAATCATTTCTTCTGCAAAATTTTCTTTTGGTGTACCTGCGCCGTGAAGTATCGCAATAGCAAGCTTCTGGGTCATGCGCTCACTCCTCAGGATATAATTGACCTTGATTTGAAGAAGACTTTATAATTAGGTTAATCGTACGCTAATTCGAGGATTAATTTAATGGAGATTTTGACCTATTTATTTGTTTTATTATTATTTTCGTTAGTCCCGAACCGTTACATTATACTTTCTCATCCAGTAATCAATCTGGCATAAATGGGCAATGAGCTGTGGTCCTTTCATTAACTGGCCATACCATGGATCCTTAAATTCCTTCCCTTCATTTCTTACAATTTCCCCTACTTTATCGCGATTCAAAAATTCAAATAGGGGTGCATTTTTGTCTGCTAATATTTCGTTCATCCACTTTACTGTCTCTCTCGTATACATTGGCTGAAACGTTTTCGGGTAAGGACTCTTTTTGCGATATAAAATTTCATCTGGCAGCATTCCTTCTAATGCTTTTCGTAATATACCTTTTTCCCTGCCATGCAACGTTTTGATGTCCCATGGTACGTTCCAGACGTATTCAACTAATTTATGATCGGCAAATGGAACCCTTACTTCTAGACTAGCCCCCATACTCATCCGGTCCTTACGATCTAACAATTGAGCCATAAACCAATGCATATTTAAATAAAAAAGTTCACGCCTGCGTGCATCCTTCTCGTTTTCACCATCTAAACGGGGAGTTTCATTAATTGTTTCCTGATAACGATCATGTACATATTCTTTTAAATTTAATTTCTTTTGCCACTCCGGATGAAGCAAATTAATTCTTGATTCCAATGATGTCACCCAGGGAAAATCATTATCCTTTGCTTTAGGCGGGTCATGAAACCATGGATATCCGCCAAATATTTCATCGGCACATTCGCCTGACAAGCTAACTGTCGTATGCTGCTTAATTTGCCGGCAAAACCATAATAGCGAGGAATCAATATCGGCCATTCCAGGCTGATCACGTAATTCAACCGCTTCTCTTAAAAAATGTGCTAAGTCTTCTCCAGATATAACTTCATCATGATGATCAGTCGAAAAGCTGCTTACCATCTTCTGAATCCAGGGTTTGTCGCTGGAAGGCTGAAACTTGCTCACTTCAAAATGTTGATCATTTCCCTCATAATCGATTGAAAAAGTAGCAAGCGAACCCTTACCATTCGCTTTGAAATAGTCAGCTGCAATTGCAGTAATGGCACTCGAATCCAATCCCCCAGATAAAAACGTTGATACTGGTACATCCGCAACTAATTGCCTTTTAACAGCATCAACAAATAACTCTCTTACCTTTTCTGATGTTTCTTCAATAGAATCATGATGCTCTTTACTTTGAACATTCCAGTATCTCCAAACATTTAAACCATTTTTGGAAAAAGTTAAGGAATGTCCTGCTCTCAATTCTTTAACACCCCTAAATAATCCGTGACCAGGTGTCCGTGATGGACCTAATCCAAATATTTCTGAAAGTCCATCACGATCAACCTCTGATCTCACAGTAGGATGTGCCAGTATCGCTTTTAATTCAGACCCGAAAATAAAGCATCCCGATTCTTCCAAAAAAAATAGCGGCTTTACACCTAGTCGATCGCGAGACATAAATAGTTGTTCTTTACCATCATCCCAAACACCAAATGCATATATTCCATTTAAATAATCAACACATTGCTCTTTCCATTCGATATAAGCGGTTAATAAAACTTCAGTATCTGATGATGTTCTAAATGAATACCCTCTATTACGTAATTCACTTCTTAATTCCTCTGTGTTGTAAAGTTCACCATTATAAACAAGTGTGTACGTAATGCCATTCTTTTCCTTCAACATCGGCTGCTTACCGCCGTCAAGATCAACAACTGCAAGTCTTTTGTGTCCAAAGCAAACATGTTGATCAAACCAAAGCTGTGAATCATCTGGTCCTCGCAATGTCAATGTATCCGTCATTCCCTGTAATGCAGTTCGTTCAGCCCTAACGTCTTTCTGCCAATTAACCATACCTGTGATTCCACACAAAGTGTTTCATCCTCCCTTGGAAAATATTAAACCGTTTTTTACTTGGTCATTGTATGCGCTTGGATGTTGGAATATTCCAGAATAACAACTTATGAATATATGAATAAAGAATATTTTTTATGCGTATAATTCTTAGTTCTCGCAGTTTATGTAATTTGTATAATGAATGGTAAATGCTGATAACAATCAGTAAAGACATTACATCCAGCAAATACGATAATGAATTATTTCTGGAATATAAAGGAATATTAATTATTAAAAGTGAAATTAATAAATTTATCAGGGAAATATGAACTTAATATCTTGATAACACAAATGAAAAGAAATTGTAAGATTATTTTCACCAATTTGGGTAATAGCGTTATAAATGAAGTTTACCAAATAATTAGGTCCAGGAGTGGTATTCATGAAGGGCATTATTCTTGCCGGCGGTAGCGGCAGCAGATTATCCCCAAGTACAAACAGCATCAACAAACATCTGTTAGCAGTTTATGATAAACCAATGATTTACTATCCATTATCTGTTTTAATGCTAGGCGGAATGAAGGAAATTATGATTATCAGCACACCGTATGACAGACCAAGATTTGAGGAATTGCTTGGCGATGGATCAGCTTTTGGAATTTCACTTACCTATAAGGAGCAGTCAGAGCCAAATGGGATTCCAGAGGCATTTATTATCGCGGAAGACTTTATTGGAAATGATGATGTCACACTAATTCTTGGCGACAATATCTTTTATGGGCAAGGCTTCACAACTCTGTTAAGGAAGGCAATAAAAAATCATCACTATGCTACTGTATTTGGTTATCGGGTTAAGGACCCTGAACGTTTCGGAGTAGTAGAGTTCGATCATCTTAAGAAGGTAATATCGTTAGAGGAAAAGCCAGAAGAACCGAAATCCGACTTTGCTGTGACGGGATTATACATTTATGACAATCGATGTATTGACTTCGCAAGAAAACTCAGTTTTTCCAAACGAGGTGAACTTGAAATTACGGATCTGAACAAGGAATATTTGAAACGCAGTCAATTGGATGTTCAATTGTTGGGCAGAGGGTTCGCCTGGATGGATGCCGGTACACATGAATCTTTATTTGATGCAGCAGAATTTGTAAAAAATATTCAGCAGCGTCAAGGTTTTAAACTTGCTTGTCTTGAGGAAATCTCTTATTACATGGGGTATATCGATAAAGAGACTTTATTCAAAAAAGGAAAATCAATGGAAAAGAATGATTATGGAAAGTACTTGCTGGAAATTGCCGACCGGAAACATACACAGCAGTATTGGGAAGCTATTGACCGCAATCCGATGTTAGGACTGGTAGAAAATGAATAACCGACAGCCAACACTCCTTGTAACCGGTGGTGCAGGATTTATCGGTTCAAATTTTATCACATATTTTTTGAATAAGTATCCGGAACAGCAGCTAATAAATTTTGATAAACTCACATATGCAGGATTGACAAACAATCTCAATGAGGTGGAAAATCTTGATACCTATCACTTTATTAAAGGTGATATTGCAGATGAAAAAGCAGTTAATGAGGTTTTCACAAGCTTTGATATCTTGGGAGTTATAAATTTTGCCGCTGAATCTCACGTTGACAGGTCTATCCAAAACCCAAAAGCATTTATTGAAACAAATGTGTTAGGTACGAATGTTCTTCTTCAGGCAGCAAGGAATACTTGGGAAAAACAAGGCGTGCTGACAAATAGACGATTTCACCAAATATCAACTGATGAGATCTATGGGTCCTTAGGTGCAACGGGGAAATTTCACGAATATACGTTATATGACCCTCGCAACCCATACAGTGCATCAAAAGCTGGTGCCAATTTGCTAGTGAAGAGCTTTGGCCATACGTATGGAATGGATGTTGTTATCTCTAGCAGTTCAAATAATTTCGGACCAAAACAGCATTCCGAGAAACTCATTCCCACAATAATTTCAAAAGCACTTGAATTGAAGCCAATACCCATTTACGGAGATGGCAAACATATAAGGGATTGGCTTTATGTTATGGACCATTGCCGTGCATTGGAGCTCATCTTTCATCATGGGAAAACCCTTGAGACGTATAATATTGGCGGTGGCAATGAACGGACAAATGTTGAACTTGCAATGGAAGTTTGTGAAATACTCGATTTATTAAAACCGGAAATCAAATCAGAAGTTGCAATTGAAAGTTTTAAGGATTTAATTACATTTACCGTGGATCGCCAAGGTCATGATAGGAGATATGCCGTTGATGACACAAAATTAAGACAGACATTGGGCTGGAAACCAGATATAACATTTAAGTCAGGACTTTATCAAACAGTAGATTGGTATGCAGAACAATGGAACAACATTACCCTTTAATTTCTGTAGTAGTCCCGGTTTACGGTTGTAATAGCTGTTTGAAAGAGCTTTGCAGCCGTGTTGCAATCACCATTGAAAAAATTCCAGCCCAACTGGAAATAATCTTAGTAAACGATGCAAGTCCAGATAATGCTTGGGAGATAATCAAACAATTAAGTGTGGATGATAAACGAATCAGGGGGATTGACCTTGCCAGGAATTTTGGTCAGCATCACGCGATAACAGCAGGTCTTGATTATGCCGACGGAGACTGGGTCGTTGTAATGGATTGTGATCTTCAGGACCGCCCAGAAGAAATTAGAACATTATATAACAAAGCTCAAGAAGGATATGAAGTTGTTTTTGGCAAACGAATGGAGCGGCAGGACAGCTTGCTGAAACGGAAATCTTCTCAATTCTTTTATCGTGTCTACGATTATTTTGCAGGCAGCAAGTCCGATCACACGATTGCCAATTACAGCATTAGCGCAAAAAAAGTAATTAAGAGCTTTCGCAGAATGAAGGAGCAAAACCGTTTTTTCCCGCTGTTTATCCAATGGATGGGGTTTAATACAGCTACGGTACACGTCGAACACAATGCCAGAAAGACTGGAAAAACGTCTTATAATGTAAAAAAACTGATAAAGCTGGCTACCGATGCAATTATTTCTCAATCCAATAAACCGCTTCGATTATCTATCCAATTTGGCTTTTTAATCGCGTTTGCATCGTTCATTTACGGTGTGTATTTATTTGCACGGTATTTTTTCTTAGCGGAACCTGTTCAAGGCTGGACCAGTGTTATGGTCTCGATTTACTTTATTGGAGGGTTAATATTTTTTAACATTGGTGTCCTTGGATTATATATCGGAAAAGTATTTAACGAAACGAAGGGCAGACCACTTTATCTAATACGAGAGACGACTGATGAAATAAATGAATTTGACAAACGGAGCTGATCATCTAATGACTTATTTAAGACCTACCCCGTGGGATAAGCGGAATTTTAATATCAACACCTATGAAGTCACCTCGTCAGGAGAAGATGCGCTTCAGGAAACAGATAAACACGAAGGGCATTTCACCCTGAAGGTAAACCCATTAGAGAATCCAAAAGAACTATTAGCACACGGTTTTTATTATATGGATACGTTGATTGAACCAGTTTGCAAAAAAGAAAACCTGCGTTACTTTGAGCATGAAAATACCTTCATTTCACAAGAATATAATGCCCAGGAGGTCTTTGACATTGCAGAGGAAGCATTCATGCATGGCCGATTTCATCGCGATTTTCACATAGCTTCATCCTTAGCTGATTTGCGCTATTTAAACTGGGTAAAGGATTTACATGAAAAGGAGCAGCTATTTGGTCTTTATTTCGAGAATAGGTTAGCAGGATTTTATGCTTTTGAAGACGACAAAGTACTGTTACTAGGAATTAAAGAACAATTTCGCAATAAAGGACTTGCCAAAACATTTACAAGTCAAGGATGCAAAGAGCAATTTAAGCTCGGTAACCAAAAATTAAGAACATCCATTTCTGCAGCAAACGTTGCATCCCTGAATCTGTTTTATTCACTTGGGTTTAAATTGACAAATACGATTGATGTATACCATAAATTAACTGGCCCATCGCCATCGGAAGTGCTGTAATGGGGTACGCATATATTTTCGGCACCATCTTTTTTACTGTTTATGGACAATTAATTTTGAAGTGGAAAATTGACAAAGCGGGCAGTCTTCCAGATGGATGGAAGGATAAGCTTGTGTTTCTGCTGCAGCTGCTGCTTGATCCAATCATTTTATCTGGGTTTCTATCGGCATTTGTAGCATCCCTATTTTGGATGGCGGCAATGACTAAATTTAATATCAGTTATGCCTATCCATTTATGAGCCTGTCGTTTGTTCTTGTTTTTTTACTTTCAGTGGTGTTATTTCAGGAACCAGTAACAATTCAGAAGATAGCAGGTTTGTCGCTCATTGTTTTAGGCATAATCGTGACAAGTCAGTCTTTATGAGGTGATAACAATGATTCCGTTTAATAAGCCATGTGCAATCGGAGTAGAGGAAGCAGCAATCAATGAAGCAATATCTTCAAGTAAACTAGCAGGTAACGGTCCATTTGGAAAGAAATGTTCTGATTGGCTGGAAAATCGATTGTCATGCGAAAGGGCATTATTGACTCCATCGTGTACTGCGGCATTGGAAATGACTGCATTGTTAACGGAAGTCGGTACCGGCGATGAAGTGATCATGCCGTCGTATACGTTTGTATCAACAGCAAATGCCTTCGCAATTAGAGGTGCGAAAATTCGATTTGTCGACGTTACACCAGATACACTGAACATTGATCCAGGGAAAATCGAAGCTGCCATAACAGAACGAACAAAAGCTGTAGTTGTTGTACACTATGCTGGAATTGCATGTGATATGGACGCAATAATGGATATTGCCTACAGACATGATTTATGGGTCATTGAAGATGCTGCCCAGGCGTTATTAAGCACATATAAGGGTAAACCATTAGGATCCATTGGACATTTTGGTACCATTAGCTTTCACGAAACAAAAAATTATACTTGTGGTGAAGGTGGTGCTTTAATTATTAATGATTCATCAGCTGTCGAACGTGCTGAGATAATACAAGAAAAAGGCACAAACCGATCGCAGTTTAAGAAAGGAATGGTCGATAAATATACATGGCGTGATATTGGCTCATCCTTTTTATTGAGTGATCTGAATGCGGCCTACCTTTATGTACAGCTTCAGCATGCAGATTCCATAAATGAAAACCGCATCCAATCATGGAGACAATATGAAGATACATTAAAAACAGTTGATTCAATAGCAATTCCCTACGTACCGGATCATTGCAAGCATAATGCACATATGTTTTATATCAAAACAAAGGATGAAAATGAACGCGATCAGCTTATCCGCTTTTTATATGAAAACAATATCATGGCGGTGTCCCATTACGTTCCATTACACACCTCACATGCAGGTGAAAAATACGGTGAATTTATTGGCATGGACCAATACACTACAACCGAAAGCGCGCGATTACTGCGTCTACCTTTATATTACGGAATAGGAGAAGAGGCAATCGATCATGTGGTCAGCACTATACAAACATTTTACCAACCATAAATATATCTGTTTCGCATGCCTCATTATCCTTGCTTACCTAATGCCTTACTATATTCTGGGCGAAGATACCCACATCAGAGTTCACGACAATCTGGATTCAAATATTGTTTGGTATAAATTACTTGCTGAAAGTGGACAGATATTTTCCCTGACAGACGTAACGATACCGAACGTTATAAATGGTTTGCCGAGAAGCTCTCTTCCGTCCGCTCTTGATGCAATGGTATGGCTATATGTAATTTTTAAGCCTATGACCGCCTATGCAATCGGTCAAACAATTATGAGATTTACCGCTTTCTTTGGTATGTATTTACTGTTAAAAAACCATGTATTCCGTGATGATAAACTTCCATTAATAACTGTTGGTTCGGCATTGGCATTTGCACTGCTGCCTTATTGGCCATCCGGACTCTTATCAATTGCAGGGTTACCGTTAGCTCTTCACCTATTTCTGTCAATCAGAAAGATGGGAAGAGCAGCCCCCAGCTATTACTGGGTTGTTTTATTTATCATTCCGTTCTTCTCCAATTTTATTTTAACGTTTGTGTTTTTCTTAAGTCTAATGGGATTATTCTGGTTGATTGACTGGATTCGCATGAGGCACTTTAATGGTACATTTTTCGCAGCAATTGCTGGAATGACAGCAATTTTTATAATTAAAAACTATTTGCTTATATATGCGATGTTCTTTAATAGCGGCTTTACTTCTCATCGCAATGAAAATGATCTTGGACATAAGAATTTGTCTGGTACGTTAGACTTATTCGTGGATAATTTCGTCAATGGACATACACATGATATGTCAATCCATTACGCGATTATTCTCCCTGTTATTGGACTCGCGCTGTTAGTCGCTGCATACCATAATTTGAAACCCCTCAAGCTTGTGATCCTTTTCATTGCCAATATAATCCTTTCTTTTTGGTATGCGTTGTGGTACTGGGAAGGATTGCGTGTGATTAAAGATCATTTCATGGTTGCTAATACGTTTAACTTTAGCCGTATCCACTTTTTTGATCCAGCTATTTGGTATATTTGTTTTGCTATTGGATTAGCTATTTTATGGAAGCATTTAAAATTTGCCAAGCCATTCATTAGCATATTAATCATCGTCCAATGCTTCTTGCTATTTCAATTGAATGAGGAAAACAAGTATAGCAAGATAGGTACACCAACATTTAAGGAATTTTATGCAGAGGAATTATTCCAGAACATTGAGGATTATATCGGAAAGAACCAATCAAGTTATCGTGTGGTAAGCATTGGACTTCATCCAACAATTGCGCAATATAATGGATTTTATACACTTGATACATACAACACCAGCTACCCGCTTGCCTATAAATTCAAGTTCCGGGAAATTATTGCACCCGAGCTTGAGAAAAATCTTAAATTAAAAAATTACTACGACACATGGGGCAGCAGGGCATATATGTATGTAAGCGAATTAGGAAAGCATTATATGTTTACCAAAAAAAGTGATAAAGTAATTCATAATCTTGATATTAATACGGATGCTTTAAAAGAATTGGGCGGCAAGTACGTTTTTTCTGCTTTGCCTATTGAGAATCATGCTGCGATTGGTCTTCAATTGGAACAGCAGTTTGAGGTAGAAGGATTACCTTGGAAAATCTGGCTGTATCACTTGGAATAGAGGCATATTAAGAAAGAGTGCATGCCTGATTGCACTCTCTCTTGCAAACTAGTTAGTAAAAATTTCAGTGTCTGCATATTCATTTAACAACTCGACAAACCTGTCACCGACCTCTCCCGTTGATGCACTGCCGCCTAAATCAGGTGTTAGCTGCATTGTTTCTTTTAGCATATCTTTAATGCAGGAAAGCACAGCTTCTCCCCATTCTTTCTCTCCAAAAAAGTCGAGCATCTGACTGACAGACCAAATTGCCGCAATCGGATTAGCAATCCCTTTTCCAGCTATATCCGGGGCAGAACCATGTACAGGCTCAAACATGGAAGGAAAGTCTTTTTCAGGATTAATATTTGCTCCAGTCGCAAGCCCAAGCCCGCCGGTAAGTGCAGCACCAAGATCAGTTAATATGTCACCAAAAAGATTAGAAGTAACAACGACTTCAAACTTTTTCGGATCTGTAACAAAATACAGACTGGCAGCGTCAACAAGATACGAATACGTCTTCACATCAGGATATTCTTTTCCTATCTCATCAAAAACTTCATCCCAGAAAACCATGGAATAATTCAATGCGTTACCTTTACTAATGCTCGTTAATGTCCTGTTCGATTTACTTGCTTCTTCATATGCATAACGTATAATCCGCTCTGTACCTTTCCTTGTGAACACCCCTGTTTGCAATACTACTTCTTCCTGATTTCCTTTGAATAATCGTTCTCCCGCACCAGCATATTCACCTTCACTATTTTCTCGGATTACAAGGAAGTCAATATCTTTTTCCATTTTCGATTTCAATGGTGTCAACGATTGGTTTAAAAGTGTAACGGGACGCAAATTTACATATTGATCAAATTCTTTTCTAATCCTTAACAAAAGGTCCCATAATGAAATATGGTCTGGAACCCCAGGATAACCGACAGCACCTAGATAAATAGCATCAAAAGTCTTTAGTTTGTCGATACCATCATCGTCCATCATTTTACCGTTATCAATATAGTACTCACATCCCCATGGGAACATCGTGAAGGTAAATGAGATGCTGGAATCCAGTTTTTCAATCGCTTTTAAAACTTTTACACCTTCTGCCACAACCTCTGGTCCAATTCCATCACCTGGTATTAATGCAATATTGAACGTTTTCATCTGTGACCTCCTTAATCGCTTAAATTGTTATTTTTCTAATAGGTTATTTTATTATGTTCTTTCGGTAGACATAAACTTTATTACACATACACACGTCGAATTCGTTGCGTCATGCTAGCCAGTACTTCATCGACAATACTATTCATCCAGCCTGCCATTTCACGTGCAGTAATTTCATCATTCCCTTGTTTCCCCATTACAACAACTTCATCCCCAACTTCAACACCAGGAATATGGGTAACATCAATTAACGTTTGGTCAAGGGAAACAGTCCCAACAATTTTTGCCCTTATCCCTTTTACCAGCATTTCTCCGTTATTTGAAAATGATCTTTTGTAGCCATCACCAAGACCAATCGGAACAACTGCTATCTTTTCAGTTGATGTAGTTACATAATTTCCACCGTAACCAACTGCTGTATTCGGTGGAAGCTCCCTTATCTGGAGAAGCTGCGACTTTAATTTCATAACCGATTTTAATGGAGCAATATTCCGTTGGCGAAGTGCCGGATGATAGCCAAATAAAGCAATCCCGGGCCTTATCATGTCAAGCCGCATATCTTCCCTTTCAATTGTAATGGTTGAGCCCCCAACATGGTGAATGGAAAAAGTGAATCCAGCATTTTTCAGTTCCTGAACAGTGCCCATAAATAATGCAAATTGTTTCCCGGTCGTCACCCAATCCCCCTCATCGGCTCGTGAGAAATGTGTGTAAATTCCTTCCCAATTCAGTCCTGGCTGATGATAGCATGTCGTGCAAAAGTCTATAGCATTGTCCGGGTCGACCCCAAATCTGTGAAGACCTGTATCTATTTTCAAATGTACAGGAATGATACGGTTCTTTAGTGTCGCTTCCCTGCTGAGTTCTTTAGCAAGCTGCAAAGAGGAAATCGAAGCTACCAGGCTATATGTAATAACGTCAGCTACCTGCATTGGAGAAATGGTACTCAAAATATGAATGGGTGCAGTAATACCACTTTCACGGAGCATTGCACCCTCTTCAACTGTACTCACACCAAGACGGTCCGCCCCCGCTTTAATTGCTTCATGCCCAATTGGAACAATACCGTGCCCGTATGCATTTGTTTTAATGACCGCTAACAAGAGATTGTTTTTCGTATGCTTTTTTAACACCTGTATATTCTTTCTAAAAGCTTTCAGATCAATTTCTGCAATAGTTGGGCTATAAGATGATAAACGTAATGATTGCAGCACAGTACTGTCCCCCCAGTGGTTAATTATTTTTAATTTTACTTATGACCGTTTCTTTACATTTTGTTGATAGAGTGAACGAAATGCCTGTAAAACTTTTTTCGTTGCTTCTCCCGGAATACCTGTCCCAATCATGTGGTTATCAACTTTTAAAATTGGTACAACATCCAACTTAGTTGCCGTTATAAAAACTTCATCCGCATCCAGCAACTCATTAACCGTAAACGTAGCTTCTTTTATCTTCAAATTTAATTCATCACATAATTGAAGTACTTTTCGCCTTGTAATTCCATTCAAAATAAAGTTGTTAGCTGGGTGGGTCCATATTTCACCGTCTTTAACCATAAACACGTTTGAGGCACTTGCCTCCGTGATCGTTTCGCCACGGTGGAGTATAGCTTCAATTGCATTATTTTCCACTGCCTTTTGCTTTGCCAGAACATTTGGAAGCAAATTAAGTGTTTTTATATCGCACCGTAACCAGCGTATATCTTCTGTGAGTACTGCTGCTGCTCCCTCATTTTCAACATCTGTCATTCTGTCCTCCGCTCTTGTATATGCTACAGTAACTGGAGATACATCTGCTTTCGGAAACTCATGCCACCTTGCCGCTGTTCCCCTTGAAACCTGCATATAGATAATGCCTTCAGCCAATTCGTTTCCCGCGACTAACTCTAGCAATTTATTTTTCAAGTCACCAATCGAATCTGGTAATGTAAGCTGAACCTCTTTAGCACTTCTCTCTAACCGTCCCAAATGTTCATCCAGCATCAGCGGTTTTCCATCGTAGACACCGATTACTTCATAGATTCCATCACCAAATTGATAGCCCCGGTCTTCTATATCGATTAGGTTCTCCCGCTCCATAATTTTGTCGTTATAAAGCATTTTACTCAAATTAAAACCTCCCTCAATTATAAATATCAATCATTCTGGGATTTTGGATTTATATTTCTCTGCTATATCCAATATGACGGACGTGTCGACACTGCTGCCAGTGATTACAACTGCCACATGAGAACCTAGTCGAACTTTATCATGTAAAATTGCACTAATCCCTGTTGCTGCAGCACCTTCAATTACCATCTGATGTTTATCAAGCATGAATGCCATGCCTTCAGCAATCTCAGCCTCATTCATTAAAAAGATTTCATCAACATAACGCTGAACCATATCAAATGTATATTGATTGTTAAGACCTATTCCTCCTAGCAAACTATCAGCTAATGTATCCTGTTCCTCCATTGTAATCGGTTTTCCAGCCTGGATACTCTCATACATCGTTGCCCCTCGTTCGGTTGACAGGCCAACAACCTGAATCGAGGGATCGGTCGATTTCAATGCAACCCCTAATCCAGAATGCAGACCACCACCGGATAAACCCGCGATTACAGTATCCACTTCAGGTAAATCCTCCAGTAACTCCAGACCAATCGTACCTTGCCCTGCAATAATGTATGGATCGTCAAACGGATGAATAACTGTTTGGCCACACTCCTTTTCCAGCTCATAGCTCCGCTTCTCAGCATCATCCTGTGACACACCAAAAATTTCTATCTTTGCACCTGAACGTTTCAATTGTTCCACTTTCACTCTTGGAACCCGATTAGAAATACAAATCGTCGCATTAATTCCCAGTTTTTTGGCAATATATGCAACACTCATTCCGAAATTCCCTGTAGAAAAGGTCGTTACACCATGTTGCCGTTCCTCCGGCGTCAGACTCAAAATCTTGTTCGCTGCTCCCCTGATTTTAAACGAACCACTGACATTCAAATTTTCCAGTTTTAAGTAAACTGAGGTCCCTGCATACTCGGATAATGCTTTAGAATATATTAAAGGGGATTTCTGTACGATAGATGAAATCCGCTTACGTGCCCTCCATATGTCACGCAAGGCAATTGGTTTTTCTGCCATTCTATTCCCCCCTATGGCATTTTATTCATTCCCGGTGGTTACGCACCCATTTTCTATTATTTTCCATACACTCCAATTGGTTAAGCGTTCCATTCCGGTATTTCGGTCCTATCCAAATTACCGCGTCCTTCACTATTCAGCTGCCAAAAACCGTCTTGCTGCTTCTGTCAAAATAGAAACGCCAACAGGCAATACACGTTCATCGATATCAAAATGTGGTGTGTGCAAATCCCGATTCTCTCCGTCCCCAACAGCACAGCCGAGAAAGAACATCGCCCCCGGTACAGCCTGGGTCATATGAGCAAAATCCTCCCCGCCTAAGCCAAAGGGAGTTTCAAACACAGTATAGTGCGGGTAAAGATCTTTAATCGTTGCCCTAATTAAGCTATTAACACCTGGATCGTTTTTAAGTGCCGGATCCTCGGGTGTAATCGTTAATTCGTATTTACCGTCCAATGCACTAACCAAGGAAAATGCCTTGTCTAATTCAGTATGCAGTAATTTCCGAACGTTAGGATGATAGCTGCGGATTGTTCCGCTAATCACTACCTCAGATGGAATAACATTGCTGGCAGCACCACCTCGAATAGTGCCAATACTAATCACAGCAGGGTCTAAAGGAGATACGCGTCTCGCCGCAATACCGTGCAATGCCTGTAATACGGGACCGAGCATCCATATTGGATCTGTGCCAAGATGTGGATAAGCGCCATGCCCGCCTGTTCCAATAACTTTTGCTTCAAACACATCCACATTTGCCATACTATAACCATCATGAACACGCACCTCGCCAAGCTGGTTCTCCGGGCTCATATGGAGCGCCATTACACAATCCACATCTTCTAATGCACCTGCCTGAATCATATACGGAGCACCGGTTGAACCAAATCCATCCGCCATTTCCTCAGCAGGCTGAAACAAAAATTTTACAGTACCTTGAATTTCACCTGCTTGAAAACTTTCACCCAGTAAATTTGCGACACCTAACACAATTGCGGTATGGGCATCGTGTCCACACGCGTGCATCACACCGTCATGGATGGATCTATAGTCATGATTATTTTCCTCTTGAATTGGCAATGCATCCATATCTGCACGAACAGCAATTGCCGGGCCAGAACCGGACGAAAGTGTACCAACAACTGCCGTTTGATATCCTGCCCCAACCTCCACATGCATGCCGGGAATTTTTCTCAAATTGTCAGCGACAAAGCTTGATGTTTCCAATTCCTGAAAACTTAGCTCCGGGAACCGATGAAGGGTTCGCCGCCACTCAACAAGCTGCTTGGAAATCCCTTTCGTCCGAATCAGTATTGCCTTATTTTTCGTAACCACAACAATCCCCCCTTATTAAAAAGAAGAGAGTCACTTCAACTCCCTTCACAGTGGATTAATTCACGGATGCAATAGCGGTAATTTCTACTTTTACTCCCAGCAGCTGACTGCCAACAGTAATACGTGCAGGTTTTACCTCAACGTCTTCAAAGTAGGTAGCATAAACCCTGTTAAACTCATTAACATTCTCTTGATTTAATTCAGATAAATGACACGAAACATGAACAATATCGGATAGCCTTGCACCTTTTTCTGCTAAAACATGTTTGATATTTTCCAGGCTAGCTGCTGCTTGTGATGCAATCGTATCTCCTGCCAATTCTCCATTCGGATGTACGCCATCCATACCTGACACAAATATAAATTCGCCAGCTTTTACGCCTTGCGAATACGGACCACTTGGCTTGGGAGCATTTCCGGTTTGAATAATCTCTTTCAATAAGACCACAATCCCTTCTCCAATTTACTCCATTCCAATTGAAACGTATTGCGATTCTACAAATGCATCGATTCCTTCGTGTCCACCCTCACGGCCAATGCCGCTCTCCTTCATTCCGCCAAAAGGAACTTGAGCAGCTGAAGGAGCACCATCATTCCAGCCAACTATGCCGAAATTAAGCTGTTCGATTACTCGTGTCCCCCTCGCAACATTTTCAGTGAAAACATAGGCGGCCAAACCATATGGTGTATCATTAGCCAACTTAACTGCTTCAGCCTCTGATGCAATTTTTTGAACGGGTGCTACTGGACCGAATGTTTCCTCTTGCATCACGACCATCGATTGATCCACATCCTTGATTACGGTAGGTGCAAAGAATACACCCCCATCTTTTGTAATAGGCTCTCCCCCTGTTACAACCGCCGCACCTTTCGATAGTGCATCCTGTACATGATGGTTCACCTTATCCAATCCGGCCTGATTGATCAATGGCCCAATATCGACCTCTTCACTTGCGCCGTTACCAACCTGTAATTTCTTAACTGCTTCAGCAAATTTTTCTACAAAATCATTATAAATACCCGCCTGGACATAAATACGGTTTGCGCAAATACATGTTTGACCGGCATTTCTGAATTTGGATGCCATAACGCCTTTAACTGCCAAATCAACGTTCGCGTCATCCAAAACAATTAACGGGGCATGCCCTCCTAGTTCTAATGACAATCGTTTTACCTGTTCTGCACTTTGCCTGATTAAAATTTTGCCAACCTCTGTTGATCCAGTAAACGTAATTTTACGAACCCTTGCATCGTCCATAATTGCTTTAGCTATTTTGGATGATGAGCCTGTGACCAGGTTGACGACACCTTTTGGAAATCCTGCTTCCTCACATAACTCCATCAGTTTAACAGCCGATAAAGGACTTTCACCCGACGGCTTCATAATCACGGTACAACCTGCCGCGAGTGCTGGCCCTATTTTGCGTGTTAGCATTGCTGCTGGAAAATTCCAGGGTGTGATTGCAGCAACAACACCAACAGGCTTCTTCCATACCTGCAGCCGCTTACTCCCTGCGTGTGAAGGAATCGTTTCACCATACACTCGTTTTCCTTCCTCGGCGAACCACTCAATAAATGAAGCAGCGTAATTGACCTCTCCTCTGGATTCATTAATTGGCTTCCCCATTTCCATGGTCATTAATTGCGCGAGTTCTTCCTGGTTATCTAGCATTAGCTGATGTAAACGCTTTAAATATCCAGCACGTTCATATGCAGTTGTTTGTGACCATGTAAGGAAGGCATGATGTGCTGCCTCAATTGCTTGTGCAGCTTCCCTTTCTCCACCATTTGGCACGGTACCAACAATTTGACCATTGGCGGGGTTAACAACCTCTAGTAAATCTAGCCCTTCCCCAATCCATTCTCCATTTATACTCATCCGATAATTTTTCGTTTTAACTTCATTCACCTTTACTCACTCCAATCTTCAAAAGCGTTTATTTCCAAAACTAATCTGCCATTCTAGTTAACTTTCAGCACCAACGAGAACCGCTTCAATAGATTCCTCTAAAATATTCAACCCTTCTTCAAGCTGTTCATCCGTGATAACAAGTGGCATTAGCAAGCGAATCACATTATCATAAACACCGGCTTTAAGTGCAATAACGCCGCGGCTATGTGCTTCTTTAAGAATCTGGTTACTTATTTCCTTGGCAGGTGTTTTACTTAAACGGTCTTCAACAAACTCAAGTGCGCACATTGCCCCAAGACCTCTATAGTCACCGATCACGTCATACTTATCGTGTAAATCTTTAAATTTCCCCATGACACGTTTGCCTATTTTTTCAGCACGTTCATTAAGGCGCTCTTTTTCCATAACTTCCAGTACAGCGAGTCCTGCGCGGCATCCAAGTGGACTTCCGCAATACGTTCCACCCAATTCACCAGGACGTGCCCTGTCCATAACCTCTTCCCGGCCAATCACCCCACTTATTGGCAAACCAGCAGCCATTGATTTTGAAATCGTAATCAGGTCGGGCACAACGCCATAATGCTCCATTGCAAAATATTTACCCGTACGTCCAAACCCTGTCTGAATTTCGTCGGCTATGAATAAAATGCCATGTTCTTTACATAATTCATATACCCCTTGAACAAATGCTTTATCCGGAATGATAAACCCACTTTCCCCTTGAACCGGCTCCATAATAAAAGCAGCTACTAGACTCGGATCAACTTCACTGATAAAAAAGTCTTCCACTTGTTTTAATAAAAATTCTGTATATGCCTCATCGGTCATCGAATCTGGACGCCGATAATTATAAGGGAATGGTGCATGATAGACCTCTGGTGCAAATGGTCCATATTCATATTTATACGGTTTTACTTTTCCAGTTAGTGACATCCCCATTAGTGTGCGTCCGTGAAATCCACCGGAAAATGAAACAATTGCTTGGCGATTCGTATATTTTCTAGCAATTTTCACTGCATTTTCAACTGCTTCAGCACCACTGTTTAAAAACATCACTTTCTTTTTAAAATAACCGGGAGCAAGTGCTGCAACTTTTTCTGCAAGTTCGATGTATGGATCGTACATCATGACATTGAATCCAGTGTGAATATAGCGGTCAACTTGATCATGCAATGCATTTACCACTGTATCGTGACTGTGCCCAACATTAATACATCCAATCGCCCCGGCAAAATCAATAAAACGATTCCCATCAACATCCACAAGCAGTGCGCCTTTTGCATTATTTACAAATGTTGGAATACCATAACTGACCCCATGCGGCACAACGTTTTGTCTGCGTTCGAGCAATTCTTTTGCCTTAGGTCCCGGCAATTCTGTTTGAACGGTTGCAAACTTTTTGTTCATTTGATTATACCTCCTCTTTTTCTAATTCACTTTTTTGGCCTGCTCCGACGCCAAGCAATTTTTCCTCAACGTATTCGATGTGGTTTTTAACCCTTTCGTTAACGATCTGAACGTCTTTAGATGCTAATGCCTGAAGCAATTCTTTATGTTCATCATAAAATGATTGATGACTGGAATAATACTGATCCAGATGCATGAGAAACGTTCGAATTTGCACTTGCAGTGAATCATAGATTTTTATAATACGTGAATTCCCGCATAAATTAACAACATAGCTATGGAATTTCATATCCAGATCAAACAATTCATTCCAATCTTTTTCATCAACCTTTGCCTTCATCTGATTGGTTATTTCTTCAAGATCCCGAAAATGCTTTTGATCCAGATTATTAACCGCATGTTTAAATGCTTGCGACTCGATTAATGTACGCAATTCAATAATTTCATCTAAATCCTGCTGTGTGAAATCTGCAACATAGGTACCCTTTCGTGCCTGGCTGATGACAAGTTCCTCAATTTCAAGAATTTTCAACGCCTCGCGTATCGTACTTCGGCTAACATCATATGTTTCGGCCAGATCAGTCTCGAGTAATCTTTCACCAAACTGAATTTCTTTATTCCATATTCTTCTCTTTAACTGATCCGCAATGAGCTGACTTAATGGTTTTTGCAAGATAATACTATCTTCATCCATATGCAAAACCCCTTTCTTCATTTCATCAATGTTTAATGTCGACAATCGACATAATCTTATCTTCATCATAATTCAGACTATTTGGATTGTCAATTATTATTTTAATAATTTTAAATTTTATATTTTTTTATTGACATTCATTTAAATTGTGTCTATTTTTAGGGTAGAAACTTTGTCAGGACTACTATAAGAAACGAGGGGAGTTATTTAATGAAGAAAAAAATTATTGCATATAACCGTATAGAAAAACCTGTATTGGAAGAGCTGCAGAGGAAATATGATGTTGAATTTTTTAGAAACATTGATACAAATAATGATTCTAATTTTTTAAAACAATTAAATCTGGCAGAAGGGATTATCGGTTTGGAATTGGTTGTCGATCGCAAGCTCCTGGACCGTGCCCCAAATCTGAGAATCGTCAGTAATGTCTCAGTCGGGTATAACAATCTGGACATGAATGAACTCACCAAACGAAATATTATGGCAACCAATACTCCAGGGGTCCTTACCGATACTGTAGCGGATACAGTCTTTGGCATTCTTATCGCCACAGCTAGACGCATTCCCGAACTCGATCAATTCGTTAAAAATGGTGAATGGACATCTGAGGCAGTTGATCCCGAACAGTTTGGGACAGATGTGCATCATAAAAAGCTGGGCATTATTGGCATGGGAAGAATCGGGCAGGCAATAGCTAAACGTGCCCACTTCGGATTTGATATGGACATTCTTTACCATAGCCGAACACGGAAGCCCAATGTTGAGAACAAATTTGATGCCGTATTTTGTTGTCTTGATGATTTATTGGAACAATCTGATTTTGTCTGCTTGATAACCCCCTTAACACAGGAAACTGAAGGTCTTATTGGGAAACGTGAATTTCAGCTAATGAAAAAATCAGCAATTTTTATTAACGGATCCCGAGGAAAAACCGTTGTGGAACAAGATCTAATCCATGCACTTAAGACTGGAGAGATTGCTGCTTGCGGGCTGGACGTATTTGAACAAGAACCGATTACTTTAAATAATCCTTTGCTGAAAATGAAGAATGTAGTCACAACCCCTCACATTGGGTCTTCTACATATGAGACCGAGTTGAAGATGTCCCAACTGGCTGCCATAAATCTAGAAGCAGGGTTGAGTGGGGATAGACCACCAAACTTAATAAATTCAAATGTTTGGTTCTAATTACATAAAACGAACCCAAAGGCGGCGAAACGTTTGGGTTCGTTGGATATTCGGAAATGTCAGCTGATTTTATCGCTCATCTCCTAAACCTTCGCAAGAAACTATCCAGCCTCTCATTTTCTGAATGCCCAAACACTTCACTCGGTGTCCCTTGTTCTGCAATTACACCTTTATCCAAAAACAGTACCCGATCCGCGATATCACGGGCAAATTCCATTTCATGTGTAACTAGAACCATTGTCATTCTTCCCTCGTGTGCAATATCCCGAATAACCTCCAGTACTTCTTCAACAAGCTCGGGATCAAGCGCGGAGGTCACCTCATCAAACAGCATGATCTTTGGTCGCATTACTAATGCACGCGCCATTGCTACACGCTGTTTTTGTCCACCAGAAATTTGGCTAGGGTAATTATCAAGTTTATCACCCAGTCCTACTTTATCGAGCATCTCTATTGCCCTTGCTTTTGCCGATGCTTTATTTTCTTGTTTTACATGGATTGGTGCAGTCATGCAATTTTGTAATATCGTCATATGCGGAAACAAATTAAAGTGCTGAAATACCATTCCTATATCCCCGCGAACCTGGCGCAAATGCTTTTCATTAGCAGTAACGAGCCGGCCGCTTTTTTCCATTTGCCAGAGATTTTCTCCATCCACAATTATTGACCCTGATGTCGGCTGCTCCAGCGTCATCAGCATTCGAATGATCGTTGTTTTCCCAGAGCCGCTAGGACCGATAACGGCAACCTTTTCGGCAGGCATTAGGTCCAAATTAATTCCTTTTAGCACCTCTACATCGCCAAATGATTTATGCACGTCTTTAAATTTTACCATTGGTTCATTCATTACATCACTGCTCCTTTTCCCTTGTTCATCCTGCCCAGAACCGTCTTTTTATCAAACCGGCGATTCATTTTTTTCTCCAACCTGTTTATCAAAATTGCTGATGGATAGCTTAAAATCAAAAATAGGATTGCTACAATCGTTAAGGGCTCCAGGTATCTCCAATATTGTGCCCCGTAATCGTTTGCCATTGAGAGGATTCCAAGTACACCAATTGTTGATGCAAGCGGGACCTCTTTAAACATAATGATTAAATAATTTCCTAACATTGGAATAGTTGGTGGTATTGCTTGAGGCAAAATAATCTTTGTCCATTTTTGCCGATTTGAAAAATTCAGTGCTGTTGAAGCCTCCCACTGTCCAGAATCTACATTTTCAATACCGGATCGATATACTTCCCCAATATATGTGCTGTAATGTATCCCAAGTCCGAGTACAGCGCTTGTAAATGGATCCAATGCAACACCGATTACAGGTACCATTGGCCATGCATAAAAGATGAAAAACAATTGAACAAGTGGCGGGGTGGAACGGATAAATTCCATTACCCATATGATGAGCCATCTGATTGGTTTTATAGGAATTCTTCTAATAAATGTCCAGCCAAACCCAAATACCAGTGCAAATAAGTAACAGGCAATTGTCAAAGAAATGGTTATACCAAGGCCTTCCAATACGGCAGGAAATGCATCAAAGAATACCTCCCAGCTCCAGCTATTCATTGACTCGCCACCCCTTTCTTAGAAAACCCTTCCAATTTTCTTGTTAGCCAAATTAATGGCAAAGCTAAAATAAAGTAGAAAATTAATACTAATAAGTAAACCATTGGCGCTTGTGATAGATTAGAGCTCCGCAAAATGTCACCATAGTAAAGAATATCGGTCATTCCTATTAACGAAACGAGCGATGTGGATTTTAGCATAAGAATAAGATAATTACCAAACTCCGGTAACATCATGCGAACCGCTTGGGGGAAGACAACTAATCTCATGCGTTGAAACCGTGACATATTAAGTGCAGTAGCCGCCTCTGTTTGTCCTTTTGCAACCGATAGAATTGAACCCCGAACAATTTCTGACATGTAAGCACCATAATTTAAAGAAATTGCTAAAACACCTGCCCAAAAGTTGCTGCCCACTTCAATCCCGAATAAAATTGGAAAAGCATAATAAAGCCAAAATAACTGGACAATTAAAGAGGTGCCGCGAAAAACTTCAACATAGAATCCGGTTATTTTACGAAGGATAACATTTTTGGATAAACGGCAAAATCCCGCAACAAATGCTGTAAGATACCCCAACACAATTGAGGCAAGCAATACAGAAACTGTTATTTTAATTCCCTGAATCAAAATAGGAAAGACATCATTTAGCGCATTAATTGTAATCACTCCCTTTAGAGAATATAGAAAAAATAGGGTCCCTAACCCCTGCCTTGAGGGATCTGGACCCTATCGAGCGTTGCGGGGAAGATTAAAGTTTAATACTGTTCACCGCTGCAAACTCCTTCTGTTGTAATATCTGCTGGAACTGAATTACCTTCAGCACTGAATCCGTTAGCTTCCAATATTTCTTCCACCGTTCCATCTTCTTTTAATTTTGCTAGTTGTTCATTATAAGCTTCTCGTAAAGCATCATTATCTTTATGAAACGCGGCTGCACCATAGCTTGGTATTCCCTCAATATCTGGTTGTTCGAAGTCCTGAACAAATTCGAGCTTGTCATTTCCGGAAGACTCTAAAGCCATTTTCACAGTCATTTCTGTACCGGTTGTTGCATCCGCACGACCGGATTCTACAGCTGAGAATGTTGCAGGAATATCTGGTGCACTTTGAATTTGATCGTCTTTTACACCTTCATGCTTAACATATTCATTCTCAGTTGCGCCTGCCATAATAGATACTGTGGCCCCCGATGAAGCAATGTCGTCATAACTATGTAAATCCATTGGGTTCCCCTTTTGAACAATAAGTCCCTCACCGTACATCATTTCCGGTTCACCAAAATCGGCATTCTCACAACGGTCTGGATTAATGGCCATACCAGCAGTTATTACGTCGAACTTACCAGCGTTTAAACCAGGAATTAACTGACCGAAATCTGATAGCTGCCCTTCTACCTTGTCAATCCCCATTTCTTTAAATACAGCTTCTGCAATATCTACCGCAGCGCCCTTTAACTCACCATCCTCTTGATATGCATACGGTTTTTCATTGGCAAAACCAACTGTAACCGTACCCTTTTCTTTAAGCTCCGCTAGTTTATCTTTTCCGTTATCCCCACCATCACCACTGGCGTCATCTGAACCACATGCAGCAAGCAGAATGAAAGAAAAGCTAAAAATGAACACTATTAATAACTTTTTCATCAGCTAACAAGACCTCCCCTTCCTATTTTGAATACAATTGTCTAAGTTCATGTCTATGTTGTTTATTAAAAAAACCTAAATTGGTAAAGCTTGTGGAGAAGAACACACTTCTCCACTGGTATTAGGCCAACCGAATATTAGGTTTAATCATAAGTTCACGAGGAAAATCAGCAAGGACCTCACATCCTGTTTCAGTCACACGAAATGACTCGCTAATTTCAACCCCCATGTTTTCCATCCAGATGCCTGGAATTAAATGGAACGTCATATTTGGCTTGAGAATCGTTTTGTCTCCTGGTCTAAGACTTGCTGTATGCTCTCCCCAGTCGGGAGGGTAGTTAAGACCCATGGAATAGCCCATGCGCGATTCTTTTTTAATCCCGCTTTTTTCTATGACCTTTCGCCAAACAAGTTCAAGCTCTTCACATGTAATGCCAGGTCTGACAGCATCCAATGTAGTATTTATTCCTTCAATTACAACATCTGAAACGAATTGCATTTCTTCTGTTGGCATCCCGATAACTGCTGTTCTGGCAAGCGGTGAATGATACCGTTTATAGCAGCCAGCAAGCTCAATAATAACTGGGTCGCCTTGTTTAAATCGATCATCGGTCCATGTCAAATGACATGCGGATGTTTTTTCACCAGTAGGAAGCAGTGGAACAATGGCCGGATAATCCCCACCGAAATCCTCCGTCCCGCTTATTTGGGCGTGAGCTATTCCCGCAACGACATCACATTCCCGAACCCCTTCATTTATCGCATCAAAAGCAACCTGCATCGCCTTTTCTGCTATTTTAGCAGCATGCTTAATATACGTTATTTCATTTTCAGACTTGATGATACGAACCCAGTTAACCATATTCGTACCATCTTTAAATATTGCATTTGGCATGCCTTGGATTAATCGCATGTAACATTTAGCTGTAAAATAATATGCATCAAGTTCTACCGCGATAGTTTGCTTATCACGATTTCTCTCTTTCAATAAATCACATACAAAGTCCATTGGGTGCCGAACTGTTGATTGAACATAGTTATCCGCATAGGGAATTATATGATCTTCCTGAAGCCACGTGGTATGCATTGCCGCACTTCTATCCTGGCCGCGGCCAACCCAAATTGGCTGTTCCTCATCAATCATAACGATAAGTAATTGATGGACGTAAAATGACCACGCATCATATCCTGTCAAATAGTTCATGTTAGCCGGATCAGTTACTAACAGGACGTCAATCCCAGAGTCAGCCATACGCTGCTTTGTTTTGGTTAATCTCTCTTGAAACTCTGAAATAGGAAATGTTAACACAACCATCCCTTCCCCTCGTACTTAATATTGTTGGAAACGCTTACTTATTACTATGAATTTATAAGTCTTTCATTGATGAAATTTTTGCGATTAGTTGAATTGTTAATTGAAGATTTTTAGAATTGAGTAGTTATTATTATGACAAATGGTGCAGTTCAATAGATGGACAATGGCAAATTGATGGGTAAAATTATGAGCACATTGTCTTAGATGTATTTATACATGAAATGCATAAATGACTATGATTAAAACATACTATTATTCTGTCGATTGTCGACATTGTCCTTAATGATATTATAGTTTAGAGTATTTTAGAATGTCAATAATTATTTTAATTATTTTAAATTTTATATTTTTTATTTTCGGTTTATAATCGCTTATTACTTAATATAAGGCCAGAATACACCTCCGTTTCCCAGTGGAAGTCAATCCTGGCCTTATTAATCATCTAAAAATTTGGTTAAGCAATCCGATCAATTTCTTTTTTCATATGCTCCTCTGCATACCCTTTACCGTACTTAACCATGGAGATCTTATAAAGTATTATACCTAAAACCGCCCATAAACCCACAATTGCCCATTCATATGGCCAAATAAGCGCTGAAGGCATTCCCGGCATATAAAGAAGTGCAATTCCTGTTGCCATAACCACTGCAATCCAGCCTAAAGCTGTACCTCCGGGAAGTTTAAAAGGACGTTTCATATCAGGAGCTGTTTTACGCAAAATAATAAATGATATTGCCACCATCAACCATGCAACGACCAGTCCAAGCCCGCCTGCATCAACTAACCAGACAAGTGAGGGACGTCCGAGCAATGGTGCAATAGTAGAAAAGAAACCAATTAACAATATTGCTTTATGCGGGGTTTTATATTTTGGATGCAATTCTCCTAAGCTTTTTGGCAGCATACCAGCGTTGGCAAGGGCATAAATCGCACGGCTCCCACCTACATAAAAACCAATCCAGCTCGTAAGTATTCCACCGATACCACCGAGAACCAGTATATTGCCCATCATTTGACTATCACCAAAAGCTTTAGCCATGGCATCAGCCGTTACTAAATTTGATTCACCAATTTCGGCGGGATTTAATATCCGGGAGACACCGAAAATGACAGCAATATACCAAACAACAGCAAGTAATACAGAGAAGATTAATAACTGTCCAATTCTCTTTCGCGGCAAATTAATTTCTTCAGCAGCCTGTGGGATGACATCGAATCCCACAAACATGAATGGGGTCATAATGATTACCGTTAATAAACCAGCAATTCCTTTTTCAAATAACGGCTGCATATTTTGCACGTTCCCCCCCACCGTACTGCCAGTAATTAATAATATCCCCGCAATTGCGATCAGCAGTGTAAGAATAAACATAATGGAAGTAGAAAACTTTATCCCCCGGTAATTAATCCAGGTAATTAGAATAGATCCTGCAATACCAACACCAGCCCAGGTTGCCGTAACATCCCATCCAGCGATTGTATACATGTAGCCTTGACTGTAATTTGGAATGAGATATTCAAAAACTGTTGGAAGTGCAACTGCCTCGAAAGCTACGACGGATACATAACCCAAAATAATTGCCCAAGTTGTTATAAACGAGGCAAGTCTACCCATTGCCTTATAACTGTACACGTGCTCTCCACCAGCTAACGGGAGAGCAGAAGCCAATTCGGCATACGTAAGTCCGACAAAAATAACGAGTGTACCACCAATGGCAAACGCGAGAATCGCTCCAACAGAACCTGCCTCTGTAATCCATAATCCAGTTGTTACGACCCATCCCCAGCCTATCATTGCACCAAATGCAAGTGCTAGGACATCTTTGTTCCCTAAAATTTTTAACAATTTTTGATCATTATTCATCATCTTCCCCCCAGTCCGGTTTTAGCAAAACATGAATTTGCGGATTACTGAAAAAACTGTTGCCGTAATGCTTCCTTATTTCTAAACTCCGCGTGCAGATTTTATTCTTAAATTTATTACATGTATGCTTGAAAACATGAATATTGGAGACAAAGGCATCCCTTTTTTCATGTACTATTCTTTATTCCAGATGCTTCTGAACAGACAAAATTGCATCCTGTAATCTTTCAACTACAGTATTAACCTGTGATTGGTTTATAATTAGCGGCGGTGCAAAACAAATAATATCTGTATTCTCATACGTAACAGCTCTGCAAATTACACCTCTTTCGTGCAGTGCCTCAATCACGTTTGAAGCAGCTTTTAATTCTTTAGGGAATCGCTTATTCGTCTCCGGATCCTGAACAAGCTCGACTGCTCCAAGTAGTCCCATGGTTCGAACATCCCCAACAATATCTAATTCGTTCTTCATATTTTGAAAACCTTTTAATAACGCACTACCCATTTTCCGCGAATTTTCAACAAGCCCCTCCTGCTCCATAATTTCAATGTTCTTCAAGGCTACAGCAGCGGCAGTAGGATGACCGCTATATGTGAAACCGTGGAATAAAGTACCTGCCGATTTTTCTTTCAGCACCTCATGAATATGATCTGATACGACGACACCTCCAAGTGGGATATAGCCGCTCGTAACACCTTTAGCAAATGTCATCATATCGGGAATCACTCCCCAATTTTCCATGCCAAACATTTTACCTGTTCGTCCGAATCCTGTAATGACTTCATCGGCAATGAACAATATGCCGTATTCGTCACATAGACTGCGAATTTCCTTCATATAGTCTTCTGGAGGAATTAGAACACCGCCGGCTCCTTGTACAGGCTCTGCTATAAATGCTGCGATTGTTTCCGTACCCTCCACCTCAATTGTATGGCGAAATGAAGCGATCGCCCTTTCGGTATTGCTTCCGTACGGTGTATCTGCATGGGTTATTTCAGTCATCATATGACCAGCCATTCCCCAGAATTCAGGAATCCCTGTGACACTTGTAGAGGCGGCAGCAACCCCGTGATACCCACGTTTTAATCCAACAATTTTCCGTCGTTCCGGCTTCCCTTGTATTTTCCAATAATGACGTACTAGTTTAACAGCAGAATCATTGGATTCCGATCCACCTGAGGTGAAGAAAACTGCATTTAATCCATTGGGAGCAAGTGAAGCAATTTTTGCAGCCAATTTAATAGCGGGTTCATGACTAAAGGTTGAAAACGCTGAACTAAACGCTAATTTTTTCAGCTGCTCTGCTGCGGCATCAGCTAACTCCTTCCTGCCATGCCCGACATTAACGTTCCATAGTGATGACATCGCATCAATGTATACGCTTCCATAATTGTCTGTTAAATAGATTCCTTCTCCTTTTTCCATAATTACCTTTGCCCCATCCGTTTGCTGCTGCTGAATGGATGAGGTTGGGTGAATGAAATGTTTTTTATCCAATTCAATTAGGTTTTCCACCATGATTCCTCCTCGTAGCCTTAATTTAAAATATAAAAAACCAGCAATATGGACAGGAGTCAATAAAGAGCACACTCCCGTCAATATAACTGGTTTTGACCTAAGGGCTGCTCCACTTCATCAGTAGAGTCAATTAGATTTAGCAGTTAGTAGAAATCTTTTATTAGTATTAATTTAGCAAAGATTAAAATTGTGGTCAACCATATTTTCAGAAAATTTATGATAGAATATTAATATAAAATTACATTGCTTTATTCTAAAATCTTGGAATTATGAAATACACCTATGATATTTAATTTCACCACCGATTATAGTCATGTCTATGTCCGTCTTCAACAGTTCATCAGGATCTTCCATCTCGAATGGATTTTTGGAATAAACAGTCATGTCAGCTAACTTCCCTCTAGAAATGGTTCCTTTTACAGTTTCTTCATTTGTTGGATATGCACCCAGTTCAGTAAACAGTTTAAAGGCGTCATACATTGACAATTTTTCCCACTCATTCCAACCTGCATGATTTTGACCCGGGGCTCTTCTAGTAACTGCAGCATGTATTCCCAGCAGCGGTTCAACTGGTTCAACCGGAGAATCGGAACCGCCAGCACAAATGACACCAGCTTCCATTAACGTTTTCCATGCATATGAGAGCCCAATTCGCTTCTCTCCAAGTCTCTCCTGTACCCACGGGAAATCTCCAACGATAAATCTTGGCTGAATATCCGCGATTATGTTTGGATTTGCCAGACGATTAATAAGTTCTTCTTGTAAAACCTGAACATGAATAATTCTGTCACGATGTGAAGCTGCCGGCAATTTATCTAAAACATCTAATACATTTTCCACTGCTTTATCACCAATTGTATGAACAGCAATTGGCATCGAAAGGTCTCGTGCACTGCGTACTATTTCATAAAGTGCATCTTGATCATACATTGCTTCACCATATTCACCAGGTGCATCACTATAAGGCTCTGACAATAAGGCGGTTCTTCTTCCGAATGCACCATCAGCAAAGATTTTCACAGCTCCTATCTGCAGGGTATCATTTCCATAACCGGCATACATTCCGTTCTTTTTTAAGTCCTCAAGAAATTCATGGTTAATCAGTAAATTACATCTAAGACCGAGCTTTTCCTGATTCAGCAATTCATCATATATTTTATAAGTTTGATCAAGTCCACCTAAATAGAGTGGATCATTTGTATGAACGCTTGTTAATCCTTTTTCCATTGTATATTGAATTGCTTCTCTCATTGCATTTTTCAATTCATCGTAAGAACGTTCCGGTATATATCGTTTTATAAGTTCAGAGGCTGATTCAAGAACTACTCCAGTTGGTGTTTTGGTCACCTCATCTAAGACAATTGATCCACCTTCAGGAATCGTAATTGATGGATGATATTGACTAACTTCTAACGCCTTCGTATTAACAAGATGTGCATGACTGCAAATTCTTGTTAAAAATAACGGACAGTGTGGTGCAGCATAATCAAGTTCTGTTATAGTAGGAATCATTCCGTCGGTAAACAGGTTCTCGTCCCATCCTGTACCTAGTAACCACTCACCTGGCTTTAGGGTACTTGCTTTAACACGTATTTTCTCTAGCATCTCCCTTTTTGAGGTTATACCGGTTAAATCCAAAATTAGAAATTTGTTTGCAATCATTGATAAATGAAGATGGCTGTCCGTTAAACCCGGGGTAACTGTTTTCCCATGCAAATCAACCATTTCATTGGCTGTACTTCCCCATTGAAGCTGCATCTCCTCATTCGTTCCCATATCGATAAAACGACCATTTTCAATTACTACTGCCTGAACATACGGTTTGCATGGATCAAACGTATAAACCCTTCCATTTGTATAAATTTTCCTCATTCTAACTATCTCCTTTTGGTTAAGACTGCACGTGTAATAGTCAATAAAATTAAAAACACCCCCTTGATTCGTGGGAGTGCATGGATTAAGGATGAAAAGAGGCGATATTGCAGAGGAATGATTCGGAATTTCATTCTATGTATAAAAAGAATTCAGGTATCTGAACATACTTTTTAATACAAAAAAACAACGATAGAAAATAACCCATCATTGTTTTACAATATACGTTATCCTCCATTTCGATCAGTAGTTCTCCATACACATAATGCATGACAGTATACCTCTTATTCAAAGACATACCAGCTATCATAAGTTCGACCCTTATCACGCTTCGGCAAACAATCCTTTCATCAACAATCATAGGTGTCATTCTCATGTTGAGTACTCATATAATCTGCACCTCTACCTCACCGATCTGAGGTTTGCTATGAAATTATGAAATTACTATACTAGAATTTTTACTGGTTTGCAAGGATAATTTCTTCCGAGTAAAACCTAATTACTGCGCAAGCATTACCCTTAGCTGTACGTAAACTTGCACTGCGGCATAAATAACAACCGCATATTTCCAGTTAAACTGAATCCCGTTTTTTAATCCGCCCAAACCGTTAACACCACTCAGTGCTATTATAGGCATAATCAATGGTGATAATAAAATGGAAATAGCACTTCCAGATGTCACTGTCAGGACAATTAATTCAGGCTGGTATGGCAAATCAAGACTCCCCAATATTCCGCCAACCAAAACCATAACAGTCAATGGTCCAAGGCCGAAAAACCCTAAAATGATCACCATAAATGGGAGAAAGTATAATACATTGATAAGTGGTAAGGATTCCTTTAAAGAATAAATACCATCTATAACGATTGCAGCAAAATCTGTCTGATTTAATGCTGAAATCATCATACCAGCACCAAGCATAACAGACAGCTGATATGCTTGATGCTTAATATCCCTTCCAATATATACTTTGACTTCTTTCATCAATTTGTGTGGTCTTTTTTTAATCATATAGAATACAAGAATCCAAATTAAAACTACTAAAGGAATTAGAAACAATAACTCCATAGCTAAAAAAGAGTGCAAAATAAAAATGGAACCGAATAAACTTACAAAAAGAATGACGAACTCAACGACATTACGCTTAATTTGTCCTTTATTTGCAGTATGCCGCAATACTTCATCAATCTCATTCTGTAGTCCAGCGGTTAAATCTGCACCATATCTTTTTTCCTCGAAACGAGAGAAAATAACCGCAAGCATAATACCGCAAACAGACAATCCCAATCCCTGTAAAATGGAAATCCAAAGAGAAGCATCCATCGTCTCAACCACAAAAGCAAAACTCGGAATACTGACTACCCACATGGTTGAGAGTGCAAATCCACGTAATAGTGCTGTTCCTTTAAAATTTTCCCATGCCTCTCCTTTTTCATCTTTTAAAATCATATTTGCGAATTGATACATCATTGGAATGGAACCAAAATTTAAGAAATAGGCAATAACCTGTGTAAAGGATATCATTCCAAAATAAAACTTACGGCTTGTATTCAGCATTTTATGGCTGAAACGGATTATCGATTCCATATATGCCTCTTCTTTTAACACCCAGCTAATCATTGGAACAACGATCAATAATCCAATCATATTTCGCATTTGCCGAAATCCATTTAACATCCCATCAGCAATCGGTGCACCAGAAAGTGTTAAAATCACAACCCCTGTAAGAAAAAGTGCAAATGGTAATTTCATTTTTGTAATCGTTCGCGCCGCAATGGCAAATACCAAAATACCAAACCCGCAGATGCCCAAGAAAGAAAGTAAAATTTTGTTTTCAAAGAAATAGGTGACAAAATGTAAAATTGCATAAACTAAAATAAAAAATCTTAGTGAAACATTGATGAATGATTTCATATAATAAGCCCCTAACTAGCAGTCCTTCTGATGAATGTAATCCTATACTATATTAATACAGTATATCTGCAATTGAAAAGGAGATGTTCCAAAAAAGAACATCTCCGTTAGTATATGATATTATAAAGCGGTTTTTCGCTCTGTTCTCCTAGAAATACTCCCATTAACGATGTGAGCGTAATCATAAGTACATTTCCAAGCGTTGCGTCAATCATCAACATTTCATTGAAAAAGCCAAAATATGGACATCCATATTTTATCCGTATTCAGGAAAAAGTTTACTTAAAGAGCAGCTGCAAGATAATTCTACTAATCTCCAATCATACAGGAGCAGGTTCTTCAATTTCGTCTCCTGCAATCTGTAATCTAACATCCAATCGGAATTGACTGTCCCGTTTTAGCCTTCAGCATCTGCGTTCAATTTTACCGTATTTTTATCTAGTTCAACAACGCGATCTGCAGCAATTTTTTCGGCTCCAATTGAATTGATTTGATTTATTTCATCATTCTTCATTCGGTTTAAATACTAATCTGCTTTGGGTATATATATTTAAACAAGTAAATTATTCAGACTACGTGATATTACCAAGGAAGCATTAATTAATCGACTATCAAAAAAATATTTGACAACTTTGTGAACAAATAGAATAATATAAGAAAAGGAGGCTGTGTGTGATGAAACAATCATATGCAAAAATGTTACGTGCAACTAGATATACAGGGGCCACTGTGTTAGCGGTTGGAATTGCTATTTTCCTTTATGGATTTTTTGTAAGCGAATACAGTGCGGTAACAGGGATTGGAATTGGCACTGTTATGGGGGCAGTTTTTATCTTTTTAATTGGCGTGTTCCTTGTTGCATCAGAGGAAATGCTGGACAAAAAGTATAATGATGACCAAACAACAAAAGCGGAAGCGCCCGTTTAGCGACGTGTGGACTGCGCCTCGCCATGCGGGGTGGTTCGGCGTTGCCGCGCAAAGCGGCGGTTTTAGCCGAACATTCCTTCGCAGGAGATAAAGGAAACTCGGGTGAGCGTAAGCGAATCGATGTTGACCTTATCGTACGGAGGTGAGGGAAGTCCATCACAGCTTTAGCGCTGGAGCTGGACGCGGCTTACCATGTCACTAGCTGAATAGCGCTAAATTTTATACTTCCTTTATATAAAAAAAGGAGTGCCATTATAGACACTCCTTTTCCGAATTAAACGTAACCCCAAACCATAGCGAGCAGCGTACCAAAAACAGTTACCAACGCTATTATTAATCCGTAATATATATTTGTAAAGATTAACCCTTTGTCCTCTGTTTCACCAGCATGCATAAACACGATAAACTGCAGACCGGCTTGTATAAATGCGGTTACCAGCAATACCGTCATTCCGACAGCAAATGACATATCTAAAAAGTATACCAGAAGTGCTGCTGCGGTCAGAACTAAAGAAAATACAAAGCCCATTACTTGTTTACGTGGGAATAATTCTTTCATGTTTACATCATTCCTTTCAAGTAGATGAAGCTGAAAATAAAGATCCAAACAACATCTAGGAAATGCCAGTAAAGTGAAAAAATAAATGATTTATTAGCAGTTTCAGGTGTCAGCCCGCGTTTTTTCACTTGCAGGATAATGAATAATCCCCAGAACAGCCCAAACGTAACGTGTGCACCATGCGTTCCGAGTGTCGTAAGCAGGATAGAGGTAAACGCACTCGCTTGTAACCCCGCCCCTTCATGCACATAATGAATGAACTCAAAAATTTCAAAGCCTAAGAATCCTAGACCAAGAATCAACGTAATTGAAAAGAATGCCAGCATTGCTTTCTTATTTGCAATCCGCATCGCATGAACGCCAAGTCCAATGGTAAAACTACTCGTCAACAACAAGAATGTTTCAACAAGAACTGGTGTTATTTCAAATATTTCTGCTCCTGTAGGGCCGCTTCCCGTACGACCCTCCAAGGTAAAATAGGATGCAAAGAGTGTACCAAAGAGCATAATTTCAGCCCCAAGGAAAATCCAAAATCCAAATATATTTAAGCGGCTTTGTTCCGTCTTATATTCAAGAGGCATTGTGTTATCTGTTTTCATGTTCAGCACCTCCGCGTTCTGCTTCTGTCTTCTCAATCTCTTCTACTGAAATGTGATAACCATGATCTTTTTCGAATGATCTGTGTGCCAAGCAAGCAAAGACTCCGATTAATGAGATAATGGCAACAATCCACAAACTGAACACTAGAGCAAACCCAAGTACAAAGAACAGAATACTCATTATAAATGGCATACCGCTGTTGTTTGGCATATGGATTTCTTTAAATGGTCCTTTAAACAATTTATGACCATTTTTCTTAGAATCCCAAAAAGCCTCACTTGAATTGACTTGCGGTGTAATTGCAAAATTGTATTCTGGTACAGGATTGTGTGTAGCCCATTCAAGAGAACGTGCATCCCACGGATCATCACCAATATCTCTTGAAGCATAACGCGTACTGTAATAAACGTTATATACGATCAAAATAAATCCTGCTGCAAGTCCAAGAGCCCCGATGAACGAAAGCATATTCCATATTCCAAATCCTGTTGCTTCCGAATAGGTGTACATACGGCGTGCTTGCCCATCGAGTCCAGAGATAAACATTGGGAAGAAGGCTAAACAAGTACCACCCGCAATAAACCAGAATGTCCATTTCCCGATTCGTTCATTCAACATGAAACCGAACATTTTTGGCCACCAATATGTCATACCAGCAATCATAGCGAATACAACACCAGGAATAATTACTAAGTGAAAGTGAGCCACCAGGAACATCGTGTTATGATATTGATAGTCGGCAGCTGACATTCCGAGCATAACCCCGGTTACCCCGCCAATTGTGAAAATCGGCAAAAATCCTAAAGAATATAGCATTGGTACGGTAATCTTGATTTTCCCTTTCCAAAGCGTAAATAACCAGTTAAATATTTTAATCCCGGTTGGAACGGCAATTGCCATCGTTGAAATCGAGAAAATACTGTTCACAAGTGCTCCCTGTCCCATCGTAAAGAAATGGTGAACCCATACAAAAAATGAAAGCAATGAGATCAGTACCATTGATGCAACCATGGATTTATAGCCATATAAATTTCTCCGTGCAAAGGTCGGAATAATTTCACTGTATATGCCAAATGCCGGTAAAATTAATATATAAACCTCAGGATGTCCCCATACCCAGAACAGGTTTGCCCAAAGCATATCCATACCGCCATCGGAAGTTGTAAAGAAATTTGAACCAAATAACCGATCCATCGTACCCATTGCAAGGGCAACTGTTAGCACAGGGAATGCAAAAACAATAATTAAGTTTGTTATGAGTGCAGACCATGTAAACATTGGCATTTTCATCAATGTCATTCCAGGTGCACGCATTTTTAGTATAGTAGCAATAAAGTTAATCCCGGTCATGAGTGTCCCAATACCGGAAATCTGAATCGCCAGCATATAGTAGTTCGTTCCAACTGATTCACTAAATTCATTGCCGGCAAGCGGAAAATACGATGTCCAGCCTGCACTTGGTGATCCGCCAATAACAAATGACAGGTTGAATAACATAGCCCCCATAAAATATAACCAAAAGCTAAGATTATTCAAACGCGGAAATGCAACGTCTCGTGCACCAATTTGCAAAGGTACCACGAAGTTCATTAAAGCTATAATAAATGCCATCGCCATGAATATAATCATTACGACACCATGTGTTGTAAAAATTTCGTTATAATGCTGTGCCTCGAGCAGCGTATTTTCTGGTACTGCAGTTTGAGCACGCATCATCAGTGCATCTACCCCACCCCGGAATAGCATCAATAGGGCAGATAATAAATACATAATACCAATTCGTTTATGATCCACAGTCGTTATCCATTCACGCCATAGATATCCCCATTTTTTAAAATAGGTTAACCCAGCGACAATTGCGATAACGGTCAGCCCGATTGCAACCATCGATGCATAAATAATTGGACTTGGGTGCGGGATCGCAAATCTATCAAAGAAATCCATGTCTCTTGTAGCTCCTTTCGGGAAACATATATTTTAGTTATGAAACCCAGATACTAGTACACTATTTTGTCAACATCCTATCTTAATGATCACTGTGTTCCTCATCGGAATGACTATCTGAATGGCCAGAATCTGACTCATTGTCACTGTTTCCCGACATCTCAGTGTGTTTATCAGCTGATCCCGACCCATGATTATGTCCGCCATTTTCAGCAGATGGAGGTGGCAGGAATGTCAAATGTGTTCCTTTAAACGTTAATTGCCCTAGGTGGCCAGGTTCTAATAATTGGTCGAATTCTTTTTCCGTAAGAGGATCGGCAGTATTATTAACTTCATCTACCCACTCATCAAATTCCGCTTGTGGCATTGCTTTCACATTAAACGTATTTTCGGCAAAGCCTTTTCCGCTGAAGTTTGCATTTCTTCCCATGTATTCACCTGGAGCATCAGCAGCTAAATGCAGTGTTGTAACCATGTCGGACATAGCATATTTTTGTCCTCCAAGCTGTGGAATCCAGAAACTAGTGATTGGCCCATAGGAATATAATTTAAATTCAAGTGGGCGATCTGTTGGGATGTATAAGTAGTTAACTGTTTCGATATTCTGCTCCGGATAACTAAAATGCCATTTCCAGTTCGATGATGATGCATAGACAACTAATGGTTCCTTCTCACCATATCCCTCTGGAGATGATTCAACTTCATAGTTGCTTTGTACCGACACAATTGATAGGAATGCAACGATTAAAACTGGAATACCTACACAAATTGATTCCACGATAACATTTCCTTCAATATGCGGCGGCTCATAATCATCGCTTTGTTTGGAAGCGCGGAACTTAACTAACATGTAAATCAAGATCGCAAAAACCGCAACAACGATAAACAGCATAATACCAATGGATAACCAGATAACATCTGCTTGCGTTTCTGCTTGAGGCCCTTTAGGATTCAAAACCGCGAGAGGTTCACATCCTGTTAACACTGTGACAATAGTGAAAATTGCCGCAAGCATTGCCCATTTTATTTTCATTCGAGGTACCCCTTTCATGGATGTATTACGGTATAAAATACAAGACTTTTAGCAAAGATCTTTGTTACGTAATTCACAAAATCTACGATAATCTTAATACCGTATACGTTCAACTTCAATAGTTTGTGATGTATGTCACAAAATAGTCATGGATTTTCGTACAATATGTGAATAAAAATTGAAGGAAATGTGTCTGTGTTGTTTCGAGTGGGAAAATACTATTTTTTCGGAATATGAAAAGAGATAAAGCTGAATAAGAAATTCCTGCTTGTTGATAGTCACAGCCTGTCTACTATTGATTCAACCATTGAGAATGAGCTGCCTTTAATAACATGATTACTCTATTCTGCAAAAAAGAAATTTTGAAGTTCTGTATAGGGGGACAGCAGTAAATATTTTCGAAAAATAAATCATTGCCGGATTGGAAACCCAACTTTAAAACCCTGGACACTCAATTTGTGAGTACCCAGGGTTAATTATTGTACATCTATTTTCTTACTAAGCGGAGAAGTTCAGTCTTCCCGCCAGTTGCTGAATCTTTGGAATGGTTCCAATGTCCATATTGCCCCCACTTACGATGACACCACAATGTCTTGATTTTATTCGCTTATTGTGGGTAAACAATGCTGCCAAAGCCGCTGCACCGGCACCTTCCATTAATGTTTTATTGCGTTCGAGCATATAAACGATAGCTGAAGCAATCTCCTCATCTGTGACAGTTAAGATATCATCCACGTAATCACGAATTATTGGTAATGTATTTTTACCCGGTTGTTTAACTGCGATCCCCTCTGCTATTGTAGAAACAGATTTTAGGGTCTTTACTTTATTATGATGATAACTTTCATACATGGCGGAAGCTCCACTTGCTTGAACGCCGATAATCTTAATATTACGATTCACATGTTTTGCTGCAACGGCAATTCCACTAATAAGACCACCGCCGCCAATCGGCACAATTATCGTGTCCATCCTATCTTCCTGCCGCAGCATTTCCATAGCAATCGTGCCTTGTCCAGCCATTACATCATAATCGTCAAATGGATGTATATAAACAGCCCCGCATTGCATCTGTTTTCTCAAACTCGCTTCATACGCTTCTTGAAAGGTCTCTCCGATTAGAACAACTTCAGCACCATAGGCTCTAGTCGCATTTACTTTAGCTAATGGTGTGGATTCTGCCATGAATATTGTTGCTTTTGCACCTAATTTGGCTGCTGCATGAGCAACTCCCTGTGCATGATTTCCTGCCGATGCGGTTATAACACCCTTGCTTAATTCATTTTTTGTTAGCTGCATCAGCTTAAAGCTTGCACCCCTAAACTTAAATGCACCTGTTTTTTGTTGGTTTTCCATTTTAAAATAGACTTGTTTACCAACCAATTTGTTAGTAGTTGTTGATGTTATTAATGGTGTACGGTGAACGATAGGGGCTAAGCGCCCCATCGCAGTATGAACTGTTTCACCAGTTAAGCAATCCCCAATTATTTCACACTCCTTATTATTTCAAAAAATTGCCTGCCCACTTTACCTCATCTCATATGCTTCAATTTTATCCTCAAGTTTAAGCGTCAATGCAATTTCGTCCCAGCCATTTAACAGTTTTTCTTTGTGATATGCCGGGATATCGAAATACACTGCATTGTGTTTGGCATCACGAATCCGTTGCTCCTTCAAGTCCACCTCTAACGTAAATTCAGTTTCTTCCGCTTGACGCATCCACAAATCAACCTGTTCTTTTTCCATCTGAATAGGTATAATCCCATTTTTCAGTGCGTTGTTATAAAAAATATCCGCAAAACTAGGTGCTATGACTACCCGGAACCCATAATCCAATAATGCCCACGGTGCATGCTCTCTAGAAGACCCGCAGCCAAAATTTTCACCGGCAATTAAAACAGATGCATTATTATATTCAGCTTTATTTAATCCAAAATCAGGGCGCTTTTTCCCTTCTTCGTCGAATCGCCAATGATAGAAAAGAAATTGGCCAAAACCAGTTCGTTCAATTCGTTTTAAAAACTGCTTCGGTATAATTTGATCCGTATCGACATTTGTACGATTCATAGGGTAAACCAGTCCTGTATGTTTTTGAATAGCTTCCATGACATATCACCTCCTAATTAGGTACACCTGCAATCGTGCGAACATCAACAAAATGTCCTTCTATAGCAGCAGCTGCTGCCATTTCTGGGCTTACTAAATGCGTTCGCGCTCCGTTCCCCTGTCTTCCTTCAAAATTCCGGTTTGATGTTGAGGCACATCTGCCACTATGTGGTACGATATCATCATTCATTGCAAGGCACATACTGCAGCCAGCTTCACGCCACTCAAAGCCTGCCTGTTTAAATATCGTGTCGATGCCTTCTTTTTCAGCCTGTAATTTTACACTGAACGAACCAGGAACAACAATTGCCCTTACACTTGATTTAACCTGCTTTCCTTCAACAATTGCCGCTGCCTTTTTCAAATCACTCAATCGAGAATTTGTACACGATCCAATAAAAACATGGTCAATTTCAATAGAAGTAATTGGCTGATTTTCCTTCAGACCCATGTATTCCAATGCACGCTGAACATCTTCTTTATATTCAACTTCATTTAATACAGGTGTTCTGCCACTTACAGGTACACACATACCCGGGTTTGTTCCCCAGGATACTTGCGGTTCAATTTCTTCTGCATGTATTGTTACCGTTTTATCGTAAACTGCACCTTCATCAGTAGCGAGAGCCAGCCAGCTTTCAGCCAATTCGTCAAACGCTTCTCCGGAAGGCACATATTCTTTTCCTCTTAAAAATTCAACTGTTTTTTCATCAGGACTTATTAAACCTGCTCTGGCACCCGCTTCAATGGACATATTGCAAACAGTCATGCGCTCTTCCATTGATAAATTCCGAACCGCATCACCCGTATATTCAATGACATATCCAGTTCCAAACCGTACACCGAACTTAGCAATGATGGCTAGGATTAAATCCTTTGCCGTAACTCCTGCCCCAAGATCGCCCTTCACCTGTACATTCAGTGTTTTGGGCTGCTCTTGCCATAATGTTTGCGTAGCCAAAACATGCTCAACCTCACTAGTGCCAATTCCAAATGCGAGTGCACCAAATGCACCATGCGTAGATGTATGACTATCACCGCACACAATCGTTTTACCAGGCTGTGTTAATCCAAGCTGCGGACCAATCACGTGGACAATCCCTTGATCTGGATGATACATATCTGCTAAAGCTATCCCATTCTTCTCGCAATTCTCCCGTAATGTTTCCATTTGCTTATTCGCAATTTCATCTTTTACTACATCCCGGTTTTTCGTTGGAACATTATGATCCATTGTTGCATATGTTAAATCTGGGCGCCGTACTTTTCGATTGTTCATGTGTAACCCCTCAAATGCTTGTGGAGAGGTTACTTCATGAACAAGATGCAAATCAATATAAAGTAAATCCGGCTTACCTTTTTCCGCGTGTACAACATGTTTATTCCAAATTTTATCAACGATTGTTTCTTGATTTCCCATATTATTGTCACCTCCATCAATTAGGCATACGTACTGCAAATAAAGTTTGAAACACTTTTTGTTGTTAAGTTATCTACTACTATTTCTGTCATTTCCTTTGTAGTTACTTGTTTACCACCCTTAATTTGTAAATCAGGAGTGTGGTATCCTTGCTCAAGGGCATCATGAACAGCTTCTTCAATTTCAGCGGCTTCTTCTTCCATCCCAAAAGAATACTTTAGCATCATTGCTGCTGACAGAATCATGCCCATTGGATTTGCAATACCTTTTCCTGCAATATCCGGCGCAGATCCATGAACAGGTTCATATAGCCCAACACCATCAGAACGTATACTAGCTGATGGCAGCATTCCTAATGAACCAGTTAATACGGAAGCCTCATCGCTTAAAATATCGCCAAACAAGTTTTCCGTAACGATAACATCAAATTGGTTAGGCTGGGTAATCAATTTCATTGCAGCAGCATCCACAAGTACATGCTCTACCGTTACATCAGGATAGTCCTTCGATTTTTCGTTAACAATTTCACGCCACATACGGCTCGACTCCAATACGTTCGCTTTATCTACAGATGTTAAGTGATTGTTTCTTAATCTGGCACTTTGAAATGCTTTGTCGATAATCCTTTCCATTTCAGAGCGATGATAAGAGAGCGTATCTACAACAGCATCTCCATTTTCACGACGTTCACTTGGCTGACCGAAATAAAGCCCTCCTGTTAATTCCCGAATAATTAAAATATCACTGCCTTTTATTACATCCTCTTTTAATGGAGAGGCATGCAGCAAGGGGGCAAATCCTTTCACTGGACGTAAATTAGCAAATAACCCTAACATTTTCCTAATTCCTAGCAGCCCTTTTTCCGGTCTCATGTGTCCTGGAAGGGAGTCCCATTTCTTCCCTCCAACAGCGCCCAATAAGATGGCATCTGCTTGACGGCACGCATTAATGGTATCCTCAGGTAACGGTGTCCCATTGTTATCAATGGCTTCACCACCAATTGCATGCTGATGAAATGTAAAGCTATGGCCAAATTCACTGGCTATCGTATTTAATACGTGCTTTGCCGACTCCATAATTTCCTTTCCAACACCATCACCCGGAAGCAGAATAATTTGTTTATTCATAATCTCCCCTCCTCCTTCTTTTTATTTTACCGCTTCTTTTTTAGAAGCTTTCTGTTGTACCAGAAACCGATTTACTGCATTTAAGAATGCGTTTGCCGATGCCTCCATTACATCCTGAGCAGACCCTCTTCCATTCATTGGCTCGCCATTAATAATTAACTGCACATGTGATTCAGCAAGTGCATCTTTCCCGCGGCCGACGGAGTTAAGCTGATAGTCTACTAATTGAAGATCTTCAGTAATTAATTCATCCAATGTTTTGTATAAAGCTTCGACACTTCCCTGACCAGTACACGCTGTTTGCACCATATCGCCCTCTGGATTCTTCAACAAGACAGTCGCTGTCGGAATGTTCGCTGTACCATATTGCACCTGGAACATTTCTAATTGATACTTTTCCACTGTTGAAGTGTCTGTTTGGATCTCTGTTAAAATCGTAAATAAGTCATCATCTGTTACTTCCTTTTTACGATCTGTCAGCAGCTTAAATAGGTTGAACGCCTCTTTTAATTTTTCTTCAGATAATTCATATCCAAGTTCCTTCACTTTGTCCTTGAATGCGTGACGTCCTGAATGCTTTCCTAGAAATAGAGTGTTTGAACTTACTCCAACCAGTTCTGGGGTGATAATTTCATATGTTGAAGCATTTTTTAATACACCGTCCTGGTGAATACCTGATTCATGTGCAAAAGCATTGCGGCCGATAACGGCTTTGTTTGCCTGCACATACATTCCGGTTAATTTTGCTACGAGATCACTAGTCCGCTTAATTTCATTTAGTTTCAAGTCTGTTTTATAAGGATAAAAATCGGAACGAATCTTTAAGGCTACTGCAATTTCTTCCAATGACGCATTTCCAGCACGTTCACCAATTCCATTAATGGTCCCTTCAACCTGTGTTGCCCCATTTTCGACCGCTGCAATTGAATTTGCTACCGCCATCCCTAAGTCATTATGGCAATGACATGAAAGTCTGACACGATCAATATTTGGAACCGTTTCTTTAATGAATTTAAACAAATTTCCGTATTCTAATGGTGTCGTATAGCCAACAGTATCTGGCAAATTAATAACAGTTGCTCCCGCATCAATTACCTGCTCAATTATTTGTGCTAAGAAGTTCCAATCCGACCTTGAAGCATCTTCAGCGGACCATTCAACCTGCGGAAACTTCTTTCTTGCATAGGAAACCATACTAACTGCGGTTTCAATGACTTCTTCCGGTGTCTTTTTCAGTTTATATGTCATGTGTATTGGTGATGTTGCCAGGAAAAGGTGCAGACAAGGTTCCGAAGCACCCTTCAAAGCATCCCAAGCTGCATCAACATCAGATTTCACAGTTCTGGCAAGACCTGTAACAGATGTCTCTTTAATGGTTTCTGCAATTGTTTTTACTGCGTTAAAGTCTCCTTTGGAGGAAGCTGGGAATCCCGCCTCCATCCTGTCTACACCAAAACGTTCAAGCTGTTTAGCGATTTCCAATTTTTCTAGTTGGTTCAGGTTAACACCTGGTGATTGTTCACCATCTCTTAACGTTGTGTCGAAAATCTTAATTTGTGACATGCACCTTCACATCCTTTTGCTTTTTTTGTAATGGCTGTTTGACAAAAGGCATTAATTCACGTAACTCCCTTCCCACTTTTTCGATTGGATGCTGATTTTCTTTCGCGTTGGTAGCATTAAATTTAGGACGATTTGCCTGATTTTCAAGAATCCATCCTTTTGCAAATTCTCCTGATTGAACGTCTGCAAGGATTTCTTTCATTCGTTCTTTCGTTTCTGCGTTAATTACACGAGGTCCAGATACAAAATCACCCCATTGTGCTGTATCTGAAATGGAGTAGCGCATGTTCTCTAATCCACCTTCATAAAGCAAATCAACAATTAATTTCATTTCATGCAAACACTCAAAGTAGGCAACTTCTGGCTGGTAACCTGCTTCGGTTAATGTTTCAAATCCAGCTTTGATTAAACTTGTAACCCCACCGCAAAGTACAGCCTGCTCACCAAACAAGTCCGTTTCCGTTTCTTCCTGGAATGTTGTTTCAAGAACACCGGCTCTAGCAGCACCAATTCCCACGGAGTATGCTAATGCAAGTTCTTTTGCATTTCCGGTAACATCCTGGTACACACCGTATAGAGCTGGGACACCTGCCCCCTCCTCGTATGTACGACGCACTAAATGTCCAGGACCTTTTGGTGCAACAAGAAATACATCAACATCCAGCGGTGGAACTACTTGTGTGAAATGAATATTAAACCCATGTGCGAATGCAATAGCACTTCCAGATTTAAGATTAGCCTGAATGCTTTCGTAATACACTGATGGCTGGAGTTCATCAGGTAAAAGTACCATAACAACATCTGCCACGCTTACCGCTTCAGCTACTGAGAGTACTTCAAATCCATCTTCCTCCGCTTTTTCTTTCGATTTCCCTGGTCGCAATCCTACAACAACATCGTATCCACTGTCACGAAGGTTCTGTGCATGTGCATGACCTTGTGAGCCGTAACCGACAACAGCAATCTTCTTTTCCTGTAGTACCTCTTTTTGAATATCCTTTTCATATAGTACCTTTGACATTTGGATCTCCCTCTCTTTTAATTATTTATTTATTTATTTATGCGCCACTTAACTGGCGTTTTTACTATATATTAAATTGAAATGGAATTAATCTCTGTGACCTGTTTTGGCTGCTGTCCTCTTAAAAAGGCAGTAACCCCTGTTTTTGTTAATTCCTTAATTCCATAAGGTCTTAGCAATGAGATTAGCGCTTCAACCTTATCCGGTTTTCCCGTTACCTGTATGGTTAAGCTATCCTTGCTGACATCGATGACAGACGCACGAAATGGAGTGATAATACCTTGAATTTCGGCACGTAACTGACCAGTCCCACCAACCTTGATAAGAGCTAATTCCCTTGCAACGATTGCTTTATCCGTAATATCAGACACCTTAATAACATCAATTTGCTTATTCAATTGTTTTGTTAATTGCTCCAGCTTTTGATGATCACTAATCTCAATAACAAATGTCATTTTGGAAATGCCTTCTGTTTCAGAACTGCCTACAGAAATACTGTCAATATTGAATTGACGCTTGTGCAGCATTCCGGTAATTCGGTTAAGGACACCACTTCGATCCTGCACTGTCGCTGTTATAATTCGTTTCATTTTGTCACCCCTAACATTTCGTGAATCCCTTTACCAGGGGCAATCATGGGATAAACACACGCCAGTTGAACAACTCGGCAATCGACAACAACAGGACCATCGTATTGAAATACATCTTCTAAGACTTCAGCTACCTCGTCTTCGCGGTCAACCCTTAAACCACGAATACCATAGCTCTCCGCAAGCTTTACAAAATCAGGATTTGCTAAAATCGATTCCGAATATCTTTCTTCATAAAAGCTTTCCTGCCACTGCCTTACCATTCCTAGTGCCTCATTATTAACAATAATTACTTTAACTGGAAGATTCCGTTCTTTAATAATGGACAATTCCTGAAGTGTCATTTGAAACCCGCCATCACCAACTACGGAAACGACTAAATCAGCCGGGGCCCCTAGCTGAGCACCGATTGCCGCGGGAAAGCCAAATCCCATTGTTCCCAGCCCCCCGGAGGTTACCCAACGGTTCGGTTTATCAAATGGATAGTATTGAGCCGCCCACATTTGATGCTGACCGACATCAGTTGTCACAATTGCCTCTCCATTTGATATTCGATAAATCTGTTCCAATAACCATTGAGGTGAAATAAGTTCGTTTGAACGTTCATACCATAGCGGATAATTCGCTTTATTATTTTGCAGTTTTTCTTTCCACAATTTATGATCTGGCATGGTAATAGAACTATTTAATAATGCATGTAATGCCTCTTTTGCATCCGCTACAACTGGAATATCGGTTGAAATGTTTTTCCCGATTTCCGCTGGATCAATATCAATATGGGCAACTTTAGCATGTGGTGCAAAATGTTCTATGTTACCAGTTAAACGATCATCAAATCTTGCTCCGATATTGATAAGCAAATCTGATTCGTAAATTGCCATATTAGCTGCGTACGTTCCATGCATACCCGCCATACCCAATGAAAGTGCATGTGAACCTGGAAAGCTTCCTAATCCTAACAATGTATTCGCTACAGGCAACTGGTATTTCTCAGCAAACAAAAGCAATTCCTCAGATGCTTTTGCAAATACTGTACCTGCACCCGCAAGTAACACTGGACGCTTCGCCCGACCTAAAGCATCCGCAAGCTTTATAATTTGTAATGGATTAGGATTCTTTGTTGGCTGGTAGCCGGGTAAATTAAATTCATTATCATAATCCTCCAATGTAATTGCTGCAGAAATGTTTTTCGGGATATCCACAACTACTGGACCCGGGCGACCTGTAGAAGCAATATGAAAAGCTTCCTTAACGATTCTTGGTAATTCTGCAACATTTTTTACTTGATAATTGTATTTTGTAATTGGTGTTGTTATGCCCATTACATCAGCTTCTTGAAAAGCGTCCGTTCCAATGACACTATTTGCTACTTGCCCAGTAAATACAACAAGCGGCAAGGAATCCATCATGGCATCAGTAATTCCTGTAATTAAATTGGTTGCTCCTGGTCCTGAAGTAGCGAGAACTACACCAGGTTTTCCGGTAACACGTGCATAACCTTCAGCCGCATGAATGGAACCCTGCTCATGGCGGGAAAGTATGTGTTTAAAAGGAGCATTACTGCGATATAATGCATCATAAATCGGTAAGACAGCACCGCCAGGATATCCGAATATTGTATCGACCTGTGCATCAACCAATGTTTCAATTAATAAATCGGAACCGGTCCTTAATTCTTTTGTACTTTCCAACTCACGTTTTACCTCCACTTTCACTACTCCATACCTCCTCTAATTAATCAATTAATATAAAAAAAGACCCTTTTCTCCCTATATTTCTGCACAAAATCAGAATTATTGGGGAGAAAAGAGTCTACTTTTCACGGTACCACCCAGGTTCATAGCACTCTCGCGAATACTACCTTACAAGGCAATTGATCAGCCTATTTTGATAACAGGTACAAATTAATGCACCTGGCCAAGTCTAGTAAGCATAAACCTTTCAACTTAGCACTCAGAGATGATGTCGGAACAATATGTACTTCTAGGCTTCCAGCAACCCTAGCTCTCTGTGAATACATATACCATGTTCCTTTTTTCCCGTCATCGAGTTAATCTTATTTATAGTTTCCAAGATTAAGATAATTTTAGTTAATTAAATTTATTTCTTTTAAAAATGATGTTTGAAAATGTTAATATTGCCGACAATCATATAACGTTTTTTCACGTTGGTCAATAGGTTTTTCAAAAGTTTTTTGACACTTTAGATAAATCTAAATAATTGTATGCGTTTACAACGCCAGCATGTCAAGGTAAATTGTCAGAAAAAAGTTTTTGTTACAAATTTATTACGTGATTGAAAAAGGCTGCCTCATAAGATCAGATCCTTCCACCGCAACACCTAGTACGATAAACATAAATATATACCAGATATTGTATTGATAGGCTTATACCTCTATGATTAAAAAATCGACGTGTTTCCTAAAAAATTGATCCTCTGATTATTTCAGGTTTATTCTGACAAAAAGCGTCCACACACATGCATTTTCAATTTATATAATAATTTCAATTAAATTGAATAAATAGAAATTAGGTCTTGCGTTAATATTTAATATGGCTTATTATTAGTATTAAAATTTTTAGCATAGGGGATAGTGACATGGAAGAACGTACAATTCAAGTGGATCTTTGTTCAACAAAGAAGGAAAAGCCAAAATCAGACCAATTGCAGTTTGGAAAAGTATTCACCGATCACATGTTTATCATGGATTATTCGGATCCTTTAGGGTGGCATGATGCACGCATTGTACCATATCAACCAATTACAATTGATCCCTCTGCCATGATATTTCATTATGGCCAATCCGTTTTTGAAGGCTTAAAAGCATATCTATCACCAGAAGGGGAAGCTCAATTATTTCGCCCTGAAAAAAACATGCAGCGATTAAATCGGTCTAATGATCGGCTTTGTATCCCACCGATTGATGAAGAATTTGCACTCCAAGCAATCAAAGAACTAGTCGCTTTGGAAAGGGATTGGATACCAGCGTCTGAAGGAACCTCCCTTTATATTCGGCCATTTGTTATTTCAACCGAGCCTTATATTGGAGTTGCGCCATCTCGCCATTATAAATTTATTATTATTTTATCTCCTGTAGGTGCATATTACGCTGAGGGAATTAATCCTGTAAAAATCGCGGTTGAAAATCACTATGTACGTACTGTAAAGGGTGGTACCGGTGAGGCAAAAACCGGGGGAAATTATGCCGCTAGTCTTAAAGCACAAGAAATGGTTGCAAATACTGGGTATGCACAAGTATTGTGGCTAGATGGAGTTGAAAAGAAATATATTGAAGAAGTTGGCAGCATGAACGTATTTTTTAAAATTAACGGTGAAGTGGTTACCCCTGCATTAAACGGAAGCATTCTAGAGGGTGTCACAAGAAATTCTGTCATACAATTACTAAAACATTGGAACATACCCGTTGCTGAGCGCAGAGTCTCCATGGAAGAAATATACCAGGCTGGAAAAGATGGCTTGTTAGAAGAAGCATTTGGTACTGGTACAGCTGCAGTAATTTCACCAATCGGTCAATTAACATGGAATGATGAACATCTTTATGTAAATGATGGTAATACCGGCACAGTCGCCAAGCGTTTATATGATACATTGACCGGAATTCAATATGGGAAAGAAAAAGATCCATTCGGCTGGATTGAACAAGTTGAAGAAGTAAGCCGAGTGAAGTAATCAAATAAATTTATCATGCCAACTGGATTTATACTAACCAGTTGGCTTTTTCATATGCAAGCTTTTACATATTAGACATAAACCGCAACGTAAATTTTGTATCTTACGTTGCTCATTTAACCCACAGCTCCTATGTTTCCTGGGAGGAGACACGCCTTTAAAAGGGGTTTTTAAAAAAATTAAAAAAGGGAATATGAGTATCAAACTGGAAAAGGAGTTCATATAAATGTCTAATCTATTTAAGGTAAATAACCCAGCAACAGGAGAAATCATTCAGGAGGTAAAGAAACATTCAGCAGCAGAAATCAACCAGGCAATAAAAAATGGCCATGAATATTTTAAAAAATGGTCAAAAAACAATGCCCATGAACGGTCTGGATTGTTACGGTCATGGTCGAAAAAAATAACAGAGAACAAAGACGAAATTGCTAGAGTCATGACGTTAGAAAATGGTAAACCATTAAAAGAGTCTTTAGGCGAAGTTGATTACGCTGTCAGCTATATTGACTGGTTTGCAGAGGAAGCAAAACGATTATACGGAAAAACCATTCCAGCCAATACAGAATCAAAACGAATTATTGTCAGCCGGCAACCGGTGGGACTCGTTGCTGCTATCACACCTTGGAATTTCCCAGCAGCTATGATGGCAAGAAAAGCAGCACCAGCTTTAGCAGCGGGATGCACATTCATTATTAAACCAGCTGCAGAAACACCATTGACTGCAATAAAATTCATTGAACTTGCACATGAAGCGGGAATCCCGGAACATGCCATACAATATGTAAACGGTCCTGGAAAAGAAGTCGGTAAATTGTTTACATCTAGTGAATACATCCGAAAAATCACCTTTACAGGGTCAACACCAGTAGGAAAAACATTAATCAAGAACAGTGCCGACACCATCAAGCATGTATCAATGGAATTAGGTGGTCATGCACCATTGATTGTAGCTGAAGATGCGGACATTGATTTTGCAGTGCAGCAAACAATCGGAACTAAATTCAGGAATGCCGGACAGACATGTGTTTGTGCAAATCGAATTCTTGTTCATGAAAACATCACCGATATATTTACCGAAAAGTTTGTTAGTGAAGTGAAAAAGCTTAAGGTCGGAAATGGACTTGAAGAAGGAATAGATATTGGACCGATTATCAATGCGAAAGGGTTCGACAAGATTGTATCGCACATTGATGACGCAGTAGAAAAAGGTGCAGAAATTTTAGTTGGTAATGAATATGACGTGGACAATGAAAGAGAAATCTATTTTGTCCACCCAACCGTATTGAAAAATGTCTATTCCGATATGGCCATCATGCATGAAGAAACGTTCGGTCCAGTCGCTCCAATTGTGAGCTTTAAACATATAGATGATGCAGTAGAAATTGCTAATTCTACACCATATGGACTTGCAGCATATTTTTTCACAAACGACTATAGAACTGGATCCTACCTGCATGATAACCTAGATTTCGGTATTGTCGGCTGGAATGACGGTGGCCCATCTGCTGCCCATGCACCATTTGGCGGCATGAAGGAAAGCGGACTTGGCCGTGAAGGCGGACAAGAAGGGATTGAGCCATATTTGGAGACAAAGTATATGTCGATTGGAAACTTATAAGGAAATATACAAGAATGGGGCTGTCTATAATCGGGCAGCTCTATTTTTATGTTTGCAGCTTCCCCACTAGCTTAATACACCTTCAAGATCATAAAAGCATCATACCTCCTGGAAACTATTTTTACTAGTTATGTATAATAATAGGTTTTCTTGGCTATTCTTGTATATTATCAAACTATTTAATAACAGGAGGACATTATGATAGTTAAACAGATAGTCACAGTCGGTATCAGTTTTCTGCTTTTTTTAATTATCTTTGTCTCACCAGTTCATGCTGAAGATGGGAATTTGTATCAGGTTGGCACTGATGCAGTTGAGATGAGGAATGCACCTGCCAAGAATGCTGAGGTAATAGGACATCTGGTAAGAGGAGATATGCTTACTACTTTCCAGGAAAAATTCGGCTGGGTGCAAACCTACTATAACGGAAATGAAGTTTGGGTTGCATCACAATATCTTATCCCGATGGATGCAGATATGCAAAATGCGAAAGCTTCGAATTCAAAACATGACTCCAATGCAAAAACTGACAATAATAAAGTAAAAGAATCAGATAAACCTAATGTTCTTGAATCCCATAGAATGATAGCAGGTTCCTTGGAAATTACAAATAACACATTGCCATCAAAAGGACATGACAATAACGGTGCACTTTCAGGTATTCACATTGTTCTTGATCCTGGACATGGAGGTAAAGATGCGGGAGCAATTGGTATCGATAAAGTCCATGAAAAAGAATTAACCTTAGCTACAGCCAAATCGGTAGCAGAGAAATTGCATAGAGAGGGCGCTGCCGTGACATTAACAAGATCTGACGACACATTTATTTCATTGGAAAAACGCGTACAAATCAGCAACTCGCATAAAACAAATGTTTTTATCAGCCTGCATTATAATGCTTTTAACGACCCTAATGTGAAGGGAATTAACACTTTCTATTATTCAGGTAAAGAAGGGCTTAAAATGGCCAAGTCCATTCAGCATTCACTTATAAACCAGGTAAATCTGAGTGACCGTGGTGCAAAACAGGCCAATTATTACGTACTCCGTAAAAATAGTAAACTAGCTATTTTAGTGGAACTTGGATTTATTACGAATTCCAATGACCTAGACCAAATTCAAACGAAAGAATATAGGGAAAAGGTGTCCAAAGGGATTGCTGAAGGTGTAAAAGATTATTTCAATCTATAAAAAGAGAAAGCTGTCCGATTTGGGCAGCTTTTTTTACCATTATTTTCAGGATCAAATACTAGTTTTTCTTAGTCAGTTCATGGGCCCAAACCTCCAGATTCGGATCCCATACCGAACCGTGATGGATGGATGTAAGAGCCTGTATATATTCGTCCAGATTCCGATAGCCTTCCTGTCTCGCGTTTTCCTCAGTAACCTGACCAAGCTTTTGATGGTATACATTTTCCACAATAAATTGATGACCATCCAGCTCTAAGGTATCACCTTTATCCGCATATCGGTCATTTCGGCGAACCGCTGTCTTCTCCCCATTAATTATTTTTTCAATATCCTTTTGTTTCGTTATAAGTAGATTAATATCTTTTTTTTCATTTGACATTGCAATACCCCGCTCCTTCTTTCCAGGTTATTGTCTATTATATCGAAAGTAGCTACCAATAGAAAGATAAACAAACAGTACATTGGGGTTTTACAAATTATATTATATTGGCTTACAGTACCTTACTCAAAAACGCTTTCGTGCGATCACTTTTTGGCATGTCAAACACATCTTCTGGCGTACCATCCTCAATCAGAATACCCTCATCCATAAACAATACACGGTCTCCCATTTCCCTTGCAAACCCCATTTCATGTGTAACCACAACCATTGTCATCCCTTCATAAACAAGCTGTTTCATAACATCCAGCACCTCTTTAACCATTTCAGGATCAAGGGCTGATGTTGGCTCGTCAAACAACATGACTTTCGGCTGCATAGCTAGGGCTCTTGCGATTGCAACCCGCTGCATTTGTCCTCCTGAAAGCTGTTCCGGATATGCATCCGCTTTGTCAGCAAGTCCAACCTTATCCAGCAGCTGCCGGGCCAAGGCATTAGCTTCTTTAGAATCCATTTTGCGAATCTTCCTTGGTGAGATCGTAATGTTGTCTAATACTGTCATATGCGGGAAAAGATTAAACTGTTGAAACACCATCCCGACTTCTTTACGAATTTCATTAATATCTGTACCGGGATCATTTACTTTTACCCCATCAATAAAGACAACGCCATCCGTAATATCCTCCAATAAATTTATGCAACGCAGGAAAGTACTCTTCCCCGATCCACTTGGCCCAATTACACAAATAACTTCCTTTTCATTTATTTCATAATCAATTCCCTTTAAAACTTGCAAATCTCCAAACGATTTATACAGTCCCTGAATTTTGATCATCTATTCACCCTCCTGCCGCCGAACGTCCAAATGAGAAAATTCGTCTTCTCTGTGAAGGTACATAACTATTACTAAAACGCTTTTCCACGTAAGTAATAACCTTGGTGAAAATGTATGTGAGCAGTAAATATAAAATGGCGACAGTTATATAAGGCTCCCAGAACCTGGCATAAGCACCTGCTACAACCTTTCCGGCATATAATAAATCATTCGCCGCAATAACAGTAACTAATGATGAATCTTTAAGTAACGCTATTAATTCATTTCCGAGTGGCGGAACCATGCGACGAAAGGCCTGAGGCAAAATAACATATCTCATCGCAACCCCTCTAGGCATCCCAAGTGACCTTCCTGCTTCCATTTGTCCTTTTTCTATCGATTGAATACCCGCACGAATAATTTCCGCATTGTATGCACCACAGTTTAATGAAAGCGCGAGTGCTCCCGATACAAAATACCCCAATGATTCACCGAAAACCGTTGGAATTAATGCTAAATGTATAAGCAGGATTTGCACTAAAAGTGGTGTTCCGCGGAAAAAATCCACATAATATTTACAAGGATAATAAATCCATTTTTTCTTGGACAGCTTTCCCATTCCTAAAAGCAGACCTAGTATAACTCCACTGACATAGCCTATTAGCGTAAGTCCAAGCGTAACCCAAATCCCTCGAATAAACAATTCCTTATAGTTCCAGATCATGTCAAAACGTATATCCGGGAAATCGATTGTAATCACCTCCAAAGTATGAGTAACTGGTAAATAATCATATGCTGCTTAACAATTACTCCACTTTAAACCCAGTGATTTCTTCAAGCTTTCCACTATCTTTAATTTTTTGAATCCCTTCGTTAAGTAAATCGATTATTTCTGTATTTCCCTTCTTCACCATCAAGCCATAATATTCTTTTTCAAAACTATCATCTTCTATAATTTTTAATTCGACATCAGGATTGTTCTTTATATAAGCATTAACAACAGAATTATCTCCAACAGATGCATCTGCATTTCCATTTAACAATTCATTAATTGCCAGTGGCATGGTTTCAGTAGCCACAATGTCAGAACTTGTATTTCCTAATAATTCTTTCACTGCGACATGGCCGGTTGTATTGATTTGAACGGATACTTTTTTCTCCTTTAAATCTTCAAAGCCCGTAGTATCAGAACCTTCTGGAACAAGAATTACTTGATTTGCTACATAATATGGATCTGTAAAATCAAATGATTCTTTACGTTCATCTGTAATTGTAATGGAGGAAACAGCAAAGTCTACCTCCCCGTTATCTACTGCAGGAAATAATGGTTCCCAGCCAATATTCTTATACTCCACCTCAACATCGAGGGCCCGAGCGATTGCATCCACAATCTCAATATCTATTCCTACGATATTTCCATCCTTATCCATGTATTCCATTGGTGCATATGTAGCATCTGTCCCAACAACAAGCTTTTGCTTACTATCATCTGATGACTCTCCACCGTCTGATGCCCCTGAGGTTTCTGAATCTCCACAGCCAAACAGGACAAAACCTAGACACAGCAAAAGAAATCCTAAGGTAAAAAATCGTACCATCTTTTTCAATCCAATCCCCCCTATTATTTAACTGTTCTATCACCCAAATGAAGTCTAATTTTTCAGATGATTTCTATTATTATATATGAATAGGACAAAAGATTCAATCGAAATTTCCAAAAATTAAAAACCATATACATTCCACCTAGCTTTTTGAAGGCACGATGATTAAAAATCGATGGGCCTTGTCATATAGCCTGAATTTAGAAATCACTGCTATTTCTCCAGATATACAAAAAGCCGCCAATTCACGATTGGACGGCTTTTTATTAGGTTTTTTCCCTTAACGTTATTCATAGACATACACATACTAATCGAGTCAATCAAACTATCAATTCAACTTACACTTTTATCATTAATTAACCAAAATGGCAACTTGTGAAAGTCGCGTCCCTGCTAAATTCAATTTGCTGTCTTCCAATTATAAATATGGATCAATTCCTGGCCCAAACGGTATACCGGTAAAGAAGAATATCAGTAATAAAATGACCCACGTTATTAAGAAACAAATCGAATACGGTATCATTAATGAAATTAACGTTCCAATTCCAGCCTTCTTATCATATTTTTGCATGAACGACAGAACAATAACCATATATGGCATTAAAGGGGTTACGATATTGGTCGATGAATCCGCAACACGATAAGCTACCTGTGTGAATGCTGGGTGATAGCCAAGCTGCATAAACATAGGAACAAAAACTGGTGCCTCAAGTGCCCATTTTGCCGAACCAGATGTAATTAGAAAGTTTAGTGATGCTGTGAAAATGATATACCCAATAATTAACCATATTCCGGTAAAATTAATATCCTTTAGTAATTCCGCACCATTTACGGCAACCCACGTACCAATGTTCGACCAGCTAAAGTAAGCAATAAACTGTGCAATTGCAAAAATCAATACGATATAGCCTGACATGTCCTTCATGGATTCTCCCATATATTTTCCTACGTCTTTACTCGATTTAATTTTCCCAACAGTCATACCATAGGCAACCCCAATAGTAATAAAGAAAAAGAGAATAATAGGGACAATGCCATCCAAGAATGGAGAAGGTACAATTCCTCCATTTTCATTCCTAAGCGGGCTATTGGGTAAAAATATTGCAATAGCTATGATCGCCAAATATATTGCTCCAGCAATTATGGAATTTCGAAACGCCTTGCCTGCCTTAGGATGTTCTTCCTCTAATTCCACTTCAACCGCATCACCTTTATACTTGCCTAACCTCGGTTCGATAATCTTATTCGTGACAAGCCCGCCGACAACCGTCAGTACAAATACGGAGACAATATTAAAATACCAGTTGTCAACAGGGGTTACGACAACAGATTCATCAATAATAGCGGCAGCTTCGGTCGAGATACCTGCCAAAAGTGCATCCGTTCCAGCGATGAGCAGGTTTGCAGTAAAACCCGCCCCAGCTGCCGCATAACCTACAGCAAGGCCAGCAAGCGGATGCCGTCCAACTTTATAAAATACCATCGCTGCAAGAGGTGGAATCAGTACCATTGCAGCATCGGATGCAATGTTACCCATGATCCCTACGAATACTACTGTATAAGTGATGAGGGCAGGGGGTGATTTTAGAATTGTCTTTTTAATTGCGTAATCCAGCAACCCTACTTTTTCAGCAAGACCAATCCCTAACATCATTGCCAGTACAAGTCCAAGCGGTGCGAATCCAGTAAAGTTATCGAGCATGGATGTTAGAATGTATTTTACACCCTCACCGGAAGCCAAACTTTTTACCGGCAGCTCTTCTCCGGTACCTGGATGAATAACCGATGCGTTAAATAAACTAAAAATATAGGACGCAATAATAACCAGAACAGCCAGAACCGCGAATAGAACAAATGGGTCCGGAAGCTTGTTGCCTGCCTTTTCAATGAGATTAAGAAACTTTGAAAATATCCCTTTTTTATTGTTCTCCATGTTACCCCTCACTTTACAATAGGATTAGTTGGAATGTGCCAACACTTATTCATGATTTAATTTTGATGTCTCTACATCCTTAGGAATCGGACAGCTATAAGGGTTTTTTTCTTTAAACACCTTAAATTCCTGTTGGATAAGGTTTACCGCTGCTTGATCAGTTAATAGGTCGACAGCTGTTAAGGACATTGCCTCAGCTGCCCTTAGCATTCCTTTATGTGCATAGCTGCTTATTCCTTGCGTGGTCATTTGCCATGTGTGCAATGGTGTTCCAAGTGCAGATGTGGATGCTGTTAATTGGGCTGTTGGCACTACCCAGCTGACATCAGCAACATCGGTTGAACCTGCAAGTACTTCCCAAGATTCAATATATGGAGATATCGTATCCGCTAAATATTTTCCTGCAAATTCACTCCCATCACCACTATAGCCAAACCCTCTTATCACATCTAAATAGCCTTCTTTTTCACCTTCTGTAAATGAAGACCAAAGTTTTTCCGCAAATGAAATTTCATCTTGAGAAGGTGGTTCAATTCCGGCAGTATTTAGGTTTTTATACAATAATTTTTCTAAATTTCGATTTTGAATATAATTGGAACATGCTTTATCAAATTTGATGGTTAACGCTGTCTCCGTCATTAAAGCAGCACCTTCAGCTATTTTTGTGACACGCTTAAAGATTTCATCAACCTGCTTTACTTTAGGAGCGCGGATTAAATATAAAACTTCCGCATCTGCTTGAACCACATTAGGTGAAATCCCTCCTGTATTTGTTACTGCATAGTGCATGCGGGCTTCCGAAATAACGTGTTCACGCAAATAATTGACACCGATATTCATCAATTCAACGGCGTCCAGTGCACTTCTGCCTAAATGTGGAGAATTGGCCGCATGGGAAGCAACACCTCTAAATTTAAAATAAACCTGGTAATTGGCAAGACTGGACAAACTCATAATGCTGTTAGCTGGTGATGGGTGCCAGGTTAATGCCGCATCAACACCTTCAAAAACACCTTCTCTAACCATAAATGTTTTACCTGAACCACCTTCCTCACCAGGACACCCAAAAAATTTAACAGTACCCGGCAAGTTATTTTCCTCAAGGTATTTTTTCGTCGCACATGCTGCTGCAAATGCTCCAGTCCCTAGCAGATTGTGACCGCAGCCATGTCCAACGTTTTTATCACCAGGCTCATATGCTGTTTTATTCGGAACCTGACCAAGACCTGACAGTGCATCAAACTCACCCAGGAATCCAATCACGGGCGAATCACTGCCGTAGGATGCGACGAATGCAGTTTCGATTTTGGCAACGCCTCGGTCAACTCTGAACCCTTCTTTCTCACATTCCGATGCTAGAAATTCCGACGATGAATATTCTTCAAATCTTGTTTCTGGATGATAATATATATATTCACTAACGTTTTTAAAACGATCCTCGTTAGTTTCTAAATAACGTTTAACAAATTTGTTTGAATGTGCCATGTATACCCTCCAGTTGTAATAGATTTCTACAAAAAATGACAATTTTCCAAAAATAATTTATTCAATGATACCGATTACATAAAAGAAAGTCAATGGTATTATTTTACTCTTTAGAATATACAGTTTCCTTGAAATGAATTAGCTATATAACCCTGTTTCCAACTTTACAAACTCAGCTAAAACCCTTGTACCCTTTATCAAATCTTCAATTGATGCAAATTCGTCCGGATGATGACTAAGTCCATTTTACAAGGAATAAAAATAAGCCCGGACAGCTATTTCGCTTCCATGTTCCTGCTTCATCCTGATGCGTGACAAGCTCAAGCTCAGCTGCAATTTTTCAAAACTGTAAATGTGCTTTCTTTTCTTCCTTTGAAAAGCATAATCGGCTGAATCCACTGGTAGTCTCCATCGTGTCGGTAAGATTGAGATTGCATAATTTCTAAGCTAGCCATGCTTCTTGCAATCTGGAGATCCTCCCTTCAAAATGTTAACGTAAGTTTCTAATGCAACTGGCAAAACTTCCTCCTGAAAATCAAATGCCGGGTGATGATGCGGATAATTTAATTCCGTTCCAAACAGCATATAAGTAGCTTTTCCTCCCTTTTGCTGAACACGATTCATCATAAAACTGGCATCCTCTGAACCGGAGACTTGTGCTATAGGAATAATTTCATTAACTAATTCACTATTGCTGCACCAATTTTCTATCTTTGGAATCAGTGCTGTATCACAGGCTATTTCTTCAGTTACACCCACTTGATCAATTCTGCATGTAACGTTATGCATGTTCGCTGACGCATGAATTATGCGCGACGCTTCGTCAAGCATATATTGATTAATCTTCTGTGTTTCGCCACGAGTCTCGACTTCAATATAACCTTTTTCAGGAATAATATTTCGTCCGCTTCCAGCCACAATTTTTCCTACATTGATACGGGTAATTCCATCACTATTGCGTGGGATAGCATACAAATTATTTGCCGCAGTGGTAGCTGCGAGCAGTGCATTTCTTCCAAGTTCTGGGTGCATTCCGGCATGTGAAGCAACACCTGAAAAATACGCATTTAATTTTGTCGATGCAAGAAATCCCTGTATTGCAGCTGCCACTGTTCCTACTGGCAGTGATTGAATTCCAATATGACCCGCGTAAAAATAGTCTACATCGTCCAGCCATCCCTTTTCAGTCATTGCTTTAGCGCCTCTTCCCCCCTCTTCAGCAGGTTGAAATAATAATGTAAAGCGCCCTTTTAAGCTGTCTTGGTGTGCAGCAATATAAGCAGCGACCCCTAGCCCTATCGTCATATGACCATCATGGCCGCACGCATGCATGACATTCTTTTCGTTAGAGGCAAAATGATTTAAGGATGGAAAATGCTCCCCATCTGCAATCTCATTAATCGGCAGGGCGTCAATGTCAAAACGAAATGCTACATGGTCACCTTCTCTTCCAGTATCCCATGTTGCAACTAGACCCGTAAAACCGCCACGCATTTTATCTAACCATGCTTTCTCAACACCCTTCAATTCCGCTTTTTCCTCCTGTATTTTAAGGTCAGCTTCGTTTGGCAGTCCTAAGCGGGATTCATCATCTAATGCCTGTTTTCCAACATTTAGGTTAAAGCCAAGTTTTTGCAGCTCCTTGCCAAGTTTATATGTCGTCACATATTCCATAAAACCCAATTCAGGTTCACAATGAAATGAACGGCGCCATTTTATTAATTGAGGGGTTATATTTTTAATAAAATTTCCAGTCATAAAGAATCATCCCTTTTCCAAGTGTATGTTTGCTGTAAAAACTATAAATATTTCTCCATAAACTGAACAATCATTGTATTCATATGAATATGATTTTCTATTTTTTCCGTTTGATGTCCCTCATCCTCAAAAATCACGAGATCCACTTGTTTCCCCTGACCTTTTAGATCCGCCGTCAGCTGTTCAGCCTCATTTACCGGTACTCTTGTATCGTTTCGACCATGAAAAATCAATAATGGAACAGAAATCTTGTCTGTATGATTTAAAGGGGCAATTTGTTCAAAAAATTCTGTGTCATTTGCTAATGATCCATATTCGAACTCCCTTAATTTTCTTCTCCATGGTCCGGTATTTTCTAAAAATGTCTTAAAGTGTGATATACCAACGATGTCCACTCCTGCCGCCCAGACATCCGGATAGTGTGTCAATGCAGCCAGCACCATAAATCCGCCATAACTGCGTCCCATTATCCCAACCTTTTTAGGATCAACTTTTTTATTATCGACTAGGTCTTTAACAAGCCATTTTAAATCAGCAACGGAATCCATCCGCTTTCGTCCATCGTCCAGTTTCACATAATTCCTGCCGTATCCCATACTGCCACGAACATTCGGAGCTGCTACAGCAAAGCCATTTGCAGCTAAAAATTGTATAACAGGATTAAACTCGGCACGGATTTGGCTCTCTGGACCCCCATGTACATATACGACAACAGGCTGTGATCGCTTCTTATCCCCATAATAAAAATACGGTACTTCTAATCCATCAAAGGAAATGAAGCTGGCCAATTCTGGTTCCGTCCATAAATGTTGTATCTCCTCCGCTTCACCAACAAAGGTAACCCGTTCTGTCTTCCAGTTATATAGATTGATTTTCCATACATCACCCGGAAGTACAGCGCTTTTTACATTAATGAGTAATTCCTGATCACATAACCAGGAAAGGGATTGCATGACACCAGTTGGAACTCCTTTGATATAGTTGTATGTCTGTGTATCAAAATCATAAATGCCAAGCCGGGAAGTACCACCTTCGTTTACGGTGAATGCAAGCTTTTTTTCACCTGGAGACAGTTTTATTTCCTCAATATCCCACTTTTCAACAGTGACCAGTTCCGTTAGCTTGGATGGTTCAGTGAATGAAAACCGGTAAACGCCTAAAGTGTCACGATCTATATCAGATAAAAGAATTCCTCCCATGCCATCCTTTGTCAATTGTAATGATTGGTACCTCGCTAATGTATCTTCTTTGCCTAATTTATAAGACTCTTTTGTTTCTGCATGTAACACATATAATGATTGATCAATGTTCGTATCCGGCATACTTAGGATTAGGCTTTTCCCATCTTTTGTCCAGCAAATTGGTGTACAGTTTCCGTCTACCTTATACACGAGTTCCTCTGTCTTTGTTGCAATATCCAGTATAAAAACATCAAAATAACCTGGATGACGGCGGTTACTTGAAAAGGCTATTTTCGTCTCATCTGGTGACCACCCGCCAAATTGATGAAAATGTTCACTTGATATGACAAGCTCCTCCACTATCTCACCATTCTTACGCAACAAATATAATTGCTGTTTTTCATTCCCTTTATAATCCATCCCAACTACTGTTTTATCTCCTGATGGGGAATGATGGACAGAAAGAACGCGATCCTTCAAGTCGGTATATTGTTTAATTTGAGATGTTTCCTCATCCCATTTCCAAACTTGTGGTATTCCCGTTTCTTTTGAAATAAATGTAAAAGCCTTTTGATTCGGGATTACTTTTGGTTGATATGCACCATATACATGTAAATAGGTGGACAATAGTTGATCTTTTGACGAATTAGCCATGTTTGAGCTCCTTTATAAAAATTGTTAATTACTGTAAAAAACAACTAATCCAATAATAGATAGAAGGGTTGATGCCGAAGAAAAACTTGACACAAAAAGAAGCAGCCATTTTGCTGTAGATTGTTTAAATTGTTTTAACCCTTCATCATTGGCAAATCGCTGGTCTGCTCGCTGCAGAGATCTGGACTTGCCAGCAGGCATTAAGAATTGCCCCATTGACCGAAATCCATTTATAAATAAATCCAAAAATTTGGTTTGCCATATCTTGATGCAAGCGGTGACGATTGAGGAAATCAATCCAAACAGAAAGGTGTAGTTTATCCATTCCACCAGTGACCAATCTAAAACTAGTTTACAGCCAATCCAAACAACTGCAACAAAACAATTCAATCCGATAAATTTCCTCATTTTCATCATCCCCAAATTAAATCTCATTTCACATATTTTGTTAACCTTGTACCTCGCAATTTCGGAAAAATGCGCAATATATTAACCATTTCAAATAGTTTATAAAACCCGCAGCCCGTATACACTACGCTTTCCGGGGAGCGGAGGGCGATTAAAACTAAACTTAATTATTACTTACATCACAGTATTCATATTTTGCAATACTAAACAACAATCCTCTGAAAATAGCATAATGAAGAGGATAAAGCCCCTTGTGAATCCAACTCGCAAAAAGCTAATTATTGGAAAGGGGCTTTATCAATATATAAACTATACTATTCAGCAGATTTTGATGCCCATTTGAGATTAGGATAACGATTGACGTAATAGACAATATCCTCAAATTGTGTATTTACCAGATAGTTATTTTTGTAGAAATATACTGGCATAAACGGCATGTCATCAAGCAAAATTTTCTCAGCCTCATGGAGCATCTCATACCGTTTTTCCTGATCCTGCTCTACTTTGGATTTTGCCATGATGGAATCAAATTCTTCATTAACCCAGCCTGTACGGTTATTCGGACTATCACCCAAATAGTAGTCAAGGTTTACAACTGGATCTAGGAATATACCAATCCAGCCCATTCGAGCCATTTGGAAATTGTGCTGTTTCGTTGTTTCTAAATATGTTCCCCATTCTTGGTTGCCCAGTTGGATACTCACACCTAGATTTTTCTTGATCATTTCCTGAACAGCTTCTGCTACTTTTTTATGGTTTTCCGATGTATTGTACATTAATGTAACTTCCGGCAACGTATCCCAGCCTTCTTCTTCCATACCCTCTTCAAGCAGCTTCTTAGCATCTTCAGTCTTTTCTTCAAATTGCGGACCACCATTTTCACGGAAATCCCCATTTGGCGTATTTGCCCCTGGTGGCACCATTGCATATGCCGGTGTTTCGCCACCTAATGTTACGTTTTTCGTTAATGCTTCACGATTAATTGCCATGGCAAATGCTTTACGAACTTTTTTATTGGTAAAAGGTTCTTTATCTACATTAAACATATACATATAGGTTCCATAATAAGGGACCTCTTTATATTCCGGATTTTCCCTCTCTGTTGCAATAACATCAGTTGGTAATGTCATCACTAGGTCCAGTTCACCCGTTTTGAACATTTGGTAATATGTTGTTGCCTGGTTTACTAATTCAAATGTAACTTTTTCTAAATTCACTACATCTTTATCATAATATTCATCGTTTTTTTCAATAACGACATAACTATCGTGTTTCCATTCTGACATTTTAAATGGACCATTACTTACAAACGTATCTGCCTCTGCTGACCAATTTTCATTTGCCTCAACGGCTTCTTTTTGTACTGGATAGAATGTCCACAATGTTAGTAAACTATCAAAATATCCTAGTGGTGAATTCAGCTGAACTTCAAATGTTGTATCATTTACTGCATTAATACCAACATCTTCAACTGAACCATTGCCTTTGTTGTACGCTTCAGCGCCTTTAATATAGTACATATAAAAAGCAAAAGCACTTCCCGTTTCAGGGTTCAACACACGCTTCCAGGCATATTCAAAGTCCTCTGCGGTTACCTGTGAGCCGTCCGACCATTTCGCATCTTCACGTAATGTAAAGGTGTATGTTTTACCATCCTCTGATACTTTTACATCCTTTGCTGCACCTAGAACTGGATTCCCTTCTTTATCCCGTGTATATAACCCTTCAAAAATATGGTCTAAAATCCAGCCAGAAGTCGTGTCAGTTGCTAATGCCGGATCAATTGCCGGCGGTTCTGTCATAGCATTTACGACGATTTCCTGTTTTACTTCACCACTATCCTTACTATCGGTGGAGGACTCCTCATCTCCTCCCCCGCCATAACATCCTGAAAGAACAGTAGAGATTGTCAGTAACATTACCAATGCTAGAAACCCTTTTTTCATTTCCCTTCACTCCCTAATATTTTTATTGTATCTTCATCACCTGAGCCAGGTGTAAAGCTCACCCCCTAAAAGTTAATATAAATGGCAAGCTGTCCAGTGGTCATGTTCCACCTCTTTCCATTGTGGCTCCTGGTGAGAGCAGATCTCCATTGCATGCGGACACCTTGTACGAAAACGGCAGCCACTGGGTGGATTTGTCGGGCTAGGCGGATCACCAGCAAGCACAATCCGATCCCTTTTTGCAGTACGCGGATTTGCCTGTGGGATTGCGGATAATAATGCCTGTGTATATGGATGCAATGGACGATTAAACATATCATTGCTGCTGCTTAGTTCCATCATTTTCCCTAGGTACATGACACCGATGCGATCACTAATATGTTTTACCATTCCAAGATCATGGGCAATAAATAGATATGTCAATCCCTCAGATTTCTTCAAATCCTCCATTAAATTAATTACTTGTGCCTGGATGGAAACATCTAATGCAGAAATTGGTTCATCAGCCACAATAAATTTCGGTTCAACTGCCAGTGCTCTGGCTATACCAATCCGCTGTCTTTGTCCACCACTAAATTCATGCGGATACCGTTTTGCATGTTCTGGACGTAACCCGACACGCTCCAGTAATTGATAAATCCGATTCGTACGCTCTTTTCCTTTAAGAAGTTTATAGGCATCCAATCCTTCTGCAATAATATCCCCTACCCGCATTCTGGGATTAAGTGATGCATGAGGATCCTGAAAGATAATTTGCATTTCCTTGTTTACTTTTCGTTTCATTTCTTTATTAAATTTCGTTACATCTAGACCATTGTAGATGATATTTCCTCCGGTGGGCTGCTGTAGTCCTACTAGCGTTTTCCCCAACGTGGATTTGCCGCTTCCACTTTCACCTACCAGTCCAAATGTTTCTCCTTTTTTCACTGTAAAAGATATATTGTCAACAGATTTGACCGAAAGATCCTTTTTAATTGGAAAATACTTCTTTAAATCTTGGACTTCAACAAGCTGTTCCGTCACCATTCTTCCCTCCCAAGCGCGACCAGTTCTTCTTCCTTAGGTGCACGCGGATCATTCAGCCAGCATTTGGCAACGTGACCGCCATCGATTTCATATTCTGATGGCATTTCTTCTAAACAAACCTCCATTGCATACTTGCATCGCGGTGCAAACGGACATCCTTTGGGTGGTGCAAATAGATCTGGGGGTGATCCATCAATTGGTTCCAGTTGTTTCTTCTCTTCTTCATCAATGTTTGGTATTGAATTTAATAATCCCCATGTATACGGATGTTTTGGATTTTCGAATATATCAAATACGGTTCCACTCTCCACCATCATTCCGCCATACATCACGATAACTCGCTGGGCTGTTTCTGCTACGACACCAAGATCATGCGTAATTAAGATGATGGATGTTTTTGTTTCTTCCTGTATTTGTTTCATCAACTCCAGTACCTGTGCCTGAATCGTCACATCTAATGCAGTTGTTGGTTCATCAGCAATTAACAGTTCTGGATTACAAGCGAGCGCGATGGCAATCATGGCCCGTTGCCGCATTCCCCCACTAAACTCGTGCGGATATTGATTGTAACGTTCTTCAGGATTGGGGATACCTACAAGCTTGATCATTTCAATTGCGCGCTTTTTTGCCTCTGATTTTGATAGTCTCTGATGAATTATTAATCCTTCTTCGATTTGCTTCCCAACCCTCATAGTAGGATTCAATGATGTCATTGGATCCTGAAAAATCATACCGATCTTAGAACCTTTTACTTTCCGTAATTCCTTTTTAGGCCTTCTTAAAAGTTCTTTTCCTTGAAATCGGATACTGCCACCTTTAATAATGCCTGGTGGTGTTGGGATAAGGCCCATAATTGATTGTACGGTTACACTTTTGCCACTGCCGCTTTCTCCGACAATTGCTAAAACCTCACCCTTATCGACGTGAAAGGAAACATCTCGAACAGCCTTTACTTCGCCGCCATATGTTTTAAAATTTATTTTTAAATGGTTAACCTCTAATAAATGACTCATATTGCCTACCTCCTAATTACGTGCTTGTGGATCGAGCGCATCCTGTAATCCGTCACCAAACACATTAAAAGCAAACATGGTTAGTGAGATCATAAAGGCTGGAAAAAATAGTCTCCACCATTGTCCACTTAAGATAACGCCCAATGCATCGTTAGCCATCGTACCCCAGCTAGCAAATGGGGCTTGTACCCCAAGGCCCAAGAAGCTTAAAAATGCTTCAGCAAAAATCGCCGTTGGAATGGTAAATGTCAAATTAACAATAATAATTCCAAGCGTATTAGGCAGCAGATGTCGAAAAATTATTTTTGCATGTGACGTTCCGAGTTTCTCCGCAGCCATTACATATTCCTGTTCCTTTAGCTGCAGAACCTGTCCGCGAATAATTCGTGCCATTCCTACCCAGCCGGTAACAGATAATGCAATAATGATTGTCAGCACACCAGGCTCCATAATTACCATTAAGAGGATAACTACAAGTAAGTAAGGGATACCATATAAAATCTCTACGATTCGCATTAATATATTGTCAATTCGGTCTCCTATTTTCCCCCTGCCAGCCATATAACCCGATACACCGCCAACAATTACACCAATAACGAGGTCAATTAATGCTGCAAAAAAACCAATTGTTAATGATACCCTTGCCCCCTGCCATGTTCTGGACCACATATCACGCCCCAGATCATCCGTTCCAAACAGATGCTCACCAGATGGCGCTATATTCGCCCCGGTTAAATCTTGTTCAGATGCACTGTATGGAACCATGGATGGACCAAATATCCCGAAGAAAATAATAACCAAAAGAAGGACTAGTCCCAATACAGCTAATTTGTTTTTTACAATACTTAACAATGTATCCTTCCAAACACTTAAACTCGGACGCTGAATCGAATCTGCCTGCAATTTAGTTGGATCTGCCGGTCGAAACAAAGTACTATCCAGCTGCTTTCCCATGATCAATCCCCCTTACTTGTCAGCTTAATTCTTGGATCAATTAATCGATAGGAAATATCGATTAAAAACAAAGTAAAAACTAAAATTACGCTAAAAAATACTGTTGTACCCATAATTACTGGATAATCACGATTAAAAATACTGTCAACAAAATATTTACCGATACCTGGAATAGCAAATATTTTTTCAATAACGAAAGTACCCGTAATCAACGACACGAAGAGTGGGCCAATAAAGGATACGACAGGTAAGATCGCATTCCGTATTCCATGTTTGAGAACAATCTTAAATGACGATAACCCTTTTGCATCAGCTGTTTTAATGTAATTCTGATTCATAACGTCCAGCATACTCGAACGCATAAACCGGGCAACAACTGCCAAAGGTGTAGTTGCCAATGCTAACGTAGGCAGTATGGAATGTTGAAAAGATCCCCATGATGCAACTGGAAGCAAGCCCCACTTAACCGAGAAATAATTGATTAGTAATGGAGCTAAGATAAAGCTCGGTACAGATATCCCAACAATGGCAATGACCATCGACACATAATCCAGGAATCTGTTATGGTATAATGCTGCGATGATCCCTAACAATAATCCAAATACTATGGCAATAAGCAATGACTGAAGTCCCAATGTTGCAGAAGCTGGAAAACCCGATGCGATAATGTCATTTACGGTACGTGTCTCCGATTGGATGGATGGACCCAAATCGAACATTGCCAGATTTTTAATATAGAGCACATACTGAATAGGAATTGGCTCGTCTAAATTGTATTTCGCCCGCATGTTCTCAACAACTTCTTCTGGAAGAACATCCGCGTCCGATGCAAACGGATCACCTGGAATGAACTTCATAATGACAAACGTTAAAGAAGCAATTACCCATATCGTGAGCAGCATCGTTAAAAATCGTTTTACAATATACATAGCTTAATAGCACCCCCATCATAATTAGTTTTCTATGTTTTTACGCATTAACATTTCCTAAAACTCCATTTGTTGCGGTTATTGCAATAATGACGCAAGCCCACATATGTTTGTATGCCTCAACCATGTCATTACATGTAAAGCGGATTTTCTTAGGACTTATTAATTCAACTGTTGGGAGTGTAGTTGTCATTTTAGCTTGCTGGGGACCTTTGAATTCCAGTTCAAATGTAATTGGCCCGTTTAATGTTACTGGCTTCTGTTCTTTTACCTTTTGAACAGCAGCTTCCGATTTTTGTCGTATGGCATCTTGAGCTGTTTCAGGATGAATCAACTCCGCTGCAAAGCGATCAACTGCACGCTTGGTAATGGCTGATTCGACATTTGGTAATGTTTCTTTCACTTCTTTTATGTAGGCATCATCCCCGCTAATGAATAACGGTGGAACCCCAAATGCACCTGCAACATAAGCGTTAAGTTCCGTTTCGCCTACAATTTTTCCGTTAACTTTCATCTCATTTACACAAACACCCGCTAATGTATGACTGATAACCGTTAGATCTGAACCACCTTCGCGACCGTGATGCCCGACAAACATAATTCCGGCGAATGAATCATCCAACCCTTCTAACTGGCACATCACCCGATTACTTCCGGAAACAAGTCTTGCTCGCGTGTCTAAATCTTCTATTAATATGTTGGACATATTCCCATGTCCATCAGCCACCACCACTTCTGTTGCCCCTCCATTAATAGCTCCATCAATTGCTGCATTCACATCAGCCGTCATTAATTTACGAAAACGCTGATATTCACTTGGAGTTTTTAATTGTTGATTTGTTGCCACTCCTGAAATTCCTTCCATATCAGCTGAAATAAACACTTTCATTTTTATCCACTCCTATGTATTTTTATGTAAAAATCTTTATGCAAAAAGATGTTTAACCCCTTCATTTCTATTCACAACAGATAATCAAACGTATTTTTATAAACTTCCAGCTGTACAATTGTGTTAACACCAGTAACTTCCTCCATTTGATTTATATCATGCAAAACCTTTGTGATTTGATCCTGATCTTCTACCGTTATTTGAACTAGGATTGGATATTCCCCTGTAGTTAACGTAATATAACGGATCAATTTTAAATTTCTTAACTTCTCAATTACAGTCGAAATAGATTTTGATTTTACTTTTAATTGGATAATTGCCCCAGCTTTCAACCCTAAAGCAATTGGGTTCACTACCCCTACTACATCTAAAATTTCTTTATCAAGTAAACTTTTGTAGCGTAGGCGAATCGTTTTCTCTGTTACATTCAGGCGTGCAGCTAATTCTGTGAAAGACATCCTCCCATCATTTGATAAAAGCTTAATAATTCCACGATCTAGTTCATCTATTTTATAGTTCATATATACTACCTGCTTTCTGGACATTTAGGACTATATACTGGTTAAATTAGGTACTATTAAAATTTTTAAGGCTACTTTACAATATTAAAAATATATTTTATTATCTAAAAAAGGAATAATGTTAGAGGTAATTATATCGGATGTATTTTCAGAAATCAATCACTTTTTTAAAAATTTTTGGAGGTTTTGTCATGTTAGCAATTAAAAATTCCACAATTTATGACGGAAAAGGCAATATCCTGGAGGATAAAGTTCTCTTGATAAGTAATGGAAGGTTCAAATCTATCATATCGAATGATGATGTTCCAAAAGGGTGTAAAGTAATAGATGCAAGGGATAAAATTGTCACACCAGGATTAATTGATGTACATACACATCTAGGAGTTTCCGAGGAAGGGGTTGGAAAGGAAGGCTCAGACTTTAATGAAACAAGTGACCCAGTTACACCTCAAATACGGGCAATTGATGGCATTAATCCGATGGAGCTGGGCTTTGATGATGCACGAAAAGCTGGAATAACGACTGTTCAGGTGATGCCTGGAAGTGCAAACGTCATTGGCGGAGAAATGGCTGTGCTAAAAACAGCAGGGAAAATTGTTGATGAAATGGTAATAAAATCACCTTCCGGAATGAAAGCCGCAACTGGAGAAAATCCAAAAAGATTTCATGGTGAGAAAGGAAATATGCCAGTTACCAGAATGGGAGTTGCTGCTAGATTAAGAGAAAAACTAATCGAAGCTCAAAATTACATAAATACCAAGCACACGGAAAGAAAACTAGATCTGGAAAATCTGGCTAAGGTATTGAACAAAGAAATTCCGTTACGTGTCCACGCTCACCGGGCAGATGATATTGTAACCGTGCTTCGCATCAAACGCGAGTTCAATATTGATGTAACAATTGAACATTGTACGGAAGGTCATCATATCGCTGATTATATTGCTAAACATGACGTAAGTGTTTCGTGCGGGCCAACAATGTCTACACGTTCAAAGGTAGAGCTGAAGGATAAAGGATGGACAACCATAAAAACACTACTGGATGCCGGGATTCCCTGTTCGATCACAACCGATCATCCCGTTGTAGGCATTGAATATTTGGTGACAAGCGCCATTCATGCTATCAAAAATGGGATAACGGAGCAACAAGCTTTAAAGGCAATTACATATAACGCTGCAAAACACCTTGGCGTAGAGGAAAAGGTCGGATCAATCGAGGCAGACAAGGATGCTGATTTTGTAGTGTGGAGCGGTAACCCGTTTGATCTTAAAAGTAAGGTCGAAAAAGTGTTCATCAATGGTACAGAAGTTTAAAAACGGAGATATGACTTGGACAAAAGTTTTTTAGTCAAAATTGATATCCGAACGATGAATTCTTCAATTTGAATTTGTTTAAGTTCGGATCTTTTTTGGGTTTAAGTAATCCTTACTGTCAATTGTCCGTAGACTGCGACGTAATGAAATGCTTAGACTACCGTTTCGGAAATACACTAATGTGATATTTTATAACTTCATACGTTTATAGGGATGAGGAAATA
>NZ_BMFR01000003.1 GCF_014638995.1 Virgibacillus oceani
TAAGCAAATTGTACCTTGATAACTAAATATTTATTTATTTTCTTCTTGACATCTTACAGCAGGTCTTTCTGTAATTAGGAAAGCTTCAAATTAAGCCTTCGTTTTTCCAAAGGTCGGTGGCAAAAAGTCGGAATTAAATTTTTTCAAGAAAAACTGATTGCTGTATTAACTTCTCACCCGCCTTTTATATTTCCAACCTAACTTTATTAAAAACTTTTTATACATAGACGTACATTATATCAGTATAAAGCCTATAAGCAAATTAAACAATACATGGTGGATGTTTACAAATAAAAAAGCTTTTTCAAGAAAGAAAGTTACTTTTAAAGACACAAAAATAGTGTTACGGATTACGTAACACTTATTATCAATTATTTAAATTTTATCTAGGTTCCACTATTAACTTAATCGCAGTACGTTCTTCATTATCGATCATAATATCTGTAAAGGCTGGAATACAAATTAAATCAACTCCACTCGGTGCTACAAATCCTCTGGCAATGGCTACTGCTTTAACGGCCTGGTTTAATGCACCTGCGCCGATTGCTTGAATTTCCGCTGAGCCACGTTCTCGTAAGACGTTCGCAAGTGCGCCTGCTACTGAATTTGGACTTGATTTTGCTGACACTTTTAATATATCCATTACTAGTACCTCCTTCATTTGCTATTGTAGTTCTAATGCTACTATATTCTTGGAGATGATAGCTTATTACCTTATTATGCAGGAATGATTCTAAAAATTCAAATAGTCTATGTGAGAATGGTAATGAACAGAGTATTGCTACACATTGATAAAGCTTTATAATGTTGCAGTCTATTACCCAAAAAACGGATGGTCATCATTTATCAAAATTCGCTCTACTTTTGATGCGGATCCATCTTTTTCATTAATAGTTACTAAGAAGCCATTTAATTGTGTTCTTCCCTTTTTATCAACTTCAAAACGTACTGGCAAATTAGTTAGAAACTTTTTCAATACAGCGTCCTTATCGGTTCCTAAAATTGCATCATAGGGACCTGTCATTCCTGCATCCGTAATATATGCTGTTCCCTTTGGCAAAATTCTTTCATCAGCTGTTTGTGTATGTGTGTGTGTTCCAACTACTGCACTTACCCTTCCATCGACATACCAGCCCATCGCCTGTTTTTCACTGGTTGCCTCAGCATGGAAATCAAGAAAAATCAAATTTGTACGTTGTTTAGCTTTATTAATCATCTCATCTGCTTTACGAAATGGGTCATCAAGAGCAGGCAGGAAAGTTCGCCCTTGCATATTAATAACCGCTACTTCTATTCCATTTAAATTATAGTAAACAATTCCTTTTCCTGGGGTGCCCTCCGGAAAGTTTGCGGGGCGAACCATATATTTGGCGTCGTTAATAAACTCAAATATATCTTTCTTATCCCATGTATGGTTTCCCATTGTAATAACTTGAGCACCCCACTCCAAAAACTGCTTATAAATTTTTTCTGTAATCCCCTTACCTGATGCCGCATTTTCACCGTTTATTATTGTCATATGCGGGCGATATTTTTCTTTCAATTTTGGTAAGTATTCCTTGACCATATCACGTCCTGGTGAACCCACTACATCACCGATAAATAATATTTTCATCTTCAAAATCATCCTATCTATTAAAGTATCATAAGTGTTTCATAATGAAATATGTATTGTCAATTTTATTCCAAAAAATAAAAGCGGCCAACTTGACCGCTTTTATTTAGCATATTCAACTGCTCTTGTTTCTCGAATAACCGTTACTTTTATATGTCCTGGATAATCCAGTTCACCTTCAATTCGTTTGCGTATATCGCGTGCAATTCGAACCGATTCAATGTCGTCGATCTCATCAGGTTTAACTATAATGCGTATTTCACGTCCGGCTTGGATTGCAAACGACTTCTCAACACCAGTAAATGATTCAGATATTTCTTCAAGCTTCTCTAAACGCTTAATATAATTCTCAAGTGTCTCACTTCTAGCCCCAGGTCTAGCGGCAGATAGTGCATCCGCAGCAGCTACAAGGATCGCAATGATTGATGTTGGTTCCTCGTCACCATGGTGGGAAGCAATTGAATTAATAACAACTTCATGTTCCTTATACTTCATTGCAAGTTCTTTGCCAATTTCTACGTGACTGCCTTCTACTTCATGGTCAATAGCTTTTCCAATATCATGCAAAAGACCCGCTCTTCTTGCAAGTGTTACATCTTCACCTAATTCAGCAGCAAGCAGCCCTGATAGGAATGCCACTTCTGTGGAATGCTTTAACACATTTTGACCATAGCTTGTACGATATTTTAGACGACCGAGTATCTTCACAAGGTCTGGATGTAGACCATGTACACCAACTTCAAACGTTGTTTCCTCTCCAACTTCTCGTATATATTCGTCTACTTCACGTCTGGCTTTATCCACCATTTCTTCAATTCTCGCAGGGTGAATTCTGCCATCCTGAACAAGTTTTTCCAATGCCATACGAGCGGTTTCTCTTCTGATCGGATCAAAACCGGATAAAATTACGGCCTCTGGTGTATCATCGATAATCAAATCAATACCAGTCAACGTTTCTAATGTACGTATATTACGACCTTCACGTCCGATGATTCGGCCTTTCATTTCATCATTTGGAAGGTTTACAACAGATACAGTTGTTTCAGCAACGTGGTCCGCAGCACAGCGCTGTAACGCTAGGGAAAGAATGTTTTTCGCTTTTTTATCAGCTTCTTCTTTCGCACGATTCTCAGCTTCTTTGATCATTAACGCTGACTCATGTGTAACCTCTTGTTCGATGCGTTCTAAAATTACCTGTCTTGCTTGGTCAGTAGTATATCCCGAAATGCGTTCAAGCTCCGTTTGCTGCTCTTGGATCATAGCTTCCACTTTGCTTTCCATTTCTTCAATTTGTTGTTGTTTTTCTGTTAGCGATTGTTCCTTTCTTTCTAATAAAAGTTCTCGCTTGTCCAGTGTTTCACTTTTTCTGTCCAGATTCTCTTCTTTTTGCATTAGACGATTTTCTTGTTTTTGCAATTCATTTCGTCTCTCACGCAGATCCTGTTCCATCTGCTGGCGAAGTGTATGATTCTCCTCTTTCGCCTCAAGAAGTGCCTCTTTCTTAGCGGCATCTGCATTCCGATGAGCCTCATCTACTATTTGCTTAGCTAACTTTTCTGCACTGGAAATTTTAGCTTCAGCTATAGATTTACGAATCAGATAACCAACAACAATACCGACGATTAGGGTAAGCAAAATGGAGATGATTAAGGTAATGTCCACGATTTCACCTCCTATTGCTATAAAGTTGTACAATTCATTATTGTCGGCATGTACAAAAATCAAATAGTAATAAATGACAAAAATTGTATAATAAAAATTATAAAATTATACATATTAATTTTAATTGCCATTTTAGCCAATGTCAAGGAAACGTCACAATTTAAAAAGACTATTTCGAATAAATTCCTTTTAAACCGCAGGAACATAATACCAAATTATTAATTAGTATTTGTCTATATCCATTCTATCCAAAAAGTCATGAAAAAGACAAAAAACCTTTGCAAATTTAATTGTCTGCAAAGGTTTTATAAAAATTATTTATACATCCAGTGTTTCCTGTTGTTCTTCACCGACAGCTTCGTCAGTTTCGTCTAAATTATAATGCTTGCGGATAGCATCATGTATTTCCGCCATAATATCTTCATTTTCCTTCAAAAATTGTTTTGCATTTTCCCTGCCTTGACCTAGTCTTTCTTCATTATAAGAATACCAGGCACCACTTTTTAAAACGATATCCAGGTCTGAACCGATATCAAGTATTTCACCTTCTTTTGAAATACCTTCCCCATACATAATATCAACCTCAGCTTGCTTAAATGGAGGAGCAACTTTATTTTTAACTACTTTTATCCTTGCTTTATTCCCTACCATATCATTACCTTGTTTAAGTGTTTCTGCACGACGAACCTCTAGTCTAACAGATGAATAGAATTTAAGTGCACGGCCACCTGGTGTAGTTTCCGGATTACCGAACATAACACCGACTTTTTCACGAATTTGGTTAATAAAAATGGCGGTTGTTTTGGATTTATTAATCGCCCCAGATAGCTTTCTTAATGCCTGTGACATTAAGCGGGCCTGTAACCCCACGTGAGCGTCTCCCATTTCTCCCTCAATTTCCGCTTTCGGAACCAAGGCTGCTACAGAATCTACCACGATAATGTCAACCGCACCACTCCGCACAAGTGCTTCAGCGATTTCCAGTGCCTGTTCACCTGTATCTGGCTGTGATAAGAGCAATTCATCGATATTTACACCCAAAGCACGAGCATAATTAGGGTCCAGTGCATGTTCAGCATCGATAAACGCTGCTTGTCCGCCTTTTCGCTGTGCTTCAGCTATTGCATGTAACGCTACAGTCGTTTTACCCGATGATTCAGGACCATAAATTTCAACTACGCGCCCGCGTGGATAACCACCAATGCCTAATGCAACATCCAATGCTAAAGAACCACTTGGAATCGTTGCAATTTTTTGTCCCTCCTGGTCACCTAACTTCATAATTGAGCCTTTACCAAATTGTTTTTCTATTTGTCTTAATGCCATATCTAAAGCCTGTTTTTTATCACTCAACGAGCTTACCTCCTTTAATTATCTAGTTATATCATACCTTGTTTTTAATTATTTGCCAAGAAAAAATCGAATAAATGTTCTCGTTTTTGTGTAACTTATTTTCTATAAAACTAGAAATTCATTATAAGTTCACAATCCAAAATAGAATTTCCTGCAAAAACTTAATGGGAACAATGCTATTTTACGTATTTTAGCAAAAGTTCATATCCTTTTTGTACCGCCTTATTCCTAATCGTTTGCCTTTCTCCATGAAATATAAACTTCTTAACATAATCACGATTTTGATTAATTGAAACTGCAATATATACTGTTCCAGGAGGTTTTCCTTCTGTTGCATCAGGACCCGCCACACCCGTAAAACTAATTCCAATATCCGATCCTAATAATTTTCGGACATTAACGGCCATTTCTAATGCACATTCCTCACTAACTGTTCCCTGATTCATAATTGTTTCAGAAGCTACTTTTAAGACGTTCTCCTTAACTTTTGAATCATAGCAAACAATTCCACCTGTACAAACAGATGATGCTCCATTATTTGCAATGAGCTTATCTGTAAACATTCCACCTGTAATGCTTTCTGCTGCAGCAATTGTCAGGTTTTTTTCCTTTAATAGTCCGAAAACTTTCCCCTCTAGATTTTGTTCATCAAAACCAAAGAAATAGGTACCCACTTTTTCAAAGATTTGATTTTGTGTACGTTCTATTAAATCTTGCGCTTTTTCCATTGTATCTGCTTTGGCAGTTAGACGAATAGCTACTCCCTGCTCCTGTGCAAGTGGTGCAATAGTTGGATTTGTCTGGTGCTTAATAATCGTGCTTAATTCATGTTCCAGGGTAGCTTCACCGATTCCGATAAATTTAAGCATTGTTGACTTAATAACTTTACTATCCCCAGTCATTTTTCCTAAATAGGGCAGTACACCGTTTGTAACCATTGATTTCATCTCTTTAGGAACGCCAGGAAGAAAAATCCATGTCTTATTATCGAAGGATACAACCATTCCCGGGGCCATTCCAACATTGTTTTCAATCACATGGGCACCAGCAAAAACACGTGCCTGCTTTTTATTGTTCGGTGTCATTCCACGATTTTGTTTTTTGAAATAAGTTTCAATTTTATTCATCGATTCCTTATGTTCAACCATCTCTACGTTAGAAATGTTTTGAAACGCCTCTCTTGTAAGATCATCATCGGTTGGACCAAGTCCGCCTGTTACGATAATAATATCGGATCGTTTAGCGGATTGATTGAACTGATCTTGTACTCGAAGCAAATTATCACCGACAACAGTATGATAATAAACATCAATTCCATGCATAGCTAATTGCTGTGAGATCCATTTTGCATTCGTATTAGCAATTTGACCAAGCAATAATTCTGTTCCTACTGCAATAATTTCTGATTTTAGTTGCGTCATTATTTAGAATCCCTCATTACATTCCAGTTTTTAACAAAATAATCATATCCGGAAAGAATAGTGAAAAATAATGCAATATAAAGCATAATTGCTGCAAATGGAAAATTTACATACGAAAACGGGAAATTATGCAATAGCAATGCAGCAATTGCAACGATTTGTGTAACTGTTTTTAATTTGCCCATTTTGCTTGCAGCGAGCACAATTCCCTCACCAGCTGCCACAAGGCGCAGCCCCGTTACAGCAAATTCCCGGCTGATAATAATTATTACAACCCATGCAGGTGCTAAACCCATCTCAACTAATAAAATTAGCGCAGCTGACACAAGCAGTTTGTCTGCCAGTGGATCAAGAAATTTTCCTAAATTTGTAACCAAATTGTGTTTTCTCGCGTAATAACCATCAATCCAGTCAGTTGCAGATGCGATGATAAATAGCAAAGCAGCTGCAAAATGGGAAATCGGTAATTCGTTCTCACCGATTTGCCAGTCGCCCCAATTGAACGGAACACTTAGCAGCACGATGAAAATTGGAATAAGAAAAATTCGTGATAGTGTAATTCTATTTGGTATGTTCATAACGTTTCCTCCTGTATTTACGATATAAAACCCTTCCACAGTGGATTGAAGGGGAAGGGTTTTAGGTTACTATGACTACTGTTCTGGTGTCTGATTAATATTGATCCAAATATATTGGGAGACTATTTCCGGATTAACAGGATATTCCAGCTCGACACCATTTATTGTGATATCCAATTCAGGTGCTCTCCCAACGTTGAAGCGCACACGCTCCTCATCTGATATATCGATTTCAAGCGGAGAATTTTCAGAAGTAACCATGCCTGAATAGTAGGATTTTCCATCTTCATTTGTAACATCCAACCATGATTCTCCATCAGATTCAAAAGTTACCTTTACTTGCTCACCTGCATTTTCTAAAGAAAGTGTTGATTCAGGACGATTACCCGTACCTTCCTCTACAACAGTTAATTTAGGTTCTGGGTTTTCTGTATCATCCTCGCCCTGTTCGGTTCCATCTGATTGCTCATCATCTGTAGTATCGTCTGTTGCAGATTCTTCATTGTTTGTACTGTCCTTTGATTGTTGATCTTTTTCATCAGGATTATAAATAATTTCATTGTCATCCGGTTGTTCTACAGGTTCTTCACTGCCATTTGATAGTGTTTTTTGATAGAAAAGCCAAGCGGCAAAAATAATACCAATAACCAATAATACAACAATGATGGTTGGGATAATTGAAAAAATCGCAGAACCCTTCGCTGGATTATTTTCTTTTCTTGAACGTTGGATTCGTGTATATTGTTCAGAATCATTTTCTTCCGTTTTTGGAATCTCTTCTTTATATTCTTCGAGAAGATCATTAGGATCCAACCCAACTGCTGTAGCATATTCTTTTATAAATGCCCTTGCATAAAATTTACCGGGCAGAATGTTAAAATTGCCTTCTTCAATTGCAATTAAATACCTTTTTTGTATTTTAGTTGTTTCCTGTAGGCTTTCTAAAGATATATCCTTTGCAACTCTTGCCTCTTTCAGTCTTGCACCTATTTCCATAAATAACACCATCCATTTTAAAAATCAAACGCCGAAAAGCCGCTATCTTGGTTAAATCGCTGTTCTGCAATTGGTTCGTAAGTGATTTCTTCATTTTCATTGCTGCGGAGCTCTATAATATAGTCAAAATCATCTAATTCATACTCGGTCGATTGAACAAACATATCTGGATGTTCGACAACTTTAATTGCTGGCAATTGCATAATTTCCCGAATTAATTGCCAATGTTTTTCATTGGCTCTCTGTGTCGATACAATTCCATCAATTATGTACAGATTATCACTATCGTATTCATCTTGAATTAATTGACTTCGGATGGTTTGCTTTAATAATGTACTTGATACAAACAACCAACGCTTATTAGCACACACGCTTGCTGCAACAATCGATTCTGTCTTACCCACACGCGGCATTCCGCGTATTCCAATTAATTTATGGCCTTCCTTTTTATATAATTCTGCCATAAAGTCTACAAGTAAACCTAGTTCATTACGGACAAAGCGAAACGTTTTTCGATCATCAACATCACTGTTAATGTATCTTCCGTGTCGTACAGCCAATTTATCGCGTAATTTAGGTTTCCTTATTTTCGTAATTTTAATTGTATCCATTGTCTGTAATATAGATTTTAACCTAGTAATTTGTTCATCATGATTGGAAAGAAGCAGCATGCCCCGTCTCGAATTCTCAACTCCATTTATCGAAATGATATTAATGGATAACATGCCTAGTAATGAAGAGATGTCACCCAATAATCCAGGTCGGTTATATTGGATTTCATATTCAAGATACCACTCTGTTTTCTCCATAATACGCTCCTTATAAGTTGCCATAATAATTTTAACTGTCGAATTAATTTTAAACTCTCTCTCTATATAATATATGATTTTCGGTTCAGTGAAAAGGAGATTATTCATATAAATAGTTATTCCAAGAAAAATATGCTAAATTAACTATTCATTACTATTTACACATAATTATATTCATACAATTATTGAAATTACCGCGATTCATATTCGCAACTCGCGCTTTAAATGGTTTTCTGCAGACAAATAAAAATAAAGAAGCTGATAAATATGACAGCTTCTTTACTAAACCGTTAATTTGTTTTTCCTTGCACAAGTTTAACCATAGAATTCGCAATTGCGTGTCTTTCGTCCTCGGAAGCTGCATTCCATAACTCCCTTAATATTGCTTCCTCATTATTTTTTGCATCCGTATGTTTGGAGAGATAATCGCCAACTTCATATGCCATATTTGAAATAGTCTGCTGACTCATACCTTCTTGCTGTGCCTGCTGCAGTCTATTAGCTAAAAAATCTTTCCAAGTATCGAAATTATCCAACACTGACATGATATAGCCTCCTCCTTTATTTTGTCATGTATAGTATTTGATTATCAAACAGGTTTATACATGTAAAAGAAGAATTTACCATCCACCATTTATCCTAATTATCTCTCCTTGTATATAGTTTGACTGATCATCCAATAGAAAACGTACTGTATGCGCAACCTCAGCTGGCAGTCCTGCACGATTCATTGGTATCTCATTTAAAACTGCCTCACGTTCCAAATCCGTTATATTGTCATTCATTTTTGTATCAATAAATCCTGGGCTGACTGCATTAACTGATATACCGCTTGGTGCAACCTCTTTTGCCAAAGCTTTTACAAAACTGTTTTGCGCACCCTTAACAGACGAATAAATAACCTCATGACTTGCCCCTACTTCGCCCCATATAGAGGTTATAAAGATAATATTGCCTGACTTATTTCGGATAAGCTGCGGCAATAAACTTCGGGTAATAACCCATGGTGCTTTTACATGTAATGCAAGCATCTCCTCCATATCCATTATGTTTGTTTGTTGAAATAAACCATATAAGGCATTTCCACCGGCAAAAATAATTGAATCTACAGGCAACACAAGCTTTTCAAGTAGTAAATTCACGCCATGTTCTGTACGCAAATCTGCTTTAAGCTCCATTAAGATACGCTCTTCAGTTAACCTTTCCCTTAAGGTGTCGATTGCCTTTTTATTTGAATGATAATGCAGCAGCAAATGATACCCATCAGCAGCTAATCGCTCAGCAATTGCTGCTCCAATATCTCCGCTTGCTCCAATTATAAGTACGTTTTGCCCCATTTTATCCCCTTATTCTGCTACGATTTTACAAACTGAAAGCCGCTCCTCTTCAATCCAGTTACGGAGAAAAGTATTTGCCTGCTCTAGTGTTAACGATTGTATTGCTGGTATCAGTTCAAATACTTCAATCCCAACAGTTTGATAATGGATAAATTTATTTGAGATAAATTCAAGTGAATTCATTGCCCTCAATAGCTGGCCAATTTTCTTTTTCTTCATACGTTCGAATTCATTGTTAGTAAGTTCCGCACGATTCGTACTAAGGAGCATTTCCATTATTCTGCTTGTGAATTCTTCTGGTTTTGAAGTATTCCCTCCAATTAGTGAGTATCCAAAGTTTTTCTCCAAATTTGTCTCAAAATAAAAACTGGCATCAATAAGCTGTTCGTCATATAATGCTTGATAAAATGATCCACCTTTTGAAAAGTAATGATCCAATACCATATTTTGGAATAGGTCCTTACATAAAAATTCTTCTCCACTCAATTTCTCAGACGACTCCTTAATTCCGATCGTACATTTAGGAATGGATACAGGCATAATAATTTTATTTTCTTTCATTGCCACTTCTTTTGGTTCATCCGGAAATTCACGTTTAATTTCATCCATTTTTGCAAAATTCTTTTTTGCTTGGTTCTCTTTTATTAATTTCATCATGTTGTCTGGATCAAAATTTCCCGCAATAAACAACGTCATATTTTCGGGATGGTAAAAAGTATTATAACAGGTATACAAATCATCTTTTGTAATCGAATGAATTGATTCTACAGTCCCTGCAATGTCAATCATAACCGGGTGTTTTTTAAACATACTTTTAATTGTTCCCATGAATGCCTGCCAATCAGGCTGATCATTATACATCGTAATTTCTTGTGCAATAATGCCTTTTTCCTTCTCTACCGATTGTTCTGAAAAATACGGATCTTGAACAAAATCAATTAACGTTTCAACATTTTTTTCAATATGATTTGTCGCTGTAAATAAATAGGCTGTTTTTGTAAAAGAGGTAAAGGCATTTGCTTGAGCACCTTGTTTTCCAAAATCGGCAAACACATCCCTGTCTTCTTTTTCAAACAACTTATGTTCCAAGAAATGGGCAACACCTTCTGGGACGGTAATTTGTTCATTTTCAGCTATTGGAACAAAAGTTTGATCAATGGATCCATAATTTGTTGAAAAGATACCATACGTTTTGGACATTTCCGGTTTTGGCAGCAAATATACGGTTAATCCGTTATCAAAGCGCTCAGAAAAAACCGTTTCATCAATATCAGCATATGGTTGTTTAATCATTGGAATTACCCCCGTCGTTTGTCAATAGGTATACAGTGTCTTGGTCAATCTTATCGGCAATAGCAATTACGTCCTCTTTTGTTACTTGTTTAATATTCATAATTAGTTGTTCTGGTGAAAGTTTCTTATTACCGACTACCTGCTGATATAACAATTCAATTAATCCTTGCGGGTGGTCCATAGTGTCTAACAATTGATTAACTATTAATTCTTTCGTTTCATTCATCGTATCCTCGGTGAATTCACCATTCTTCATGGAAGCCATTTGAAGCTCGATAATTTCTTTCGCCTTTTCATAATCTTTTGGAGCAATACCACTAAAAACAAGTAATAATCCTTTATGGCTTTCAATTCGTGATGCGGCGTAATATGCCAGACTATTCTTTTCACGAACGTTTATAAATAATTTCGAACTTGGGAACCCGCCAAATATACCATTGAAAACCTGTAATGCAAAGTAACCATCATCCTGATAGGTACAATTTGTACGATATCCTAAATGCAGTTTTGCTTGCTGTATAGATTGTTTTTCCATTATAACTTTAGGTTCATCCTGTTTTTTTGATAAATTATCTTCCTGGATAGAAGAAACGCTAGCTTCATCACGTCGTAAATGATTGATAATTTTCTGTTTCATCGTCTCACTTTCAAAATCGCCCAATACATAAAGGTCCAATTGATCTTCGTTTATTAGAGTTTGATAATAGGTGAATAAATTGTTCGGGGTTATGGAAGAAAGATCCTCTTCATATCCATGAACATGTAAACTATATGCTTCACCTTCGCACATTTCATCAATCAATCGCATATTTGCATAACTCATTTTGTCATCCTGTATTGCACTGATTTTTTGCTTAAGTGTTTCTTTTTCACGACCAACAACAGACTCTGCAAAAGCACCGTTCTTTGTATTTGGCTGAAAAATTATTTCATTTAATAATTCCAGCGCTTCTTCAAATAATGGGGACTGATCAGCTATAAACTTGTGATTTGCTACTTCTAAACGAATCGTAATGATGTGGTTATTTCCTTTTTTGGCACCGCTTATTGATAACACTGCCCCATAAAGTTCATCTAATTTCACTTGTAATTCCGTACTGCTAGGATATGATTTTGTACCTTGTTGCAATATATAAGGAAGCAATGCTCTTTTTGTTATTGTTTCACGTTGTAACGATGCTTTTAATTTAGCTACAATATTAATGGTTTTATATTTTTTTGATGGTACAATATGTATATTAATACCATTACTATTCAAGACCTCTTCCGTAACTTTGTTCATACCGTTTCCTCCATTACTATGTATTTAAATCAAATAACCTTTCCTTACTATTTCAATTTTGATCATATCTATTCCTTTTATTATAAGCTATTTTGGGAGAAATTAAAAAACTGACTTGAAAGTATTAATAATCAAGTCAGTTTACATACATTATCTGCTGCCTTTAATATATGGAACACCATTCGCTTTAGGTGCTTCTGAACGTCCTACAAATCCTGCTAATGCAAGGATAGTCAATACATATGGGGCGATTAGCAAGAATACTTGCGGCACGTCCTCCAAGAATGGAACACCTGCACTAATAACACTTAAGCTCTGTGCAAAACCAAAGAATAATGCTGCCCCCATCGCTCCGAGCGGATGCCATTTACCGAATATTACTGCAGCTAACGACATAAAACCCTGTCCTACGATTGTTGCATGTGAAAAATTAAGTGCGATAGTCAATGCAAATACTGATCCACCTAAGCCGCCCAGCGCACCAGATATGATGACCGCTATATAACGCATTTTGTATACATTAATACCATTCGTATCTGCTGCTGCCGGATGTTCACCAACTGCCCGTAACCGTAATCCGAATGGTGTTTTATAGAGTATATACCATGCAACAAATGCCAATACAATTGCTAAATATGAAGTCAGATAGATATCTTGAAAGAATATATCACCAATTACCGGGACTTTGCTCAATAATGGTATATCTGTAGTATAAAATGGTTTCGTAACCATATCGGTTTGCCCTTTGTCATACCATTGCTTCGTCAGGAAAACACCTAAGCCAAGTGCCAGAAAGTTGATTGCAACACCACTGACAACTTGATCCGCCCTGAAAGATACAGACGCGACTGCATGAATAATTGAAAAAATAGCAGAAACAATCATCGCAACAATTATTGATATCCATGGTGTCCATGCACCAAATACATCAGCAAATGTTAAATTAAATACGATGCCAACAAATGCCCCCATCACCATTAATCCCTCTAAACCAATATTAACAACACCAGACCGTTCACTGAATACCCCGCCTAACGCTGTAAAAATAAGAGGTGCTGAAAAGAAAAGTGCTGGTGGAATGATTGATTGTAATATATCTATCATTTATTTCCCCTCCTTTTTAAAGCGAAGTAAAATCCATCTAATAATATAACTTGATGCAACAAAGAAAATAATTAATGCAATAATAATATCAACAAGTTCAGTTGGTACCTCTGCACCTGTTGGCATATTGATTGCTCCTACTTTTAATACACCAAACAATATAGCTGCCAGCACAACACCAAAGGCAGTATTTGCTCCTAATAATGCTACCGCGATCCCATCAAATCCTAAGTTGGTAAATCCGGACATGACAGAAATTGAACCATACGTTCCCAATCCTTCCATCGCACCAGCTAAACCAGCAAATGCACCAGCAATTGCCATTGATAGAATAATATTTTTACTAACCTTCATTCCTGCATATTTAGAAGCGTGCTGATTGAACCCAACTGCTTTTAGCTCATATCCAATCGTTGTACGCTGCATAATAAACCACATGACCACAGCAGCAAACAATGCTATTAATATTCCATAGTGCATACGAGAAAAATAGGTTAAACCTTGCAGCCATTCTGAAGCTAATGATGCAGAAGGCGGGATAATATCAGTTGAATCCATATTATCTGTCAGTACACTTCGAATGATTTCATTTGTACAATATAATGCAATATAATTCATCATGATTGTTACAATAACTTCATGCACACCTAGCCTAGCCTTTAAAATACCAGGTACAAATCCCCAGATTGCCCCCGCAGCTGCAGCAGCTATAATAGCTAAAGGCAGGTGGATTATCATTGGTGCATCTACAGCAAGACCGACCCATACCGCCGCAAGCCAACCTACTATAACTTGTCCTTCTGCACCAATGTTAAATAAACCAGATCTAAATGCGAATGCCACTGCAAGACCTGTTAAAATGTATGGTGTTATTTGTCTAACGGTTTCTCCCATGAAATATAAATCGCCAAATGCTCCATTCCATAACGCCGTATATCCAGCGATTGGGTTATATCCTGAAACGAGCATAATGATCGCACCAGCAATTAAACCTAGTAAAACAGAAATAATTGGTACAAGTATATTGAACAATTTATTTGATGCCATTCCTATCACCTGCCTCAGTCTTATTACTACCTGCCATGAGAAGTCCCAATTCCTGTTCGTTTGTTTCTTCCGGCTTCACTTTTGCAACAATCTTTCCGTCAAACATAACAGCAATTGTATCACTTACATCGATAATTTCATCTAACTCAAACGAAATTAATAGAACTGCTTTTCCCTTATCGCGTTCTTCAATTAATTTTTTATGAATAAATTCTATCGCTCCAACATCTAATCCTCTAGTTGGTTGTGCAGCAATTAACAGGTCCGGTGAACGATCAACTTCACGGCCAATAATTGCTTTTTGCTGATTACCGCCAGAAAGAGCACGGGCCTTTGTATATTCACTAGGTGTACGAACATCATATTCCTTAATTAATTTATTCGCCTTTTTATAAATTTCCTTATAATTCAAAACTGTTCCCTTTGAAAAAGGCTTTTGATAATATGTCTGCAAAACCATGTTCTCACCTATTGGATAATCCAGAACAAGTCCATATTTATGACGATCCTGCGGTATATGTCCAACACCGCTTTCAGTGACTTTACGCGGTTTCATATTCGTTATATCTTTATTATTAAGCATAATTGTTCCGGATTCAGTTTTGCGAAGGCCAGTAATTGCCTCAATAAGTTCCGTTTGACCATTTCCATCAATACCTGCTATTCCAACAATTTCACCGGCACGCAGTTCAAGATTAAGACCTTTAACTAAATCTACCTTTCTAGTATCTTTAACAAATAAATCATTAATTTTTAATACTGTCTCTTTCGGATTTGCCTCAGTCTTTTCTGTTTTAAAGCTAATCTCACGACCAACCATCAATGAGGCAAGTTCGGTGACATTTGTATTCTTGACATCTAATGTTTTGATTCCTTTACCCTTTCGTATGACGGTACAACGGTCACACACTTCCATAATCTCTTTTAGCTTATGTGTAATTAATATAATGGATTTGCCTTCCTTTATTAATGAACGCATAATCTCTATTAAATCTTTAATTTCTTGTGGAGTAAGCACGGCAGTTGGTTCATCAAAAATCAGCACATCAGCACCGCGATATAGCGTTTTCAAAATTTCAACACGCTGCTGCATGCCTACTGAAATATCACTGATTTTCGCTGTGGGATCTACCTTCAAGCCATAGCGGTCTGAAAGTTCCTGAATTTCTTGTTCCGCTTTTTTAATATCAATTTTTCCGCTTTTCTTTTTCGGTTCATTGCCCAAAATAATGTTTTGTGTAACTGTGAAAGGTTCTACTAGCATAAAATGCTGATGAACCATACCTATTCCCAAATCATTCGCAATGTTTGGATTGGTAATATTTACTTTTTTTCCTTTAACTTTAATTTCACCTTTTTCCGGCTGGTACAAACCAAACAGTACATTCATTAAAGTTGACTTTCCAGCACCATTCTCTCCTAATAATGCATGTATTTCACCTTTTTGCACTTGTACGGTTATATTATCGTTTGCAACTATGCCCGGAAATTCTTTACGTATATTAAGCATTTCAATTACGTAGTCCACTACTGTTCACCCCTCTTAATAAATATTACTGGCACAAAAAAACCACCAAATGAAAAGGCCGGAAATAAGTTATACTTTTCATTTAAAGATTTTCCTGATTAATTAGGTTGAAAAAGGCTGGTTAATCCAGCCCTTTTCAAATAATTACAATGCTTCAATAAATGCTTTTAGTTCATCACGAGTTTTCGGTACTTCAACCTCGCCATTTACTATTTTTTCTTTCCATTCTTCTACGGCTTTAACAATATCATCAGTCATAGCTTCTTCGTTTGTCATCGCTACACTTACAGCATCATCTTCTAATCCGTATTCCAGAACTTCACCGCCAGGAAATTCACCATTCATTGATTTGTTAGCAAGGTCTTGAACTGCGATATCTACACGTTTAACCATTGAAGTTAACGTGACATTGTAATCATCAATCTGTCCCTCTTCATATTGGTCACGGTCAACACCAATTACCCATACATCTTTATCAGGGTTGTTTTGTTTGATGTCTTTAGCTTGTGCGAATACACCATTTCCTGTTGCACCTGAAGCATGATATATTACGTCAATTCCATTGTTATACATGTTTGAAGCAATTAGTTTTCCTTTGTCAGCTGCTCCAAAAGATTCAGCATATTGTACTTCCACTTCAATATCGGGATTTACCGATTTCACACCAGCTCTAAAACCAGCTTCGAATTTATTAATTAATGGCGAATCAACGCCCCCTACAAATCCAACCTTATTAGACTGTGTTTTCTTTGCAGCTGCCACACCAACTAAGAATGACCCTTGGTGTTCTTTAAATGTAATACTTGCAACGTTTGGCTGTTCAACAACATCATCAACAATTGCAAAATGTGTATCTGGATATTGTTTTGCAACTTTTGTAATATCTTCTTTTAGTTTAAAACCAATACCAAAAATCAGATTGTATTTTTGTTTTACAAGACGTGTCAAGTTGGGCATATATTGTGATTTGTCATCAGATTGTGCGTAATCAAAACCATTTCCTTTTGTTAGGCTATGCTCTTCACCCCATGCTTGCAGGCCTTCCCATGCAGATTGGTTAAATGACTTATCATCAACACCACCGACATCAGTAACCATCGCAGCACTAAAGTCTGATGAAGCTTCTTCTCCGCTAGCATCGTCTCCTGAATTTTCTTTCTCATTGCTGCTTTCATCACCTGAATTACCGCAAGCAGCCAATACCATTCCCAGGCTTAATAGTAATGCAAATAGTAATAAAAATTTACGATTCTTCAATCAAAAAACCCCCTATTTTTAAATTGTATAAATTAGAAAAATGACCTTACCCAAGCAGTTCGTTAGTCCATGACCACCTCCCTAAATGTTTCTATAAATCTCTTGAAAATTCATTCACATTGACATGTAAAAATTGAAATCCCTTACATACGTTTGCGTAAAACGTGGAAGCTAAACATATCGGATCTGAAATAATTTGCCGAATATAAGACAGGTTCATCCCCCGAGGTATAATGCATTTGTTTAAGCAATAATAATGATTGCTCGGGTTCGCAGCCTAAAATGTCATAAATTCGGTCATGATAGCTTATTGGTTCAATAAATGTAACAGCATAAGCAATTCGTTTTCCGGTATGATTTTCCATTAACTGAAATAATGAATCTTCCTTATGTACATGTTCTAATGGGATTAATCCTTCTGGAACCTTATCAATGCAAAACACTACCGGCTCATTGTTTGCAGTACGAACACGCTCAATCTTTGCCAGCGTTTTAATTCCTTTTGGCGAAAATCTCTTGCGGTCTTCCTCTGTCGGTTCAATAAATTCTGTTGACAGATATTCAGATCCAGGTGTTTTTCCAGATTGTTTGATCATATTTGTTACACTGTTCAGTTGTTCAATACCTGAAGAAAATATCGGTTTTGGATTAACAAACGTTCCAACACCATGTCGTCTCGTTACAACATTCTCTTCTTCTAGAATTCTTAGTGCTTCCCGTAATGTCGCACGTGATACCCCCAATTGCTTGGACAATTGAAATTCAGAAGGAAGCTTTTGCTTTTCTTTGTAGATACCGCTTTCAATATCACGCTTAATTTCATCAATGACTTGTAAATATAAATGACGTGAATCTAATTTGATCGACATGATGCCCTCCTACAGGTAAAAATAAAATATACTATAAAAGCCTTAGGTTAAGCTAATTTTCTAAATAATCGAGCAAGAGATCTGACATCTGACGTATGACTGTAATGTCCGAAATAAATATATCATTTTTATGAAAGGAAATAAACCGTTATAGGACAAATTTCTCAAAAAAATTATAAATTCTCTTAAATTGTGAGCAAATATATATATAATAACATAGAAAAAGACAGCATCCATCTATAGGAAGACACTGTCTGTGAATTTGCTAGTATTGGAAATAATTAAGAAGTTTTCTCCTCGGATTGGGAAATCAAAACCGTTCTAGGTTTACTTCCCTCATAAGGACCGACTACCCCTCTGTCTTCCATTGCATCGATTAACCTGGCTGCCCGTGTATATCCAATACGGAACCTTCTTTGGAGCATGGATACACTTGCACTCTGCATTTCAGTAATTAGCTGAACTGCATCGTCGTATAATTCATCATCAACTTCTGATACTGCTTCTGCTGTATCCTCGGGGATCATCTCTTCCTGATAGCTTGCTTTTTGCTGGTCAATACAATGATCGACAACTCTTTCCACTTCTTCATCTGATAGAAATGCACCTTGAACCCTTGTTGGTTTTGAAGCACCAACAGGCATAAACAGCATATCGCCTCGTCCAAGTAATTTCTCAGCACCGCCCGAATCCAAAATGGTTCTGGAATCCGTTTGAGATGATACACTAAATGCTATGCGTGATGGAATATTCGCTTTGATCACCCCTGTAATAACATCTACAGATGGACGCTGTGTTGCGATTATCAAATGAATCCCTGCCGCCCTTGCCATTTGAGCAAGTCTTGTTATTGAATCTTCTACATCGTTTGATGCAACCATCATTAAATCAGCTAATTCGTCTACTAAAACAACGACATATGGCAGATTGGGCTGTTGATCTTCAGCAGTAAGATTATATTTTCTTATATATTCATTATAGCCTTCAATATTTCTCGTCCCAGTATCCGAAAAGAGGTCATAGCGCCGCTCCATTTCAGCTACTACTTTTTTCAGTGCTCTTGATGCTTTTTTAGGATCGGTTACAACAGGAGCCAGCAGATGAGGAATGCCGTTATACACATTCAGCTCAACTTTCTTCGGATCAATCATCATCATTTTCACTTCATGTGGCTTAGCACGCATCAATATCGTTGTAATAATACCGTTGACACAGACACTCTTTCCGCTGCCAGTTGCACCAGCGATCAATATATGGGGCATCTTATTTAATTCAGCAACTACGGCATCACCCGAAATATCTCTTCCTAATGCGAATAGTAGTTTAGAAGTTTGTTTCATCGATGTATCAAGCACCTCACGCAGCGATACCATTGCCACTTCCTGATTAGGAACTTCAATTCCAACCGCTGACTTGCCTGGAATTGGTGCTTCGATACGAATATCCTTTGCAGCTAACGCAAGGGCTAAATCATCGTGCAAACTAACTATTTTACTTACCTTAACACCCGCCTCTGGGTATACTTCATATTTCGTTACAGCTGGTCCAACATGAACTTTTGTCACTCTTGCTTTTACACCGAAACTGTTAAATGTCCTTTCCAGCTTACGTACTGTTGCCTGAATATGTGATTTTTCATGCTGCTGTGAATTATATGCTGGCTCAGCTAGTAAACTAGGTGAAGGCAGTTCATATTCATAATTCTCAGTTTCCGTCATTGGCATTGAATTTGCGATGTCCACCTCATCGGTTTCATCATCAACTTGATTCGTATCTTCTGATTTCAGATCATCATGTTTCGGGTTCTCAAACGAATATGCCACATCGGTAAAATCCTGTATAACTGGTTCATCCTGTGCAATCTCATCATCTGCTGATTTTGTTTCTAATGTATCAAGATCATCCGATATAGCTTTCTTTTCACGTAAATTTTTGAATTTGCTTTTATATTTTTTCAGTATTTCTGTTATTTTTTTCGTGATTTTTGAGAAAAAGTCACCAATGGAAAAATCAGTCATAAAAATAATACCTATTAAAATCGAAAATACAGCAACAATCTTTGCACCCACTGCAGAAAACAGGTAGTAACAAAAGGCAAATAAAATGGCACCAATTAGACCACCGCCAGTTTGCATGGCAGTACCCTGACCATTTATATAGGAGAAAAAGTTATCCCAGGTTGCTTTAAGAATCGATGTGTCTTCAGTTAAAAGCAATAGACGTTCAAATGTTTGAATATGTGTTAATAGTAAACTTCCTGATAGAATAATATAGAATCCGATCATTTTTTTGTGTGCAAAGTCCGGATAACGCCTTTTTACCATAAGTATAACCCCGGTTATCAGCAAAAAGATTGATGCAATAAAATACCAGATTCCCAAAAAGAAACGAAAAATATTTTCAAGTCCATTCGGGATTGCTCCTTCACTGATTGCTCCAGCACCACTGCCAAAAATAGCTAGAAAAATAAATAGTAAGCCTAGTAATTCATATTTAACTTGTTTTTTTAGTTGTTTTTTTCTTTTCTTTCTTTTTTTTGCCACACTTTTTCACCTCTATTAAACGAAATAGATGAATTTTGAATTTAGAAACCCCTGCCAATTTACTGGCAAGGGTTACGTCTCTAAACAAAAACTTCCATAATTATTATATCATAGATTAGCTTGTGTTAAAGTGAAACTTAATTATTACCTTTTCATGAAAAAGTTTAACGAATTTTGGTGCCTGGTGTATACTTTTCATCTAAAAAATCCTGTGGATCAGTTGATAATAATTGCAGCAGCGAATAAGTTCCATCCTTTCCTTCCTCTACAAACAACATCTTCCCCTGGTAATTAACACAGTGCCTGTTAGAAAATTCATTCTGGGAGTGTGGAAATATATCTGTTTCAGATAAAGGTGTATAAAGAATCATTGAATCACCTGACCTTCTTTTTCTTTATTTTCATTAATTAATTCATTTATTTTTTTCATAGCGTCCGTAACTCCGCCAACTTCATCAATCAAACCATATTCAACGGCATCAGCACCTACAACATTTGTTCCAATATCCCTTGTCAGGTTTCCCTTTTCAAACATCAATTCTTTAAATTTCTCTTCTTTAATATTGGAATGGTGTGTTACAAAATTAATCACACGGTCCTGCATTTTATCCAGGTATTCAAATGTTTGCGGAACACCAATAACTAAACCGGTTAACCTTATTGGATGGATGGTCATTGTTGCTGTTGGAACAATAAATGAGTAATCGGTTGATACGGCAATTGGAACTCCAATGGAATGTCCCCCGCCTAAAACAATGGAAACTGTCGGTTTTGATATCGAAGCAATCATTTCCGATAAAGCAAGACCAGCCTCGACATCTCCACCAACTGTGTTAAGCAAAATAACAAGACCCTCTATTTTGTTGTTTTGTTCAATTGCGATTAGTTGTGGAAGCAGATGTTCATACTTTGTTGTTTTGTTTTGTGGAGGCAATTGCACATGCCCCTCTACCTGTCCTATTATGGAGAGGACATGAATATTTGAATCTGGTGCCTGGGGAACATTCGATTGGCCCAACTGCTGTATTTTTTGTACCAGTGATGATGGGTTTGACTGTTCATCCTGATTTTGATCCTCTTTTTTTGTTTTATCTTCATTCATTATAGGACACACTCCTTTTTTAATCTCTCTATTTATAGTATGAACGAAAACAATGTGTTGCATGCATGACAATAATGTACGTGCAAAGTCTGGACGTGCAGACTGCCATGATACGAGTGATTTAGTGTGAACCACCAAAAGTGTGTGTAAATCAGTGGTTTTTTACTAAAGGAAACCAAAGGGTCGAGAAGTGATGCAATCGTTCAGGATGAGGAAGGTAGTTCATGGTTTTACTGATAGTGCTGGACAAGGTTACTATTTTTTTAAAATTACACACTGGAAAGAAATATTTTAATTTTTTATGTAAGGCAAGTAATTTATGCGGTTTCAAAAGAAAAGCAGACCGAAAATCACTCGGTCTACCCATCAACTAATTCTTTAATTTCATTTTCTTCATCTTTTGTAAGAGCAACTAATGGTAAACGTAAACCTCCCGTTGCAATTCCTTTTATATGAAGTGCTGCCTTTACGGGTGCCGGTGACGGAAACTTAAATAGTCCCTTCATAACCGGTAAAAGTCTGCGATGAAGGGCAGCAGCTTCTTTTACATCTCCTGCCCAAAATGCTTGAACCATTTCCTGCATTTCCTTTCCAATAATGTGGGATGCTACAGACACGATTCCAGCTGCACCAATTGACAACATTGGAAGTGTCATCCCATCATCACCAGAATATACGGTAAAATTACTAGATGTTTTTTGAATTATTTCTGCAACTTGATCCAAATCCCCGCTAGCTTCTTTTACGGCAACCATATTATGGATCTTGCTTAAATTTATAATTGTTTCAGCACACATTTTTACAGCAGATCTTCCTGGTATATTATACAGCATTATCGGAAGCGTTGTTTCTTTCGCTATTGCCGCAAAATGCTCATATAGTCCGCGTTGGTTTGGTTTATTATAATATGGCGTAACTAGCATTATAGCGTCCACACCACATTTTTCTGCTTCTTTTGTTAATGTGATCGTCGAGACAGTGTTATTAGTACCTGTTCCAGCAATAACAGGTACTCGCTTATTTACCACTTTAACAACGTGTTTAAATAAGGAAATTTTTTCTTCGGTTGTTAATGCAGGTGACTCACCTGTAGTTCCGGCCACTACTAATCCCTCTGTCCCATTGTTAAGCAAGTATTCAATTAAAATTTCAGTTTGTTTATAATCAATATTCCCTTGGTCATCAAACGGTGTAACCATTGCTGTTAGCACATTACCAAAGTTCATGTTGATCCCCTTTCATTCTTAGGTGCAATGAACGTGCTAAATTTTTTCCATTATACTTAAATCGAAAGCATCATGAAGGGCATTTACTGCTTTTTTCAGATCTTTCTCATAGATTAATACCCAAATCGTAGTATGGCTATCGGCGGATTGAAGAATTTGTACTCCACAAGCGGTTAATGATTGAACAATTTTAGATGCGACTCCCGGAATTCCAGTCATCCCCGCTCCAACTGCAGATACTTTTGCACATTTTTCGGTTATCTCCGGATGAAATCCTATATTTTTCAATATGTTGACGGCTTTTTCGGTAAACACATCTGGAACTGTATAGATAACTCCTGTCGGTGAAATATTGATAAAATCAACCGAAATTCCCGCTTCTGCCATGGCTTTGAATACTTCGTGCAGCCTATGTGCCTCCGCCTTTGTGTGAACCCTAATTTGAGTAATAGATGACATATGCGCTATTCCGGTAATCAGTCTATCCGCTACATCCATTCCAACCTCCTGCATTTTGGATGTTGTTACGAGTGTACCTTGATCCTCTGAATAAGTAGATCTGACCCTAATAGGAATTTTTGCCTGCATAGCAATTTCGACTGCCCTCGGGTGAATAACTTTAGCTCCTTGGTAAGCTAAGTTGCATATTTCTGTGTATGTTACTATATCTAAGGGACGAGCAGTTTTTACAACCCGCGGGTCCGCTGTCATAATTCCAGCAACATCAGTGAATATTTCAATTCGTTCTGCATGTAAGGCAGCACCCAAAGCAGAAGCAGTTGTATCACTCCCGCCCCGGCCAATTGTAGTTATCTCGCCAGTTTCTGTTTGACCTTGAAAACCAGCTACAACAACTACATCATGCTCATTAAATTCCTGTTGTATTCTTCTTTGATTGACTACTTTAATTTTGGCTTGATTATAATCCCCGGTTGTAACAATACCAGCATGTGCACCTGTTATTGCTGTTGCAGCAATATGCTGCTTGCGTAACTCATTTGATAATACAACTGATGCTATCGTTTCTCCGCAAGACATCAATAAATCCAGTTCCCGTTTGGAATTGTGGCATTCAGGATAGCCAACCAAATCCAATAATGTATCAGTAGCATATGGATCAGGTTTTCTTCCTAATGCAGATACTACGACAACTAGTTTATAGTTTTTCTGTAAAGCAAGTTTTATATGTTTTATAACATGGTTCCGATTTTCTTCTGATTGTACAGAAGTTCCTCCAAATTTTTGAATTAAAATCTGCATTGTTACACCTCTGCCTTAATATCTGAAACACCTTTTTTAAAGCCAATCGTTTTCAATTAAACGTTCGGCAATCTGTACCGTATTCCACGCAGCTCCCTTCAATAAATTATCGGAAACAATCCACAAATGGAATCCATTTGGGTTGTCAATATCCTTTCGTACCCTGCCGACAAATACTTCTTCTTTATTTGCGGCACTTAAAGGCGTTGGGTATGTTTGGGTGCTTGGATCGTCTTCAAGCACGATACCCTCAGCATTCGTCAATACACCCCATAAATCCTTAACATCAACATTATCCCTCTCTAATTCTACATATACGCTTTCCGCATGTGATGTGAAAAAAGGTAATCTTACACATGTTGCTGCTATTGCTAATTCTTTAGAATGCATAATTTTTTTCGTTTCATTAATCATTTTCATTTCTTCAAACGTATATCCATTATCTTGGAAGACATCAATTTGCGGTAGAGCATTAAATGCAATCGGATAGTGTTTTTTATCCCCTTTAACAGGCAGCAGCTCTGCTGTTAAATCCTGATTATCCAAAAATTGCTTTACTTGGTTTTCCAATTCTTTACATGCCTGATTCCCGGCACCGGAAACAGCCTGATAGGTGGATACAATAATCCGTGATAAACCAAAGGCTTTTTGGAGCGGCTTTAACGCAGCAACCATTTGAATAGTAGAACAATTAGGATTAGCAATAATTCCGTTATGTGCTTTAATGTCTGATTCATTTACCTCAGGGACTACAAGTGGAACATTTTCATCCATACGGTATGCACTGGTGTTATCGATGACTACTGCCCCATGCTCCACTGCCTTTGGAGCTAAAGCTTTGGAAACGGACCCTCCCGCTGAGAATAATGCTATGTCTATCCCAGCAAAACTTTCAGCTGTGGCCTTTTCCACTATAATTTCTTTATTATTGAAAAGGAGTTTTTTACCCGCTGACCGTTCTGAAGATAAAAGCTTCAATGTATTTACCGGAAACTTTTTAGCTTCTAAAATTTGAACGATTTTTTGGCCAACTGCACCTGTTGCACCTACTACTGCTATATTATATGCTGTTTTCTTTGTCATTGATATGACTCCCTTCCCTAGTTTGCAATATTTATAAAATTAATAATTAGTGTATCATATATTAGTCCTTAAACGGAACAATAACTGGTTGAATTTGTTTGTTTTCCAAAGCAGATTCTACCGTATCAAGCAAGTGATCCATTTTTGCAACTAAAGAGTTAGGTTTCTTAAAAGGATCATCCTGTCCGTATGGAATAAAATAAATAAATTTGCTTGCCATTAGCCGCATTAAATTTACACCGTTTAAACCAAGGGCATCATTAGTGGAAATTCCTAAAACTACTGGGCTTTGATTCCGCATTGTCGCTTTTGCGGCCATCAAAACTGGAGAATCCGTTAAAGCGTTAGCAAGTTTACTCATCGAATTCCCTGTTAACGGGGCTATCACCATACAATCTAAAGGATATTTAGGCCCTAATGGTTCTGCTTCCGGCATTGTAGAAATAACACGTTTCCCAGTAATCGTTTCTATTTTTTTGATATGATCCTCTGCCTTGCCAAATTTTGTATCAATATTTTTTACAGTGTACGTAACAATCGGAACTACGTCTGCCTTTGCATCTACCAAGCGCTGAAGCTCTGGAAAAACTTGATCATACGTACAATGTGATCCCGTTAACCCAAATCCAATTCGCTTCCCTTCAAGATTCATTCTGCATTCTCCTTTTCATCTAATAAAAATTGCTTTATAACATCTGCAAGTATTTTTCCAGATGTCTTTGGTGCAACAATTCCGGGCAGACTACGTGCAAGGATTGCTTTTATACCACGTCGGTCCGCATAATCAAAATCAGTTCCTCCAGGTTTTGAAGCTAAATCAATTATCAAAGCATGTGATGGGAGCTGCTGAATAGACTTTTCTGTTATAACACGTGCTGGAATAGTATTAATTAATAAATCACAATTATTTGTATGGTCATGTAAATTATCTAAAGGTATTGCGGTTAAACCCATTTCTGTAATTCTTGCTAAATCCCTTATACTTCTTGCGCAAACAGAAACTTTTGCTCCCAGTGCAGAAAATTTATTCGCCACTGTATTCCCAACCCTGCCGAATCCTGCGACAATTACCCGTGATGAGTGGATGGTATAATCCGTATGTTCAATGGCCATCATAATTGTTCCCTCTGCTGTTGGAATCGAATTATAAATTGCAACATCATCGCGATCAAACAATGGAATTAATGAAAGATTCATTTTACTCGTTACAGAGGTTAAGTAATCACTTGTTATACCAGTAAAAATAAGTGTTGATTTTTTTAATTTGCCAAACCATTCCTTTTCCATTTTAATATGCTGATCTGAAAAAACAGTTTTAACAATACCATTTTGATCAGTTCCTGTTATCGGGAATACTACTGCGTCTAATTTTTCTGGCTCCAACTCATTGAAATCGACTTGTTTTAATCCTGTAAATCCTTGCTCTAATTTATCAAATCCTACTAAAAAAATTGTTGTATTAGGAAGTTCTTTTAGCTGTCTTATTAACTCTAAATATCGTCCATCACCGCCTAATACAGCTATTAATCGACTCATTATAGTAAAACACCCCTCACCAAATTGATACACACTTATGAACATCTGTTTTAAAGTCATTTCTTTATAGCTTATGTGTTAAGTAGGTGTTAGTGATTGGTACTTTTGCTGAAAATGAAAAAAAGCTAGTATCAATGTAATCGATACTAGCTTGTTGTTTATGCGATTTATTAATCAACTTCTATCATAATCATGTCTTCACCTATTTTCTTAATTGCTTTCCAGCGAATTTTTGTTTCATCTCCTTCTTTTTTTAAACCAAACCATTTATAATTTGGAATAATAAAAGATTCAATCTGACCGGTCTTTTCGTTTATTTCTAAATCTGTTTGCCCCAATACCCCTAATCTGGCCCCCTGCGAAACATCAACAATTTCTTTCCCGCTAATATCCTTATAGCGCATAACCTATCCCTCCGTTTCATCACCTTTGTAAATTACATTGCTTTTAGATTTTCGAAGTTTCCGTAAACTGCGACGTAATGAAATGCTTAGACTACCGTTTCGGAAATACACTAATGTGATATTTTATAACTTCATACGTTTATAGGGATGAGGAAATAAAAAAGCATATTCATACCTGCTAGCAGCCCGTATACACGGAGACTCCTGTGGGAGATGAGGCATCGGTGAGACCCCGGAGCGCGTCAGCGTGAGGAGGCTCATCAGCCGCCCACGGAAAGCGTAGTGTATACGGGCTGTGGGGTCAATGAGCAACGTAAAATGCAAAATTTACGTCGCAGTTTACGTCAATTGTGTATCAAAAGTAAATTCTTTTAATACATGTATATGTATAAAAAAATAACCTATGTTGGAAACATAGGTTATTTACAGAATTCGCGAAGTATTTAAGCCTCAGCCTTTGGTGCGATCAATGCTTTAGAAGCAGGCTGTTTAAAAATAGACTGAATAACGGATTTTATTGAATCATGATTTACAGCATCAATTTCCTGAATCATCTCGTCTAATGTACGATGTCGCTTTAGTAATAATTCATTTTTCCCATTACGGCTCATGCGACTGCTCGTACTTTCTAAGCTAAGCATTAGGTTACCTTTAAACTGCTCCTTACTGTTAATGAGTTCCTTATCACTAAGCCCATCTTTAATTAACGTATCTACTGTCTGTTTTATCGTATCCTGTAACAACGGCAATTGATCCTTTCCAGTTCCAGCATAAATCGTTAATAAACCATTATCCAAAAACGAAGAGTGATAAGAAAAAACGGAATAAGCAAGACCCTTGCTCTCTCTTACGTCCTGAAACAATCTTGAACTCATGCTTCCACCTAAAACGTTATTCATAATGACTAAGCTGTATGTGTAATCATCACCAACAGGCAGTCCCTCATACCCTAAACATAAATGAGCTTGTTCTGTATCTTTATTTCTTTCAATATTATTTGCCAAGAAAGCAGGTTTAATAATTTCCGAAAGCTGATTTTTCGATCCATACGTGCCAAAATACGATTCGATCTTATTAATAAATGTATGATCAACATTACCAGCAACCGATACAACAACATTTTCTGGTGTGTAGCGTTCAGAAATATAGTTACGCAGTGTATCTGGCTTAAAGCTTTTTAAGTGTTCCTCGGTACCTAAGATTGGATAGCCTAAAGGGTGTTCACCATATGCAGCCCGTGCTAACAAATCATGAACAATGTCATCAGGTGTATCGTCATACATCTTTATTTCTTCCAATACCACTTTTTTCTCCCGTTCCATTTCCTCTTCATCAAATGATGAATTAAAAAACATGTCTGCCAAAATATCTAAAGCTAAGTCTTTATGAGTGTCAAGCACTTTTGCATAAAAGCAAGTGTATTCTTTAGAGGTAAATGCATTGACTTGACCGCCAATTGCATCAAATGCTTCCGCGATTTCTTTTGCGGAACGTGAATTCGTACCTTTAAAAAACATATGCTCAATAAAATGCGAAATCCCATTATTACGCTCTGTCTCATTACGTGATCCGGTTAAGACCCATATTCCAACTGTAACCGATCTTACTGCTGGTATAGTTTCTAATACAATTCTAAGTCCATTTTTACTTGTATGCTTTTCAATCAATTAGTTGTCCTCCCAAATAACCTTAAATAATTTTAATAAAGAATCTAAATATTTGACTCTTTCTAAAGATCCAATACTATCTTTCCTCATTGAGCAGATTTCCAACCGCCCCTATTCTGTAGCCTTTTTCTTTTATATTTTGAATTAATGGTTTTAATCCTTGAGCAATTGTATCTGTCGGGTGCATTAAAACCATAGCTCCTGGGTGAATTTTTCCCATTACTCGGTTCATCATAACAGAAACAGATGGATTCTTCCAATCAATTGTGTCGACACTCCAGAGAATCGTCTTCATATTCAATTCATCAGCTATTTTAATTACCTGGTCGTTAAAGCCTCCACTTGGCGGAGCAAACCATTTAGGAGTTTCACCGGTAATCGCTTGTAATATTTCATTCGTTTGCGCAATTTGTTCTCTTATTTCCACACTTGATAATCGTTCCATTGCGGGATGATTATATGCATGATTTCCAATAGTATGCCCTTGTTCCTTTATCATTTTAACCAAATCAGCGTTATTTTTAGCCCATTTGCCTTCAATAAAAAACGTTGCTTTTACCTCCTGTTTCTTCAATGTTTCTAAAATACTTGGGATATATTCCGTGCCCCAGGAAACATTGATTAAAAGAGCAACCATTTGTTTTTCCGGGTGTCCGCGATATATCGGTGCAGGTGGCAGCTCCTCCATAGTAATTTCTGGCGGAACCTGGTCATATACTAGTAATGTTTTATCAAATACTCCATTTTCCTTCATTTGTTGATAAGATTTGTCAACATTTACTTTTATTCCATTTCGTCCAGGAGTTTTTTTCCAAACCCTGTCAATTACTGCATTTTGAGGAGCCTCTGCAAACTCAGGACTTTTTTGCTTAATTTGTTTATATAGAGAATCTTCATGTTTACTGACAATTTCAATCTTGTTAGAAAATGTTTCTGCATCGTTTACAACAAATGGATTGTAATCAATATTAAACGATATTGCAACAATAATTATAAACACTATAACATGTACAATACGATAACGGTACATACATATCCCTCCTCATTCACTTATATGAGGATTGAGGACAAGATATGCTAAGAAAAGCTTCGGCTTAACCATGTGTTAATGATTAGAAACTAGTGTCGGGAAAGAAGCTTTAGAATCAGCTATTTTTCCAATAAAAAAAGAAACTGGTTTTCCAGCTTCTTGTTTCTTGTATCCTTTATAATTAAGACCTAGATTTTTCGTTTTTCTCCTTTTGTTCCTTCAATACTGCCTTACGTGAAAGGTTTACCCTGCCCTGATGATCAATTTCTTTTACTTTTACCATTATTTGATCACCGATTGAAACAACATCTTCTACTTTATTTGTTCGTTCCTCGGCCAATTCAGAAATGTGAACCAATCCATCTTTACCTTTAAACAATTCGACGAACGCGCCAAATTTTTCGATTCGCTTAACAGTTCCCAAATACATCTGACCAACTTCAACTTCACGAACAAGGTCTTCAATAATTTGCTTAGCCTTTTCGTTCATTGCAGCGTCCGTTGAAGAAATAAATACACTGCCATCTTGTTCGATGTCAATTTTCACACCGGTTTCGTCAATAATCTGATTAATTTGCTTACCACTTGGTCCAATTACATCGCGGATCTTATCAGGATTAATCTTCATTGTTAAGATTTTTGGTGCATATTGTGATAACTCAGTTTTAGGTTCCTTTATTGTTGCAAGCATTGAATCCAGAATTTGCATACGGCCCTTTTTAGCCTGTGTTAATGCTTCAGACAAGATTTCTCTAGATAAGCCGTTAATTTTAATATCCATTTGCAGTGCGGTAACTCCTTCAGCTGTTCCTGCAACTTTAAAGTCCATATCACCAAGTGCATCTTCCATACCCTGAATATCCGTTAAGATAGTATAATCTTCCCCAGATTTCACAAGCCCCATCGCAATACCGGCTACTGGTGCTTTAATTGGTACACCTGCATCCATCATTGCTAGTGTGCTTGCACAGATACTTGCCTGAGATGTAGAGCCATTTGATTCTAATACTTCTGATACTAAACGAATAGTATACGGGAATACCTTGTCAGATGGTACAACTTTTTCAAGTGCACGTTCTCCCAATGCACCATGACCAATTTCACGGCGCCCGGGTCCACGAATCGGCCCAGTTTCACCTACACTATACTGCGGAAAATTATAATGATGCATAAAACGTTTTGACTCTTCTAAGTCTAATCCGTCCAATATTTGTACATCGCCTAATGCCCCTAATGTACATATGCTTAGTGCTTGCGTTTGTCCTCGTGTAAATAAACCCGATCCATGTGTCCGCGGAAGCACGCCGATACGCGATGATAATGGACGAATCTCATCAATTTTACGGCCGTCTGGGCGTACTTTTTCCTTCGTTATTAAACGGCGAACTTCTTCTTTCACCATTTTATCTAAAATTGATTTGACCTGTTTTATTGCATCATCATCTTCCTGATCCTCATATAAGGCAATTATTTCAGCTTTAACCTCGCTTATAGCATCCTCTCTGGCATGCTTTTCTTTTACCTGAATTGCAGCTAATAATTTTTCCTTTGCTTGTGCCTCAACCTTTGATGATAAATCCTGATCTAACTCAAATAATGTGACTTCTGATTTTGTAACACCAATCGCTGAGACAATTTCCTCTTGAAATGCTACCAAACGTGCAATTTCCTGATGACCAAACATGATCGCTTCCAGCATGACTTCTTCGGGTACTTCCTGTGCTCCAGCTTCTACCATATTGATTGCATCTTTGGTTCCTGCAACAGTTAGATCAATATCACTTTTTTCTTCTTGATCTACTGTTGGATTAATAATGAACTCACCGTCAACTCGTCCAACATGCACCCCGGCAATAGGTTCTTCAAATGGAATATCAGAAACGCTTAATGCGATGGATGAACCAATCATTGCAGCAATTTCTGTAGAACAATCCTGATCAACACTCATAACAGTACTGATTACCTGAACTTCATTGCGGAAGCCATCCGGAAAAAGAGGACGAATCGGTCTATCAATTAAACGGGAAGCAAGAATCGCTTTTTCACTTGGACGTCCTTCTCGTTTAATGAACCCTCCTGGAATCTTTCCAACAGCGTATAATCGTTCTTCATAATTTACGGTTAACGGGAAGAACGGTAAATCCTTTGGTTCCTTTGATGCCGTCGCAACGGACAGTACGGATGTATCTCCATATCGTATCATACAGGCACCATTGGCCTGTTTAGCTAGCTCTCCAATTTCGACAATAAACTTTTTACCGGCGATTTGCGTGGAGAAAATTTGTTTTTCATCTGCCATTAGTAGTAGTACTCCTTTCAATAACATTCTATCTCCCATTTTATAGTTAATAGGCTGAAATGTAAATTTTATGTATTAAAAAACTCAAAAGCAGAGTGTATTGGCATTAGCTGATTATGCCAGCGAGAAATGCAAGCATAATTTAAACCAAAGTTTTTAACTTAGCAATTAGCTTTTTAAAACAGACCACCCGCACAATTAATTGTATTGCATAATTCATTTATACGTATAAAAAAAGCGGGATTACTCCCGCTTTTTCATGGTTATCTACGTAAGCCAAGTTTTTTTATTAGATCACGATAACGTGTAACGTCTTTGTTACGCAAGTAGTTTAGTAAATTACGACGTTTACCAACCATTTTCAAAAGACCTCGACGTGAATGATGGTCCTTTTTATGAACACGTAAATGCTCGTTAAGAGTTGTAATTTCCTCTGTAAGGACAGCGATTTGTACCTCTGGAGAACCAGTGTCGTTATCATGAACTTTATATTCATTAATAAGTTCATTTTTACGTTCTTTTGTGATTGCCATCCTGTTCACCTCCTATTTTTTGTTCATATCCCCATTCCCCTAGCAAACGTCGGAGTTTCGATTTGCCAAGCGAAGGTTTTACGTTGTTAAGAATACAACTTTTCAGCATAAAATGCAAGTATAAATAATAGTAAAAATGTATTTACCGATTATAATTACCCTTCATCAGCTTGAAAAATAACGACGGATTATTTCTTCATCATTACCAATTTCTTCAACGAGTGCTTCCACACTGTTAAATTTCTTTTCATCACGAATGTATTTGTGCCATTCAAGCTTAAGTTCTTCCCCATACAAATCATTATTATAATCAAAAATATTAACTTCTATGGAAGGCTCTGCGACATCAGCTTTAAAAGTAGGATTAACCCCTAAATTGGCCATCCCTTCATATACTTCATTTTTGTAGAAAACCTTGACAGCATAGACACCAATTTTAGGCAATAATGCGTCTGGATCAATACGCAAATTAGCTGTTGGGTATCCTATTGTTCTTCCGCGTTTATCTCCATCAACTACAATACCGTATATAGAAAGCGGTCTATCTAATAAGCTATTTACTGCTTCAATTTCACCTTTTTTAAGCAGCTCTCTAATCTTAGTAGAACTTACTTTTTCATCGTCTAATTCCACCTTGTCGATTACAGAATAAGTAAACGCCCCTTTTGCGTGTTCTTCAATTACTTCCATATTCCCTTTCCCTTTATGACCATACGAATAATCGAACCCTGCTACCAGATGACGAATATTTAATCCAATAATAAAATGGTCAATAAAATCCTGTGGAGATAATTTAGATAATTCCTGATTAAAATTAATAATGTACAAACGGTCAACATGCATTTGCTGCAAAATTTCCTGTTTTTCTCTTAATGGTGTAATGTACTTTACATGCCGAACATCTTTTTTTAAAACAACTGATGGATGCGGATGGAATGTGATTACCGCACTTTCCATATTCTTGTTCACCGCCTCATCAACAGCTGTTTGAATTACCTTTTGATGTCCTTTATGTATACCATCAAAAAAGCCAATAGCTGCAACTGTTTTGGGAAGTTCCTCCAAAACTAAAGTATGGGGGTATGTTAATTCAATCGTTCGCACGTTTAATCACCTACACTTTTTTCTTATCTACTTGAAAAACACGAACAGGCTTAATCTGATCGTCCTTTTCAGGATGTGTTTGATAGATTGCTAATACATGATTATCATACATGACAGCAAACGGGTCTGTTGATAACCTTTTATCGGGTTTAGCCAGCTTTTGCCCATTCAGCACTTTTCGCATAATTTCCTCATTTACTGTTAACTGATCTAGTTGCGTAATCCCTCTTGCAATAGGTAAAAGTATATTATCCTGCTGTTCAGATTCAATAGCCTGTTCAATTTCGTCAAATGTATACGTGTCCTTTTCCGAAAAAGAACCAGTTTCTGTCCTGATTAAATCTGACATATGTGCAGGATATCCTATTCTGGCTCCAATATCAACACACAATGTCCTAATGTATGTACCCTTTGAACATGTAACCTTTAGTTTAAATGAATTATTCGTTTCCCTGCCTATTAATTTTATCTCAAAAATAGTTACTTGTCTTTCCGGACGTTCTACCTTTTGATTTGCTCTAGCATATTCATAAAGCTTTTTCCCATTAACTTTTACTGCAGAATACATTGGCGGAACCTGTGTAATAACTCCCTCAAACGACTTTAATACTTCGATAATCTCCTTTTGATCTGGAGGATTGGACACCGGTTTTTGATCCACAACCTGCCCATATGCATCCTCCGTATCTGTAGCCGTACCTAGTGATACTTCAGCTATATATGTTTTTTTTGTATTTGTTAAGAAAGGAACTATTTTAGTAGCTTGTCCAATACAAATTGGCAAAACCCCTTCCACTTCGGGGTCAAGTGTACCAGTATGACCAACTTTCTTAGTTTTTAATAATTTCCTTATTTTAAAAACACAATCATGCGATGTCATACCTTTTGGCTTCCATAGCGGCAAAATGCCATCCATACTCTTAGCCTCCAATATACGAAAGTATTCGGGCAAGACCTGCAGCGAAACAATAGTCAAGGATCCGAAGAATGATAATACTTAATTATTCTAAGTCAACGTGTCAATTTGTGCTAAGCCAGGTGCTTATGCATTTGATAATTTTAGCACAATATGCAAGGAAAAATCTGACTCAATTAACTTAGAGTCAGATTCCAGAGCATTTACAAGTTGGTTATTTGTTGTTTAAATCGCGTAAAATTGTTTCAATACGGTTGCCATATTCGTACGCATCATCAAATTCAAATGTCAGTTCGGGTGTCTTACGTAAACGAATTCGCTGTCCGACTTCGGAACGAATAAATCCTTTTGCTTTTGCAAGACCAACAAGCGTATCATGTTTTTGCTGTTCATCACCTAACACGGATATAAATATTTTTGCTTGTTGTAAATCCCCTGTCACCTCAACATCCGTAACCGTAACAAACCCAACCCTTGGATCTTTAATTTTTCGTGTGAGAATTTCACCAAGTTCTTTCTTCATTTGTTCTGCTACTCTGTTAGCACGTAAATCGCTCATATCATCACCTCATGTAAGAAAAGCTAAAGAACCAGATCATTTATAAAAAGATTAGATTCCTATGGTCTGTAAGCAAGGAAATCGGCAAGGTGCCAATTTCTCTTTCTCCTACTATTTTTCCACTATTGAATTTTAAAGCTAGAAATACTCCACATCAGTAATAGTACGCTCCAATTCAGGAAATGTATCTACTACCTTTAGAACCTCTTGAATAACTTGTTCTGCATGGCCTTTATCATTTGAAATAGTGACAATCCCTATCTTTGTCCTCTGCCACAAGTCATGATAATCCAATTCCGTTACTGCGACGTTGAAGTCGTTTCGTAATTTTGCCATCAATCGCTTAATGATTGAACGCTTGGCTTTTAATGAATGTCCTTCATAGAGCATACATTCCGCTTCTGCTGTGATAATCATTTACGTTCAATTTCTTCCATAATAAAGGCTTCAATAACATCGCCTTCTTTAATATCATTAAAGTTAGAAATTGTAATACCACATTCGTAACCTTGAGCAACTTCTTTGACATCATCTTTGAAACGTTTTAATGCATCAATTTCACCTTCAAACTGTACAACACCATTACGAATCAAACGTACCCCAGAATCACGTGTAATTTTACCATCTGTAACATAGCTTCCGGCAATTGTCCCAATACGAGATACTTTAAAGGTTTCACGTACTTCTGCTTGCCCAATAACTTTTTCTTCAAATTCTGGATCCAGCATCCCTTTCATGGCTGCTTCTATTTCTTCGATTACCTTATAAATTACACGATGCAGACGAACATCTACCTTTTCTGATTCCGCTGCTTTTTTAGCATTAGCATCTGGCCGTACATTAAACCCAATAACAATCGCATTTGATGCGGATGCTAAAATAATATCAGATTCTGTTATTGCACCAACACCAGTATGGATGATTTTAATTTTTACACCTTCAACCTCGATTTTACGTAATGAAGATGCCATAGCTTCAGCAGATCCTTGAACGTCTGCTTTAATAATAATATTAATTTCTTTCATTTCACCTTGTTTAATTTGCTCAAATAGATCGTCTAGGCTAACCTTCGTTTGTTCACTGCGGTTTTCTTGAATATGTTTTTGCTGGCGTGCTTCACCAATCTGCCGTGCCTTTTTCTCATCAGCGAAAACTAAAAATTGATCACCAGCTTGCGGCACATCGTTTAAGCCAGTAATTTCAACTGGTGTTGATGGGCCTGCTTCCTTCACTCGTTTACCTAATTCATTAACCATTGCACGTACGCGACCGAATGTGTTGCCAACTACAATTGAATTACTTACATGAAGCGTACCATTTTGAACAAGCAATGTCGCAACAGGTCCACGCCCTTTATCCAGCTGAGCATCAATTACAGTTCCAAAAGCTTGAGTGTTTGGATTTGCTTTTAATTCTTCCACTTCAGATACAAGTAAAATCATTTCTAATAAATCATCAATACCCTCACGTTTAACAGCGGATAGCTGTACAAAAATCGTATCGCCGCCCCAATCCTCAGGAACTAGTTCATACTCAGTTAATTCCTGCATAACACGATCAGGATTCGCGCCTTCTTTATCCATCTTATTAACAGCAACAATAATCGGAACTTCAGCAGCTTTTGCATGATTAATTGCCTCGACAGTTTGTGGCATTACACCATCGTCTGCAGCCACAACTAAAATAGCAATATCCGTAACCTGTGCACCTCTTGACCGCATACTAGTAAACGCAGCATGACCAGGTGTATCAAGGAAGGTGACTTTTTTACCATTGCTTTCAACTTGGTAGGCTCCAATATGCTGCGTAATACCACCTGCTTCACCTTCCGTTACTTTCGTGTGACGTATGGAATCTAGAAGTGTTGTTTTACCATGGTCAACGTGCCCCATGATTGTTACAACTGCTGGACGTTCAACCAAATCTTTGTCTTCATCGTCTTGTTTGTATTTATCAAAATCGGTATCTTCGAGTATGATCTCTTTTTCCACCGTAACATTGAATTCATCACAAATCAGCTCAACAGCATCATCATCAAGATCCTGGTTCTTCGTAGCCATAACCCCTAAGAACATAAGCTTTTTGATAATTTCAGATGCCTCTTTATTGAGTTTACCAGCTAATTCACTAACCGTAAGTGTTCCACTGTATTTAATTTCTTTTGGAGTTTCCTTCACAATGGGCTTCTGAGATTGTGCCGGTCTATTGTTGCTGCCTTTTTTATTCCTTTGTTTATTGCTTTGATGATTATTGTTCTTTTGTTTCGGTTTTTGGGATGCATTATTTCCCGATGATCCCTTATTACCTTTTTTATTTGCATGGTTTTTATCGAGTTTTGATTTATCTTTGTGCTGGTTATTTTGAACTTTTGCTGGTTTTTTATTGCCAGCATTTGTATTATTACTATCTTTAGAATTTGATTTTGAATTAAATTTTTGATCTAACTTACCCTTTACGTCCTCTGAAATAGTTGACATATGGTTTGATACTTCTATATTTAATGATTTTAAGTGACCAATCACTTCTTTACTTGACGTATTGTTTTGTTTTGCATATTCATATACACGCATTTTACTCATACGTTCACCCCCGAATTTATTTACCCGAGTAACGATTTAATCTTAGCAGCAAAACCTGCATCTAAAATAGCAATAGCTACTCTTTGTGTTTTTCCAATAGCATTCGATAATACGTTTCTATCATCTTCAACTATCACAAATGGTATTTCGTATGTCTTGCATTTATCCGTTAACTTCTTTTTCGTTTGTGGTCCAATGTCACTTGCCAAAATTACCAATTTCGCTTTGTTTTGTTGAATATCTTTAATGATTGCTTCTTCGCCAAGTGAACACTTTCTTGCCCGAAATGCTAAACCAACCATATTTAAATAATTATTCTTCATATTATTTACCATCAACAATTTGTCTTAGTTTCTGATAAATAGCCGCATCTACTTCTCCGTTTAAATGACGATTTAATATGCCCGTTTTTTCTGCCTTGTCAATAACTGCTATTTCCTTTGACAAATAAGCACCGCGGCCATTTTTTTTACCACTTTCATCGACAAATATTTCGCCTTCTTTGTTGCGGACGATTCGAATTAACTCTTTTTTTGGCCTCATTTCATTTGTTACAACGCATTTCCGCTCAGGAACTTTTCTTTTTTGTACCAATCGATACCCTCCTTATTCAAACAAATCATCAACATTGTCAGAATAAGTGACTTCTTCATCGTCAGAATTACCTGCCAGAAGACCTTCTTCTCTAGCCTCTGATTCACTTTTAATATCAATCTTCCACCCAGTTAACTTAGCAGCAAGTCTTGCATTTTGACCCCGTTTTCCAATTGCTAGGGATAATTGATAATCAGGCACAATAACAGTTGTTGCTTTATTTTCTTCATCGACCAATACATCAACTACTTTCGATGGACTTAACGCATTTGAAACGTATACAACAGGATCCTCGGACCATTGCACGACATCGATTTTCTCACCTTTAAGTTCATTTACAATCGCTTGAACGCGCTGGCCCTTTTGACCTACGCAAGAACCAACTGGATCAATTTCCGGATCATCTGCATAAACAGAGATTTTAGAACGGTCTCCTGCTTCTCTTGCAACTGATTTGATTTCAACAATTCCGTCATAAATTTCAGGAACTTCCATTTCAAACAGTCGTTTTAGAAGACCAGGATGGGATCTTGAAATATAGATTTGTGGACCCTTGCTGGTGTTCTCAACCTTTGTAACAAAAACTTTTATGCGATCATGAACGTAATATTCTTCTGTAGGCATTTGTTCCGCTTCTGGCAGTTTCGCTTCAATTTTACCTAAATTTACATAGACGAAACGCGGGTCCATACGTTGAATTATTCCTGTCATTACATCTTCAGCCCGATCGGCATATTCACTAAATATTACACCACGTTCAGCTTCACGAATTCGCTGTGTAACAACTTGCTTTGCAGCCTGAGCAGCTATTCTGCCAAAATCTTTCGGTGTAACTTCAACTTCAATAACATCTTCCAAATCATAATTCGGATCGATCTTTTTAGCTTCATCAATTGAAAGCTCTTGTTGTGAATCCTCTACTTCTTCTACAATAGTTTTTCTTGCAAATACCCGCATAGTACCTGCACTTTCATCAAGATCCACCCTTACATTGGCTGCTGATTTAAAATTCTTTTTGTATGCCGAAATTAATGCAGCTTCCAAGGCTTCTAAAAGTACATCTTTGTCAATCCCTTTTTCTTTTTCTAAATAATCAATAGCGTCAAACAATTGACTGCTCACTTTTCTTTTCCCCCTTTATAACGTTACGGCTATTCTTGCTTTAGCTATTTTATCAAATGGTATTTCTACTTGCTTTCTCCTGGTTTTCATTTTGTATTCCAATGTAAGGATATTATTAGTGAATTCTTTTAGGATGCCCTCGTATTCCTTTTCACCTTCAATTGGCTCGTATAGTTTCACAAATATATTATTATCCACATTTTTCTCAAAATCTTTCACCGTTTTTAATGGGCGCTCAACACCAGGTGATGAGACCTCTAGGAAATAAGCTTCCTTTATCGGGTCCGCCTCATCCAATTTTTCACTTAATTGTTCAGACACCTGGCCACACTCTGTAATATCAACGCCGCCTGCTTTATCAATGTAAATACGCAGAAACCAATTCTTGCCTTCCTTTACGTATTCAACATCAACTAATTCTAAATTTTTTTCCCGCAAGATGGGCTGCAGTAATTCCTCGGTTGTTTTAATTACCTGTGAACTCAATAGTCATCCTCCTATTCAGTTGTTATTATCTCTTTATGAACTATCATACCCATTTTTATTTATATGCTATCCCTTAACTTGGCCTAAGTTTTCTGCTAATGGTATATCAATATAAAACCCCTGCCGTTAATGTGGCAAGGGAGGAAGTTAAAACAAAGATAGCACTGGAAGTATGAAGAAAGAGTGGGGATCGCCCACTCTTTTAACCGTTCGTATCATTTCTTACCAATAAAACTATATCATATGCATGCTATTGATGCAAGACCAGCAATTAAATAGCAGGTAACGTTTCTTAAAATTACTGCTTTTCACTCATAATTTCCGTAAACTGCGACGTATCGAAGCCCGTTATACTGGAAAACGATATTTAAAATAATGATAATTGATTCTTCTCCGCCATTCCTTCTAAACAACCATGATTATCTAAATACTCCAGTACAGTTTTAGAGATTTTGCTTCGTTCACGTAAGTCTTCTTTTGATAGAAATTCGCCATCTTCACGAACCTTTTCAATATTAATTGCTGCATTTGTTCCTAGTCCATCAACAGCATTAAAAGGTGGAATTAACGTATCACCTTCTACAATAAAATCTGTTGCACTAGACTTATACAGATCTACACGCTGAAACGAAAATCCTCTCTCACACATTTCCAAAGCTACTTCTAAAACTGTTAATAGGTTTTTTTCTTTTGGTGAAGCATCATTTCCTTTAGCAGCAATATTCTCTATCTTTTGCCTTATTGCATCTGATCCCTTAACCATTGTATCCAGGTCAAAATCTCCTGCCCGGACAGAAAAATATGCAGCATAAAAGAATATTGGATGATGGACTTTAAAGTAAGCAATCCGTACTGCCATTAATACATAGGCAGCAGCGTGGGCCTTAGGAAACATATATTTAATTTTTTTACATGATTCAATATACCAATCAGGTACCCCGTGTTTTTTCATTTCATCTATCCATTCATCCTGTAAACCTTTACCTTTACGGACAAATTCCATGATTTTAAAGGCAAGTGATGCTTCCAGGCCTTTATGCATTAGATAAACCATAATATCGTCACGACAACCAATAACATCCGGAAGTTCACAAATACCGTCATTAATTAATTCCTGTGCATTGCCTAACCATACGTCGGTTCCATGTGACAGGCCAGATATTATAACAAGTTCTGCAAATGTTTTCGGTTTGGTATCCTCAAGCATTTGTCTGACAAATTTTGTTCCGAATTCCGGAACGCCTAATGTACCTGTTTTACAATTAATTTGCTCCGGTGTTACACCTAGCGATTCTGTACCGGAAAATATTTTCATTACTTCAGCATCGTCAGTCGGGATTGTTTTCGGATCAATGCCACTTAAATCCTGCAGCATACGAATAACCGTTGGATCATCGTGTCCAAGTATATCAAGCTTTAATAAATTATCATGGATGGAATGAAAATCAAAATGCGTTGTTCGCCACTCGCTTTTACGATCATCTGCCGGGAACTGAATAGGTGTAAAATCAAAAATCTCCTTATCATCCGGAACTACGATAATTCCCCCGGGATGCTGGCCAGTTGTTCTTTTAACTCCCGTACACCCCTGAACTAAACGATCAACTTCAGCATTTTTATATACAAGCTGTTTATCGGAAGCATATCCTTTTACATACCCATACGCAGTTTTTTCAGCGATTGTACCAATAGTACCAGCGCGATAGACATTATCCTCTCCAAATAATACCTTTGTATAGTTATGTGCTTGCGGCTGATACTCCCCAGAGAAGTTTAAATCGATATCCGGAACCTTATCCCCTTTAAATCCAAGGAAAGTCTCGAATGGAATATCCTGTCCATCCTTTGTATATGGTATACCACAATTCGGACAATCTTTATCCTCTAAATCAAATCCGCTTCCCACAGAGCCGTCCGTAATGAATTCATGATGATGACATTCTTTACAGACATAATGCGGAGGCAGTGGATTTACCTCAGTTATTTCCGTCATGGTTGCAACTAGAGATGAACCGACAGACCCCCGTGAACCTACTAAATAGCCATCGTCCAGAGATTTTTTTACTAGTTTATGAGAAATTAAATAAATAACCGCAAAACCATGTCCAATAATACTTGCTAATTCTTTTTCCAATCGATCAACTACAATTTGCGGTACTGGATCACCGTAAATCAGTTTCGCACGTGTATAGCAAAGATCCCGCATCTCTTGATCCGCACCTTCGATGGTTGGTGTAAATAACCCATCTTTAACTGGTGAGATATCTTCAATTGTATTTGCAAGATTTTGTGTATTCGTTACAACAAGTTCCTTTGCTGCCTTATCACCTAAAAAGCTAAAACAATCCAGCATCTCGTTTGTCGTCCGAAACGGGGTATCTGGCAGCGTTTGCCTGTTTAATGGATTCCCCGCTTGTGAAGCAATCAAAATTTGCCGGTACAGTTTATCATGTTCATCGATATAATGTGTATTCCCTGTTGCTACAATTGTTTTGTTCAACCGTTTAGCCATATCTACTAATTTTGTAATAATATCTAGGATTTGAGCTTCATTTTGCACAAGCTCTTTTTCAACCAAATGAATATAGTTAGCCGGGGGCTGTACTTCAATATAATCATAGAATTCAGCAACTTTTTCAGCCTCGTCAGCAGATTTTTGCATCATCGTCTCAAAAACTTCACCTTTATCACATGCAGATCCAATAAGGATGCCTTCGCGAAATTTTTGCAATTTAGAACGCGGAATTCTAGGAACCCGGTAAAAATAATCAATATGTGCATGGGAAACAAGCTTATAAATATTTTTCAGCCCTTCCTGTGTTTTCGCAAGCAACGTACAATGAAATGGACGTGAACGTTGATAAGCATTCCCTTCTCCCATATGATTATTAAGCTGGGAATGATTAATAATCTCTTTTTCTAGCAAACGCTGCACTAATTTCCATAACAGGTATCCTGTTGCTTCTGCATCATAAATCGCCCTGTGATGCTGGGTTAATTCAATATCTAAATGCTTGCATAGTGTATTTAATCGATGGTTTTTCAGCTCGGGAAAGAGAAATCTGGCAAGCTCTAACGTGTCTATTACTGGATTCGCAACTTTATCATAATCAATCCGTTTATAACCCGCATTTAAGAAACCGATGTCAAAACTAGCATTATGTGCAACCAGGACACCATCTTCTGCCCATTTATAGAAATCTTTTAATACTTCATTGATTTCAGGTGCATTCTTAACCATATCATCCGTTATACCTGTTAAATCAATAGTGGTTTGCGATAATGCGTGGTGTGGATTGGCAAACGACTCAAATCGATCAATAATTTCACCTTGATGAATTTTGACCGCCGCTAACTCAATAATTGTATCGTATACCGCTGATAGACCTGTTGTCTCCACATCGAATACAACATATGTACCGTTTTCCAAATCAACACTCTGCTCATTGTATGCGATAGGTACTCCATCATCGACAAGATTAGCTTCGACACCGTACAAAACTTTAATACCGTTTTTCTGACCGGCTGCATGTGCTTCCGGGTATCCCTGAACACCAGCGTGATCCGTTATTGCAATAGCCTTATGTCCCCATTTGGCCGCTTGTTCTACTAAGCGTGATGGGGATACTACTGCATCCATTTGACTCATTGTAGTATGGGCATGCAATTCAACACGTTTTTCTCCATCTGGTGCAGTATCTTTTCGTGATTCAACTGTAACCTCATGCATATCGTTAGCCATCATTGCTAATTCATTTGAGTACATATCAGTTTGAATACTGCCCCTTGCCTTAATCCACATACCCTTTTTCAATTGATCGAATTTATCCGCATCATCTTCACCTTTTGAGAACATTTTAATTTGCAGGGAATCTGTATAATCAGTTGCTTTTGCAATTAATAAGCTTCTTCCTGAACGAAGCTTGCGAACTTCTGCGGAAAAAACATAACCTTGTACCGTAACGCGACGCTCTTCCTCTTGAATTTCTTCCATTTGCATTGATTCATCTTGAATACCATATCCGATCGAAAATGGTTTATTACTCTCCTCATTTGCTTTACTCTGCTCACGCTTTTCTTTTTCTTGCACTGTCTTCATAATCAATTGCTGATCTTCCAGTGCTTTTTGTTCTCTGAATTTTTGCATATCGGCTTCCTCTGTCTTAACATCAATTACTAATGAATACAAAGGAGTGCCAGCTTTTTTACAAAAAATACGAAAGTCATCCTCAAGTCTTCTTTTTAGAGCACTTGCCTCAGCATCATTCCTTGCAGTTAACATAATCTTATTATTGTTAACTTTAGGAGCTTGATTATGAACTAAATCCTTATATGCCGGTGATAAATTTGTGAGATTTTGCACAAAACTTTTCCAATACGCACAAATTGTCTGTTCATCGCAATCCTTATCTTCTGTGTGCAATGTAAGATCAACTTGAGCAATTTGTTTAAATGAGTTATTGAGGTTTGCGGTAAATAGCTGATAAACGCTGATTGGCAATATGCGTTTTACTTGTATATGAAAATGCCATGTTTGGGTCTTTTTAAAGATTTCTAGCTTAATTAATTGACTATCCTGAAAATAATCTAGACTCTCTTTAGGCATATGAAGCTGTGTTAATAATACTTTCATTTTTTCATTTTCTGAAATAGCCATAACATAATCCCCCTGATACTGCCTTTTACTTTATAAATTATGGAAACCCTTGTCTAAAATTACGACAAGGGCTATGTTCAGTGTCAAGCTTAACTCTTTTATCTACAAGAATAATCGCTGTATATCATTCCAAGTGACAACAATCATTAATAACATTAATAAAGCGAACCCGACAAAATGCACAATTCCTTCTTTTTGCGGGTCGATTGGCTTTCCTCGAACAGCTTCAATTCCAACGAATAACAATCGTCCGCCGTCAAGAGCAGGCAGTGGCACTAAATTCACGATCCCTAAGTTTACACTTAAAATCGCAGTCCACATTACAAAATTCATGAACCCTGTTTGTACTACTTGATCAGTTACATCATATATTCCCACAGGTCCTGAAAGCATTTCAATAGAGTATTGCCCAGTCACCAGCATGATTAGATTGGTTAGAATTAATTTCGTTGTATCATATGTTTGAACAAAACCATATTTTAACGTTCCAGTAATTGATTTCTCAAATAAATGAGTTACCCCAATCTGACCGATTGTCACACCTTGTGTTTCCACCTTATCCGGAACAATAGTCAGTTCTTCTGTATTGCCATCACGTTTAACAGTCATAGCAAGTTCTTCATTTGGATTATCCCGAACTATTTTAGTGAATTCTTCCCAAGTAGAAATAGAATTCCCATTGATTTGTACAATTTCGTCTTTATGCTGGAATCCAGCTTCTGCAGCAGGGCTATCCGGCTGTGCTTCATCAATTATAGCCTTTTCAGTTGGAACACCCTGAATTAAGCCAAGAAGAAAAAAGAGAACGATAGCCAATAGAAAATTCATCATTGGACCGGCAAATAACTGCATTGCTCTTTTGCCAACACTTTTTGAAGCGAACTGTCTGTCGTATGGGGCTATTTGCGTTTCTTTTTCATCCATTACATAAAATGCTTGACGGTCTACTTCGAAGCTGAGCTTTTGATCATCTTCATCTATCTCATAGCCCTCAATTACTAATCTATGATCCAAATCCGCATGTTCTATTTCAATAACCCGAGCATTAGGATGCTTCGATTTATTATTAACAATTATTTTGCTGACCTTACCTTGATCATTAAATTCCAGCCCTACATGATGGCCAGGTTTTAATTCAACAATTTCTGGGTCGTCACCCGCAACACGTACATATCCCCCTACTGGAAGCAGGCGAATGGTATAAACTGTCTCATTTTTAGTAAATGCAAATATCTTTGGACCAAAGCCAATTGCAAATTCACGTGCTAGCATCCCAGCTCTCTTTGCAAATATTAAGTGGCCAAGCTCATGAATGAAAACAAGCAGCCCAAACATAACAATAAACGCGATAACTGTTGTCAAAAGAAGCACCTTCCTTTTTGTCTTCTTGTTTGCTTTTCTATTAATACTATTCCTGACATATGATTTTTATCATGCTATATCCCATTAAGATATAAACTGAATAAAATGCAGCAAAGGTAAAACAAACAATAAACTGTCAAAACGGTCTAAAATCCCGCCGTGACCAGGTAATATATTCCCGGAATCCTTAACACCATAATGGCGTTTAAAAGCAGATTCAACTAAATCACCAATTTGTCCAAATACAGATACGAGGATGGTTACCAAGATAACAATTAGCATAGTATAATCAAATGGATAGACAAGCTGAAAAATGACACCGACAATACATGCAAGCACAATTCCCCCAAGTGCCCCTTCAACTGTTTTATTAGGACTGATTTTCGGCCATAATTTGTTTTTTCCAAATGCTCGTCCAAAGAAATACGCACCTGTGTCTGATGCCCATATTACGAGTAGAACATAAAAGATATAATTTAAACCATCATCACGGGTGATAATTAAATAATAAAACCCCATACCAAGATAAATGGTAGATAACAATATAAAACCAGCATCATCAAAATTAAATTTATTCTTTACTAGTACTGTATATGTTAATAAAGCCATAACAAACATCATTGTAATTTCGGATTTTGTAACATTAATATACGGAACAATATCATCCGGTCTAAAATCTCCTAAAATAACCCAAAGCAAGCAAATAGATAAAAGTGATGAGATCGTATATTTACCAATTTTACGCATTCTGATTAGTTCTATTAACCCTATTGTAGCCATTAGATACACCAGGAGCATGAATGGAATTCCGCCATATAATACAAACGGCACAAATACAATTAATGCTATAATGGCGCTAAAAATTCGTTGCTTCATAGTCGTTTCAACACCTTATATACCTCCATAACGTCGTTTGCGCTGCTGATAATCCTGGAGGGCTTTATGGAAAATTTCCTCATTAAAATCCGGCCATAGTACATCCGTGAACCAGAATTCGGAATAAGCAACCTGCCACAAAAGAAAATTACTTAAGCGCTGTTCACCACTAGTACGAATCAGCAAATCCGGATCCGTCAGACCAGTTGTATACAGATATTCAGAAAACGTATCTTCATCAAGCTTATCAATCGATAATGTTGAACCATTTATATCTGTCATAATTTGTTTTATTGCTTGTATAATTTCAAATCTACTACCATAGTTTAAAGCAAAATTTAATAATAATCCATCATTATCTTTCGTTTTCTCTTTTGCATATTGAATTGCTTCCTTTGTGTGTGCAGGCAATGCGTTAAAATCACCAATAGTTTCAATTTTAACATTCTTTTCAATTAGTTCAGGTAAAAATGTATGTAAAAATTCTTTAGGAAGCTTCATTAAAAATTCAACTTCCGATTTCGGTCTTTTCCAATTTTCAGTAGAAAAAGCATATAACGTAAGAATTTCCACGTTGTATTTCGTTGCAGCTCTTACTGTCTCTTTAACAACGTTCATACCTTCCTTATGTCCGGCAATGCGTGGAAGTCCGCGTTTTTTTGCCCATCGCCCATTGCCATCCATGATAATAGCAACATGTTTCGGAACATTTTGCACTTCAATTTCACAATGCCCTTTGGTATCAGTTTGTTTATTTTTGAAAAAAGGAAGTCTTAATGACATAATTTGCCTCCGAATACGATTGATTATCTTTATACTATCCTTTCAACTCTAATCAATATGTAGGAAAAAAGAATTTTATGACAGCAGTCAAAGATGAATACAGCACTATAATTCATTATTTATTATAAAGATTATTCCAAGAAAACAAAAGCCCCCTTAAACAAGAGGGCTGATGCTTCTTATTTTAAACTTAAATGAAAGGATAAAGAATTCAGGTATAAAGTAATGAAAAACGCTTCTATTTCATGTTAAAATCTATAGATTCTGTTCTTCTACCAATGTATTTTGTTTAAACTTCCATAATTTCTTTTTCTTTATTTTTCGCTAACTTATCAATATCAGCAATGTGATTGTCTGTTTCCTTTTGGACGTCATCCTGCAAGTTGCGCAGTTCGTCTTCTGTTAAATCACCATTCTTTTCAGCCTTTTTCAATTGATCATTGCCATCACGGCGAATATTTCTTACCTGAACTCGGGCTTCTTCAGAATATTTACCGACTACTTTAACTAATTCTTTGCGTCGTTCTTCTGTGAGTGCTGGAATATTTATACGAATAACTTGCCCGTCATTAGATGGTGAAAGTCCTAAATCAGCTTTTTGAATTGCTTTTTCAACATCACCTACTGCCGATTTATCAAAAGGTGAAATAACTAGAAGTCTTGCCTCAGGTGCAGAAATTGTGGCCAGCTGATTTAGCGGTGTAGATGCACCATAGTAGTCAACATAAATACTATCAAGCAATGAAGGATTTGCGCGTCCAGCCCGAACGGTAGCCAAACTCTTGGAAAAAGCTTGCACAGCCTGTTTCATTTTATCACGTGTTTGATTCATAATAGCTTCTGACATTATTATTTCCCCCTTATTGTTGTTCCGATTGTTTCACCTTGAACAACCCTTTTAATATTTCCTTCTTCCGTTATCGAAAATACGATTAATGGGATATCATTATCCATGCATAATGAGGATGCGGTTGAATCCATTACCCCTAATCCTTCGTTCAGCATATCCATATAAGAAAGATTTTCATACTTTTGAGCTTCCTTATTTACCTTAGGGTCATCTGTATATACACCGTCAACATTATTCTTGGCCATTAAAATAACCTCTGCTTCAATTTCTGCAGCACGTAACGCGGCGGTTGTATCTGTTGAGAAATATGGATTCCCGGTACCTGCAGCGAAAATGACAACACGCTTTTTCTCTAAATGACGAATTGCTTTTCTCCTTATGTAAGGCTCGGCTACTTGACGCATTTCAATTGAAGTTTGTACTCGTGTTGGGATTCCGATATTCTCTAAGCTGTCCTGGAGTGCTAGAGAATTCATTATAGTTGCTAACATACCCATATAGTCTGCATTTGCACGATCCATACCCATTTCACTGCCAACCTTACCGCGCCAAATATTTCCTCCGCCAACAACAATGGCTACTTCTACACCTAATTCTGCTACTTCTTTAACTTGTGCTGCGATTGATTGGATAACCGTGGGTTCAATTCCATAGCCTTGTTTTCCACTTAGCGCTTCTCCACTTAATTTTAACACAATTCTACGGTAACGAGCTGTTGTCATAATAACCTCCATAGAAATTCATATTGTTTTTCTTGTAAGTATGCTATTTTCACTTATACCATTAGTAGAGAAATAGGGAACAACACATGTGTCCCCTAATTCAGCTTGTACTATTTTTTAATTTGACTCATAACTTCTTCAGCAAAGTTTTCTTCACGTTTTTCCATTCCTTCGCCAACTTCATAACGAACGAACGTTTTAACAGCTGCACCTTTATCAGCTACATATTTTTTCACTTTTTGGTCTGGATCTTTAACAAAGTTCTGTTCTAATAGACAAATCTCTTCGAAAAATTTACCAAGACGCCCCTCAACCATTTTTGCAACGATTTTTTCAGGCTTACCTTCATTTAATGCTTGCGTTGTTAATACTTCACGCTCACGATTCACTTCATCTTCAGCTACTTCATCACGTGATACATAACGAGGGTTAACTGCTGCAGCATGCATTGCAATATCCTTTGCAGCTTCTTCATCAGTAGTACCTTCAAGCAATGTTAGCACACCGATTCTTCCACCCATATGAAGGTATGCACCAAAAGAATCATTATCTGTTTTAGATAATACCGCAAAACGGCGAAGTGAAATTTTTTCACCGATTTTTGCAACGACAGAATTGATGTACGACTCAACTGTATCACCATCTCCATGAAGCTTTTGCTGCAGCATTTCTTCAACAGTTGCAGGTTTCAGATTAACAATATGCTTTCCTAATTCAGACAGTAATTGTTTAAATGTATCATTTTTTGTAACAAAATCAGTCTCACAGTTTACTTCTAAAAGTGCAGCTGTGTTACCTGCAACTTCAATGTAAGTAGAACCTTCTGCCGCAATACGGTCTGCTTTTTTCGCAGCTTTTGCCATTCCTTTTTCACGTAAAAAATCAATTGCTTTATCTAAGTCACCATCAGTTTCTTGGAGTGCTTTTTTGCAGTCCATCATGCCGGCACCTGTTTTCTCACGAAGTTCTTTTACCATTTTAGCTGTAATTGCCATTGTACATCCTCCTTAATAATAGTCATGTATTCATTTGTCTCTTAAAAAAAGGTGATAAAAGGCTTATCCCCTTATCACCTGACCTTTTTTAAAACTTATGCTTGTGTTTCTGCTTCTTCAGCAACTTCTTCTTTCGTTTCTGCTTCAACTTCATCGGTTTCTTCACCTTGTTTTACTTCTAAAATAGCATCTGCCATTTTTGAAGTAAGAAGTTTAACAGCACGAATAGCATCATCGTTTGCCGGGATAACGTAATCAATTTCATCTGGGTCACAGTTAGTATCAACAATACCAATAATTGGTATGTTTAATTTATGTGCCTCAGCAATAGCAATGCGCTCCTTACGAGGATCAATTACAAACAATGCATCCGGAAGTTTGTTCATTTCTTTGATTCCGCCTAAGAATTTCACTAGACGGTCTTTTTCTTTTAGCAATCCAACTACTTCTTTTTTAGGAAGTACTTCAAATGTACCATCCTCTTCCATTCTTTCAATGTCTTTAAGACGATTGATACGTTTACGAATTGTTTGGAAGTTTGTTAAAGTTCCGCCAAGCCAGCGTTGGTTTACATAGTACATGCCAGAGCGTGTTGCTTCATCACGTACTGAATCCTGTGCTTGTTTTTTAGTACCTACGAAAAGAATTGTGCCTCCATCGGCTGCAATATCTCTTACATATTTGTATGCTTCATCAACCTTCTTAACGGTTTTTTGCAGGTCAATGATATAAATACCGTTGCGCTCTGTGAAGATGTATTTCTTCATCTTAGGGTTCCAACGGCGTGTCTGATGTCCAAAATGTACACCAGCTTCTAGTAATTGCTTCATAGAAATTACTGACATAGTAAAACTCCTCCTGTTTGGTTTTTTCCTCCGCCTGGGTCATCTTCGTAAAAAGACCGTATCAAAAGAGTCAAGTAATTTGTTACCCTAGTCTTCTATTCGGCACCGATTGTACGAATCAGCAGGCGTGTGTGATTAAACTCGCTCAAATTATGAACATAGTATTTACACCAAAAATAAATATATCATATGGTTTATCTTCAATCAAGCTTTATTCGTTGTTTTTATTATGTAATTTTATAACAAGCTCCGTTTCCGTTTTACCGCAGCCTAATTTTTTCGCTATCTGTTCATCGGATATGCCTTGTGCATGCAGTTGTAATATTTTCGCTTGTAACGACATTTCAGTTGTGTCATCCGCCGCTATTTCTGGAACAAGATAGTTTTCATTTTTCTCATCTGTGTTCATATACCTATTTTCCTTCACTGTTGCAGCTTGTTCTGACATTTTAGAAGTTCGATTCTTATCCTGCAGGCTATTGTTGATTACACTTTCCTGAAGTATTCTATTTTCTTCTTTTATTTCTTGTAAATAGGTTTCTAAAAGTTCTATCACATTTTCTGAATGGTTATGCTGCTTTAATTGACTTAATTGCTTTAGCAGGAGTGCAATAGCGACAAACGCAATAATATGCAATAAGAAGCTAATAGTAAATAAAAATGCTGTCATATAATCCCTTCTATCCGCTAAAATCTATTTTATTGCCTAAATAAGGGTGTTCTATCATCTGCTCTTCCTGTTCACTTTTCTGTTGATTATCTCTTTGGGGATGATCTGAGTTGCCACGTTCACGCCTGTTGTTTACGTCATTAATCTGTTCAAACTCATTTACACGTTTGCGCTTTTGTTCTTCCTGTTTTAATTGACTCTCCGCAATCGACTCTTGTATATGTTGACCATGCTTCAACATCTGTTCTTGAAGTTTTCCTGCATCTTGCGTTCGCGGAAGTGCAACTTGCATCTCGATTGACTTCCAGCTCATCAAGATCACTTCCTTCAGCATTATTGAAATCTAAAGTGTCTGGATAGTAATTTCATTTTGTACCAAATTCATTTGAACTGATTTATACATCGTATCGATCCTTCGTTTATATTTTCCAAATGCAACCATAACATTAGGATATAGATGGCCATTGGCAATTAATTTTGCTTTCTGCTCGCTTCCTAAATGTGAATTAAGCTGTTCTAGCAATCCTTCAATATTAGCTAATTGGTCAGCTGTTTTTTTGTAAGAATTCCGTTGTCTCAGTAATGTTATTCGTAATTTAGAGTCGGCCTGTTCCGATTCCGCTTCTAATTTTTTACCGATTACGGCTAGTTTCGCTAAGGTATCCTCTAGTTCCTTTTTTTCAGCTGTTAATCGTTTTTCTTTTTTATCAATTATTTTATTAACTCCAAATACGATTTCAGTTTGTGTACTCATACGATTCCCTATATCCTTTGCTTCAATTGAAACTCCAGCGGAAAGAACCCCGCCGATAATATTCCCTTTTTGACAGTACACATTATTCTTTGCTGTGCATTCACTATGCAAAATTGAGCTTTCTACAAATAAGTCATTTCCAGCATAGACAGAGCCTTGATTGATATTACCAATATGAATATTGTCTCCAGCTTTTATATATCCTTTTTGCATACCTGCCAAACCTTCAGAAATAAATATCGAACCTCCAGCAATAATTGTTGCTGCTTCGACCATGCCGAATACTTTAACGTCCCCTTCTGCCTTTACCGTATAGCCTGTTGGAACATCACCATGAATGATGATAGACCCGACGAAATCCAAATTTCCATTCTTCATGGAAAGACTTTCATTTACTTCGAACACCTTATGAATCTCTATGAACCTCTCATTTACACTAACCTGACCTTCTGAGGCGGCATAGAAGGATTGTCCATCTTTATGGTATACAACATTTTTTCCCGCTTTTGTTTGTATTGGCTTACCCGGAAGCGCCTGTACGGTATTTCCGTAAACATCGGTGCCATTTTCCCCGGCACCAGGCATTGTGACAGTAGCTAGTTTTTGTCCCGTACGCACCGTTGGAATACGCATAACATCACGGAAATTCCAATCAGGTGTTTTCGGAATCTCGGGATTAAAATTTAATTCATATGTGATATATCCATCAATTCCGTGTTCCGCATGTATTCCTTGTGCCACGATTAACGGAAAATCACTTTTACTGTCAGCGGCAATAACTTGTTTTATCGATTCCCGATCTATTCCAAACAAAATGTTATTTTCTTTTAAATATTGGATAATTGTTTGTTCATCAATGACCATATCCATTTCTTCGTACTGATCTGAACAATGTATACTTACTGTCATATGATCGTGTGATGTCTGTATATAAAAGTAATCTTGTATACGACCCAAGTTACCTCAACCTCCACCATAAATACCATAATTTAACCTGTACTGTCTTTCATTTTTTTAAGCGTATTACGCAGCTTAAAAATAGCTTTTCTATGAATTTGTGAAATCCTGGACGTAGTTAATCCTAATACTTGTCCGATCTCGGTAAGTGTTAATTCTTTATGGTAAAACAAACTTATTACTAATTGCTCATTTTCTTTTAATGATTTAATTCCTTCCGTAAGCTCCTTGCTTATTTCCAATTTCACCAAATGTTCATCAGGTAAAACAGAGGCATCATCTGGAATCGTGTAACCAATACCTTCCTTATGTTCGCCGGAGTTATCTTTTGGCTTTTCTTCAATTGATAATACATTGGCAAATAACGTATCCCTAATAAGCGTCTCGACTTCTTTAGCGGGTATATCTAATTTTTCTGCAATTTCTTCTGCACTCGGTGCTCGGTGGTTAAGCTGTTCAAGTTCCTGAGATGCCTGTTCAATCTTTTTAGTTTTTTCCCTAATCGAACGCGGCAGCCAATCCTCTTTTCGCAATCCGTCAATAATAGCACCGCGAATGCGGAAAGAAGCGTACGTATCAAATTTCAAGTCCCTGCTAGATTCAAATTTATTTAATGCGTCAAATAACCCCATTAATCCAAAGCTTTTTAAATCGTCTTTATTCACATTACTTGGCAAATGGCTGGCAATTCTCTCTACATGAAAGCTTACCAGGTACATATAATTTTGAACTAGCTGATTAGCCGCTTCATTATCTCTTGTTTGAAGCCAATTATCCCATAATTTTTGTTCAAGAGGAGACTTTTTAGTTGTCATTTAATTTTTACTCCTCCTTTTTAAAATTGTATGTTCAAAAAGCCGCCGAATAATTAAGTCGGGAATAGAAATTTAAAATATACATTTAGTGACTTTTTGAGCTTTCTGCAAAAGTATTAAATAACTGCTTCTCCCTTATTAACCGTCCGTATTTTAAGTTTACCCGTATCAGGATCAAATTCAATCGTTCTTCCACAGCTTCCGCCAACATCCAGCGATACAATTGAAATTTGGTGTTCTGTTAACTTTTGTTGCACAGCCTCAACATTCCGGGGGCCGATTCGCATTGTATCTGACGACAAAAACTGAAACATCTGTGCACCACCGGCTAATTTTGCCTTTAAAGCATGCTGTCTTGCTCCATTATCTAGTAATTGCTCTACCAAACGATCAATAGCTGTATCCGCATATTTGTAAGCATTTATCTGTGTTTGTTTCGCAAAGGTTGAATTTGGCAGCATTATATGGGCAAGACCAGCTATTTTTTTTGGTAAATCATAAATGACTGCTCCTACACACGAACCAAGTCCAGAAGTGCGTATTGTATCAGGTGCAGTTACGATATTTAAATCTGCAATTCCTACTTTAATAACTGTATGTGTATCATTCATGCTCGTTGATTCCTAAATTTGAAAAAATTTTCGAAAATGATTCTGGATCAGGCAATAGTAGAAATTGACCGTGTATGCCACTACTATCTGATTGATCATTTATTTTTGTGTCTATCACAATAGCATAATCAGTTACATGTGATAACTCCAGAAGTCCAACTGTTAGAATCGCCCCAGCCATGTCAACACTTAACGAAGGGACAGATGGCTGCATATTGATCCCCGTAAAGTCAGACAATGCTGATAGATAGGATCCAGCGAGTATATTTCCAATCTCGTGCAGTGCAGAAATTGCAATATCATTTGGCGCTTTATCATCTAACAGCTTAAATTCCGTGTCATCCGTTATTTGCCTTACTAAGAATTCCGCTTCCTCTTTCGTTAGGATAAAATACACGGAACCGGGGGCTTCTCCCTGAATTCGTATGTATAGAGCAACAATTAGCTTATCCGGGCCGCCAATCATCTCCATAACTTCATCAAAAGCAACAACATTAACTGAAGGAACCTGCATATCTATTTTCTTATTTATCAATTTTGACATGGAAGTGGCTGCATTACCGGAACCAATATTACCTATCTCGCGTAATACATCCATTTGCACAATAGAAAAACCGGCGTTGAAATCCATTGTTACAATCTATCCTTCCACCGATTTCAACTCGTTAATTTCTTCATTAGACAATACTCTTTGTAAATTAAGCAAAATTAATAGTCTGCTATCAAGCTTAGCGACCCCTTCTATATAATCTACATCAACGGTGCCGACTACCTCTGGAGCTGGTTCAATTGCACTTTCCGGTATATCAATAACATCATTTGCTGCATCAACAATTAAACCAACTTCCATCTCATCCATATAGACAATGATAATACGTGTCGAATCACTAAATTCGGTTTCCTCCATTCCAAATCGTACTCGTAAATCGATGACTGGAGTAACTACTCCACGCATATTAATAACACCTTTTACAAAATTTGCAGTTTGCGGGACTCGAGTAATAGGCACAATCCTCTCGATTGATCCAACTTGTTGAACTGAAACCGCATACTCTTCATCCTTTAATTGAAATACAATTACCTTTTTATCGATTAATGTCTCGTTTGCCATTATTGTTTTCCCCCTGCTTTTTACGATTTTATTAATGCATTACTGTCAATAATCAGTGCAACTTGTCCATCACCGAGTATGGTCGCACCAGATATCGCAAACACATTTGTTAAATAATTGCCAAGTGTTTTCAGAACTATTTCTTGCTGTCCTATAAATGAATCTACAACAAGTCCTGCCATTTTATCTCCTTTACGAACTATTACAATCGATACAAAGTCAGAATCATCCGTATTATCTTTTGGCACATTGAAAATATCATTTAAAAATGCTAACGGAACTACTTTACCCCTAAAATCTATAACCTTCTTATTATGAGCGTGCATAATTTGATCTTTATGAATAATTGCCGTTTCAATAACAGATGACAATGGAATTGCATACTTTTCCTTATTAAGTTCGACCAGCAGAACAGATATAATAGATAAAGTCAATGGGAGCTGTATAGAGAATATAGATCCTTTTCCTGCTGTTGCATCGATTGAGATATTTCCACCTAATGACTCAATTGTATTTTTAACAACGTCCAGGCCAACCCCGCGGCCGGAAATGTCTGATATTGTATCTGCAGTAGAAAACCCGCTTTCCATGATAAGTTCATATATTTGTTTATCTGTTAATGCTTCAGCTTGATTTCTGCTAATTACGTCGTTGGATATTGCCTTATTTAATACTTTATCTTTATTTATGCCTGCTCCATCATCGGCTATTTCTATAAAAACATGATTTCCGCTATGATAGGCTTCCAGTCTAATAGTACCTTGTTCTGGCTTCCCTTTTTTCAGCCTTTCCTGTGGAGTTTCAATACCATGGTCCATCGCGTTCCTGATTAAATGTACCAATGGGTCGCCAATTTCATCAATAACTGTTCGATCTAACTCTGTTTCGGCACCAACAATATCGATAGCAACATTTTTATCCAAATCACGTGCCAGTTTACGAATCATACGTGGGAACCTGTTAAAGACCTGGTCAATAGGTACCATTCGCATTGTTAAAATAATGTTTTGTAAATCTCCAGATACTCTAGACATCCGTTCAACTGTCTCTTGAAGGTCCTGATGATTTAATTCCCCTGAGATCTGTTCAAGTCTTCCACGATCAATAACCAGTTCCTCGAACAAATTCATTAGAATATCTAAACGTTCAATATTAACTCGAATTGTCTTGCTTGAAGATGATTTACCAGTACTTTTTCCAGCATTTGTTGCAGGTTGTTCCGTTTGATCATTCGTATGTTCTTTAACTTGGTGTTCATCATTTTGTTGATTTGTATTCTTATAATTATATGGATTAGAGAAATGATTGATTTCAACATTCTCAATCTCTGACACCTTTTTAATTTTATTCTTTATCTCTTGTTCCCCTTGTTTAGAAACTAAAATAACCGTGAATGAATTTTCGAATTTTTCTTCTTCCAAATCATTTACGGATGGTTCTGATTTAATTACTTCGCCAAGCTTCTCCAATACTTCAAAGACCATAAAAACACGTGCCCCTTTTAATAGGCAATCTTCACGAAGCATGACAGTAATTTCGTAATTGGAAAATCCCCTTTCAGCTGACTCATTTAAAATCGTCATTTCAAACTCGTCTAAAGCAGTAATGGTTTGAAGAGAATCTTGTTTTGCGGAATTTACTGGTGTCTCACTTGCCTGTTCCAATTGATCTCCTTTTTCGATTTTTTCCAGATAAGTAACAATTTGACTGACATTTCTTTTTCCATCACCGCCGCTTGCAATATCCTCTACCATTGCATTTAAATGGTCTACCGTCTCAAAAAGCACGTCCATCATTTCTGTTTGAACAATAATTCTATCGTAGCGAATACCGTCAAATACATTCTCTAGCTTATGGGTTAAATTTGCTAAATCGTTATACCCCATTGTTGCGGACATTCCTTTTAATGTATGTGCTGCACGAAAAATTTCACCAATTATTGCTTTTTCTGTCGGATTTTTTTCTAATTCCAATAGCTGTTTGTACAATACTTCTAAATGTTCGTTACTTTCATCAATAAATACATCCATATATTGCGTTGTGTCCATCTTGCGTCCCCCTTACTTTTTAATTAAATGCGTAATGGTTTCACCGACCTGATGCAGATGAATAACCTGATTTACGCAATTTGTCTTTAAAGCAGCTTTTGGCATTCCATAAACAACTGATGTTTCCTCTGATTCAGCAATAACATACGCATTTGGGTCTTCTTCTTTTAACTTTTTAATACCCTCTGACCCATCGCTTCCCATTCCAGTTAAAAGAACGGCAATTTTATTTATATTGTTCAACTGTGCAACCGATTTAAACAAAACATCCACTGCTGGTCTATGACCGTTATAAGCAGCATCCTGTGTTAAATCAATTACTAGTGCTGTCCCGAACCTGTGAATTCGCATATGGTAGTTTCCAGGGGCTATATAGGCTGTATTCTGTTGTATGATCTCACCGTGAACGGCTTCTTTAATATGTATTCCTGTTAGCGTGTTCAACCTATCAGCAAGCGACTTTGTAAAACCCGCGGGCATGTGCTGTACAATTACAATGGGAGGCATGAAATCCCCTGGTAAATCCGTTAAAACCCGTTGTAAAGCTCTTGGCCCTCCGGTTGATGTACCAATTGTAACAATAGATTTCGCATGTTTCCGTGAATAAGAAACCGCCTCTAGATTTCCTTTTGCATAATGCGGTTGCTCCTGCTTTTTTTTCGGAAGCTTTGCCTGCGATGCTGCAATAACCTTAGATATGATTTCCTGTTTGATCGTCGTTATATCCAATGATATTGGACCCGAAGGCTTTGAAATGAAATCAACTGCACCATTTGAAATGGCTTGAACGGTCTTTCTTGCTCCTTCTATGGTTACACTTGAAAGCATTACAACTGGAAGTGGATTGGTTTCCATTATTTTTTGTAATGCTGTAATCCCGTCCATTTTAGGCATTTCAACGTCCAATGTAACAACGTCGGGGGATAGTTCATGTATCTTTTTGATCCCATCCTCCCCATTTCTAGCTGTACCGACAATCTCAAGCCGTTTATCACTAGACAATATATCCTGAATCATTTTACGCATAAATGCTGAATCATCAATTACCAAAACACGTATAGGATTCATCTGAAGTTTACCTCTCAATCATTAGTTGTTTTATTTTTTGTACGAAAGAAAAAGGTTCCCTTCTAGCTAAATTAATTGAATCAGATAGATAGACAGAAACGGTATGTTTTAAAGATTTTGAAATAGCTGCTCTATCATTGAGCAATAGATATGGTGTTTGTTTCAAAACTGCAGTTTGTACCGTTTTATCATCAGGAAGGACTCCCAGAAGCTGAACATCAACTTGTAAAAATTGTCTGATAACGCCTTCGAAATTATCTAGGGCTTTTAACCCATATTTTCTCGATGCAGATCGATTCATTACCACATATATCGGCATTTTTTGCGTTTTGTTTACAATATGCTTTATCATTCCATATGCATCTGTAATAGAAGTAGGCTCAGGAGTTGTTATAACAATACATTCATCAGAGGCCATAATAAATGAAAAGCTATCATTTGATGCACCTGCACCCATATCAAAAACGATAAAATCATACATTTGAACTAAATCATTATATTGTTCTAAAAAAAACTCCAATTTTTCTTGATCCATCGAAAAAAAGTCTGTCAAACCGGAACCTGCTGCAATATACGCAAGATCATTCGGTCCTGTTTCAATTATTTCATCCAGATAAAGCTGCTCATTAAACATATCGACAATTGTTTTATCAGCCTTTAGCCCCATTAATATATCGATGTTTCCCATCCCTACATCTAAATCAAATAGCAGTACTTTCTTGTTTTGGTTGACTAATTCTAAAGAAAAATTTAGTGCGAAATTTGATTTTCCGACCCCGCCTTTACCACTTACAATTGAAATTGTTTTTGCTTGTTTAGGACTTTTGGAAATTGACAATTTACGTCGCAAACCTGTTGCCTGATCACGAATCATGATTCTCACCTATGATATAGCTGGTAATCAATTCCGGGGATGGTTGAATCAAATCGTCAGGTACGTCTTGTCCATTAGTTAGAAATGCTATTCCTTTTTTATTGGTTAGCATGACATTGAGCATACTGCCATATTGTCTTGTTTCATCAATTTTTGTAAAGATCAGTTCTTTTATGGGTATATGCTGAAATTGATCATAGATATCTTGAATATCTTTCGGCTTTGCAGTAAGGGAAAGGACAAGATATGTTTCTATATCTGTCTCGAATTGAATGTTGCGTTTTAACTCTGCAACGTATTTTTTTTCACGAAAATTTCTTCCTGCTGTATCGACTAGGATTAAATCATAATTTGCAAACTGTTCTACTGCCGTTTTATAGTCGTTTAAATTATATGCAACTTCAATTGGTACATCTAATATTCGTGCATACGTTTTTAATTGCTCAATTGCAGCAATACGATACGTATCAGCAGTGATAAACGCTACCTTTTTATTTTCATTCAACATGCTTTTCGCAGCTATTTTCGCAATGGTCGTCGTTTTCCCTACACCTGTCGGACCAACGAAATGAATTATTTTCTTATCGTAACGTATACCTTCAAAAGAAAGGAAATGTAATTGATCTGTAATTTGATATTTTACATCCTGAAAAATTTGTTCAAGGGTCGGCTCAATCTTCTTTTCTTCATGTTGTTTTATTACATTTTCAATCAATTCTGATGCTAGATCGGACTCAATTTCCTGGTCAATTAAATGCTGATACACAATTTTATAATCAGGTTGGTAATGATGTCTTGTCTGTAAGGACTGCTGTTCAATGATTTTCTTTAAGTGTTTAATTTCCTGTAATACATCATTGCTTGCATTGCCCTTAAGAGCTTTCGGTTTTTCTGATGTGGTATTGTAACTAGTATTAGATGTTTTGGGAGCGTGGGGCTGTGGATCAATTGCAGCCACCACCTCTATTTTTCGCTTCTTAAAAAACCCTAAAAATCCTCCCTGGTTTACTTCCTTTGAATTTAATATAACAGCATTTGCACCTAGCTCCTTACGTATTTGATTCATTGCTTCCGGCATCGTTGGTGCTACGTATTTTTTCACTTTCATGCAACATTCACCACCCCAACACTTTGAACCTGTACGTTAGGTTCTAGTTCATTATAAGATAACACTACGACCTGTGGTAAGAAACGCTCCAGCAATTGCTTTAGGTACATACGGATTGCTGGAGAGCATAAGACTATTGCTGTCTCTTCCTGCAATGATAATTTTTCAGCCTCTTCATGAATCGTTTTAACAATGGACTGTTGTGAATCTGGATCTAGTGCTAAGTAATTTCCATGCTCTGTTTGCTGAATTCCCTCTGCAATCATCTTCTCGACACTTCCGGAAACTGTAACTACTTTTAAAGATAAGTCATTGTTTACATATTGCTTTGTAATTTGAGCTGACAGTGCTTGTCTTACATATTCACCTAACAGCTCCGTATCATTAGTCATCTTAGAAAAATCAGCTAATGTTTCAAAAATAATCGGCAAATTACGGATTGAAACATTTTCCTTTAACAGCTTTGCAAGTACCTTTTGAATATCACCAATAGGTAACGGTTCTGGTGTAACCTCCTCCACTAGAATTGGATAGTTCTCTTTAAGGTGATCTATTAATTGTTTCGTTTCCTGTCTTCCAAGTAATGTATGGGCATGCTGTTTAATCACTTCCGTAATGTGCGTAGAGACAACAGATGGCGGATCGACAACCGTATAACCAGTTAATTCGGCTTCATCCTTGCTATCTTCTGAAATCCATTTTGCAGGCAGTCCAAAAGCAGGCTCTTTCGTTTCAATTCCCTCTAAACTGTCATCATCAATATCTGGCGTCATTGCTAAATAATGATCCAACAGTAATTCTCCAAAAGCAACTTCATTTCCTTTGATTTTCAAACGATATTCATTAGGGTTAAGCTGAATGTTATCGCGAATTCTTACTACCGGGATAACAACTCCAAGCTCAATTGCCAATTGCCGTCTTATCATGATGACCCGATCCAGTAAATCCCCACCTTGACTAGCATCTACTAATGGTATTAATGCATAGCCAAATTCGAATTCGATTGGATCCATATTTAATAGATTTACAACATTTTCAGGCGATTTCATACTTGAGCTTTCCGTCTCCTCTTCTTCCTCTATGTCAGGCATTTCCTTAACACGTGTCTGCTGAAGTAATATATAACCGCTCAAACCCAATAACCCCGCAATCGTTGTTGTTAAGAAGAAGTTTATCGGTGTAAGACCTAACAGAAAAATCGTACCTGCTGCAATATATAAAAGCTTTGGATATTGTAATAATTGTGCGGTAACATCACTTCCTAAATTGCCTGCTGATGCTGTTCTGGTTACTACAATTCCTGTAGCTGTAGAGATTAATAAGGCAGGTATTTGACTGACCAGGCCATCACCTACTGTTAAGCGCATGTACGTGTTAATAGCTTCAGAAAAGGTGAAATCCATCTGCACCATACCGATGATCAATCCAAATATGATATTGATTAATACGATGATGATACCGGCAATCGCATCACCTTTAACAAATTTACTTGCCCCGTCCATTGCACCATGAAAATCGGCTTCCTGTTCTACCTTTTCGCGTCGTTCCTTTGCTTGTTGTTCAGAGATTAATCCCGCGTTTAAATCAGCATCAATACTCATTTGCTTACCTGGCATTGCGTCCAGAGTAAATCGTGCCGCTACCTCTGATACACGTTCTGACCCTTTGGTGATAACCAGAAATTGAATGATAACTAATATAATGAATACAACAAAACCAACTAACGGATTATCACCAATTACAAACGAGCCGAACGTTGCTACTACGCCACCAGCATCTGCTTCAGACAAGATGGATCGGGTCGTTGATACATTTAACGCTAGACGAAATAAAGTCAATAGCAATAAGAGTGAAGGAAAAATGGAAAACTGTAACGCTTCCTGTGTATTCATCGAAACTAAAATAACGATAAGTGCTAATGATATATTTAATAAAATAAGTACACTTAATAGCCATCCCGGTAATGGAACAACTAACATAACGATAATTAAAATAACTCCTAAAAGTACGGACAAATCGCGTGCTTTCATAGATGACTCCCCTTATTGCTTAAACTTTATTTTCCAGTCGATAGACATAAGCCAATATTTCTGCAACCGCTTGGTAAAACTCTTCCGGAATGATGTCACCAATTTCTATTTTTTCATATAACGCCCTTGCAAGTGGTCTATTCTCAACAGTTATAACGTCATTCGCCTTAGCAATTTCTTTTATACGGAACGCAAGATGGTCTACCCCTTTTGCTACTACATATGGAGCACTTGCTCTTTCCTCATCATAGTTAATAGCAATTGCGAAATGCGTCGGGTTAGTAATAACGACATCTGCATTTGGTACTTCACTCATCATCCGTCTCATTGCCATTTGACGTTGCTTTTCCTTTATTTTAGATTTTATTAATGGATCTCCTTCAATGTTCTTATGTTCATCTTTGACATCCTGTTTTGACATCTTAATACTTTTTTCGAAATCAAACCGCTGATAGGCGTAATCAAACACTGCAATAAATAGTAATGCGATTGTAGCTGAGATCCCCATGATAATTGTAATTTTCCCAAAAAAGCCAATAGCGTTTTCAACGGTTTTAAACGAAAGCATCATCATATCATCTTTATAGAACCATATGATAAAAAAGGTTATCGCACCTATAAAGACAATTTTTAATAACGATTTCAACAGCTCAACAATTGCCCTCATCGAAAAAATCTTCTTTGCACCCTGGATAGGATCTATTTTCTTTAAATCAAGCTTAAGCGGTTCAGAAGTAACTAAAAACCCTATTTGAGCGAAATTTGCTGCCAATCCAGCAACGATTGCAATGACCATTATTGGCGCAATGATTTTTGCCATTTCAATAGTCGATTCCAGAAAAATCTTGTGTACACTGTCTTCAGTTAGATCCCATTGTACATATTCGGTGAATGATGTTTGGAATAAGCCAGTCATCCCCTTTTCCATAAATCCGCCAAAAATATATAAAACCATAAATGTAAAAAACAATAGGAATGCTGTATTGATATCCTGACTTTTGGCAACTTGCCCCTTTTTCCGAGAATCCTGCCGTTTTTTCGGTGTTGCTTTCTCCGTCTTTTCCCCTGCAAAAAATTGCAAATCCAGTTTTACTTGCAAGCTAAGCACCCCCGAACAGCTGCATAAGACCATGTATAGAATCGAACATAGATTCAAACAGTGTTCTAACTAACACAACATACAAGCTAAGAAATAATAAAATGACGATAAAACTAACAAGTATTTTTAATGGCAGCCCAACAACAAAAACATTTAATTGCGGCACTGTACGAGCAATTATTCCCAGAGCAACATCGACTAAAAACAAACAGCCGACAATAGGTATAGACATCTGAAATGCAATGAGAAACATTTGATTAAATGTATCAATCACAAATTCAATAATGGATCCATCCTGAAACGGGATAAATGCATCGATCGGAATTAAATTGTAACTATAAAAAATTCCATCTATTAATAAATGGTGGCCATTAACCGATAATAAAAAAAGTAGTGCAATAATATAAAAATATTGTCCTGTCAAAGGACTTTGTGCACCGGTTTGCGGATCGATGACATTCGCAATGGCAAAACCCATTTGAAAATCAATAAATCCGCCAGCAATTTGTATCGCCGCTAAAATAATATAAGCGATTAAACCAACCATTAGCCCAACAATTGCTTCTTTTATAAGTAACATCAAATACATCTCATCAAGCGGAATATTCGATGCGTCAACGGTATAATACATAATGAATGCCAGAAAAAAGCTAAATCCTATTTTAAATGGTGTCGGTATGGTGCGATACGAAAACAACGGCAATGTTACAAAAAACGCCGCAACACGGACAAAGATCAATAAAAATACTGGTATACTTGCTAAATTAATTATGTCTAACATGCTTTACCCTACAAACTGGTTCAAATTTTGATAAAGATCGACAGTAAACTCAACCATTTTTGTCAGCATCCAAGGACCAAAAAATACTAATCCAACTAATACGGCCACTATTTTAGGAATAAAGGCAAGCGTCTGTTCCTGAATTTGTGTTGTAGCTTGAAAAATACTTACCAGAAGTCCGACTGCTAGTGCCAATATAAGCAGTGGACCAGTTACTAGCAAGATTGTATAGATGCCTTTTTCGGCTAAGGTTAAAACAAATTCGCTATTCAAACAAACAGCCCCCTCTCACTAAAATCCCTCTAATAGGGAATGTGTAATCAAATACCAGCCATCCACTAAAACAAACAATAATATTTTAAATGGCAACGAAATCATAACAGGCGGCAGCATCATCATACCCATAGACATGAGAACACTTGCTACGGCCATATCAATGATTAAAAACGGGACAAAGATCATAAAGCCCATCTGAAAAGCCGTTTTCAATTCACTGATGGCGAACGCAGGTACAAGCGTTGTCATTGGAATATCCTGTACGGTTTCCGGTTTTTCAAGTTCCGCATAATTCATAAATAGAGCTAAATCCTTTTGTCTCGTATGCTTAGCCATAAAATCTTTCATAGGAGCACTTGCTTTATCATAAGCCTCATCCAATGAGATTTCTTCATTAAAAAGCGGCTGTAATGCCTCATCATAAACCTCATTAAAGGTAGGAGCCATAATAAAAAAGGTTAAAAACAATGCTAAACCGATTAAAACCTGGTTTGGCGGCATTTGCTGTGTCGCAAGTGAAGTTCTTACAAATGATAATACGATTATTATTCTTGTAAAGCTCGTCATTAAAATCAGAATACTAGGTGCTAACGATAAGACTGTCAGCAATAATAGTAGTTTTACAGATGTTGCAATGGATGATGGATCCGAACTAGAAAACATATCAACAAATTCATTCATGTTTATCTTCCTTACCACTGAACTGATCGATTATTTTTTTTCTGCTCGTTTTGAGTTTATCAAGTTCTGTTGCAAACATTTTGTTAAAGTCATTATTCTTCTTTTTGGATGCATCATCAGTTTCTGCCTTTTGCTTAAATAAAGATGTAAACAATGTTCCTGCCTGAAATTCGCTTGGTTCATTATTATGTAATAAATCATTGATAACTTCTTGATCTGTCACTTCATGGAGCATTTCAACATTTTCACCCACACCGATTAAATAGAATTTGCCTCCGACCCGTACAATCTGTATCGACTTATTGGGTCCGACAGATATACCGCCTAAATTCTCTAGTGCTTTAACTTTCTGAAATAATTTATTCCGTTTATTTAAAAATTTAAGCAATGCATAGATGAGTCCTAAAACAATTAACAAGGAAAAAAACAATTTTATCAACGTAAATATTGATAGCCCGTTATCCTCATTGACTTTTGTATTAGCTGCTGAATCATCCGGTTCACTTTCGTTTGAAGTTGAATTTTCCAAATCTGGACATTCTGCATTTCCTTCGATACAATCTTTCGCATTAGGTGCTTTTGCAAACGCATGATCATGAATGCCTGTTATGAAAACCAATAACACTGCTGCAACGCTTAAAGCTGCTTTTTTAATCACAGTACTCACTCGTTTCTTAATCAAGAGCCTTTTGGATTGCTTCAATTACACGATCAGCTTGAAACGGTTTAACAATAAAATCCTTCGCGCCAGCTTGAATTGCGTCGATAACCATTGCTTGTTGTCCCATTGCTGAACACATAATAATTTTTGCCTCAGAATTCATTTCCTTAATTTGTTTAAGTGCAGTAATTCCATCCATTTCAGGCATTGTAATGTCCATTGTTACAAGATCCGGCTTTAATTCTTTATATTTTTCAACAGCTTGCGCACCATCCTGTGCCTCACCTACAACATCAAATCCATTTTTGCTTAAAATATCCTTTATCATCATTCGCATAAATGCTGCATCGTCTACAATTAAAATACTTTGTGCCATATTATTTCCCCCTTGAATTCTCTATTTTAGTTTCATTAACCTTGCTGATTGACTGATTACATCTGTTACACGTACACCGAAGTTCTCGTCAATAACAACAACTTCCCCTTGGGCAATTAATTTTTCATTTACAAATATATCAACCGGTTCACCTGCTAGTTTATCTAATTCAATTACTGATCCTGCAGATAAATCCAATATATCCCGGATTGTTCGCTTGGTTCGGCCAAGTTCAACAGTTACTTTTAATGGAATATCTAAAAGCATATCAAGATTCCGCTGTTCATTTTTGTTTAACTCTACTTGATCGAAAGGAGAGAAATCCGCTTGCTCGATTGAAGCGTTTTTATGATTAGCATCACCAAGGTATTGTGGATTGCTAGATTTTGCTGGTTCAATTTGTTCCGTATTTTGTTTTAATTGTTCTGTTTTAGGTTTTTCTAATTGTTCAATTGAAGCTGCCACCTCGTCCAAATCATTCTCCTCAGGAACATTTAACAATTGATCCACTAATTGTTTGGCAAACGAAATAGGGATTAACTGCATAATATTAGAATCAATTAAATTACCAACCTTCAACTGAAACGAAACCTTTACGAAAACTAATTCATCCTTTATCACACTAATATCATCATCACTATCCGTGTTTACCAGATTAATAGATGGAGGTGATATATCAACTCGTTTCCCAAAAACAGTAGACATGCTAGTTGCTGCGGATCCCATCATTTGGTTCATCGCCTCTTGAACAGCGCTCAAATGGATATCATTTAACGCTTCCGCCGGTGCTGTACCATCGCCGCCTAACATAATATCCGATATAACAGCCGCATCTTCAGACTTAATCACGAGTACATTTTGTCCGCTAAATCCTTCCACATAATTTACTTGAATACTTACATGTTCAAATTCAAACTCATTTTCAATATTAGATTTCTTAATTATAGCTACTTTCGGTGTTGTAATATCCACCTTCTGATTTAACAAAGTTGATAATGTTGTAGCAGAGCTCCCAAATGATATATTTCCTATTTCACCTAACGTATCCACTTCAATACTGGATAAATAATCGTGTACATCTTCCTCTGTATCTGTTGAATTTGATGGGTTCTCCGTTTCTTCATCCTCTTCAGCACCTATTTTTAATAGTGCATCTATTTCATCCTGGGAAAGCATACCATCACTCATCACTATCGGTTCCCCCCTTAATTTCCTCAAGCACCTGCACGGACATTCTATTTTTATGCTTGCCTGGTTGAACGTAAAATTTTGGTTCTTTATTAATTGTCAAAGTTAACGCCTGATCAATTGGCTGATTTAGTGCAATAACATCATCTCTGTTTAAATTCAAAAACTGCTGAATATCTATTTTAGTCTCTCCTAATAGTGTTACCGCTTCAACACTAGCCTGCTGTAAATTGGTTGATAACTTTTCATATGCTTCAGGATCCCTTGCTTTAGTTGATGTCTGCATCCAGTAATGCACAGACAGCTTAGGAATGATTGGTTCCAATACTATGTGCGGGATACAAATATTAATCATACCGCTTGCTTCACCAATAGTTGTGTTCAATGAAACAACAACAACCGTTTCATTAGGTGAAACCATTTGCAAGAACTGTGGATTAACCTCAAAGTCTTCTAAAATAGGATCGATTTCAACTAAAGATGACCATGCCTCTTGTAAATTTACAATTGCTTTTTCAAATAGCTGTGACATTAGTATAGTTTCTATTTCTGTCAGGTTATCAACCTTATTAACGCTGCTGCCTTTTCCTCCAAGAATTCGATCCAGCATACCATAAGCGATATTTGGATTTACCTCCATTAATATTCTTCCTTCTAATGGAGCAACACTGTATATATTCAGCACCGTCATTTTGGGTACAGACCGAATAAATTCTTCATAAGGAATTTGGTCAACTGACGCAACAGAGATATTAACATAGGTTCTGAGCTGCGCTGAGAAAAAAGTAGTTAATAATCTAGCATAATTCTCGTGTATTCTCGACAAACTGCGTATTTGATCTTTTGAAAAACGCAATGCCCGTTTAAAATCATAAACTCGCACTTTCTTTTCTTTTTCTTCTTTTTTTAATTCATCTGCATTCATTTCACCTGATGAAATCGCAGATAGTAAAGCATCTATCTCATTTTGCGAAAGTACCTCATCTACCAAAAATCCTCACCTCCATATCGGAGTAATTGCTATTAATTTTATTGTAATATTTTGTTGATTGTATAAACGTCAGTGATCGAGCCTTCTGTCATAACCTCATTGAGTTTTAATTGAACCACATCTTCTAAGTCAGATAGACCAGATTTAAAGTCTTTCTCATTCATTTTAGCTAATTCTTTAATCAAAATATTTTTTAATTGAAATTCACGTTTTTGTACTTCTTCCTTAGCATCTTTACTGTTGGTTATGATTTGAAACTGGATACGAACAAAGCTCCCATCCTGTAAGTCTGTTGTCAGTTCAGAAGTCTGATAGGAATGTTCAACAATTTCATCGATTGTTTGCGCACTTCCTTCATTTTTATCCCCATTTAAATTCAACACGACGACGAGTGCCACAACGCCTGCCACTAACAGTGTTATTAATGCTGTTACCATCGTCTTTACTAGTCCGCTACTCATCTACTTCACCTGCCTCTTGCAACCAGCCTTGTAATCCAATTTTTTGATAATATGCTGTAATCAAATCAGAAACATGTTTTTCCGTTTCTCTTACAACAATTGTTTTCCCATTCATTAATGTAATGGTCGTATCAGGATGGGATTGTAATTTTTCAATCATAAACGCGTTTAAAGTAAATGTCTCGTTATTTAGCTTAGTAAGTTGAATCATCGAATGGCGGGGATGTAATGTTAAGCTACATCCCCTACCTCCTTACCTATCGTTTTAGATTTACAAGCTCTTGAAGGATTTCATCAGATGTTGTAATTATTCTAGTATTCGCCTGGAATCCACGCTGGGCCGTGATCATTTCCGTGAACTCTTCAGCCAGGTCAACGTTTGACATTTCAAGTGCACCGCTAACGATGGAAGCTGTGCCATCAGTTTCAGGCTCTACCAATCCGGTATAACCAGCGTTTTCTGAATTTAAATATAGGTTACTGCCTGCCTTCTGAAGTCCCGCGGGGTTAGAGAAATTTGCAATGGCAATTTTCCCTGCAACACGCACAGTACCAAATTCATCGATGTAGTTTACAATTCCATTTGCCTGTATGCTAAAGCTTTGTGCAGATTCAGGTATTGTTAATGTACTTGCTATATTCGGATTGGTATTATAATCGACAGTTGCTTCGGAAATTAATTCAATCGGTTCATTACTACCATTAACTGCAGTCATTTTACCGTTTGTATCCTGGGTAATTTCTGCAATTATATTACCGCTATCGTCTTCTATAGTAAAAATACCACCATTATATGCAATGTTATCACTAATATCAGCCCCATCTTTATCAGTCGCGGCCAATATATTATTATTGTTGTCTAGCGTAATATTAATTTTCACATCATTTTCATCATCAGTAACTACAATATTTTGTCCAGTTTCAAATGCTGGAAACCCCATTAAATATAACCCTTGAGGATTTACAATGTTACCTGCTTCATCTAAATAAAAGTTACCTGCTCTTGTATAGGCAACATTAGCCCCGCCCAGAGTATTTCCAGGACCAAGCTCACTTGCCACAACAAACATTCCGTCACCTTCTAATGCAAAGTCTAATGGATTGTTAGTTGTTTGACGAAAGCCTTGTGTATGAATATTGTCAATTGATCCTAGCTGTGAACCTAGACCAACCTGCATTGGATTGACACCACCGCGTGAAGCAGTCGCCCCTTGTGCACCTCTTGTCATTTGACTCATCATATCCTGAAATGTAACGCGTCCCTTTTTAAAACCCACCGTATTTACGTTGGCAATATTGTTGCCAATAACATCTAGTTTCGTTTGGAATCCTTTCATACCTGAAATACCAGCATACATGGAACGTAACATAATTAGTTCTCCCCTTTATTGGTTTGTTTGTATAAGCTGCATCAATCAGTCAGCAGCTTGTTGGCCTCCCAATCTGGGTCCAGCCTTTTTTTAAATTAAAATCGTACCATTAATATTAGTAAAAATTTTGCTTGACGCTTCATCTCGATTCATAGCTGTTACGACAGTGTTGTTTGTCGTACTTACAACTAATGCTGCTTTATTTGTAATTACTAGGGAATCCGTGACACCTTTATGTCTTGCCTCTGACATTTTTTCTGAGATTGTTTGCCATTCTTTTTCATTAATTGTAATGTTTCGTTCGTTCAATCGTTCTTCAGCATGTTTGCTAACCTTTAGTGATTGTACCTCTCTTAAAACATCTTTAAAGTTCGCTGAAATATGTTGCTTTACTCCAGGCTTTTTCATTGCAGGAAATTGTAAAGCATGTGATTGTGTCTGATGGATACGGTGGTCCATAATTATTCACTTCCCTCAGAATCAGGTTCCTCATCCGTATCTATGCTAGGGTCTCTTACCTCTATAATTGCATCGGCATATACCTTATCACCATTCTCCAATTCCAATATAGCCCACCCATCCTGTTGGCTCACTGCAACAACTTTACTTGATTCAATATCCAGCTTTTCTCCTGTTTCTTCGTCATATGCCTGGTACGTAACCTCGTTGCCAATCATGTGACTATATTTAATAACAGGTGACACTAACTGACTTTGTACAAGTGTATCTATTGAATTTGTCATGTTCATCATTTGTTCAAGTGATGAAAATGTCGCCATTTGTGAAATAAATTCACGATCATCCATTGGATTAGTTGGGTCCTGGTTTGCCAGCTGAACCATTAAAATCTGTAAAAATTCATCCTTGCCAAGCTCTGGACTTGGAGTTCGTGCCGTATTTTGATTCTGCAAATACAACGATGGATCAATTTTTGGCATCTGTTTCACCTACACTTCCTCATTCATTAATAGATCATGGAATTGCGTCTCAGCATCATCATTTGCCTGATTATTATTGTCATCATTTGTATGCTGGGATTGTCCACCTTCCCCGCGATCATTCCAGCCATCATCCTGTTGTTTGCCTTGAAAACTTTGTGCAGATTGCGAATTAAAATCCTGTTTTTCAACGACTACCTGCTGTGGTGAAAACATATGCTTAAGCTGATGCATATTCGACTCCAGCATTTCTTTAGCTGCATGAGTTGTGACCATAATTTTTACGGTCATTTCCCCATTTATTTGCGTTAATTTAACCATCATCTCACCTAAGTTTTCAGGTCGTAATGCAATTGAAAGCTGTGTTGTTCCATTATTCATTGCTAAAAACTTACTTGACTTCATTACTTTTTGAAACTGTTCCATTACTTGCTGATCTGCTGGTACAGAGTTTTGTGATTGATTTACATATATAACGAATTGCTCTATACGAGACATCGGCAATGACGAAAACGATGTTGCATGCTGTCCTGTTGTCTTGTCAAATTGAGGTTGACGGCTTAATGCGTGTTGAACCCATTTTGCTACATCTGTACTAGTAACCTTGGCATTCGTATTGTATTGTTGGTTTTGAATAAATTGATTTCGCTTTTGAAAGACTTGTACCAATTCACGCCAAATTCCTTGAAGTTTTATTTGTTCTGCACCTTTAGACGATTCAAGGACATGAATGCTTCCGTTTTGATTTGCTTTTTCAAGCGCTGTCCATTGTTCCAATAAAACGACTAATGAAGATAGTGCTTTTGGGACATGCTGCTCATTTGCTAGATGTGTTAATGCTGTCTCTGCTTTTTGGAACAATGCAGCAAACTGTTGCTGAAGTGCTGTATTATCTTTTGGCGCAGCATTTATCAATTCATTCAATTCCATCGGTGCAGATGCCGTTTGAGTCAAAGAACTCCCATCTGCAATCGTAAGTTTTTGCATCACTTCTTCTAAATTCTGAACAATTTCTTCCATGGACGGAGCACTATGAAATAACCCCGCTAACTCCCCTGATTCTTGAAGCTTATCAACTAATTCACTCTTCACTTTTGGAATATTTTTCAATATGCTCATCAATTCATCTTCATTTAAAGGAATTTTATTTGTGCCCATCGCTAAAGGTGCCTGTTGAGCATTCGCTAGTAATCCTTGAAAAATGGCATTGTCACCAGAATTCTGCTTTGAACGCAACGAATTGGGATTAACTGGCTGATTTACTTGTTGAAACATCATTGCAATAGCGTTCACCTATTCTCACCTCCTTTCAAATAAGAATAAAATTAATTTCCACTATTTATAAACATTTGCGTTAACTGTGCAGCCTTCTTCGGATCCATTTCATCAAAAATAGATCCCCTCGTATCATTAGGCAATTCATTTAAAATGGAAATAGCCATTTCTTCATTCAATTCTTCAATGATTTTCGCTGCTTGTTCACTGTCCATTTCCTTATACGAGGATGCAATTGTCTTTACTGGATTTGCGGCAGCATCACCGGTAACTGTTTTCTCATTAGACGATTCTTCAGATATAGTAGGGTCCGAGTTATTCTCCAGCTTAGCAATATCTTGTTCAAGGCGATCAATAGTTGCTTCAAGATCCGTTACATTTTGAGTTAATTGCTCAATTTTTGCATCCTTATTGTCAATTGCTTCTTGCATATTAGCTTCTGAACGTTTCGCATCCTTTTCTTCATCTGTTGTCACAACGGATGAGATAACTGGTATGTTATTTCCTGTTTTCTTAACCCAATCCATTACATTCACACCAGCAACCGAGAAAATGATTACTGTAAGTGTAATTGCTACAACGATTGGTATGACAATTGCAAAAAAGAACCAGAGGATCGGGTTTGCTTTTTCTTTCTTCTGTTTATTTTGTTTTACCATTCGACTCACCTATATCCGTGACTTAAATACTGTTGGATTGACAGTTCATCCATTGTAGCGTTTTCTATTTTTTTTATCTCTTCCTCACGGGACATTCGGCGATGCTCCATGATTTTTTCAAACTTTTTAACTTCCACGTGAGCATGCGTTAACTCTTCTTGCCTTGTTTCCATTTCACTTCTTGCTTTTTGCACAGAGGCCTGAAGTACGTTTATTTGTTTGTTGATCCGCTCTATGTAGGTAGCCTGTTCCTTGATTTTGTCGATCGCGATTGATCGCTGTAAAAAACCTTCATACGATTCTTCAGCTGCTTCTTTTTTTCGGAGCAGGTTATATAGCTGCAGGGCAATTTCCTCAAAGAGTTCCATAGAGTGATGGTATGCCTTCTGTGCATCTAATTTCTCATTCTCACGTACATGTAAAATCTTGGATAACGCTACCGTTCCTGTCATCAATCAGCACCTCCATTAAGCAGCTTTTGCATATGATTAATTGACTCTTCTAATGTGACGTATTCAAAAATATCCTGTTTTAAGAAGTTTTTTATCATTGGATTAAAAGCAATCGCTTTATCTATTTCATGATCTGTTCCGCGCTTATAAGCTCCAATTTGAATCAGTTCGCTATTATCCTCATATTTCGCTAGCAGAGAACGAATTTTTTGGGCAGTGTCCAGATGTGTTTTATCTGCAATCTGATTCATTACCCGACTAATTGATTTTAAAATATTGATAGCCGGAAATTGTCCTTGCTCAGCAAGCCTCCGGTCTAACACAAAATGACCATCAAGAATTCCTCTTACCGTATCGGCAATTGGTTCATTCATATCATCACCATCGACAAGGACAGTATAAAATGCAGTAATTGTTCCATGCTCACTAGTACCTGTTCGTTCCAATAGTTTCGGTAATGTTGCAAAAACAGATGGTGTATATCCCTTAGTCGTAGGTGGCTCTCCTGTTGCTAAACCAACCTCCCGCTGTGCCATTGCTACCCGAGTAACCGAATCCATCATTAGGTTAACCTGATAACCAAGATCACGGAAATATTCACTAATTGCTGTTGCCGTGTATGCGCCTTTAATCCGCATTAAAGCTGGCTGATCAGAGGTTGCAACAACAATTATTGACTTTTTCAGACCTTCTTCACCAAGATCCTTCTCGATGAATTCCTTTACTTCCCTGCCACGTTCTCCAATTAGAGCAATAACGTTAATATCTGCTCCACTATTTCGTGCAATCATACCGAGCAATGTACTTTTACCTACACCACTGCCTGCAAATATTCCGATTCGCTGTCCTTTTCCGACAGTTAAGAGGGAATCAATTGCTTTAACTCCAACCTGAATGGGTTCAGTGATGGTTGGTCTGGATAATGGATTTGGTGGTGACTGCTCTGTTAAATAATTGGCTAATCCCTTTGGCAGCTTAGAATTGTCTAAGGGTTTTCCTAGCGAATCTACAACCTTGCCAATTAAACCTCGTCCAATTTTAACCTGTAAAGCAGTTCCAGCAGATTCAACTAAGCAGCCAGGACCAATTTCAGTAACCTCTGCATATGGCATCAGAATAATTTTTTCATTGTTAAAACCTACCACTTCCGCAAGAACGGGCTTCTTTAATTTATTGGAAGAATGGATATAACAAACCTCACCAATATTGGCATCGGGTCCTTGCGACTCAATCATAAGGCCTACCACTCGCAACACCTTTCCATAACGCATATATGTATCTGCTTGTTCAATGGCAGTAAGATAATGTGTTAGATTCATTGGTTACGATTCACCTGCGATTTCTTGAAGTACTTTACGAATTTGTAATAATTGGGTATCAACACTTGCATCTATTTCCCCAAATGGATGCTCGATCAGACAGCTATTTTCTTCCATTTCTTCCTTTACATATATGGATAGTTTTGTTTCTTTATCGACAAGCTGAACGAGCTCTTCCTTCTGCTTAACGACAAATTCATAATTAGCTGGATGCAGGTAAATAACGATGGTCGATTGATCCTTAATTTCTTTTATCGCGGCTTTTACAATTGGTAAAAACGTTGACGGTTCCTCACTAAATCGCTGTTTCATAATTTTTTCCGACACATGTATGGCAAGATCAACTATTTTCCCATCACTTTGCTCCAGAACAGAATGGTAATCAGCTGTTGCGGCATCAATAATTGCGTTTGCCCTATCTATCAATTGCTGGTAGTTTTCAAGACTTTCCTGTTTTCCTGTTGCAAATCCATCGTTATACCCTTTTTCCTGAGCTTGTTCCGTTAATAATTGTTTTTCGTCCTGCCAATTTTTTTTCTCATCGTTTATTACCGCTTTTGTATCTGCAAGCATTTTTTCTTTTTCCTGCTCAAGTTGCTGTAAATCCTTTTTTGCAAGCTGTAATTTATCGTTAATAGAAGCATATTCCTCTTCTAAACTATCTTCTGTGGCATCTTTTTGTTTTTCCAGCTGGATTGGCCTAATTTTAATTTGTTTTCTTTTTAAGCTACCCGGATTATTCGAAAAAATATCAGACAATTATGTCGTCACCTCCACCACGGGCAATCACAATTTCTCCTATTTCTTCTAATCTGCGAATAACTGAAACAATTCTCGTTTGTGCTTCCTCAACATCACGCAGGCGAACAGGTCCCATAAACTCCATTTCCTCTTTAAACGTTTCAGCCATTCGCTGCGACATGTTTTTAAAGACAATATCCTTTACCTCATCACTAGATACTTTGAGCGATAATCGTAAATCTTCATTTTCCACCTCACGGATAACACGCTGTATTGCCCGATTATCTAAAATAACAATATCTTCAAATACAAACATCCGTTTTTTGATTTCATCTGCAAGTTCGGGGTCTTGAATTTCCAATGCATCCAGAATTGTTCGTTCAGTACTTCTGTCGACCCCATTTAGCACTTCTACAACTGCTTGAATGCCACCGGTTTGTGTGTAATCCTCCGTTAGAGAAGAAGATATATTGCGTTCTAATACCTGCTCTACCTGACTAATAATTTCAGGTGATGTGGAATCCATGATCGCAATTCTTTTTGCGATGTCCGCCTGCATCTCTTGCGGTAATGCAGACAGAATTTGTCCGGCTTGCTCTGGATCCAGATAAGACAACACAAGAGCGATTGTTTGCGGGTGTTCTCCTTGAATAAAATTCAGCACCTGCTGCGGGTCAGCTTTTCTTGCAAAATCAAATGGACGAACCTGTAACGATGACGTTAATCGGTTAATGATATCAGAAGCCTCTTGTTTTCCAAAAGCTTTCTCAAGCACCGTTTTTGCATAACCAATTCCTCCTTGTGAAAGGTAATCTTGCGCCAAAGCAATTTGATGGAATTGTTCCAAAATATCATCTTTCATTTCAGAATCGACTTTTTTAACAGACGATATTTCCAAAGATAATTTTTCTATTTCTTCTTCTGACAGATGCTTATAAACTTGTGCAGACACGTCAGGACCCAAGGAGATTAAAAGGATTGCCGCTTTTTGTTTTCCTGTTAATTTTGTTTTTCTGGCCACTTCAATTCCTCCTTAATCCTCCGAAATCCAGCTTCTTAAAAGCTTTGCGAAATCCTCGGGTTTATCCTTCGCCATTTTTTCCAATTGTTTTCTGCGGGAAATTGCTTCTGAATCTTGATTGTCACCAATTTCCGGTACTTCAATCGGTGATTCGGTTGTAATCGTTTCCTCAACAATATCTTCATCTTCTGCTTTACGATTACGCATTAGCAGAATAACCAAAATAATTATCGCAATTAATAGAATGCCGCCTACAATATACATCCATAATGGTATAACTGGTGCTTTTGTATTTGGAAATTCTGTTTCCCCACTGAATTCCTGGAATACGATCGAGATTTTCTCCTCTGGCTGTACATCACCATATTCTTCATCAATAGATGTACTTATGACAGAATTTAAAATCGAGGAGATTCCTGCTCTTACAGCTTCTTGATCGGCCCCAGACAGGTACTGAATTTCATCCCCATCCTTATCTTTCACATTATCTACTGCAACTTGGATCCCTAAATCACGAACTTTATATGGTGATTCCACAATTTCTTTGCGAATACGGTTATATTCATTATTTATTGTTTCCTTTACTAATTCATATTCACCGTCTTCTCCGGTTTCAGTAGCCTCATAATTTGTTATGTCCCCGTCACCAGTTCCAGGCTCGCCGCCAACTGGAGGGTTCCCTGTATATGTCTCATGTACTGTCTCAATACTGACAGGTACACCTTCCATGTTTTCTAAGTCAACTGGTTCTACAATTTCTTCCGTTCGATTTTCTTTTGTAAAATCAATGTCTGAGGTAACAGAAACGATGACATTCTCTGGTCCGACCATTGCGCCCAGCATTTGCTGTACTCTTCGTTTAATATCTTTTTCAATATCCTTTTTTACAGTCTGCTGATATGTATATGTATCCTGATTGCTGCCTTTCATGCTGTCCGAATTTCGATCGAAATACTCAAAATACTGGTTCATGATAACAATATTTTCAGGTGGTAAATTAGGAACTGCTTTTGATACTAACGTATATAGCGAATCGATTTGATTCCCCTGAAATTCATACCCAGGCTGTGTATTAATCACAATTGACGCACTTGCTGGCTGTTTGGCATCACTTACAAATACAGGATCTTTAGGCATATTAATCATTACCTTTGCATCCTTTATACCCTGTACACCCTTTATCAAATTAGCAAGCTCAGTCTGCATAGCATCCAGCTTGATCATACTGAATTCATTATCAGTAATTCCCCATGAAGCATTTTCACTAAAGAAGGAATAATCAATATTGCCGCTATTGGGAATTCCCTGTCCTGCAAGGTCCACTAATAATGTGTCAACCTGCTCTTCAGGGACTGTTATCGTCGTGCCTCCATCCTCCAGTTCATACGGTATACCCCTTGCATCCAATTCGGTTTTTATCTGACCGACTTCCTGTAAAGATAAATTGTTATACAATGGAACCAAGTTCGACTTCGTTGTAAAAAATGTTATCCCTAAAATCAAAGCTACAACTATACCAATGGATCCCAGGAAAATCCACTTTTGACTCTTCGATCGGTTCGACCAATAAGTTTTAGCAGTATCTTTGAATTGTAAAATTTTTTCTTTCATATATTCCCCCGCCAAATTCCAATATTAACGATAAATCTATTTATAGAGGTTTGATTATCTGTTTATATTAGTATGTTTTAAGACCTGCAATAACACTTTCACATAAATTAATAGATTATCTAACCAGCCTATACTTGCATTCGCATTATTTCGTTGTAGGCATCAATTACTTTACGCTGAATTTGAACAGATGTTTCCAATGTAATGCTAGCCTTTTGTGCAGTTATCATGACATCATGCAGATCATCTATTTGACCTGTTGCAAGCTGCTCTGTTTTTTTATCTGAAGCTGTCTGCGCTTCATTCACTTTCCCAATTGCTGTCTTTAGCATGTTTGCAAAATCTGCATGAGCTTTTCCTGGAGATGTTAGCTGATTATTATTTATCGCGCTGGACAATATGTTATGTGATACACCATTTATATTATTATTCATCATGGACTCTCCTTACATTATTTTCCGATTTCCAATGCCTTCAGCAGCATGTTTTTAGTTGCATTGACAGACGTAATATTTGCTTCATAGGATCTGGTAGCACTCATTAAATCAACCATTTCTTTTAATGGATCTACATTAGGCAGCTGTACATACCCGGCATCATTTGCATCTGGGTGATTTGGGTTATACACAAGTTTAAAAGGTTCATCATCCTCAATTATTTGTGTAACCTTTACTCCCGAACCGGGGTTAGATGATGTATTGGAGGCTTTTTGTAAATATGTACGAAAACTATTATCCTTAGGCTCGACAACAACCATTTTTCGACGATATGGTTCGAATTCCCCATTTTCGTTCCGTGTAGCTCTTGTTGTCTCTGCATTAGCAATATTAGAAGAAATAACATCCATTCTGAGTCTTTGTGCGGTTAATGCACTTGCACTCGTGTTTAATGCGTTAAATATCGACACTTTTATCTTCCCCCTCTAATAACCATCTGCAGACTGCTGAATTTACCATTAATCCGATCAACTAAGCCTTGGTAATATATTTGGTTTTTAGCCAATTCAGACATTTCTTTATCAATATCAACATTGTTGCCATTATGGTTATACATCGTAGTTTTGTTAGTGACTATTTTGTAGGAATGCTGCAATCCTGAATTATCAAATGGAAGATGTCTTGCGTTTGTTCGTTTCGCCTCCAGTGAACTTGTAAGCGCATCATTCAGTACATTTTTAAATACGACATCTTTCGCTTTATAATTCGGGGTGTCGGCATTAGCGATATTATTGGATATCGTTCGATTTTTAGCAGTAGCATAATCAAGTGAACTTTCCAGTGTTTGGAAGGTTCGACCAAATAAATCCATCACATTTCCTCCTTAAAAACTATAAAGTAACGGACATAAATTATATTTCTCATACGAATATTGTAATTTATCATAGAGATAATGTCTATGTTATTTCGACATATTGCGACTTGGGAAACGAAAATAGTTATTATTGTTCAGTCTAAAAGTCCTATTTTATTTACATTTTTTGTAATAAACTGATGTAATTTGTAGAAACAATAGGTATTTAACCATATTTAATGTAATCCTTTTAGATGATTTTCATAAAATATACCAAAATAAAAAGCTAGGCAACTTTGCCTAGCTTTTTTATTTAAAATCACTCTTATTTATCTGGAACGTAATTTTTCTAGTTCAACTAAGAATTTATCGTTAAGAACTTTGATATATGTTCCCTTCATACCTAATGAACGTGATTCAATAACACCAGCACTTTCTAATTTTCTTAGTGCATTTACAATTACAGATCTCGTAATCCCAACTCGGTCAGCAATTTTACTTGCTACCAATAAACCTTCATTACCATTTAATTCTTCAAAGATGTGATCAATAGCTTCAAGTTCACTATATGACAATGAGCTGATAGCCATTTGTACAACAGCCTTGCTTCTTGCTTCCATTTCAATTTCTTCCGTCTTTTCATGCAGGATTTCCATTCCTACAACAGTAGCACCATACTCAGCAAGTAACAAATCATCTTCATTAAAGCTTTCTGTTAATCTACTTAAAATTAATGTACCAAGACGTTCCCCGCCGCCAATAATAGGAACAATTGTTGTAAGACCATTTTGGAAGAGTTCACGATTTTCAACTGGGAATGCTGTAAATGGGCTATCAATATCTAAGTTAGCAGTTGTTTCATGAATCGTAAATAGACCTTGCGTATACTCTTCAGGGAATTGTCTTTCCTCTAGCATTGACTTCATACGTTCGTTTTCAATTTCCTGATTAATAGCAAATCCCAATAACTTTCCTCTTCTGCTTAAAATGAAAATATTACCTTTAATTACATCTCTGAGTGATGCCGACATCTCGTTGAAATTCACCGATTTCCCTGTTGCTTTCTGCAGCATTGCATTAATTTTCCTTGCACGATTTAATAGTTCCATGTTAATTCCTCCATTTCATTATTTAAAACTATAGTATAAATTGGCTTAAATCTTTATTTTTAACAATAGTACTTAACTTTTTATCGACATATTCCGGAGTGATTTCAATCGTCTCCATTGTAATGTCTGGTGCTTCAAACGATAAATCTTCAAGCAGCTTTTCTAAAATTGTGTGCAGTCGGCGGGCTCCAATGTTATCTGTGTCCTGATTAACCTGATAAGCAATTTCTGCCAGCCTAATCTCAGCTTCGTCTGTAAATACGACATTTATACCTTCTGTTTTTAACATTGCTTGATATTGTTTAAGTAATGCATTGGAAGGTTCTTTTAAAATACGTCTGAAATCTTCGACGGACAATTTCTCCAATTCTACACGAATTGGAAATCTCCCTTGAAGCTCTGGTATTAGATCAGATGGTTTTGCCATGTGGAATGCTCCAGCAGCAATGAAAAGCATATGATCTGTCTTTACTGGTCCATGTTTGGTTACAACCGTTGAACCTTCTACAATTGGTAATATATCGCGCTGGACTCCTTCTCTTGAAACATTTGCATTGTTGTCACCTTTTCCAGCAACTTTGTCAATTTCATCGATAAATAAAATACCGGATTGTTCAGCCCTCTGGATAGCCTCTTGCGCAGCCTCTTCCATATCTACGAGTTTTTGAGCTTCTTGCTGTGTTAGCACCTTTCGTGCCTCTGAAACCGGAAGCTTGCGTTTTTTCTTTTTCTTCGGCATGAATTGTCCTAAAGCATCCTGCATATTCATACCCATTTGCTCCATTCCGGAACCTTGCAGCATATCAAACATTGATGGTGGGAGTTCTTCAATTTCCACAGTTACCATATGATCTTCTAACTCACCCAAGTTCAGCTGATGTTCTACACGCTTTCGTTTGTTTTTGATTTCGTCGGAGTTATCCCGATCCCTGTCATCGTCATCGTCATCTTGTCCAGAGAAAAGCATTTCAAATGGGTTCTTCATATTCGCTTGCTTTCGTTTAGCTTGGGGTACCAGCAATTGAACAAGTACTTTATTTGCTTCTTGTTCAGCCTTACCCTTAACCTTAGCCATTTTTTCCTCTTTGACCATTCTTATTGACATCTCAACTAAATCACGAACCATTGACTCAACATCTCTGCCAACGTAACCGACCTCAGTAAATTTTGTTGCCTCCACTTTAACAAACGGGGCGCCAACAAGTTTTGCCAAGCGCCTTGCAATTTCCGTTTTCCCTACACCCGTTGGACCAATCATTAGAATGTTTTTTGGAACAATTTCCTCTTTAATTGAGTCATCTAACTTCATACGTCGATAGCGATTTCTTAATGCAACAGCAACTGACTTTTTTGCCTGGTGCTGACCAATAATATATTGATCCAATTGATCCACAATTTGCTTAGGAGTGTAATCAATTCCCATTAGTTAAATGCCCTCCTTTTAGTCAAGCGCTTCAAGTGTAATATGGTCATTCGTATAAACGCATATTTCGCCAGCTATTTCTAAGGCTGCTTGCGCGATTTCCTTGGCCGTTAAATTTGCGCTATACCGCTTTAAGGCCCGACCTGCACTCAAAGCATAATTCCCGCCGGAACCAATAGCTAAAATGCCATCATCTGGTTCAATTACCTCGCCAGTTCCAGAAACCAAAAACATGCCATGTTTATTCATTACGATTAACATCGCCTCTAATTTTCGAAGTACCTTATCGCTTCTCCATTCCTTAGCTAGCTCAACAGAAGCGCGAGCAAGGTTGCCCTCGAATGACTCAAGCTTAGCTTCGAATTTTTCAAATAAGGTAAAAGCATCTGCAACTGATCCAGCGAATCCAGCTAAAACCTGCCCATTAAATAATCTGCGTACTTTACGTGCCTTATGTTTCATTACGACAGCATTTCCTAAGGTTACTTGACCATCTCCACTCATTGCACATTGGCCATCATGCATAATAGCAAAAATAGTTGTAGCATGCATCTCATTATTCACTATCCTCACCTCTTTGATCAGAATTTTGATCATTTGCTCTTGGGTGGCTGTTCATATACACACTGCGTAATCGATCTTTTGTCACGTGCGTATAAATTTGCGTAGATGATAAATTTTCATGACCTAACAGTTCCTGAACAGTACGTAAATCTGCACCCTCGTTCAACATATGCGTTGCAAATGTATGGCGTAATTTATGCGGGTGGACATGTACTGTTATAGCCGCTTCTTCTACCATTTTATTCAATATCAGCCGAATTCCTCTTACTGTTAATGGACCGCCCCTAGCATTTAAAAAGACAGCATTCGTTTTGGCAGTATTCTTAAATAGCTGTTTTCTGCCTTCGTTTATGTAGGTTTCCAGGGCGATTTCCGCAAAACGGCCAAAAGGAATATAGCGTTCTTTTCTTCCTTTTCCTTTGACAAACATTGTTCCAATTGAAAAATCTATCGAATCAAGTGTTAATCCCTGGCATTCGCTTACCCGCATACCCGTTGCATATAATGTTTCTAATATCGCTTGATTTCGCTGGCCAATTGGATCTGTAGTATCACTAATTTCAAATAGTTTCTCAAGCTCTTCCATATACAAAAATCCTGGAATTGGTTTCTTAGCTTTAGGCAATGTTAAATGAAGAAATGGGTTTATTTGTACAATTTCTTCTCGTTCCATAAATTTATAAAAACTTCTCAAGCTAGAGATTTTTCTAGATACAGATCGTCTACTCAATTTTTTGTCATAAAGAGTGGTTAAAAAAAGACGTACAACTTTCGTGTCAACCTCTTGCAGATTAACAATTCCTTCTTGTTTTAAAAAGGCAAAGAACGTTTCCAGATCATTCAGATAATATTTTACAGTGTACGGGGACGCATTTTTCTCTATTTGTAAATATTCGATAAACGCGTCACCAGTATCAGGAAAACTACTCAATACTTCACCCCGCAAAACAGCGAATAAATCATACCATATAACAAACTGGAAAGCAATAAACTTAACTAAATTGTAATAAAATTCTGAATTGACTTCAATACATTTTCATATTTTACGCCAATTCTTTTTATTTTAGATATAAGTGTCAAGTAAATTAACTTACCAATTCGTAATTATATCTTGTCCAATTTAAATAGTCAATAAACAGCTATTCAACAATTCTAAAAAGTTTTTTATACCTGGACAATTTAACCACCTGATTTTAAAATAACCCTAGATCATTAATTTTCTGTTTTGTTTCTCTCGTTCCTAATTCGTATAAACGACGGTATATGGTAATCAATCGATCATCGTATTTATTTCTTTCATCATCCGCACCCCATTCATCAAATGGCCTTGCTAAATATTTTACTGCGTTTTTAGCATTTGTGTTTTTTTCTCGAAATAATACCTCTATTTCCTTTATCTCTTCCTGTGACGCTTCAATTTCATATTCAATACCATTTTCAGGCATTGATATTTCACGAATTTCTTCCGTATCAACCGTTACAAAAAATGGTTTTCTATTAGGCATTTTTATTACCTCCTTCTTCAAAACTTACCCTTTTTCATCTCGAAGAAAACTTTGCAAGCTATTTCCCGAAAAAAGTTACTAAATTTGTCATAACTAAATGAATACATAAGCAAAACCGCCCATCAAATGAGCGGTTTTGCTTTAACCTTGTGTTGATTCTTTATAGTCGCAATTTGTACATTGAATTTGTGTTTCTTTTTTACTGCGTTTTTCTACAAGTAATGATTCACATTTTGGACACGGTCTTGAGATTGGTTTATCCCATGATACAAAGTCACAATCCGGAAAGCGATCACAGCCATAAAATGTTCGTTTCTTTTTAGACTTTCTTTCAACTACATTGCCTTCCTTGCATTTCGGGCACTTAACACCAATCTCTTTTAAAATTGGTTTTGTATTTCTGCATTCTGGAAAATTGGAGCAGGCTAGAAATTTGCCATATCGGCCCATTTTATATACCATCTCATGTCCACAATTCTCACAATCGATTCCAGCTGGTTCATCCTTAATTTCGATTTTTTCCATTTCTTCCTCAGCAACTTCTAAACGTTTATGAAATCCCTTATAAAAACTATCTAGAATAGCCACCCAATTTGCCTCACCGTCTTCAATAGAGTCTAGGTCACCCTCCATTTTTACGGTGAAATCAACATCAATAATTTCTGGGAAGAATTCTTGCAGCAGCTCCGTAACAATCTGACCTAATTCAGTCGGAATAAATCGTTTATTATCAATACCTACATACCCTCTGCGCTGAATAGTATCCAGCGTAGGTGCATATGTTGATGGTCGTCCAATCCCTTGTTCCTCCATTGCCCGCACAAGTCTTGCCTCGGTATATCTCGGCGGCGGCTGAGTAAAGTGCTGATTTGGTATGATATCTTGGGCTTTTACCGTCATACCTTCTGCAAGATCTGGTAAAAACTTATTTTCTTCTTTTTTATTATCATCATTACCTTCAACATACACTTTCATAAATCCTTTAAATTTCACTTTAGAACCTGATGCACGAAATTCAACACCATTGTTCAACAGGTGAACAGTCATTGTATCCATTACAGCTGGTGCCATTTGACTAGCCAGGAAACGTTCCCAGATTAATTTGTAGAGACGAAGCTGATCACGTGATAAAATCGTCTTCAATGATTTTGGATCTCGCATGACGGATGTAGGTCTAATCGCTTCGTGGGCATCTTGTGCACCCTCTTTATTTTTTGTCTTTTTCCATTGACCTACATAATCTTTGCCATGATTTTCCTCAATATACCCTTTTGCCTCGCCTTTCGCTGTATCGGAAATTCGAGTAGAATCTGTACGCATGTACGTAATTAAACCAGTTATTCCGCCAGCTTTTTTCCCTAGATCGATACCTTCGTACAGCTGCTGTGCAACCATCATGGTTTTCTTGGCACGGAAATTTAATTTCCGTGCGGCCTCCTGCTGCAATGAAGACGTTGTAAAAGGTGCGGCAGGATTTCGTTTACGTTCGCGTTTATTGACTTTATCGATTGTAAATGTTTTTCCCTTTAATTTACTTTGAATTTCTTTTACATCATTTTCAGTTTTTAGCTGTTGTTTTTTATTATCTACCCCATAAAATGATCCTTCGAAGGTTTCTTCTTCTTTCATGAAGTTTGCTTCAATTGACCAGTACTCCTCAGGCTGGAAGTTTTCAATTTCTTTTTCACGATCAATTATCATTTTTACTGCAACCGATTGTACTCTGCCAGCACTGAGACCTTTTTTTACCTTCTTCCATAATAATGGACTAATATTGTAGCCTACCAATCGATCCAGAATTCTGCGTGCTTGCTGTGCGGCAACCAAGTCTTTATTGATTGATCGCGGATGTTTAAATGATTCTTTAATGGCATCCTTTGTAATCTCATTGAATACAACACGGCACTGTGAATCCTCATCAATGTTTAGGCTGTATGCTAAATGCCAAGCAATTGCCTCCCCTTCTCTATCGGGGTCGGCAGCGAGATACACTTTCTTCGCCTTTTTGGCAGCTGATTTAAGTTCTTTAAGTATATCACCCTTACCGCGAATGGTTATATACTTTGGTTTAAAATCGTTTTCAGTATCTACTCCTGTTTGACTTTTCGGTAAATCCCGAACATGCCCCATCGAAGCCTTAACCTTATATTTTTTCCCTAAATATCGTTCAATCGTCTTTGCCTTAGCGGGCGACTCAACGATTACAAGATAATCTGACATATATTCCTTCCTCCCAAAATGAGGTTACCATAATTCCAATTGGAAATCTTCACTAATATTAAATATATCGAATTGATTTGTCAAACATAGTATGTTTAATCCTCTAATTAATCGTAAGCGTTTACTTGATTTTTTATGCTAAGATTTTCCGTAAAATTGCTTAATAGATTCCCAGTCTTCGGCGATATCATTTGTATCGTGCACTAACTTTGCTCCATCCTGTATCATCCGGTGACACCCTTTTGTTTGTGGAAAGAGAGGTGAATCCGGTACTGCATAAACTTCTCTTCCTTGATCTAAAGCTTGGTCAACAGTAATTAAGGTTCCGCTCCGTTCTGTTGCTTCTATGACCAAAGTTCCGAAGCTAAGTCCGCTTATGATTCGATTTCTTTCCGGAAAATGAAATCGTTCGGGGGGTGTACTCGGTGTGTATTCAGATAAAATTAATCCTTTAGATGCAATTTGCTGAAATAACGATGTGTTTTGCCTTGGATAAACATGGTGAAAGCCACTCCCCAAGACAGCTATTGTTTTTCCAGAATAACGTAACGCTAATTGATGTGCATAGCTATCGATACCTTTGGCCATTCCACTGGCTATTATCCAATTATCCTGAATTAACGTTCGTAAAATTTGATCCATTTTTGCAAATGCATGTTTAGTGGGGGATCGTGTACCGATAACACTTAGGACGGGGTTTTGGTGTAATAAACAAGTATCGCCCAATGCATAAAGGACTAATGGGGGGTCTTTTATAGTTTTTAACATAGGAGGATAGTTTTCGTCAACTATTGTTATCACCGTATATTTGGCTAAATCCTGCTTTATTTTGTCATAAAATTGTTGATTATGGAGATCCGCATATAATTGCTGTGCCTTATTTAGCGGAATGGAAAAGCGCCTGCTTAGCTGTGATGAGGATAGATTATGGAGGTTTTTTAATGTGGGGTCAAATTGAAGCATTTTTACAATGGTACTTCTAGTTACTCCCCGGCACCTATGAAGACAAATTAATTTTTTTCGTAACGCTTCCAATGAATCACTGCCTTTCTTTATAGAGGTACTGTTTCTATTTCTACAGGAGTTACAACAGGGGGACAGCCCCCCTGTGCACTCTGCTATAAATTAATGTGTTTTACATTTAGCATCTAAATTATTTTCTTTTAATACGCTAATCATCGTTTCACCCATAACTGCTGGAGTTTCTGCGACTTTAATTCCACACTCATTCATAACGCGGATTTTTTCATCAGCAGTACCTTTACCACCAGAAATGATTGCACCAGCGTGACCCATGCGCTTTCCTGGAGGTGCAGTAGCGCCTCCAATAAAGCCGACAACAGGTTTCTTCATGTTAGCTTTAACCCATTCAGCTGCTTCTTCCTCAGCAGTACCGCCGATTTCACCAATCATGATAACCGCTTCCGTTTCTGGATCATCATTAAATGCAGATAAAACATCGATGAAATTAGTTCCATTAACAGGGTCTCCACCAATACCAACAGCTGTTGTTTGTCCATAACCCGCTTCTGATAATTGATGTACTGCTTCATATGTTAATGTTCCAGAACGAGAAACAACACCTATATGACCTTTTTTATGAATATAACCAGGCATAATGCCAATTTTACATTCGTCAGGCGTAATAACACCCGGGCAGTTTGGTCCTACAAGTCGCGTTTTCTTGCCTTCCATATAACGTTTTACTTTCACCATATCCATAACCGGAATATGCTCTGTAATACAAATAGCAAGGTCTAGCTCTGCATCTACAGCTTCTATAATTGCGTCAGCAGCAAATGGAGCAGGCACATAAATTACTGAAGCAGTTGCACCTGTTTTGTCTACGGCTTCTTTTACCGTATTAAAAACAGGTACACCTTCAACCTCTGTACCGCCTTTTTTCGGTGTAACACCACCAACGATTTTTGTACCATATTCAAGCATTTGTTTTGTATGGAATCTAGCTGTACCGCCAGTTATTCCTTGGACAATTACTTTTGTATCTTTATTAACATATACACTCATTTTCGTCCGTCCTTTCTACGCATTCTTTGTACGTTTTTTCAAAGATCATGGTATAATTTCAGAATTTATTTCACCATAGAAACGATTTTTTCAGCACCATCAGCCATTGAATCTGCAGATGTAATATTTAAACCTGATTCGTTCAATATTTTCTTGCCTAAATCAACATTCGTACCTTCTAGACGTACGACTAATGGCATTTCCAATCCAACTTGTTTTGTTGCTTCTACAACACCTTCAGCGATAACATCACATTTCATGATCCCACCGAAAATATTAACAAAAATACCTTTTACATTTGGATCGGACAAAATGATTTTAAATGCTTCTGTAACTTTCTCAGCTGTAGCACCGCCCCCAACGTCAAGGAAATTAGCCGGTTCACCGCCGGAATGTTTAATAATATCCATTGTAGACATTGCAAGCCCTGCACCGTTAACCATGCAGCCAATATTTCCATCTAAAGCAACATAACTTAAATCGTATTTAGATGCTTCGATTTCTTTTTCGTCCTCTTCAGCTAAATCACGGAATTCAACAACATCTTTTTGACGGAACAATGCGTTATCATCAAAGTTCAGTTTTGCATCAAGAGCTAGTACTTCACCATCACCAGTTGTAACAAGTGGGTTAATTTCTGCAATTGAGCAATCTTTTTCAACAAATGCATTGTACAGACCAGTCATGAATTTAACAGCTTTATTTAAGAGTTCATCCGGAATATTAATATTGAATGCTAGTCTGCGAGCTTGATATCCAGACAAGCCAACAACCGGATCGATAACTTCTTTGAAGATTTTCTCCGGTGTTTCTGCAGCAACTTCTTCAATTTCAGTACCGCCTTCTTCAGATGCCATCATAACAACACGAGAAGTAGCACGATCTAAAACAAGTCCTACATAGTATTCTTTTTTAATATCGCAGCCTTCTTCAATAAGCAAGCGTTTAACTTCCTTACCTTCTGGACCAGTTTGATGCGTAACAAGTGTTTTTCCTAATATTTCCCCAGCATATGTACGCACTTCATCTAAATTTTTAGCAACTTTAACTCCGCCGGCTTTACCTCGTCCTCCAGCATGGATTTGTGCTTTTACTACTGTTACATCTGTACCTAATTTTTTTGCAGCTTCAACAGCTTCATCTACAGTATATGCAACATGGCCATTTGGAACGTTTACACCATATTTACGCAAAATTTCTTTGCCTTGATACTCATGAATGTTCATTCTTCATCCTCCCATCAAAATTCACTGCATTTCTATTGTATTAAAAAACAACAAATTTCACAAGAATAAGCGAACTTTGTTGTAAGAGGTCGTAATTGAATATAATTTCTGATTATTTATCGATAGATTGATCCGTTCGATATACATACGCAAATACTTCAGCAACTGCCTGATACAATTCTTCAGGAATCGTTTCGTTAATGTTCAATTCAGCTAATAATTCCACAAGCGATGAATCCTCTTGAACAGGTACGTTGTTTTCTTTTGCCTTTGCAATTATATTGTCTGCCACTAATCCTTTTCCTGTTGCGGTAACCTTTGGGGCATTGTCCCGCCCTGTATGATAGCGTAATGCTGCTGCTTTTTTTCTGGAATTCATATACGGTAATCCACTCCCTGCAAGGAAATAGTATTATTTTGTCCCGGGATTTCAAGCATTGGTCTCTTACCTTGTTTTAAGGTTTTTACTTGGACGTTAGACAAATGGTAATCTAATGACTCTAGACCTTGTTTTAATAGTGGTTTAAGCTGGTTTGCCTTATCATTAAGACCTTCAAAATCATTATAAATAGTTACAGCAACCGTACGTTTTTGAATATTCATATCAATTACTGTTTCATTCAAATTAGCTAAATTCAAATAAAATAATATTCGACAAAAATCAGGGTTGATTTCGCCAGTTTCTGTTTTCTTACCTTCAAAATCAAGCTGCATATCACCGTTAAGTCCAAGTTTTTCACCTGGAAACTGTAAGCTCGCCTGAATAAAATTGGCCGATTCATTAACGGAATGTATTTGCAGGCCATTTATATAGTGCAATAATTGCTGTGATCGTTCATTTACCATACCATCACTTTGTTGCAGCAATTGCGTTAACATCGATTTAATCGTAGTTGTCTGTTGCTGATTATTCATAAGCTGATTTTCATCCGATAACCCGGTATATTGTAAAACTTGACGTATTTGTGCCAAAAATTGCTCTTTAGGATTTGTGATTAGCAGCGGCATACCTTGCCCTTCTTTCATTATTGACTGCTCGGAATTCACGTTGGCGTAATTATTAGCTAATGCCTGCAATCCTGTTAAAAGTTTACGTAAAGATGCCGGATTGTTTTGTAATAGCTCAACGATTTGCTTTTGCTGTTTCAAAGGAAGTATGGGCAGCAAGGCTTTTTCTATTTGCTGTTTCAATGTATTGAATGTACTGCTCTCTAGTGGTGCAATGTTTTGCAGTGCTTGTACAATTGAATTGGTCCACTGCTGTATAATCGTTTTGGACATTTTCCCGATATTGTTTAACTGTTCAAGATGCTGCATACTCTTTTCCAGATTTAATTGAAACGGCAGCCCTTCAGACGGCATGCGGGATTGATTGGCATGATTCTGATTATAAAAGTCCACCCAGTTTTCCTTCCATGCAGAAAAATTGATTGCAGAACGAATCAAACCGGCATTTTTTAATAAATTAAACAGATGCTGACTATTATCTGCAGCCTCAGATATGATTTGGTTTATAAATGTGTCCTTACTATTTAAAGGACGCCCTAGCATCATGGAAAGTCGGTCGGTTAAATCTTGCTGTAAAGGAACTTGTACCGTATCTCGTTTTAATTGTTTTAACAGTGCATTCATCTGTTCAGATAACCCACTAGTACTCTTTGTGTATAAAGCTTGAAAGATAGAATCTGTAATTGGCAATTTGCTTGTTATCATTTCTTTTATTACTTGCTGCGCTTGACCTTTGTTTTTGGCTCCTTCAACCAGCTGTATGGCCTTCGTTAACTGCTCTTTATCAAAAGGAATTTTTTCGTTCATCAGCAGTTTCATCAAAGCTGCACTGGATTTCGTTGCTTTCAAACCAAGATGCTGCATAAGCTTAAGCACATTTTCCTGCAATTGAGAATTTAATTGTTCACCAAGCACCTTTAAGCGAATAACATCACCTGTGGTCTGCACTTGAAAATGATAGTTTTCGCCCGTAGTCAGAGATACTTCTAATTGGGCAATCATATTCTTTGCCCCAAGTTGGATTTGTGCTTTATTATTCGGAAACAATTTTATGATTTTTCCTTGGATGATTTGTCCCGTCCTAAGTGTTGATTGTGTATGACTGATTTTTGGTCCGCCTTGAGTTGAAATATGCTGAATACTCAGGATGAAACACCTCCCTATTTTGCCGCATTTCTGACAGGTGCAAAAGATCTGCGGTGATATGGCGTGATCCCATGCTGCGAGAGCATATCCATATGGTGCTTAGTACCATATCCCATATTTGAAGAAAAATCGTATGCTGGAAATTTGCTATGTATATCCTTCATTATTCGATCGCGTGTCACCTTTGCCAAAATGCTTGCGGCAGCAATTGAAATACTTTTCTGATCCCCTTTTGTAATTGCTTCATGGGTACAAGATAAACGATCAAGCTGTACCGCGTCGATAAGAACATGGTCTGGTTGAGGATCCAGTTGATTTAAACAATCACGCATTGCTAATTTTGTAGCCTCAAAAATATTTAATGCATCTATTTTTTGATTACTAATAATAGAGATCCCATAACTCACTGCATCCCTTTTAATGATATCGAAAAATTTATTTCTTGTTGCTTCATTTAATTGTTTCGAGTCATCCAGCCCAAGAAGTTTAAAATCTCTAGGTAAAATTACTGCAGCTGCAACAACCGGCCCCGCTAATGGACCTCTGCCTGCTTCATCAATTCCAGCAATATGATTACAGCCGTTTTGATAACCTTTTTGTTCGTAATTACTCATATTGATAAATTTTTTATTCAATTCCAGTTCTTTACGTTTCTTGCTTTCATAACTTTTTATTAGCGCTTGAACACCTTTACGTTCGTCACTTTTTAATTCATTAACATAATTGTCATTTATATCCCCCGAAACAAACAATTGTTTCAGTGCTGCGATTGACTTGTTTTTCATCCTTCCACCTATCTCTCTTTTCTTATATCGGCTATATTCATATTAAAATCAATTTCAGCTGCATTAATATCGTAAAAATTGCAGATAAAGCTAATTTTCGCAGTTAATGACGCTCTTTTGCCCAGCCCGTATACGCGTTGTACAGTTTAACTTTTCTTTATTAATAAGAAAGAAAGCCTGAAAAAAAAGACATTCACCCGAAGATGTATGCCATTTATCCATCTGCTGACTCAAGTGATACTCTTCCAAGTCTACCTGTACGAAGATCGCGTATGACAATGTCAGATACCTTATCAAAGTTTACATTTCCGCCACTTTCCAGACAGCCGCGTTGCTTGCCAATTGCAACAAAAATATCCCACATATCCGTCATATCACGATCAATATTATATCTCTCTTCAATCAGTTGAGGATAATGTTCTTGAAAATAGGTGATAACAAAAGCTACAATATCTTGCAGGGAAAGCAACTGATCCTTTATCGTACCAAGCGCAGCCAGCCGATAACCAACTAATTCATCTTCAAATTTTGGCCAAAGAATCCCCGGTGTATCAAGTAATTCAAAATCCTTTTTCACTTTAATCCACAATTGCTGTTTCGTAACCCCTGGTCTGTCTCCTGTTTTAGCAATATTTTTCTTGGCAAGACGATTAATTAACGTTGATTTTCCCACATTAGGAATCCCCACAATCATTGCTCGTGCCGCTCGCGGCTGGATACCCTTTTTCATTAGTTTGTCCATTTTGTCCTGTCCAAGCTCTTTAGCAATCTGGATTATTTTTTGAATATCTGCTTGTTCATTTACATTAATTGCAATCGCCTTAACATTGTTATCATTAAAATAGCTAATCCACTTTTCTGTTTCATTTTTATCAGCTAAATCTTTTTTCATTAATATAATTAATTTAGGTTTGTTTTGCAAAACTTCCTGCAGCATTGGGTTTTGTGATGATAACGGTGCTCTAGCATCCACCAATTCCATTACAAAATCAACAAGCTTTAATTTTTCCTCGACCTGACGTCTTGCTTTTGCCATATGTCCTGGAAACCATTGTATTGCCATATTTTCACCCTATTCATGTAATGTCTGAAGCCGATCAAATGGCCAGTATATTAAACTCGTTTTGCCTACTATTTGGTCCATTGAAATTAACCCAAGCATCCGACTATCAGTAGAATTATTACGATTATCACCTAGAACGAGTACATGATCCTCTGGAATCGTTTCATATCCTCCAGGTAACTCTTCTAAGGTGAAATCGCCTGTTAATGTTTCATAAGGCTGCAAATGCTGTTTACGCTCCTTTAAAAACGGTTCAGCAACTTTCTCCCCATTAATATATAACACTTCATCTTTAACAGCAATATGCTCACCTGGAAGACCGATAACGCGCTTAATAAAGTCTTTCTTATCCGTTGCATGAAAAACAACTATATCAAAACGATCTGGTTCATCAATTTTATAAATAAATTTGTTAACGATCATTTGATCCCTATCGTGCAGCGTTGGCATCATGGATGGACCATCTACAACAATTGGGGCAAAAAGAAAAATACGAACAATAAATGCTAAACCAAATGCCACAAGCAATGCCTTCACCCAATCGAACCATTCACTCTTCTTTCTCTTGGCCATGAATTTCCCTCCGACAACCGAAATCTGTACACTACTATTATTTTAAGCATGCCCTTCTAGGCTATTCTGCTTTTTTGCTAATGAAAGTAAAAAGGAGCTTGCCAACAATGCCAAGCTCCTTTCCAATAACTTATTTCCGGTCCTGCTACATAGATTAGCGGCGACGTTCTTTAATACGTGCTGCTTTTCCGCGTAGATTACGAAGATAGTATAGTTTCGCGCGACGGACAATACCACGGCGAGATACTTCAATTTTCGCAATTCTAGGAGAATGTACTGGGAATGTACGTTCAACACCTACACCATAAGAAAGCTTTCTTACTGTAAATGTTTCGCTGATTCCACCGTTTTGACGTTTGATAACAACGCCTTCAAATACCTGAATACGCTCACGAGTACCTTCGACAACCTTAACGTGAACCTTTACAGTGTCTCCCGGGCGGAAATCAGGATGATCTGTACGAAGCTGATCTTTAGTGATATCTTCAATTAATTTTTGCATCCTGCTTCACTCCTTCCAAACCAATGCTCATATCTCTCTATGGAACAGCGGAACATCGTTTATACGACTTAAAGTAAATACACTTTAAGCACAACAATTAATATACCATAATAGCAGTCTGAGTTCAACAGTTTTTCGGATGTAATCAGTTACTTTATAGTACTTTTACCTTTTATTCCGTCTTACATTACTATCATGCAATTTATGATGTAAATATTCCGTATTCTTCATCTGAAAAATATTTGCAGCACCAATTGCAACTAATATGAAAATAAATCCAACTGTAAAGCCAAATTTAGAGTACCCTAATATAAAACTTGCTACGATAGTTACCAAAAGAAACAATAAAATATATAATAGAATTTTTTTCAAAAACAATCCTCCTCGCACCTGTTTATTCTTTTTCAAAAATCTCAGGATCAATCGAATCTATTTCAGAATTTATTATATAAAAAGAGTCTAATTCCAGCCTATCATCAGAAGTAAATGTTATATTTTTTTTAATATATTGTATCCATTCATTCTCCAATTCTACAGTTGTCATTCCATAAATTTCTGTTAGCCTATTTTCGGGTTCGCTTTTATTATACAACTGTTCAAATTTATCTAATCCATAAGTATCTATCAAATAGGTAACAAATGAACCAGCATGTATATAACTGATATGTTGAAGCACATAATCCTCTGTTTCAGCAAGGAGTGGTCTGAATAATGAATGATCGTATTTTTTATCAATTAATTTTTGAAGTGGGATATTTTTATTATGATCAATAAAATACCGCATAAATTTATGAACTGGAGTTACCTTTTTTCCGTATTTATTTTCCATATATATATAGCAAAACCTTCTTGAGTTAAATAACCATTGCTAGTATAGATTTAAAACTAAAATGGTTCCACTTTTCCCAATAATATAGTAAAAATAAAATAAGACTATGCTTTTAAGATAAAAACATAGTCTAAATTTCGTTTATTTTTTAATTTGGTTCAATATTTCTTGTTCATCTTCTAATAGGGTTTGCTGGTCCAACAATTCTCTCCGACGCTCATACGTCCGCTTCAACGATTCTCTCTTTCGCCACGCTTCTATCTTTGCATGATCCCCTGACAGTAAAACATCCGGAACTTTCATCCCGCGAAAATCGGCAGGCCTCGTGTAATGCGGATGCTCAAGCAATCCGGATGAAAAGGAATCTTCAGGAGCAGATTCCTTGTTACCGAGCACATCCGGTAATAACCTGACAACACTATCGATCACAACCATCGCACCGAGTTCTCCACCAGTTAAAACATAATCACCAATCGATATTTCATCAGTAACTAGGTTCTCCCTGATTCGCTCGTCATACCCTTCATAGTGACCACAGATAAACATAAGATGTTCCTCTTGTGCTAACTCTTCAGCTTTTTTTTGATTGTATGGTTCTCCCTGGGGACACATAAGAATAATACGAGGTTTTTTTGCTTTATCTTTTGTTACAGCTTCAACAGCATCGAATACCGGCTGTGGTGTTAAAACCATACCTGCCCCGCCACCATATGGATAGTCATCTACCTTTTTATGCTTATTATCCGCGTATTCCCGAAAATTAACAAGATTATAGCTGAACTTGTTTTTATCTTGCGCCTTTTTCAAAATGGAAGAATTGAAAACACCTGAAATCATTTCTGGAAACAGTGTTAAGACATCGATATGCATTAGTCAAGCAGTCCTTCCATTGGATCGATAACTACTTTTTTCTCATCAACAACAATCTCTTTTACGACATCCCTAATATACGGAATCAATAGATCTTTTCCTTGAGGCTGTTTAACTACCCATACATCGTTTGCACCGGGGGATAAAATTTCTTTGATTGTTCCAAGATTATCTCCATTCGCAGTAAATACATCACAGCCAATAATTTCATGATAGTAATATTCATCTTCATCCAAATCAGTTAATTGATTCTCGGAAATCTTTAATTTTGATCCTTTATATTGTTCCACATCATTTATATTGTCGAGCCCTTTAAACGAAATCAGGTCAAATCCTTTATGTATGCGATGAGACTTTATTTCTAATTGAATCGGGTGCTCATTATCCTTTACTAAATACAGTGTCTCCCCTATTTCAAAACGTTCATCAAAGTCACTAATTCGATGCACCTTTACCTCGCCACGAATTCCGTGCGTATTTACAATTTTTCCAACATTAAACATTTTTTCGGTCATATGATCACCTGCTTATTCATCAATCCGGATTACGATGTCGTCTTTAACAACAATTGCTTTTTCACCTATAATATCATTCCAATGCGTTCCAACATCTACCTCAACAAGAGCTTCAACTTCTTTTTCGACAATTTCGCTCCCGATTTCCAGCATATCTAATTGTTCAATTTTAAAATCAATCAGTTTCATTTTCTCTTTGCGATTTTTGATTTCCTGTTGAAAACGGGCAGTAACCTCTTGTTTGGAGATACCTGTTTTATTTTGCAATTTCCGTTGTTCAAACAATAACTGTTGACACTCTTGTTCAAGCCGCATTTTGTGATTATGAAAATTTGTTTGTAATTTTCCTTTGCTTTTCTCTGTGATAATTTGTTTTATAAGAACCTTTTTTATTATATTCATAATCGTTCCTCGCTCTCAGAATACAAATCGAGTAAAGCATTATTATTCTATAATCATGTGTAAAAAGGGAAAGGTATCCCCTCTCCCTTTACATAATATCCAAATAAATTCGTTTGTTAGCATCCGATTTAGCTGCATAGACAACTGTGCGGATTGCTTTAGCGATACGACCATTCTTGCCAATAACCTTACCTACATCATTTTGATTCACAGTAAGATGATAAACGATTTTTGTTTCTTCTTCTGTTTCTGTTACAACAATATCGTCTGGATGATCGACAAGCGGTGTAACAATTGATTCAATAAGGGCTTTCATGATATCACACTACTTTACTGATTTTTTTGGTCGTGGAATTTTTTCATGATGCCTTGTTTAGAGAAAAGGTTGCGAACTGTATCACTAGGTTTCGCACCATTTGTCATCCAGTTAAGCGCCTTTTCTTCATCAATCTTAACTTCAACCGGGTTTACTACCGGGTTATATGTTCCGATTTGTTCGATCTGACGTCCGTCACGCGGTGAACGTGAATCAGCTACAACAATACGATAAAATGGGTTTCTTTTAGATCCCATACGTTTCAAACGGATTTTAACAGCCATGTTTCTTGCACCTCCAATAATAATGTTTATCACAAGTTTAGATTCTAACAGAAACTTGTATGTCTGTAAAGTGTTTTTACATTACAACGAAATTTTAATTTAAAGGCTACCCTAATGTAACTGGCGGAGCAGCTTTAAACACATCCAGTGCCGGCTCCTGATTTACATAAAAGGAAACTTCATCCCTTTACCTTTTTTTCCTTTTTGCATGCTGGTCATTTGTTTCATCATTTTCTTCATTTCGCCAAATTGTTTAAGCAAGCGATTGACCTCTGATACCGAGGTTCCAGAGCCTTTCGCAATGCGCTTTTTACGGCTAGCATTCATAATGTCAGGTTCCTGACGCTCTTTTTTTGTCATGGATTGAATAATTGCCTCGACGTGTGAAAGCTGTTTTTCATCAATCTGGGCATTTTTCAAACCTTTCATTTTTCCTGCACCAGGAATCATGGATAAAATGTCTTCCAATGGACCCATTTTCTTCACTTGACCCATTTGCTCCAGAAAGTCATCAAAGGTGAATGATGCTGTCCGCATTTTTTCCTCCAGCGCCTTCGCTTGCTTTTCATCCACAGTTGTTTGAGCTTTTTCTATTAATGATAATACATCACCCATGCCAAGAATCCGCGATGCCATGCGTTCTGGATGAAATGCCTCCAATTGGTCTAACTTCTCACCCATCCCCGCAAATTTAATCGGTTTGTCGGTTACTGCTTTAATGGATAATGCAGCACCACCACGCGTGTCACCATCAAGTTTAGTCAATACAACACCCGTAATATCAAGCTGTTCGTTAAAGCTTTCTGCAACGTTGACTGCGTCCTGACCAGTCATAGAATCGACTACTAAGAAAATCTCATCAGGTTTTACCGAAGATTTAATGTTTTGCAGCTCGTCCATTAGTTCGTTATCAATGTGTAAACGACCAGCTGTATCAATAATTACATAATCATTGTGTTCCTCTTTAGCCTTCTCAATTGCTTTTGTCGCAATGTCAACCGGATTTGCTTCAGTGCCCATTGAAAACACCGGCATATTTAATTGTGTCCCAAGGGTTTCTAATTGCTGTATTGCAGCGGGACGATAAACATCACATGCTGCAAGTAAAGGTGAACGATTATGTTTTTTTCGCAGTAAATTTGCAAGTTTGCCTGTGGTTGTTGTTTTACCTGCACCTTGTAAACCGACCATCATAATAACAGTCGGGGAACGATCGGCAACCGCAATTTTGCTTTGCTCACCGCCCATAAGTTCGGTTAATTCTTCTTTTACAACTTTAATAACCTGTTGTCCAGGTGTAAGACTTTCCATTACTTCCTGCCCAACAGCACGTTCTTTAATTCGTTTTATTAAATCCTTAACAACCTTAAAGTTTACATCAGCCTCAAGTAAAGCAAGACGAACCTCACGTGTCATTTCTTTAACGTCTTGTTCACTAACTTTACCTTTGCCGGTTATTTTTTTAATCGTACTTTGCAGGCGGTCGGCCAGGCCTTCAAATGCCATAGAAGGTGTCCCCCTAATCTAATTCTTTTAATTGATTTATCATTCTTATTAATTCAATACTAGACTTATCTTCTGCTAATGATTGTTCAATCTTTTCCAGCAGATTTGTTCTTTGCTCGAATTTTTCATATAAGTGCAATTTCTTTTCATAAGAATCAAGCATAGACTCTGTACGTTTAATATTATCATATACAGCTTGTCTCGACACTTGCGATAATTCGGATATCTCACCAAGTGAATAATCCTCTAAATAATACATTTCCATGTAGCTTCGTTGCTTAGGGGTTAATAATGCTTGATAAAAATCGAATAAATAATTGATTCGCGTTGTCTTGTCCAGCAACCCTTCCACCCCTTATTAACGTGTTAAGTGAAATACCTTTACAAATTATAGTATCATTATTCATCACTTTCTTCAAGCAGATCAGCAAACAAACCATATACAAAAGCATGTGCATTAAATTCTTGTAAATCGCCAACTTGTTCGCCAAGTCCTACATATTTCACAGGAATATTTAATTCATTACGAATCGCAAGGACAATACCGCCTTTTGCAGTACCGTCAAGCTTGGTTAATACAATCCCGGAAACATTGGTTGCTTCTGAGAATGTTTTAGCCTGGCTCATCGCATTTTGACCTGTAGTTGCATCTAAAACGAGTAAAACTTCATGTGGTGCCCCGGGAATTTCTTTTTCAATTACCCGTTTAACTTTAGCAAGCTCATTCATTAAGTTTACTTTATTTTGCAGCCTTCCTGCAGTATCACATAAGAGGACATCGGCTCCCCGTGATTTGGCTGCTTTTATGCCATCAAAAATAACGGCGGCGGGATCACTCCCAGCGCTTTGCTTAATTACATCAACCTCAGCACGTTCTCCCCATACTTCAAGCTGTTCAATAGCACCTGCCCGAAACGTATCACCAGCTGCTAGCACTACTTTCTTGCCTTCTTGTTTTAATTTATGTGCTATTTTCCCAATCGAAGTTGTCTTACCAACTCCATTTACTCCGACAACCAAAATAACAGATAAATCGTTATCCTGGATATTTAATTCTTCAATCTCTTCATCATCGTCACCGTAGTATATTTCAACAAGCTTCTCGGAAATAACTTCTTTTACTTCTTTAGTATCCTTAATATTTCTGCGCTTTACTTCCATCTTTAATTCATCAATTAAATCCATCACAGTTGTAACACCGACATCTGCAGAAATTAACACTTCTTCTAACTCTTCAAAGAAATCCTCATCCACTTTTCGGTAGCGGGCAATAAGATCGTTAATTTTTCCGGAAAATGAATTTCTCGTCTTTGCCATACCTTCCTTATATTTTGTTGATACCTCTTCATTGTCATTTTGTTTGAATTTGTTTTTCAATTTATCCATGAAACCCATTACATTCTACCCCTTCACTTATGCTTTAACTAATTCTTTGGTATCTTCCAGGCGAACAGAAACCAGTCGTGAAACACCTGACTCCTGCATTGTTACACCATATAACACATCTGCTTCTTCCATTGTACCTTTTCGGTGCGTAATCACAATGAATTGTGTGTTTTCACTATAGACTTTTACATATTTAGCAAACCGAGCAACGTTCGCCTCGTCGAGTGCTGCTTCTACTTCATCAAGCACGCAGAAAGGTACAGGGCGAACACGTAAAATCGCAAATAACAAAGCTATTGCGGTTAATGCTCGTTCTCCGCCTGACAATAAGCCTAAGTGCTGCAGTTTTTTACCTGGTGGTTCAGCAACAATGTCGACACCTGTTTCCAGCAGATTTTTCGGATCGGTTAACTTCAATTCTGCACGACCGCCGCCAAATAATTCTTTAAACACAATTTCAAATTCAGCCTTAATTGCTGAAAAAGTTGTTTCAAAACGGTTTTCCATTTCAACATCCATTTCAGAGATGACAGTGTGAAGCGTTTGTTTTGCTTGAACTAGATCATCTCTTTGATCAGTCAAAAAGGTGTATCTTTCTGAAACACGCTCATATTCGTCAATTGCTCCAAGATTGACAGTACCCAGACGTTCAATTTTTTGTTTTATCTGTATGACGATGTTTTTCGCCTGTTCGGTATCCCTAGCCTTATCATATGTTTCTTTTGCACGTTCAAACGTCAATGTATACTCTTCTTGTAAGTGTGTAAGACGATTTTCCAGATCGACATCTAAGCGATTGGCCTTTACCTCTTTTGTTTGAATTGCTTGCATATGTGTCTGGTGTTTTTTATTCTCTTCTTTTAATTCACGCTCTTGATCTTTTATTAACTGTGTCCGCCCAGTTCTGTCTGTACGTTTTTGTTGAATTTCGCCTGTAATTTTTTCTTTAGCCGCTTGCTTCGTTTTAATTTGTTCGTTTATTTCCTCTTCCGTTACTTCATTTTGATTAAGATCCATTAATTCCGCAAGTCTTTGTGTAACCTGATTATAATGTTCATTTTGTTCATCTAGCTGCGATTGTAGCCCGTTTGTTTTCTCACGTTGATTTTTTACACGTTCTTCCTGTTCTGCTAATGTAACTTGATATTGATGAAAATCATGCTGCAGTTGCTCCTGATTCTCCTTAAACTGTGTATCCTGCTTACTTAGTTCATCAATTTGTTTTTGAATTGCTGTCAGTTGGCAGTCAATATCGTTTAATTCTTCTGCAAGCTTTGCATCCCGACTTTGCAATTCATTTGTATCTGAATCATATTGCTTTTTTTCCTGATCGTATATTGTGAGATTTTCATTCAATTGCCCTTGTTTCAATTCTATTTCATTAAGTTCTGATTGCAGTTTTTGTAATGACTGCTGTTCATAAGTCAATTCATTTTGCTGTGTTTCTAATTGAGCTTCCTGCTTTTCAATCGTTAGCTTTTGTTCTTTCACTGTATTTTCAAATGCTGCAGCTTTTTTTTGGAATTCGTCTAGCTTTTTTGTAGTGTCCTGTAAATCCTTATCACGCGTAAACAGGGATTGATTTGTTTTCTTCTGGGCTCCTCCAGACATTGATCCGCCAGGGTTTACGACATCTCCCTCTAACGTAACGATACGGTACCTCCGCATGACGATTCCAGCAATTTCATTCGCATCTTTTAATGTTTTAGCAATTACCACGTGCCCCATTAAATGATCAATTGCCTTTTGATATTTTTCATTACATTTGATTAAGTTTGCAGCAATACCTATAAATCCATGATGATTTTCAACCTTCGCCAAAACATCTTTCGTTATATACCTTGGCTGAATCGAACCCAGCGGTAAAAAAGTTGCACGCCCCTTATTATTCTGTTTTAGCCAGGTAATTGCTTTACGTGCCGCCATATCGTCTTGTACTACAATGTGCTGTGCTTGTCCACCTAAAACTGTTTCTATAGCTGTTATGTAATCCTTTGGCACATCAACAAGTTCTATAACAGCACCATGGATAGCGTTAAGTTTTTGCTCTTGCCTAGCTTTTAGCACCTCTTTAACACCATAAAAGAATCCTTGAAAATCCTCTTTCATTTCTTCGAGCATTTCTTTTTTCGATTTTAGCTTCTCTAAATATTGATAACCTTGATATAGCTTTGTTTGTGACTCTTGAAAATGTTTTCTGTTGTGATCTAGATCACCTTTTAACCCCTTAAGAGTTGATTCATTTTCTTGATAAAGCTGCACTTGTTTTACTAGAGATTCATTTGTTTGTACTTGTTTGCTGTCTAATTCTTCCCTAGCAGCTAAAAGACCACTAAATTTTTGTGATTGCCTATCCCTTTTCATTTTAATTTGCTGCAATTGCTGTCCAATTGATTGCTTCTCATTTCGTTTTGCTGCTTGATTGTTTAGATACTCGATATATTCTGCTTTTAATTCCTCAATCTGGTCAGCAATGTTTTCTTTTTCTGTTGTCAGTTTTGCTTCTATATGCTCTACGTTTTGTTTCGTTTCATTTCGTTTTGCTCTACTATCTGCTAACTTCGCTTCTTCTTCTTTTAGATCTGCCTTTAGCCTTTCAATTCTAGCTGAAGCTTCTTCTTTTTGTGCTTCTAATTCTGTTTTATTTTCAGCATAGTGTTTTATTCGTTCATTTAAAACCCGCTTTTTACCTTCATGCTGTTCCAGCTCCTGTGTCAGGGTCAATAATTCTGTTTGTAATGCTTCAATTTGTTCATCAAGGTTCTGAATGTGCTGTCGCTCATTTTCAAGCATTGCTTCTTTTTGCTGTATTGTGGTTTTTAATTCAATTTCAGTCATTTTTTCTTTTTCAATACTTGCTAATAATAACTTCCATTCTTCATGAAGCTGTTCAATTTCAGTAATAAGCAAAGATATTTCCTGATCTTTCAATTGCTCCTTCAGTTCTTGGTATTCCTTCGCCGTTTCAGCCTGCTGCTCCAGTGGATCAATTTGCTGTTCAATTTCATGGATGATATCTTCCACTCTATTTAAATTCTCTTGTGTTTCAGCAAGTTTATACTCTGCCTTTTTTTTACGCTGTTTATATTTTAGTACACCAGCCGCTTCTTCAAATATCGTTCGGCGTTCTTCCGCCTTAGAACTTAATATTTCCTCTACCTTCCCTTGGCTAATAATAGAAAAAGCCTCACGACCTAATCCCGAATCCATAAACAAATCGACTATATCCTTTAACCGGCATGATTGTTTATTAATATAAAATTCACTATCACCGGAACGGTATACACGTCTTGTTACACTAACTTCTTCGTAATCAAGGGGCACAGCATTGTCCGAGTTATCCAAAACAATGGTAACCTCAGCAACATTTAACTGCTTTCTTGAATCACTGCCTTGAAAAATAATATCCTCCATTTTCGACCCGCGCAATGATCTTGCTGATTGTTCGCCGAGCACCCAGCGCAACGCATCAGTAATATTGCTCTTTCCGCTCCCATTTGGACCAACCACTGCAGTAACTCCTGGAACAAAATCCACATTTATACGTTCTGCAAAGGACTTAAAGCCCACACTTTCTAATCGTTTTAAATACATATACATTCTCCTATCATTTGCGCCTAGTGCACCTGACACAAACCGCCGTCCATTTATAAAGCCAAAATAGGTAGAAATCAATGGAGTGTCTCTACCGCCACTGTAATTGCTGTTGAACGATACAGGCGACTATAAGGCAGTAGATACCTATTTTTTCCCTGAATCATTCCTTGAAACGTTACCCAAGGGATCTTACTGGTCGCTATGGCAAGATAAATTTGGCTTTTTACCGCATTTATTTTATCATAAACAATGTATCAAAAGAAGAGCAGGGATTGATTAGGGGTATAATACATAGAATCTTTTCTTGTTTAAAAAAAGAGAGGTGTCCACATGGGATTAGAAAATCCTTCACAAGAAAATTTAAAAATTATTCTCGATGAAATGGCCGAACGATTAGATGTCGTAAACCGAACCATCATGGATCCAGAAGATTATGATCTTGCTAAATATGAAGAGTTGAAATTCATGTATGATATGATTAAGCAAAAGGGTCGCCTAAGTGCTTCAGAGACACAAGCATTTATTGATGAGCTGCGGTCAGTAAGAAAGGCATAATAATTTAGAAAAAGACTGTTTTTGTCACATTGGGAAATACAGTCTTTTTCTATTCTTTAAAATTAATCATTAAATGTATCTAACGCCTGTTTTGCTGCACGCTGTTCTGCTTCTTTCTTTGTACGGCCAATTCCTTTACCAGAGACTTTACCTTTAATTAATACTTGTGAAACAAATTCCCTGTCGTGAGAAGGGCCATTCTCATTTACTATGTTATATTCAATTGTTGCGTTTCGATACTGCTGAACGAATTCCTGCAGCTGCGTTTTATAATCCATCGCATGCGAAAAAGCACCTGTACTGATTTTCGGAAAAACATAATTAGTAAGAAATTGTAATGAAACGTCAAAACCTTGATCCAAATACAACGCCCCAAGAAATGCTTCAAATGCATCTGCAAGTAGAGCTGGTCTCGTTCGTCCACCAGTCTGTTCCTCACCCTTGCCAAGCAAAAGGTAATCACCAAATTGTAAATCACGTGCAAAGTTATTTAGTGATGGCTCACATACAATTGATGCGCGTAATTTGGTCATTTCTCCTTCAGCCATATTTGGATTGTTCCGATACAAGTATTGCGAAACGCCTAATTCCAATACAGCATCACCTAAAAACTCCAATCTTTCATTATCCGAAAATGTTTCTGCCCGATGCTCATTCACATAAGATGAATGTGTGAAAGCCTGCTTAATCAAGTCATGGTTATTAAACTTGATATCCAGTTGTTTTTCTAGTCGTGCAACATCCATATTGTGTCACCTACTCTGTCATTTGAGTTAAGTTCTTTCATACAAAAATATATCGAAAGCCCCGCTTATAGCGAGACTTTCATATTAATATAATTACAATGAGATATTATTGTAGTCACATCTAGCTCCGCGCGGGCTAGCGGCTACAAGCATAGACATGGATACTTCGAGCTCCAAACCCGTACGCTCTACGGTCCCTAGTCAATGCTTTTCGCCGCTAGGCAAGCCCGCTCCGCTTTTGTATTAGGACTGTGTACTGTTTATGTAATTAACAGCATCACCAACTGTATTAATTTTTTCAGCATCTTCGTCAGCAATTTCCATGTCAAATTCGTCTTCAAGCTCCATAACAAGTTCAACAACATCTAATGAATCCGCTTCAAGGTCATCCTTAAAAGATGCTTCCATTGTTACTTTAGATTCTTCGACATCAAGGCGATCAACGATAATATCTTTTACACGATCAAATACGTCTGCCACTATACTTCACCTCCTTTCAAAGTACTGGATGTTTTCAACACCTGCCACCACTTTCTAGCCTGATTCGCTTTTCATTTGGCTAGCTCCAGTGCTCAGGCGACTTGTGTCTTCCGCTTTTCATTTTTACATTACCATTCCACCATCTACATGAATAGTTTGTCCAGTAATATAATTTGAATCATCCGATGCAAGGAATCGAACTACTTTAGCTACATCTTCCGGGTCTCCTAATTTTTCCAGCGGGATCATTGAAAGCATTCCCTCTCGTTGTTCATCAGTTAATTCATCCGTCATGTCCGTCGAGATAAATCCTGGTGCAACAGCATTCACGTATATATTGCGTGTGGCTAATTCTTTAGCGGTGGATTTTGTAAGTCCAATAACCCCTGCTTTTGCGGCGACATAATTTGCTTGCCCAGGATTGCCGCTTACACCAACAATTGACGCAACATTTACGATTTTACCATTTCTTTGTTTCATCATATGTCTCGTTACAGCTTTTGTACAAACGAAAACACCTTTTAAATTCGTGTTAATAACTTGATCGAATTCTTCTTCTTTCATCCGCATTAAAAGGTTGTCCCTAGTAATACCAGCATTATTAACTAAAATATCGAGGCTTCCGAATTCATTGATCACTTGTTTAACCATGTCTTTTACACTGGATTCATTTGCAACATCAGCCTGAACCTTAAAAGCTTTAACACCTAGCTGCTCGATTTCCTCTACTACTGCCTGTGCCTTTGTCTCACTTCCAGCATAATTGACGGCAACATTGGCACCTTGTTTAGCTAATTCTAAAGCAATTGCCCTGCCAATTCCCCGTGAAGCACCTGTAACGATAGCATTTTTACCTTGCAACATTTTAGGATTCCTCCTTAAACCACTTAATAAACGCATCCATCGATTCCTGATCTTGAATTGCAAATGTCTGTGTTCTGCGGCTGATTTTTTTCACTAAGCCACTTAATACTTTTCCATTGCCAACTTCAACAAATGCATCAACACCTTCATCAAGCATGTTTTCAATCGATTCTTCAAAACGGACAGGAGAATACAATTGTTTAATTAATAAGTCCTTTATTTCATCGTTATCCGTAACAGGAGATGCCGTTACATTGGCGTAAACTGGAATACTAGCTTCGTTTACATCAACCTCGTCAAGCTTTCTAGCAAACTTTTCATTTGCAGATTTCATTAAACGCGAGTGGAATGGACCGCTTACGTTTAATGGTAATACACGTTTTGCACCAGCATCTTTTAATACAGGTATTGCTTGTTCAATACCCTCTTTTGTTCCTGAAATGACAATTTGCCCTGGACAATTTAAATTGGCAAGGTCAACAATTTCATCCGATTCCATGCCCTGTAATGCAGTTTCAATTTGTTCTTGTTTCAATCCCAATACTGCAGCCATCGACCCTTTACCAGATGGGAATGCCTCCTCCATTAATTTTCCTCGTGCTGCCACTAATGGTATCGCATCTTCAAATGACAATGCACCTGCTGCTACTAAAGCACTATACTCCCCAAGACTGTGCCCAACTGCCATAACCGGCTGAATTTGTTCTTTTAATAGCAATGTATGTACAGCAATACTTGACAATAATAGTGCCGGTTGTGCGTTTTCGGTTTCCGTCAGCTTTTCCTTTGGACCATCGAACATCAGATTTGTTAATGAAAAATCCAATAGTTTATCAGCTTCCTGATAGAGTTCTTTTACATCCGGGTAATTATCATAAAAAGCTTTTCCCATTCCAACTGCTTGTGATCCCTGTCCAGGGAACATAAATGCTACACGTTTCATTGTTCTTCCCTCTCTTCCGTTTCGATTGATTCTACAGTAGTTTTAATCGTATCTGTTACATTATGTTCAATCATGTGACATGCCTGTTTGATAGCATTATATATTGCTCGCCGGTTTGATGACCCATGAGCTTTTATAACTGGTGCAGCAAGTCCAAACAAACCAGCTCCGCCATATTCAGAATAATCCAGTTTACCCTGGAGCCCCTTTAGATCACTTTTTACGATACCCGCAGCAATTTTAGTCTTAATGGACGACATGAAAGTTTGCTTTAGCATGGAAAACATAGTCATCGCCGTACCTTCAATTGTTTTTAAAGCTACATTCCCGCTAAATCCATCTGTGACAACAACATCCGCTGCGCCATCCAGTAAATCTCGGGCTTCAACATTGCCGATAAAATTTATCGGTGCTTCCTTTAACTTTGTAAATGCTTTTTTTGTAAGATCGTTCCCTTTACCGTCCTCTGTTCCAACATTTAATAGTCCAACTGTTGGATTTTTAATTGAACGTACTTTTTCAGTATAAATAGATCCCATAATTGCATATTGAACAAGATGATGTGCTTTTGCGTCCACATTTGCTCCAACATCTAACAATAAAAACCCTTTTTCATCGATCGTTGGCAATGTTGGGCTAAGTGCGGGCCTATCTATTCCTGGAATCCTTCCGACAACAAATAAACCTGCACTCATGAGAGCACCAGTATTCCCTGCAGAAATACAGGCATCTGCCTTGCCTTTCTTCACTTCATTTGCCATTAAAACAAGGGAGGAATTTTTCTTGCGGCGCACGGCTCTAACTGGTTCATCTTCTCCAGTAATCATCTCGTCTGTATGAATAATATCGATATTTTTAGAATTCGTTAATAGAGGTTTAATTTTCGCTTCATCACCAATTAATGTTAACTGCAAATTGCCAATTCTCTCAATCGCATCCATTGCACCAAACACAATTTCCTTTGGAGCATGGTCACCTCCCATGGCATCAATTGCTATTCTCATGCTGACTGCCCCCTCTTAGTTCATTTGAACGAAACATATGAAACATTCCGGTAAAGACTATTTCATTATTAACCAAACTGTCGACACGGACAGTTGTCAAACCGTTATCGTTTACTTCTTCAACAAATGCCTTTGCTACAACACGTTCTCCTTGTTTAACCTGTCTTGTAAATTTCAACTCTGATTTAGCTGTTAATGCTAGTTCATCATCAATTACTGCAACAGCAAGTGAGTTCGCCTGGGCAAATATATGATGTCCCCTGGCAATATTATTTCTTGAAAAAACATGCTCTTTTTTAATAACTAAAATGGAAATTGCTCTTTGATCTAATTCCAGATCGATGATTTCACCAATGACCTCATCTAATGGCAATGCCTTAACCGTTTCATTCCACTGAAAGGTTGCAACAGACTTAATCCGTTCCCGGAGCTCTGGAATTGCAAGCTCCATCCGATCAAGACGAATGGTTTGTATACTAACTGAAAAAATTTTTGCTAATTCCTCATCCGTTATAAATGGTGTATGTTCAATAGTTTCTTTTAATAAACGCTGACGCTCAACTTTAGTTATTTTCATTATGGCACCGTCCACTGGATCCAAATGTAATGGGTGGTTTCAAATATAGAATACAGCTAACTCACCGATTTCTGCCACCCTGACTTCTTGCTTCCTGCACCTAAGAAACGCAAATGTAATTCTTATGACTTGGTACTAATAGTAATATATAATAGCACTCCTGAATATGCAAGAATCTTTTAATCAAGTTTTTCTTTAAAGAAGGAGTCATTCTCAAGTAGAACACGCAAATTATGAAATTCTTCATTCTCCTCAAGCATGTTTGTTTCAATAATTTCTTGTGCATCATTCCGTGCCGTTTCTAACGCACGATAATCATGAATCATATCAGCTACTTTGAATTCCGGAATTCCGCTTTGTTTCTTTCCAAAAAAATCTCCTGGACCACGCAGTTTTAAATCCTGTTCCGATAATTCAAAACCGTTATTTGTTTCTGTCATGATCCTCATTCTTTCCTTACCAACTTCACCTTTTGGATCAGCAATTAATATACAATAGCTTTGCTTATCACCTCGTCCAACCCTTCCCCTTAATTGATGCAATTGGGATAGGCCGAATCTTTCTGCATCGTAAATGACCATTATGGTTGCATTCGGTACATTTACACCAACCTCAACAACAGTAGTAGAAACAAGCACTTGTATCTCGTTTGCCGCAAACTGCTTCATCACACCCTCTTTTTCATCTGCAGAAAGTCTTCCGTGCATTAAACCAACATTCACTGTCGGGGGATAAAATTCTTCGAGCTGGTGGAACAAATCAATCGCATTTTGAATATCCAATTTGTCGGATTCCTCAATGAGCGGACAAATGACATATGCCTGTTCGCCAGCAGAAACTTGTTTTTCGATAAAATGCAATACACGGTCAAGCGTATTTTCTTTCGTCCAATATGTTTCAATTTCTTTTCTGCCAGATGGCATTTCGTCAATAACGGATACATCCATATCCCCAAACGCTGTAATGGCTAATGTTCGCGGGATAGGTGTTGCTGTCATGAACAAAACATCCGGATTAAGACCTTTGTCACGCAATATTCGACGTTGTTCAACACCAAAACGATGCTGCTCATCAACGATTGAAAAACCTAAATCACAGAAATTAACATCATCTTGAATTAATGCATGTGTTCCAACAACAATATCTGCCTCTTGTGCTTCAACCGCAGTTAAAATTTCCCGTCGTTTTTTTCCTTTTACAGAACCTGTTAACAGAACGATTTTTGCCCTATCACCGAATAACGCCTTTAATGATTGATAATGCTGTTCCGCTAATATTTCTGTTGGAACCATCAAGGCACCTTGTTTTCCAGCGGTAATGGATGCATATAAAGCAATTGCTGCTACTGCTGTTTTCCCTGATCCAACATCCCCCTGCAATAGCCTGTTCATTCTGTATGGCGATTTCATATCAGACAAAATCTGACCCAATGAACGATTTTGAGCATTTGTTAATGGGAATGGAAAAGTTTGAATAAAATTTTGTACCATGGCTGGATCATAGGATTGTGCGTTACCTTGTGTAGACTCTCTTTTAAGCTTGCGCAACAATTGCATTTTAAGCTGAAATAACAGAAATTCTTCATATGTAAATCTTCTACGTGCATGTTTAAGTAATAAACGATTTTTTGGAAAATGCATTGTTGCTAAAGCATCCCGGCGAGTGGGTAATTTGTAAGCAGTTAAATAGCTCAATGGCAAAATTTCCTGTATTTGATTTCCATAATCTTTTAATGCACTTGTAATTGATTTTTTTAATTTGATATTCGTGATATTGCCTTTTAGGGAATACATCGGTTGTATTGCATCGTGATTTTCTGCCGGTCCTTTTTTATAATTACTGACCGTGATTTGCAAACGATGCGCATCCCATTTACCCGTTAATGTGACAACATCATGCATGTTTAGCTGTTTTTTAGCAAAAGCGCGGTTGAACATCACTGCTTTAATCGCAACATTTTCCACCTCGACTGTAAAGGTAAGACGAGATTTTTTCTTTCCATAAAAAGTAAGGGAAGGCATGTTCACTAACCTTCCCTCAATGGTAACTTTATCATCATGAATTAACTCACTAAGTGGCTTAATTTCATAAACATCATATCGGTAGGGAAAATAAAACAGTAAATCGTGGACAGTATAGATGTTAATATCCTCTAGCTCCAGAGCAAATTTTTCGCCAACACCTTTGACATTTTCAATTGAATCACTAAGCATTTTGAATCACTCTTTCGATACTGACATTCCAAATATTTTTTCTTTTAACGCTTGACCGGTTGGTGTGGCGGCAAGTCCTCCTTCACCAGTTTCCCTCAAAACGGATGGCATTTGTTTTCCAATACGATACATTGCGCCAATCACTTCATCACATGGAATTCTGCTTGTCACTCCCGCTAGAGCCATGTCAGCAGATACAATAGCAAGTGAAGATCCCGCCGCATTGCGTTTTACACATGGTACCTCTACTAATCCCGCTACAGGATCACAAACTAATCCCAGCATGTTTTTTAATGTGATTGCAAATGCATCCGCGCATTGCTGTGGTGTCCCGCCTGCCATTTCAACAATCGCTGCAGAAGCCATTGCTCCAGCTGAACCAACCTCTGCTTGACAGCCGCCAGCTGCACCAGAAATGAATGCGTTGTTCGCAACAACAAAGCCGAATGCACCTGAAGTGAATAAATATCGAATCATTTGGTCGCGCGTTGGATTTAATTGATTTTTCACTGCGAACAATGTCCCTGGCACACATCCCGCACTTCCTGCTGTAGGAGTTGCACAAATCGTTCCCATTGCAGCATTTACTTCATTTGTTCCCATTGCCTTGCTCACAGCATCCATCATCAAATTACCAGATAATGGTGTTTTTTCTTTCATGTAGTTCTGGATTAATACGGCATCCCCGCCAGTTAATCCGGTTACAGACTTTACACCTTTAAGTCCATCCTCTACAGCCTTCTCCATTACATTTAAATTTTTTTCCATTTGCGCGTAAACTTCCTCACGCGATAGGTTTTTGACATCCATTTCCTGACGTATCATTACCTCAGATATTAATATATTTTCAGATTCCGCAATTTCTACCAATTCTTTTACAGTACGAAACATATGAAAACTCCTTTCTAGGTGCTTGCTAATCTAGTAACTAACTTACAATTTTTGCAATTTGAATTATATGATCGGCACTCTCTAACTCTTTTAAAACTGTATCATCTACATTTTGGTCAACCTCAATAACCATTAACGCTTCTTTCCCAACATCTTTACGATTGACTTCCATATGACCAATATTAATTTCGTATTTTGCTAGTATTTTTGTAACGGAAGCAATTGCACCAAAGCGATCGTTATGCATTATCAGGATCGCTGGATGATTACCTGATAAGCGCAGTTCAAATCCGTTTAACTCCGTAATTTCAACTTTTCCACCACCAATAGATATGCCAACCAACTCAATTTCATCCGTATCATTACCAATAATTAACCGGGCAGTATTGGGGTGATTCGTCCCTGCTGATTCTTCGATAAATTCAACATCCATATTTTTATTCTTTGCTATATCCAGTGCCTTGCTCATACGAGGGTCATCCGTATCAAACCCTAGCAGTCCGCCTACTAAAGCAAAATCTGTACCGTGTCCTTTATATGTTTTAGCAAATGATTCATATAAATAAATCCTTGCCCATTTTGGCTCTTCTCCAAATAAATTGCGTGCTGCTTTTCCAATTCTTGCAGCACCTGCAGTATGTGAACTAGAAGGTCCTATCATTACTGGACCAATAATATCAAATACAGAATTATATTTCATATGAACACCTTCTTTTTTTGTAATCGTTTACTCTTATATTGCTCTATTGTCAATTATAACAAAAACCTCTATAATAATCATTTGTGGATTATTTATAATCGGGTGGGAGAGGGATAGAAAGAATTATGAGGAGATAATATGCCTTATAACGGTAATAATGCGATACCAGATGTTGAAAAAGGTAAATGGCGTACGGAAATTATTGCTGGATTGGTTGGTTACCTTACAACGGTATACATTGTTGTTGTAAATGGATCGATTCTTAACGAGGCGGGGGTTTCACTTGAAAGTGGAATGATCGCTACTATTCTAGCAAGCTTTGTCGGCACAATTCTTATGGGACTGTTTGCTAAGCTGCCATTAATTTTAATTCCAGGAATGGGAATCAACGCGCTTTTTGCCTATTCAATCGTTGAAGGAACAGGGCTGACCTTTCAAGAGGGATTGGCAGTTGTATTAATCGCTTCTGTCATCTTTCTAATTACAGCATTCACTAAGTTAGGAATTCTGTTAAAGGAAGCAATCCCTGGTTCCTTAAAGCATGCAATTACAGTAGGCTTAGGTTTTTTCTTAATTTTAATCGGTTTAGAGAAAAGCGGGCTCGTTGTAAGTGGAGAGCACACCATTATTGCAATTGGTGATTTCACTTCCCCAACGTTTATCGTTAGTTTGCTGACATTATTTTTGGCGATATTTTTATTTATTAAAAATGTCCCTGCAAACTTTTTGATTACAATGATTGGCGGAACAGTGCTTGCGTATATTTTTGGCGTTCTTGATTATGGAAATGGCAATCTGACTGTTCATCTGAATGAGTTTATGTGGATTCCATCGTTTACAGCACTAGATGATTTGTCGTTTTGGCTCGCGATATTCCCTTTAGCAATGATCCTTATTTTTGAAAATATGGGATTATTAAATGGACAGCTTCAAATGCTTAAGCGGGATAACAGTTATAGCAAATCATATCAAGTTACCGCCTTTTCATCGCTGATATGCGCCTTTTTAGGTACATCACCTACAGTTTCAGCGGCAGAAAACGCAGCTGTAATTGCGTCTAAGGGAAAAACAGGTAAAGCGGCTATTACAGCAGGTATACTGTTTTTAGCAACGCTCTTTATTATTCCCTGGATTTCAATGATTCCGAACACAGCTATTAGTCCGATTTTAATCATTGTTGGAGTGTTAATGGCACAGAATATCCGCCATATATCACTCGATGATTTATCGGAAGCATTGCCTGCATTTTTAATTGCTGTGATGATTCCGTTTACGTACAGCATTGCTGATGGAATGGCCTTTGGTTTTATTGCTTATCCAATTGTAAAGATTGCCCTTGGAAAACAAAAGGAATTATCAACAGCATTAATCGTTATTTCATCGCTGTTTTTATTTGATTTTTTAATGAAGATTGCAGGGTTATAAGATTGGTAGTGACTGGGTCGAAAGTATTTTAGTCAAAGAGAAATCCGAACTATAAATTCTTCTATTTGAATTGTATAGTTCGGATTTCTCTTTTTTTTGGTTATTCGTAATCCCTACTGCGAATTGTCCGTAAACTGCGACGTAAGTATTACATTTTGCGATGCTCTTCGATTTCGCAGGCCGTATCAGTAGGTGATGCGGCCTTTGTTTCAATACTACTATTCAACTGAAAAGATATATGAATAGATCGGCTGATTCCCATTGTGGAGTTCAACCTCTACATCCGCATATGTTTCTTCAACAAAATCAACCAGTTCTTTTGCTTCTTCGTCATTTACATCTTCCCCATACAAAATGGTTAGAATTTCATCGTCCTCTGTAATCATCTCAGCGAGCAGTGCTTTTACTGCTTCAAATTTGTCCTGATGTGTCGCTTTAATTTTGCCATCAGCGATACCCATGAAGTTACCGTTTTCGATCGTAATGCCATCAATTTGTGTATCACGAACAGCATATGTAACCTGTCCAGTTTTAACTTGTGATCTTGCTTGATCCATTGCTTCTTTGTTTTCGCTTATACCTGCATCTGGATGGAATGCAAGCATTGCACTAATACCCTGTGGAATTGTTTTAGTCGGAACAACTTGTACGTTTTCTTCTGCCAAATCCGCTGCTTGATCAGCAGCCATAATAATGTTCTTGTTATTCGGTAATATCAGTACATTTTTAGCGTTTGCCTCTTTAATTGCATCAGAAATATCTTGTGTGCTAGGGTTCATTGTCTGACCACCCTCAATTACTACTGTAGCTCCGAGACTTTCAAGCAATGCCTTCAAGCCACTGCCCATTGCAACTGTCACAATTGCATATTCAGCTTTTTCTTTTAATTCCGGCTTCGCCTCTTTTTCACCAACGATTGAGGTATGCTGTTCACGCATATTTTCAATCTTCATGTTTATCAGACTGCCGTAACGCTGGCCAATTGTCAGAACTGAACCGGGGTATTCTGCATGGACATGAACTTTTACAATCTCATCATCTGCCACTACTAATAAAGAATCGCCGTGGTCACTTAATTCATTGCGAAAATCTTCCTCACTAAAAGGATTCTCATCCACTTTTTCTTTTTCAAATTTAACCATAAATTCTGTACAATAGCCAAATTCGATATCAGAAGTATTCATAAAGTCCTGAGCAATTTTATGATGTTCTGCATTTACCATTTCATCCATTCCAACATCACTAGCATCCTCAGGAAGTTCCTCGCCTTTTAATGCCGCTAGAAATCCTTCGTAAATCGTGACCAAGCCCTGTCCGCCAGAGTCAACCACACCGACTTCCTTTAATACAGGAAGTAAATCTGGTGTGCGCTTTAATGAAGCTTTTGCCTCTTTTAATACTTTTTCCATGAATACAATTACATCATTTTCCCGCTTCGCTTCTTTTACAGCAATTTTTGCGGCATCTTTTGCAACCGTTAAAATCGTACCTTCCACAGGTTTCATTACAGCTTTATAGGCTGTAGCGACACCGCTGTCTAAAGCTTCTGCCAGGTCCTTAACTGTTAATTCATGCTTTTTCTCTGTACCCTTTGCAAAGCCTCGAAATAACTGTGATAGAATTACCCCGGAATTTCCCCTGGCACCCATTAGCAAACCTTTTGCAAAAGCCTGTGCAACTTCTGATACATGATCGGTTTTTGTATTCTTTACCTCTTTGGCACCAGAGGTCATCGATAAATTCATATTTGTACCTGTATCTCCATCCGGAACCGGAAATACATTAAGTGCGTCAATTTTCTTAGCATTATTCGTTAAATGGTGTGCTCCTGAGAGTACCATTTGTGCAAACGTCCTGCCATCTAACGTTCGTACCGTCACTACTTCTTCCTCCTTCTTGACCGAAACTAGCAAAGGTTATTCCTTCGCTACCCGAACCCCCTGTATATAAATATTTACAGAGCCAATCGATAATCCTAATGTTTTATTTAGTGTGTATTTGACTTGAGATTGAACGTTATGTGCTATTTCTGATATTTTGGTACCATAGCTTACAATAATATACATATCAATATGAAGACTATCACCATCTTGTCTTACTACGACGCCTCTTGAAAAGTTTTCTTTTCTCAAAATTTCAGCAATACCATCTTTTATCTGGCTTTTAGAGGCCATTCCGACAATGCCGTAACACTCAATTGCTGCACCTCCGGCAATAGTTGCAATAACATCATTTGTAATTGTTACATGACCATCATTCGTATTAAGTTCAATGGACATCATTATCCTCCTTCTATACCCACTAATTATAAGGATAGTTTACTACAAACAAATCAGTTTTAAAAGCACTCTATTTCACACATAACCCATTATAACAATGGACGAAACTAACTAAACTGTCAAGCATTTTCACTTTATAAAATCAAAAGCGAAACGGGCTTGTTCAGCTGCGACAAGCGTAATCTAAATCGCCATAAATCAAAAAGCAATTGCATTCTAGCGGCAGTTGTGATAAATTGTATTAGTAATAATTGACGCATGTTAAGAGTAAGGAGGGATACCATGGCTAGAAAATGTGTTGTTACTGGACGTAAAACTCGCAGTGGAAATCAACGCTCTCACGCTATGAATTCCAATAAACGTAATTGGAAAGCTAATGTACAAAAAGTTCGTATTATGGTAGACGGGAAACCTAAACGTGTTTATGTTTCCGCACGTGGACTTAAATCTGGTAAAGTTGAGCGCGTATAAGTTATCGTTCCATCAAAGCTGTTGCTTTGGCATGGTAAATCAAAAGCACCCTATTTGGGTGCTTTTTTAATATACTATTAAATATACGTGCTCTGGCAACAAAAAAATGAGCTTCTGCCAATTAATTTGACAAAAGCAAGCATTATCCTATTTATCTTTCTTAAACACACCAATTACAACTCGAACAAATCCGCCAATTACCCTTGGGAGCTTAATCGTATAAAATTTCAATGAGTCCCCTCCTCTAAATACAAACACAGCTTACTTTGGAATCGTTTCATCTGTGGCATCACGACTCTTTATTAGTAATAATATGCCTTTGCTAAATGAAAAAGTACCATTTTTTAAAAGAAGCTTGTTTGATATACAAAGAGTAGAACCCCAAGAAATAGTCTGATCAGCTAGAGGATAATAAAAACCTTCTAATGTTAACCCCTCTATATTTTCGGTAAATGGGACAAATGAGATATTTGGGTAGTTTTCATTAAACGTAATTTGATATTTACCTGGGTTCACCATTTCAAGCTGATTATTTTTGTCTGCAATAATTCCCTTAATATTATTTTTATTTATGGAATAAAGCGTTTGTATATTTATCAGTTCATGATCTATTCTTCCACCAGTCACACCTAATAAATAAATTGTGTCAGGATTTAATTCATATGCTTTTAAAATAGCAATTTCTAAATCAGTCTGATCTTTTTCCGCTGGATATTCCGAAAAATTTCTAGCATACTTCTGGATCTGTTCTTTTTCATGTACACTGATGGAATCAAAGTCACCAACCGCGTAATCCGGGATAATTTGATTTTCAACTAATGTATACGCCCCACGATCGGCCCCGATCCATAAATCTATGATCTCCCGGTACAACGTTAAATCTGGAAGTAATTCTATCGGTCCATTTCCTACAATCGCAATCGCAGTCATTATTTACCCCTGTGCTGCTTGCATAATAGCTTTTATTGCCTGTCCACGGTCTTCTTTATTAAATACCGCACTACCTGCAACCAATACATCTGCTCCAGCATCTGTACATAGCTTAGCAGTATTGACATTGACTCCGCCATCAATTTCAATTTCGAATGATAGCCCTAATTCTTTTCTCCATGCATTGATTTTTTCTACCTTTTTAATAACACTCTGAATAAATGATTGTCCACCAAATCCAGGATTGACTGTCATTAACAACACTAAATCTACCTCAGGCAAAACTTCTTTAATCATCTCAGCTGGAGTGGCTGGATTGATGACAACACCTGCTTTTACATGTTGATCTTTTATTAATTGCAGTGTTCGATGCAGGTGTGGGCACGTTTCCTGATGAACGGTTATAATATCTGCCCCAGCACTTGCAAACATTGGAATATAGGCATCCGGATTTTTAATCATTAAATGGACATCAAGCGGCAATGCTGTTACTGGTCTGATTGCTTCTACAATGAGCGGCCCGATCGTAATGTTTGGCACAAAATGCCCATCCATTACATCAACATGGATATACGCTGCTCCACCGCGTTCAACATCCTTAATTTCTTCTCCTAGTTTTGAAAAATCTGCTGATAAGATTGATGGTGCTATTTTTGTCATAATTAATACCTCGGCTTTCTATTTTGAATCTCCTCTAAGAAGGTTAGATAATGCTCATATCTAAAATGTGCAATTTCTCCTTGATCAACAGCCTGCTTAATTGCACATTTAGGCTCTTTATGATGCATACATCCTCGAAATTTACAGCTTTCTTTTCGTTCACGCATTTCCGGGAAGCAGTCTGTTAACTCTTCCATCACTATTTCATTAAATTCCAGCGAGCTGAATCCAGGTGTATCTGCCACCAAACCGCCGTTAATCTTGACTAATTCTACATGCCTAGTAGTATGCTTTCCTCTTCCAAGGCTTTTTGAGACATCACCCGTTTTTAACAGCAGTGATGGTTTTAGTGCATTTAATAATGAAGATTTTCCTACACCGGACTGTCCAGCAAATACAGATATTTTGTCAGTAAAATAATGTTCCAGCCCGGTTAATTCACTCGCTCTTTTTGACGATAGCAATTCAACAGGATAACCGATTTCCCGATAAATTTTTTCATAACCTTCAATTTGCTTTACTTGTTCATCTGTAATGACATCCATTTTTGTAATAAATATAACTGGTTTTATATCCTTTGACTCAATTAAAACTAGAAACCGATCTAACAATAATGTACTGAATTCAGGTGTAACTACAGAACTCACAATAATTGCCTGGTCAATATTTGCTATAGGCGGCCGTACTAACTCATTTGTTCTAGAATTAATCTCCTGGATATACCCCTCATCAGGATTACTTTCATCAAAAGTTACATAGTCTCCAACAAGCGGCGTGATGTTTTTATTTCGAAAAACACCACGGCCACGGCATTGGTATATTTTATCTTTTGTCTGAACATAATAAAATCCGCTTAATGCTTTGATTATTCTGCCCTCTGCCATTTATTCACCCTCTCCGTACGGAACCTTCTTATCAATAATTGTTTCATCGTCACGAATCACCTTATACTGAGCAGTTTCTCCCGGGGCAATTGTTAATGTAATCGTATAATCTGTATCTTCTGTTATTGTATCCTCTTTAAAAACATCAGATATATCGTTGTTTGCATCCTCAATATATATTCTGACTGCTTGTTGTTTTGGCTTCTCGTCTTCCTGCTGCTGATCCTGATCATCAGACTCTTCTGGCTGCTCAGGTTCCTTATATGGTACAGTGAACGTTACCGAATGTGATTTAGGCGGCTTCTCCTTAGGTCCAATGGAGATATACACATCAACAGTAGAACCTTCCTCAAGCTCTGCGTTTGGACCTGGCTCTTGTCTGATTACCTCACCTTTAGGGGTATCATCAGAATTCTCTTCGATAGCATTCATTTTAAGGTTATTGCTTTCTAAATAATCTTCAGCTTCGTCTTTAGTCATTCCTTTGAGATTGTCTAATGAAACTAACTCAGGACCCTTGCTTATTTCAAAAATCACCTTCGTTTCACTAGGTACAACTTCTGTATCGGGTGCAGGCTGTATTTGAGTAATAATTTCTCCTACCTGCTTATCCGAAAATTTTTCGATTGGAATTATTTCATCGTACCCTGCTTCTTCCAGTAACCTTTCAACCTGACTGAAGTCATCTCCAAGGTAATCTGGAAAAGCAACTTTTTCCTTACCCGAACTCACAAAAACGGTAACCTTTGATCCTTCTTTCACAGTTTTTCCGAATCGCGGATTAGTTTTTATCACAATACCTTCTTCAACATCCTCGGAAGGAATCACCTCTTTTTCAGGTTTTAATTTAACCGACTCTAATTCGTTCACTGCATCCTCATACTCCATATTAGCTACATCTGGAACATCAACCTCAGCGGGCTGCAATAAATCTGGTAATACAAATAATGCAGCAATACCCGTTGCAAGCAGCATAAATAAGACCACAAGTATAATGATCCACTTTTTCTTCTTACTTTTATTTTTCTTTTTTTTATCTTTCTTTTTAATTTTTTTATTCTTTTTAGCTTTCACTGGTTGTTCATCCTGATCGCCTGCATATTTTTGTGTATTGCCATTCGTATGGTGTACTATCGTGTTTTGATTGGTGTGCTGCTGCATTTGATTATCTGTAATGATTGGAATCGCTTTTGTTTCCTCGCCGATTTCAACTGGTGGAGCATATTTTTCTTCATTCAATTTACTTGGATCCAATGCTGTTTCAAGTGCATCTTCCATTTCATAAACCGTTTCATATCTGTGAAAAGGATCCTTTGCTGTTGCTTTTAGGACAACATTTTCAACACTTTGTGGTACATCCTGGTTAAACCTTCTTACGGATGGTGTATCGTTTTGCAAATGTTTTAGCGCGATTGATACTGGCGATTGACCTGAAAATGGCAATCGTGCAGTTAACAATTCGAACAGAACGATACCAAGCGAATAGATGTCCGATTTTTTCGTAGCCATTCCGCCTCGTGCTTGTTCGGGTGACAAATAGTGAACAGATCCTAAAATGGAATTGGTCTGCGTCAATGATGTCGCACTTAAAGCAACAGCTATTCCAAAATCGGTAACCTTAACCTGACCATATGTATCAATTAAAATATTCTGCGGCTTTATGTCACGATGCACGATATCATTAGCATGTGCATGTGCAATGGCAGAAGTGATTTGCTTCATAATATCCAATGATTCCTGAACCTCAATCGGTCCGTATTTTTGTATGTATTCCTTCAATGTCATTCCGTCAACATATTCCATTACCATATATAAATAATGGTCTTCTTCACCAACGTCATAAATATTGACAATATTTGGATGTGAAAGACTTGTTGCTGATTGTGCTTCGCGGTCAAACCGGGCAATAAATTCGTCATCGTTTGCATATTCCAGGCGCAGTACTTTTATCGCAACGTCACGATCTAAAATAATATCATTAGCTAAGTATACATTGGCCATACCGCCGCCGCCAATCGTTTCTTTAATGCGATACCGCTCATTTAACAGGTGTCCTTTTAACACGATGTTTCACCTTCTTTCTTGGGAGCATCATGCTGAACGATAACGAGGGAAATATTATCCTCGCCTCCTAATTCATTTGCTAAATCGACCATTTTTTGCGCTGTCTCATTGATATCGGAATCTAATTTAAGGAAATTAAAAAGATTTTCATCAGAAACTTTATTTGTTAATCCGTCGGAGCATAACAGCAGTTTATCCCCAAGCTCCCAGCCAATAGATTGTATATCGGCAGCTACATTTTCCTCCGTACCCAGTGCCTTTAAAATTAAATTTTTTCTAGGATGATGTTCTGCATCTTCCTTTGTTATTTGTCCCGATCGCACTAATTCATTAACTAATGAATGGTCTTCCGTTACTTGACTAAACCCGCTTTCGTTAAGCATATAAATACGACTGTCACCAATGTGTGCAGTTGTGACAAATTCATCTGTACAAATAGCAATTACTGCAGTCGTACCCATTCCATTACATTCCTCTTTTTGCAATGCGTGGTCATAGATCGTTTTATTCATTTCCAGCACAGTTTTCGTCAGCCATTCCTCGGTTTCTTCCGGTGAATGCAGCTTATTGCTATCAATCCATTTCTTTTGAATAACTGATGTTGCCATTTCACTCGCCACATCCCCAGCCTGATGGCCCCCCATACCATCAGCAATGATCGCTAGAAACTGTCCATCTTGATTAAAAAATATCCCCCCGGCGTCTTCATTATGACTCCGGATCTGACCACGATCCGTTAGAAATTTACCTATCATTCTTTCACCCCTTAAAAACAGCAGATAACCACCCGTTTATCCAATTTAACTCTATTATTACACGAAATTGCATGATAAAGAACACTTTTTGACATATTTTTCTTCTTATTAGTTAAGATTTTCTAATTAACCTTGTAAGAAAAAATCCATCTGTTTGAAATGTCTGCGGAAAAAGCTGAAGGCCATAATCCGTTATGCCAGGTGACTGTTCAAAAATAGTCGGCAATTCTTCAAAAAACTCTGTATCGATATGATAGTCTGGATGTTCTTCCAAAAAACTTTTGACTACCCCTTCATTTTCTTCCCTATCAACCGTACACGTACTGTAGATTAATCGGCCGCCTTTTTTCAATAGCGGAGCAACACGCTGTAAAATATTCAATTGGATTGCTGCTAGATTGTGTATATCTGAGGCTTGTTTCGTGTATTTAATTTCCGGTTTGCCTCGTATAACACCTAACCCGGAACATGGAGCATCAATCAAAATCCGATCAAAATTTTCTTCCCTGTGAATCGTGTGGAGTTTTCTAGCATCAGCATGATCTGCAGTGATAATCGACAGCTCAAGATCTAAAGCTTTTTTGTTTACTAATTTTGCCTTCTTCGCATGAAGATCATATGCATAGAGCTTACCTTGATTTTGCATTTTTTCAGCTATATGTGTTGCTTTCCCTCCAGGTGCACTGCAAGCGTCAAGTACGTTCATTCCTGGTCTTAAGTCAAGCATTTCTGCAACTAGCATTGAACTCTGATCTTGAATCGTGACAAATCCACTTTTAAAAAGGTCTGTTTTTAAAATATTTCCTTTTTCCACGATGATCCCTTGATCAGAAAAGTCTGACACCCTAGTTTCAAATCCTTGCTCTCTTAACACTTTCATTGCATGATCGCGTGAGATTCTGAGCGGTTGGACACGAATGGATACAGCTTTTCGCACAAGATTCGCTTCACACATTTCTTTAGTAACTTTTCCCCCATACATGAATACCCAGCGTTTAACAAGCCATTCCGGATGACTTGTTTCGATTGCAATACGTTTGACATCATCTTTCACCATTGAAGTGTCTGGAACACCATTGCGCTGTACACTGCGAAGAACACCATTTACTAATGAAGCAATTCCTTTGTGTCCTCTGCGTTTTGCAATCTCAACCGCTTCATGAATAATTGCGTGATCAGGAATTTTGTCTAAATATACCATTTGATAAACAGACATTCGAAGCAGCATCACTACCCAATCATCAAGCTTTTTCCTGGTATCGATAAATGATTCAAGATAATAGTCCAGAGTTAGCTTTCGCTGGGTCGTACCATAGACAATTTCTGTCAACAGCCCCTCATCCTTTGGAGAAACTTTGCCGGACTTTATTTCATGATCAATTAATAAATGGCTGAAACCATTATCCTTTTCAATTCGCAGAAGCAAATTTACAACTGTTTCTCTTAAGCTATACGTAATCAAATTAATTCACCCATTTTAGTCCCTGTTTTTATTCGATCTGGTGCCCCTCGCAAAAAATCACTTACTGTCATTCGTTTTTTTCCAGCAGGTTGAATTTCAGTAATACGAAGACCTTTTTTATTGCCGCAAACGACTATAAATGATGTTTTATCCACTTGGACTATCTCACCGGGAGATCCATCATAGGTTGTATTATCCATTTCCGCCCACCAAATTTTCATCGGCTTTTCCTGATAAGCAGTAAACGCAACAGGCCAAGGGTGTAATCCCCTAACTTGATTGTAAAGCTCATCATTCGGTCTATTCCAATCCATTCGCTCTTGATCCCGCTTAATATTTGATGCAAAGGTTGCCTTATTTTCATCTTGTTTCACTGGAATAATGGAACGTGTGAAAAGATCTGGCAATGTTTCCATCAATAAATCTGAACCTGCCGCTGAAAGCTTATCATGCAAGGTACCAACATGGTCATCGCTTTCGATTGGGACACGTTGCTGTGACAGAATATCCCCTGCATCCAGCTTCTCTACCATGTACATAATTGTAATACCGGTTTCTTTTTTCCCTTGTAAAATGGCATAATGTATTGGTGCACCTCCTCGTAATTCCGGCAGCAATGATGCGTGGACATTAATACAGCCAAATTCAGGTGCAGTTAACAGCTCATTAGGCAGTAATTGCCCATATGCCGCCGTTACTATCAAATCTGGCTTATAGGACAAGATTTCCTGAAATTCATTTTTTAATTTTTCCGGTTGAAAAACGGGAATTTGATTGTTTAATGCCTCTACTTTAACTGGAGGCGGTGTTAATATTTTTTTTCTGCCTTTTGGTCGGTCTGGCTGGGTTACAACTAAAACGACTTCATAAGCGGAATGGATAAGTGATTGTAATATTGGTACAGAAAAATCCGGTGTTCCCATAAAAACGATTCTTTTCAAAACGCATCCCTACTTCCTACATCAATTGATATGGCTGCATATCTACTGTGATTAATAAATCTTCTTTTCGAACTTCATCATCAAATTGCTGTATAATCTTTTTAATAAGTGCACGCAATTTTGGTTCATTTTTGTATTTTACCATGCATTGATAGCGATATCTATCTTTCATCCGTGCAATCGGTGAAGGTGTTGGCCCAAGAACAACTGTATCTTCCCCAACATGATTCACCAGCATTCGGACTATCTTTTGTGTAATTTGAACTGCCTTGATCTGATTTTGATGCGAAACAGTTACTAGTGCTAAAAATACATATGGCGGATAGTTAAATGTCTTTCGCATAGCCATTTCCCGTAAATAGAATTGGTTATAATCATAAACACTTGCCAGTTCAATACTATAATGATCCGGTGTATAGGTCTGCACGATAACTTCACCAGGCAGCTCATGCCGTCCTGCTCGTCCGCTCACCTGAGTTAATAGTTGAAATGTTTTTTCCGATGAACGAAAATCAGGTAAGTGCAGCATGGAGTCGGCCGTCAATACACCTACAAGCGTAACATTCTCAAAATCAAGACCTTTCGCAATCATTTGTGTTCCTAATAAAATGTCAGCTTCTTTATTTGCAAATTGGTTTAACAGTTTTTCATGTGCACCTTTTCTTCTTGTTGTATCTACATCCATTCGAATCACACGTGCCTCTGGAATTAATTGTGTCAATGATTCTTCAACTCGCTGTGTCCCTGTACCAAAATAACGAATCAAATCACTATTGCATTCAGGACAATTTAACGGCATTGGTTCCTCATATGAACAATAATGACATTTTAATTGATTGCTATTTTTATGATAGGTTAACGCGATATCACAATGCGGGCATTCTTTAACATGGCCACAGTCACGGCACATAACGAAAGTAGAATAACCTCGTCGATTTAATAATAGGACAATTTGTTCTTTTCTCTCCATACTTTGTTCAATTTTATCCTTAAGGCTACGTGAAAACATCGTTCGGTTACCCGCGTGAAGTTCATTACGCATATCAACGATTTCTACTTTTGGCATTGCTTTCTCGTTTGTTCGTTTGTCTAATGCGGCTAATTGATAAACACCTTTTTGTGCTCTTGCATACGATTCCAGCGTTGGTGTCGCACTGCCTAAGATGACTGGACAATGATGATGTTCTCCACGGTGAATGGCAACATCGCGCGCATGGTAGCGTGGCTGGTCCTCTTGTTTATAGCTTGTTTCATGTTCCTCGTCAATAATGATGATGCCGAGATTCTCAAAAGGGGCAAAGATGGCTGACCTTGCTCCTACAACCACTTGGACTTCTTTTCGGTGAATCCGTCGCCATTCATCATATTTCTCCCCGCTTGATAACGCACTGTGCATCACCGCAACATTGGAACCAAACCTTCCCTTAAACCGACGAACCATTTGCGGGGTAAGTGAAATTTCCGGAACTAGTACGATCGCTTCTTTCCCCTTATTAATCACATCTTGAATTGCCTGTAAGTAGATTTCTGTCTTCCCGCTCCCGGTAACGCCGTGCACTAAAAATACATCATGTTCATTCGCAGCAATTTTTTGTTTGATTGGTGTAATTGCCTGCTGCTGCTGATCGGTAAGCCTTAGAGGGATTGTCGATTCAAATTTTGTATCATTGTATGGATTCCGTAAAACCTCTACTTTATATGTTGTTACAAGCTTTCTGTCTTGCAATATTTTAATCGTTGAACGTGTTGTTTGCATTTCATTCATGAATTTCTGAAGTTCGACCGGCTCAGAGTTTTCAATGAAAAATGCTACAATTTCCCGTTGTTTTTTTGCTTTTTTGGATAAATCGTTATAAGCTTCCTCCAACAAATGCATCGGACATGAGGATTTTATCATGGTCACATGCTTTTTTGTGATTTTCGATTTGACAAGATAATTAACTGCCACATCCCCATCATGAATTGCCTTTTGTAATTGATAATAGCTAATTTCGGAACCTGTAAACTCTTCATATGGAAGAATATCACGTCCTGCAAAAACCATTTCCAATTCATGTGATAGATCCGCTTCTGTCATTTTCACAAGCTCTTTTTTGTATTGGGATTTTAAAACTTGCGGAAGCATTGCCTGAAAAGAGGTGATATATAAGCTTAATGTTTCATCAGCAAGCCATTTTCCAAGCCCAAGTAATTCGGGTGTCAAAACAGGAGTTATGTCCAAAACTTCGGTTATATTTTTCAATCCTTTAAATGCAGACTTAGCCTTTCTGCCGACGACAAACCCCATTATTTTCCTAGGTCCAAATGGAACGATTACCCGCATACCACTCTCGAGCACATCCTGAAACCGTTCTGGGATCTTATAATCAAACGTTTGATTTATAGAGCTTGCCGGAACATCAACAATAACGCTTGCTATATTCACTTTGCTTCATCCTTTATATCGCGTTCGATAAATTTCAACAATCGTTCAGCAACCACTCTTTTTGATGCTAATTCAATCTCTTCTGGATGTAATGATTTATTTACGTACGTTACAATATTGGTATCCCCGTCAAAACCAGCTCCTTCAGCAGAAACATTGTTGATTACGACAGCATCTAAATTCTTTTTCGCTAATTTCCCAATCCCATATTCCAATGGATTAGTAGTTTCTGCTGCAAAGCCAACCAAGAATTGAAGCGTTTTTTTCTCACCAAGTGATTGCAGAATATCCTGCGTTCGCTCCATTTCAATTTGCCAGTTGCCTTGTCCTTTTTTCATTTTCTCGTCATGTACAAGCTTCGGACGATAATCTGCGACAGCTGCTGCTTTAATCACAATGTCATTATTTGGAAAATGCTTGTGCATGACATCGTACATTTCCGCTGCTGTCACAACGTCAATACGATGGATTTGTTTGTTTGAAAGTTCTAGTTTAACAGGACCTGCAACAAGTGTTACCTCGGCTCCAAAGTCAGCTGCAGCCTCTGCAAGCGCAAATCCCATTTTACCTGACGAGTGATTAGTAAAAAATCGCACTGGATCAATTTTCTCTCGCGTTGGTCCAGCTGAAATTAATACTTTCCTTCCTGTCAGCAATGAATTGGATGCCTGATGATTTCGAACCGCTTCTATGATGCTTTCTGGTTCCTCCAGTCGTCCTTTGCCAATCCATCCACATGCAAGGTACCCCGCTCCAGGCTCAATAAAGTGATAGCCCCATCCTTCAAGCCGCTTCATATTTCGAATAACAGCTGGGTGCGCGTACATATTAACATTCATAGCAGGCGCAATATATACACTGGCCTGCGCTGCAAGTAATGTAGTTGAAAGCATATCATCTGCAGTACCGTTTGCTAGTTTACCAATTATATTGGCTGTTGCTGGAGCGATAATAATGATATCAGCCCAGTCAGCTACATCAATATGTGCAATTTTTTGGGGATCTTTTTCATCAAATGTATCTATGTAAACGGGGTTTCTTGACAGAGCTTGAAATGTTAAAGGAGACACAAATTCGGTCGCATTTTCTGTCATCATAACTTTGACGTTCGCACCCTGTTGTGTTAGCTTACTGGTGAGCGCACATGCCTTATATGCGGCAATTCCTCCCGAGACCCCTAAAAGAATATTCTTGTTTTGAACCATCCTGCTCGCCCCTTTCAAATCAATTGTTCCTTTTGTTTAGTTATACCATAAAAAGCAGCGGAAAAATAAACAAAACCCTCGCTGTTGAAATCTTTGCGAGGGCATCTTTATTTTATTGCAATAATTATTCTTTAATCGATAACTTTTCTGCTTGCACTTCCTCCAGTGCCATTCCGACAAATTTGTAAGACTTTGGGTTTTCGACGAGTACATTTTTATTTTCGCGAATTTGTCTTGCACGCCTTGCTGACAATGTAACAAGGGAATATTTTGATTTGATTTTTTCTTGTAATGCATCAATTGATGGTTCTAGCATCATTTTGTTTCATCCTCCAGTATTCGTTTATATTGTTTTTCAATTCTTTCACGTTTGCAATGCTCGCTTTGAATAATTGATTGCACCTTTTCGACTGCATGATCGACACGATCGTTCACGACAACATAGTCATAGGCATCCATCATTTCGATTTCATCTCTTGCAGCTTTTAATCGGTTAATCACCAGATCCTCGGTTTCAGTACCACGGCTGACAATACGGTTCTTTAACTCTTCCAGGCTTGGCGGGAATAAAAAGATAAACACACCCTCTGGAAAGTTTTCCTTAACCTGCAAGGCTCCTTGTACTTCTATTTCCAAAAATACATCATGACCCTCAGCAAGTGTCTTTTCCACATATTCTCTTGGTGTACCATAGTAATTATTAACATACTGCGCATATTCCAACAATTGGTTCTGATCAATTAATGTTTCAAATTCTTCTTTTGTTTTATAAAAATAATCCACCCCATCCGTTTCACCAGGCCGTATATTCCTCGTTGTCATGGAAATGGAATATCTCAAATCTGTGTCCTGTTCAAAAAGCTCTTTTCTTACCGTACCCTTTCCTACCCCTGATGGTCCGGAAAGAACAAATAAAATACCTTTCTCATCAATCAAAATGGTTCCTCCTATTATTCATCAATCTCCTCATGACTCAATACACGCTGTCCCACCGTTTCAGGCTGGACCGCTGATAGAACAACATGGTCACTATCGGTAATAATTACCGCCCTAGTTCTTCTTCCGTACGTTGCATCAACTAACTTGTTATTATCCCTTGCAACCGTAATAATTCGTTTGATTGGCGCAGATTCGGGTGAAACAATTGAAATAATTCTATTTGCGGAAACTACATTGCCAAATCCTATATTAATTAAACGTAAACTCAAAATTTCTTCCCCCTTAAAAATTCCCCTTACTGATATCTATGTATATTTAAGTAATTTACTTTATTTATCTATAATATATCTATTATATGAAAAAATAAATGGAAAACACAACTGATTACTCGATATTTTGGACTTGTTCTTTAATTTTTTCAATATCACTTTTTAACGATACGACCCATTCGCCAATTTTAGTATCGGTAGATTTAGACCCAATTGTATTCGTTTCCCGATGCATCTCCTGCAGTATAAAATCTAACTTTCTGCCAATTGCATCACTTGTTTCCGTTGTCCGCAGAAAATGATCAATATGGCTAAACAGCCTTGTAATTTCTTCTGTAATATCACCTTTTTCTGCTAATAAAGCAATTTCCTGCACTAGCCTTGCATCATCAATTTGAACATGTTCGTCCAAATGTTGATGGATCCGATCGAATATCCGATTACGGTACTCTGCAATTACACTTTCTCTGCGTGTTTGCAGTTGTGAAACTGTATCCCGAATTGTTTTCATCCTGTCTAGTATATCATGAAACAGATGCATACCTTCTTTTACACGCATTTCATATACTTCTGAGCATGCCTTTTCAACACTTGCTAAAATGGCCTCTGTCTGCTGGTCTGTCCGCTGTTCTATTTGCTGTACGGAAAATAAATCGGGCAATGCCGCTACGATTGATGCTGGTATCTCGCCTGATAAATGATAGCGTTCTTTCGCCCTCTTTATCTGTTCTACATATTGATCCATTAAATCCCAATCCGTATGAAGTGATTTTTCAGCAAATCCTTTACCCTCAATACCAATATACATTTCAATGCGGCCACGTTTGAAATAGGATTGAATCATTTTTTTGAATTTATCTTCTAGAAACAAAAACGATGGCGGAATCTTTGTATTGAAATCCAGAAATCGGTGATTAACACTGCGAATTTCCACGGTCAATGAGGCCTCGCCTAACTGGATAACATCCCGTCCAAACCCTGTCATACTTTTTACCATTATAACCACATCCATTATTTGAAATAACTCTTCCAATTATAGCAGGCATTTAAGAAAAACGCTAAATCGTCTTGGAATTTCAAAAAGGAATATCCGAACTAATCCAAATTCTAATGGAAGAATTCATCGTTCGGATATTCCTATGGATTAAATTAATTTTGTCCCAGCCACCTTAAAAATTATTTTTTCGTAAAACCAAATAATACAGTTGGCAGTGAACTTAATACAATGATAAACATCCAATCCCTAATTCCCAGGAATGTTGTATGGAAGATCGGCTGTAACGGTTCAAAATAGATTACAACCAATAGTAGTAATAATGATGATAGAACAGCTAATACAAGATACATATTTTCAAATGGATTCCGGGAGAAAACAGATTTTTCACTGCGACAATCAAACACATGAATTAATTGTGCCATTACCAAAGTCGTGAAGGCTACTGTTTGCCCATAAACCAAGTTGTCAGGATTATTTTGATAAGACATCATAAACGCAATTAACGTTACAATTCCTATTACAATACCACGGCTGACTATTTTAAACCCAAGCCCTCGCGCGAAAATTCCTTCTCTCGGACTTCTTGGGGCACGCTTCATAACGTCTTCCTCCGGTTTATCAAGCCCAAGTGCCATTGCAGGCAATCCATCTGTAACTAGATTTACCCAGAGAATTTGTACAGGAACGAGCGGCAGGGGCAATGCAAGCAGCATCGCGAACAGCATAACTAAAATTTCACCAACGTTTGATGCTAGTAAATATCGGATAAATTTACGAATATTTTCATAGATATTCCGTCCTTCATTGATCGCAGACTTTATGGTCGCAAAATTATCATCCATCAAGATTAACGAAGATGCTTCTTTCGTTACATCGGTTCCGCTCCGTCCCATTGCGACACCAATATCGCTTGCCTTGATTGCGGGTGCATCGTTTACTCCATCACCAGTCATGGCAACGATATGACCTTTTTCCTGGAAAGCCTTTACGATTTTCAGCTTATGTTCTGGCGTAACGCGGGCAAACACATAAACACGATCGATAATATCACTTAGTTCGGATGGCGACATTTGATTTAATTGATAGCCATCCAGTACTAACCCATTTTCCGGGAGCAACTGTAAATGAGTGGCAATTGCCCGTGCCGTTTTTTCATGGTCACCGGTTATCATAACCGTCTTAATTCCAGCTTCCCTGCACTCAGCGATCGCAGATTTAACCTCTTTTCTTGGTGGATCAATCATGCCATATAAACCGATAAAGGTTAGATCTTTTTCCAATAACGCTGAATCAAAGGAGTCGCGATTGGAAATAGGTTTTATCCCTATAGCAATCGTCCGCAGAGCCTTTGATGCCATTTTATTGATCGCACCTTCAATATTGCGTTTGTCCGCTGATTTTAACAGTTTTCTTCCACTTTCGTCTATGAAAAAAGATGTCCTTGGCAATAAAACATCTGGCGCACCTTTTGTAATGACAAATCGTCGATTATTCTCATCCTCTATGATGACACTCATTCGTTTACGGTCTGAATCAAATGGAAATTCTTCAATGATTCGATATTGATGGTTTGTTGGCTGAAGCCCCAATTTCCTAGCTGCAACAAGCAGTGCTCCATCAGTTGGGTCTCCGTCAACAAAATATTTTCCTTTCTTAACCTTCAATTGAGCATGGTTGCAAAGCGCCCCATACAATAGCATAGATTCCAAATTAGGAAAATCGCTTTCTAGTTTGCGTTTATCCAAAAAGTAGTCTCCACGTATATCATAACCGTCACCTGTTACATATAAATGTTTCCCGTTAAGGTATACTTCTTTTACCGTCATCTGGTTTTCTGTCATCGTTCCAGTCTTGTCTGAACAAATAACGGAAGCACATCCAAGGGTTTCTACTGCCGATAGCTTGCGCACGATAGCTTTTTTCTTGATCATCCGCTGTACACCTAGGGAAAGGGCAACCGTAACAATTGCCGGCAAGCCTTCTGGAATCGCTGCAACTGCAAGTGATACACCCGCTAAAAACATTTCATACAGCTGGTGACCCTGGTAGACACCAACAACTACTACTAATGCTGTTAATGCAAGTGCTACAGCGATCAGGATTTTACCAAGTTCTGCAAGCTTGTGTTCAAGCGGTGTAATCATTTTTTTCGTTTTAACCATTAGGGATGCAATTTGCCCCATAACGGTGTTCATACCAGTTCCAACAACAATCCCAATCCCAGTTCCACGGGTTACCAATGTACCCATGAACGCCATATTAACCTGGTCCTGCGGGTCAAGGTGGTCTCTTCTAATCGATGATGCATGCTTCATAACAGGCAGCGATTCACCTGTCAGTGCAGATTCTTCCGTTTCTAAACTAGTTGATTTTGCAATCCGGACATCAGCAGGGATTCGATCACCGCTTGCCACACGCACTACGTCTCCAACCACGACCTCGCTTGACGGGACTTTCACCCACTCTCCCTCACGCAATACAGTAGCAACCGGTGCAGATAATTCCTTTAATTTTGCCAGTGATTTTTCTGCCTTCTGTTCTTGAAAGTACCCAATAAAACCATTGACTAATACGATTACCATAATCGCAATAGCGTCAATGTATTCACCTAATAACCCGGCAATTAATGTCGCTGCAAGAAGAACCAATACCATGAAATCCTGAAACTGTTTTAGAAAAATCAACCATTTGGATGTTGTTTTTTCCTCTTCTAACACATTCAGACCATATTGCTTACGGCGCTCTCCAACTTGTTTGTCTGATAATCCCCTGTTAGCAGTTACGAGCAGTTTTTGTTCAACACTTTCTACGTCTAATTGATACCATTTCACACCGCATTCCCTCCACATTCACCTGCAATCTCATTCACATATCTTCAAAGTTGAACTTATCTCCTTATCGATATCTATGCAGACTCGTCCAAAAAAATGCTATAATTGCCTAAAGAGGTGATCGTATGCCATTCGATGGAATAGTTACTAGAGCAGTAACAGAAGAATTGGATGAGAAAATTATTCCAGGAAAAATCACAAAAATATATCAGCCGACAGACACCGAACTAGTTTTTACAATTCGCAGTCAAGGCATGAACCATACATTATTACTATCGATACATCCTGCATATGCTAGATTGCACCTGACTGACGATGAATATAAAAATCCAGCAGAGCCTCCAATGTTTTGCATGCTTCTCCGCAAGCATTTGGCAGGAGCGATTATCGAATCTATTGAACAATATGGGATGGAGCGAATTGTTACATTTACCGTCAAAACCCGGAATGAGATTGGGGACATTGCCTATAAAAGCCTTGTCGTTGAATTAATGGGCAAACATAGTAATATTATGCTGCTCGATCAGGAAAAAGGACATATTATTGATAGTTTGAAGCATGTATCCATGGCTCAAAACCGGTACAGAACGATTTTACCAGGGGCAGAATACAAGCTCCCACCTAATCAGAATAAACTGAATCTATTAGATATTGACAGTGAGACATTTATTAAGAAACTCGACTTTAACTCAGGCAAAATTGAAAACCAAATCGTCAAAACATTGGTAGGTATATCCCCTCTTGCGGCTAAAGAAATCGTCTTTCGCGCTAAACTTGGTTCAGACAAGGCGTACATGGAGAGTTTTACGCAACTGCAAGAACCTATTAAGGATCATGCATATACTCCGGTCATCTACCGCGGAAATAAAGAAGATTTTCATGTACTTTCTATTTCCTCCTTTCAGGGTGAACAGGAAACCTTTTCATCGACAAACGAAATGCTTGACGAATTCTATTCTGGAAAAGCTGAGCGTGACCGTGTGAAGCAACAAGCTAAAGATCTCTATCGATTTATTAAAAATGAAAAAGATAAAAACGAACGAAAGATGAAAAAGCACCTGAAAACGATTAAAAAAGCCTCTGGCGCCGAGAAATATCAGCGGCTGGGAGAATTGTTAACAGCCAATATGCACCTTGTAAAACAAGGGGATACAACCGTTGATGTGATTGATTATTATGATCCTGAACAAAGTGAACTAACAATAGAGCTTAATCCGAACAAAACTCCAAGTGAAAATGCTCAAGGCTTTTTCAAAACATATCAGAAGCTAAAAACATCAAAAAAAATGGTTGAGAAAGAAATTACGAAAACAAATGAAGAAATTGCCTATTTAGATCAACTATTACAGCAAATTGATGTGGCTAGTGTTGATGATATTGAAGAAATTCGCGAGGAACTTCGTGAGGAAGGATATCTAAAAAAACAAACTAGACAAAAGAAAAAGAATAAACCTGGAAAACCTGTACTCGAGCATTATATATCATCTGATGGCACTTTAATCCTCGTAGGTAAAAATAATAAGCAAAATGAATATTTGACTACTAAGGTTGGCCATCGTGATGATATTTGGCTCCATACAAAGGATATTCCAGGATCCCATGTTGTAATCCGTGACCGTGAACCTGGTGAAGAGACATTGCTTGAAGCGGCAGAGCTAGCTGCGTATTTTAGCAAGTCACAGCAATCTTCATCTGTACCCGTTGACTATACAACCATTCGACACGTGAAAAAACCAAATGGTGCCAAACCGGGTTATGTTATTTATGATAACCAAAAGACAGTTTTTGTGACACCAGATAAAAGTACTATTAACAAGCTAAGGAAAAAAAGATAGCGGGACAAGGGGTCAGTCCCTTGTCCCATTGAAAAAGCATGTGAAATTCGATTTCACATGCTTTTATAGAAATTACCTATTCACTTACACCGCTTGAGGGTCTAATTTAACTTCAATATTCCCTCTTGTCGCCTTTGAATATGGGCAAAATTCATGAGCGTCTTCCGCCAATTGCTGCGCATCTTCTGGATTGACACCTTTAATTTTTATCGTTAAAGTAACCGCGATTTTAAAACCGTCATCTTCCGGATCCTTGCAGAAGCTGACATCTGCGGTTGTTTCGGAATCTATTTTCTTCTTTTGCTTCGAGGCTACTAAGTTCAATGCCCCGTCAAAACAAGCAGAATATGCCGCTGCAAAAAGCTGTTCCGGATTCGATCCTTTTTCATCTTTGTTCGTTGCTGGATTAACTAATTTTAAATCAATCAAACCATCTGCTGATTTAACATGACCATCCCGGCCATTTTTCGCTGTTGCACTTGATGTAAATATAACATCTCTCATTACTCAACACTCCTTTAAAATTTAAAAATACGATATAGTTATTTGTTCCTTGAAATAGAAGGAATTAAACATTAAAGAAATGTTTTGTCGATTATTGCTTTAATAAAATGGTCCACTTGCGGTAATTTTCGGATGCCTTCCTGATAACAAACCCAAGTATCCCTTGTAACAGGTTCCCCATTTAATTCCAGCGGGATATTTGGATATTCATCCATCATGAAATCTGATACACTCTCCGGCAGCACAGCCATACCGAGCCCTTGCTTCATAAATTGTTTGCATGTTTCAATTTGATCTACACGAATTGCTTTCTGCGGCTTAATCCGGTCCTGATGATGGTACAGCCAGTTATCTACTAATTCATGCATGCTGTCATCACTCTTAAATGAGATCAACGGACGTTCCTTCAATTTATTCTTTGGAAACGGTTCTGTATCAAAAAAGTACAATGGATCATCAAACAAGCGTTCACATGTGCTCTCCTTTAATTTTTCACCGCGAATAATGCAAACGTGGTAATTTTTATGATCCCGTTTAATATCCTCGCTAATTCCAGTTACTAGATCAATTGCTACTTTAGGGAATTTTCTTGTATACTCAGCCAATATTGCAGGCAAAAAACGCTGGCTGATAATCGTCGAACAAGCAATCGATAATGTACCCTGGACTTCTTCCCCTGACTGTGCAATGGCATTTTTGATTGCTTGTTCCCTTGTGATTACTTTTTTTGCGTGTTCTAAAATTAATTCCCCTGCAGGTGTAAGCATCAGGCTTTTTGGAGTGCGTATAAAAATGTTTTGACCGAAATATTCTTCAATATATTTAAGCCGTTGCGTTACAGCTGGCTGTGAAATTAAAATGGCCTTTGCCGTACCTCGAATGGTGCCAATTTCATTTAACTTCAGTAATAAAGCATAATCATCAATTTTCATGTTAGTCGACCTCATCATATAAGTATTTGTTATTACTTTTGATTATAAACTAATATTATACTTATTGCATCAGATAGCATATGCTTACTATATACATTGGAGAAGAAGGTGCGATAATGAAGGAAAAAGATCACGTTAAAGAAGTTTTTTCGAAAAACAAAGAGGCATATGTTTCAAGCTCAACACATTCGACTGGAAGTGATTTACCTTTAATGATTGAATGGCTGAAACCTAAGTCCACTATGATAGCATTGGATATCGCGACTGGTGGAGGACATGTCGCCAAGCAGCTTTCACGTCATATTGGAAAAGTAATTGCAACAGATCTTACGGAGGAAATGCTGGAGAACACTTCCCGGCATTTAACATCGATTAACAATATTAGCTATAAGGTTGCTGATGCAGAGAATTTGCCATTTGATGATCATTCATTCGACATTGTTACATGCCGGATTGCAGCCCATCATTTTCCAAATCCTGATTTGTTCGTCCAAGAAGTGGCCAGAGTTCTGAAACAAGATGGGAAATTTTTATTCATTGATAATATTGCACCGGATGATCATGCATTGGATAGATTCAATAATACATTGGAAAAAATGCGGGATTATAGTCATGTAAGATCACGGACTATTCTGGAATGGAAGTCTATTTTTGCAGATTTTGGATTATCGATTGAAAAAGAAAAAAACAGAAAGAAAACACTCCCATATCAGGAATGGATTAAGAGAACACTGGATAGCAAGAATGATATGAACAGGGTTGAGAAGTTTATATTGGAAGCTTCAGATGAAATAAAAGAATACTTTCAGGTAAGGATGGAAGACGGCTGTATTATTTCATTTGCGATTGATGAGTGGATGGTGCTGGGCCAGAAATAAGTGAATGGACCACTTAGATTTAAAGTGGTCTTTTCCTATGTATGTACATTCGTTTGTTGTTTCATCTTCCAAGTTACAAGGATTGAGATTAAAAGGAAGTATACAGCATAAATCGCTATAGATAAAATTGTATTTTGAGTTACCTGTATTCCGGCAATTGTAAAAATTACAGTCCGTGGCAATTTCCCAAGTAAACTAGCAACTATGAAGGTTTCAAGCCTTACCTTTGTAATCCCGCATAAAATGTTTACTAGTGGTGATGGTATAATTGGCACAATACGCAAACCAAGAATCCCAATAAATGCGTTTTGTTCAAAATATGTTTTATAGTTTTTTATTTTTGGAAATTTATCAAGCATACGTTGCACCCAGTCCTGGAATCCATAACGAGCCATCAAAAACATTATAATTGTACCAGCAATTACTCCTGATAAAATAATCGCTGTTCCAAGTATAACGCCAAAAGAAGCACCTATTATACCAGCAGCCACAACAAATGGCACGACAGGAAAGAACACTAGTAATGCGAAAAATAGCATACTAATAATGATGGAAAGTTCATCACCTGAGCGGATCCATGCAAGAAACACATCTTTGTTTATGAATAGGAGGATAACCAATAATGTGTATATAGCTATTGTAAAGAACTTTTTCATCTGATCACCTTTAACTTTTAAAGTTTACAAAAAAACAACCTTGATTATTAACGTTCAATCAAGGCAATTATACTCGTTTATTATCAAGCCGTCTTATTCGATAAAGTAATAATACTATTCCCCCAGCAACTACCAATGCAGCACCGATAAGCAGGTAAGTGAACATATTTGTAGCTGTAACTGGTAATTTGGATCCTCCGCCTGAGAAACTATCATCGCCTCCAACTACTCCTCCACTAGTTTCTTCATCCGTTCCACTATTATTTCCTTCTGCTGTAAAGATAATTAAGAAATTAGAGCTGAGACCTTGAAAATCATTCCCTAACTCCTCTGGAAACCTTATCGTAAAGGTTAGCTTTTCATCACTTGAAGGGGCAAGAGTTCTCGGTGATATTCCTTTGAAATCAGTGAGTTTACCATTATATATCTCACCATTTCCATCTTCTATTTCCAGTAATAGTTCGTTAAATAACTTTTTCGATCCGCCTTCATTTTGTACTGTTGTAACATACTTAAATTCTTTTAAACCATTATTTTGAACAACAATTTCCCTCGGTGCCCAGTCCCCTGGCTTCATGTTCTCAATATCAAATAAATACTCACTAGGTGTAATTCCAATATCTATTTCTGATTCAGAATTTGTTTCACCTGAAACCGAATGTCCTGGATAAACAAAAGGTAGCATAAATAAAATGAATGTTATTCCAAATAATAAGATCTTTTTCATCTGACTTCCCTCCTGTCGCCGGCAGCTATACATCGAATATATAGCTCCATGACTATGAGACCTCTGCATTTTCCTTTACACTATTTTTATTCTTCTTATTATTTATATCAAGCTCTGACAATGCTCTCCAGATGACAAACCCAGAATAACAGAGAAGGATGAGCCCTGGTATTAATAATAGAAATGCACCATTTTTCGATTGGGAAAAGTTAACAAAGTAACCGACATATGGAATTGTAAACCCTGAATATTCTGCTAGAACATTTTCAGATAGAACCGGATCCATATCAGGGGCATTATTGTTATCCCCTTTTGTTCGGTATAATGTGTTATCCCCGCTTTCAACAACCTCAACAATTCTATGTGTGATCAGCTTTTCATCCTCTGCCATAAACGTAATGACATCATCTTTTTCAAATCGAGTCATATCGCCACCGGGCTTAACCGCTATGATGGACCCTGTTTTAATACCCGGTTCCATTGATCCAGACAAAACAGTTTTTAATTGATAGCCGAAAATCTCTGGTTCCCCTCCAGAAGCCTTTGACATGACAACAACGACTAACATACCGATTAGCACTGTAAATAATATTCCTGTTGTAATGTTATTCATCCATTTCAATACTTTTTTCTTATTTAGTTTGCTCATTTGCTGAATCCCCCTCTTCTGCGTTAGTTTCAGATTCTTTTTTCACTTTTTTATTAGCAGTATTTTCCTGTTTCTTGTCTTCTTCCGCACCTGTATTCTCTGTTGATTTATCACTTTCATTTGACGAATCACTATTTTCCCCATTGCCAGCACCCTGATCTTTTTTATCTTCCTGTTTGGTATCATCATTATTTGCGGCTTCTGATTCATCGGCAGAATCGTTACCTTCTTCTTTTGATGAATCCGTTTTTGAATCAGATTTTTCTTCTTCGTTACCTTGTTCAGATTGTTTCTCTTCTGCGTTTTCGTGTTTATCGGCTTCCGCAGGTTCTTCTTCTAGTTTTTCGATACACTTAACCATTACTTTTTCGCTCCAAATTATCTTTTTGCCATCACCTTCATAGTCGGATCGCTGCTTCGCTTTAAACATGTATGAACCTATTTTTTCAGCTTTGTAGGTTAACGTGTCAGTTGCGCCTGCATCAATAGGATCAATGCTGCCTTCAGCAATCTTTGTTCCTTGATTTTTGGGGTTTCCATTTTCAGAATAATAGACTTCATATTCCGTTGATCCGATCATACCGAAACCTTTGTTTTTAATTCCAACTGAGATTTCAACCGGAGGGCAAGCTTTAATAGTCTGCGTTGGTTTACCTGTAAAAACCAAATCACTTCCATCCCACCATGATCCCGCTTCAATTACTTGTTTTTCCGAATTCGAATTAATGAAATAAGCACCCGTTCCAGAGGATAGATAACTGAATATAAAGGTTGTTACATAAAAAATGGCCAGAAGCTTGCTAACTAGCATAAGCTTTTTTCTGTTTTTAAACTTTTTAAGACGACTCATTCGCAAAATACTCCCTCCTACCAGCTTGTTTTATGACTTTATAGAGTTTTCCATAAACAATGTTAATCTTTATACACATTCATAAATACAGAACGATTGTTTTATGTTTATGAGTATGTATAAATCAGGAAGGAGAATAACTCTCCCCCCTTATTTATCTTAATTCTCCGTCTTGCTGCGATGCTTCATACTTAAATGTTACATCCAGTACATCACCTTGATAGATATTTTGTGATTCACCCGTATCACGGAAAATAAATTGATAAGTTAAAATTTCTCTATCTCCCGCATTAAGGTCTTTATCAATTACCAAATCGTTAATTTCACTTAATGGAACATTATCAATGATTACTGGGGTTCCAGCAGGTTCCTGAGGGTCATAAACCGTAACATAAATTTGACTTGCAAAATCCTCATCACCATTATCACCATTTACATCCTTGACCTCATAATCCGCGTTCAGCAATACATCTTTTATTGACAAAGATCCTTCATTAATCAAGCGAACTTGACGGTACATTTTATCACCAGGTTTTATGTTTTCAACGGTAAAGTTTAAATTACCGCCTTCATTCGTTGAAAGAGCAAGGTCTAATGTTCCGGCAGCAAATGTATTATCCGTGTTTTCTGTATCATTGAAATAAGCAAACGTTCCCCCGCCAATTAAGCTTACTCCAAGTGCTGCAGATGCTATACCCATTCCTAATTTATTCTTTATACCCATGTAAGACTTCCTCCTATATTCCCTATTACGGTAATGTGGAAAAAATTCCACATTTGACTAAGTATCTTCTTTTTGTACTTATCTGTTTTAAATAAATGTAAAAAGTGAAGGAGAGAAGGTATATGCCTTCTCTCTATTCAACTTTACTTATCTTAATTCGCCATCCGTTTGATGTGCATTGAAAGTCCATTTAAGATTTAAAGCATCTCCTTGGAATTCATTTTGATCTGCATCATTGTCAACGAATTCAAATGCTACATACATTTGGTCACTTGTTCCTGCCTCTAACCCACTATCTTCACCATTTAAGCCAAAGAACCATGTAATCCAGCTTTGAAGGTTTTCAACAGCATCTGGTGTTTGATGTTGTAGGTCATATAATGTTGTTTCAGAAATAACATCATTATAATCACCAATCACCCAGCCATCACCAGTTTTATCCGCATTTTCAAGGAAAAGTACTTTGATATGTTTACCAAAGTCATCAACATTGTCTCCGTTTGCATCGGTAACCGTATATTCTGTTGATAAATCTACTGATGAAATATCCAATGATCCACTATTACCTAATACAAATTCGCGTACCATAACATCCCCTGGCTTTAAGTTTTTCACATCAATGATTGTAGTTGGATCAACTGTTAAATCTAACGTACCTGCAGCGAAGGTATTGTTTGTATCTTCGGAATCACTGAAGTATGCGTATGTACCTCCACCAATTAATGAAACCCCCAGCACTGCTGATGCTACACCTAAACCTAATTTCTTTTTAATACTCATTCTTGTTTCCTCCCTGTAATTTATAATTTTTTTATTTTGAACTCTTAAGCAGAGACAAAATCGAATTTGTTGTTCTTCGGTGTTCGACACAACGAACTTTGATTAAAAATTGTTTTTTAATATTCTTCTTCTACCATTCCCCCTTTCCGATCGCTGCTAGTAAAGTAATTATTGCATTGTTTGTTCTTTATCAAGAACCTAACGATTACGAGTATATTCCATATTCGGTTCTTTGAAAAACCCCAAAATCAGCCGTTTATACGTTATTAAGAACAGTTATCGTTCGTTATCTCGTTTTTTCTCCTATTTTCATACAATTTTAAAACTTTATTAAGAACGTATTGTTCTATATAATGCACATATGTGGTAGGGTAAATTTGAATATAAAAGTTAGGAGACAATGCCTATGATTGGTGAGAGATTAAGGAAACTTAGGCAGGAAAGGGGATATTCGCTTTCTGAACTTGCAGAACGTGCTGGGGTATCGAAATCGTACTTAAGTTATTTGGAACGGGATGTTAAAAATAATCCATCCTTACAGTTCATTTCCAAAATAGCAGATACACTTAATGTTTCAGTAGAATATCTATTAGCCGACGAACAAAAGAATGGAAAAGAAGAAAAATTTCAAGGGCTGGATCAGGAATGGGTGGATTTAATTAAAAAACTGAATGAAGAGATGAGTAAAGCAGACTTAGAGGAATTTCGCGATTTTCTAGCGTTTAAAAATTGGAAAACCACCAAAAAATAAAAAATCCGCCATTATAAAAACACATGACCTTACCTTTTTGGTCATGTGTTTTTATATTTTAGAGCTTATTTCGCCATGCCTCTAATGCTTCTTTATCATCATTGCTTATTATTTCGTCTTCAACCAATAATTTTAGTACTTCATCATAATTCGTGATTGCTTGAAATTCCAGTTCTGCAGCATGAAACTGTTTTATTGATTTTTCCAGGCCATATGTAAATACAGCCAAAACGCCCAGCACATTGACCCCCTCAAGCCGAAGTGCTTTTGCAGCATCTATGGATGAACCCCCGGTAGAAATCAAATCTTCAATCACGATTGCGCTCTGTCCGTTTTCAATTAGTCCTTCGATTTGATTTCCTTTGCCATGCCCTTTTGGTTTTGAGCGAACATAAACCATTGGCAGGTTAAGTCTATCCGCAAGCCATGCAGCGTGCGGAATTCCAGCTGTCGCACATCCAGCAATAACATCGGGCTTTTGATCCATTTGCTCAATTAGCTGGACAAAAGCTTCAGCAATTTTGCTGCGTATTTTTGGAAAGGACATGGTAAGTCGGTTATCGCAATAAATAGGTGATTGCATTCCAGATGTCCACGTGAAATAATTTTCCGTTCGAATTTGCACTGCCTTAATGTCTAATAAATCCTTTGCTATTTCACGACTCAATCCCATATCCCCACTCCTCTTTTACTTTTTCAAAGGCATCTTTAGGGTGCTGTGCTTCTGTGACAGTACGCCCCAACACTAGAATATCTGCACCATTTTCACGTGCTAGCCTAGGTGTTGCTGCACGCTTTTGGTCATTTATATCCGATTCCTGAAGTCGAATTCCTGGTGTTACAGTTAAAAATGCTGATCCGCATACCTCTTTAATTCGTTTGGCTTCGTGAACAGAACATACTACACCATCTGCACCATTTTCACGTGCAAATTCCGCAAAATGGACAGCATTTTCCTGTACATTTCCTGGTATCTTTAATTCGTTATTCATACTATAATTATCCATTGAGGTAAGTACAGTAACCGCTATAAGCTTTGTTTCATGATTCGTGTTAGACCCTAATAATAAACCTTCTTTTGCCCGCTGAATCATTTCACTGCCCCCGAGTGCATGAACATTTACGATATCCACCTCAAGCTTGGCAAGGTTTTTCATTGCCTTCATTACGGTCGTTGGGATATCATGAAGCTTCAAATCTAGAAAAATAGCATGATTGTCACGCTTTAATTTTTCGATAATGCTTGGCCCTTCACGGTAAAATAACTCCATACCAACTTTTACGGGAACGCTATGCAATTCATGCTGATCCAGAAAACTCTTTGCCTCCGTCCACGTAGGAAAATCCAACGCTACAAACATATTATTCATTACGCTTCATACCCCTTTCCTACTGCATCCAGCACAGACTGAAACCCGTATTGTTCAAGCGTTCTCGGCAATGCATCAATTATTTCCGGACAAACACATGGATTTTGGAAATTGGCTGTCCCAACTGCGACTGCACTAGCACCTGCAAGCAAAAATTCCAGGACATCCTCGGCAGTTGAAATGCCGCCCATGCCGATAATTGGGATCGTCACGTGCTGTTTCACTTCATAAATCATCCGAATAGCAATTGGTTTGATTGCCTGACCAGAGAGTCCTCCTGTTTTATTGGCTAACAATGGCTTTTTAGTTTCCAAATGGATTTGCATACCCGTTAACGTGTTGATCATGGAAAGACCATCTGCGCCAGCTTTTTCCACAGCTTTTGCCATCCCAACAATATCCGATACGTTTGGCGATAGCTTAACATACACCGGCAGATTGCTAGCTTCTTTTACCTTTTCCGTCACGGTTGCCGCCATATCTGGATCAGTCCCAAACTGGATGCCGCCCTCTTTAACATTTGGACAAGAGATATTTAATTCCAGCGCATTTACAGATTCCGTTTTGTTAAATGCTAAAGCAACCTTCACATACTCCTCTAGCGTGCTGCCTGCTACATTTGCAATAATCGGAATAGCATAGTTTGCTAGAAACGGGACCTCATTTTCAATAATTTTTTCCACACCCGGATTTTGCAGCCCAATCGCATTTAGCATTCCAGATGACGTTTCAGCAACTCGCGGTGTATTGTTTCCGTAACGAACATCACCAGTTGCGGCTTTCATTATGACAGCGCCAAGCCTGCTTAAATCGTAAAATTCGCTATACTCCCTGCCGAATCCAAAACACCCTGAAGCAGGCATGATTGGATTTTTAAGATTTAAACCTGGTAAATCCATGGTCAAATCTATCATAATATCACCTCATTCACTGCAAACACGGGGCCATCCTTACAAATTTTTCGGTATCCACCTTCAGTATCTGTAGGGATAACACACGCAAAGCATGCTCCAATACCACAGCCCATTCGCTCTTCCAGTGAAATATATCCTTGATGACCATGCAAAGCCTTTGTAACTGCCTTAAGCATTGGAACCGGACCGCAAGAGAAGTAATAATCAAAGTCAGCTACCTGATCCAACACATTTGTGACAAAGCCTCTAGATCCGTAACTTCCATCGTTTGTTACAACAATGGTTTCACCTAGTTCGTTAAATTTTTCTTCATAAAATACATGTTCCTTAGATTGATACCCAAGGACAGCTATAACCTTGATTCCTTTGTTTTTAAGCTGTTTCCCCAGGTTATAAAGTGGTGGGATTCCAATTCCCCCACCAATCAATAACACTGTTTTCATAGATGGTTCATACGAAAAACCGTTTCCGCTTGGACCTAATGCGTCAATGGTCATCCCAGGTCTATACATTGCCAGTCGTTTTGTTCCATCACCTAATTTTTTAAAAAGGACAGTAAGAAAATTATTTTCACGGTCTATATCTGCAATCGAAATCGGCCTTCTTAGTGCGTGCCCTTCAACCTGCAGATGCAAAAACTGCCCTGGTTGCGCGGTTTTTGCTGCGTGTACATTGGATAGTGTCATTTCAATTGTATCTAACGCAATCTCATTTACTTTTTCCACAACCATCTCTAATTGTTTCTTCATGACGGGATGACCTTTTTGCCAGTAATTGGACGTGCGCTGAATGTAGTGGAATCGATCACATTTAAAATTGCATTCGCTGTATCTAAATTTGTTAAGCAGGCAATTCCATGTTCAACCGCTTCCCGGCGAATCATAAACCCATCAGATCGCGGCTTTTTACCAGATGTCAGTGTATTTACGACGAATTGCACATCGCCATTTTCAATGATGGACAATACATTCGGTTCATCCGAGCCAACTTTTCCTACCTCGGTGACTGGAATGTTTTGCTGTTTCACACTTCTAGCCGTGCCTGTTGTTGCATACAGCTGGAAGCCTAATTGGTGGAAACGCCTTGCTATCTCCATTGTTTCTGCTTTGTCTTTATCGGCTACGGTTAAGAGAACAGCGCCTTCTTGCGGTATAGATAATCCCGAAGCGACCAAACCTTTATATAACGCTTTTTCCAATGTTTTATCATGACCGATTGCTTCACCAGTTGATTTCATTTCTGGTCCTAAGATCGTGTCAACGCTGCGTAATTTTTCAAAGGAGAAGACAGGTACTTTGACAGAAACCGCATCCTGTTCGGGTAAGATACCGGATTCATAGCCCATGCTCGTAAGTGACTCTCCTAGGATACAACGTGTTGCAACATTTGCCATTGTAACACCAGTAATCTTACTCAGGAATGGTATCGTTCTGCTTGCTCGCGGGTTAACCTCAAGGACATACACGTCGTCATTCCGAATGATAAATTGGATATTGACTAGACCCTTAACATTTAACCCGCGGGCAATTTTCACAGTTGCCTCCATGCAATCTTGCTTCACTGCATCACTAATGCGCTGTGGCGGATAAACCGCAATCGAATCGCCCGAGTGAACACCAGAACGCTCAATGTGTTCCATGATTCCCGGAACAATCACTGTATCCCCGTCACTGATGGCATCAACTTCCACTTCAATACCAGTAATATATTTGTCGATCAGAATCGGATGGCCATTACCAGTATCAACTGATTTTTCCAAGTAAGCGTGCAGCTCCTCGTTATCGTACACAATTTCCATACGGCTCCCGCCAATTACGTATGATGGTCTAACTAAAACTGGATAGCCAATATCATTAGCTACAGCTTCAGCTTGTTCTAATTTTAATACTGTTTTCCCTTTTGGACGCAGCAATTCCAGATCGTTAAGAAGCTGTTCAAATTTATCCCGGTCTTCCGCTTTATCAATCGCCTCTAAATTTGTTCCTAAGATTTTTACCCCGCGACGCTGCAGTCCTTCCGCTAAATTAATTGCCGTTTGCCCACCAAACTGAACAATTACCCCTTCAGGCTGTTCCAAGTTAACAACATGCATAACGTCTTCTAATGTAAGTGGTTCAAAATATAATTTATCTGAAATACTGAAATCCGTCGAAACTGTTTCCGGATTATTGTTCATAATAATAGCTTCGTAGCCCATTTCTTTAATTGCTAAAACAGAATGTACCGTTGCATAGTCAAACTCAATCCCCTGACCGATTCGGATTGGACCGGAACCAAGTACGAGCACTTTTTTATGATTCGATTGGACCGATTCATTTTCATCTTCATACGTGCTATAGAAATAAGGTGTTTCCGATTCAAATTCAGCTGCACACGTATCAACCATTTTGTAAACAGGGTTCATGTCATGTTCCATACGCATGTTATACACTTCATCTACTGATACATCCCATAATCGTGCAATATGCGCATCCGGGAATCCAAATATTTTTACAGCTTCCAGGATTTCCTGTGAAAATTTGTTTTGCCTTAACGTTTTTTCCAGTTCGATTAATTTTTCAATTTTTACTAGGAAAAATCGATCTATCTTCGTAATTTGGAAAATTTCCTCCACTGTCATCCCGCGCCTGAATACTTCAGCTAGAACAAATAATCGCTCATCATCCGCTTTCGGTAACCTCGCCTTAAGCTCCTCAAGCGAAAGATCTACTAGGCTCTTTAACCAAAGCTCTTCTGTACCAATATCAAGTGAACGGATTCCTTTTAACAATGACTCTTCAAAATTACGGCCGATTGACATGACTTCTCCTGTTGCTTTCATCTGTGTGCCAAGGTGGCGATCACCGCTTACGAATTTATCAAATGGGAATCGTGGAATTTTTGTCACTACATAGTCAAGCGCAGGCTCGAAGCATGCGTATGTGTTACCTGTTATTGGATTGATAATTTCATCCAATGTTAAGCCTACCGCTATTTTTGCTGCCATTTTCGCGATTGGATAGCCTGTTGCCTTAGACGCTAATGCTGACGATCGGCTTACACGTGGGTTTACCTCGATAATATAATAGTTAAAGCTATCCGGATCCAGTGCTAGCTGTACGTTACATCCACCTTCAATTTGCAGTGCCCGAATAATTTTCAATGACGCGTTTCGCAACAGCTGATATTCCCTGTCACTCAATGTCTGCGATGGTGCAACAACAATGGAATCACCAGTATGAATTCCAACCGGGTCAACGTTCTCCATGTTACATACAACAATCGCCTGGTCGTTTTTGTCACGCATTACCTCATATTCAATTTCCTTGAATCCTGCTATGTTTTTCTCAATTAAACATTGATGTACCGGAGATAATGCTAAACCGTTTCTAGCGATTTCCCGTAATTCTTTTTCACTGTAGCACATTCCTCCGCCGGTGCCGCCAAGTGTATATGCCGGGCGAACGATTACCGGGAACCCTATTTTGTCAGCAAAATCAATTGCTTCCTCTACCGTATTTACGATTTGGCTATCTGGAACAGGTTCATGTAACTCCCGCATCAATGTGCGAAATTTCTCTCTATCTTCCGCCTGTTCTATTGCATCCAGTGATGTGCCAAGTAATTCTACATTGTATTCAGACAATATTCCTGTTTTCTCAAGCGCAACCGCCATGTTTAGTCCTGTTTGTCCACCAAGAGTAGGGAGCAAAGCATCTGGCTGTTCCTTACGAATGATTTTAATTAAAAATTCAGTCGTAAGTGGTTCCATGTAAACTTTATCCGCTACTGTATGATCAGTCATGATTGTAGCTGGATTTGAGTTAGCTAATATCACTGTATACCCTTCTTCTTTTAACGCTTGACATGCTTGTGTACCAGAATAATCAAATTCTGCAGCTTGACCGATTACAATAGGTCCTGATCCGATTACGAGAATTTTATTGATGTTCATATTCTTAGGCATATGCTTCCTCCTCGTCCTTTGCTTTCGTTTGATGAATCATTTGTAAAAACTGATCAAAAAGATGATTAGTATCTTCTGGACCTGGTGAACTTTCAGGGTGATATTGCACAGAGAATGCTGGAAATTTCAGATGTTTAATTCCCTCAACAGTATTGTCGTTTAAAGCGACTTGTGTAATGGAAAGGTCAGTATTCTTTAAAGATTCAGGCATCACCGCATAGCTGTGATTTTGTGATGTCATATACGTTTTCCCGTTTTCTAAATTTTTCACTGGATGATTGGCGCCGCGATGACCGAATTTCATTTTTTCTGTATCAGCACCAAAAGATAATGCCAGCAGCTGATGTCCTAAACAGATGCCGAACAACGGTATTTCCCCTAAAACATCTTTAATCATTTCAATCGCTTCCGGAACATCTTTTGGATTGCCGGGACCGTTTGTAAGCATAATTCCATCCGGTTTTAATCGTAAAATATTTTCTGCCCCATAATTATACGGAACAACCGTAACATGACAATTTCGCTTCGTAAGCTCCCGTAAAATTCCATGTTTCATACCGAAGTCTACTAAAGCGATTCGTAATCCACGGCCCGGTACAACATATGGCTTGACGGTTGATGTCTGTTGTACCTGATCCGTACGTTCAGAGGCAAGCTTTAACCGTTCCACAATTTTATCAGCCGGCTCATCCAGTGGAGCTATACTTCCCTTCATCGTTCCATGCCGACGGATAATTTTTGTTAATTTACGTGTATCTATACCAGCAATTCCTGGAATATCATTTGCTTTTAAAAAGCTGCTCAGGCTCTCATCACTTCGAAAATTAGAAGGATGTTCACAATATTCTTTTACAATAAATCCTTGAATAAAAGGGGTCACTGTTTCAAAATCATCCCGGTTTATCCCATAATTCCCAACTAACGGATACGTCATCATAACGATTTGTCCACAGTAAGACGGGTCTGAGATTACTTCCTGGTACCCAGACATCCCTGTGTTAAAAACTACTTCTCCATTTGTTGGATTTTCACTGCCGAATCCTTCTCCAATAAATACAGAACCATCTTCTAAAACTAGCTGTCTTTTATTCATGCAGATCCCCCTCGTAGACAATTTTTCCTTCAGCGATCGTTAGCACTGGTTCTCCCGATACTTTCCAATCATGAAATGGAGTATTTTTTCCTTTTGAATAAAAGCTGTGTTTATCGATAAAGAATTCTTTCTCCAAATCAACTAGCGTTAGATCGGCAATAGCTCCTTCCTCTAGTCGGCCATATGGCAAGCCAAAAACGTCCGCTGGTTTTCGTGTAAGCCACTCGCTCAATTGATTTAGCGTAATTTTATTTGTTTTTACAAGATACGTATTTAATAAGGAAAATGCTGTCTCCAAGCCAACAATTCCAAACGGTGCCTTGCGAAATCCTAGTGCTTTTTCATCTTCAGCATGTGGTGCATGGTCTGTTGCGATAAAATCAATTGTACCGTCCAGTAATCCTTCGAGCAGTGCTTTCTGATCCTCTTTAGCCCGTAATGGTGGATTCATCTTAAAATTTGCATTGTCTTCTATTATTGCAGTTTCATTTAACAGCAGGTGATGCGGTGTTACCTCAGCTGTCACGTTTATACCCGCTTTTTTAGCATCACGAATCACCCGAACGGATTCTTTTGTACTTACATGACAGACATGATAATGGCAGCCGCTAGCTTCCGCTAAAAGAACATCTCGGGCGATTTGCACCGATTCGGCCAATGACGGAATCCCTGGAAGCTGTAACCTTCCGCTAACTTCCCCATCATGTACGACACCTTCGTAAACAATTGAGTTATCCTCACAATGAGCAACGATCGGCTTTCCGCACGCAGCCGCTTTCTTCATTGCGCGAAGCATATAATCTGCTGTTTGAACCCCGACACCATCGTCTGTAAAAGCAACTATTCCATTATTCGCTAAGTCTTGGATTGGAGTTAGTTCCTCACCTTTTAATCCTTTTGTAATCGCTGCATACGGTAATACTCGTACGACAGCATCTTGATGAATTTTATCTAAAAGCCCTGAAATTGTTTCCGCTTTATCCGGAACAGGGTTTGTGTTTGGCATGGAACAAACTGTTGTGAATCCTCCTCTTGCAGCAGCCTGTGTTCCTGTTCTAATTGTTTCTTTATGCTCTCCGCCCGGCTCGCGTAAATGGATGTGAACATCAATAAATCCCGGGAATAGCATCTTCCCTCCACAATCAATTATCTGTGCTTCATCTTCTGGAATAGATGGGCTGATTGCTTTAATTTTTTTATCTTCAATTAATATATCGCACCCTTCCACCTTATTAGATGGCATAAGTCTTGTTGCGTTTTTCAATAGAATCATTGATAATCCCCCATTCGTGAAGTAATTTCATAATAATGGCCATTCTGACATAGACACCATTTTCCATTTGCTTAAAAATTCTTGATCGCTTACATTCTACTAAGCTTGTATCAATTTCAATCCCGCGATTGATTGGTGCGGGATGCAGGATAATAGCGCGGTCCTTCATTCGTTTTTCTCTATCCCTTGTGAGCCCAAATGTTTCTAGATAACATGAATCCCGATAGATTGCTTCATGTCGTTCATGCTGGATTCTGAGCAGCATGACAACATCACATATTTCTGCAGCTTCGTCCATTGATAGATATGGAAAGTCAAGTAAAGGATCATCAAATCCAGGCGCCGCTGATAGATAAACGTTTGCTCCAAGTTTTTTTAACGCTTGTGCATTGGAGCGAGCTACCCGGCTATGCTTGATGTCGCCGGCAATCACTACTTTAAGGCCATTAAAATAACCATATTCCTGATAAATTGTTGCCAAATCCAACATACATTGTGTCGGATGCCCACCCTTCCCAGCACCTGCATTAATTATTGGAACCTGTAACCCATGTATTAATTCGTCATACCATGTATCATCCCCATGACGGATAACTAATACATTCGCGCCAATCGATTCAAACGTCCTTGCTGTATCGTACAGTGTCTCACCTTTTAGAACACTGGAAGCCTCACTATGAAAATCTAAAACTTCTATACCAAGTTTCTTTTGTGCAACAATGAAACTCATCTTTGTGCGTGTGCTTGGTTCAAAAAAAAGATTTGCAGCAAATACCTGTTTATCTATCGATAGCTGCTTATTCCGAAACCTTTCTGCAGCCTCGATTATCGAAAAAATTTCCTTAGAATTTAACTGGTTAACAGATAAAAAGTTTCGCATGACGCTCCTCCTTTATTTTCCCCATAAAAAAACCTCTTTGCTTAAGGCCGCAAAGAGGTACACGTGTTGTGAAAGTACACGTATTCTATGGGACCTTGAAAATCTCTCTGGATTTAGTTAAAGGTCATTCTATTCATTTATTTTTCATAAATCGATACTTGATCTGCTTCATCCGTTTCAATTAATTGAACGACAATTATTTCTTGTTCAGATGTAGGGATGTTTTTACCGACATAATCGGCTCGGATCGGCAATTCCCTGTGACCGCGATCAATCAGTACACCAAGCTGAATTTGTGACGGTCTTCCCAAATCCATTACAGCGTCCATTGCAGCACGTACAGTACGGCCGGTAAATAGTACATCATCAATCAAAATCACTTTTTTACCCGTAAGCTCAACTTCAATGTTTGTTTCTTTTAGTTCCGGTTCATCATTTTCAACCGTTTTTTCTAAATCATCACGATAAAGTGTGATATCCAGTTCACCTACAGGAACAGTAATATTCTCTATTTGTTTAATTTTGTCCTGCAGACGTTTTGTAATCGGAACCCCTCGCGTCTTAATACCAACTAACACAAGGTTTTCTCCGCCTTTATTTTTTTCTACAATTTCGTGTGCAATCCGGGTTAGTGCCCGATTGATTGCGGGTTGATCAAGTACTTCAGTCTTTTTTTTCACATTGTCACTCCTAATCGCAAAGGCGTACATATCCGGGTGGCGATATGGCTGATCCTATTTCCAGTAATCATTCCCGTAAAATGTAATGATCCATAATCGATATTAAAAATTCCCTTTTCTCCATGAGGAAAAAAGGGAATTGGATATACGCAGCCATACCTATGCTATAAATTCCGTTTCCTTTTTAGCCTCACGGGACTATTATTAAAGGGTCATTATTTCATTACATTTATTATGTCAAATTCAGATCAGCCTGTCAATACATTTTTTCTATTTGGTTCAAAAGATCTCTGAATTCCTTTGGGGCTTCTTTTTCAAAATGCAGCCATTCATTCGTCCGGGGATGCGTAAAACCGAGAACTCTTGCATGCAGCGCCTGTCCATTTTTACCTAGTGTTTTCCTAGGACCATATTTAGGATCACCAACGAGTGGAAATCCTATATATTTCATGTGTACACGGATCTGGTGTGTTCTTCCCGTTTCAAGTCTGCATTCAACATGTGTAAATTGTTCATATCGCTTTATTACCTTAAAATGTGTAACAGCAGATTTCCCATTATCCACTATCCCCATTTTTTGCCGGTCTTTTGGATCCCTGGCGATTGGGGCATCAATCAAGCCGTTTTCGTGTTCAATGACACCATGAACAATTGCTTCATATTTACGCTCCACATCCTTCGCAGCAAGCTGAACAGCTAGTGACTCGTGTGCCTGATCGTTTTTGGCAGCAACAATTAAACCACTCGTATCCTTATCAATTCGGTGGACAATGCCCGGTCGTTCTATACCATTAATTCCTGACAGGTCCTGACAATGATAAAGCAATGCATTAACGAGTGTACCGCCTGAATGTCCTGCAGATGGATGAACAACCATTCCCTTTGGTTTATTAACAACGATGACGTCACTATCTTCATAGACGATATCAAGTGCTATATTTTCCGGATTAATTTCGGCAGGTTTTGTTTCAGGTATTGTCCATTTTACAATATCACCTGTTTGGCACTTATAGTTTGCCTTTACCATTCGTTCATTAACCGTTACAGAATCCTGGTTTATCCATGTTTGCACCTGTGAGCGTGATGTATCTGGATTAATTTCAGCTAAAAGCTTATCAATTCGTATTTTATTTTGTTCGGACTTAACCTCATATTGCTGCTCGGTCATGATGCTGTCTTTCCTTTCTTTTTCTCATCAATAAAGGTTGCAATTAACACAAGGAAAACACCAACACATAAGGATGAATCTGCTACATTAAAGATAGGGAAATCATAGTTAAATATAATGAAATCAAGGAAATCAACAACTTCTTGACGGAATATACGGTCGATAAAATTACCTATTGCCCCACCTAGAATTAGACTTAGTGAGATAGCTAATAATATACTTTCACGCGCATACTTTTGCATGTAAAAAATAATACCGATAATTACAATTACTGTAATGATATAAAAAAACATCATATGACCCTTTAGTATCCCCCATGCTGCGCCAGTATTTCGATGTGAAGTCAGATAAAAAAAGTCATTAATAATTGCAATTTGTTCATATAATTCCATGTTTTTTACGACAATCCATTTTGTGAACTGATCGATTCCAATAATGATTGCTGCAATAATATAATACCAATACATGTACTGTCCTCCGATTTCTCCTGTACTCTTCTACTGCATTTTATTTTATCATAAAAAATGGCTTTTTTCGCAAAGTTTGATGTAATTTCAGTAAAATGCAGGTATTTGCCATTACAAAGCTGGAAACCATGAGTAAGGTACTGATAAGATCTTTTAAGGACCACCAATAGTATGAAGTATACTAAATATGTCACTTATTAAGCCAATAGGAATATGGGCTGCGGGCAAAATGACGGCACAAAATGTAAAGTGTTTATAGTATTTACATCGCAGTTTATTTAATTGCTAAATAGAATACGACATTTTAAATTGCAGCCTTCTTTTGGAAAAACAGCCCAAAAAGTACTCATCTTCTAAAGAGGAGTACTTTTTAACAATCTTTATTCCGCTGTTGTATAATGCTTTTTCACAATATCTGCACAACGCGTACATAGTTCTGGATGTTCTTTATCTTCACCAACAGTTTCTGAAGCTACCCAGCAGCGTTCACATTTTTCACCTGGATGTTTTTCAACTTTCACATCAACATATCGATATTCAGTTGCCCCGTCAGCATTATCTGTAACATCAGCATGTGAAACGATTAATAATTGATGTAAATGTGGAATCTGTGCCAGCACTGCCTTTGTTTTTTCATCTTTCGCAACAATCGTTAATTTTGCTTCTAACGATTTACCAATGACTTTTCCATTTCGGGCTTCTTCAAGTGCTTTTAAAACATCATCTCGAACCTTCATGAAGTGATCCCATTTTTCTAACGCTTCATTGTTTTCAAACACCTTTTTCGGTTCTGGAATATCTGTTAATTGAACATATTCTGCTTCGGTACCTGGAATATATCCCCATACTTCCTCTGCGGTATGTGGAACAATCGGTGTTAGCACTTTAACCAAGCTTGTTAGAATATCATAATACACTGTTTGAATACTTCTGCGGCGATGATCATCTGCTGCTTCAATGTATAAGATATCTTTTGCGAAATCAAGATAGAACGAGCTTAGATCCACCGAACAGAAATTATGAACTTGATGATAGATCGGTGAGTACTCAAATTTGTCATAGCTTTCACGGACACTTGAAATTAGACCTTGTAACCGGTGCAGCATATAACGATCTACATCTTCTAAATCTGCGTCCGCAATTCGATCTTTTGCTGGATCAAAGTCTGCAATATTTGCAAGCATAAAACGGAATGTGTTGCGAATTTTACGATATGTTTCAGACACTTGTTTTAAAATATCGTTTGAAATACGTACATCTGCTTGATAGTCAACAGACGATACCCAAAGTCTTAAAATATCTGCACCTAATTGCTTTAATGTTTTAGATGGAAGAATAACGTTACCAAGTGACTTACTCATTTTTCTTCCATCACCATCTAAAACAAAACCGTGACTAATCACATTTTCATATGGTGCTTTTCCAGTTACCGCAACAGCAGTAGATAGGGAAGAATTAAACCAGCCACGATACTGGTCGCTGCCTTCTAAATATACATCTGCAGGGCGTCTATGGTCTTCACGTCCCATTAATACTGCTTCATGTGAAGATCCAGAATCAAACCATACATCCATGATATCTGTTTCTTTTGTAAATTTACCATTCGGGCTGTGTTCTGATGTAAATCCTTCAGGTAAAAGTTCCTTTGCATCCCATTCAAACCATACATTTGAACCATGCTCGCTGAACAGCTTTGAGACATGTTCAATTGTTTCGTCTGTGATAATTGGAGTTCTATCTTCACCATAGAATACTGGAATTGGCACACCCCATGTACGCTGGCGGGAAATACACCAGTCCTCACGGTCGCGAACCATGTTATATAGTCGTGTTTCTCCCCAATTTGGATACCAATTGATCCGTTTTATTTCGTCTAAAATATCTTGACGGAAATCTTTAATGGATGCGAACCATTGTGATGTCGCACGGAAGATAGTTGGTTTCTTCGTACGCCAGTCATGTGGATACGAGTGTATAATGAATTTTAGTTTTAGTAATGCGCCAACCTCTTCCAATTTTTCTGTAATAGCTTTATTAGCTGTATCATAGAATTCACCTTCAAATCCTGGAGCCTCATCTGTAAAGACACCTTTTTCATCGACAGGGCATAAAGCATCAATTCCATATCTTCTGCATACATAAAAGTCGTCTTCCCCATGACCTGGTGCTGTATGAACACAGCCGGTACCTGCATCAGTAGTGACATGATCACCTAGCATTACAAGTGAATCACGATCATAAAAAGGATGTCTTGTAACAATTTTATCAGCTTCCTGACCCTTGAATGTCTTCACAACCTCAGGATCTTCCCATTCAAGTTCTTCAGCGACTGCTTCTAATAAATCATGTGCAACAACGTATTTTTCGCCGCTTGCAGCAACTACAGCATATTCTAAATCAGGATGTAAACTAATTCCAAGATTTGCTGGGATCGTCCATGGAGTCGTTGTCCAGATAATGAATTTCTCATCGCCATCGAGCAATCCTTTACCATCTGTTACATGAAAGGCAACGTAAATGGATGGAGAACGTTTGTCATGATATTCGATTTCAGCTTCGGCGAGTGCTGATTCAGATGATGGTGACCAGTAAACAGGCTTTAATCCTTTATAGATATAGCCTTTTTTCGCCATTTCACCGAATACGCGAATTTGTGCTGCTTCGTAATCCTTTGTAAGCGTAATGTATGGATGATCCCAGTCACCTCGAACACCCAGTTCTTTAAATTGCGAACGCTGGTTATCGACTTGGCCCATTGCATATTGAGCACATTTTTCTCTAAATTCAGCGACACTCATTTTTTTACGGTCCACTTTTTTCTTCTTGGTCAATGCAGTTTCAATCGGCAGTCCGTGTGTATCCCAGCCAGGAATATACGGTGCGTGATAACCTGCCATTGATTTATAACGTGTAATAAAGTCTTTCAAAATTTTATTTAATGCATGACCAATGTGCAAATCACCATTGGCATATGGAGGTCCATCATGAAGGATAAACAATGGTCTCCCCTTTGTTCTTTCAAGACTTTTTTCGTAAAGGTTTGTTTCATCCCATTCTTTTCGTCTTAGTGGTTCTTTATTCGGCAAATTTCCGCGCATTGGAAATTCTGTTTTTGGCATTAGCAATGTTTCTTTGTAATCCATGATGCAATTCCTCCTTAATTACTCTTTAACATAAAGGTTATTTGATAAATTTTGTTGTTTATTAATTGCACTGTTTCCGTAAACTGCGACGTAATATTCTCGGGTCGCCGTCCGGGATCGCTGCGGGCGGATGCTTTCCGCGAAATACGGGCTGCGGGACCAGAGAGCGTCCAAAATGATGCAAAATCACCACAAGCATTTATGTCGCATTACACGGATTTTGTGTCAAAAACAGTACCTTTGAAAACAACAATTAACTATAAAAAAAGCCTTCAGCATCCCAGAAAGGGACGAGAAGACTCGCGGTACCACCCTAATAAATTTAAATAATTAAATTCACTCGAAATTCGTAACGTGAATGAACCGTCCATTTCTACTAAGCTGCCTGTTCGAATGGATACTCGGGAGTGATATTCTAAAAGCATTTCTGCATCAGGCTTCCACCATGCCCTGACTCGCTTAACAGACACCTTGCTTTTTTACTGTCTCCGTCATCGTACGTTCTATTATTATCAAGAACTATGTGTAAGAATTATATGCATAAATTGCCCTATCGTCAAGGCTTATGATTTATTTTCTGCATATTCCAGTTCTTCGCCCATTTCCTCGTTGAACACTTTATCCCAATCATCGGTTCCAATCATATCTAACTGAGCCTCAACAAGCATTCTTAAACGTGTCCGGAAAACTTTAGCCTGTTTTTTCAATTCCTCTACTTCCAATGAAATGCGGCGGGATTTATCTAGTGATTCGTTAATAATCCGGTCAGCATTTTTCTCTGCTTCTTTAATAATCAATTTGGATTCCTTTGTTGCATTGCCTTTTAATTCCTCGGCGGTTTCCTGAGCAATAAGAATCGACTTGTTTAGTGTTGTTTCAATATTAGTAAAGTGCCCAAGCTTTTCATTTAATTGTTCAACCTGTTCTTTTAAATCTTTTTTCTCACGGATAACGATTTCATAATCCTTAATTACCTGGTCTAAAAATTCATTGACCTCATCCTCATCATATCCGCGAAAACTTCTTGTAAACTCTTTATTGTGAATATCTAACGGCGATAATGGCACAAAGGCCACCTCCTTACGAATAATTGCATAAAATGAAAATATAATAGCTTATTACGTTATGATTCGACATGAAACGAAAAGTTCCTGCAAAATAGGTTAAATTATTTTAAAACGGCAGTAGAAATTTTCCATTTTTCTTTTTTCGTTTGTCCGTTTATGCTGCTTAATTTACTTCTGCCTTTCCCACGAACGGAAATGAGATCCCCCTCTTGCAAAACAAAAGCAGGATCTTCTACTACTTTATAATTTACTTTAACTAGATTTTTCCTGATGTAATCGACTGAATCTTTTCTTGATACATGATATATTTCCTTCAACACAGCATCTAATCGTAATGATGAGACAGTTTTATCTGATGCTATCCAATTTTTTTCAACCTCTACAAGCTGGGAAAGCATTTTTTCTTCCAGCTTAATTTTGGCCTTCTTTATAGATGTAAGATTAGCACTAACAAACGGGGCAATATCATTAGCCATGAGAATTTGTAAAATGCCATTGCCAACAAATATATCGCCAAGCTTTTTCCGCTTGATCCCAAGAGATAAAAATGCCCCCATCACATCCCTATGGGTTAGGGTAATAAATTTATCCTGATATGTTGCTTGCATTAACGTTAGGTCGAACTTATCATCCGTAATTTCTTCATAAAACGGGGCTAAAAGCGTTCGTTTTCTTTCGGTATGTATTCCCCCGCCAAAAACATGCAATACAACATCATTGTTAGTGCCGATTAATATGTCCATAATTTGCTGCTCTCTTGGGTCGAGAAAGTCGGTAAGCTTATTTTGATACGTTTGTTCTACCTGTTCCTTCCACGATAGTACCTTATCTATAAAGGGTTGTTCTTCCTTGCGAAAATGCTGATAAATATCCATCATACACTACCTTAAAATAAAATCATTTTAAAAAGCTCAAGCAGCCCCATTCTTGCTAAATACAGAACAAAAATTGCTACGATAGGGGACAAATCAATCATTCCTAATGGGGGAATAATTTTACGAAATTGTTCTAAGTATGGTTCGGTTATTCTGCCTAATAGATTACCAAATGCTGATTCCCGTGCTCCCGGAAACCATGACATAAAAATGTAGACAATCAATGCATAGCTATATATTACAATAGCAGTATCTAAAATATTCCATAATTGGACCATAATTGGCTACCACCCTCTTTCAAATTCATTCTCATCTGCAAATGCTTCCGAAATCGTACCAGAAACATCGACATTATCCGGCACACATAGGAATGTTTGTGTTCCAAGCTTCTGAATGTCACCGTTAACGGCGTATACAGTCCCGCTCAAAAAATCAACAATCCGTTTTGCCTGATTGTGATCAACGCGCTGCAGATTTATGACAACTGCACGTCTGTTCACGATGTTATCCGCTATTTCCTGGACTTCATTGTACGATCTTGGTTCAGAAAGCACCACCTTAGATGAAGGCTGCTGCATACTCTTTAAATTTACTACATTTTGCCCTTTTTGACTTCTTCTTTGCGGGATTGATGTTTCCTCTGGTAAATCAATTTCTTCTTCTACATATTCATATTCATCATCCATCGTAAAAAATGTTTTAATTTTGTTCTTAATGGTCATGATTTCACCTCACTCGTATTCAGTCCCAACCAATTTCGACCCAATGCGGATGTGTGTAGCACCTTCTTCAATCGCAATTTGGTAATCATTACTCATTCCCATTGATAAAAACTGGCATGGTGCATGCTCAAGATTTTTATCTTGGATCGTTCCCCTTAATACCGCTAAATTTCTAAATGTATTCCTAATCATCGCCTCATCCTTAACATGGGGTGCCATTGTCATTAATCCGACTATACGGATATTTTCATAGTTATCTATACTTTCAACAAATGGCATGACCTGTTCGGGAGCAAGTCCATGTTTCGACTCCTCTCCACTTACATTTACTTGAACAAAACAATTGATAGGTTTAGCTGCACGTTTGTTAATCTCTTTTGCTAACGATTTACGATCAAGCGAATGCACGGCATCAACCTTATCAATTACATCCTTCACCTTCCTGGATTGCAACGTCCCTATGAAGTGCCATGTTGCTCTGTTTTGTATGGTATTATACTTTTCCAATAATCCTTCTAGACGATTTTCACCAAGATTTTTAATGCCAGCTTCAATCGTTTCCTCTGTTCGTTCTATTGTAACATATTTCGTTACACCAATAATTGTAATTTCCCGAGGATTGCGATTGCACCTTTTGCAGGCTTGTCTTATGTTTGTGCGAATTTCTTCAAGGTTTGCTGCTACAGTCACTCTTTCGTTCTCTCCCCTCTAGCATTGTCAAGGTTTATACCCAATATACCCCAGCATTCTTCCGGTTTTACCTTTATCCCTGCGGTGTGAAAAAAATAACGATTCATCACGTAACGTGCAAAAATTTGTTACCTCTATATTATTACGTAATATCCCGCATTGCAAAAGGATTTCCACATTTAACTGTTTTAAATCTAACAAATAATGATGATGTTTTGTTTTAACTGCGGTTTTTTCCGCCAATTCATTAGGTATATGACTAATGACATGCTCATCCACTTCATACGATTCCTCTGAAATACAAGGACCAATAGCTACTAAAAGATTCGCGATATCGACTCCCGAATGCTGCAGCTTTAAGACCATCTTTTCAGCAATGCGATTCACGGAGCCTTTCCATCCAGCATGGGCAATACCAATATAGTTAGATACTGGATCAAAGAAAAACAATGGAACGCAATCTGCAAAAAAAGCCGTACACAAAATACCAGCTTGATTTGTTATCATCCCATCAATACCTTTTAATGCGTCCTGGTATGAAACTGCCCCTTTCCCTTTATCAGGAATTCCAATTTCTTTTACCTGATTAGAATGAATCTGCTCCCCGGACACCCAATCATTTAGAGGAAATTCGATTTTGTTTGCTAATTGCTGTCTGTTATTCAAACAATCGTCATAATCATCTGAAACGTGCAGGCCCATGTTTAAGGATTGAAAGGATCCTTTGCTGTAACCGCCATTTCTAGTTGTAAAACCAACACGTAAATTCGGATTTAGATCCTGCCAGCTTTTTATATGTAAATAGGATATGTCCTTCTGAATAAAGGCCTCACTCATTTTCATGCCCCCTGTTAGATGTGCTTGTATCATTTTATCATAATTTGCGCCTTGAGTACTATTTCACTTCATTTTGCAAATATAATTGTGGCGAATTTTCACTTCTTCTAACTAAAATAACATCAGAGCCAATCGTAACAATTTGCTCCCAGCGAATAGCTATTTCATCTATTTTTCCAAACAATCCCGCTTTTTTCCCCATTATGATCAATGAAAGTATTTTACCATTATCAACATCAAGTTCAAGATCGAAAATATGACCTAACCGTTTACCATCTTCCACAACAATAATTTCTTTTACCTGCAATTCAGACAGCTTCATCATATTCCTCACCCACCTTATTATAAATATATATGCAGGTGTACAGGATTTTTTCATATGAAATTTGGCACAAGAAAAGGGACAGGTTGTTTCCTGTCCCTTTAAGCATTGATTATACCGCTGACCAGATATGGCTTATTCAAACATCTGTTTATTCATTTGCTGAATGGCGGCTTTTTCCAATCTTGATACCTGCGCCTGTGAAATACCAATTTCATCGGCAACTTCCATTTGGGTTTTTCCTTGGAAAAATCGTTTATTTAATATCATTTTTTCTCTTGCATTTAATTGGATCATGCCCTCTTTCAAACTAAGCTTATCAAGCCAGTTTTCATCTTTATCCTTGTCATCACTTAGTTGATCCATGACAAAGATGGGATCACCGCCATCATTATAGATCGGTTCAAATAAGGATACCGGATCCTGTATAGCATCCATTGCAAATACGACATCAGAATGAGGTACACCCATCTCATCTGCTATTTCCTGTGGTGTAGGTTCTTTTGAAGTTTTGTTAATCAATTTTTCTCTCACCTGAAGTGCTTTATAGGCAATATCGCGTAATGATCTTGAAACTCTGATCGGGTTATTATCCCTTAAGTATCTTCTGATTTCACCAATAATCATTGGTACAGCATACGTGGAAAATCGAACATTATGTCCAAGGTCAAAGTTATCAATTGATTTCATTAATCCGATACAGCCCACCTGAAACAAATCATCCACGTACTCCCCTCGATTATTAAATCGCTGGATAACACTTAAAACAAGGCGTAAATTCCCATTAACAAGTTCTTCCCTGGCGGATATGTCCCCCTCCTGCATCTTAACAAATAGCTTTTTCATTTCCTCATTCTTTAAAACAGGTAACTTCGATGTATCAACACCGCATATCTCTACTTTATGTCTAATCATTCTGTTCTACCCTCCCAGTTGGAGATGCTGTTCTTCATGGACAGTATCTCCCCCTGAAAGGATTTTTATGCAGTCATATTTATGCTGAAAAAAGTAAAATCATGTCGATAATCTAGTGTTTACAAGGCTAAACCATTTTATTAAATTCTTTTTTTAAGCGCCTAATAATTTTCTTTTCCAAACGTGAAATATACGATTGTGAAATTCCAAGCATATCAGCCACATCTTTTTGCGTTTTCTCTTCCTCACCAACTAAACCAAATCGCAATTCCATAATCTGCTTTTCCCGATCATTTAATGTTGACAGTGCATTTTTTAACAAATGTTTATCCACATTGCTTTCAAGGTTCTTTGTAATTACATCGTCATCTGTTCCCAGTACATCAGATAAAAGCAATTCGTTTCCATCCCAATCTATGTTTAACGGTTCATCAAATGAAATTTCCGATTTTAATTTATTATTTCTTCTAAGATACATTAATATCTCATTTTCAATACATCTTGATGCATATGTTGCAAGTTTAATTTTCTTTTCAGGATTAAACGTATTAACCGCCTTGATCAATCCTATTGTTCCGATACTGATCAAATCCTCAATGTTAATCCCCGTATTTTCAAATTTACGTGCAATATAAACAACTAGACGAAGATTTCGCTCAATCAGCATCGCCCGCGCACCTTTATCACCCTTTGGCAAGAGCTCAAGAAGTTCTTGCTCCTCTGTTTTGGATAATGGTGGTGGTAACGCTTCACTTCCCCCGATATAATAAATTTCATCAGATTTAATTCCAAGCTTGATTAAAATATTATACCACCATAAACGCATCCGCAGTTTCCATTTTCTCAAATTTTATCTCTCCCTTTTATGCTGTTTCAACAGCTGCTAATTTTATGATTTGTGGATGAAGTAAACAATGATAACGCCGATCATTCGTTAAATCCGCGAATTGAATTCCAATCAAAATTTTTCGTGTAACTATTTTTTTTGAATCGTAATAGATAATTAAATTGTCAGGCTTAATCGCCAGCATAAATGTTCGTCTGCCCTCTACACCTTGGTATGGGACAATCTGAATTCGTTTCTCCCAATCGCCGGGAATTTTTTCAAAGTCCAATTCTTCATGTGCAGTTTTTAACCGACCCCATTCATCTTCAGAGAACCATTTTTTTAAAAACTGTTCATCACAAATGATTACCGGTTTCTTTGTCAATGGATCGACTAATTGGTTCCCACTGTCAATATATCCAGTAGTAGAATTGGTTTGGTGATTGATTTGAATCGTCACAGGATAAAGCTGATCATAACGAATTTTTTCTGTGGCATGCTTGTCCATACGAATCTTCGTAAACCACCAAACTACTGGAAATCCGATAACAACAAATAGCCAGCTGACTGGATCGCCGTAGCCTGCGTTATACGTGAGTATACCTGATGCTGAAAAGCCAATCGGATTTTGAAACAAAAAATGTAAGCCTACTAATCCACCCCCAATAGCAAAAGTAGTGAAATAAAATAACAAAAGCATTTTTAACGACTGATAAAAAGAATAAAACTTAAAACTGCATAAAATAATAATTATCGAATAAAGTAATTTTCCGATAACTGTGGTAAAAAATGATTCTGGAAAATAGAGTGTTAAAGGTATGAGCAAGGAAGCGATAAATGCTCCAAACATTATTCTAATTTTACTCGTACTGTCTTTTGCCAAGATTTGCGCTAGCATGAGAAGCATCATATCCAATAGGAAATTCAATACCCAAACAGCATCGAGATAAATAGTCACCATACTCTTCCTTTCCTCATAACCACCCAGGAACCTATTAACTATGTAGACATTCAGAAAGATTACCTGAGTTAAAGAAAGTATACCGAACTAAATAGGCAAAGTCTGTCACTTCTTGTCTGCATAAAAATGCTAATTTTAACAAGTTTTTAGGGAGTTTGTCGGAGAGTCAAATACGAGGAAGACTTGTTCTTGTGTTATAGGAAACCTGGGTGCAATGTTTTAGCGCCAGAGCTGAAAATAGCATACAGTTACAATCAATACAGAGAAATTCACAAAAAAAGGGTCAAACCGATTAAATCTATCAGTTTGACCCATTTCATCTATAATCCTATCTGTTGCGATTACGGTTACGTAAAAATGTTGGTATATCCAGAGTATCGTCTTCCTGTTTAGAACGCTGCTGCTGTTGCTGATTCATGGTATCCCTTTGAACATCATCATTCATTGTTGTCGCAGCGTGTTGTTTATGATTGATGATTGGACGTTGTTTCGGCTGATTATCAACCTTTTGATTTTCATCAAACCCAGTAGCAATTACGGTTACAATAATCTCATCTTTTAAGTTCTCATTAATGACGGAACCAAAGATAACATTTACTTCATTATCAGCAGCTGATGTTACCAGATCCGCAGCTTCCTGAACTTCATATAGGCTCAAGTTAGTTCCGCCAGTGATATTCATAAGAATCCCATGCGCACCATCTATTGACGTTTCTAATAATGGTGATGAAATTGCTTTTTTAGCAGCTTCTGTTGCACGATTTTCTCCTGTAGCAACACCTATTCCCATTAATGCGGAACCTTTGTCAAACATAATTGTTTTAACGTCTGCAAAGTCAACGTTAATTAAACCCGGTTTGGCGATTAAATCCGAGATACCTTGTACACCTTGACGTAAAACATTATCTGCTTCACGGAATGCTTCAAGCATTGGGGTATTTTTGTCAACAATTTCTAATAAACGATCGTTTGGAATAACAATCAATGTATCAACACTGTTTTTTAATGCTTCGATACCAGAAATTGCTTGAGTAGACCTTCTTCTTCCTTCAAAAGAAAATGGACGTGTAACGACACCGACTGTTAATGCTCCGAGATCTTTCGCAATTTGTGCAATAATTGGAGCAGCACCAGTACCGGTTCCTCCACCCATTCCAGCTGTTACAAATATCATGTCAGCACCTTGAAGTACTTCTTCAAGCTGCTCTTTGCTTTCTTCAGCAGCTTTTTTGCCTACCTCGGGATTAGCACCAGCGCCTAATCCGCGGGTAAGTTTACCGCCAATTTGCACTTTCACTTCTGCTTTAGATAGATTCAAAGCTTGTGCATCTGTGTTGACAGCGATGAATTCTACACCTTCAACACCATGTTCAATCATGCGATTAACGGCATTATTTCCGCCGCCACCGACACCGATCACTTTTATTGTTGCAAGCTGGTCCATATTTGTATCAAACTCTAACATAAATCGTTCCTCCTAATTTGTGCAAAGTTACAAGTTTACTAGAAGTTAAGTAATATCATATCACAATATGTACAAGCCTCTCACTCGTGTTTATGTGATAGGGAACGCTGTCTAATCAAAAAAATACTTAAACAAATTAGCTATTCCGGATTCCTTTTTCTTCTTTTCAGTATGTTCTTCTGGTTGTGGTTGTTTCTTGGTTCGTTTTGGTTTTGGCTGCTCATACGAATTTACAATCACAGATGGAAGTAATTCTTTTCCTTGTATTTTCGCATTTCGATAGGCAAATTGCAAGATTCCAACCCCCGCAGTGAATTGCGGTTCTCTTACACCTATGTAATCCGGTATTGCCATTCTAACATTTGACTGGAATAAATCCTGCGCTAATTCCAATACACCAGGCATTTTCATTGTACCACCTGTTAGAACATAGCCGCCTGGTAATTCGTGGTACCCCATTCTTCTAATTTCCCGTTCTGCAAATGCATATATTTCTTCCAGTCTTGCTTCAATCATATCGGCAATCTGCAATTGATTATAGGTTTGCGAGGTATTACTGCCGATAATCGATGCTTCAAATGTTTCATCCTCTCTGGCATCATCGAAGAAAGCATGGCCATGATTGGTCTTAATATCTTCTGCTTCTTCTGTCGATGTCCTTAGTCCGATAGATAAATCCTTTGTAATATTGTCCCCGCCTAGCGGAACAACACTTGTAGATACCAGGTGATCATTTTCAAAAAGTGATACAGTTGAACATCCGCCACCGACATCGATTAATGCAACGCCAAGATTTTTCTCATCTTTAGACAATGCGATAGATCCTGCCGCAAGTGGCTGCAGGCAAATATCTGAAATTTGTAACCCTGCACGTTCAACACATTTTAAAATGTTATGTAATGCAGTTCTTGAACAAGTGATAATTGTCCCTTCCATTTCTAAACGGACACCTATCATACCTCTTGGATCGTTAATTTCATCCAATCCGTCAACAATAAATTGCTTTGGTATGACATCAATGATTTCCCGTTCAGGCGGAATTGATATAACTTTAGCAGCATCAATTACTCTTGTTATATCTTCGTCGCCAATTTCTCTATTCTCACTTTGTACCGCTACAACCCCGTGACAGGTTTGCAATTGTACATGATTGCCATTAATACCTACGACAACACTATCAATTTGCATCCCTACCATTCTTTCAGCTTGTTCAATTGCATTTTTTATTGAGTGTACGGTTTGATCTATATCAACAATAGCACCTTTTTTCATGCCATTTGATTTCGCGCTACCAACACCAATAATGTTCAGTGAATCATTCAATACTTCTCCAATAATAACTTTTATTTTTGATGTACCTATGTCTAGACTTACTAGTATTTCACTGTTGTTGTTCAAAGAAAGGCACCTCCAGTTTCAGACGAATCCGATAATTTTCAGAATATATAATCAGATCGTTTTACGTCTACTTATCTATTATAGTATTATAATTAATAATTCTATAGGAATAAACAGAAAAAGAAAATATATTATTGAAATAATTCAACAAAAAATGGTTAATTCCTTTTATTTTTCCTCTGTTTTTTTCCTTTTCTTCATAAAATAGCGTTTTTCTATTAAATATCTTCGTATTAGCGCTATATTTTGGAATAATCGAACGCCGAATGCGAATACAGCTGCCAGGTATAAATCAACACCCAATTGTACACCTATGAATGCTAAAAATGCTGCCAAAGAAACATTAAAGAAAAATCCGCTTATAAATACCTTGTCATCAAATTTCCCCTCTAAGTGTGCACGGATTCCGCCAAGTAATGTATCAAATGCTGCTAGGACAGCTATCGAAAGGTAATCCGTGTATTCTTCTGGAATTCTGATATCTGTCAATAATCCCAACACGATACCAAATAGTAAAAAAACAAAAGGTAGCCACATTTTTATTCTCCGTTCGCATCCTCAGCCTCTAGCAGGTGAATAGATTCTAAATGAATGTCTTGGTCATACTTAGGTAATACGATAGTGTCTTTGGCTTTGCCCAGCAAATTAATATTTTCAATAGCAAAATAATCACGTATGGAACTATATTCCACGTAGCTTAGAAGTTTTTTTGGGTCTTCCGCCAACACTTTTATTTCAAAAGGAAGCGGTGGTAATGGATGGTTATTCACATAAATATTTCCATTTACATTTCGTATCGGCGTAATACTGATTACCCGTTCATCTGCTATTGAAATATCTGTTGCACCATACTTATTTAATTCATTAATTAACCGGGATAATAATTCTTGTGTCAATACAGGATAAACCTGCACATCAACATCTTTCATGCTTTCCTGGAATAATGGTTCAACCTTGAAAACCACACCTTTTCCTTTTTTTTCGGTTAAACCAGCCTCTTCCTTTAATTGCTGTACAGAATTTTTTAACGTTTTCGTCGTTTGAGTAATCGAGTCATATTGGTATTGATTAATAATTTTTTCAGCTTGTTGAATATTGGCATACAGTTCCTGTTGTGTTTTCTGCTGTTTTTGTATGTCTGCCCGAAGTTCCCATGTGTCCCTTGTATCCCGTTCCTTTGGTTTCTGAAAGGATTGAAATTGCACGGCAATCATAAAACCCGCAAGAAGAAATACGAGCAATACGATCAGATTATATTTTGATTTCATGTAATCACCGTTCCCCCGCAATGTTAGCATCCATTTCCAGATCATTGACCTTTTTAATATTCACTTCGATATTTTCACTTTCCAGCTGATCCTTAACACCATTTGTCAAGGTTATACTTGGAAATAACACCTCAGGATCTCCGATTGCACTAATAATAAAAGGAGCAGGATATTCCACCCCATCAACAGATATTACTGGTCCGATACAAGCTATAAAAGAATCCTCCATTATACGTTGTCCATTTATTGCGACTGCTTTTGCACCGGCACTAAACAATTCGTTAACAACTTTGTGTATGTGACTTTCGTGCACAATATAATTATTAGCATTTTCCTCATTTGGAATATAATTGGCATCGTTTAAGGCAACTTGAACACCATCACCAGCCACAGCCAATTTTCCGGTTAATAGTTGCAGCTGCTTTTTTTGATCAACATATTGACCAACCAATTCTTCTTTACTTGAGAGCTCTGCTTCCAGGTCCTGTATCTTTTGCATTTTCGCATCTAATTCTTCTCGTAATTCTTTATTCTTATCAACTAAGTCGATTGCCTGTTTTCGATATTCATAGTTCTTTTCCCATTTTTGTTCAGATAATTGAACTACTTTCGGATCGTCTTTTGCTTGTTGATAACTGTAGGCAACTAAAAACCCGGAAACGAGTAGAATTAGTGAAATAACCACGTGTCTACCCTTCAGTTTCATCCTCTATCTCCTCTTCTGCCGATTCCTTTTTATCAAATGATTCAAAATAAGCACCTACCCCAATATGGATTATCCCTTTACTTTCCGGTTTTAATTGAGCGACGATAGATGGATAAACCTCCATTTTTTCTGCAAATTCCCGAATAGTACCGTCAACAATGTATCCATCATTCATGTATAATACAATTTTTTTCTTATTTTCATCCGAGGGTACCCAATGAATCTCTGAAATAATATTTAATATACTACTCGGTAATTTCTTTAATTCGTCTGTCATTGACTGCAATACTTGTTTATCTGTAAAGTTTAATAATAGAGGCGCATCACCGTTTACCGTTTTTTGTTCAAGTGAATCCAGCAGCTGGCCATTGCCTAATATAGGGTAATATTGATTATCCTTATTGATGTAACCAACTTTCTTATATTCTTTTATATTAATCTTAACTGTCCAGGGAAGCTTTTTGTCTATGCTGACTGATTTTATTACAGGATTTTTACTAATAGCTTGTTTGATTTCTTTCTCATTTATTGTCCAGATGTTTGTGTCATTCATTAGATTACTTTGTTCGATTATCTCAGTATCATGTACAAATGTATTACCATTTACTTGGACCGTTTTTACATGACTTAATGGAGATTGTAAATAAACAATGACAGCTATCAACAGGAAAAAAATAGAAAGATAAAAAATTAAGCGTCTATTTGCCTTTTTCTTACGGGCTTGTTTCAATTTTGGAATACGGTCTTCAATCGAAACAATGTTTTTTTTGCTCATTCCTATTTCTTCCTTTATCTAAAATTTAACAAATGAAACGGCACTTTAATAAGTGTGCCGTTTCGCAATGTTACTTGAATTATATCATAACTTGTCCAGAAGCATGTAGTACATATTACCTAGTTTTTTCTATTTCAAAAATTACAGATTATGTAATTATATTTAGAATACACGTTTAATAAAAATTTAGTACACTATTATTACGTAGTTTTGGTAACTGTGACGTAAATACTTGTGGTGATTTCGCTTCATTTTGGATGCTCTTTGGTACCACAGCCTGCTAGTAAGTGTATTTATAACGTAATCATGATTTCTTAAAGATATTATAGATACGTTATATTTAATAATTACAATCTATGTAAGTACCGATATATATTAATTCCACTGCACTAGTCCGGGTGAGTGGAGGGCGGTGACTCCTGCTCAGAAAAGCACGAGTCCGAAGACACCAAAGAGTGGGTTTCTCGAGGAGACTGAGGCCGTGCCCTAAGGTGCGCATCCGTCCGGAGCGATCCCGGACGGCGAACCGAGAATATTACTTCGCATTTTACGTCCAATGTGTAATAAAAACGTATCATTAACCAGTCTTGTAATTTGACATTCTATATCGAGGAATATCTGCTTACATTTAATAAAATACCTACTGAACAGAGGGTTAATGTCAGCGACGATCCTCCATAGCTTAGAAAAGGCAACGTTATACCGGTTACTGGAATCAGCCCAATTACAACACTTATATTTATCATAACCTGTATGGTTAACATCGACACAATTCCTAAAGCAAGAAAACGTCCAAATTGATCTGGTGCACCGAGTGATATCTTTATCCCTCTCCAAAATAGAAGTGCAAACAAAACTAGCACAAAGGTTCCACCGATAAAACCCAGCTCCTCACCTATTATGGCAAAGATAAAATCGGTTTGCGGTTCAGGTAAATAAAAATATTTTTGTAAGCTTTCTCCAAGACCAAGTCCCATCAAGCCACCCGGTCCAATCGCATAAAGAGATTGAATGATTTGAAAACCATCACCTAGTGGGTCCTGCCATGGATTTAAAAATGCTGTAATCCTGGCAATCCGATACGGTGCTGAAATAATTAGAAATAAAAATCCAACCAAACCAAGGAATGCTAGTCCAAAAAAATGGGAAAGCCTTGCACCGGCAGTATAAATCAATGCCATACAGGTTAAAACCAGCACTACACCAGTACCTAAATCTGGCTGAAGCATAATCAAGCCAAACGCTGTAAAAACCAGTAATAACGAGGGAATAAAACCTTTCCGTAAAGAAGTGATATATTTTTGATTACTCGCTAAATATACAGATAAAAAGATGATCAATCCAAGCTTCATAAATTCAGAAGGCTGAATACTGAATGCTCCAACACCTATCCAGCTTTGCGCACCGCCACGCGTCATCCCAACACCTGGAATTAACACAAGCAACAACAATACAAAACAACTTAGTAAGATAATTTTCGCATACTTCTTCCACGTTCCATAGGGAATCATCATGATAAAAAACATTGCCGCAACACCAGCACCCGTAAACAGGAGCTGCCGCTTTAAATAATAATACATATCATCATACTTATAATCCGCCCAGACATAGGATGAACTATAAACCATAACGACACCAACTACGATTAAAGAAAGAACTACTACAAGCAATGTATAGTCAGGCGCATTTTGATGCTTAAACAGATTCCGAAACAAAAGAAACACCCCAATCCATAATTGAATAGGGGCGTTATCACTATTATTTTGTTCACAGGTTAAAGAAATTAATCCAAGCAATGGTCACCATTCCGTTCTTTGGCTCCTTACACCTGGTATTTATAAGACAAGCCCCTACACTAATGTATGCACAGTTTGAATAAACATGTCTCCTCTTTCCTCAAACGTTCGATATTGGTCCCAGCTGGCACATGCTGGGGATAATAATATGACATCGTTAGGGTTTGATAATTGGTACGCTTTTTTCACAGCGTCCTCTACATTTTCTGCAGCTTCGACCGTTTCAATTCCTGCTTTTTCAGCGACTTCCTTAAGCTTTTCTTTAGTTTGACCAAATAGCACAGCTGCCTTTACATTTTCTAAATGAGGTAATAAGTCATCAAATCCATTCCCGCGATCGAGTCCGCCAGCTAACCATATCGTTGGCTGTTTAAAAGATTGCAACGCTTTTTGAGTGGCCAATATATTAGTCGCCTTTGAATCATTATAAAATAAGCGATCATTCATTTTCTCCACATATTGCAGCCTGTGTTTTACACCTGAAAATGTGGTTAAAACCTCGTATATACCGTCATTTGTAGCACCACTTAATTTCGCGGCACCGACAGCAGCCAGAATATTTTCCAGATTGTGTTCCCCGACAAGAACGATATCCTGTCTAGCCATAATTTTTTCATTTTTGAAATAAATGCTTTCTTCATCAGCCCAAACCCCATGTTCCTGCCGGCGTTTTACTGAAAATGGAACTCTCGCAGCCTTGGCATTAGCAACCGCCTCAACTACAACTGGTTCCTCTGCATTGTATACTAAGTAATCATGATTCGTTTGGTTTTTAAAAATATTGCACTTCGCTTCTTTATAATTTTCAAATGATTTATGATAATCGAGATGTGCCTCAAAAATATTTAACAACACAGCTACTTTCGGCTTAAATTGTTGAATTCCCATCAGCTGAAAAGAAGAGAGCTCCAAAACCATTTTTTCATCAGAACCAAGTGTTTGTGCAACTTCAGTAGCAACAGTTCCAATATTTCCAGCCATTTTTACAGGCTGTTCACTTCTTTTCAGCATTTCAGCAGTAAGCATCGTAGTAGTCGTCTTGCCATTTGATCCCGTTATTCCAATAATTGAACTTTCAACTAGATTACCCGCAAGTTCAATCTCCGTAATGATTGGAACACCACGTTTTGCGGCCTCTGCTAATACAGGATTTTCATATGGAATACCAGGATTTTTTACGATTAATTCAATGCTTTCTAAAACAGAAAGAGGATGGGAGCCGACAATAACTTCTGCCCCCATCGTTGTTAATTCCTTAACAATCTTATCATTTTCGTCGGTTTTCATATCATTCACACGAACGTGTATGTTATTTTGCAGGAGCAATTTAGCTGCTGCGGTGCCACTTTTAGCTAAACCTAAAACAAGTACATGTGAATAAGGAAAGTTTGTCAATTTTTTCAAGTTAACCACACCTCAATGTATATGCCAAGAGCTGCAAAAATAAGTCCTATTAGCCAAAATGTCGTTACCACTCGCCATTCGGACCACCCCAATAGTTCGTAATGATGGTGTAATGGGCTCATTTTGAATACCCTTTTTCCAGTTGTTTTAAATGAAATAACTTGGATGATTACCGAAAGCGTCTCTATTACAAATACCCCACCAATAATAACTAAAATAATCTCCAGCTTCGTTAGTATTGCTATTGCCGCAATTGCCCCGCCAAGAGCAAGTGACCCTGTATCACCCATAAATACCTTTGCAGGGTGGGCGTTGAATACAAGGAATCCTAATAATGCACCAACCACAGCTAACGAGAATACAGCTACCTCATGCTGCGGAAATCCATACCAAGCTAATATACCGAATGCGCCAAATGCGATTGCAGCTGTACCGGCTAACAACCCATCCAGCCCATCGGTTAAATTTACTGCGTTAGAAGATCCAACTAACATAAAAATGATTAAAAATGCGTATCCCCAACCGAGTTCCCATTGAATATTCGTACCAGGGATTTGAATATAAGTCGGAAAATCGTTAGCACGTAAAATAAAATAAAAAACAAGCGCTATAATCAGCTGTCCTAGCAGTTTTTGTTTAGATGTTAAACCAAGATTTCGTTTCATGGCTACTTTTATAAAATCATCAAGAAAACCAATAATTCCATATCCAAGGATAACAAAAATCAAAAGCCAAATTTCATAGCCAATCTGCTCAGCATTCGTTTTATTTATCATAATCAATGAAGTTATAATGACACTAATAACAATCATGATACCGCCCATTGTGGGGGTACCTGTTTTTTTCTGGTGGGATTTTGGTCCCTCTTCCCTAATACTTTGTCCAAACTTTAATCGTCTTAAGAACGGAATTAAAATTGGTGATAACAGGACGGTAATAAGAAATGCTATCGCTATGGTTAAAATTAATACGGTAATATTCACTGTTTCTCCTCCTCTTGCAGCATCCGTCCATAAATTTATGGCTGTATAATTTCTTTTACAAATAATTCAAATTGCATTCCCCGGGACGCTTTAAATAATAGTAATGTATCCTCGTTTAAATAGGCATGCAGTTCATTCAATAACGCTTCCCTTGTGTTAAAATGCCTGCAAATAATTGGTTTATTTTGCTTTTGAACTGCTTTGGAAATTATTTCTGAATCATTGCCAAAAGTAAAGAGTGCTGTAATTGGTGAATCGATTACTTCTGCAACAGATTGATGTAACGTTTTAGCATGTTCACCTAATTCAAATATATCTCCTAGCACAAGAACTTTATCGCTAAATCCGGTCATTTGCTTAACCACTTCAATCGCTGCTTTCATTGACGTAGGAGAAGCATTATACGCGTCATTTATTACGGACACATTATGTTTCCCTTTTAACATTTCAAAACGCATGGAAGTAAGCTCAAGTGATAACAAAGCTTGCTTAATGGTGTCTCTTGTTATGCCTAATCGTTTGCCAAGTGTAATTGCATAGGAAGCATTTTTAGCGTGATGTTTTCCTAACAAGGCAATAGTATATTCGGTACCATCAGAAAGGTTAAAGACCGTTTGATCATGCTGAATAGACACCTCTTTAATTATTACATCATTATTGCTTGAAAAACCACACGTTATAACATGATCGCGCTTATGTACTTGCTTTAACAGTTGTTCATCGCCATCAATGATTAAAATCCCATCCTTTTTAAGTCCGCTGGTAATTTCAAGCTTTGCTTTTGCAATCCCTTCTCGTGACCCTAAAAATTCAATGTGTGATTCCCCAATATTCGTAATAATAGCTGCATCGGGTCGAGCAATAGTCGATAATTGTTCTATTTCGCCAAAATGATTCATACCCATTTCAAGTACAAGTACCTCTGTTTGTCTATCCATTGCAAGAATCGTTAGTGGCATTCCTATATGGTTATTAAAATTGCCATCCGTATAATGAGTCCTATACTGTGATTTTACCACAGCCGCCACTAAATCTTTTGTCGTTGTTTTACCGTTTGAACCTGTTATTCCAATTACGATTGGATTGATTTCTGTTCGATAAACAGCTGCAAGTTTCTGCAAGGCAATTAAAGTGTCATCAACTAAAAATACCGGAAAATCTGTTGGCAAAAATTCCGGCAAATTTTTGCTTTTGTCCCAGATCACTGCCACGGCCCCATTATCGAACGCTTGTTTTATAAAATCGTGCCCATCAAAGTTATCACCAATTAATGGAATAAATAATCCCTTTTTCGTTTTCTTTCTGCTATCTGTTGTAACTTCATCAATTGGTATTGTATCTGGTGCAGCTCCTTGATATTCTGTAAATGTATTGGATATCCATTCTGTTGTAAATAGCATACTTATTTCCCCTTACTTAGAATTGCTTCTTTCGCAATTTCTCGATCATCGAATTTATATTTTACGTTGCCAATCTGCTGGTAGGTTTCATGTCCTTTACCAGCAATTAATACTATATCATCCTCTTTCGCAAGGTAAACCGCTTGGAAGATAGCCTGTTTACGATCTGCAACCACATCATAATGCGTATCGGTTAAATCTTGTGTCATATCATCCAAAATAACTTGCGGATCCTCTGTCCTTGGGTTGTCGGACGTAAATATGGCGTAGTCAGCATACTTTAATGCGATAGCAGCCATTAATGGCCTTTTCGTCCGATCCCGATCACCTCCACAGCCAACAACCACATAAATGTTTCGCTTGGCAAAGTCTTTGATCGTTTGCAGGACGTTTTCCAAAGAATCCGGTGTATGTGCATAATCTACTATTGTCGCAAATGGTTGACCCACCTGCACTGGCTCAAAGCGTCCACTTACTCCAGGTATGATTTCAAGCGCACTTTTGATAATGGATATTGGTACACCTGCTGCAATTGCTGCTGCACTCGCAGCAAGCATATTATAAACATTAAACATTCCAATCAGTTTACTGTTTACATGGACATTTCCAATAGGTGCATCTAGTGTAAATGATGTACCAGTAATATCTAATCGTATGTTTTTTGCCTTCACTAGAGCATCGTGGTTATTACCATATGGAATAACATACTGTGCTGTACTCCTTTTTAGTTTTTCATAGTGCGGATCATCCATATTAATAACAGCAAACTTTTTTCTTCCGTTGTCATAGGTATTCCCTAATTGCGCGAACAGCAGACTTTTTGCGTGTAAATAATCATCCATATTTTTATGATAATCAAGATGATCCTGTGTAAGATTGGTGAAAATGGCGATGTCGAAATCACAGCCATAGACCCTGCCCATATCCAGTGCGTGTGAGGAGACCTCCATTATGGCAACCGATACATTCTTTTCTTTCATTTTCCTAATGGTTTTTTGCAGAAACAATGCATTTGGGGTTGTATTCGGTACTGGATACGTTTCATTCCCTACTTTTAATTGAATGGTTCCAATTATTCCTGTTTTCACTTGTAATTGATTAAAAATAGTTTCTAATAAATACGTTGTTGTTGTTTTCCCATTAGTTCCAGTAACTCCGATTAGCGGAAGTTTTGCCGATGGGAAATCAAAAAACTTTGCCGTTATCATCGCTAACGCGCGCGATGTGTCAGGAACAATTATTGTTGGAACGAATAAATTTAAATTTCTTTCCGTCAAAATTGCACCAGCGCCATTATAAATTGCCTCTGCGGCAAAGTCGTGTCCATCTACCCTAAAACCCCGTATGCAAACAAACAAATCCCCTGGTTTAACTTTTTTTGAATCTATTTCGATATCATTAATTTCAACGTCGTTATCTGCGAGTGTTGCAGTATCATAGAATGGTAATACAGAAATAATTTCTGATAATTTCATATTAATCATCCTATCCTTAATAATATCCCACATATGTATTCTAAACGATGTCAATTTTTAAGAGGGTGGATTCACCCTCTTTTTAATTTTCACGAATAATAACACTAACTAATTATACCAAAGATTTAGTCGGAATTATTGTCCTTTTTACCAGATAAATAAATTCTGATTTTTGAACCAGGTTCAACTTTAGTACCTGGCTGCGGTGCTTGATTAATAATAGTGTCTCCCGCACCGCTTGTTTCAATGGATAGATTAGTCATATATTCCGTTAATTCGCTTTTCTCTAAACCAATTAAATCAGGTACCTCTATTTTCGGTTGCTCTGGCCACATATATTCCTTATCTAAGCCACCTTCTCGTTGCTTCACTCCAAGGGCTCTTAAGCTGTCTCCAATTATTGTCCCAACGATAGGTGCTGCAACAACACCACCAAATTGGACTGTATTCTTTGGATTATCAATTGCTACATATACAACTATTTCTGGATCATCGGCAGGTGCGAAGCCAATGAATGACACGACGTAATTGTTTTTCAAATAATGTCCATCCGGCCCTACTTTCTGAGCTGTACCCGTTTTCCCTCCAACCCGGTAGCCGTCAACGTATGCTGGTCGACCGGTCCCCTTCGCAACAACACTTTCCAAAGCAAGTCGCACTTCTTTTGATGTTTCTTGGGAAATTACACGCTCTTTCATCGTGGGTTCAATTTTTTCAACGGTTTCTTCTGTCCTAGGGTCGATCCATTCTTTGGCAATATGCGGTTCATATAAATAGCCGCCATTGACAGCCGCAGCTACTGCCATCACTTGCTGTATCGGCGTAACCGAAACTCCCTGCCCAAATGCTGTTGTTGCAAGTTCAACCGGTCCAATATTCTCTGGCTTGAATAAAATCCCGTTTCCCTCTCCTTGCAAATCGATACCTGTTTTCTTGCCAAATCCAAAGTCTTTAATATATGAAAACAGCTTTTCCTTGCCTAATTCCATCCCCAAATTGACAAAACCGGGGTTACAGGAATTTTGAACAACTTCCAAATATGTCTGATGACCGTGTCCACCACTCTTCCAGCAATGTAGTTCTGTACCTCCTACTGAAATATCACCATCATCGTTAAACACATCATTTTTTAGATCTACTGTATTTTCTTCCAATGCAGCAGCTAATGTTATAATCTTAAACGTTGAACCTGGCTCATACGTACTCCAAATAGGTAAATTCCGGTTGTATATCTTTGAATCCACCTCTTGATAATTTTCTGGATTAAAATTTGGTCTGGATGTCATACCGATGATCCCCCCCGTATCAGGATTGACAGCAACGGCTAGTGCCCCATCCGGGTTATATTTGGCAACAGCTAAATCAAGTTCACGTTCCATAATGGTTTGAACCTTTGTATTGATTGTCGTTTTTAAATTCAATCCATCCTGCGGTGATTTATATATATCGGCAAGATCCTCAAGCTTCTTGCCTTTAGCGTCAGAATAGAATGATAGACTTCCTTTATCACCACTGAGCTTATCGTTATAATAGAGTTCCAGCCCCATTAATCCCTGATTATCAATACCTGTAAACCCTAATACATGTGCCAGATTGTTTCCGTTTGGATAATTGCGTTTTGAATCCTTGGCAAGATAAACACCATCCAAATTAAGGGTTCGTATTGCTTCTTCTTGTTCCTTAGATATTTTTCTTCCCTCCGGATGAACTTTTACCATCGATTCCTTTTGTGTAACGTATTCATATGCTTTATCAACCGTCATATCCAATATTTTAGCTAGCTGCTCTGCAGTTTTTTGCGGATTTTCAATTTGCCTTGGAACAAGCATGACAGAAGGGGCAGAGACATTCTCAGCTAAGATCTCGCCATTTACATCTAGTATATTCCCTCGCTCTGCTTCAAATGTTATATCCCTTGTCCATAAATTGTTCGCCTTTGCCATTAATTGATCGCCAATAACAAATTGCACATAGCCAAGACGAAAATCAATTATCGCGAGTATAAGTAAACCACAAAGAAAAACAGTAACTATTCGCTTTCTAACCGTAACAGCAGATACACGTTTCATCTTCCATCCCCTTTTCATAGGTAGGCTTGTATCAACTATATGAACTAGAAAAACTGAATAGAACACTGTTTCTTTTATTAGGTACACTAGATCCTATTCTGATTGCTCTGAATCTTGTTCTGCTTGTTCTCCTTCCTGATTTTCCGCTGATTCCTTATCCGGATTCTTTTTTTCCTTTTCCGGGGGCTTTAGTTCTACCCCTAGATAATCACCCTTCTTAATAGCAGTACCTTCTTTGATACTTTGACTGAAGGCATAACCATTTCCTATTGTTTCAATATCCAATTGAGCTAATTCTGCCAGCTGTAAAACATCTCTTAATGACCAGCCAATAATAGCTGGCATGGTTGGCTCGTCGGTTAATAACAGTATCCTGTCATTTGGTAATAATTCTTCCCCTTCAGCAGCACTTGCTCCAATAATTTTGTCACCTGCACCAATTACCGTTACATTTAACCCTTTTAAAGCTTGTTTTGCAGCCTTTGTACCTTCGCCTTTTAATTCAGGAATCTTAACAGTTTGAACAGAATTAGTCGATTCCTTATCCGGTTTAATGTTTAAGTAATGCAGACTATTTTTCATGACATTTTTAAAAATAAATGAAACTGGCACGGATCCATGTTCCGCCTCTAATTGCGGATGCTTTATCGAGACATACATCATTAGCTGCGGATCATCTGCAGGTGCCATCCCTAAGAAAGAAAAGATATATTTTTCGCGACCAGTCGCATATTTTCCATCAACAGTATATTGTGCAGTACCTGTTTTACCAGCAACAGAGTAATCTTCAAGACTGAAGCCTTTTCCTGTACCATCTTCTGCCGTCACAACAGAACCTAACAATTCCATCATTCTATCGGAGGTTTCTTTAGAAATTGGTTTGCCAACTACCTCAGGTGACGTTTCCTTCAGTTCTTCACCTGTAATTGAGTCAACAATTTTTGAAATAACGTATGGTTTAACCATTTTTCCATCATTTGCAATTGCAGAAGCTGCTTTCATAATCTGAATAGGCGTAAATGTACTTGCCTGTCCGAACCCAGTTGAAGCAATGTCTCTTGGTGCATTGGGATTATGCACAATTCTTCCAATAACTTCACCTGGTAAATCAATTCCTGTCTTTTGATTAAAATCAAATGCTTTTAAATAGTTTAGATACTTTTCCGGACCAATTACTCCGCTTACCAATTTTGCCGCAGCGACGTTTGATGAGCGCCTGAATCCCTCATTGAAAGAAATGGTGCCCCAGCCTCTTCCGCCGTTATGGTCATTTATCGGCACGCTGCCTTCTGTAACTTTATAGCTGCCCGATTTATACATTGCATTCCCATTATAAACACCTGCATCGATCGCTGATGCCCATGTGAACATTTTCATTGTCGACCCTGGTTCAATTGGTGTCGAAACTGCATCATTGTACCAATTTTCCACATCTGCGGGGTTATTGGGGTTATAGCTGGGTCTGTTGCTCATTGCTACAATTTCACCTGTCTTTGGATTCATGACAATCGCGGTCATTCGTTCAGGCTCATATTTTTTATCTACTTGTGACATAACATCCTCTAGTAACGTTTGAACCTTTTGATCAATAGTTAGATAGACATTATCACCGTCTTTTGGTTGTTTAATAACCTCGTTTGGATCTAATAGTTTTGTATTATATTTATCGCGCTGATAGGAAATATGCCCTGCCTTACCGCTCAAAAGCTTATTCATTTCCCGTTCCATACCGGTTACACCTGAGGTTTTCCCATCTTCACCCTTACGCGCAAATCCAATAATATGTGAAGCGAACATTCCATTCGGATAATAACGGATAGCTTCCTTGTCGAATTTTATACCAGGTAAATCCAGATCTTCAATCTTATCCTTCGTTTTCTGTGATAACTCTTTTCCTCCAGATCCAAATTCCACTTGGAACTTATCGTTTTTAATCCCTTTCTCAAGCCTTTGTTGAATATAGCTTTTATCTATATTCAACAAAGGAGCCAGCACTTCCGCAGTTTTCTCCGGATCTTTTACATGCTTTGGCTCCTCTTCATCTGTCGTATATGTTTCATCCACAATGGCATAAATACTAAAAGTCGGACGGTCATATGCCAATGTCATTCCATTGCTATCAAAAATTTTGCCTCGTTCTGCATTTAAAGGATAGGATGATGTCCGTTTTTTATCAGCCCATTCTTCTAACGAAACACCGTTAATCTCACCTGTAGCTTGTATGTACAAAAACCTTCCAGTTAAGATTAAAAATATCGCAACAAATACAAGAATAAAAATTCCTGACATAAAGTGTGTTGTCTTATTTTTTTTCATGACATATTCACCCTGATTATTTGTTTATCAAACTTGCATGTTTAACCTCTGAGTCTTGTATTTTCAATCCATTTTCTTTTGCAATCTTAATGATTCTTTCAGGTCTGCTCAATTCTTTTTTTTCATATTTCAACCCGTCATTTTCAACTTTCTGGGTTTGAATTGTACGTTCTAATGATTGAATTTCCCTATTTACTGAATCAGTCGATGATGAAAAAGAAACAATGAAAATACCAGCTAAAATTAAACAAACACCTACCACAGTATACAATACTTTCTCACCTTTTGTAATCCAGCTGCTTTTACGAACTTTAATTGCAACTTGCTTTTCCCTTTGCGGCGAATGCGAAGTGTGAGTTGGTTGAAAGCTGCGTGCTTGATTTGTACTCATTATTTTTTCCACCCTTCTTGATAAGTAAAATCTGAATTCCATTCGTTAACTTTTTCAACAATACGTAACTTTGATGATCGTGACCTGCGATTTTGTGAAAGCTCCAAATCACTTGGTACGATTGGTTTACGAGTAATCATCTTAAATGGTGCTTCATGTCCCTTGGGTATAACCGGTAAATTCCGTGGTACTTCCCTAGCAGTGCTCCACTTTTTAAATGCTTGTTTGCATAATCTGTCTTCTAGAGAATGAAAGGTTATAACCGCTATCCGCCCTCTAACATCAACAGCTTTCGCCGCTTGATGTAACGCATCGTTAAATGCTGCTAGTTCGTCATTAACAGCAATTCGCAATGCCTGAAAAACCCGTTTAGCAGGATGCCCGCCTTTCCTTCGTGCCGGTGCTGGAATACCTTCCTTGATTATTTCTACTAATTCGTGTGTTGATTCAATTTCGTTTGTTTTCCTATATTCTTCTATTTTCCTAGCTATTTGTTTCGAAAATTTCTCCTCGCCATATGCAAAAAATATTTTCACTAACTTTTCATATGGCCATGAGTTGACAATTTCGTAAGCAGTCAGATCTTGTTCCTGATTCATACGCATATCAAGTGTTGCATCATGCTGATAACTAAACCCACGTTCCCCGCGGTCCAACTGTGGTGAGGAAACGCCTAGATCAAATAATACCCCATCAATGTGGTCAATATTATGTTCGGCAAGCATTTCTTCAAGCTTGCGAAAATTAGCATGAATAAATGTAATTCGATCGCGATAAGCATCCAATCTAGATTTAGCTGCATTTAGAGCATCTATATCCTGATCAAACGCCAGCAGCAATCCGTTTTCACTTAATCTGGAAGCAATTTTTTCGGAATGCCCACCGCCACCAAGTGTACAGTCTGCATATGTACCATTTGGGTTGATATTTAATCCAATAATCGTTTCTTCTTTTAAAACGCTATAATGTTCAAACATGGGTTACACCTGCTTCTATGCTGTTAGATATCAAAATCCATTAGATTCTCGGCAATCTCCGCGAAAGATTCCTCAGAGTCAGTGAAATAGTCATCCCAATTTTCACTCGCCCAGAATTCAATTCTGTTTGATACGCCAATAACGACGCATTCTTTTTCCAATACTGCGTAATTTCTTAATGGTCCTGGAATGTTTATTCTTCCCTGTTTATCAATTTCACATTCTACTGCTCCAGAAAAGAAAAACCGTGTAAAAGCTCTTGCATCTTTTTTTGTAAGTGGGAGTTTCTTTAACTTTTCTTCTAATAGTTTCCATTCGTTCATTGGGTATGCAAACAGACATTTATCAAGTCCGCGTGTCACAACAAAGCTATCGCCAAGCTCTTCACGAAACTTAGCAGGGACTATGATTCTCCCCTTCGCATCAATGTTATGCTGAAATTCACCCATGAACATATGGTTCTCCCCACCTTCATGTTTTTATATTACCACATCCCCCCACAATCCACCACCTAATTTTCCAAAAAAACTTTTTCCAGTTTAAATTTAGTTATAAAGTCATAAAAAAAGCTGTCCTTATAGCCTTCCGTTACGGTTAAAGAAATTCGCAAAACAAGTTGTAAATACAATTGTTTTGCATATTGAACCGTAATGATAAGCTAAAAGACAGCTTTTATTTGTTATGGTGGGGGAAAGTGGTACCCCCCAAAAAAATATTAAAATTTAATGATCAGTCAAAGGTTTATAAATATACTAGGTAATGCTCGTTTTCAAATGAGCAATTTGCTTTTGTCAGGTCCTTAATGAACTGTACACCGTAATCATTTATCCATGGTAATGGATTCCACATTCGCTCCTGCAATCCGCCATTAGGACGAAGAACAGTATTAATCACATTAAATTCATATAATTCCTTTGCATATTTTTCCTTCATCTCTTTCATTAAACGATCTTCCAAAAATTCAATATCACAAAAAAGATAATTTAAATTTTTATCGGCTAGATCACCTAGGTCTGAACGAATGCTTTTTGCTGCTTCACGAAGCGGCCTGTGGGCTTCATCAATCGCTTCCTTTATCCCTTTAGCAACTTGGGGTATGGGCGGATCATTTTTAGCAGCAAGCCACTGATCCCGCTCCGATTCCACTCCATAGTTTACTGCATATTCGCCCGTTAAATCATATTTCATTAACAACTTTTCCACATTTCGCTCAACAAATGTATACGACAGGCGTGGAATGACTGGTGGCATGTTTATCTTAAATGCTTGAAAAACCGGTTTAAGTGCAGACCAGTAGCTTATTTCTCCCGGACCACCAATAAACGCTAAACTTGGGAAAAGCAATTCTTGCATTAATGGCCGCGTTACAACATTATTACTTAGAAGCTCTGGTTTTTCTTTAGCAATTGTTATGAGTTCCTTCATTGTTAAAAGCACTTCATTTTGCTTACCTACCCAGTCACCTGAATCATTCCGCACTAATAATACCCGTTCACCATTCTTATGATAAAAAATGTGTGCATCATTTTCTAAAACACCCAGTGAAATAGTATATCCCTTCTGCTTTAACCGACGTTCATTATCGTAAACACCTTTACTTATTTCTGGTTGAAGCTCAAGTAAGTTTACAAAGCTGTCATTTTCCAATTTCCGTATTTCCGGATTAGATGAATCAACTAATACGACACCCTCATCATCAAATATCTGATAAATTAATCTTGCAAAGAAATCAACATAATTATCAGCCTTATCCAGACAATCCTTAACAGTCGCAAATAAATGTTTTGTATGTTCAGTTTCCTTTAGCTGTTCAAACACAGATGTCAGCCACTGGTTTGCATATGTTTCGTCTTTGGGAATATGGCCAACAGATTTTTTTCCCAATACGCGCTGCAATAATTTATATTTTTTCATCTTTGGAACGTCTGGCAGGAAAATATGATTAATCTCATCAAAATCATGATCTTCTCCGGCAATCCAGAAAACAGGTATAACCGGAAGTTGCAATTCTTCTTCTTGCTGCCTGGCTAATTGGATAATCGATATAAGTTTATTTATGGAATACATCGGTCCGGTTAACAGACCTGCTTGCTGACCGCCAATCACGACAACGCTATTCTCATCTGTTAACCGCTCAATATTCTCATATGTAGCCTTAGGGGCTTCCCAATTATGATTCATGATTTTTAATGCTTCCGACAGTTTTTTTCGATTAAATTTTCGTTCCTTTAAATCCTTGATCCTGTCTTGATATGTCGTTTTTTCAAAAGGAAGGTAATCAAAATACTGCATAATATTTTCTTCACTATTACGATAATCCGTTATTAATTTAGATTGTTTCTGTATTTGAATAGGGTCGATCCTCATAAGATTACTTCTCCTTTAAAACGTAATGGGTATAGTCCAATACGTATTGTACATAAAACCCAATAAAATTTCATTTAATCTGTTTGAACCTAAAGTAAAACGGGTTTGATCAGGGGCTAAAAGCGTAAATAAGAGACCGCAGTAAACACGGAATTTAAATACGATTCGAGCCACTCGCACGCAAAACTATGACAAAATTTCCTGAACAAGACCAATGCATACTAAGCAGACATAACAGAAGGAAAAAAATAAAAAAGAAAAGCGCCAAAACCCTTTGAATGCTTTAGAAAATACGACCTCTGTTTTCAGTTTCCATTGGATAATGATGATACATGTAAAGAAACTTAATAATACAATTAGAACAAATGCGGCAAGCTGTTTCTCAAATACAATGGTTAATAATGCAATTACTGCAAATATGTAAAGGCAAGTTGTCCAATTGACTGCAGTATGAATTGCACGCCATCTTTGTTTATGTATTTTCAGTGCAATTTTATACACAATCCAGGTCGCAGCAAGTGGCACCGTAATCAACAATGCAATGAAATAAATAATAATATCGAACATGTTTACTCCTTAATCCCCTTCATAACCTCCAACGCTCTAATGCTGTCATAAACAAATGCTGTATATGGAATATGGTATTTACTAACATTTAATAAATAGCCGGAAATAGCCTCATTTTCAGTTTTTCGTTCTTCCTGTAAATCCTTACGCATGGATGACACATTATCCTTTGTTGCATCCGCAACTGCCTGAACCCTGGACCATTGCTCTTGAAAATTTAAACCTAATGCCAAAGCCGCTTCACCGCATAAATGCTTTGCCAATTTAGTTAAAGACGGATTACGCAATAGTTTTCCGTTGTTCACATCAAATAGTGCCGTAAGTGGATTGATTACCGCGTTAATAACCAGCTTTTCATGCAGCATTTGCTCCCAATCTTCTGCTAAGCAAACAGGAAATACTGGATTTACTAACTGATTTGCGAATGTTTTTAGTTCTTTTATATCCCGATTAAACGCGGCAAGCTTAATAACCCCTTTTCCTGTATGGAGTATAGCATGATCACTTAATTTTAGCGCACCATGTTCCACAGCTCCTACAAATATTGGTTGGTTAAAATGCTTTAAATAATCGACATGTCCCATACCATTTTGCAAAAAAACCACTGGCATTCGCTGATCGGATTTATGTATCATTGAAACAATATCCGAAATACCTCCTTGCTTTACACAGACGATTAGGCAATCTTCCTTTTTTAATTCATTAGACAGTAAAGCCCTGACCGGATGTTCGATTTCCGAATTTGATACGGATAAGCGATATTCATTTAATGCCTGTTTTTGCTGCTCTCTTCTTACGTAAATTGTTACGGTGTGTTCATAACTCAGAAGGGCACTGACTAACAGACCAATCGACCCTCCGCCAATAACTCCAATGTTCATTTGCACTCACCTGTCCGTCTAAATCTTTATGCCTATTGTAGCAAACTATTTATAACTGAAACAGATAAATTTATGCCGTTTTCATTATTTTTCCTCGTCTACATTTCAATCTATATCTATTTATATTATAATAAAGGGAATAATGATTTTAATATCGTGATTTTGATAAGGGGGAGAAACGGATGATAAAGGTAGAAAAACTTTTAATTAATTATAAAACCTTGGAACAATTTAAGCGATTTAAAGAATATGGAAACCAGGAATTGTCCATGCTTGAGGATCTGCAAAGCAATATCGTGGAAAATGACAGCGAATCGCCGTTTTATGGCGTGTACTACGGTAATACACTTGTTTCTCGCATGAGTCTATACAAGGTACAAAAAAAATATGATCAATACTTTGAACCTGCACAGGACTATTTAGTGCTGTGGAAGCTTGAAGTATTGCCAGATTTCAGAGGAAAGGGCTATGGTAAGGCACTGGTTGAATTTGCAAAACAATATCAATTGCCAATAAAAACAAATCCTCGTATTAATTCACAAGGATTCTGGGAAAAAATGGGCTTCCAAAAAGCTAAATATGATATGGAACGGGATTTAGGCGAGAATCCATTAATCTGGATGCCAGAGGGTGTAGAAGAAAAAGAGGTCTAAATAAAACGTAGACATGAATGTTTAAAGCATTCATGTCTATTTTTTTACTCGGTATCAGCTTTATTCACCCAGCTCCATAGATTGCCCATTTCTTTCCATGCATCTTCATAACGGAGCAGCTGAGCCTTTAAGTATTTATTTTCTTCTTCTAAGTTTTGTACCTGTTTCTCATATTCCTGTTGTGAAATTTGATTTTCAGGGGAAAAATTTATTTTCATTTTTTCTAGTAATGAAATTGCGGTATCAATCGTATCCTTCTCATGACTCGATTTTGGTTCGATATAATTCCATGTATTTTTTCTGCCACCTTGTTTCCGTTCCTCCTTAGCATGAGTCACGGCGTCTTGATAATTCTTGCGTATCGTTGCATTCCAACGAAACCCGCAAGCAGCCGAAGTACGCGATAATTGTTTTGCAACTTCTTTGAATGCCTCTAATTGGGTTTTACCCTCTCTGATATAACGAAGCACGGTTTCAGCTAAGATTACGTCCTCATCTTTCGTCCATGCATCTTGGCGTGTTGCATTCATAACATCCCTCCTTATATGTTTGCTATCAATGTATGCAAAAAATAGGAGTGATAGAATAACTGTTTTACTATTTTTAATATTACACCTGTGATTATCGGGATAAAAATTTCGCTACAGCATGTTTATGCTCCCTAGAGTCCCAAAGATTAGCGCAATTTCGCACTTCCTCATCCATCAGTGCAGACAGGCTAAGAATAGACAATTTTTTTGTATACTGTTTTTTTAATATTTTCATTTGATCATATGACTTTGTTCTATATGACTCTAATAATTTCGTTTGATCACCCCAGTTATCATCCATTACTATTTTATGGATCCAGCCACATTCATGCAAAAAGGCCGCACTATGTATGGCAGCTTCCATTATCCACTGATAAGCAAAGCTAGAATGAACTTTTTCGTATAAGAGTGCTCCTCCTCCCCAACCTGGTGAGATTCCTAGTTTTGTTTGGATAAAACCGAATTTATTCGATTCCCTTGCAATTCGAAAATCACATGCTGTAGCTATTTCACACCCTCCTCCAAGTGCATCGCCATTAAGCAAACATATTGTCGGCATTGGAAAGGATGCTACTTCAAAGAGTACCTCCTTCATTGCATAGAGCTCTTGAAACGCCTGTTCAACTGTCAGACCGCCATGCAAATCCTGCAAATCTCCACCAGCGCAAAACATTTTATCTCCTGCACCAGTAATCACTAAAAATTTTGCCGAATCTTTCCTAGCTTGTTCAATAGATCGCTTCAGCTCCTTAACCATTTCTTTGGATATTGCATTTCTTTTCTCTGGACGGTTTAATGTGATAACACTATAACCTTCATCAAATAGCTGATATTTTACAGCACTTATCATTCTATTCCCTCTTTCGTTATGTATATAGCTTATAGTAGCATATATTGTTGCTTATCTTTATCAAAAAACAGCAATCTTTAATAAATAGAAAAACAGACCACTGATAAGCGTGATCTGTTTGATTTAAACTATTTATTATGCTTCTACTACTGCTTTTCCATCGTAATGCCCACAAGATTTACATACATGATGCGGTTTAGTTAACTCTCCACAATTTGAGCATTCTACCATGCCAGGTACGTGTAATTTTTTATGAGTACGACGTTGATTTTTAACCTTTTTAGACGTTCTTCTTTTTGGTACTGCCATGACTTACACCTCCTTCAAACGAAAGCTAAATAAATATTCCTATTTCTCTTTCTTTTTATCCTTCAGCAAAGACTCCAATTTTTTCAAACGTGGATCTATTTTTTGTTCAGTTTTCTCATTGGAAATAAAATCCCATCCATCGCCATTCATAGGGGCATTCTCTTTTGCATTTGCATCATCAGAGAATACTCGAAATGGAACCTCTAGTAAAATATTTTCCTTTATATACGGGGTTAAGTCAAGCATTTCTCCATCAATTGGATGAATTTCATTTTCCATTTCTTCTTCCCCGTAATATGTGGAAAGCGAAAACACTTCATCAGCCCTGATTTTAAAGGAATATGGCACATCAACTAAGGTTCGTGCACATGGCAAAATCATTTTACCTTTTATAGTAAATGAAAAGAATAATTGTTCCCCTTGAACGTGACATTGCCCAGAAACATGTACAGGTTCAATGTTGCGAATATCATTGTTCATCGTTTCTAATTCGGAAACGTCAACCTTTCCGTCAAATGTGAAAGGCTCATTATGGGTAGTTCTTTTAATCTGTGCTACCGAAAATTTCATTATATCACCTCTAACGAGCAACAAAAGTTATTTTAAAAGGAAAATAGACTTTTGTCAACATATTTTCTTTACAGAATGACAATTTAATGTAAAAAATCTGCACTTTTTTTGTGTAGCATACCCAATAACTATTACATTAATCAATCCTGCAATCCGGAAATGCTATTATTCCATATTTTTGTTAAAATGGATGCAACAAACAACTATTTAGGAGATGAACAGATGCAAGCATGTGGTTTAATAGTAGAATATAACCCATTCCATAATGGACATGTTTATCATCTAGAAGAGGCACGGAAAAAGTCGAATGCGGATTGCATGATTACCGTAATGAGCGGGTCTTTTTTGCAGCGTGGTGAACCCGCTATTATTGACAAATTTCACAGGACTAAGGCTGCGTTAAAAAGCGGTATAGATATTGTTGTTGAATTACCCTATGTTTTTGCGGTTCAAAGCAGCGATTTGTTTGCAAAAGGATCTGTCCAAACATTACATGAATTAGGAGTCTCTTCTATTTGTTTTGGAAGTGAATCCGGTGATATCACTGATTTTACTTCTAGTCACACTACATTTAAAGCACGTGAAACACAATACAGAGAAACACTGCAATCAAATTTGGACTTAGGCTTATCTTTCCCTGAGGCAAGCAGGATTGCTTACAGAGAAATTGGTTTAACAACAGACCGAATGGATCTTTCTAAACCTAACAATATTCTGGGTTTTAGTTATGTAAAAGCTATTGTGGAAAACAATTTACCAATTGAACCACTTACAATCAAACGAAGCAAAAGCAACTATCATGATGAAACAATCACCAGCTCCATTGCTAGTGCAACAAGTATACGAAAGGAGCTCTTTGCTTTTGGAATAATGACACCTGAAATTGCAAGCACCATTCCCGAAAATACTGAACATCAATTAAAAATTTACAAAGAGAAAACAAAAGTTTGGCACTCATGGGAAGCATATTTTCCATTCCTGCATTATCGAGTAATGACGATGACAACTGATGAATTACAGCAAATTCAAGGTGTGGATGAAGGTTTGGAAAATAGAATTAAAAAGACTGCAAACCAGGCTGCCTCTTTTCAGGAATGGGTCGAGAAAATAAAAACCAAACGATATACATGGACAAGGCTGCAGCGGATTTTCGTACATATTTTAACAAATACAAAAAAGGCAGATATGAACTTTGTGCAAAGCTTATCCAGGATACCTTATGTTCGTATTCTTGGACTAACGGAAAATGGGAAGGCATACCTTAATCAAGTTAAAAAAGATATGGAAGTACCTATTGTAACTCAATTAAGCAGAAGCATGAATGAAATGCTATCAATTGAAGAAAAAGCCAGTCACGCTTATTACAGTATTTTGCCGCCTGCTATAAGAAAACAGCTTCACCGCCAAGAATTAGCACCACCAATCTTTGTTTAATGGCTGTTTCCCGCCACTGATGGTGCGTCTTATTTCGTTAATCATCTATCATTTACTTAATTAAAAGAAGTGGATGTAACAAAGTATTTTTAGGCAAAGAAAAATCCGAACTGTGAATTCTTCCATTAGAATTTGTACAGTTCGGATTTTTTGGTAGTTTGTCTTTTGACCCAAATGTTTTAATTTGTCCTATGCAACTTCTTTTTTTCACTTAAGATCCTGTAGGTATTTTAACGCATCATCAAACGTATCTACTGGAACAATCTTCATGTCTGATCCTATTTCCTTAGCAGTTTTTTTAGCGATTTCATAATTAGAGTCAGCAGCACCGTTTTCATTTGGCGCAAAGAAAACTTTACAACCCTCTTCATCCGCAGCAATTACTTTTTTATCTATGCCACCTATCCGCATCACATTACCTTCATAATCAATTTCGCCTGTCCCGGCAATCTGATAGCCGTGTGTTAAATCTTCTTCAGTTAACTGATCATAGATTTCCAATGAGAACATTAATCCTGCACTTGGCCCTCCAATACTGCCACTTGAGAAATTCACTTCCGGATCAACTTCGACATGTCGATCGGTTACAAGCTGAATTCCTATGCCAACTTTGTTTTCAAGTTCCTCAAATGTTTTTAAGGTAACGTCCTTGGTAATTGTTTTCTTATCACGTACCAACTCAATCGAGATTTCATCGCCAGCTTTTTTATTTTCAACATATTTGATTAATTCTTGTGACTCTTTAATTTCATTACCATCGATCCCAATAATCCTATCGCCCATTTTTAATTTGCCGTCCGCCGGCATTCCTTCAATCACTGTCACTACATAAACACCATCATATTCAATTGTAATATCCTCATTTGCTGCTTTATAGGCAACTACTGTTGATGCTTCCTGTGAATTCTCCATCATTTGCAATTGAACATGAAAATACTCCTCCTCGGAGATGCCTTCAGGTCTTATCTCTTCAAGCGGGTGAATTTCCTGGTGCGGAAGCAGTTTAGCCCAAAGATACTGAATTGGAGTTGCCTGACCTCCCCTTACCGTAACGAGGTGCATATCTCCATCACTTTCATATCCACCATCAACCGTAACAATTGGATTTAACGCATCCGCTCCACCAGGCTTATATATGTAATACGGTAATTTATAGGCGGAAAGGAAAAAAGCGATGGCTACTACAATAACTAAGTATAGTATTTGCCGTTTAGTAAATTTCACTGCAGGAACTCCTTCCATTTCTTACAGGTTACACATATCAATTTCTATTCTAAGAAAAGTGTATGGCATATTTGCCAAGGGTATGTGCGTATATTGATAGAAGACTTGTACTAAACACGAGAGTACATTGTGAAAGTAACTCTATCAGTCTTATATGTTTGCCCATTACTTTTAAATAATAAGCTAAAATCATTCTACTACTAACAAAAACATAAGTACAGAGTAAGCTTACAATAGGGGGCTTTATGTTGAAACAAATAATCAAAACATTATTACTGGCCAGTATTACTTGTTTTATTGCATTTGCAATATTAAAATTCCCTATGGATGCGACTGAAGCAAGTATTCGCGGATTAACCTTATGGTGGGAGAAGGTCTTCCCCACATTATTGCCTTTTTTCGTTATAGCTGAATTGTTACTTGGGTTTGGTGTCGTCAAATTTATTGGTATTCTGTGTGAACCAATTATGAGGCCAATTTTTAATGTGCCAGGTGTTGGAAGTTTCGCCTGGGTTATGGGGATGGCAAGCGGTTATCCTACAGGTGCCAAAATATCAGCTCGCCTCAGAGAGGAAAATCAGATTACGCAAATTGAGGGGGAACGTCTGGTATCGTTCACTAATGCCTCTAGCCCATTATTTATTTTCGGTGTTATATCTGTCGGTTTCTTTGTTGATGAAAAGCTTGGTATTCTTCTCGCAGTTTGTCATTATCTGGGCAATGCTTTGGTGGGGATTTGCATGAGATTCCATGGCAGAACACATGAACAGAATACACAGCATTCAACAAAACAAAAGATATCGATTATGAAAGCATTGCAGGAAATGCACCGCACCAGATTAAATGACCCTAGGCCAATTGGGCAAGTACTTGGTGAAGCCGTTTTAAACGCTGTCAAAACATTAGTTATGGTTGGTGGCTTTATTATCATTTTCTCTGTTATTACAAAATTATTATTTCTTATAGGTGTGACACCGTTTTTAGCTAAAGGTTTTCAATCTTTTTTTCACCTTCTTTCCCTGCCGATCGATTTGGCTCTCCCATTCCTGTCAGGGCTGTTTGAAATTACTATAGGCGGAAGCATGATTTCTCATGAGGCTACTGATAATTTATTAGCACAACTTGTGGTCGTAAGTTTTATACTTGCCTTTCATGGTTTTTCTGTACAGGCTCAGGTTGCGAGTATAATAGCGAACACGGATATTCGATTTACTCCTTATTTTTTTGCACGATTTCTTCATGGACTATTCGCAAGTCTATTAACAATTATTTTATTTAAACCATTATACTTAAATCGACAGGTGTTCGATATGGAAGAAGTTCCAGTGTCGAAGGGATTTCAGCAAAGTATATGGACCGATTTCATACGTGTGCTTGAACAAATTGGACCTTTAATAACTTTTTTTGCGCTAGGGGTTGCTATTATCGTTTTGTATCGACGAAAACAGCATAAATGAAAGGATGCTGCAAGCTGAATAAGCTGGCAGCATCCTTTCTGCTAATTAAATTTATCCTTTAAAGCTTTCTCTACTATTTCAGGTACTAAATCAGAAACATTCGCTTTATATTTAGCTACTTCTTTGACGATACTTGAGCTTAGAAATGAGTACTGATTGTTCGTCATCATAAAAAGGGTTTCAATATTTTCATCAAGCTTCTTGTTCATGGATGTAATTTGCATTTCATATTCGAAATCACTTACTGCCCGTAATCCGCGCAAAATGGCATGAGCGTTCTGTTTCCTTGCATAATCGATTAATAATCCATTACTAGAATCTACGGAGACATTAGGGATATCCTTTGTTGTTTCTTTTAATAAAGCAATCCTTTCATCTACCGTAAATAATGGTGCCTTTGATTGATTGTTGAATACAGCAACAATCACCTGATCAAATATTTTTGCCCCCCTCTGTATAATATCTAGATGTCCATATGTAACTGGATCAAAGCTTCCTGGACAAATCGCTAATCTGCTCAATGGAAAGCTCCCCTTCCTATTTCTTTTTATAGATGGTTATTCCAATTGTTCCACCATAACTTTCTTTTTTAAGTACTGATAAATTACAGTGTTCATCTGGTAAAATTTCATTACTATCATGCTCACAGTATATAATTCCATTCGAATTAAGCAATTCAAGTTCATTAATTGCATTCAGGAATTTCATATAGTCTACTTTGCCATAGGGCGGGTCTAGAAAAATAATGTCAAAACGCAATCCGCGTTTTGCAGCCGCATGAAGCGCCCGATATGCATCAGCACGAAAAACTTCAGCTTTCTGCTCAATGTTAAATGATTTTAAATTCTGTTGAATCGTATGTATTGCTTTTGGATGCTTATCAACAAATACGCACTTTTCCATTCCTCTGCTTATTGCTTCAATTCCAAGTGATCCACTTCCAGCAAATAGATCCAAACACAGTCCATCTTGAAAAAAAGGACCAAGTATTTGAAAAACAGCTTCTTTCACTTTATCCGCAGTTGGTCTTGTCGACCTCCCTGGAACTGCCTTTAACTGCCTTCCTTTTAATTCTCCTGCAATCACACGCATACTATGACCACCTTAATTTGGCACTATTCGACATATATCCTACCATAAAACGATGACAAGAACAAAAGTGAATACCAGAAACATTCAAAAATAGAGTTGGTATGGAATACACGATTAAAGTTTCATATAAGCGTATATTATTTTTCCCCTCGTACATACTAACATAATGAGACAGCTAATACTTTGCTTGGTTGTTTCAAAACACGGAGAAGACTTACATTTCCCCATAAGTTCTTCCTCCGGTTTCTCCTCTCCCTTTGCCTTTTTGTTTTCGGAATTAGAAAACAAAAAGACCTGCAGAACTATTTCTGCAGGTTTTTCTTTTTAAAAGACTATAAAAACCTTATGGCACTAACTATGTAAGAACCTTAAAAGGTTTTCAGATTCCCATTTTATAATCGTATTGTTTTGCCTTATCCGGCTTTGCATTTTCAAAATCAGTTTGAATAAAAGGTTTGTATGATCGATCAATTTTAGATACAAAAGACAATTTTAATAACCGTTTTTCAATATCTTCCAAATCGGCTTGGTCCACATATAGTACTGCATAACGTAAACGTTTAGATGTGTACACCAAATGTCCATAGCGTTTTATTTGCTTTATATTTTTCATATGCTGAAACCAAACAACGATCCCTTGGCGATATGTTCTCATTTTGTTTCCTCACTAACTGACATCTATTTTAGGATAGTGTATCAGAATAGGGCAATTACATCAATACTCTTAAGATGCTTGGCAACCGCATCCGCCGCTTCCGCTTCCACATCCACATCCGCCATCACTTAAGGCGGCTCCATCTTTAGGTGCCTTAATCTGTTCACTTGCGCTTATGGCTACTAGCTGGCTTATTTCGTCCAGAAGCTTTTGTAAATTTCGTTCGGCAATTTTAAATGCTGCCACTTTGTCATTCATATCCATTTCGCGTTTTGTTGAACGAACCGCTTTCATAATCTGGTTGTAATCAGGATGGTACCTGCCGAAGCGCTGTACATCCTCATACTGATCTTTTATATCTATAAAAGCTTTAATTAGCTGTTGTGCCTTCTTGTCTTCTTGAAGTGCCTTACGGGAATTTTCATAAGATTCCATTACATCTGAGTGTAAAATCATTTTACCCAGTTCCTCAGAATGATCAAGAATTTCTACATATTCCATTGAAGCTATCATATGATTCACCTCCGCCTTTATCTTATCACGTTATGATGGCTGTGAAAACGAAAAAGTGAAACTTCATTCAGTGGAGGTGTCCATTTACTCCACTGAATGTTAGTCAACGAACATGACCTAATTGGTGGAAATTAATCTTTCATTGCACCTGCAAGTTGAATAAACATACCAATCATTTGCGCCTGGTTACTGATTTTTTCTAACTGCTGCGGAAATGTTTTTCCATAAAACTTTTTTGCTTCTCGTGGAAGTTCATATATTTTGTTTGGATCTCGTGTAATATAACGATACCAGATTGGATTATAACGAACAAAATTTGCCAAATCGGGATTAGATTGCAGATACTGATAGCTTGCTGGCTGCATCGTAACCCTCCTAGTCCCTAAACCAGTTAAATCTTTGATTTTGGTTATCCGGTATTTTTGGCAACTCTTTTGTGTCTTTAAATTGCCCCAGCATTTCCTGTACAGTAGATAATGTAGAGCTTAATTGCTGTGCTTGTTTTTGTACTTTGTTAAGATCAATGTTTTCCGTGAGCTTTAACAATTGGCCAACAATTTCAGATTGTTTATCAGTGCCCTTTTTCTTTGTTTCATCTTTATTATTGCTATCATCCTTATATGAATTCCACATTGGATCATCTTCGCCAAGCAATACCCATTGCTCGTAATGTCCCTGCCACGATTGCCCACTTTTTCTTACTTCTTCAATAAGCTTTGGGTGTTCCTGTAAAAAAGCTTTGAATTCTCTCACAGTAGGATGTAAATTATCCTCATTCACTCGTCTCACCTCACGTAAAATATCCAAACTATATTAAATACATCGTTATGTTTACACATAAGACATAAACTGCGACTTAAATTTTTCATTTTATGTTTAGCAGGAATGAATATGCTTTTTTTATTTCCTCATCACCATAAACGTATGAAGTTATAAAATATCACATTAGTGTATTCCAGAACGGTAGTCTAAGCATTTCATTACGTCGCACGCAGTTTACGGAAACTACGTAGTAAAGAGCTACAAAAGAAAATTTTATTACTACTATGGTATGATAACCACCTATAAACTGTGAAAAGTCCCAAAGAAAAAAGACCCTCCAAGGTCTTTAATTATGGCTGCTGAACAAAATTTTGTGTGTAATACAATTGGTATACACCTACACCTAAGTCTGTATAATCCGCATTGAGCAATGCCTCCCGGTGTCCCTTACTATTTAGCCAGCCTTCCATCGCGGCAGGTGCGTCTGGATATTGCGCCGCTATATTCTCACCTGCTCTAAAGTAATATACTTCGTTTGCTGCCAACCGTTCTTTTAAACCATCACCGTTTTGGCTGTAATGAGAAAAATAATTATGTTTCGCCATGTCCTCACTATGCAGGAAAGCTACTTCACTTACATTGTCATTCCATTTCAATACCTTCTTATCAAATTGCTTCCTAATTACATTGGTAATATCAAAAATTTGCTGCTCCATGCCACTTTCAACTTTATCCCATTGCTCTGAATTCAATTCCGGCTGATCAGGCAAGTCCCCGCGATATTCCATTGCATATGGACGATGTTTGAGCAGAACATCTCCGGTCATTACACGTATTGATGATAATTTGTTCGTAAATGTATCAAAATAACATTGTACAAACACATTCTCTCCTATTTTTGTTAATGGCCGCATTTTTATTTCATTTTTGTCTAATTGAAATGAATAGGATGATATTCCCGTACTGTATGTAACTCGATTTTCAAATTCAAAGCGTTTATTTATTTTGTCATACACTTGTCCAATTTGTATCGGTTCCGCCGACAAATTGTTTCCAGTTGCATATACAGTTAGAATTGTATTATCCTGAATACCAAATTGGATATATTGTTCATTTTTGTCTGTGTAAACCCACCACACGTATCCATATGCACTTAAGTCTTTCCGTTCTGGTTTACCAAAACTCTCCGTTAACTCTTCCACAGAATTTCCTATCCATTGATATAAGTCTCCGTCTAAATCCACTTTATACTGTCTATCCTCAGGTATCGTTTTCGATGAAAGTTGATTTTTCTTTTGATTAAAAGATTTGCTGATACTGGTAATAGCCTCTTCGGACGAAACACCGCTTTTTGCAAATATGTACCAGCTGCCTAAAACTAGTAAAATTAGTATAACGATCACTTGAATATACCGCATAAATGCTATTCCCCTTTATTTTGCTTATAATCATATTATATATATATGTACTAGAAGTCTATTCCATTCTATTTTCTCTACTATTCATGTTATTAAATTCAGAAACAATTTAGAACGTATTATTCGCTGTAATTGTGATATAACTATCTTATGTATCAAGCAGAGGCTATAGATTGTAATTCTCTTTTCGATTGCAACTTGGGTTAATTCGTACTATTATAGAAATAGTGAGGATAATTATGTGAGGTGGAAAAAATGAGATTAGAAAATACAGGAATAGAAGATGCAGTTGTCGACCTAAAACCGTTAGATCACTTAATGGGAAAACACGCTTTTATTCGAGCAGGCCAATGGGATTACGAACGTGTAACCTATGACTATAAAATTGGTTCAAAAGAAAAAAATATTACATACTATATTCGTATTCAAGGCTATGCACTTGAAGGTGATGTTGATCGTGGAAATGCAGTTATTAAATTGTCAACGCCACTTTTAGGAAAGCATTATTACCCACATGGAGTTGAATACGGCGAAGAAGAAAACTTCCCCGAAAATCTAATTGAACGAGCAAATAGTCTTGTTACAAAAATCCAAGAAGAAATTAATCAATACAAAAAATAATAGTGATCAAAAAGGAAACAGCTGCTTGAATCTGAGCGGTTGTTTTTTTGTTCTAAAAAATTATCTGTTCAAACCAGTCATTACATGCTATATTTCTATATAACAACAGATTTTATTGAAAGGAGTACTCCCATTAAATTGTTTCGGAATATTTCAAAGCGTCAATGGACATTAATTTTTTTAACCATTTTACTCTTACTAGCATTGTATTTTATTTTGCCGATTTCGATTCCCTTAATTGCTGCATTAATAACTGCCCTAATGCTTAACCCTGCAGTCAGACTGATTCAAAATAAAACAAAGACGAGCAGGAAAACATCAGTAATCATTGTTTTTATGCTGTTTTTACTGTTAATCGGGATTGCTGGAACATTTGTTGTTACAAAAGCGATAACAGAGGTAGTTAATTTTGTGGAGGATGTTCCAGAATATTTTAGTGAATTAAATCACGTTTATGCGGAATGGGAAAAAGACTTTACACAATACTCGAAAAGCTTGCCACCTGAGTTTGTAAAAGAAGTCTCCAAAAGTTTAGAGGAAAATTTAACAGCATTAAGCACTACCGCAAAAGAAAAAATTACGATCGATAACATAACAAAAATATTTGCTAAAATACCGCAATACTTAATAAGCTTTTTAGTGTACTTAATTGCCTTATTCTTATTTATGCTAGAATTGCCACTTGTAAAGGCTAATACATATAAACTCATGAGAAAAGAAACAGCAGAAAAAGTAACCTTCATGAACAGACGACTATCCAGCGTAATACTTGGATTTCTGAAGGCACAATTCTTAGTAAGTGTCATTATTTTTATTGTTTCATTAATCGGTTTGTTTATCATTGCACCTGAAGTAGCAATTGTTATGTCACTGATCATATGGGTCATTGATTTTATCCCTATTATCGGTTCCATCGTTATTCTTGGCCCATGGTCATTATTTATGTTCTTATCTGGGGACATTGCGATGGGGGTAAAGCTTGCGATACTAGCAATTATCCTTCTGGGAATTAGACGTACAGTTGAACCAAAAGTAATGGGAAAACATATTGGTCTATCACCGCTAGCAACACTTATTGCCATGTTCTTAGGTATTCAGCTTATGGGGATTAGCGGATTTATTCTTGGTCCATTATTGTTAATCATGTTTAATTCTGCTTCAGAAGCAGGTATTATTAAGTTAAATATTAAGATTTAAGACTTTATAAAAAGGTGTGAAAGCAAATTGCTCTCACACCTTTTTTATTATGATCCTAATATCGCTTTCAGCATGCTGGTTGTTTCCCCGCCGTCATAAATGATGTATAAAAGTAAATAAACCATAACACCAGTTAATGCACTAAAGAACCATATAACACTGGTAATTGGACCGATTTTTCGGTGGATTGTAATTTTCCGCCTAAATGCCAACGTTAATGTCACAATTCCGAATATCGCCCCGGTGGTAGCTAAAAATATATGAAAGATTAAAAATATCGTATAATACTTTTCAATGCTTTCCGGCCCACCGAAGCTTGTATTACCAATAAAAGCAGTTCGGGACATATAAATGATAAAGAAAATAAGTGCACTGATTGCTGCAAGGATCATTGTCCGTTTATGTGCAGCTGCCTTCCCTTTAACAATAAATCTCCATCCAATTGCAATTAGTATAGCACTTAATACGATAAAAAATGTACTGATTGTCGGTAATAATGGCATATTTAACATTTGTTCCTTTCATCAAAAAGTTATGTATCCCTGCTGCATTCCCTATTTACAGCTAGAAAATACAGCAATGGACAGATCACATATTATGATTTGGTTCCGGTATTGGATCCACCTTAAGACTTTCTCGATTAAACCAAGAGAAGAAAATTTTTGCTAAGACAACACCATATGTTATTTCTTGCATTAATTTCATAATAATACCGCCAAGCTGCTGATCTTCCAGCGTACCCATTGGCGAAAACATTTCAGGGCCGGAAATGGAAACTGCTATGCCCTGCAATACGTCATTCGGAACACATAAGGCAAGCGCTTGAATCCACGCACCATCCTGGCTATATGCCGCATATAATGGCACATCTGAAAATATAATCAATACACAAGCAGGCGTAATCAAGACACCATTCGCAAAAATATAAGCAATTTTTAATAGCGGTGAAATTGTATCCCGTTCCTTAATCGGTGTTAATATTGGAAACCATACAATAAACGCCGCAATCAAGATAACTGTTGATATTGTAGAATGCGCAATTGGCGATGCCTTCGTAAAGTCAAAAACGTCTGGAATATGATAAATTGAAAATAATGTATTAAAGAGCAACAGCGATATTAATGGCTTTGTTAATAATTTAAATACTGGTCTTATAATAGGAATATTAATGACCTTCTCCCATACCCAGCTTGGAATACCTTTTATCATTAATATTGGGAATATCAGGAAATATATAGCTAACTGAATCATATGAGCCGTTAGCATAATGTGCGTTAATAAATCTATTGGAGATCCTTTAACAGCATAAAGCAGTAGCATACCTGTAAAAAAATAGAACTGCTGTTTACCAGTCGGTTTATCTTTAATCCCAAACTTATGTCGAAAACGGATTGTTATTAAATAATAAGCAAGGCATAGCGCTAATACAAACAGTAAGTAATACGGGCTCCACAATGCACGAAACCCGAAAATTTGAAGTTCTAACCACATCATAATTCACTCCATAAATATAGCATATACATTATATTATAACGCAATTTAACAAGATGCACGCATTTTGAATGTGACAGAATTAGTAAAAAACAAAAGGCTGGGAAAAATCCCAGCCTTTTGTTGTAATGTTACCACCAAACGATTGTGCTTAATCCTGCCACAGCTAATATGGCTGCCCATATACCTCCGTAAATCATAGCCGATGCCATTTCATGTCCTTCATGTTTCATATGCATGAAATAATAAAATTGGAAAGCAACTTGCACGATTGCCAGAATAAGCAATATTGGAATAACCAGCATTTTATCCATCATTCCAGTTGCCACAACTACGAAAGCGAGAATAGTAAATACAATCATAAGCGCAAAACTAATTAATTGTTTTTGCATTTCTTCTTTGTTTTTTTTCTTATGAAAAGAATCAATTTTATTGGAACCGGTGTTTTCAGTCATGGATTAGCCCACCTTTCCCATTAGATATACTACAGTGAAAATGAACACCCAAACAACGTCAATAAAGTGCCAATATAGACTCCAAATATAAAATTTGGGAGCGTTGTACAGATTTAAACCTCTTCGTGCATTGCGGATTAACAATGTAATCATCCAGAATAACCCAAATGTTACGTGTCCTCCATGGAATCCAAGCAATGCATAGAAAGCAGATCCAAACGCTGATGATCGGAATGTAAATCCATATTCCGTAATATAATGATGAAACTCATAAAGTTCACAGCCAACAAAGCCAAAGCCAAGAATGATTGTAATGATAAACCAAAGAGTCATCTTGCCAAAATCATTATTCTTCATGTGATAAATTGCATACACACTTGTTAAAGAACTTGTTAATAATAATATTGTCATTACAAATACAAGTTCCAAACCAAATAATTCATTTCCTGCAGGTCCACCTGCAGTCGAATTATGAAGTGCCAGATAAGTTCCAAATAAGCTTGCAAAAAGAACTGTTTCTCCACCTAGGAAGAACCAAAATCCAATGAACTTATTTTTGCCCTCAAGGGTTGCCTTCTCAGGTTCATGCGGCATTGTTTCTGGATTTAAGGAATGATCGTGACTCATATTAGTCAGCCTCCCTTTCTAGTTCTTCTTTTGAAATATGATAACCTAGGTCATCCTTCATTGATCTTACTACCATCGTTCCTAATGAGAATGCCATACCGCCGATTAGGACTGCCAACCATGCTTTATTGTCTGTTTGATAAATAAAGCCAAATCCTGCTACAAATAGTCCTAATGAGAATAAGAATGGCAAGAAAGAATTGTTTGGCATATGAATTTCACCTAATGGTTCCGCTGGTGTCATTTTACCTTTTCCTTCTGACTTCTCAATCCATAATGGATCTAGTCCACGAACAAGTGGTGTTTGTTTAAAATTGTAATGTGCCGGCGGAGATGCAGTAGCCCATTCAAGCGTACGTCCATCCCACGGATCTGCCGGTGCTTTTTCATCCCTTGCAGTAAGAATTACGTTGATAATAAACACAATAACCCCAAATGCCATAAAGAAGGCACCAATTGTACTGATTAAGTTACCTAAATCCAATCCATCTCCAGAATGGAATACCCAATAGCGGCGAGGCATACCCATTAATCCAAGGAAATGCTGGATAAAGAAAGTTAAATGGAAACCAATGAAAAATGTCCAGAAAGTTAGTTTACCTAATCCTTCGCGTAAAACTCTGCCAAAGATTTTCGGCCACCAATAATGCAATGCTGCAAAAATACCAAAGATTGTTCCACCAACAATTACATAGTGGAAGTGGGCAATTACAAAGTACGTATCATGATATTGATAGTCAGCTGCAACAGTTGCTACCATTACACCAGTCATACCGCCAATAGTAAATGTAGGTATAAACGCAAGTGACCATAGCATTGCTGAGTTTATCGTTATGTTACCGCCCCATAATGTTGCGAGCCAGTTAAAGATCTTAATCCCCGTTGGAACAGCGATCGCCATTGTTGCAATCGAGAAGATTGAGTTCGCTACAGGACCTAAACCTACTGTAAACATGTGGTGTGCCCATACCATAAATCCTAAAAATGCGATTAACATTGTTGCAAATACCATTGCGGTATATCCAAATAGTCTTTTCTTTGCAAAAGTAGAAAATACATCACTGAATACACCAAATAAAGGCAAGATCAAAATATAAACCTCAGGGTGACCAAAAATCCAGAAAATATGTTCCCAGATTATCGTATTACCACCTAACGAAACATCAAAAAATGCAGTACCAAACATACGATCAAACATTAATAAGAACAAACCAACTGTTAAAGCTGGGAATGCGAATAAAATTAAAATACTTGCAATAAATGATGCCCAAGTAAATAGTGGCATACGCATGTAAGTCATACCCGGTGCACGCATATTAACTACTGTCACCAAGAAGTTAATACCACCAATTAATGTTCCGGCACCAGCTATTTGCAGACCCATGACATAGAAATCTACCCCATGACCTGGTGAAGTGGTTGATAATGGTGCATATGCAGTCCAACCTGCGTCCGGTGCACCACCCAAAAACCAACTGCAGTTAAGTAAAATACCACCAAACATAAATAACCAAAAACCTAATGAATTCAAATACGGAAATGCTACGTCACGCGCACCAATTTGCAGTGGAAGCACCGCATTCATTAATGCAAATATTAAAGGCATAGCCGCTAAGAAAATCATTGTAGTACCATGCATGGTTATCATTTCATTGTACAAACCAGCACTCAAGAAATCGTTGTCTGGTTTGGCTAATTGAATTCGAATTAACATCGCTTCTATTCCACCGATTAGGAAGAACAATCCGCCGCCAAATAAATACAAATGTGCAATTTTCTTATGGTCGACAGTTGTAACGTAATCCCATAACACGGAACCGAAGCCTCTTTTCTGAGTAGCTGCAACACTCACTACTTTAACCTCCCTTATACATCTTCCATCCCAAAATAATTATGTTATATATTTAAAAATTAATTTCCAGCGCTTTCAGAAGTAATCTCTGAAGGCTGTAATTGTAATAAGTAATCAGCAATTTTATTTGCCTCTTCTTTGGATACAGTTGGGTAATTACCAGTCATTTTGTTACCTGGTTTAATTGACTCTGGATCCATAATCCACTGAACAATATTATCTTTCGTATGTTCTTTAATACCAGCTACTTGTGTGCGGTCACCGAAGTTAGTTAAGTTTGGACCAACTTGAATTGGGGATGACCCAATAGCATGGCAGCCCATACAATTTTTTTCCTGGAATAATTCTTGTCCTTGCTGTGCAGTTTCACCCTCAGCAACAGCTTTAGGATCTACACTTTGCATGTCAGATACCCATTGTTCAAATTCCTCTGGGCTGACTGCAATTACTTTAAAGTCCATCAAAGAATGTGAAGGGCCGCATAACTCTGCACATTTACCCCAGTATACTCCCTCTTCATATGCTTCAATGTACATCGTATTTTCATTTTCGGGGTTTACATCCATTTTACCTGAAATTGCTGGTACCCAAAATGAATGAATGACATCAGAAGATTTCATGTTAAGATACACTTTTTCCCCTGTTGGTATATACAAATCCTGACTAGTTTGTATTTCTTGACCATTGTAATTAAAGTGCCACCAATATTGGTTACCTGTAACATCCACATTTAATGCCTTTTTTGAGCCTTCTGTATCAGCTAAATCAAACGTAGCAATCGTTGTTGGAACAGCAATGATAATTAGCAAAATAATTGGAATAACTGTCCAAATAGTTTCAAGTGTTTTATTCCCTTCAACCTGTTTTGGAATAAAATCCTCTTTTCCTTTCTTTTTACGGAAACGGACCAGCACAGTTACATACAAAATCATTACGATAAGCAGTACAAACAACATAACTACTGTTGATAAGATAATTAGGTCAAGTGATTTTTCTGCACCATATCCTTTAGGTATTAATGCAGTTAAATTTTCCCTACCACATCCCGACAGAACGAGCGCAATCGAGCCTAACAGTGTTAAAACCCGAAGTTTTCCCATCCAACCTTTCATGTAATCATACCTCTCTTTCTCTTTTGTTTCTTCCTTATATTTGTTTTACTTAAGGACAATTACAAAATTCCATTTTCATTATAGGGGGAACTCAAATGTTACCATAACCATCAAGATACACATAATGGTTAAATAATTTAATGAATAGATAAACATTAGATTTGCCCATTTAAGATCATTTTTCATAAAAAATCCACCAACACCCAAAGCAAGCCATCCAACATTAAGCAATGTTGCTATCACAACAAAAGTCGTGCCTAATGATACTAAATAAAATGGTAATGGCAACAAACATGCCGTATATACAACTATTTGGCGTTTTGTAAATGCAAATCCATGAACAACAGGAAGCATTGGGATACCAGCTGCTTTATATTCTTCGCTTTTTTTCATAGCCAATGCAAGAAAATGCGGTGTTTGCCATATAAACATTATGAGAAAAAACACAATAGCTGCCATATGTAAATCAGGGTCAATGGCTGCCCATCCAATTAACGGAGGCACTGCACCAGAAAAACTTCCTACAACAGTATTCAAGGTATATTTACGCTTAGTCCACATCGTATATAAAACAACATATGTAAACCAACCTAAAAAACCAATAACAGCAGCTTCAATGGTTGTTAGAAGTAAAAGTATGAGTCCAACACCCGTTGCCGCTATTCCTAATAGAAGTACTTGGTTTAAGGGTATGGATCCTGTAACTGTTGGCCGTTTTTTTGTACGCGTCATTACTGGGTCAATATCTGCATCATACCAGTTATTCAGAATACATCCGCCGGCAATTACCAGACCACTTCCGGCCATTGTTAGCAAAAAGGTACCCCAGTTTGCTATAAATGAAGCATCTGTGAAATATAGTGCTAACCAGAAGCCAGCAAATGTTGTGATTAAATTTGAATTAACGATACCAATTTTTATTAATGATTTCAGATCGCTAACTAATGTGGTGCCAATTTTCTCAGATGCTGCAACATTACCGATCACTTGTGTGGAAGTTGTTTCCACCTTATTCATGTCATTATCCCCCCTTCAAATCCCCAACAAAAAGGCACACAATAAAAGAGCATACTAGAAAACAGCAACTTACTATTACTATTCCCAAAAGTATCCTGTCTATAATCCTAATTGTATCATGGAATTGTATTACATTCTATTAACCACATAGTGTTATTTTACATTTTTTTAGCATCTATTAAATGTGACAAATTTGTGAAATTGAGACTAAAAATAAAATAAAAGGCATTATAGCCTTCCATTGTAAAACAAAGATATGTAGTTAAACCCATTATAATGGGCACAATGGTGGAAAGCTTATCAAATATCCCCTACATTATTTCTAGCAAACAACGCACCACTTTGCAAGGGTTTTTTATTTTTTTATAGTGAAAATAGTAATAAATAATGATAAGATGACAATTGTGTGATTTTCACATTGTTTGTATTGCCCTCTATTAGAAAAAAGTATTACTATAAAGCTATTGTATATATTTATTTGCATAAAAGTGAGGCCTTATTATGATCAAAATATTAAAATGGCTATCAGTTGTAGCTGCAATTGGCATGGTTTTTGTTTTAATTGGAGGTGCACTCGTTACCAAGACAGATTCTGGTGCTGGATGCGGAGCAAGCTGGCCATTATGCCACGGGAAATTTGTACCGTTACCATCCGATATAACACCTGAACTTGTCATCGAATTAAGTCATCGACTCGTCTCTGGAATAATGGGAATTGTCGTTTTAGCTTTATCATTTTTATCCTGGAAGCACCTTGGGCATATTCGTGAAATGAAATTCCTATCCTTTTTATCTGCATTCTTTTTAATTTTGCAAGCTTTAATAGGAGCAGCGGCTGTTAAATGGGGGCAGTCTGATTTTGTTCTTGCTACCCATTTCGGTATTTCGTTGATATCGTTTGTTGCAGTCTTCCTGCTAATGCTATTAATTTTTGAAATAGATAAGAAATTCGATGCTACGTCATTAACAATTCAAAAGAAGCACCGCATTGAAATATATGCCTTAGCTATTTATACATTAATTGTTGTCTACACAGGTGCATACGTTCGCCACGCAAATGCAAGTATGGTTTGTGCTGACTGGCCATTTTGTACGAATGAATCGCCATTCTCGTTTTCAACATTCAGATTCGACCAATGGGTACAAATGGGACATCGTTTAGCGGCGGGAATTCTTTTTCTCTGGACTATCATATTTTTTATAAAAGTCATGAAAAACTATGCTGCAAATAGGGTAATGTTCTGGGGATGGATAACAACTTTAACACTAATAATTTTACAGGTTTTCTTTGGTGCTATGATCATATTTTCCATGTTGAATCTTGGTATTGCATTGCTGCATGCATTAGTAATATCCTGCTATTTCGCCATGTTAAGTTATTTCATTTTACTATCTTCAAGAAGTGCTAAATACGAAAAACAATTAATCAATTTAAATAAGAATGCTAATTCAAAATAAAAAGCAGGCAGCCGGACATTTCCGCTCCCTGCTTTTTATTTTATTCAAATTCAATAAGTAAATCGTTTACTGCTAATGCGTCTCCGTTTTTAACGTAAATTTCTTTTATAACACCTGAAAAAGGAGCTTGTACCGTTGTTTCCATTTTCATTGCCTCGTTAATAAGCAAATAATCACCTTTATTTACTTTATCACCTTTTTCGCATAACACTTTTACAACAGTACCAGGCATTGTCGCCCCGATGTGTTTTTCGTTGCCTTTATCCACTTTTGGCCTGGTAACTATTTGTGATTTTACACTTTCATCTTTAATAACCACTTCCCTGGATTGACCATTTAATTCAAAGTAGATGACTCGTGTACCGTCAGATCTTGCTTCAGAAACAGAAACCAGTTTTACGATTAATGTTTTCCCTTGCTCGATTTCAACCTCGATTTCCTCACCCAGCTTCATTCCATAGAAAAATGTTGGTGTGTCAAGAACAGACATATCACCATATGTTTCATAGAATTTATGGTAATCCATATACACCTTAGGATATAAGGCATACGAGATCATATCAAAACTTGTTACAGGTCTGTCCAGCGATTTATACAGTTGTTCCTTTAGCTGAATAAAATCAATCGGGTCCAGCAGTTCACCTGGCCGTACATTAATTGGTTTCTTTCCTTTTAGAATAATCCGTTGCAATTCTTGCGGGAAACCTTGATACGGCTGACCAATATAACCTTGAGCAAATTCTATTACAGAATCAGGAAAATCAATTGATTCTCCCCGTTCATAAATATCATCCTCAGTTAAATTATTCTGAACCATAAACAATGTCATATCACCTACTACTTTAGATGATGGTGTAACCTTAATTAAATCCCCAAACATATCATTTACTTGACGAAACATTGTTTTCACTTCATTCCAGCGTTCTTCTAATCCAACTGCTTTTGCCTGCTGCTTTAAATTACTGTATTGTCCCCCAGGCATTTCATGAAAGTAAATTTCTGTATGCGGTGATTTCATGCCGCTTTCAAAGTCTTGATAATAGCCGCGGACATCTTCCCAGTAATAGGACAACTTTTCAAATGATCCGACATTTACTTTTGGCTGGCGTTTTGTACCTTCTAATGCATGATATAGTGTTTGGGCGCTTGGCTGTGATGTTAAGCCTGACATTGGCCCGCATGCTACATCTACCGCATCAACACCAGCATCAATTGCCCGGGCATACATATGAATACCATTTCCGCTCGTATCGTGCGTGTGAAGATGAACCGGCAGATCAATTGATTCTTTTAATGTTGAAATTAGCTGATATGCAGCTTCTGGTTTGAGCAGTCCAGCCATATCCTTAATACCTAAAATATGTGCCCCGGACTGTTCAAGCTCTTTAGCTAAATTCTTATAGTAATTTAAATCATATTTTGTACGGCCAGTGTCTAATATGTCGCCTGTATAGCACATAGATGCTTCGGCAATTTTATTATTGTCCCTAACGGCTTGAATCGCAGGTGTCATCCCCTCTAACCAATTTAAGCTATCAAAAATGCGAAATACATCTATTCCAGCAGTCGCACTTTTTTCGACGAATTCTTTTATTAGGTTATCTGGATAGTTCTTATACCCGACAGCGTTGCTGGCACGCAGAAGCATCTGGAACAGAACATTCGGAATTTTTTCTCTAAGCTTTAACAATCGTTCCCAAGGATCTTCCTTTAGAAAACGGTAAGAAACGTCAAATGTCGCTCCTCCCCACATCTCTACTGAAAATAATTCGGGTAATAAGCGTGCAGTAGGTTCAGCGATCTGCAGTAAATCCTTTGAGCGCACTCTTGTCGCAAGCAGCGATTGATGAGCATCACGGAAGGTTGTATCTGTAAGCTTTACATCCGTTTCTTCCTTTAGCCATTTTGCTAATCCCTCAGGGCCACGCTCGTCTAAAATTTGCTTGGTACCTTCTGGGAATTTTTGAACCTGATTAACTTTTGGAATCCTTGGATTTAAGAAAATTGGTTTTTCCTTTTTTGTCATTCCTTCAAAACCATTCACCGTTGTATTTCCAATATACGTAAGCATTTTTGTTCCTCGGTCCTTGCGTTTTGGAAAAACAAATAGTTCTGGTGACTTGTCGATAAACGTTGTGTTATATTCGCCAGATAAAAATTGCTTATGCAGAATAACATTCTCTAAAAATGGAATATTTGTTTTTATACCGCGAATACGGAATTCTTTTAAATTTCGGACCATCTTATTTGCAGCTTGCTCAAACGTTAGTGCCCATGTTGACACCTTAACAAGCAATGAATCATAATGCGGCGATATAACAGCGCCTTGGAATCCGTTACCAGCATCAAGCCTCACTCCAAAACCGCCACCCGTACGGTACGCCATGATTTTACCTGTATCAGGCATGAAATTATTTAGCGGATCTTCTGTTGTAACACGAGATTGAATAGCAAATCCGTTTGTTGCTATATTATCCTGATCTGGAATCCCTATCGATTCAGCATGTATAGATTGTCCCTCAGCCACCTTTATTTGTGTTTGTACAATATCAATTCCTGTTACCAGCTCTGTTATGGTGTGTTCTACTTGGACACGCGGATTTACTTCAATGAAATAAAAGTCGTTTCCAGTTACCAGAAATTCTACAGTACCGGCATTTAGATAGTTTACTTTTTGCATCAGTTTTACTGCCGCGTCACAGATTTTTAATCTTAATCCATCTGGCAATGCTACACTTGGTGCTACCTCTACTACCTTCTGATGCCTTCTTTGAACAGAACAGTCCCTTTCAAATAAATGCACAATATTTCCATGCTGATCACCAATTATTTGTACCTCAATATGTTTCGGGTTTTCGATAAGTTTCTCGACATATACCTCATCATTTCCAAATGCTGCTTTTGCTTCCGATTTAGCCCGGTCATACGCTTCTCCTAGCCCATTGGCATTACGAACAATCCGCATTCCCCGGCCACCGCCGCCAAGCGATGCTTTAATAATAATCGGAAAGCCAAATTCCTCACCAAATCCCTCTATTTCTTCAATTGAAGATACAGGACCATCACTTCCAGGGATTACAGGCAATCCAGCATTTACCGCCTGTGTCCTAGCTTTCACCTTATCACCAAACATGTCCAGATGCTTACTGCTTGGCCCTATAAATATAATCCCCTCTTCTTCACATCGTTTAGCAAAGTGAATATTTTCCGATAAGAACCCATATCCGGGATGAATAGCATCAACATCCACCTTTTTAGCAACTTCAATGATACCCTCAATATCTAAGTAAGCATCAATTGGTTTCTTTCCTTCACCAACTAGATAGGATTCATCCGCTTTATACCGATGATAGGAACCTGTATCTTCCTTGGAATATACAGCAACCGTACGTATATTTAATTCCGTACAAGCACGAAAAACCCGAATTGCAATTTCCCCGCGATTAGCGACTAAAACTTTTTGAATTTGATTTATACTAGCCATGATTTTCCTCCTCTATTATTAGAAGCCATATTTTCTGGCATATCTTTTTCATTTACCGGTACTGGTTGTCTTTCCCGCTTTTTCACAGATTTTGCAATATTATTTAATATTCCCATAGAGATCATCATAACCAATAGCGATGATCCGCCATAGCTGACAAATGGAAGTGGTACTCCGGTTATTGGCAGTAATCCGCTTATAGCACCAAGATTGATAAAAGCTTGTATCCCTACCATCGATGAAATCCCTATGGCTAACAGCGCTCCAAAACTATCGTCACATTTTCTAGCTATAAAAATGCCTCGTAAAATAATTGTTGCTAGCAGCCCTATAACGATAATAACGCCAATAAATCCTAATTCCTCTGCAATAACTGCCATTATGAAATCGGTATGTGCCTCCTGCAAATAGCCAAGCTTTTGTACACTATGTCCTAACCCTTCACCCGTCAGACCACCGACACCAATTGCCAAATAGGATTGTATTAAATGGTATCCATCTGAATCAGGCGTTTCAAATGGCTGGTATGCGCCTGTAAAGCGGGCAATTCTTTCATCTGTAACCATACTCGGTATCGCAATCGCAACAACTGCTAAACCAATAAAAATAAGAATGGATAAATGTTTAAAGCGAATACCAGAACTAAAGATTACCGAACATGCTATTAGAAAGATAATAGCAGCGGTACCAATATCCGGCTGCATTACAATCAACCCTAACACAATACCTGTTAACACTAATGGCGGCAAAACACCCCTGTTAAAATCATTAATATAGGATTGTTTTTTGGAGTAGATAGACGCCAAATACATGATTAATCCTAATTTAGCAAATTCAGCAGGCTGCAGACTGCCAAAACCAAAACTAAACCAGGATTTGGCATTATTTACTTCATTACCAAATAAAAGTACTCCCACCAATAACCCCAATACGAGCAGGATAACCAGTTTCATCAGTTTTTGATAATATTTATATGGGAAGATACAACATAAAGCAAAACCAATAAAACCAAGCACAAACCATTGAAGCTGCTTAAATAAATAATGTGTACTTTCGTATCCCTCCACAACCGCAATTACCATACTGGCACTGTAGATCATGACAATGCCAAATCCCGCTAATAGGATAGGTGTAATCATAAGAGTAAAATCATAATCTTTAAATTTCTTAATCATCTTACTTCTCCCCAGAATATGTATTAAGGTAAAGATGAAATAGAAATTTTCAAATAGTTTAACACATTATAGAAAAAGTGTAATCTATTCCACAGAATTGTGTTTCATCATCTACCAAAATTATTTATATTTTATTATAGTACCATCTATCTCGATTGGAAATAACAAGAATTTAAAATAAAAAAACCTTGCCATTTAAATTGTCGGCAAAGTTTTTACTCTAAGCTGCAGTTTATACAGAATTCTGTGCTGCTTCGTGAAGCACATTGAGTTGTCTTTCCAAATTCTCGAGAAGTGCTTTACCTTCATTCTCGCTGATTAAGTTCAAACGCACAGCAAAATCAATTTCTCTTGAAAGACCAAACATTTGTGTATCTAAAACCTCTTCATATAAGGGACATTGAGGCATCGTTAAGTTCTCAATTTGAACTTCTATTAGTTTCAATATTTTGTCAGCATCAGCCTTAAGAAGGGCATAGGCTTTTTCACGATGATCAACTGTCATCTCGGGTATCATATATATCCCCTCCGCTCTTAAAGACTTTCTTCTATATTATCTTATCGTTAGCAACAATAAATTGCAAATAAAATTACTATAAATTTATAGTAAATCAATATTTTCAGTTCTAAAATCGTGAAAAAACTTTGCATGTCTGCTATTCTTGATAAAGATTAATTTGAAAGGTGGCGCAACAATGATTGTACCAATCACAGGAAATGTTACATATAAAATTACGCTTGATCCAACGGTTTGGATCTTCGACGATCGAAAAATTTTACTTGAAGAAGCATTTTTGACGAATGCTAGCAAACATACAGTTACTGAGAGTGAATTGGAAGAAGCTTCAAAACGCTGGGATAGAGCAGTTTATCAGCAAAAAGTTAATCCACCCGTAAACAGAAGCATTTCCCGTTTAGAAGGTGAGAAAATATTAACAAATTCCTATGTAATGCCAATTAACGAATTTATAAACCACGCTGAAATTAAAGATGATGCTCAAAAAGCTACATTAGTTACGGATAATGGGGATGTTGACATTTCATTAGATGAACTCAAAAATGCTTATTTTCTGTTCTCTATTGATGGCAAACCACTAAAAGAAAATGGGCCAGTACATGTCTACTATAAGGACGGATCAAATAAAAATAACCCTATCACAGGAGTTAACAAAATCGTTATTGTCTGATAATGCGCCCTTCATACGTTTTGTATTTAACTATTTCATGCAAGCTGGACAATTTGAATATTTGCGGGAGAAACACTCTTAAAAAGCTGATTGGTATTTTGCTCCAATCGGCTTTTTGTATAATTTGACACTTAAGACAAAAAATAAACAGCAAAAGCGAAATGACTGATTAAATTTTAAAGTTAGTCATTTTCATTTAAGGAGGAGTGTCAAATGAATATTCGTATAGGAATAGTATTATTTAGCTGTTTACTATTTATGATTGGCTGCCAACAAGATAATCAAGATAATGCATTAACCGATGAAGGCACGAATAATCGTTTTTTGCAGGTTGAGAACTCTGACCCAACTGAAAATCAAAATTTAAATAATAGACAGATGGCGGATCATTTAGCAAAAGTTGCCGGTGATGTACCAAATGTTAATGATTCCGCCGCAATTGTTGCTGGTCCATATGCTGTAGTTGCTATCGACGTGGACAAAGATCTTGATCGTTCTCGTGTGGGGACAATTAAATATTCTGTATTAGAGGCATTGCAGCACGATCCTTATGGCAAAACAGCTGTAGTTGTCGCAGACGCAGATGTTATGGAAAGAATCCGGGGTATGAGTAATAAGATTAGCCAGGGTCATCCTGTTCACGGTGTTGTAGATGAATTATCGGCAATAGTCGGCCGATACATGCCTGATTTCCCAATTAGTGATGACCAGCCAGATGAACCAGATCAAAATAAAGAAGTGATTCCAAAAAAAGATGAGAAAAAACTTGATGACATTCAAGAGGACCAATCCAACCAAAGAAATCAGGAATAGCTGCTTTCTTTGGGCTCAAATGGAAATCCTCCCCTTATAAGAGTGGGGAGGATTTCGTTATGAATTACTTTTTGCTTTTACCTCATTATAATAATTTACACCAAATTGTGATCCCTCTGATACCATTTTTGCATTCTCAAATTGCGCCAGATCTTTATTATCCGTTTGATCCGGAATACCAGCATCTTCTAAAGTTGTACTATTGTGGTTAAATTCCTTCATTTTTTGTGTTGCAAATTTTACTTTTTCTTTTAACTTGTTTCTATTATCCTTATCTTTCAAGACGTATCCAGCGACACCTGCACCTACTGCTCCTATGGCAGAAAATACATAACGTTTCTTCATCAAATCGTCCTCTCAAATGTCATTTACAAGACCATTCCCCACATATTATCTTATAAAACATCAATAATATACTTCTTTAATGAGCTTCCATCCTATGTTATAGTTATACCTAATAAGCCTACTCTGAGGTGAAACCATGCAAGTTAAATGTGTTATATGTGACAATATAGAAGATATTAACGACAGTTCTTTACAAGCAAAACGTTTAAGAAACCGCAGAATTCATATGTATTTATGTGAATCATGCTATCAACGAATTGACGATAAAACGAAAGCACGCCACGCTTCAGGCAACTTTCGCCTTTATCGTGAAAAGAAGAAAAAAAACGATTTATTGTAAAAAACAAAACTCCCGATCTATTAAGAGAGGGAGTTTTGTTGTTATTCATTATTTTGCTCTTTACGCTGTCTATGTAACCGAAACCTGTAAATACCCAAAACAATACAAATAATAATTAAACTTTCCGTCATTGGCATTTTGAATATGCTAAAAATAGTTATGATAAACGTGCCTATTGCTAACATGATATATACAAAAAGCGATTTTAACAAAGGTAGCTGACGGGCAAATCCTAGTTTAAAAGCAATTGCACCAAAAATTAAATTAAGAACATAAAAAATTAAAAATACATGATCTGTCCCGTAATTATCTACAATTAAATCAAAAATAAACATTTGTCTCCCCCATATATTAAAACTCTTTTACTATCATACTAAATCTTTCCTTCTCTTGCTAGTTCTAACCGTTATGATTGGGACCTGCGTTTTGAAAAAGCTATGATAATCATTTATACTATTCCATGTAATAGAGGTGAAAACGATGAAAAACATAAACTTTCCCATGTTTATGCTGGCTATGCTCGTCATTCTAATGTTTGTAGCGGCGGGGGTTGCCATTGCATTCCGAAATATTTGGTTTGTTACACTGTTTATTTTACTAGGTTTTGCATTTATGGGATTCGGATTATCTATCAAACGCAGAAAAAGTGACTCTTTTTAATCCAGAGTCACTTTTTTCCTTTTTTAATAAAGTCGTTGATAATGCTTTTTTGAATGGCTGGATGACATGTTAAAATTGAATTTTTTTCAAGCATGTTGACATCTCCACCCATGATATTTGTAGTAACCCCGCCAACCTCATTCACGATTACAATTCCTGCTGCTACATCCCATGGGGCTAGGCTCATTGTCAGATAACCATCCATTATTCCTTCAGCTACATAGGCAAATTCCAATGCAGCTGATCCGTATGTTCTAGTACCACGAACCTCTCGCACAAGCTTTTGCATTATTTGTTCTTCAACCAATCGATTTTCCAATAGCCAAAAGTGATTTAACCCCAGTAATGACTCATCTAATTTTACTTGTTCTTTCAATTGTGGTAATTGTTTATTATCCTTGTAAGCACCCTCCCCACGCTTGGCACTATATAAATTATCATCCATTACATTATAAATTAAACCCATTTCCCCAATTCCCTGATGGTAAATACCAATTGAAATAGCAAAGTTACGTTTTTGCTGAACAAAATTCATTGTTCCATCAATCGGATCAACAATCCATACGATCCCATCCAATGACTGAAGATTGTCACCAAATCCTTCTTCACTTAACAATAAGTGTTCAGGGTATTCTGATTTAATTTTCCTAACAAAAAATTGTTCCGTTTCCTTGTCCATGTGTGTTACTAAATCTTTTGGATTTGATTTTGTGTCAATAGTTAACGGATCATCAATTCTTTCTCTAATCGCGCCCCCTGCTTCAAGTATCCATTTTTTAGCTTGATTAAAGATTTCATCGCGAAGTTCCAAGTTCATTTAAAAGCCTCCAATATTCTCATTGCTACAATAGTATCAAATTGACGTAAGCTAGTCATATAATTGGATTATACAGAATGAGTCTCTATAAAAAATGACCGCCATATGTATCAACTATGAATTGACAGTTGTGATACTGGGGTCAATTAAACTTTGCTCTTATTCATTTTCTATCTTCATAAGTTGGATGCGTAAGTGCTCTAACCGCTCTTTTGTCTTTATAATTTGAACAGTATCTTTAGCTTGTAATGCATCATAGAGTGTCATAAGTTCATAATCGATTTCCATGCGAATGACAGGCAATCTCTCTTGTGCTTCTTTTCTCCTAAGTGCTTCCATTACATACTTCATAACACCTACATCCTTTCAGATGGCTTTTATTATATATATGAAAAAGCTGCAAGATGGGTTCGTAATTTTACATTATGTTTTTATAACAATTCCCTTTTCTCGATAGTTTTAAACGTTTACTGCTCATGTGTACGGCTTGACTATACGGCCGTATTGCTTAATAATAATTATTATAAAGAAGAGATAAGAAAGGAAGAAGATTCATATGCGATTTGAAGGATTCACTCAAAATGACTTTGCAACCTTTAATATTGAAGGTTTAGATAATCGAATGGAAGCAATACAAAAACGCATTCAGCCTAAATTCCAGGAGATAGGAACGGAACTTGTTGATCATTTAGCAGCAAGGCTTGGTAATGAAATGTTTTTACACATTGCCAGGCACGCAAGAAGAACCGTGAACCCGCCTAAAGATACCTGGCTCGCAATTGCTGACAATAAAAGAGGGTACAAGCAGCATCCCCATTTCCAAGTAGGATTGTTTGATGATCATGTATTCATCTGGTTTGCATTGATTTATGAATTGCCTCATAAAACAGAAATTGCTAAAGCCTTTCTAAGCAATATAGATGAAATCCGGAAACAGATTCCCACTGATTATGTTGTGTCATTGGATCATACGAAAAAAGATGCTGTTCAAATGAAGGAGTTAGATTTAAAAGCTGCACTTGAGCGTTTTCGTGATGTTAAAAAAGCTGAGTTTTTGGTTGGTCAGCATTTAAATGCAGATGACAAACGTTTAACAGAGGGAATGGAATTTATCAAAATTGCAAAAGAGACTATAGATAATGTACTTCCATTATATTCAAGAGCTATGAAAGCAAGATAAGCTCAAATGTATTCAATACGGTGATCTAGTTATGCATAGCATACAGATTCAAATTTTATAATTTCCTAAACGACTAAAAGGCGGCTCACATTTATGAGTTGCCCTTTTTCATAACAATAACACCATTCTTTTGATTATTCGCATGTTTTACAACGTAATAGCTTGAATATCCCGATGCTTGCTGAAACTCAGCAAAAATACGTTTTTCCTCACTTTTGGATGGAACTATTTGCTTGAACCTTTTATATGCCACCATTATTTCCTCACATGTTGTTGTGTTTTTTTCATATGCTTTTTCAATTGCACTGAAAAAATGGACGACATCAACAATTTCCTGCTTGGACCATGTTTCATCAATTGGGTAATGATAGTTCATTTCTTATCACCTCACCTGGTCCATTTGTTTTTTATCGTTTCTGCTTCCGTAAGCATTACAGAAAATAATTCCTGTACCGTTGGGATGTTTTTAATGCGTCCAGCAGCCTGACCAGCCCAGCCGAATCCTTGCGTTTCATTACCATCATGTATGTACTGTTTGTTCGCTTTCCCGTCTATGTAGGGTTTCAATTCATCAAAATTAGCATGTGCAGATTCTAAATCCATTATTCTATCAGTCCATTCATTTTTTAACGCTCGTGCCGGTGCGCCAAGCGAGCGCTTTATTACGACTGTCGCATTTTCATCCGCATTAATTAACGCTTGCTTATAAATTGGATGTGCATCAATACACTCTTTTGCAGCGATAAATCTAGTGCCCATTTCGATCCCTTCAGCTCCTAAAGCAAAGGCAGCCATCATTCCCCTGCCATCTGCTATACCACCAGAAGCAATAACCGGAATTGATACACTGTCAACTACTTGCGGTGTTAAGACAAATGTTCCAACATCACTTCGCCCTAAATGACCCCCACCTTCTTGTCCGACAACCATAACAGCATCTGCGCCCAGCTCTTCCGCTTTTTCAGCCTGTCTCCTGGCTGCAACTAGTACAAGTTTTTTAATAGGATGTTTATCGACCATATCCAGTACACCTTTTGGATTACCGCCAGTAACAGAAATGACTTGAACTTGTTCATCAATTGCTGCCTCTACCATGTGTTCATATGGTCTTCCATGCTGACCTATCGCAAAATTAACTCCAAAAGGTTTATCAGTCATTGTTTTTACACGACGAATTTCTTCTCTTAATCTATCGGGACCCTCCAAACTCATTGCCGTAATTTGACCGAGCCCTCCAGCATTAGATACAGCAGCAGCCAAATCAGCATATGCTAGATATGCTAAACCACCTTGGATAATTGGATAATCAATCTTTAGTAAATCAGTTACTCGCGTTTTCCATACCATTCATAATCTCCCCTGCCATGAAAATTTACGTAATATAGCAATCGTATCACGAGCAGTATACGTATGGCTATCTAAATACTAAAACTAGCTATTAAAAACAAGATCTGATATAATACTTTGGTTATTTAGAATCGAGGTGTTTAGTGTGAACAGACAGTTACAAACGCCACTATTTGATGGCTTGTTAAACCATATAAAAAATAAACCTACACAATTTCATATACCTGGACATAAGCAAGGAAAAGCGGTTGATCCGACTTTCAGGGAGTTTATTGGCGATAATACTTTTTCAATTGATTTAATCAACATCGAACCTTTAGATGACCTTCATCATCCAAACGGAATTATAAAGGAAGCCCAAGAACTTGCAGCAGCCGCATTTGGTGCAGATTACACATACTTTTCTGTACAGGGGACAAGTGGTTGCATTATGACGATGGTTATGAGTGTATGCAATCCCGGTGATAAAATTATTGTACCCAGAAATGTGCATAAATCGGTGACATCGGCTATTATCTTTTCTGGAGCAACACCAGTTTTTATTCATCCTGAAATAGACACAACGCTCGGAATTTCACATGGAATAACTCCAAATGCAGTTAAACATGCCATAGAAGCACATCCGGATGCGAAAGCTGTACTGGTTATTAATCCAACATATTTTGGAATAGCTGCTGACCTAAAAGAAATTGTATCGATAGCACATCAATACGATATACCTGTTCTAGTGGATGAAGCTCATGGTGTTCATATTCACTTTCATGACAAATTACCAATTTCTGCAATGCAAGCGGGCGCTGACCTTGCAGCAACAAGTGTGCATAAATTAGGTGGTTCCCTCACGCAAAGCTCTGTACTGAATATCAAAGGTGACCGTGTTTCCGAAGAACGAGTACAAACCATTATGTCCATGCTTACGACAACTTCTACATCTTATATTTTATTGACTTCCTTAGATGCTGCCCGAAAGCAACTTGCTACACAGGGGTTTCAATTAGCTGATCAAGCGATTCAACTGGCGGAAATAGCACGAGAGAAAATTAATAAAATTGATCATCTTTATTGTGTCGGGAAAGAAATCATTGGAAGTGAAGCAATATATGATATCGACCCTACAAAATTAATTATTTCAGTTAAGGATTTAGGAATTTCAGGCTATGATGCTGAGGTGTGGCTGCGGAAGAACTTTGCAATAGAAGTCGAGCTATCGGACCTATATAATCTGTTATGTATCATTACACCTGGCGACTCAGAGGAAACAGTAAACCTGTTAATTTCTGCATTAAAACAGCTTGCCTTGGAAAAAGAGAAGAATGTATCAAAAAAAGAAATTCAGGTAACGATCCCTGATATTCCACTTTTGTCCTTAACGCCAAGAGATGCCTTTTATTCGGAAACAGAAACAATTCAATTAGAAGAATCCGTTGGCAGAATTAGCGCAGAATCCATTATGGTTTACCCACCAGGTATTCCAATTTTTATACCTGGCGAAATCATTACAGACGATAACATTGCTTACATCCATAAAAATATTGATGCTGGTTTACCAGTACAAGGACTCCAAGACGAAACATTGAAAACCATTCATGTTATTAAAGAATATAAACCATTCAAATAAAAAAAGAGCTGTCCTGCCAGCTCTTTTTTTACGTTATATTTATTTCTCACAACTAGGACATGTACCGTAAAGGGTTGTTACTTTTTCATCATCAAAATGCTCAATAACCTGTTGACAATCCTGACAAATGATTGTTCCCATTTGGTCCAGCTCCTTTTTGATTAATTAAAACACCATATTCATATTATAATATGTCATAATTAAAGTATCAAGCCCAAATAGTATAACACATTATAAAATGTGTTTTTATATAATGCTTTTTGTAAACGTAATGCTTGCTTTATAACTTGGCAATTCCAAAGATCACTAAGTATAGGCAATCACACATTGCTTTGCTTTCCTAGGACAGCTGATCCGTCTTCGCGTGGTTACCTCTTAAAAAATATCTGGTCCTCTCATTAACTTCCTATATAAAAAGACTAGGGCATAACAAAAACGTTTGGTAATACGTAGTTGACGTAAACTGCGACGTAAATTTTGCATTTTACGTTGCTTTTTTACCCCGCAGCCCGTAAACACTTCGCTTTCCGTGGACGGCTGATGAGCCTCCTTAAGCCGACGCACTCCGGGATCTCACCAGAGTCTCCGTGTATAGGGGCTGCTAGTATGAGGGTACATGATGTTTCTATTTGAATACCCAAAAAAATATCCGAACTAATACAAATTCTAATGGAAGAATTCATAGCTCGGATTTCTTTTTGACTAATAAACTTTTGACACAGCTACTTTTATTTTGTTGTTCGTATTAATTTCGGGTCAACAAGCTCATACCCCTTGTCACGTAATCCTTTTACAATATCTTCTAGTGCAGCTTCAGTCCATTTCCGATCATGCATTAATAAATTTGCCCCATTAACCAGCAAATTAGTATTAATCATAATATCGGTCAAGGCATCTTTTGACATATACTCTTTATTCCAATCATAGCCATAGGACCAATTCATTAAGGTCATACCCTCTTCTTGCGCAATTTGTTTCGAATAATCAGTATTTTCTCCATTTGGTGCCCTGAAGAACTTTGGGCGTTCCCCAATGATTTCTTCTACCATATCATTTACGCGTATGATTTCTTTTCTTTGCTCTATTTTGCTTAAATCAGGTAAGGATGCATGGCTGTATGTATGATTCCCGATCACGAAACCCATATCATTTAGTTGTTTTAGCATTTCCTTTTTTTTAGTCGTTTCAAGCAAATGACCATTGACGAAAAAGATGGCATTTACATCCATATTTTTTAAGGTCTGTGCCATTTTTAGTGCATATTTGCCCGGAGCATCATCAATCGTGATTAATACAACCCTCTTATTTATATGATCTTCAATAGGAACAATCGACCATACATCTGATACTTTGTATTTAGGCTTAACTTCTTCCTCCGGTTTATTAATTGAATCCGTACTTTCTTTTTCGTCTAGTTTATGATCACTCTGCTGTGAATCGTTAGTCTGCTGTTTATCGTCAGCAGGTTCAGAATGACTAGACGTATTGGTGTTCTGCGTATTGCTGCAAGCCGAGATAATTACGCAACATAATAAAAATAGCATTCCCGCCACTATTTTTTTCAATGATGTCCCCTCCACGCTGTTAAAAAGTTCAACATAATTTCAGTATAGATGACATGGAATGACATGACTACCTTACAATATAATTGTTTAGAATTATTTTTGTAAGGGTAAAGAACGACGATGTATTTAAAATTCCGGAATTATATCAATCAATAAAGGAAATAGTAAGGACATCGCATTATTTGAATCATGTGCATTCTTATGTTTCAATACATAAATGTGTGCGTTTATGAAAAATTTCACATGGAAAGGAATTGTGATTATGGAAAAAGTTACACGTGTCTTTTATATTTCAGCAGTTGTTGCAATTCTATTTATCATATGGGGAATCATTCCTGACGATGTTTTACCAAATGGCAATCTAAGTGATGTAACAACAGCCATCCAAGCATTTATTGTAGATAGATTTGGTTGGTTTTACCTGTTGACAACAACGGGATTTCTAATATTTTCTTTATACCTGATCTTTTCAAAATATGGGAAAATAAAACTGGGAAAGCCCACTGATAAACCAGAGTACTCTTATATAACCTGGTTTGCAATGTTATTTAGTGCCGGCATGGGTATTGGACTTGTCTTCTGGGGAGCAGCAGAACCTTTATCCCATTTCCATAGTCCTCCATTTGGCGAGGGTGGCACGGATGAAACAGCGAAAATTGCTTTACGTTACAGCTTCTTCCATTGGGGTTTGCACCCATGGGCAGTATACGCAACCATCGCTTTAGCTTTAGCATACTTTAAATTCCGCAAACAGTCTCCTGGTGTTGTAAGTGCGATACTTGAGCCTGTTTTGGGTGACAGAGTTAAAGGACCCCTTGGAACATTAATTGATTTTATCGTAGTGTTCGCAACTGTTTTTGGTGTAGCAACCTCATTAGGGTTTGGTGCAATCCAAATTAGCGGTGGGCTCAGCTATGTATTTGGCTTTGAAAAAACAATAACACTGCAATTTGTCATTATTGCTATTGTAACGGTTTTATACTTAATTTCGGCCATGACTGGTTTGAACAAAGGGATTAAATATTTAAGTAATACGAATATCGTTCTTGCAATTGCCTTGATGCTTTTCATGCTATTTGCAGGACCTACAAACTTTATTATGGAAATATTTACAAGCACCTTTGGCAGCTATATTCAAAACCTGCCAGGTATGAGCTTCCGCATGACACCATTCCATCCAGATAATGCATGGCTTAGCAATTGGACAATCTTTTATTGGGCTTGGTGGATTGCATGGGCACCGTTTGTCGGTACATTCATTGCCCGTGTATCAAGAGGAAGAACAATTCGTGAATTTGTCTCAGGGGTATTGTTAGTGCCTACTATATTTGGCGCTATTTGGTTCGCGGTACTTGGCGGCTCAGCCATTAACCTTGAGTTCTTCCAGGGAGTTGACCTTGCATCACTGCTCGATTCCCCAAATTATGGGGAAGAAATTATTTTGTTCGCTGTTTTAGAACACTTCCCTTTAGGAACGTTAATGTCCATCCTGGCGATCCTTTTAATTAGTACATTCTTTATCACATCAGCCGATTCAGCGACATTTGTTTTAGGAATGCAAACGACTGGAGGAAGTTTATATCCACCAAATATCGTGAAATTAGTTTGGGGTATTCTTCAGTCAGGTGCTGCGGCAATTCTGTTGTGGCAGGGTGGACTTAATGCATTGCAAACTGCATCCATTATTGTTGCATTCCCGTTTGCGATAATCATGATTTTAATCGTCGTCTCACTTATAAAATCCTTTAAAGAAGAAGCGAGACAATTTGATTTAAAGCGAAAAAAATAACCAAAAAAGCGGCTAAGGAAATAGTATTTTAGTCAAAAAGAAATCCGAACTATGAATTCTTCCATTAGAATTTGTATTAGTTCGGATTTTTCTATTGGGTATTCGTAACATACGTTTTTGTTACGCCCTGCACTTTTTGTGTTGTAAAAAAATAGGTGTTTAACATTGCTTGCTTTCTTAAAATAAAATTGCAGAAAAAAGAGAGCTGAAAAAACAGCTCTCTTTTAATCGTTTCTATTACATTGTATGGATCGGCATGCCAAGTGCTTTTTCTGCTGCTTCCATTGTGATCTCGCCTAAGCTTGGATGTGCATGGATTGTAAGTGCAATATCTTCAGCAGTCATGCCAGCTTCAATTGCTAACCCAATTTCCGCAATAACATCACTTGCATTAGGACCTGCAACTTGTGCACCAATTACTAAGCCATCCTCTTCACGTGTAATTAGCTTCAGGAAACCATCCGTATCGTTAAGAGACAATGCGCGTCCATTAGCTGCAAACGGGAATTTAGAAGCTTTCACCTTGTATCCTGCATCTTTAGCTTCTTTTTCCGTATATCCAACAGATGCAAGCTCAGGATCTGAGAACACTACTGCAGGAATTCCAATATAATCGATTTCTGCTTTCTCGCCGCTAATTGCCTCAGCTGCCACTTTTCCTTCATAAGAAGCTTTGTGTGCAAGCGGAGGTCCAGCAACAATATCTCCAATTGCATAAATATTATCTACACTTGTGCGACATTGCTTGTCAATTTTGATTAGACCTTTTTCATCTACATCAATACCAACCTGCTCAAGACCGATTTCATCTGTGTTCGGACGACGGCCAACTGTCACTAATACATAATCCGCATCAACTGATTCCTCTTTACCTTTAGCTTCATACGTAACTTTAACGCCGTCTTTAGATTCCTCCACACCTTTGGCCATTGCTTCCGTAACGATGGTAACATTTTTCTTTTTCAATCGTTTTTTAACAACTTGTGTCATTTGTTTCTCAAAACCGCCAAGGATATCTTTCGTACCTTCTAAAACAACGATTTCAGTTCCAAAGTTTGCGTATGCTGAACCTAGCTCTGTACCAATGTATCCACCACCGATAACAACCATTTTCATAGGAATTTCTTTTAGGTTCAATGCTCCAGTTGAATCAAGGACACGATCAGAATATTTAAAGCTTGGTATTTCAATTGGTGTTGAACCTGTTGCGATAATACAGTTATTGAATGTATAGGTTTGTGAATTTTTTTCATCCATTACTTTAACTGTATTTTTATCAACGAAATATACTTCACCTTTTACAATATCTACTTTATTACCTTTTAAAAGTCCTTCAACACCAGAAGTGAGTTTATTAACTACTTTCCCTTTCCATTCCTGAACTTTTGTAAAATCAACGGAAACGTTCTCTGTTTTAATGCCCAATTCTTCATTCCCGTGTGCATGTTCAGTCAAGTGACCAGCTTGAATCATCGCTTTAGATGGGATACAGCCTACATTTAAGCAAACCCCGCCTAACTCGCCTTTTTCTACGATGGTAACTTTTTGTCCCATTTGTGCAGCACGAATTGCAGCGACGTAACCGCCAGGACCTGCACCAACAACTAGAGTGTCTAATTCAATTGGAAAATCTCCTACTACCATAATTTACGCCTCCATCATGATTAATTGTGGATCGTTCAATAATCGTTTGATTTGATTTAGTGCTAATTGAGCTGTTGCACCATCAACAATACGATGGTCAAAGCTTAATGATAATGCAAGTACGGGAGCGACAACAATTTCGCCATCACGGACAACTGGTTTTTCAGCAATTCGGCCAATTCCTAAGATAGCTGCTTCTGGATAATTAAGAACAGGTGTAAACCACTGTCCCCCAGCAGAACCAATGTTTGTAATTGTACTTGAAGCACCTTTCATTTCATCCGATGTTAGTTTACCACTTCTAGCTTTATCTGCCAATTCGTTAATTTCTGCTGAAATAGTAAAGATTGACTTACGATCAGCATCTTTTACAACAGGTACAAGCAAGCCTTTATCTGTGTCTGCTGCAATACCTACATTGTAGTAATGCTTATAAACGATCTCGTCTGTTTCATCATTAACGGCAGCATTTAATATTGGATATTTTTTCAATGCTGATACAAGAGCCTTTGCAACGTATGGCAAGTATGTTAATTTGATATCTTGTTCCAAAGCAACAGCCTTGAATTTCTTACGATGTGCAACAAGTTCAGTCACATCGATATCGTCCATTAGTGTAACGTGAGGAGCCTTCGTTTTCGAATTAACCATTGCTTTTGCAATAGCTTTACGAATTCCGCTCATTTTTTCACGAGTTTCCGGATATTGCCCTTCAGGTACTACTTGTTTCGATGTTTGTTTTTCCTCTTGTTGATCTGCTGATGTTTCATCCGTTTCTGCTGGTTGATCACCATTTAGATAACTATCAATATCCTCTTTTAATACACGTCCATTTTTTCCTGTTCCTGTTACCTGTTGAATGCTTACATCATTTTCACGTGCATATTTACGAACAGACGGCATTGCAATGACACGCTTACCTGATTTCTGTGAAGCGTCATCGCTTGATTTATTATCTGATTGTTCTTCTTTTTTAGGCTCTTCTTTAGTTTCTTCTTTGGATTCCTCTTTTGGTTTAGCTTCTGTTTCGCCGGAGTCACTATCATCCTCGTAGCCTTCAGCATCAATTGTAATAATTGTATCACCCACGACGACGACAGTTCCTTCTTCAACATGAACCTTTGTAACTGGTCCTTCAACTGGGGAAGGGATTTCTACAACAGCTTTATCGTTTTGCACTTCGCAAAGCACATCATCTTCTTTTACTTCGTCGCCTTCTTTTACAAACCATTTTACAATTTCGCCTTCATGAATCCCTTCACCAATATCCGGCAATTTAAAATTATATGCCATTATTACTACCTCCCATCCATTTAATTAAAAGTTGATTACTTGGTTAACCTTTTCTACGATGTCTTTATGATCAGGCAGCCATAGATCTTCCGCTTGAGGAAATGCATAGACTGTGTCTGGTGCAGTCACACGTAAAATCGGCGCCTCCAAATGTAAAATTGCGCGTTCTTGAATTTCAGAAATAACATGTGATGCTAAACCTGCTTGGCGTTGAGCTTCTTGAACAAAAACAACACGATTTGTTTTTTGTACAGATTCAATAATGGTATCAATGTCAATTGGTGATACTGTACGTAAATCAATAACTTCTGCATCAATATCGTTTTTTTCCAATTCTTCTGCTGCTTTAAGTGATGCGTGAACCATTGCACCATAAGAAATAATAGTTACGTCCTTACCTTCACGTTTAACATCCGCTTTCCCAAGTTCAATCGTATACTCTTCTTCTGGAACTTCTTCACGGAATGAACGGTAAAGCTTCAAATGCTCTAAAAATAAAACAGGATCATTATCACGGATAGATGCAATTAATAATCCTTTTGCATCATGTGGTGTTGAAGGAATAACAACTTTAATACCTGGTTGTTGAGCAATTAATCCTTCTAATGAGTCCGAATGTAATTCTGGTGTGTGAACGCCGCCCCCGAAAGGTGAACGAATCGTAACAGGTGCTGACTGTGTACCGCCTGAACGGTAGCGAAGACGAGCAATTTGTCCATTAATTGCGTCCATAGTTTCATAAACGAAGCCGAAAAACTGAATTTCCGGAACTGGACGATAGCCCTGTAAAGCTAAACCAAGAGACATACCGCCAATACCAGATTCAGCTAGTGGCGTATCAAATACACGATCCTCACCGAATTCCTTCTGCAAGCCCTCTGTAACACGGAAGACGCCACCGTTTTGACCGACATCTTCACCATACACAAGCACATTTTCATCATTTTTTAATTCTGTACGGAGTGCGTCGGTGATTGCTTGAACCATTGTCATTTGTGCCATGATTTATTTCGACTCCTTTTCTTTATATTCTTCCATTTGTTCTTGAAGATTTGCTGGAAGTTCTTCAAACATATTGGAAATAAGGTCTGTCACCTTTTGTTTTGGATATTCATCTGCTTTTTTAATTGCTTTTTTAATTTCTTCTTTTGCTTCTTCAATCACTTTATTTTCTTCTTCTTCAGACCATAATTTTTTGCCTTCCAAATATTTGCGGAAACGTACGATCGGATCCTTTTTCTCCCATTCATTATCAAGGTCATCTGTGCGGTAGCGAGTAGGATCGTCACCAGCCATTGTATGTGGTCCATAACGATAGGTTAATGTTTCAATTAATGTTGGACCTTCTCCATTTATCGCACGTTCACGGGCATCCTTCGTCACTGCATAAACAGCAAGGACATCCATTCCGTCAACTTGAATACCAGGAATTCCTGCCGCTACAGATTTTTGTGCTAACGTTTTGGCAGCAGATTGTTTTTCTACAGGAACCGAGATTGCGAAATAGTTATTTTGAACAAAGAAAATTGCCGGGGCACCGAATGCACCTGCAAAGTTAATTCCTTCATAAAAATCACCTTGAGAGGTACCGCCATCACCTGTATATGTTACAGCTACAGCTTTTTTGCCGCGTTTTTTAATTCCTAGAGCTACTCCAGCCGTTTGTGTGTATTGAGCACCAATAATTATTTGTGGGCTTAATGCATTTACGCCCTCCGGAAATTGGTTGCCATGGAAATGCCCTCTAGAGAACAAGAATGCCTGGTATAGTGGAAGACCATGCCAAATAAGCTGTGGCACATCACGATATCCTGGTAAAATAAAATCTTCTTTTTCCAAAGCAAACTGACTGCCAAGCTGGGACGCTTCCTGTCCAGCCGTCGGTGCATAAAATCCAAGGCGTCCCTGGCGATTTAACGCGATTGAACGCTGATCTAATATACGAGTATAAACCATTCTGCGCATAAGCTCTTTCAAATCATCATCTGAAAGATCAGGCAATGCATCTTTATTAACAATCTTCCCATCTTCATTTAGAATTTGGAACATTTCGAACTGACTCTCAACACTATCAAGTACGTGTTTCAAAATAGTTCACCTCTTCCTTTCTTTACATCCGTTTTGGTATTTTCCTTTCTAGCCTTCCCAAAATATGAAAAAATCTGTACCTTTTTTGCTCTTATTCTTGTACCCTGTTTGGATTCATATAAATCATTATTAATATTAATTTCATAAACTGTTACATTCATTTCGCAAAAATTATTGGTACAATTCATAATCTAATTAGAGTTTAGCTCAACATATCATATTGGTCAATTACTTTGTTTGTATTTCTTTTAAATAAATTATCATTTCTAGCCAAAAACAGCTAAACACTTTAATCTGTTACAGTAAATCATTAAAACTGTATTAGTTCTGCATAAAAAGGGACTGCCCTCCGCCATATAACGTTACCCGCACGTTATATAGCGAAGGGCAGTCCCTTGCTAAAAAGCGTTATTCCCCTTGTTTTCCACCTTTACTGTCTGGTACATCTGCTTCATATTTTACATCGATACCTGCTAGATCATAGAATTCCTTCTTTAATGCGTTATAATCAGTTGTTGATGCATTAAATTTATCATTAGCATCCAATACCTTTTGATAGCTTTCATTTATATTAGAAATATGATCAGTTAACTTCTCTTGCTTCATGTCTTTATCCTGAAGCATGGTATACAGTTCCTTCTCCAGCTTTAATGAGTTATTGTACGCATTATTGAGTTTCTCATATGCTTCGTAACGATTCATCATAACATCATACATTTCATTTGCTTTCTTCCTGACCTTATCTTCCTCCAGATCAGCAATCAGCTCTTTAATTTCTTGGAATTCCTCTTTAGAAGCATCGATACTTTCTTTTTCAAGCTTTATTTTATCCGTTCGTTTTTCAATTGATTCAATTGCCTGCTTTGAAAGCTGTTTTATTTTATCAAATTCATCCATACCAAGATCAATTATCTGACTATACAATTGCTGCTCTTCTTTTTCCAATTCAACAATAGAATCCTGTTGTTTCTCAAAAGCATCTTCCAGTGTAACTGCCTTCTCCAAGTGATCATAAATTTCGTCTTTCGTTGATGCACCTGTACAAGCAGATAATAGTATGATGCATAATATAGCCAGAATTACGATTGCTTTTTTTCGAATCACTTGATCTTCCTCCTTCGTTCATTGCTGCGATTGTAAAGATATTTAATATGTAACAATATAACATATGTGAAATGTTACATGCTCTCGCACAATAGATTAGCTTGTCCTATATCAATTTTATGAATTAATAGGATTAAATATGATAAAATCATTGAATGGAACATATGAAATCGCTTATGATAAATTATTAGTAACCATGCACAGATGAGGAGTGGAATACGTGTTAACAATGAAGGATATTGTTCGTGAAGGACATGCGTCATTACGCACAGTTGCTGAAGACGTGAGCCTTCCACCAACAGATGAAGAGAAAACGCTATTACAGGATATGCTTGAATTCTTAAAAAATAGCCAGGATGATAACATCGCCTGTGAATATGATCTTAGACCTGGTGTAGGATTAGCTGCGCCCCAGCTAGGTATTAATAAACGAATGGCAGCAGTTCATTTTGAGGATTTTAAAGGTAAACACTATTCTTACGGATTAATCAATCCTCGTATTGTCAGCCATTCCGTTGAAAAAGCTTACTTATCCGGCGGTGAAGGCTGTCTGTCGGTAGATCGGAATGTTGAAGGATATGTTCCGCGCTATGCACGTATTACGGTTAAAGCAACTGACATAGATGGCAATGACCTGAAACTGCGTCTGCGTGATTATGCTGCTATAGTCTTTCAACATGAAATCGATCATCTGAATGGGGTTATGTTTTATGATCACATTCATAATGACAATCCGTTTCACATACCAGAAAATGCAAAGGCAATAGAATGAACCTTATTTAAAGAAGCTGGGACATAACTAAATTGTTTAATCCAAAGCCGAACATTTCACCATACTACAGAAGGAAATACACGGAGACTCCGGCAGGATGAAAAGCCTAGGTGAGACTACGTAGAGCGATAGCTCAGAGTAGGCTCAGGGGCAGCCCGCGGAAAGCGTAGTGTATTTCCGCAGCGGTATGTATGCACCAACTATGTTCGGATTTTATTTTGGTTAAAACACTTTTGTACCAGGCTGTTTCTTATTAGATTAAATGCAAATGCTTTAGTGCTTTGTAAATACCTTCTTCACCAACATCGGCTGTTACATAGTCAGCAATTTTTTTCAATTCGTGTACAGCATTTCCCATTGCAATACCTGTACCAATTTCCTCTATCATTTCTATATCGTTCAATCCATCCCCAAATGCATACGTATCATTAACTTTTAATCCGCTAGCTTCAATTAGCTTTTGAACACCAATTGCTTTTGAACCACCATCTGGCATGATATCACAAGATAAATCGTGCCAACGAAGGAATCGGAAACTTGTGTGTACGTTTTGAAAGGCTTTTTCCGCATCGCGCTCACAAAACAAAAGTGCTTGATAGATAGATCTATCGTCATAAAATTCAGGGTCTACATCAGGATAGTTGAATTTCAAGCTATCAAAGCTTTCTTTAATATATTTACTGTCCCCTTGTGATGCACGCATTTCTTCAGCACCCATAAATATCATCGGATAGTCACCAGCTAATGAAGCATTATACAGACGTTTCAATTCTTCTTGCCCTAAAGGGTTATCATACACTAATTGCCCTTCAAATACGACATACTGCCCATTGAAACTTACAAACGACTCAATACCAAGCTCTTTTCGAATATTTTCAAACATATATGGCGCCCGACCAGTAGCAATAGCAACATAAACACCATTTTCCTTCAGCTGTTGTATAGCAACCTTTGTTGATAAAGGAATTTTTTTATCAAAATCAACCAACGTTCCATCAATATCAAAAAAGACAATTTTTTTATCCATCTTTCAAACCCCTTTGTTTCATAAATTAACCATTATTTACGATACATTCACTTTTCACTGCGAACAGAAGAATAACACTGATTGATTTAAAAAACACGAAATGAAAAGCAATATATTAGGATGTACAAAAACAGTACTGCATAATAATCAGTTTCTCAGTAAAAAATATCCGTAAATGAAAAGTTTCAGCTAACAAGCATATATTATAGTAAAAATTAATCTTTTTTTACACAAATATAGTATTTTTATTTCAAAATTCCTCAAACAGTACTATACTATAAATAAGAGGGATTGGATCGGTAGAACGTTTTTGCTTTTCTTACTATTTGAAAGGAGACGAAATACCATGTTAAAACGCCTAAAAGAAAAGCTGAAAAAACGCTGGAAGGATTTTTTAGGCCAAGGACGTGTACCAACTACTTGTAAAAAAGACTACCATTAATGTCACCAATCACACAGTAATTACGATATCATACGAAATTTAACCATGCTGCGGAATTGAAGGTATAGCGTAAGCGAATTATTGTCGGAAATAGAAATCCACTAATCGCTGAACGTTTAGCTGGAAAATTAAGTGATGATGACTGACGAGCGGAAATAGATAACTTACAATAGAGAAAAATTTCTTTCATACTAGCTGTTCGTTTTATCGTCAGCTCTATTCAGTAATCATTAAAAAAGAATAAAGAAGAAGTTAGGAGAGATGGAATGATTTACAAAGTATTATATCAGGAGCTGAAACAAGAAATTCCTGTAAGAGAACGCACAAAAAGTCTCTATGTTGAGGCAGAATCCGAAAAAGAAGTACGAACCAAGCTATTAGATCGCAATCTTAATATCGAGTTTATCCAAGTGCTAGATGAGGCCCATTTAGCATACGAAAAACAATCTGAACATTTTATGCTGGAGTCTGTGTAATCTTATGAAATTTGTAAAAAATGATCAGACAGCAGTTTTTGCACTAGGCGGTCTAGGGGAAATTGGAAAAAACACGTATGGTGTGCAATTTCAAGATGAGATAATTTTAATCGATGCTGGAATTAAATTTCCGGAAGATGAATTGCTTGGCATTGATTATGTTATTCCTGATTATACCTACCTGGTACAAAACCAAGATAAAATAAAAGGTTTAATTGTTACACATGGTCATGAAGATCATATAGGGGGCATCCCTTACCTTCTACGTGAAATTAATGTACCAATATATGCTGGAAAACTCGCGATCGGATTAATCAGAAATAAATTAGACGAGCATGGTCTATTAAGAAACGCTAAATTAAATGTTATCGGAGAAGATGATGTTATTAAATTCCGTAAAACATCTGTTGCCTTTTTCCGTACAACACACAGTATCCCGGATTCGTATGGTATCGTTGTCAAAACCCCTCCTGGGAATATCGTTCATACTGGCGATTTTAAATTTGATTTTACTCCAGTTGGAGAGCCAGCAAATTTAACAAAGATGGCAGAAATAGGTAAAGAAGGCGTACTTTGCTTACTTTCCGACAGTACAAATAGTGAAGTGCCTGGATTTACAATGTCTGAACGTGTGGTTGGCGGCAGTATCAATGACATTTTCAGCAAAACGAATGGCAGAATTATTTTTGCAACTTTTGCTTCTAACATCTTTCGTTTACAGCAAGTAGTTGAAGCTGCAGTTAAATTTAATCGTAAAATTGCAGTTTTTGGCCGCAGTATGGAGTCTTCCATCACGATTGGACGAGAATTAGGTTACATTAATGCACCAAAGGAAACTTTTATTGATGCTAACCAAATTAATCGTCTCCCTGCACAAGAGGTAACCATTCTTTGTACTGGATCTCAAGGGGAACCGATGGCAGCTTTATCACGTATTGCAAATGGTACACATAGACAAATCCAAATTATCCCTGGTGACACGGTTGTATTTTCTTCATCTCCAATCCCTGGAAATACAATCAGTGTCAGTCGCACAATTAATAAATTGTACCGTGCTGGCGCAGACGTCATTCACGGTAAACTTACTAATATTCATACGTCAGGCCATGGAAGTCAAGAGGAGCAGAAACTAATGCTGCGCTTGATTAATCCAAAGTACTTCATGCCTATCCATGGTGAATACCGCATGCAAAAGGAGCATACAAAGCTTGCTAAATTATGTGGTATAGATCCTGCAAATTCTTTTATAATGGATAATGGTGATGTACTGTCCTTGGGTAAAGACAACGCAACTATTGCCGGTAAAATTCCTTCTGGATCTGTCTATGTTGATGGCAGCGGTATTGGTGATATCGGAAATATTGTGTTACGTGACAGACGTATACTATCTGAAGAAGGCCTAGTTATTGTTGTGGTAAGCATTAACATGAAAGAATTTAAAATTTCTGCGGGGCCAGATATTATTTCACGTGGATTTGTCTACATGAGAGAGTCAGAAGATCTGATTAATGAGGCACAAAAACTCGTTTCTGCACATTTAACGAAGGTTATGGATCGCAGAACAACACAATGGTCTGAAATTAAGAATGAAATTACAGATACAATTGCACCATTCCTCTATGAAAAAACAAAACGCAGACCAATGGTACTACCAATTATTATGGAAGTTTAATTCACAGGTTTGCGGCCAGGAGTCAATGACGCAAATTAGGTTCCATTGACAGTTGGCCTATCTTTCAAATTAATTGGGATGACATTATAATATAAGCATTAACATAAACTATTTTATGATGATACTTATAAAACGATGTCATCCCTTATTCTATACTAGGAGTTGATTTCATGCTTTGGCTTTATATTATCGTTCCAATTGCTGTCGTATTTGTTGTTGCACTCCTTTATGATCGTAATGCTAAAAGGAACGGACAATCATTTGATACATCGTATAACGGTACTAAGAATCAGCGTGAACAGAATGTCCAGGCACAAAATGATACACAGCGAATGTATGAAAATAACGATTCGTTTTTCAATTATTAATATAAAACCCTTGATACGTCGTGCTTTGAAGATGGTTTAGATATATATAACCTTATTACACTACTTCACTATTTTCGGCATCACTAAATGCAGTGGACCTAAATCCACAGGTCAATTTTCCTCGTTATGAAGAATTGCAGTTGCAACCCCATTGTACTGTGGTTACTAATGTTTTTAGCGTGGCGAGTAATCGCAAACCCGAGCACAAATCCGAAACAACCTACCTTTTGAAAAATAAATATCAGCTTATCTTTACATTAACCTTCTAATTGATTCTTTCATATTTGGGAATTCCACTTTATTATTTGTGAAAAATGCTTTAATTAAATATTGACTATACGTAATTGCTTGATCATATGTTATTTTCCCTGGTAATGGAGCCTGATCTTCTATTACTACATCAATAATGGTTGCTTTGTTTGATGTGAAAGCTTGTTTCATAACATTGGCCAGCTCTTCCTGTTTTTCAACCCGAAAACCATCCCCACCACATGCATCAGCAAATGCCGCAAAGTCAATCTCTCCTAAGTCTGTTTTGTAATGAAGATTACCCATTTCTTCTTGCTCGTATTTAATCATACCAAGTTTACTGTTATTTAAAATAATTAATTTAATCGGTAAATTATATTTAACTGCTGTAACGAAGTCTTGCATAACCATTGTAAAGCCGCCATCACCACAAATACCGACCACCTGTTTTTCTGGATACGCTAATTGAGATGCAATTGCTCCAGGTAATCCAGAACCCATAGAAGCTAGTTTGCCGGAAATAAGAAATTTTTGATTCGTAAACGGGAAGAATCGTGTTGTCCATACTGTTACGTTTCCTACATCACAGGCTATAACAGCATCTTTCTCAACAACCGTTTCCAATTGATACATTACCTGTGGAGCTTGAATTGGATTAGTTTCTTCTTTTTTCTCCTTTTGCATTTGAATATGCCATTTTCTCATTTTGCCCTGATATTTATTCAGAAATGAACGATCTGTCCTTTCCTTAAGTAGCGATGTGAGCATAGGTAGCATTTCATTGACATCACCGCATAAACCGTTCGTAATTGGATAAATATTTCCGATCTTTTCAGCATTAATTTCCAATTGAATCGCCTTCGTATCCTGTGGCAAAAACTCACGATATGGAAAAGAAGTACCGATTAAAAGCAATAAATCAGCTTCCATGATAGCTTGGTAGGCAGGTTTTGTGCCAATCTGACCATGCTGACCTAAATTTAACTCATGATAATCTGGTAAAATTCCTTTACCTAACAGACTTAATACAACCGGGGCCTTAATCTGCTCTGCAAATTCAATAAGCTCACTTCTAGCGTCTTTTGCACCTCTTCCAGCCAATATTACAGGTTTTTTTGCTTGATTGAGCAATTGAACTGCCTTTTGAATAGATTCCTGATCGGGGATCTTTGTTGGTTTGGTAAATCCCTGTGCAGTTAATTTTTTATTGTAATTCTGTTTAACAGCAAATAGATCATCAGGAACAATCAGTACAGCAACACCTTTTTCAGCATATGCAGTTCTGATAGCCATGTTTAACATATCAGGCAATTGTTCGGCAGACTCAGCACGCCTGTTAAATACAGAGACTTCTTCAAGTAATTTTTCTAGATTAATCTCTTGAAATGCATTTGTACCAACATTAGCTGACGTTACTTGGCCAACAATTGCCAGTACCGGTACTTCATCTTCCTTAGCATCATATAAACCATTTAATAAGTGAACTGCACCCGGCCCTGCAATAGATAAACAAACACCAAGATTCCCAGTCAATTTTGCATAAGAGCTTGCCGCTAATGCTCCCACTTCCTCATGGCGAATTTGTATAAAATCTATATAATCCTTTACTTTTCTGAGGTCATCAACAAACTCATTAATTGAATCCCCAGGCATTCCATAAATATGCTCAACCCTCCAATCAATTAGAAGATCTGTAAGTATTTCTCCAGTTCGTTTTTCAAACAAATGTATACACACCCTTTCTTTCAATCACATTCTCATTATTCCATTACCTTTTATTCACAAAAAAAAACCTGTTTCCACAGGTTTTTAAAAGCATTTATTTATCCTCTACTACTAAATGTTTTTCAAATCGGGATATATCTTTATCTGCGCCGATGACTATTAATATATCATCTTCCCTCAATGCATCATCTGCACTTGGAGACACATTAATATCCTTCCCTTGTTTAATCGCCACAACGTTACAACCGTAATTAGCTCGAATATCCAAATCAATTAATGATTTTCCAACCATTTTTTCTCCTACTTTTACTTCAACAATACTATGATCATCAGATAATTCCAGATAATCAAGAATGTTATTTGAAATAATATTATGCGCAATCCGTTTACCCATATCCCGTTCTGGATGGACCACCTGATCTGCGCCAATTTTGTTTAAAATCTTTTCATGGTAATCATTTTGTGCTTTAACAGTAATTTTTTCAATGCCCAAGTCCGTTAAAACAACTGTTGTTAAAATGCTTGCCTGAATGTTATCTCCAATTGCTACAATTACATGATCAATGTTTTTAATACCTAACTCCTTTAATGTTGCTTCATCGGTGGAATCTGCTATTACGGCATGCGATGCAATGTTTTTGAACTCGTTAACTTTATCTTCGTCATTATCAATTGCTAATACTTCCATACCTTCCATACTTAATTCACGGCAGATACTTCCACCAAATCGCCCTAATCCTATTACCGCAAATTCTCGTTTCATCCTGTTTCCTCCATGATCCAAATTACTTCTATATAGTCTACCATATTCTATTGGATAATTATATAACGATAAGGTCTACCCTATCAAATTAACTATACTAAGCATAAGGGGAACGATAATTACTCAAATGTTTGCTCAATAGGGAAATAGTTACGGCTAGAATGTTTAGAACGTACTTATTCAACAGCAGGATCTTAATATAAAGTTGACGTAAACTGCGACGTAATATTCTCGGGTCGCCGTCCGGAATCGCTCCGGGCTGGAAAAGTGTATGATAAGATATCAACTCTAGTTAGTGGTATTATTATAACACTTGTATCACAGATGTTTTGCTTAATAATTCCTTTTATTTATGTAAAACAAAGTATCACGTAAATATGCATATGCACTTACTAGCAGCCCGTATACACGGAGACTCCTGTGGGAGATGAGGCATCGGTGAGACCCCGGAGCGCGTAAGCACGAGGAGGCTCATCAGCCGCCCACGGAAAGTGAAGTGTATACGGGCTGCGGAATCGAAGAGCATCGCAAAATGTAATATTTACTTCGCAGTTTACGGACAATTCGCTGTAGGGATTACGACTACCAAAAAGAAAAATCCGAACTAATTCAAATTCTAATGGAAGAATTCATAGTTCGGATTTCTCTTCGACTAAAATACTTTTACTTTTGTACCAGCTATTTCTATCAATTTAAATTTACATTGCATCCAACATTTGAAACTGTGATTTTACTAAATCAAAATATTCACCGTGTTGACTCATTAATTGTTGATGATTACCATGCTCCAACACTTTTCCGTGCTGCAAAACAAATATTTCATCTGCTTCACGTATAGTAGAAAGTCTATGTGCAATAATGATTGCGGTTCTTCCCTTTAATAATTTGCCAAGTGCAGTCTGGATTTTTACTTCTGTTTCTGTATCAATGCTTGCCGTAGCTTCGTCTAGAATCAATATTCGCGGATCCGCAAGAAGCGCTCTTGCAAATGATAAAAGCTGCCGCTCACCAGCTGACAATATATTTCCACGCTCTTCTACTTCTGTGTTGTATCCGTTTGCTAAGCGACTGATAAATTCATCAGCTCCAACAACCTTAGCTGCTTTTAGAACCTCATCATCAGTAGCATTTGGCCTTCCAAAGCGGATATTTTCCATAATTGTTCCAGAAAAAATAAATGTATCCTGAAGCACGACGCTAATTTGCTGCCGTAAACTATCCAACTTTACATCTCTTAAATTATGCCCATCAATGGAAACAGTTCCTTTTGTCGGATCATAAAATCGGCTTATCAGATTTGCGATAGTTGATTTTCCACTGCCAGTATGACCAACAAGTGCAATGGTTTGACCTTGCTTAATGTCTAACGATATTTCATGTAAAGCAATACGGTCTTCTTCATAGGAGAATTGAACACGATCAAATTCAATCTCCCCTTTCATATCTGTAAACTCAAATCCATCCTCTTTATCCTTAACATTTGGCTGTTCGTCTAGAAATTCAAATATTCTTTCCGATGCCGACATTGCCATTAGCAGCTGGTTATACATCTGCCCAAGCCTTGATATAGGCTCCCAAAACATTCCTAAGAAAAACGCAAATACAACAAAGGTTCCAATTTCAATTCCGCCATAAAGAATCAAATATGCACCATATGTGATTAATATAATCGTTCCAATTGCATTGCTCATCTCAACAAATGGACGAAACAATGCACTCTTTTTCGAAGCGATTCTCCAGCTTTCAAAATTATCCTCATTAACTCCATTAAAGTATTCAGCGTTTTCCTGTTCCTGTGAAAAAGACTGGGTAATCCTGATTCCTTGAATGCCTTCATTCAAATGAGAATTTAGGCGGGATTGCTGAATTCTTACATTTTGCCATGACCGACGAATATTCCGCCTGAGCTTTGTTGAAATATAGAACATAATTGGTAAAACGACCATTATTGCCAATGCCAATTTTGGACTTAGCACTAACAAAATTACGATTATACCCGTTAATGTAACGACATCCATTAGTAAGTTAATAATTCCATTTGTAAAAAGCTCCTGCAGTGATGTAATATCGTTCATTATTCGTACAAGGATAGAGCCCGCTGACCTAGAATCGAAAAACCGATGAGAAAGCCGCTGGACATGGGAAAATAAATGCTGTCTGATATCATAAATAACATTTTGGCCTAATATATTTACCCATTTAATTCTTAATATATTACTGATATAGTTTAATAAATACAAGAAACCAATTCCAAGAACAAGATACGTAAGCAGTGTTGTATCTTTATTGTATATTGCGACATCAAGAGCAACCTTCCCTATTATTATCGGAACGACTAACCTGACAGCAGTTGAAATCAGCATTGCAATGATAGCTCCTGGCAGATAGGTTTTGGAATATGGTTTTATATATTCCAGCAAACGCCACATTTGCTTCCAGTTAAATGGTTTATCTACAGCTTGATCAACAGTATAATAAAACCGTTTAAGATGCCGGCTTTTTGCTGGTTTATTTTTTACTTTAGCCAATTTGAATCCCCCCTTAGCTGACACCATTCATAATTGCTTCACGATCCTGATATTGAATATCATAAATACGCTGATACGGTCCATTGTTATTCAACAGCTGTTCGTGTGTACCACGTTCAAAAATTTTCCCATCCTCAAGCACTAATATTTCGTCCGCGTGCTTTAACGAAGATATCCGATGGGCAATAATAAACGATGTTCTTCCTACCATAACCTCTTTTAACGCCTTTTGAATTTTGAATTCCGTTTCCATATCAACTGCTGATGTAGCATCGTCCAATACTAAAATACTTGGATTAATACAAATAGCCCTGGCAATTGCAATCCGCTGCTTTTGCCCACCTGACAGTCCCATGCCCCGCTCGCCTAACATCGTGTCGTATCCTTTAGGCATTTCCATTATAAACTCGTGTGCTTGTGCTCGCTTTGCAGCATCAATGATTTGTTCATCCGACATGTCGGGATTTCCGTATGAAATATTTTCCCGAATTGATGTTGAAAATAAAAAAGGTTCTTGCAGTACAAATCCGATATGTTTACGTAAAGACTTTAATTGATAGTCTGAAACAGGTTTTCCATCAACTAACACTTCTCCCTTTTCCGGTTCATAAAAGCGGGTGATCAATTGTGTAATGCTTGTTTTACCTGAACCTGTTGCACCAATTAGTCCAATCACTTTTCCAGGATGAGCATCAAATGAAATATTCTTTAAAGCTGAATCGTCATTTTCCGTATACGTTAATGTAACATCCTTAAATGTTACGTGACCTTTGATTGGTGTATTAATTGCATGCTCTTTCTCAACAATATCCTCTTTGGCATCTAAAATCTCAATTAACCGCTCCCCAGACGCTTTTGCCTGTGAAAATAAGTTAATGACAAAGCCTAGGTTCATAAGCGGCCCAAGAATATACCATACTAGACTAAAGAACGCCACTAATTCCCCGGGTGTTACCTTTCCATCAATAACTAGGTAACCACCAAATGCAAGAAGCGCGACAGCACAAACGTTTCCAATAAACTCCATTAACGGGAAGAATTTTGCCCATAATTCTGAAGTTTTAATGTAATTTTGTTTATATGTGCCATTACTGCTTGAAAACCTATCAATCTCAAAGCCTTCCCTGGACAATGACTTTACCGTGTTCATCCCGCTTATGTTTTCTTGAACCCTTGTATTCAAGTTGCCGAACGATTTTCGAATACTTCTAAATGCAGGATGCACGCGCTTATCGAAGCGAAAAACAACTACAGCCAAAAAAGGCATGGCAGCCATCGTTACGATTGTTAACGGAACCGAAAAATAAAACATGACACTTAAACTAAAAAGAATCAATAATGTTATTCGAACAACCTCGGCAAATCCGACCGATAAAAAAAAGCGGAATCCTTCAACATCCGCAGTCAGTCTCGACATTAAATCCCCTGTCTTGGCATTATCATAGTATTTAAATGATAATACTTGGAGTTTTTCATATAATGCATCACGCATTGTATAAACAGATGTAATACCGAATAAATCCCCTAAATATTGATGAAGATACGTAGCAAATCCTTTTACAATCATCACAATCAAAAACGCCAGTGCAATGTAAGGAATAATGTTGTATCTATCCTTCAGTACAACCTCATCGATTGTTTGCTGTAAAATGATTGGATACACTACAGTTATCGCAGTTACAAAAACTAGAAAAAACAATGACCAGAAAAAGTATTTTCTAAATGGCCAATAAAATTGCTTTAATCTTTTAAATGTATCCAATTTCTTCCCTCCTCATGTTTTTACGTAATTACTAATATAACGGGTTCCGAAATAAATTGCTACTCTTTTTGCTTAATTTTTTAAAAAATTTTTAAAAGGGTGAAAGCAGAGTAAATGGGTAGGAGAAGTTATAATTTTCGTACCCCTAACATAACAACGAAATCCATTTTAATTAGGTCGTTTTTTGTTGTGCAAACATATAAGCACCAATACATTAAATAAACCTATACAATTACGTTTTCTTTAAAATTGTCCTTCATTACCGTCCTGACTATTCTCTAAGTAAGTTTGAAGCAACAAAAAAAGCAGGAGCAATTCGAATGCCCTGCTTTTTTGCTGTTATTTATTATGTTATGTGAATACTGAATACTTTTGATTTGCACTTTAAAAAAGTGAATTGCATCTTTATTTTTTCTCTGTATTGCCCAATACACGATTCACACGTTTGCGCAGCATTTTCATACCGCCGCCGCCAGCTTGGAAATGTCTTAATTTACCTTCCTCATCGAACACATAGTATGCTGGTACATATTTGTTATCAAATGCATCTGTTAATGTATGGTCATTATCCACGAAAATCGGCTGTGTAATATCATGTTCCGCTGCAACGCTTTTTACTTGATCAAGGTCTAGATCCTTCTCGGAACGCGGCATATGAACGGCAATCACGTTGAGATCTTCCTTATACTCATCTCTAAATTCATTTACGTTCGGCATTGCTTCTTTACAAAGTCCACAACTAACTGACCAGAAATGAATTAATGTAGGTTTGTTGTCAATTAAATCACTCTTTTGAATCGGATTGCTATTAAACCATTCCGTAGCGCCGTCAAGTTCAGGCATTTGATCTCTTAATTTCATTTTCTTTTCCTCCCGCTGTATCTTCATAGAATACCCAGCTTCATGGGCAAGCTGCACGAAACATACAAAATTTCCGGGTTGTGTTGCCTAATGAGTATGTTTATTCGAGCCATACATGCCCATTTCACTTTTGATTCAAAAAGAAGCCAACCCACAGAAAAAATCTTGTCTAATTTTTAGTGAAGTCAGCTCCTTTAACTATTAATATGTTAATAATTTTTAAAGTGTTTCTTGGCCAGGTTTCCAGTTAGCTGGGCACAAGCCACCAGTTTGAAGTGCTTGTAATACACGTAATGTTTCATCAACATCACGACCAATGTTGTTATGGAAAACTGTTTGATATTGTAATTCACCTTCTGGATTAATGATGAATAATCCACGTAATGCAATACCTTCTTCTTCAATTAATACACCATAATCTCTAGAAACTGCATGATTATGATCAGCAGCTAATGGATATTGTAATTCACCTAATCCATTATCATCACGGCTTGTATTAATCCAAGCTTTATGTGTATGAATAGTATCCGTTGACACGCCAATTACTTCTGCATCTAAGTCTTCAAATTCATCATAGCGATCAGACATTGCTGTAATTTCTGTTGGACAAACGAATGTGAAGTCCATTGGATAGAAAAATAATACTGTCCATTTATCTTCTTTCATGATTTCTTCTAAACTTACTTTTCCAAACTCTTTATTTGGCATTACTGCTTCCATTTCAAAACGAGGAGCTTGTTTTGCTACCATTCTTTCTGCCATATGTAATCCCTCCAGCGTGTAATAATTTAATGTCCATAACAGATTATAGACAATCACTTAATACTAGTCAATATTAAATGATAATTAATTTAAAAAGGTCAATTAATATTCACAATATCGTCAATTACCTGAAACAATCGTCTTTTAGTATGTCCTAATCACTTCATTTTAAACAGAATAATCACAAAATATGAAGTCTATAATCATAAACACTATACTACCCTAACACTCGAACTAGTAATTTGTCTACTAATTGAGAATAGAGTACTGATTAATGTTTAAGTGCCTACATAATAGGGTATTTATTGATAAAGGGTTTCACTTTCGCTATCATAGAAAAATGAGCATTGAGAGGAGTCTACATATGGATATTTTTAAAGATGGTTTAAATTTTGATTTGGGCGGAATTTTAAATGCTTTATTGCCAGTTGCCCTGCAAATAGGATTAATCATTATAGGTTTTATTATCCTTGTTCCGATTGGAAAGAAAATTATTGAGAAATCACTGCAAAAGGCCGGGAAAAATGAAAAGCTATCACCTAGCAGGATGAAAACGTTAGAGAAACTCTTAACGAATTTATTTGCTTATGTAATGATTTTTATATTACTTGTCATGATCCTTGGAACTCTTGACATTAATATTGGACCACTTTTGGCAGGTGCAGGAATTATTGGGTTGGCAATCGGATTTGGTGCCCAAGGACTTGTCAGCGACATTGTTACAGGATTTTTTATCCTATTGGAACGTCAAATTGAAGTGGATGATTATGTAACTGCTGGCGGATTTGATGGAATTTGTGAAGAAGTTGGCTTACGTACGACAAAAATCCGCAGTTTTGATGGGACATTGAATTTTGTTCCTAATAGGCAAATAGCAGGCGTTGCAAATCATTCACGCGGAAACATGCGTGCACTAGTCGACATTGGAATTAGCTATGATGACAAAATTGATGAGGCAATTGTTGTTCTTGAGCAAGTGTGTGCTGAGTTTCAAGCGGATGAACGCTTTAAAGACGGTCCTAATGTATTAGGTGTTCAAAGTATTGGTTCTTCTGATGTTGTCTTGCGTGTTGTTGGACAAACAGAGAATGGTGCACAATTTGGCTGTGAACGGGATATGAGAAAACGAATAAAAGAAACCTTTGACAAAAATAATATCGATATCCCATTCCCGCACCAAGTATTTGTACAAAAAGTAACAAAATAATAATAGTATAAAACCCAGCTCAAATAATAAGAGCTGGGTTTTTTATTTATATGACAGTTACTTCAGCTTTTGTTCTACCATCTGACAGATTTCTTCTGCATTATAGCCCCGTGCGTCAATCACTGGTCCTGCAATACTAGTTTCCTGCATTCCCATCACATTTTCATCCTGACCAGATATAACACAGCAGTCGCAATAAGCTGTGTCTTGTTCAGAACCGAGAGTTACTACCTCATATCCTTTTTCCATAAGTGCATCTTTTACATCTGTAAGTGTTTCCTCTACTCCGATTCTAGCCATACAATCTACCTCCTCTACATACATTAAAGTTTTCGTGTGTAGTTTTTCCTGAAAGAAAAAATGTATGCAGAATGGATCCAGGTTAAAGTAAAGTTATAGGTCGGACTATCACACTAAAATGATCGGAAAATTTTAGTGACTGTTTTTACCCCTATTTCAAGGGCTTCTTCTTTTGGTTGCAGTTTTGAATTATGCAGTCCATATGGTGAATCGACACCGAGCCAAAACATAAAACCAGGAATTTCTTTTAGCATATAACCAAAGTCTTCACCCGTCATTGCTGCATTCGCTTCTTGAAAGGTTACGCCAATTTTCTCAGCCAAATCTCTAAACTTATCTACGTATTTCTGTTCATTATATACCTGATAATAATTTGATCCATAATCAATTGAAATGGAACAGTCATGTATTCTTTCAAAACCGCGGATCATTGCCTCTAATTTCTCCTTAATCATTTCAATTGTATTTGGATCACCAGTTCTTATCGTACCTTCCAAACGTGCTGTTTCTGCGATTGCATTTTGAACAAATCCGCTTTCCATTTTGCCAATTGTTATAACGGCACTCTCTAATGGGTTCAGCCCACGCGAAACAATTTGCTGCAATTGTACGACAAAATTACTTGCCGCAACTGTCATGTCCTTCGTTAAATGTGGATATGCAGCATGTCCGCCCTTCCCAGTAAAGTCTAAAAATAATTCACTCGTGTTTGCAAACAACAAGCCCGGTTTACTGGAAACAGTTCCCACTGGAAGCTCAGGTGCAATGTGTAATGCAAAAATCACATCAGGTTTCCATTTTAAAAACTCATCTGACTTAAGCATTGGCAGTGCACCACCAGGGCCCTCTTCGGCAGGCTGAAAAAGGAATACAGCATTATCGTTAATCGGATGCTCAATCAAATGGTGTAAAGCCCCAAGCGCAATTGTCATATGAAAATCGTGACCGCACGCATGCATTTTCCCTTCATGCAATGATTTAAATGAATAATTCGTTTGTTCCATGATTGGCAATCCATCAATATCTGTACGGAAACCAATTGTTTTGGTTGGATTGGTTCCGGCAACCCGAACAAGGATTCCTGTACGCCATACCTTTACTTCCACTCGTTCCGTCAGTAATGCTCTAATTTTCTCAAGCAACAAGGTTTGTGTTTTAACCTCTTGAAACCCTAATTCTGGAATCTGATGCAGATTTCTTCTGATTTTCTGTAAAGCGGATAATTTCATAGCTGCACCCTGCCCTGCTTTAATTATCTAATTTACGTAATTCTTGTTTGATTTCCGTTTTGGATTTAGTGTTCTGATCGATTTCTTTAAGAACTTTCGCTGGTGTACCCGCCACTAATGTATTTGGAGCTACATCCTTTGTCACAATTGCTCCAGCAGCTACAATTGCACCTTTTCCGACTGTTACCCCTTCTAATACTACGACATTCGCACCGATTACAACATCGTCCTCGATAACTACAGGTTTAGCTGATGGAGGCTCGATAACACCGGCAAGTACGGTACCTGCACCAATATGGCAGTTTTTCCCTACGGTAGCACGTCCGCCTAGCACGGCATTCATATCAATCATCGTCCCCTCACCTACTACGGACCCAATATTGATCATTGCCCCCATCATAATAACAGCTCCATTACCAATCGATACTTGATCACGAATTACTGCGCCCGGTTCTATACGAGCATTAACTCCTTTTAAATCAAGTAAAGGAATAGCTGAATTACGGCGGTCATTCTCCACAACGAAATCGGAAATGGCATCTTCATTGCCTATTAAAAAGGCCTGAACCTCTTCCCATTCCCCAAACAATACACCGCTTTTACTTTCAACAAACGCTTGAATGGAATCGGGATAATTCAATTTATCAAGCTGCAGCCCATTTATGTATACCTTTACAGGTGTACTTTTTTTGCTATTCGAAATAAAACTGATAATTTCATTTGCATCCATCATTTTCATTTTTGTTATTCCCCCTAAATGTTATATTGAACTTACTTTAGCAGACTGAAGGATTACTCGCAACAACTATTCATCAGTTTTTTTGGGCATAAAGCAAATGAAAACAAAACTGATTACTGCTAACACCAGTAAACCCGTATATACAACGTGCAAACCAGTTGTCAGTCCCTCCTGCAAGATGGTTTTAGTCTCTTCAGTCAATAACGCATTTTGGTCAGGATCTAATAATTTATTGGCCGAATCTACGGATACATGGTTTGCCAATCCTTTGTTTTCAATGTATGTCTTCATTTGTCCATTTAACAATCCACCAAGCATTGCGGCACCCAACGCACTTCCGAGTGAACGCATAAACATATTTGCAGCTGTTGCAATCCCACGTTTTTCAAAGCCAACTGAACTTTGAATTGCGACAATAAATGAAGTATTTGTCAGTCCCATCCCTGCACCAATGAAAAACGAACCGATTCCCGCCCATAGTGGACCATTATCGGGGGTTAAAAGAAAAAACAAAATTCCCCCGGTTATTAACGACATACCTCCTAATATAGAGGTGGACCGATAGCCAATAATTAATAATAGCCGCCCAGCAACTGTGGATGCAATTGGCCACCCGATTGACATGGCGGTTAAAGTAAACCCCGCTATTGTCGCGGAATATCCCATTACACCTTGCACAAACGCAGGTAAATAGCTAGAAACTCCAATCAATATCATACCGGTGGTTAAGGAAGTCAGATTTGCTACACTAATGATCCGCTGCTTCCAAATCTCAAAAGGCATCATTGGATCGTTCGTTCGACGCTCCTGAATGACAAACAATAATATTCCAAATAAAGTAATTCCAATAAGCGCAGCCATTAATGGCGAATCCCACGCAATTCCTATGCCTCCTTCAACTAAAATGAACATGAATGAACTGACGGCGGTCACAATCCAAATTGCCCCCGGATAATCAATCGATGTCTTTTGTTTTTCAATATCTTCATGTAAAAAGATTATGATGCCAAGCATGGCGAGCAGTCCAAGCGGGATATTCATCCAAAATACAAATCGCCAGCTAAGAACATCAACAAAGAAACCACCTAACAATGGTCCCGTTACAGCGGAAACACCCCAAACACTAGCTAAATAACCTTGAATTTTAGCCCGTTCCTTTTTGTCATAAATGTCGCCAACAATTGTTGTAGCGATTGGCATCAAAGCCCCAGCGCCAATTCCCTGGATAAATCTGAAAATGATCAGCATTACCATCGAATTACTGAACCCGGAGAATGATGATCCTGTTAAAAAAATGATTACACCAATTACAAAAATAGGCTTTCTTCCAAAAATATCAGAAAGCTTACCAAAAACAAGTACCGTAGCAGCATTTGTTAATAAATATGCCGAAAATACCCAGCTATATAATGAAAATCCACCAAGATCTGCAACAATACTAGGCATTGCTGTAGCCACAATCGTTGCTTCAATAGCTGCCAAAAACATTCCTAACATAACCGAGGCTAATATTAATGGCCTCTTTAACACTTTTCTCTTTTCATTTGTATCCATGTGAATCCCATCTTTTTATTAAAACTAAATACCCCTGTCATACTCTTATGGCAAGGGTAAAAAACTTAAAATCCTTCTATTTATGCTCGTTATTCGTATAATAGTCCCGTTTTATATGTTTTAAAATGGCACGTCTGGTTACTATTCCATCAAAGTAACCATCCTCATCTGCCACACAGACAAATGGATGATTAATAACTGCCTTTAACCCGTCCATAAATGTATTGTTTCTAGACAAACTAGGGATGTCTGTTATCATTACCTCGTGTACTTTCATCTCCGCTAATTTTTCAACTTCAAACCGTTCCAGCCCTAAAATTTCATTTAAAATTTTCGTTTTGCCAATTGTGCCAACCAGCTTATAGGATGAATCTAACACTGGTACAGACGAATATCCGGATTTCACCAATACTAATAATGCATGTTCTAAAGGATTATTTACTTGTACGTGCGCTACTTTTTCAGATGCTATCATTAAATCTCCAATAACAATTTCTGTTAATCGTTTATCCTGTAAAGTACTCATACAAAACGCTCCTTTTCTAATTCATAAAGATTTGCGCCTGTTAAAAGGAGTATACATTTAATCCACATACAGAGTTTACCATACTTCATGTTAACGAATCTATTTATATACCACTTTTTAGTTTACTATTAAAGCAAAATTAAGTTAATAAAAAGCGAATACCATTGTATACTATGGTTAAAGACGGAGTTTGGAACGAGGAAATTTCATGAATACTTATACATTTACGAAGCAAGAAGAAATGGCCCATGCTATTACTCACGGAATCGGAGTATTATTAAGTTTAGCTGGATTATTACTGTTAATTAATTATGCAAACCTTGATAAAAATCCGTGGCAATACATCTCAGTAATTATTTTCGGGTCTTCTATGCTGATCATGTATTTAACTTCGACAGTCGTACATAGCTTGCCTAATGGACGCTGGAAGGATATTTTTCAAATCTTTGACCATGCATCCATTTTTTTATTTATCGCAGGCACGTATACCCCAATCTTACTTGTACATTTAAGAGAAGAAATGGGCATGCTGCTATTTGGAATAGTTTGGGGCATTGCCATAGCAGGAATTATATTTAAAATCTTTTTTGTTAAAAAGTTCCTTGTGTTATCAACTATTTTATACGTTTCAATGGGATGGCTCATTATGTTCGTTTGGCAACCCCTTACAGCCGTTATGCATGAAAACGGTATTCAATTGCTATTGACTGGTGGTCTATTTTACACCTTTGGGGCAATCTTTTACGTGTGGAGGAGTTTTCCTTATCATCATGCAGTATGGCACTTGTTCGTTTTAGCAGGATCCGCATTTCATTTTCTTACTATATTTTATTATGTACTTTAATATATGAGCGTGTTATAAATCTAGTTAACACGCTCTTTTTTCACCACTATTGTCACTAAGTTTTCGGTAGCACCCGATTTGATTAAAAAGGAAACTTATTTAACCATTGTCCTCCATCCATTGTGACTACTTCACCATTAATGTACGAAGCTTTTTCTGAAAGTAGGAAATGGGCAAGTTCAGCAATTTCCTCTGGTTTTCCCAGTCTTCGTAATGGTACTGAATTCAATGTACGCTCGGCTGCTTTTTCAGATTGAAATAACTTCTCTGCTCCCCCGGTGCGCTCGATTGGTCCTGGAGCTATCGCGTTAACTCGGATTCCATATTTAGACCCCCATTCCACCGCTAATGTTCGTGTCATATTTAACACACCTGCTTTTGCCGCGGAGGAATGAATAACACCTGCACCTGCATTCCACGCATATGTTGCAACCATATTTAAAATCGATCCTTTTTTCCCAGTTTCAATCCAGTACTTTCCAACTTCCCGGCTGCAATAGAATGTTCCATTTAACACAATGTCAATCACTGAGTTCCATCCATTTACAGAAAGATCCTCTGCTGCACAGATAAAATTTCCTGCAGCATTATTAACTAAATAATCAATTCCGCCATATTTCTCAACTGTTTTTTTAACCATTCGTTCTGCATCCGTAGGTTTTCTTACATCCATTGGCACGATTAGAATATCACCTGTTGCTCCTGACATTAATTGATCTTTCGTCTGAATTAATTTATCTTCATTTCTTCCAGTGATGACGACATTTGCACCTTCTATTACGAATTTTTCTGCCATATACTTACCCATACCACTAGAACTGCCTGTTACAATAACGGTTTTATTATTCATAACTTCCTCCTAGCTATCTTTTTACTAGATTTTATAAAAGAATATTAATTACTTTCACACAAAATCCGTAAACTGCGACGTAATGAAATGTTTAGACTACCGTTCTGGAAATACACTAATATGATATTTTATAACTTCATACTTTATGGGGATGAGGAAATAAAAAAAGCATATTCATACCTGCTAGCAGCCCGTATACACGGAGACTCCTGTGGGAGATGAGGCAACGGTGAGACCCCGGAGCGACGAGCAAAACATCCACCGAATAAGCTACGAGTTGTGAGGATTGCAGCATCACCGAAAATGCTTGCAACACGACGAACACCCAGCGTGAGGAGGCTCATCAGCCGCCCACGGAAAGCGGAGTGTATACGGGCTGCGGGTTCAAAGAGCAACATAAAATACAAAATTTACGTCGCAGTTTACGTCAACTGTGGAGTAAAAATCAATAAAGTTCTGAAAACAACTTTTAAATAATAGTCCTAACATTATAGTATTGCTATTATTTCAAAATGTCAAAGAGTTAACTGACAATTAAGATAAATCAATAGAACTGATAAAATTTTACGGTATATCAGAAACACTATTCCATGCTATAATTCTATTATCTGAGTTCTTCAGAGCAGAAAGGTTTGACAAGGTATGAATAGACGGTCATTTTTAAAAAAAATTGCTGGCAGTGTTCTTGCTGTCTTTGGTATAGGCGGAGGTACTTATTACTACGCACGTGACATAGAACCAAATATGCTAAACATTAATAAGGAAACAATTGAATCAGCAAAAATCCCAAATGCATTTAACGATTTTAAAATAGTACAATTTTCTGATACACATATCGGTTTTCATTATACCATTGATCAATTAAACGACTTGGTAACAAAAATAAACAATTACAATCCAGATATAATCGTTTTTACTGGTGATCTAGTTGATGAACCAAATACGTATCACTGGAACAATAAACTGATTAAAGTGCTGCGACAATTAAATGCAAAATATGGGAAGTATTGGATTTACGGCAATCATGATCATGGCGGGTATGGAACAAATATTGTAAGAGACGTTATGAAACAATCGGAATTTACATTATTACAAAATAATAATACCATTATTTCAAGAGGAAATGAACATATCAATCTAGCAGGAATAGACGATGTTATGCTCGGTAAACCTGATCTTAAACAGGCGTTGAACGCAGCAAGCCCCAAACTGTTTACTATATTGCTTGCTCATGAGCCCGATTTTGCTGATTGGGCAGTTAAATTCCCTATTGATATACAGTTATCCGGTCATAGTCATGGTGGACAAGTCCGTTTTCCTTTCATTGGACATCTTTATACACCGGCATATGCGGAAAAATATGTACAAGGTAAACATACTTTCAATGATGGCAAATTCACCTTGTATGTCAGCAGGGGCATAGGTACAACCCGTCTGCCGTATCGTTTTCTATGTAAGCCTGAAATACATGTATTTACATTAAAGAGTTCTATTTAATAGCAGTCATACATGCTCCCTTTTCATTAATAAGCATAGGCTATAGTGTAAGCTTTTTATGAAAGGGATGATTAAATCTGAATTATCCAGTAATGTATTTCGATAAACGGCAATACGACGGCAACTCTTTCCCAGATCAAGATGAGCGTGTATTTCCAGTGGTTCCTTTCCTTACTGGACTTGCGGTTGCCCCTTTTCTATATGGGGCATTTTATCCTGGTTTTGGCGGTTACTATCCATACCCACCCCGCCCTCCATATTATCCTTATGGGTACGGCTATGGTCCTGGTTATGGATATGACCCGAATTTCAATAAAGGATATTATTAATTACGATGGTTTGATCCAAAAGTGAATGGATCAGACCATTTTTTATAAGTGAAATGATAAAATTTAACTACTGTAGATACCCAAACCACTAATTAAACCACATCCAAATTCACATTTCACCAAATCTAAACAACCCTAATCGTGCAGCTTTATATATGTAACAGTTTTTTCATAGTTTTTCAAGCATAATCATGCTACACTTGATACGGTCTAAGTTACATGAAGGAGTGTACATATGAAATGTAAAAGTAAATTTGCCCTTCTGTTCATTGTAATGATAATTGTTTTAAGTGCATGCGGTGACAAATATGAGGGTGATATCTCATATGAAGTAAAAGACTTTTCGTTTACAAATCAGAATGGCGAAACAGTAAGCAAAAGTGAATTAGATGGAAAGTTCTGGATTGCCGATTTCATCTATACTAGTTGTACAACGGAATGCCCCCCTATGACATATAACATGCAAAAGCTTCAGCAGCAATTAAAGGAAGCCGGTTTACATGATGTGCAATTAATGTCATTCAGTGTTGATCCGGAAATAGACAAACCAGCTAAATTGAAAGATTACGGTGAGTCACGCGGGATTGATTTCAGTAATTGGAATTTCTTAACGGGTTATGATATGGATACAATCAAAGAATTCTCAATTAAATCCTTTAAAACCCCACTTGAAAAAACTGATGAAGGAGATTTTATGCACGGTATTAACTTTTTCCTTGTTTCCCCTGAAGGCAATGCTATTGAGCAATATAATGGTATGGAAAGAGAAAATATGAAAAAAATTATTGAGGATATTCAGAATTTAAAACAGCAAGCAGAAGGGGCTTAGAGGGCTCCTTTTCGCTTTATCCAATTTCTTCTTGAAAGTGGTCAAGCTTTAAGATACTATATAGACAAGCTATATTAGAAAGGAGGAAAATAGCATGAGTGATACGAAATCGGCACCATTAAGCGAGCTGGCAAAAGCAATTTATACAATAAACCGCCATGCCAAAACTGCTCCAGAGCCACAGCATTTATACTATATAAAAAAAGAAACCATTAAACGGCTGCTGAAGGAAAAACGTGCCCGAAAAATCGGTCTTCACTTTTCAGACCACCCGAAATTCAGTAATCAGCATTCTACACTTCTAGTGAAAGTGGATAATTATTATTTTCATATACCTCCAGCTAAAGAAGACTTCAATGAGCTTGAGCATCTAGGTACACTCGATCAAAACTTTCGAAACCCTCAAACAAAAATGTCTTTATCACAAGCGAAAAAACTAGTATATCAATATATTAACTGGGAGCCAAAAAATCAGCAGAAACCAAAGAAAAAAAAATATACCTCTGCATATTTTACCCCATCATCACTCGGAAAAATGGAATGGCCGCCTAAAAAATCATATCGAAATTTCTAGACTTTAAAAACGCATGTACAAAATTTTGTACATGCGTTTCTCATGCGCTTCTTTTTTTCTTATTAAAAATGAAACGAAACCATTGGACTAGAAAAAGAATACAACCAAAAGCCGCTAAACATTGTAATGAAATTTTTATTAAATTCGTAAATGCGTCCTGCTGGTGAACACTAATAAATAAAATACAAATTAATATAAGTAAACTGGAAATGATGTAGCTGAGGATTCTAGTAGATTGAACTGTTACAAACCATTGAATGATAGGTTGTAATAAATGATAAAAAATTAATATCCCAATAAAAATAAGGATAAAAAATAGCTGTTCTGCACTAAGACCCATCAAAAAAAGCTGTGTGAAATGAATCAAATCAAAACTAGAAAAAAGCACCAAATACAACCCCTTTCAGTATGGTTTATTAGTAAGCATTGACCTTTATTTGCTATAATAAACATAAATTATTCTAAAAAGACTGATTGTTTATGGGAGAGATCTAACGTTGAACAAAGCCTTTATCTATATCATCCTGGGAGCAGCATTATGGGGCACAATTGGCTGGTATGTCAAAAATTTAAACGAATTAGGCTTTACACCTATGGAGGTCGTAACATTAAGAGCGTGGACTACTGCTATTATTTTGCTTATTTATATGCTATTTCGCTCCCCTAAAAAATTAAAGCTCCAATCATTTGGTGATATTAAATATTTTATAGGTACAGGAATTTTCAGTATCATCTTTTTTAACTATTGTATGTTTACAGCAATTGACTTATCTACTATACCTGTCGCAACAGCTTTATTATATACCGCACCTGCTTTCGTAACGATTCTTTCCTACATACTGTTTAAAGAACCGTTAACACGAATAAAGCTACTAGCCCTGTTTATTACATTACTTGGAACCTGTTTTATAGTCGGATTAATCCCATTAAATTTAAATGCATTTAAAATTACCAGTGTCTTATTTGGAATAGGATCTGGACTCGGATATGCTTTGTATAGTATTTTTAGTAAATTTGCATTGAAAAAGTATTCGAGTTTAAGTATAACGACATACACCTTTATGATAGCAAGTGTCACATTACTGCCTTTTTTTCCATACCAAACAAAATTTCATCTATTACTTAACCCTACTGTTTTACTATATGCATTTGGACTAGGATTTCTTCCGACAGCACTAGCTTATATCGTTTATACATATGGATTGAACCAAACGGAAGCATCAAAGGCATCTATCTTAACAACTATAGAGCCTGTCGTGGCAACACTTATTGGCGTCTTTATTTTTCATGAAGCATTTACCTTTATCCAATTGATAGGCATGGTCTGTATTATAGGATCAGTAATTCTAATTCAAGCGTATTCCAATCGGCCAATAAAAAAGAGAAATTGGGAATCTGTATCATGAACAAGTCAATGAAAATTTTTACCTGCAAGTGTGATTTCTATCACTACATTGTTCAGGGTTAACCGTTATCATGGAATTGAATTAACAAATAGGAGGTAATGATAATGGTATTTACCGCTGAACATACACCAGCTGAAATTGTAAAGGTTTTCCCAAAGGCAAGTGATTTATTTAAGCAGCATCGGATTGATTTCTGCTGCGGTGGCGAAAAACCACTGAGTCAAACATTTTCAACAATCGAAATTGATGCAGCAGCAGTGTTATCGGAATTAAACACAGCATACGATAAGTGGCAAAACGAGGATCATGAGATAACAGATTGGGATGCGCTTTCCCCTGCTGAATTAATTGATCATATTGTTCATACGCACCATGCTTATTTAAATGAAGAACTGCCAGCATTAGGACAATTTGTAACGAAAATACTTCGGGTTCACGGGAAAAACCATCCTCACTTAGAGGAATTACACAAGTCATACAATGAATTTAAAGTAGAAATGGAAAAACATATGATCAATGAGGAACAGGAAGTTTTCCCTTTAATCAACGAATATGAAAAGAATCCGAACAGTACACTGCTGCAGCATATTCACGAGGCAAATGGCGGATTGGAGAATGAACATGAAACTGCGGGAAATCTGCTGAAAAGAATGCGGGAAATCACAAATGGCTTTGAACCACCGCAGGATGCATGCAGGTCGTATCGTATTACCTATTCACGATTATCCGATATGGAAACAGATACATTCCAGCACGTTCATTTAGAAAATAATATTTTATTTAAGAAACTGTAAAAAATTAATGTAAAAAAAAGAATGGCAATTTACGCCATTCTTTTTTTTACATAACCCTAATCATCCTATGTTATCATATAGGGAATAACGATTTTGTTTCTCTGCAACAAGTTTCGTTTGTTTTTTTTCTAAACGATTTTCAATTTGCATTAATCTTTTTTCATCCTGCATTAACTCTTGTCTATTTTGATTTACAAGTTGTTCGAAACGTTGTGTTTTTGGTCTCATCTGTAACACTCCTTTATTCGGGTACCTATGTTTGTAAGTTTTCTATACTAAGTATACCCTAATTTTTGATTTATAAATCTAAATTATTTGAACATTATGTGAAACTTTTATACTACTATACTTTTGGAGGGGTAATATTTTGCAGCAATCACTTAATAGAATGGTAAAGAGTATTGAAATATCTGGAATACGGAAATTTTTTAATCTAGTAGCAAATGAAACAGATATTGTTTCTTTAACAATTGGGCAGCCCGATTTCCATACGCCAGAGCATATTAAAAACGCAGCATCTCATGCGTTGATGCAAAACAAAACAACATACACACACAATGCTGGTATCATCGAATTACGCAAAGCAATTTCAGAATATAACGAAGCAAATTATTCCATTTGTTATAATCCCGAAAATGAAATAATTGTTACAACTGGGGCTTCACAGGCACTGGACATAACCTTTCGCACAATTTTAAATCCAAATGATGAAGTTATTCTTCCCGGACCTATCTATCCAGGCTATGAACCACTCATAACATTAGCGGGAGCAAAAGCAATTCATGCGGATACAACGAAAGATAACTTTAAATTAACAAAAGAAGCCTTAGCAAACCATATAACGGACAAAACAAAATGTGTTGTGCTCCCCTACCCATCAAATCCGACAGGGGCTTCATTCACGAAGGAGGAATTATGTGACCTTGTGTCTGTTTTAAAAAATAAAGACATTTTTATTTTGGCAGATGAAATATACAGTGAACTGGTATATGACCATAAGCATGTATCGATTGCGAGTTTTCCTGAGGTTAGGGACAAAACTATTGTTGTTAATGGATTATCGAAATCACATGCAATGACAGGGTTCCGTATCGGTTATCTGCTTGCACCTGCGTGGCTTTCCTCCCACATGTTAAAAGTGCATCAATACAATGTATCCTGCGCTTCTTCCATAAGCCAGTATGCCGCATTAGAGGCTTTAACAGCTGGTCAAGCAGATCCTGCATTAATGTGTGAGTCATACAAAAAGCGGCGGGATTACGTTTATGAAAGATTGGTAAGAATGGGCTTGGATGTAAATATACCTGAAGGAGCTTTTTACTTCTTCCCAAAATTCCCTATTCATAACATGACATCGTTTGAATTGGGATTAGAATTAGCACGTAAAGGAAAAGTAGCATTAGTACCGGGAGAATCGTTCTCTAATTTAGGCAAAGGATATATGCGGCTGTCTTATGCGTATGATTTCAATACGCTTGAAAAAGGGTTGGATCGCTTAGAAGACTTTCTTCAGGTCCAATGACTAAATGCATGAAAAAAGATACTGAAACAGCGTGTGTATAACCATTATTATTATTTTTGCGATTGTTTTACATTATTGTATAAATTTAATAACCTATCCAGTTCCTGACTTATATTTATTGATTCAGCACTAGTAAAACCTTTATCCAAGGCTATTTCTGTCATTTTATTTCGTAAAAATTCAATTCGTTCTAAAAGCTTTTCTGTAGCGCACATTACTATTTCTCTTCAACCTCCCGCTTCGTACCTGTGTTCGATATAGTTAACTTTAGCATAGTTAAAGAATTTATGACAAGCTTTTCAACCCAATAATAAAGATTATTTTAATATGCAAATAACTATTATTATTAGTGGATAAATGTTATTTTTTATATAGACTCTAATAGAGGAGAATTTTGCCATGTATTTTAAACGAAATGAGCCATTACGCTATTCTTTTGACGAGCCTGTTAGCGGTACTTTAACAAAGCTGAATGACCATGATACTGTTACAATTAGTGTTCTCCTTTTGGATATAAGTAATCAAGGTGCCAAAATAAAGTGTAAAAATAATATTGCACTTTCAAAAGAAACGGAAATTAAATTAGCTTATACATTAAATTCCGTCCATTTTCATGCATTAGGCAAGGTGAGCTGGACAAAATCGTATAGTAATTTAATCGAAATTGGCTTACAATTAAATACAGACGAATCGTATCAAAAAAACATGATAGCAGCACTTAAAGAAATTGTAAAAACGAAACAAAAAAATGCCGAGAACGTTTAGTATCCCAACTATTTCGTGTCTCCTTTGCAGCATGCTATAGTGTAAAACCTGAGCTTCAAGAGAGGATGTCTTCTTTGGGTGAAACGAAAAAGAAAAATGAATGGTTAGAATGGGCAAAAGCTATTTTTATTGCAATATTACTTGCTTTTTTTCTGAGAACTTTTGTATTTGCTACATCTATAGTTGAGGGTGACAGCATGTATCCAACATTGGAGGATGGAGAACGAGTAATTTTCAATAAATTTGTTTATTTAATCGGTGAACCGGAACGCGGAGATATCATCATAATCCAGCGCCCTATTAAAAATTATGTGAAAAGAGTTATAGCGTTACCTGGGGAAACAGTAGAAATGAAAAATCATCAATTATTTATAAACGGAGAAAAATATACGGAAACGTTTATTAGCAATGAAGCCATTAATAATACTGGCAATTTTGGACCTGTTAAAGTAAAAGAAGGTAAGTATTTTGTAATGGGTGATAACCGCGCCATCAGCAGAGACAGCAGAAATGGCCTAGGGTTTATTAACGAGGAAGACATTATTGGAAGATCAGAATTTATTATTTATCCATTCGATGACTGGTCAATGACGAGATAGATTTTTAAGGGTCAGACATACTTTGTCCGGCCCTTATTTATTATTCATTATCAAAAACACAGTAACCAATAAACAGCACTATGATTCCAAAACAGATAATCCCAAAAGCAGTTTCCCACATCATGCGACACCCCCTAATATGTAGTAGCATAACAACCCCAATAGATTGTAAAACGTATAGCGTTATCTCTTCCCTATCATACCAGCATTCTCGTCCTAAATAAAGAAAAATATGATAAAATGAAGTTATTCGTGCTAAAATTGTTTACTCGCATTGAAAGTAGGTTTTAGAATGCCCCATTGTCCTTATTGCGGCACAAAAGTTAAAGAAGATGAGCTTTATTGTATTAATTGCGGCAGACAGCAGCCCAATGATGTTTACGATCGTTTGGGAATTAAAAAGCAATTCAATAAACTCTGGTATGTACCTATATTCATTACAATATTTCTTTTATTTACTTCTGGAATATATTACTTGTTCTTGCAAAATAAAACCGCTGAAGCGAAGGAGCTTTATGAGCAAGGTGAAAAAAGTGCACTTGAAGGAGATTACAAAGAAGCAAAAGAACTTTTTCAAGATGCATTTAATCATAAACAAAATATGACTGAGGCAAAAGTTTCCAGAGATTTTATGGGAAATGTTCAAAAGCTTCAGGCAAAATTACAGGATGCTCAAGAACAAGTAGAAAATCAAGAATTTCAGAAAGCCTTGTCGTTCATTAATGAAGCTGAGAAATTACTTAAAAATTTCAATGGTACGATCGTAACGGAATTAATTAATACCATTGTTTCACAGCGACAGTCGACTAAAATTGAACAGCTGAATTATGAATTGCAACAAAGCCCAACTATTGATGATTTGAAAATATTACTATGGGAAGCAGATGCCATCAAAAATGATGAAGCCAAGGCAATAACAGCTACCATTCGCAACCAAATAATTGATTACTCGTTTTCCAAAGCAAGTGAATTACTTAACAAAAAGCAATTCTCCGATGCAAGTATTATGGTCGACGACGGTTTAAAATATGCACCTGAATCAGACAAACTGCAAAGCTTAAAAACAACCATTGATAAGGAGAAAATTGCATTTGAAACCGCACAGCAGCAACGTATTGAGCAAGCAATCAGCACCGCTGCCGAAGAACAGAAGCTAAATGAAAATGATGCCATAGAACTAGTTTCTGTAAAAGCAGAAAGTGATGAACAAGGAAAACTGGTTGTTAAAGGCAAAGTCAAAAGTATTGCAACAATTCCAATCAATTCTGTGCAAATAGAATATTCATTAGCAACAAAGAATGGAGAAGAATTTCTTACAAATGAAATTTATGTTTATCCTGATACACTCTATCCTGATGAAACTGGAAAATTTGAATTTACCCATTTTGATATAGACAAGAAAGAGAAAGACATTGATATAAAGGTTAACAAAATTAAATGGTATACGGATTAAGTGGTCAGAAACCAAAACAGAAGTCAGATACGAAGAAATCGGCGGGACTGCCGATTTCGTTGTTTAAATTATACTAGCCATTAACGGAGTGAACTTCATGCATAAAAAACAATACGGACCAATTATTGTATCTATTCTGATTGTAATCATTGGAGTAACTGGAATGTTTCTTATACACCAGCAATGGCGGTCTGAAGGAGTATCCGTAAATAACCCGGGAATTAATAAAGTAAGTACAAACGAAAAGGTATTGGATCTTAAAACAATCATCCATGATGCTGAAAAAAATGTCATGCAAATTGAAGCACAAAATTCAGAAAGCACCTTAACCGGATCAGGTTTTCTTTATAATGAAAAAGGAGATATCATTACAAATGCCCACGTTGTAAAGGACGCAGATGTTATTTATGTCCGTACAGTAAATGCTAAGATTTTCCCGGCAGCTGTCGTCGGTATTGGCGAGGATACGGATATAGCAGTGATCCGTGTTCCCCAGCTTGCTGGTCAGACACCACTTCCAGTAGCATCTGAGGATGATAAAACGGATATCGGTGACGAGGTTATTGCACTTGGCAGTCCGCATGGATTTCAGAATACAGTTACACTTGGCATTATTTCTGGGACAGAACGAAATTTTTCACTTAACAATTTTAATTATGAAGATATCTATCAAATTTCCGCCCAAATCACTCATGGGAACAGCGGGGGTCCGTTAATAAAACGTTCCACCGGTGAAGTAATCGGGATAAACTCAGTTGGTACTGAAGACGGAACAATTGGATTCAGCATCCCTATCGCGAATGTTTATTCACAAATTGAGGAATGGTCAGCCCAAGCAAAGGCAGATCAGTTAGATTATGCAAGTACATCTGATATTGTCAACAACTTTGATCCCGAACAATTTAAACAAGACGCACAATATTTAATTGAATACTATTTTGATAGTATTCTAGCGCGTGATTATGTCGGTGCCTACACATTGATTGGCAGTGATATGCAGGCAGAAAATACCTATTCGAACTTCAGGGAAGGGTATGTTCATATCACAAATTTGGTATATGATGATTTTTCAGGTACTATTTCAGATGATAACAATATAATAACATCAGTAAACGTAACTTCGGAAACAAAATTGCAAAATCAACAGGAAACGACAAAGAAACAGTACACCTATTCATTTACGATAGGTTATGAAAATGATCAATTAAAAATATTGAATATTGATGTCAAAGAAAATAAAAAGTGAGTTCAACATTGCTGTACTCACTTTTTATAATCCTTTATCAACGCTGCTAATTATCGCCAAAGACATAAATGCTACGTATCTGATGCCTCCGCCGCTATTCCGGAAAGCGAAGTTATATACAGGGGCGTTTTTATTTACGCAACAATTTACTGGAAGGATGAAAAAATATAAGAAAATAGCCGATAATACATGAAATAATTTATGTGCTATTTACTTATTTTTTTATACACATCTAATGAAAACGTCCATACATTTTGGTTGTTTATACATATAGTATAACTGTAAACATTCAGGAGGTGAAATGGTATGCCATACGGTTATGGTGGATACGGTGGTTGTGGATATCAAGGATATGGTTATAACAATAATTTCGCGCTGATAGTGGTGCTTTTCATTCTTCTAATCATTGTAGGAACAGCATTTTATTGCTAATTCATTTTTTCGCTTGTGCTAACGTTTTTAGCACAAGCATTTTTTTAAATTACGATACATTTTTTAAAACCAAATAAAGTAATGTACAATGTTCAAAACAGCTGGTATTTAATAATGTGAGGGAATCTATTTTTTTCAATCTATAAATCAGTGTATTCCGGTGAATATATAAAGCTTTTGCCGCCTTACTTATATTCATATTATTATCACAGTAGGTTATAAAGTTATACCTTAATTCATCGAAGGCATCGTTATCGAGAAGTGGCCGTAAACGCAGCAATAATTTCCCATGCATGTCAGAATCAATTCGAAATGGGAGCATTTCAAGCAATATCTTCCAATTATAATATGTATAAACAGCTGGGCTTATTGCCGTTTTCCGGCCAAACCTTGTAAGTGATTCAGCTTCATGATAAGACTGATATAAACGATCAATGGACGAGCACATATTTCCGGCTGCAATGGACACTTGATGAATATGATAGACAGTCAGCATTTGCAGAAATTGCTGACTTTTATTCATAAACTCTTTCATCATGACAAGATATTCATTCTCATTTTCTGATGTATTCAGCAAAACAATTTTTTCTGTATTTAAAAATGCACAAATACTGGATCCATGTTGACCAAATGCTCTTGTGACACAGTCAAGCAACGTTTTCTTAAAACTATCAAGCAAAAAAGCCTGTTGCTTATCCTGTACGTTTTCAAGCAATGAATCCCCGATATCTATTAATATACAATATCTATTACAGGAATAATCAATTTGCAGCATGCGGCAATATTCCCTAACTCTCTCTTTATTTACTGTTTCATTTAATAAAATGTATTGTACAAATGTTTCTATCGTTTTTGCTTCTAAATCCTCTATATGTGTACGTATCGTTTCGTTCCACATCATCTCTACATACTTTTTTATAAGATCTGCATACGGTTCTACTTCTTTTGGGTCGCCAATAATCCCTAATACTCCAACCGTTTTGTAGTCCAACGTTAATGGTACCGCTACGCCAGGTAAAACATTATTCATTTTTGAGATTTTCTCATTATCATACAATATAGCGTTATTTTCCTGAATTACTTCAATTGAGGGCTTATGCAAACTGCCAATCCGCGATATGTTTGTATCTCCAATAATATACCCTTTTTCATCACTTAAACTTATAGGAAATGGAGAAATTTCTGAAACCGCTTTCACTATTCTTTGTGCATATTGTACGAAGCTATCCATGTCACATCCCCCTTATATTCTAACCGTAATATTATTTTAACACAATTCCGATAGTTTAAATAAGTCCATACTTATGAATAATTTTTGTTCAAATTATACATAGATTTTTATCATAACAATACGTTATAAATAGATATAATCTTAGGAATTATCTAATTACGGTGAATCTGGGGTGAAACTGTTGCAAAAGAAAACGGATATTATCATTGTTGGTGGCGGTGTTATCGGCTCAAGCATTGCATACAATCTACTAAATGATGGGTATAACGGTGAAATTACTATATTTGAAAAAGACAGATTATACGAATTCTCCTCCACTCCAAGGAGTGCCGGTGGAATCAGACAATTATTTACGACAGCTATAAATATTCAAATTAGTCGCTACAGCCTTCAAAAATATAAATCCTTTCCTGAAGATATGGCGATTAATGGGGAAAAAGCTGAAATCGATTTTAAACAACGCGGGTATTTATTTCTCACAAAAAATGAAACAATAAATCAGCTGCAAAAGCAAATGGAATTGCAACGGCATTACGGTGTACCATCAGACCTGTTAACTAAAGAAGAATTGCTGACAATTATTCCTGAGTTAACGATTGATGATTTAGAAGGTGGACTTTACTGCAGCGAAGATGGCTATTTGGATCCCTATTCCGTCATGCAGGGGTATGCAAGAAAGGCAAAGCAGCTAGGCGCAACATATGTATTCAAAGAGGTAGATACAATCTTACGCGATGAATCGGGCTTATTCGGTATTCGTTTATCCAATGGGGACATCTATCGCTCGCCTATCGTAATTAATAGTGCCGGTCCATGGGCTAAAGAGCTTAGCGATACAATCCATCTTCCTTTACCAATTGTTCCATTAAAAAGGCAGATCATTCAATTTGATATTGCAAAACCATTAACCAATGACCTACCATTAACGGTTGATCCGACGGGCGTTTATTTTCGCCACGAAGGAAACCAGCTGATATCTGGTTTCTCTGAAAAAGTAAAGCCAGGTATTGATTTTACTTGGAAACGATCGTTTTTTATGGAACAATTGTGGCCCATATTGGCTCAACGAATCAGCAACTTTGAACAGGCCAAAATAGGTGGTGGATGGGCAGGAATGTATAGCTACAATACAGAGGATCAAAATGCAATAATTGGTGAACATCCCGAACTGAAAGGTTATTATATTGCCTGTGGATTCAGCGGGCACGGAATGCAGCAGGCACCAGCAATTGGAAAAGGATTATCCGAGCTTATTCGAACCGGTCACTATGAAACACTTGATCTGTCGCCACTATGTTTCGAACGCTTTGCAGAAAACCGATTGATAGTCGAAGGTGCGATCGTTTAACAAGACAACCCTACTACAATAGAAAGGATGAACCTAATGTTATTTTTAAATGAAACTGCTATTAAGAATGCTGTGTCAATGAAGGATGTTATCGATGCTATTGATGAAGCCTATCATGTATATGAATCCAATCATTTTCATATGCCAACTCGGATGCAGGTAGTGGACAAGGATAATACATTGCTTTTAATGCCGTGTATAACCAATAATGCCATCGGAACAAAACTTGTTACCTCATTTCCCAATAACACAAAACATCCGGTATTACATGGACTAGTAATCTTAAATGACCATGAAAATGGTGAAATAAGAGCATTGCTTGATGGATCCTTTCTAACAGGATTCAGAACTGGAGCTATTGGCGGTTCCGCAGTACGCCATTTGGCAAAAGCTGATGCTGCGAAACTTGCGATTATCGGGACCGGTGTACAAGGTCTATACCAAGCAATCGCAGCTTGCACGGAACGCCCGATTACAGATATTTACTTATATAATCGTTCGATTGATAGACTTCCAGCGTTTATTGAATCCCTTAAACCTTGGCTTGCAAAAGAGATCCAGATCCATTCAATGGAATCAGCTGACACAGCTATCGAATATGCAGATATTATCATTACCTCCACAACTTCTAAAGTTCCTGTACTCCCAGAAAATCCAGACCTATTAAAAAATAAATTGATTATCGGCATTGGATCGTTTCAACCCACGATGCGGGAATTTCCTGATGTCTTGTATCGCCTAGTGGACCACCTATTTGTTGATACAAACGATGCAATAATAGAATCAGGTGATATTGCCGTCCCAATAGAAAATGGCTGGATAACAAATGATTTTATTCAAACAATGTCTTCCCAAATAATCTCCAAATCTAATATTACTTTACAGCGTGATAAAACAATCGTATTCAAATCTACGGGAATGGCATTGTTTGATGTAGTTGTTGCAAATTTGATCTATCAACAGGCGTTACGCAAAGGGGTTGGTATCCCATTAAACTAAATTGCGTAATACTGGTTTAATCAAATAAATCTGAGGTGGAGGGTGTTATGAATATAATCATTGTTGAGTTTATCTTGTATTGTATTGTCATTTTGGGTATCGGGTATTATTTTAGTCGGCGAAGCAAGACCCACTCGGACTTTTTACTAGGAGGAAAAAAACTTCCTGGCTGGGCACTTGCCTTTTCCGAACGTGCAACAGGAGAATCGGCATGGTTATTATTGGGGTATACTGGATTCGTCTTTATGACAGGATTATCCGGTGTTTGGGTTGCCGCTGGAATTGCGATTGGTATCATCTTTTCATGGCTATTTTTAGCAAAAAAATTCATGAATGAAACCGATAAATATAACGTCTTAACCCTTCCTGATTACTTAGCAGTACGCTTCGGGCAAAAGGCGAAATTAATACGCTGGTTAACGGGGGTATTGATTGCTGGATTTCTGATGTTTTATGTAGGTGCGCAAATGGCAGGTGCAGGCAAGATGCTATTTACTACCTTTGGTCTCGCCCCTGCTGCTGGTGTTATATTAGCTACAATCGTAATCATCGTAGTTTCAATCGGTGGCGGATTTATTTCTGTCGTTTGGACTGATATGATTCAAAGTATTATGATGCTAATCACTTTAGTCGCTTTACCAATTGCTGCCCTAATTTATATTAACACCAATGATTTATCGATCAGTCAATCACTTGTTGAGGCAGGAAATTCCTATAATTCCTGGTTTGGTGGCTTGACGGGATTTGCCATAGGGGTACTATTTTTTAACAACTTCTCATGGTTCTTTGGTTTTTTAGGTGGACAGCCTCAGTTAAGCGCCCGTTTTATGGCGCTTAAGAATAATAAAGAAGCCAACCAAGGAAGTACAGTTGCAATCATTTGGACATTCCTGGCATATGGTGGTGCATTCATGATCGGACTTGCTGCAATTGCCATGTATGACCAAGGCTCGTTTAATGATGTAGAAATCATTTTACCAACAATGATTCTTGATCTCTTCCCCGCCTGGTTTGCTGGCATTTTGCTTGCTGGGGTGCTTGCAGCAATTATAACAACGGCAGATTCCCAGTTGTTAGTCGTGACTAGTTCTGTTAGTGAAGACATTATTCACAAAGCATTAGGAATTGAATTGACTGAAAAACAATTAGTATGGATTTCTCGCTTGTCTGTTGTCATATTCGGCCTAATCGGGATGACAATCGCTCTTGTGTCAGAGTCACTCCTATATCTTGTGGTCAGCTGGGCCTGGGCAGGTGTCGGTTGTACCCTTTCCCCTGCCATTTTAATGACATTTTTCTGGAAACGCTATTCTAGTGCGGGAGTTGTGGCGACCGTTAGTGCTGGATTATTATCTACAATTCTATGGATCAGCACACCATTAGAAGGCATTATAACATCAAAATTCACCACATTTTTTATTGCTTTGCTATTTGGGGTTGTCTTTAGTCTGGTAATGCCGGACAACAAAGAAAAGGTAAACACGATTTCAGCTAAAGAAGCCTTATGAATAGATATATAGCTTGATAAAGTGATAATCCATTATCACGGGCAATGAAATAAACACCACCCGCATCCTATTTTTTGCAGGTGGTGTTTATTATTGAACTGGCCTCAGGAATTTCGTTAAATCTTTTGGTGGCAGCGGTTTACTGAAATAAAATCCCTGCATTTCATCACATTTTTCTTTTTCTAGAAAGGTCAGCTGCTCTATGGTTTCTACTCCTTCAGCGATTACCTTCATATTTAGAGAATGGGACATGTGAATAATGGATTTGACAATGGCTTGATTCTGCTTTTGATTTTCATCCATAAACATTTTATCAATTTTAAGCTTTGTTACTGGAAAGATACTTAAATACTTTAATGATGAATACCCAGTTCCAAAATCATCAATGGACACCAGTACACCAAGCTTTCTTAAGCGTACCATAGTTTCCAGTATATATTCTTCGTTAGACATAGCCATGCTTTCCGTTATTTCTAGTTCCAAATAGTGCGGTCTTAATCCTGTCTCGTTCAAAATTTCTTCTACCTTCTCCACAAGTTCCTTTTGATGAAACTGTTTTGCAGATAGGTTAACACTTACAATTACACGCTGATACCCTTTGTCCTGCCATGCCATATTTTGCCTGCACGCTTCTCTTAGCACCCAATCTCCGATATCAATAATTAATCCTGTCTTTTCTGCAAGCGGGATAAATTCATCAGGGGAAATATATCCTTTTAAAGGGTGATTCCAGCGTAATAATGCCTCAAGGCCAACAATTTTACCTGATCCAAGGTTTTTCTGCGGCTGGTAATGAAGCTCAAATTGTCCTTCCTTTAATGCCTTTCGCAGCTCAGTTTCCATCGTAAGCATTGTTTTAAAATTTTCAGAAATGGAGGATTCAAAAAGATTGTAATTGTTCCGATGTCTTTCTTTAATGACATACATTGCAGAATCAGCATGTTTGATTAAATCATTTGGATTTTTGCCATTTTCCGGAAAAATACTTATCCCAATACTTACGGAAGTAAATATCTCATAATCATCAATTTTTATTGGTTTTTCAAATTCAGCAATTAGTTTCTCCGCCAGTTCAACTGCAGCATTTTTATCTTTTGTATGCCGCTGTAGAATAAGAAATTCGTCCCCGCCCATTCTAGCGATGAATGTGTCTGTCTCGAGAAACGCTTTAAAACGTTCACCGCACGCTCTCAGCAACTGATCACCAAACGCATAACCCAATGTATCGTTTATTTCCTTAAAATAATCTAAATCAATAAAATAAACAGCCAGCAGTTCATTATTTTTCTCAGCTTGATCGATCGCTTCTCTTAATACTTTGTTAAAAAAGTTTCGATTCGGCAAATCAGTAAGCTCGTCATAATAGGCCATAAATTCTATACGCTTTTCATTTTCAATTCGATCAGAGATGTCTTTGACGATAGCAACACGTATTATTTCACCTTGATTGTTGTATGGATGAACCATCATTTCGATATAAAAATGCGTGCCATCTTTCTTCAATGCCGTTAACTCATATGACTTTTCAGGATTGTTATGGATTACTTGTTTCAGCTGATACATGCTCTTTTCGTCAATTAGCGAAGAGATATGGCTATTGATAATTTCCTCCCTGTTATACCCAAACATCTTGGCAAAGGTGGAGTCACAATCTATTACCTTATCATTATCGTACATCACCATACCCTCAGCACTTTTCTGTATTAGCTTGTTAATATATTTTTTAACCTCTTCTGTCTTGTCCTGTAATGAAAGGTGACTCATGATTAAACAATAAACCAAATTATTAATCCTAATCGACTTAACTTCGATCAGTTTGCCATTTTCATTTTTCTGTTCCATTAATAAATGAGATTCATTTTTTTCCTTTAATAGAGCAAAATCCAAATAATCGAGAACAGAAGCACTATCCTTATTCTCCATATTTAACAATGCAAAGGCTGTGTTATTCCCGCTAAGTATTGCTCCATTTTCATGAACAAAAAGAACCGCTTCTTTCAAATTAGCTAAAACCTGCTGATGGATGGGTATTTCCAATTCATAATTAGACATTGACTTCCTCCCCAAAACCTAAAAGCTTGATTATCCGATAATAATTCTTTCTTTTGGATAATGGTATTTCCCGCTCTTTTTATTATTTTTAAACATAAATAAAAATGTGATTATCCCTACCCTGCCTATGAACATTAAAATCATTAGGATTACTTTGCTCAGTGCTGTTAATTCATCCGTTATGCCCAGTGATAGACCGACTGTCCCAAACGCAGAAGTAACTTCAAATAAAATTTGTGATAATGAAAATGGCTCCATTATAGAAATAATAAGAATGGAGAAAAACACAAAGATAAACGCCATTAATGTTACTGTAACAGCCTTCAGCAAATCTTCATCATGTACTTCACGTCTAAACAGACGAATGCTGTTTCCACCCCGTGCATAAGTGATGATAAAAATAACAACCAATGCAAATGTTGTTGTACGAATACCTCCTCCTGCACTGCTCGGTGATGCACCGATAAACATTAAGAATGACATAAATAGATGATTTGGTTCTGTCAGCAAACTAACGTCCATTGTCGCTAATCCGCCACTTCTTGTTGTTACGGATTGAAACAATGAATAGAACAGTATCTCATGCCATGATTTATCATTAAAAAAATTTCCAATATCCAACAGGGCGATGAAAACTGCACCAACAAAAATTAATGAAAAAAATGTAAATGTTGTAACCTTTGTAAATAAAGAAAAACGCATGTTTCTTCGATTATCTGTCCTTGCAAACATAAATTCTTTCAGTTCTACCAGCACAGGATATCCGATCGCCCCGAAAATAATTAAAAGCATATTAATAAATTGGACAAAGTAATCATCTTTAAAAGGTATCAGTGATTGTCCTGTTATATCAAATCCGCCATTTGTTGTAGCACTGATTGTTTGGAAAAAACCGTGTAAATAAGCTTCAGAAGCAGTCGGGAAATATTGAAGAAAATATGTACCAAGAATAATAAAACCAATGAACTCTATCGTAAATAAAACGAACACAATTTGTTTAATTAAACGAACCATACCCTCGAACGTTGTCTGGTTTTGGTCTGTCATAATCAAACGCCGTTCTTTCAAGCCAATTTTTTTACCGAGCAGCAGCCAAATAAATGTTCCAATTGCCATTACACCTACTGCCCCTAATTGAAGAATAAAAGCAAGCAAAATAATGCCTATTGAATTAAAACTTTCAGCAATATTGATGCTGCTTAAACCCGTCACACTCATAGCACTTACCGCAGTGAACAGAACATCTATAAATGGAATATGTACGCCATCCAGATGTCCTACCGGCAATGCCAGGATAATTGTCGAAACGATTACTGCAAGAAAATAAAATACTAATATAAGCTGTACCGGGGATAATTTGCTAACCCAGCGAAACAATGGATGTTGAACAAACATAATGCTACTCCTTAATATCTTCTAATATTATATCGGTTACTGCTTGTAAAACTTTAACCCCATTATAGCAGGCAGGAAAAAGAATTGCTTGCATTTTCGGCAATTTTATATTTTCACGAAAAATTCCATAGCAAAATTGAAAATTATATCTCAAAATAAAAAGGTTAGCAATGGGTGTCTGCTAACCTAATCCTATATTTCTTCTTTAAACTTTTTAATTAATGATTCACCTTGATAGCCTTCCTCGACTAATTTTTGCAGAGTTTCTTTGATTATCCCTTTTTGCCGGTCCACAATTTGACCCATAAATAAAATGTTCATATGGGGGCCAATCTCGTTCACTGAGATAATCTGTGTAATAAACGTTGCAGGTGTATTGCTTTCTTTCGTTATTTTAACCTGGACCATTACTTCATCTTTTTTAGACTTTAAATCATTGAAAAATGTTAGAAGATCATGCTTTACATAAGCTTCAATAACCCAGCGGTTCTGGTCATCTTCCCTGTTTATAATTAATCCGTCTAATAATGGAATCTCATGGTGTATGATATCTTCATCATTACTTTCAAGAATATCCAATGTCTTCAATTTAAACGTCTTCAGTTCACCCACCTCCTAAAGTATATAAAAAATAATCAGCCGCCAATATAGGACATTTCAATTTTTTTCTTGTTTTTGCTTATTTGCTCTGTTCGCTCATCTGAATAGCGATCTTTTCTCTGGTGCCATAACGATGCTAAATTTTCTTTCAATTGCTCTTCCGTCAGTCCCTCACGTAATTCCCTCCGAATGTCATAACCGCTTGATGCAAATAAGCAAGTATACAATTTACCATCCGCTGAAAGCCTGATCCTTGTACATGTCCCGCAAAACGACTCCGTTACAGATGAAATAACCCCAATTTCTCCATCTCCATCTATATAACGGTATCTGGAGGCAACCTCGCCATAGTAATTCTCATCAGCAGGTTCTAAAGGCATTTCCTCATTTATCTGATCGATAATCTGTTTCTTGGAAATAACATTATCCATGTCCCAGCCATTATGATTGCCAACGTCCATAAATTCAATATAGCGCAAAATAATGTCTTTCCCCTTAAAGTACCTCGCCATCGGTAAAATTTGATTATCATTCATTCCTTTTTTTACGACCATATTAATTTTTACTTTTAGTCCAGCTTTTTGTGCTGCCTCGATGCCTTTCAAAACTGGAAGTGTAACAACGCCTTTTCCATTAATAGCCTTAAACACTTCATCATCAATTGCATCTAGACTAATATTAACACGTTTTAATCCAGCTTCTTTTAATTTTTTCGCTTTTCTAGGTAAGAATATGCCATTTGTCGTGAGTGCTATATCATGGATTCCGGGTATTTTATTCAGTTCCATAATGAGCTGATCAAGATTCTTTCGAAGCAACGGCTCTCCACCGGTAATACGAATTTTTTCAACTCCTAATTCTGCAAAACTTTTAGCTAAACGAGTAATTTCCTCAAAGCTCAATAATTCACTTTCAGGTAGAAATGGGTAATCATCACCAAAAATTTCCTTTGGCATGCAATACGAGCACCTGAAATTACATTTATCAATTACAGAAATGCGCAAATCCTTTAATGTTCTGCCAAAATGGTCTTTTATTGCTTTTTCCGACATTGGATTCACCTCTTTAACATATTCATTCAAAAATCCTTTTGACCTTCCTGTTCGTTTAGCAACAATACCTCAATAGGTGCACCTGATTTATAGCCTCTTGTCCCTCCTGGCAAAACCATTAACCCACTGCTGTATGCTAATGAAGTAACAACGTTTGATTTATCCATACCCGCCAAACGTACACCTACTTTTCCATTCTCATAAACCAAATAACTTCTAACAAATCTAGTAAATGGGTTGGGCTTTGGAAAGTCCTCCAGCAACACGGCATCAATTCGTTTTAAAAAAGGCTTATTACTGTACTGCAGCCTCTGGATGATTGGACGGACAAACAATTCAAATCCAACATAACAGGCTGATGGGTTACCTGATAAACCAAATAATAGCTGTTCTTCTCTTACTGCAACCGTTGTTACACTGCCGGGACGCATGGCCACTTTGTTAAAAAGTACATTAGCACCTAATTTATCATAAATCTGAGGCATTAAGTCGAAATCACCAACAGAAACACCTCCAGTAGTAATTAACATGTCTACCTTATGCAGCGCATTCTTTATCGTATCGTAACTTGAAGCAAACTCATCCTCCAGCTTTCCAAAATAAATGACTTGACCGCCTGCCCGCTTAATTTGCGATGCAATCATATATGCATTCGAATTACGGATTTTTCCAGGCTGAAGTTCCTCATTAATGTCTAATAATTCAGTTCCAGTGGCAATGACACCTATTACAGGTTTTTTGGCAACCGTTACCTCACTATACCCAAAAGTTGCAAGTAATGCCTTTACCCCTGGGTTTATATATGTACCAGCTTTGATGAGAATATCATCCATCTCTACCTCTGATCCTTTATTTATGATGTTCTGTCCTTTATCCATAGTACGTTTTATTGCCATGTAATTTTTACCGTTTCGTTCATAGGATTGACAAATCTCAAACATCGCTACACAATCAGCACCTTCAGGAATTTGGGCCCCGGTCATAATTCTGGTCGCTTGCCCTTTTCGTACCCTTTTCGTTGGGACGATTCCCGCACCAATGTGTTCAACCACTTCAAATTCAACAGGATTATGAAGTGATGCTTGCTCCGTATCAGCCGATCGCAGTGCGAAACCATCATAAGGTGATTTAGTAAAGGGTGGAATAGGATGCTTAGCAATAATTGGCTCGGCTAGACGTCTATCATCACAATCGTCCAGGGAAACCTTCTCCAAATTACCCAGTCTACTATAATTCATTACTTTATTTACTGCTACTTGAATAGGTATTGGCTTTCGTATTTCAACCATCTGATTCACCCTTTCACACAAGACTTTATAGTTAGTTTAACAAAGAAAACGCGTAATTGATAATTTTTCCTTCTACATTATTATAACGCTTGTAATTTGATAAGATATGATAAATATCACATCTCAGCTCACAATGTTTGATGAAAATTTATAATGGGTATTATGAAGTATAGAATTTTGGAAACGCTATAAATCAAGTATAATTTAGGGGCGGATTGAAAATGACACTGTTATATATAGTAATTATCATACTAATTGCTGCAGGTGTTTTCATTACAGTTAAATATAAAGGTAAAGATCCAAACTCGGATGCTTCCCTGTCCATTAAAGAAAAAGAAGAATTAAATGAAGACTACCTATCACATGGCACAAGCAATGATGAACAAGAGGACCAAAAGAACATATAGTAAAAAAAGAGCATCGCTTCATGCGGTGTTTTTTTGTTTTATCAATAAATTATTGTATAATTTATTATATTCTATAACTAATTACTTTTAAATGGGAGCGTACAATATGTTTAAACGAGTTAGTTTATTATTTTTACTATTATTGCTGCTTGCGGCTTGCTCAAAGGATGATCCAGTTATCGTAAAAAAGGGTACTAAAGCAGCGGATCCAAATGAAGAACCGGAATTGGTTGAACAGAAAAACAAAGAAGACATAGATCAATTTATTGAATTCGCTCTTCCGGATGAAAAAGTAATGATTAATTTAGAAATGGTGCCGATTCTAAACGAATACCTTTATGCCATGAAGGATCAAGAAATAGCAATTGAACAAATGAAGATGCTCAAAATTGATGCGATTGAAAGGGACATTTATTTACTTGAATTCTCATGTCAGAAGGAATTATGTTCCTATTTACTGCTTGATCAAAGTAAAGAGAATCAGGCTTTTCTTGTGGCGGATTTGGCAAAAGCAATTCAGACAAAGCTTTCACCGGATCATTCAAAAATTCTGCTGCAATTTAATCGAGAAACATTTTTACCCGTTCCATTATCCGATTTAGTCGTAATTGACTTAAAGAATTGGCAGCCTGTATCATTGGTAAATGAAACAAACGAATCAAAACTATTACATTTCAGCTGGCCGATTGTTACTGCTGAGTGGCTTGATGACCATACATTGACAGCAAGAATTCCCACAGTAACAGAACCATCTGCAAATCTTCTCAAGAACTGGCAAGAGACCGGCAGTAAAACGACTAGTATACAATTTAGCATTCAACAAAATGAGTAAGGAGCTTTTAACATGAACAGTACAATTGAAACAATCCTTCGTCACCGTTCCATTCGAAAATTTAAGAACGATCCAATTACACCAGAGCAAATAAAAACGATTGTTAAATGCGCACAGCATGCATCAACCTCCAGTTATGTAATGGCCTACACAATTATCGGCATAACGGACGAAACCATTAAAGAAGAATTAACCACTATTTCTGGACATGAACATGTTAAGAATAGTTCCCATCTCTTTCTATTTTGTGCTGACTTGAATCGTATATATCATTTAGCATCAAAGGAAGACCAAGAAAAAATGAAGGAAAGCATAGAAAGTACCGAACAATTTCTAGTTGCGACAATTGATACTGCTCTTGCAGCACAAAATGCCGTAATTGCCGCAGAATCTATGGGATTAGGTGTTTGTTATATTGGAGGAATTCGTAATAATATCAAATCTGTAAATGATATTCTGGAGCTTCCAGACTATGTAATACCCTTATTCGGTTTAGCTGTCGGATACCCTGCTCATCAACCGGAACAAAAACCTCGTTTACCGTTAAACGTCATTTACCATGAAAATACATATGATATTAAAAAACAAACAAGCCTAATTGAACAATTTGACAAAGACCTTGAAAAATATTATATACAACGAGGAGAAAATGCAAGAACAGATACTTGGTCTGATCAAATGATCCGAAAGTACACCAACCCAATTCGGATGGATGTAACCCAATTTGTGAAGGATAAAAAACTAAACAAACGATAATAAACATCTTCATTATTACGCACAAACGAATGAAACAACACTTTAAGTCACCATTTATAAATTGGCGCTATTGATTCAGATTAGGAAAAAACAAAATATATTCAAAAAGTGACTGGGACAAAAGTATGTTAGTCAAAAAGAAAAATCCGAACAATGAATTCTTAAATTTGAATTTGCATTTGTTCGGATATTTTTTTAGGTATTCGTAATCCCTACTGCAAATTGTCTGTAAACTGCGACATAAATGCTTGTGGTGATTTTGCATCATTTTGGACGCTCTTTGGTCCCGCAGCCCGTATACACTACGCTTTACGTGGGCGGCTGATGAGCCTCCTCACGCTGACGCGCTCCGGGGTCTCACCGATGCCTCATCTCCCACAGGAGTCTCCGTGTATACGGGCTGCTAGTATGAGGGTAAATCATTGCAATGAGATTATAATGCACTACATATGATATTGCCGGTTATTTTATAATATTCTCAAGCTAGTTTTAATTTATCGGAATATGAATTATTCCTTACGTCGCAGTTTACGTCAACTGCGTATTAAGTTCCTACCGTTGGAAAAGTAATCTATGCAGTCCATCCTGTTAATCGTTCGTCTTTTGAGCATACGCTTCAATTATGTACCAGTCCCTTTTTGTATAAAAACCACCTGCCAGTTGTTTTATTCGAATACAAGGTTTTCTACATAATCAATTACTATTTCCTCACCATCAACACTGAACCGCGCCCTACTATACAAATCATATGTCCCTTTACCTGGAGATTTAACCAATATAGAACCATGCGGATGATAGCTATTGCCTTTCTCCAGTTTTTTCGTTACAGGACTTCCAGTAAAATCATGGTTTTTATTATTTAAAGAAACAGATACTAATGGGGTATAATGTGTAATTTCAATTGGCTTATCACCAACATACTGAATAGATCGATAAACACATATTCCATTATTTGTTTTTTCCACCTTAATATGTAATATAAAATCATCAATTTGCTTTGATCCAGTCTTATTTACCGCCAATGTCGCATTGTCTGCCTGGAATATCCAATAAATGATTCCACTCAGGCAAATAAACAGAATAAGGATAACTGGAATTAACTTCATCTTTTTCAATGCTAATTGCCTCCCCAAAACCCCTTACTATATATGACGTAATAAATCAGTCAAATGTTTCAATTTTTTACAATAATATACGCAAAACTTTCTTATTATTACAATATTAACATATATAGGAAATAAACAATGAGTATAATTATGTGACAAAAATACAACTATAACTAGTGAAAGCAGGTTAATAAAAGGAGGATAAATACATGACAGTAGCATCACAGGTTAAACAAACCATTGCAGGGTTAAAAAGTGCACAGGCAAGCTTTGAACAATTTGCCCTTCAAACTCAAAATAAACAAGCAAAACAACTATATCAAGATGCAGCAACTCAAACGCAGGCTATCTTACAAAATGTTGAACCAAGAGTTGCACAAATAGAACAAGAAGAACCGCAATACAAACAACAATAAAAGGATTATGCGAGGTTGCGTGAGGCAACAACCTCGCACTTACATATCCGTAAAGAAAAAGGTGATCAACATTAACGTTAAAAAATTAATTTTATATTTTGGATTAATGCTTTTTTTATTTGGCTGCAGTCCCAACAGTAATTCCAACTCAGCGAAAAATGACGTTCAAGACGTTGAATACACCAAAATTGCCAACAATAGTTTTGTTAACCAGCAAAAAGCGAATAAGGCAAAAAAAATCTTAAGCAAACATGATGAGATTACAGCAATTAAGGCAGTCAATTCGGATGAAACCTTAGTTGTAGCTATTGAAGTCCATCAAAACAAACGTTTTCAATTGGCTGCTATACGAAAAAAATATGCAAAAGAACTAAAGGAAGAATTTCCTAAACTACACACCGAACTGTCAACTGATAAGAAAATAATATTTGAACTCAATCGACTGGAAAGGCAGATTAAAGCAAAGGAAATTTCAAACAAACAAATAAAAAAAGAATTAAAACACATTACTAAATTAATGAAGGAACAAACATAACGAAAAGAGTGGATTTCATAATGGCAGATAAAAAGAAAAAAAATTTACCTCCATCAGCTCAAGAATACCAAGCATTTCAAGAGCAAAGAGAAGTTAAACGGCCATTACTTAAAAATTGTATAAAAGCGTTTCTTGTAGGTGGGTTTATCTGCTTTATCGGCCAATTAATAGCAACGGCGTACATTTATTTCTTTGATTTCACTGAACAAACCGCTGGAAACCCAACAACAGCCACACTCATTTTTATCACAATGCTGTTAACAGGATTTGGCATTTATGATCGAATAGGACAATTTGCCGGTGCAGGTTCTGCAGTTCCAGTTACAGGATTTGGCAATGCCGTTATTTCCGCTGCAATCGAACACCGGACAGAAGGATTTGTTCTTGGTGTAGGTGGAAATATTTTTAAATTAGCTGGATCTGTTATCGTATTTGGCGTATTCTCTGCATTTATCGTTGCCCTGATAAAAACCATATTAATTCAATGGGGTGGGTTGTAATGCTAGTTGGACATCGTACCTGGGTTTTTGAAAATAAACCGACCATCTTATCTACTGGTACTGTAGGTGGTCCATTTGAAGCTAATGGAAATATTCCGAATGATTTTGACCTGCTTCATGATGATATGTGGCTAAAGCAAGCATCATTTGAAAAGGCACAGCAAACCATGATGGAGGAAGCTTGCCAGTTCGCTGTAAAAAATAGTCCAATTGAAAAAGAGCAAGTTCAGTTTTTTATTAGCGGGGACTTAATCAACCAGATTACCCCGACAAGCTTCACCGCTAAAACCATGGGTGTCCCCTACTTCGGGCTATTCAGTGCATGTGCAACATCAATGGAAAGCCTAGCGTTATCGGCATTTCTAATTAACGGAAATGGTGCAGATTATATATTAAGCGGCAGTTCCAGCCATAATGCTGCTGTTGAGAAGCAATTCCGTTATCCGACCGAATATGGTGGCCAAAAACCCCCAACAGCACAATGGACTGTGACTGGTGCAGGAGCTGCCTTAGTTGCTAAGGAAGGTAATGGACCTAAAATAACTTCAGCAACAATTGGCAAGGTTGTTGATATGGGAATGACAGATCCGTTTAATATGGGTGGTGCAATGGCCCCGGCAGCTGCTGATACAATTTCAGCCCACTTTAAAGAGAGGGATATTGACCCCTCTTATTACGATTTAATTATTACAGGTGATCTTGGCCACATCGGAAGAGAAGTTTCATTGGACATGTTAAATAAAGCGGGATTACAAGTTTCTGCAGAAAGGTATGTGGATTGCGGTCTAACAATTTACCGCGAAGGTCAGCCTGTACTTGCAGGCGCAAGTGGCTCGGCATGCTCTGCTGTGGTCACCTATGGGCATTTTTTAAATTTAATGAAGCAAGGGGAAATCAGCCGTATACTTGTAGTAGCAACAGGTGCACTGCATTCAACCTTGAGCGTTCAGCAAAAAGATCCCATACCATGTATTGCACATGCAGTTTCTATTGAATCAGGAAGTGATCTATCATGATATTCTTTTGGGCATTTGTGATCGGAGGCATTATTTGTGTAATTGGACAAATCATGTTTGATGTATTCAAATTAACCCCCGGACACACTTTAAGTATTCTTGTTGTTGTTGGAGCCATTTTAGACGGATTCGGCCTATATGAACCACTTATTGATTTCGCTGGTGCTGGAGCTACTGTACCAATAACCAGTTTCGGTAACTCGCTCGTTCACGGAGCAATGGCAGAAGCTGAAAAACATGGTCTAGTTGGTGTCATAACCGGTATGTTTGAAGTGACCAGCTCAGGTATTTCAGCAGCAATCATTTTCGGTATGCTTGGTGCACTTCTATTTAAGCCAAAAGGGTAATTCATTTTCCACGAAAGGACGAGTTGTAATGACTGTTGGATCACAGGTTAAAGCATGTTTTTCTTCATTAAAAAGCGCTGATGCAACATTAGGTATTTTAGCTAATAAAACGCAAAGCGATCAGGCAAGAGATGCATTTAGCGATGTCCAGAAAATTGTTTCAGAAGTGAAGGATGATTTACAAAAACAAGTAATTCGACTCAGTAAGGAAGAACCGCAGTATAAAAGTTGATTTGACCTTGTTTTTTGAAAGGATATGTGAAGACGATGCCAGAATGGTTAAATATATTGTTACGTTCCATAGGCTCATTAATTGTACTGTTTTTCCTAACAAAATGGCTTGGAAAAAAACAATTATCAGAAATGAATGTTTTCGAATACATTACAGGTATTGTTATCGGAAGTATTGTTGCATTTGTTGCAACGGATTTAGATGGCAGTGTTTTTCATGGATTAATAGCAGCAGGAGTCTGGTTTGTAATCCCATTTGCAGTTGAACAAGTTTCGTTAAAAAACAAAACATTTCGCAATATCACACAAGGTAAAAGCACCATACTTATTCAGGACGGCAAAATTATGGAAGACAATTTAAAAAAAGAGCGTTACTCAACTGACGATTTACTCGAGAAATTACGTGATAAAAACGTTTTTCGCACTGCTGATGTTGAATTTGCGATACTTGAACCATCGGGAACATTAAATGTACTCCCCAAAAAAGAGAACCAGCCATTGACTCCAAAAATAATCGGTATGACACCTGCCCCAGAAAAAGAACCGCAGGCAGTTATTATGGATGGGAAAGTTATGCTTGAACCGTTGGCAAATCTTTCTCTGAACACAAATTGGCTGGAAACAGAACTAGATAAAATGGATGTAAGTATTGAAAATGTTTTTTTGGGTCAAGCAGACAGTGATGGTCAGTTAACTGTTGACTTATACGATGATAAAATTGCTGTACCGAGTCCGTCGGAAAAACCCCTGTTGCTTGCCTCTTTGAAAAAATGCCAAGCAGATTTAGAGTTGTTTGCACTGGCTACAGAGAACACGCACGCGAAGCAAGTGTACCAAATAAACAGCCAGAAATTAGCGAATGCAATTAATCTTATATCCCCTTACTTAAAATCATAATTACTACCTCTTCGGTTTCCATTTAACTGAAGGGGTTATTTTAATTCCAGGCTGTTTGTTAAAATAGTGTTTTATTATGAGTGACCGTTCTCTTGGTTTTCAGCTTGATTGGGCGCTCGTCGGCGTTATCCTCACAGACTAGACGGTGAAGGGGATGGACTTGTCTGTTGAGACTAAAAAGTTAAATTAGGAATAAAGTCAATCCATTAGATAAACCCTAATAAAAAATACATAAGGGGTAGTCAAAAATGGCAAACAAAAACATTAAATTAACTTCTGCTGAAATAGGTGCACTATGGACGGCCTATAATGAGTGTTCATCTACTAACTGTTTTTATAAGCATTTCCTTATTCATTTAACAGATCAGGCCATTAAACCAATAATTGAAGAGGCTCAATTAATAAATGACAGGCTGATTCAATACATGGAAGATATTTTCACAGAAGAAAACTTTCCAATCCCAAAAGCATTTTCAGATGACGATGTAGATTTCACTGCACCAGCCCTATTTACCGATTTATACGCGTTAAGCTTTGTTTATCGGGAAAGTAGAATGATGAATATCTTTTATGGAACTATGCTTGGCAAAGTGGCGCGCGAGGATATTCTGAATTTTATGGAAGATGGCCTTTATTCTTCCATTCGTATTTATAAAAATCCATAGAGCTTATGTTAAAAAAAGGTATCTATGATCGTCCGCCAAAGATGGCATATCCAGAAGATGTGCTATTTGTTCAACAACAGCAAACGTTACTGGATACGTGGTTCGGTGAAAGCAGGCCACTAAACGCGATTGAGCTTGCGGAGTTATTTTTTGCTATTGAACGAAATGCAATTGGGCAAATTTTATTAACCGGTTTCGTTCAAGTTACAAAGGATAATGAAGTGAAGGAATTTTTAAAGAAAGGTAAAAAGTTAAGTGAAAAACAAATAACAACATTTAATAACATATTAAAAAACAGTAACGAACCTCAAGCATTTCCAATCACGATGGAGGTTACGGATTCTACAACTCCACCATTTTCTAATCGATTAGTAATGTTTTTTATGACGGCAACCAATCAGGTAGGGATTTCTACACTCAGCAATGCTCTATCTGTTTCAATTAGAAAGGATTTAAGTATTCATTATTCAAAATTTATAGCTGAAATTATGAAATATGGGAACGAGGGTCATAAGCTATTGATTAAAAATGGATGGATGGAGCAGCCCCCTCAATCAGCGAATAAGAAATATTAACTTAGAAATAGGCTCTCTAATACGGCGAGAGCCTACATAAAACATTACCCTATCCTAATAGCAACCTTCCCAAATTGCTTTCCCTGTTCAAGATGATCCATTGCCGCATTAGCTTGCTCTAAAGTATACGTACTGTCTACTACTGGATGAATGCTATGCTTTTCAATAAACTTCAGCATTTCCCGAAGTTCTTCTCTTGATCCCATCGTGGTGCCAAATAATTGATATTGTCCGTAAAAGAATTCGCGCAAATTTAGCTCAACAGTATCCTCAGTTGATGATCCAAAAGTAACCATTCTGCCACCTTTTTTTAGGATAGCTAAAGACTTCTTAAATGTAGCCCGGCCAACGCTCTCGATCACCAAATCAACCGTTTCATCTTTTAGCTCTTCCTTCCAATCACTGTTTGATTCAAGTGCTATATCCGCACCTAATTGTAGTGCTTTGTTCCTTTTTGCTTGACTTCTGGAGGTAACAATCACACGTGCACCCGCATGTTTTGCAAATGAAATCAAATATGTCGCAACCCCACTGCCCGCACCAGGGATAAATACCGTTTCCCCCTTGCGCAATTCTCCCTTCGTAAACATTGCCCGATAACCTGTTAATGCAGATAATGCAAGAACCCCAGCCTCATCCCAGCTTAAATATGCTGGCTTTTTTTCAACCTGTTCTGCCGAAAGTACTATTTTCTCAGCGATTGTACCATTATCCGGCATTCCCAAAATATCGAATTCCTTCGGTGGTGCTACACTGTTTTCATACCAGCGAAGCCCTGGGTTAATAATCACTTCATCACCGATAGCTACATTATTCACACCATTACCAACGCTTTCAATTACACCTGCACCATCTGATCCAATCACAAGTGCATCCGCCTCATCACTCCTGCGATTAGGGATAAATAGGTCACGATGGTTTAAACCAGCTGCCCTCAAAGCTACAATTACCTCACCATCCCCCGCTTCTGGATTGCTAATTGTTGATACTTTTAATCTTCCACGATCGTGAACAAAAGCTTTCATACTTGTGTCATCCTTCCTGAAAATAGATACTGAATTCTTCTAATTCCTGCTTACATGTAATATCATTTGCAAATAACGGTACATATACCAGCCGCTGCTTTTCAAATGTCTTTTCTATCATGTCGAGGTATTGCTTTTCGTGTTCTCTTCTTTTAATGATGAAATCACCATCAGCATCCTCAGGCAATACTTTATTTACAATTAATGATTTCACATGCAGGTGGTATTTATCAAGTAATTGAATCGCCTTATTCGTTTCCAGAATAGGAAGTCGTTCCGGATTTAACACAAATACAAAGCTTGTCTTATGTGGATCCAATAAAATCTCTCTTGCCTTCGCAAAACGTTCCTGCCGTTCTTTTAAAACATCATAAATTGGATCCTCTATCGGCTCCCCGTCATTTAAAAGCTGTGTATAATTTTCGTTTGTTTTCCTGCGTTTTTCCAATAACCCTTCAATCCAAACACCCATTAATTCTGGTAATGTCAACAGCCGAATGGTATGTCCCGTCGGTGCTGTATCAAAAACGATCGTATCAAAATGATCCCGTTCTTCTAATATGACTGAAATGAGTTTATCAAATAATGCCGCTTCATCAGCACCAGGTGACATTTTAGCCGTATCTAATTGCCGGTGAACCTCATTGATCATGCCAGAATGTACAACACCTTTAATATTTTCCTTGACTCCGCTTATGTAATTGGCTGTTTCAATCTCGGGGTCTATTTCTAACGCTGAGAGATATTTTGATAGATTTGTTATCTTTCCACCAATTCTTTGGTTAAAAATATCTCCTAAGTTATGTGCCGGATCGGTTGAGACAAGTAATGTGCGATGGCCATTAATCGATTGTTCCCAGGCAATGGCTGCAGAGGCTGTTGATTTACCAACTCCACCTTTTCCACCTACGAAAACGATTTTGTTTGTCAATTCCTGCATCATTTAAGCTCCTTTCATGAATTTAGCAGCATCTGATTCCTGTCATTGGTGATTTGTCCATTCCCATACGCAGGTGCCAGTCATGGAATTTTTCAATCATGTAAGGATATAGCTCTAATGTGTAATAGTAAACTGGGTTTGGGATACCAATCATTTCCGAATAAAGCAATAATAAAAATAAATCATCCTCATCCCTTAGTTTTCTGGCAATTTCCTGACGGTGTGGCATGTTCAGAACTTCTTCGTAAAATTGTACAAGTGTTTTCAACTTATCTAGCAAAATCTCACCTCCGCCTAATCATCAGATGATGTATGAAAGGGATCACTGAAAAAATGATCCCTTTGTGTGGAAACATATCTATTTCACTTCGATATTTTTATCCAACTTACTAGTCAATGCAGTGAAAGCAGTCAGAATGATCCAGACTGCAAACACAAAGATGATCGCGCCGAATACGAATAAAAGCGTATTGGAATTTGAACCGAACCATGACCATTCAAACAATACTTGCTGAAACATGGCATAAAGTGTCATAAACATTAAGAAAATCATTGGTATCAAGACAACTGCATAATTTCTGCCCAACCGTTTAAGCCAAATTGCAATCAGCAGTAAACTGATTCCTGCCAACAGTTGATTGGCGGTACCAAATAATGGCCAAAGCAGATACCCACCTGAACCAAAGCCTTTTGGGCCTTGTGGCAATAATACAAGAGCAGCACTAGATACTACCGCAACAGTTGTAGCCACATGTGGTTTTGCCAAAACTGGCATCTTATACTCAACACCCAGCTCAGCGATAATGTAGCGCATAAGTCTTACAGATGTATCCAATGTAGTTGCTGCAAAACTTACGATAATAACGGACACAAGTGTGGCAGCAACATCAGGTGGAATAAGTAAACCCGTTGCCAGCTTGCTTGCCCCCTCAACAAACACATTTAATCCGGCCCCGCCAGCAGCAGCAAAACTACTATATGTTGCTAAAAATTCATCCGCACTTCCGAAAAATGTAACAGCTGCAATAATCGCAATTAATGCCAATGCACCTTCACCAACTGCACCTAAATAACCAACAAATCGTGCATCTGTTTCTTTATTTAATTGTTTTGAAGAAGTTCCCGATGAAACAAGTCCATGGAATCCTGATATCGCACCACATGCAATTGTAATGAACAACAGCGGGAACCATGAAATGTCGGTATCCAAATTAGTCACAGGAGCAGTAATCTCAGGGTTGGTGAATAATAATCCCAAATATAGAATTCCTAATCCAACAACAAGCTGATGTGAATTGATAAAATCACGCGGCTGCAACAATTTCCATACAGGTAATGTTGAGGCAATATACACGTACACCATTAATATAATGATCCAAATGAAAAATGCTGTTGAAACAGCACCCAAGCCAAATAACCCTGCACCATTTTCTCCACCCATGTATTGAACCAAATCAATTTGCAGAAAATCAACTTTACTTGCTATTACCGCTGTCAAATACATAACAGCTAATGCAATCAATGATGGGATAAGCATATTCTGTTTCCGTTTATAGACGGCAAATCCAATCCATACTGCTAACGGAATTTGAATAAATACTGGTACTACACTAGCTGGGAATGAAACAAATAGATTTGCAATAACCCAAGCAAACACGGCATTCACCATCAACACTAGAATAAGAATAATGAATAAAAACAAAATCTTAGCCCGCTGTCCAATTAACTTATTAGCAAGCGTTCCAACAGACTGCCCTTTATTGCGAACGGATAATACAAGCGTACCAAAATCATGTACACCAGCAGCAAAGACTGTTCCTAGAACCACCCATATAAACGCAGGCAGCCAACCCCAATAAACAGCTATTGCAGGTCCAACAATCGGCGCTGCCCCCGCAACTGATGTAAAATGGTGACCCCACAATACAAACCGATTCGTTGGGACAAAATCAACGCCGTCTTTATACTGGTGTGCTGGTGTAACATAGTTGGGATCCAATCGAAATATTTTCTCTGCAACAAATTTTGAATAATATCGATAACCCAAAGCAAAAACCAGCATTCCGATTATTGCAAGCAATATACCATTCATCACTCTACCTCCCCTAAATTTAGTTAGGACTTACCCTATTAAAGGCTATGTGATGTAGTTTTGATTTAGTACAACTTATTTTTGGGATTAGGACTCACGTGGTTTTATATATTCTGGCTTTTCTGCCGATATTCCGGCTCTCCTCACGATATTCTGGCTTTTCTGCCGATGTTCCTGTTCTTCATAATAAAATAAAGAGCCGCACCTTTTGAGTGCAGCTCTCTGCCTAGTATTCTCTACCCATACCACGCAAAAATTTCAGCAGCATGGTCACGCTTCGATTAATCTCTGGGTCTTTTAATGCCTTTATCAGACTCATATAAGATGTTTTCCCGGTACCATCTGACTGCTTTGCTTCTTCCATGCCCCTATTTAGCTTTTCGGTAAAATATTGAAGTTCATCCATTTCCAACTGACCGAGATACATAAATAATTTACTTAAATTTTCAAGGGTTTCGGAATATTGCGGTTTATTTAATTCTTGCATGACGTTTTCCAGTGCATCCTCTTTATGCTTTACAAATGCATTCATCATATCGAGTGTGCCATTTCTATTTATTGTTGCGAGTAAATCGATCCCTTTTAAAATTGCATCTTTATTTTCACTTAATGCCTCCGAAACTACCCTAAGATTTTGTTCGTAAACAACCTCTTTTGGGACTTCCTTCCGTTTAATTTTTGTAATTGGATTAGCCATTATGCTTCACCTTGCTTCCTGGAAAAGTATATTCATCTCGCTTCCATTTCCGCTCAACATTTACCCCGATTTGCGATTGCGGATTTCCGCGCCGGTGATTGGTTGGCGGCAATGGGCTTTTTCCTTTTTTCTTTAAAACCTCCATTTTAACAGCAATCTCTTTGTATGCAGGTGTGTTGCTATCCTTATCTACTCGATTATCCGTTAAATAATTTACGGCTGTTTTCCCATTATCATTTAATGGCAGATACAGTTCTTTGCCACTAACACGGTCTGTAATGTGAACGATCCCAGTTACATAACCAGCTTTTGAGGTTAATCGGATCTCTGCACCTTCCTGTATTCCGCGTTCATCAGCTAATTCTGGCGAAACCTCAATAAATGCTTGTGGTGTTTTTCTTGAAATACCAGGGGACTTATATGTCATGTTCCCTTCATGAAAATGTTCCAGTAATCTGCCGTTGTTTACATGTAAATCGTATTCTTCACTCGTATCATATGGCAGTTCAAAATCTAACGGATAAAGTTTTGCCTTGTTGTCGGCGAAAGGAAACCCATCGACATATAACAATGGTGAATCCGTTCCATCAGCTGCTACCGGCCATTGCAAACTGTTATAATTTGTCAACAGTTCATATTTTACTCCAGCAAATAATGGAGCCAGACTAGCCGATTCCGCCATAATTTCGGATGGATGCAGGTAATTCCAGTCATAACCCATTTCATTTGCAATTTCCATTATAATTTTCCAATCGGCTTTTGATTCTCCGACTGGATCGAGTGCTTGATACAATCGCTGAATACGGCGCTCCGTGTTTGTAAATGTTCCTTCCTTTTCCAGACTTGGAACTGCTGGTAAAATAACATCAGCATATTCTGCGGTTTTTGTTAAAAATAAATCCTGCACAACGAAAAAATCAAGTTTCTCAAATGCAGCAGTTACATAGTTAATATTCGAATCAACTACCCCAGTATCTTCTCCCAAAACATATAATGACCGCAATTCACCATCATGAATTGCGTGCATCATTTCATGGTTATCCTTACCGGGGTCAGTTGGCAATTCCTTCTTCCACGCCTTCTTATAGCGATTTCGTGCTGCATCATCTGAAACTTTCTCATATCCGGGTAAAAAATCAGGCATGCTTCCAAAGTCACTGCATCCTTGAACATTGTTATGACCTCGCAATGGATATGCTCCTGTACCATTTCGCATGTAATTACCAGTTATGAGCAAAAGATTCGAAATTGCTGTACTTGTATCACTGCCGAGCTGGTGCTGTGTAACACCCATTGCCCAGCAAATGGCTAATTTATCTGCAGCAACAATCTCTTTTGCAATTTCCTTTAACGTTTTTTGTGGGATACCGGTTAATTTTTCCGCATAATCCATTGTAAATTTAGCTAAACTTTCTTTATAAGCAGCAAAGTCATTAACCCATTTAGTAATAAATTCGCGTTTTTCCCAGCCTTGATCGATAATGTATTTGGAAATTGCTTGGAGCCATACAAGATCTGTTCCGCTTTTCGGCTGCAAAAATCGATCAGCCCGCTGTGCCATTTCATGCTTTCTTAAATCGAACACGAATAGTTTTTGGCCAAACAGCTTTTGTGAACGCTTAATTCTGGAGGCTAAAACCGGGTGTGATTCTGCCGTATTCGATCCAATTGTAATCACCAGCTCTGCCTCAGCAATATCATCAATAGAACCGGAATCACCACCATGACCAACCGTGCGGAAAAGACCTTTTGTTGCCGGCGCCTGACAATATCGTGAACAATTATCTATATTATTCGTACCAATTACCTGCCGGGCAAGCTTTTGCATTAAATATGATTCTTCGTTTGTTGCTTTTGACGAGGATATAAATCCAAGTGCATCCGGACCGTGCTCAGCTTTTATTTCATCAAAACGTTTTGCTACGTAAGCAAGCGCCTCATCCCATTCCACTTCAGTAAAATGGCCATCTTTACGAATTAGCGGTTTGGTAATTCGTTCTTCAGAATTCACGTAATCCCAACCGAATTTCCCTTTAATACAAGAAGAAATTCCATTTGCAGGTGAATCTTTCTGGGGTTCTACCTTTAAAATTTTGCGGTCTTTTGTCCAAACGTCAAACGTACACCCCACACCACAATAGGTGCAAACTGTTTTCGTTTTTTCAATTCTTTCCTCGCGCATCGCAGCCTCTGTATCAGAAATTGCAAACAAAGGACCGTATCCAGGTTCAGCTTTTTTTGTTAAATCAATCATTGAACGCAATAATCCTGGCTTATGATCTGTCATAAATCCGGCCTCACCGACCATAGAAGTCTCCATTAACGCATTACAAGGACAAACCGTAACACACTGACCACAGCTTACACAGGATGATTGGTCAATCGGCACATCACCATCCCATACGACACGTGGCTGCTCCCGTTCCCAGTCGATCAGCAGCGTTTCATTAACCTGTACGTCCTGACACACTTCTACACAACGTCCGCAAAGAATGCATTGATCTGGGTCATAACGGTAAAAGGATCCTGAATTATCAGCCTCATACTGCTTTGGTTTAAATGGTCTAGATTGGTGTTCTAATCCAAATTCAGCTACTGTATTATGTATTTCGCATGTTCCATTGTTATAATCACAGACCGTGCAATATAATTCATGATTTTCTAAAATAGTATCTAGCGCTTCTTTTTGTGCCTCATAAGCTGTATCAATTGTTGTATTCACTTCTATACTGGAATTGACTGTAGTACCGCACGCCCGCACGATCTCACCGTTCACTTCAACCATACACGTATCACAAGTCTGCACCGGTCCAAGGGATTCGTTATAGCAGATTTGCGGTACAAATTCTTCCGTTGTATTTATTAAGTTAAGTAAATTTTGCCCCGGGTCAGCTAAATATTCTTCACCATTAATAATTACGATGATATGTTCCTGCAATTTCTTCTCCTCCCTATCTATATTTTCAGCTAAAAACGCTTTCAGGTATATACAATTATCAATTACCCTAGCTGCCACCATATAAAACCATGTATATTCACAGCCATCCATAAATATTTATAGTTTGTTAGTAATTAAAGTAAATGTTGATGCTTATTAAGCCTGAAGTTTCAATAAATGCGACGAAAGTGCTACTTGTGGTTTGGCATCATGTCTAGCCGCATTTCGTACTTGCAGCCAAAAGAACAAAAGCGGAAGCGACCGATGCGATAGTTTAGTTATCCACAGCATTCTAATTTTATAGTTTCCCAGAAACAAAAAAAGACATTCCCTTATATATGAGAATATCTTTTTAACATATCATTAATATAATTTTCCCTGCCGATAAAGAATCGTTGACAGCTTCATCACTGCATAGATAAAGCAATTTTGTCTCAGTGGGAATGGATCACCGAAGAACTGTGGCAATACCGTATCAAATGTATGCTTCATCTTTGCAAATTGACGCTTGAATATTTCATCCTCACTTAGAAATTGTGTATCTCTCCCTTGCAGCCATTCGAAATAAGAAACGATAACCCCGCCAGCATTTGCCAAGATATCGGGAATTATTATGACACCGTTATCACTCAGAAATTTATCCGCTTCTGCTGTGACCGGTGCATTCGCTCCCTCAACGATAATTCGCGCTTTAATGTCCTGCATATTCTCTTTATGAATTTGATCCTCTAATGCTGCTAAAACAAGAACATTAACATCTAAATCGAGAACATCATCGCGATTCATTATTGTTGCTTTAACATCGGCATGTGCAAGTTCGTCTTCACTCGTTGGAAGATCTCCGTTATTTTTTTCTGTATATGCCACAAGTCCAGGTATATCGAGACCGTCAGAATTGTATAAAGTAACATGGCGATCACTGACGGCAATAACTTTATTATTCAAATATTTGCAGTGATAGGCTTCCAATGCGGCAACGGATCCAACATTGCCGAACCCCTGTATCGCTATTGTTAATGACTTATCAGCATGGTTTAGTGCCGTTTTAGCAAAAATATTATCACGTTCTTCAAGCCACTTACGCTGATCTTTTAAAAAGTCATGAAGCATGTACCGGAATGTATAATATACCCCTTTTCCAGTTGCTTCGCGTCTTCCAAGTGAACCCCCGTTCTCAACACTTTTACCGGTAAAACTTCCACGATATCTCATACCGGGATGAATACTTTTGAATTCCGCCATCATCCAGTCCATTTCCCTTGCACCAGTACCGACATCTGGGGCTGGAATGTCTTTATCTGTACCAATAACATCACTGAAATACTGCACATATTTTGTACAAATCAGATGCAATTCCTTCATGCTGTATTCACGCGGATTGATCACTACCCCGCCTTTTCCGCCACCAAATGGTACATCATGCAGCGCATTTTTTAATGTCATCAATGAAGCGAGGTTAATTATTTCATCCTCATTTACAGATTCATGAAAACGAATTCCCCCCTTATACGGACCCATCGTATCATTATGCTGAACCCGAAATGCAGGAATCCGAACAACTTTACCATTCTCCAATGCAATTCGCAAGAAAGATTTATTAACATGATTTGGTGTTGAAAGGATGGAAACCAATGATGTAAATGCTTTATTTCTCGTTTCATCCTGCAAATCTGGTAAAAATGTCTGATCATCAAATAGTGCATTCAATGATTCCTGTACAATAGTACTTGTATTGCTTGCCATAAACGACAACCTCCATTAGTTAGAAAATATTGTATATTTTAAGTTTAACAAAAGATTAGTCGAGAACCAAACAAATATCATGCTATAGCTGCGGCAAGCTTAACGTTACAAATCTGAGATCCTTCATAAACGTCCAGGTTAAAAAATTAATATCGCCAATAATGTAGACGCGATTAGCCCTACAATTACCGGAATAAAGTTTTTCCGAACGAGATCCATTACTGAAACTCCACAGAAACCAGCTATTGCGATTAACGACGACCAGGCGACAATCGTACCCCCACCAGTCCAAATCGCTCCCATTTGACCAATAGCCGCTAATGTACCCGAATCGATTCCAGCATTGTCTAACGACGCTGCAAGTGCACCAGTGAGTGGAAGCCCTGAAAAACCGGAGCCATCCAAACCAGTAATGATTCCAATGATTAACACACTAAACGCAGCTAATAAAGCACTTTGCGGTAAAAATTCCTGTGTTGATTGTACAAGGTCAAACAATAATGCCGGAGGATCCTCAACACCTAAAATACTGCCGGCAAAATCTCCGCTGCCTAAGAAGAAGAACCCCGCAATCGGAATTACTGGACCCATTGCCTTAAAAGCAAATACAAATCCATCTGTAATATGGTTGCTAATGTAATCCAGTGCATGCTGTCTGCCAAATGCAACAGTTGATAAGAGCAACAGGATAACAGCTACCCCACCGACAAATGCTGCTCCATCACCGCCCTCAAATCCACTCATTCTGCCGGATACTAATTTCGTATACATCATATAAACGACTACCGCAACTAATGCTATCGGTACCAAAATAGCAAAAAGTTTACTCCATCTTTTTAAGTGAATAGCATGCGGTTTGTTGGTAGATTGTGTTTCCGTCTGCAAAGCTTTCAGATCCTTTTCGATTAACGGACTATCCTTGGGCCGAATTGTTTTTCGGTACAACAAATACGCAATTAAGATCGCTATACCACCTGTAATTAATGACAGCACTAATGCTTGATCCGCTACTATCCCCACATCAATCCCTGCCGATTTTGCTGAAAGACTCGGCGCAACCTGCACGATATAATCAGATGATAACGCCATACCTTGCCCCGCGAGTGCAATTGCAACAGCAGCCGTCATTGCTGGTAATCCAGCTCGAACTGCTGCAGGTACTAGCAATGCACAAATCAATGGTACTGCTGGTGTCGGCCAGAAGAATAAGGAAATAATATATGTTATTCCGATTAGTACGAAAAAGGATACGTGTCCATTGACCATCATTTTTTGGATTGGCTGAATCATCCTTCGATCTGCTCCAAGGTCTCTTAATGAATGGAGCAAAGCCATCATGAAGGTAATGATGAGAAAAATACTGAAAAGCTCTTTAGCAGCTACAAGGTTCGCGTTAAAAATGGCTGTGAACCCTTCTATCACGCTTCCGTTGTACACCCAGGCAATGACAAACGTACCAAGTAATGTTGGAAGTACAACACCTTTTCTGAAAATCATAGTTAAAATAATAACTAGCGTAAATAACCCATATAACCAATGTGATATCGTTAGCTCCACATTAACCTTCCTTTCTTTCCTACGTGTGCTATAGCCTATGCACATTGGTGAAAGTGGGTGAGAAAAAACAGGTATTTTTTACTATGCAGTTTTGCTGCTTATCCATCCGAATTCTGTCCAAGGGTCGATATTCACGCTCTACCGTTATATTCCGGTTCTCCTCTACTGCAATTCGCTTCTCCATAAAAAAAACGAATAAACACGTTACCTGTGCTTATCCGTTTCCTTATTTTCCGCACATTCATTGCAATGCAGTACACCATCCAATTGTACACCGTCAAAAAATCCATTTTCACAGTATACATGTTTACCACATGACTGGCATTCTCCGATCAATTCCCGCATTCGAATCACCCCTATTTTTCAGTATACAAGAACTAAGAACGTAAGCGCAAGCGCCCGTTTAGCGACGTGTGGACTGCACCTCGCCATGCGGGGTGGTTCGGCGTTGCCGCGCAAAGCGGCGGTTTTAGCCGAACATTCCTTCGCAGGAGATAAAGGAAACACGATAAGCTAAAGCGTCGATGTTGACCTTATCGTACGGTAGGAATCGGTCAGTCCATCACGGCTTTAGCGCTGGAGCTGGACTCGGCTTACCATGTCACTAGCTGAACAGCACTAAATTTTATATTTCCTTTACTAATTAAAAAAGGTAACCTCCACCAATGCGGAAGCTACCCTATTATGTGAGCGGTATTTTAACTATTATGCTGCATTCAATAATGTTCTAGGCTGTTTATTAAACAAAAAGCTTACAGCAATCGTACAGATTATAAACGACGGTGCCATGTAGGACAGATTATATACGAAAGAATAAATCCAGACAGACTGCCCTGGTGGTGCATACTCCGCAAAAAACGCAATCCCCGCTGTGTAATGTGCGATGAAACGTAATGAGGAACCAATGAGCACACCTAGCATAATATATGCAGTACTTGCTTTAGCTCTTCCATCCTTTATAGCTTGCTGGACTGGTTTCTGGAATACACCAGCAAACCCTAAAACTGTAAACGCGAGCCCATATTCGATAAATCCTTGTAACGGTGTATATATACTTGCCGGGCCAATTGCAACTTGCAGTATTCCCCACAGCAATCCAGACAACAATCCACCCTTTAATCCCCAGCGAAACGCTATAATAAAAATTGGGATCATGGCAAATGAGACAGAACCACCCTGTGCCCATATTTTAAAGGATAAGAATGGTATAATATCTAATAAATAAGCAAATGCAGCGAAAATTGCAACCTCAATCAAAAACAATGTACGTTTAGATCTCATAATTTCTACCTCCCCTGCTAACAGACTTGTAATCTGCTAACGCGAATAATTTGCACACAAAAAAAGCAATGTCAAAGGGGAAGCTTCCTGATAGGGAATCCGCTCACATTGCTTTTTATTCCATCAAAAAAGCTACCATCCCTACGCTAGTATTAACTAACAGGTTCAAAGGGTAAGAACTTCAATTGTTCACTCTCAGCCAATAGGCTCCCCCTGTAGACTTTTCATTTTATGCTTTTTTCATTAATTGCATTATAACGTACCTGTTATTCAATGGCAACGCTAAAATGCTTTTATTAAAGGGATAAAAATTCTTCAACATCATTTACGCACAGTTGGATTGCATTCTCCCAGAAATCAGCCTTCGTTAAATCGACTCCCAGATGTTTTTCAGCTAATTCTTCCACCGTCATACGTCCAGTATCGCGTAATAATGCAATATAGCTATCTTCAAAGCTATCATCCTGCTCAAGTGCGTGTGCATAGATGCCCAAGCTAAATAAATACCCAAAAGTATACGGGAAATTGTAGAAAGGAACACCAGTAATATGGAAATGAAGCTTCGATGCCCAAAAGTTTGGATCATAATCACGGACCGCATCACAATATGCCTCTTTTTGCGCTTCAACCATCAGATCATTTAATCGATCAACGGATACCTGCCCCAGTTTACGCTCTTCGTAAAACCTTTGTTCAAAAAGAAACCGTGCATGGATATTCATAAAAAATGCGACACTGCGCTGAATTTTATCTTCCAATACATTTAATTTCTCCTCTTTCGTTTGAGCCTTTTTTACTGAAGCATCCGCTACAATCATCTCAGCAAATGTTGATGCAGTTTCCGCTACATTCATAGCATATCCTTGATTTAACCCATTTACATTGTTCATTACATGCTGATGATATGCATGACCCAGTTCATGGGCTAATGTGGCAATATTAGATGACGTTCCAGAATACGTCATAAAAATCCGTGTCTGTTCACTATCCGGAAAGCTGGTGCAAAATCCCCCTGGACGTTTTCCAGCACGGTCTTCTGCCTCAATCCATCTGTTTTCAAAAGCCATTTGGGCAAAATCAGCCATTTTCGGACTAAATTTACGGAAATTATCCACAATAAAATCAGCACCTTCCGTATAGCTCGACTTCTTTACAGAGTGTGTTAAAGGTGCTCCGATATCGTACATACTTAATTTTTCCAGCCCCAAGACATTTGCTTTTTTCTGCAAAAATGCAACGAATGGCTGTTTATTTGCAGAAATTGCATTCCACATCGCATCCAATGTTTCCTTTTTCATACGATTTATTGCTAATGGTTCTTGTAGTACCTGATCCCAGTTACGGTGTTTATACGTTTGCAGGCGAAATCCAGCTAAATGATTCAGCGTTTGTCCAAATAAATTCGCATTGTCTGACCACGCTTTTCCTAATTGTTCAAAAACGTGCTTGCGTACAGAACGATCAGGACTGGTCAATTTATTTGATGCTTGACCAACTGAATACGATTTGACATCACCATTTTCTTCAATGTTAACGCTCATATTTCCTACAATTGTATCGTACATCTGACTCCATGCATGATATCCATCAATAGCAAGGTCATTCATTAAAACTTCCTGATCTGCGGATAGCCTTTCCTTAGCTTTTTCCCTGTTTTCATTCAGAACATAGGATACATCCTTTAAATTGGGGAGATTAAGCATATCTTCCCATGTCGTATCGTCAAATGAAACAAACTTTTGTTCTAAATTCGTTTTTACTGCATCCATTTCTGCTTTTAATTCACTTCTTTTTCCAACAAGTAGACTTGCCTTTTCGTCTTTAACATTCTGTGCACTTAGGCAGCTGATAAATGCAGATGTCTCGCGCAAATTTTTCATTGTACGTTCAAGCTGTTCAACAATATGTTCTAATTTACTAGCTTCTGCAGCTCCATTTGCCGGAATAAAGTTATCCACGTTTTCAGAAAGATTATTCACCTCATGTTCTACCGTTTCAATGTATGTATGAAAGTCTTCTGATTCACTGCCACCTGGAAAAATAACATCTAAATCCCATGTTGGCTCATACGTTTTTAACATCCAATCTCTCCCTTTGAATATTTCTTACTTATCCTATTATACCGATAAGTGTGAATATTTTCATTGCAATCGGCTTATTTTTTTGAAAATGCTTCCCATTTTGATAGTGAGAACATAAAAGGGACTGAGACATAACTAAAAAGTTAGCTAAAAAAGGAACGATTACAGGATGGAATGTATGGAACGTTACCTTTTCAACAGTAGGATCTTAATACGCAGTTGACGTAAAATGCGACGTAATATTCTCGGGTCGCCGTCCGGAATCGCTCCGGGCTGGTGAAGTGTATGATAAGATATCAACTCTAGTTAGTGGTATTATTATAACACTTGTATCACAGATGTTTTGCTTAATAATTCCCTTTATTTATGTAAAACAAAGTATCACGTAAATATGCATATGCACTTACTAGCAGCCCGTATACACGGAGACTCCTGTGGGAGATGAGGCATCGGTGAGACCCCGGAGTGCGTCAGCGCTTCGGAGGCTCATCAGCCGCCCACGGAAAGCGTAGTGTATACGGGCTGCGGTACCAAAGGGTATCCAAAATGAAGCGAAATCACCACAAGTATTTACGTCGCAGTTTACAGACAATTCATAGTAAAATGATGAATACCCAAAAAGAATAATCCGAACTAATATAAGAATTCATAGTTCGGATTTCTCTTTGACTAAAATACTTTTGTCCCAGCCCCGTTATCCCTAACGAATTGTTGCCCCTGTATTCGGATGTGCATAAATTTGCACCTTACCAAAATCACGTGTTTGAATCACATATACATTTGATTGTGGACTTCCTAAAATGTCATAGGTGAGACCTGAAAACTTAGCCGGGTTTAAATATCCCTTTTCATTTCCAATTACTGGCGCAACCTTGAGTGGGTAAACACGCCACGACTTAGCAGTACCTGGTAAATGCAGTTTTTTTGGTTTCTCTACATTTTTACCACCATGATCTTCAAGGTCATACGTATAGTCATTAAAATCACAAAATGCTTTCACTACTGCTTCAGCATACTTCCTCCAATTTTCCTTTAGCTGCCGCTTATCATCCTGCCGTGAATCTGCAAATCCATATTCAATTATGGTTGTAGTAACACTGCCTGTTTCCCGGTTCATAAAGTAGTAATCTCGCTTTGTTTCCCCTCGAAGTGTTCTAGTAAACACCCTTCGTACATTTTGATCAGCTTTTCTTAACTCCGAGGCAATTTTTTCAGCCATTTCCTTACCGCCAAAAATGGAATGAATGACCTCAGCGCCATCGCCTCCACCAGAATTAATATGATTAGAATGGCAATACCTTGCACCACTTTCCCGAACCAATTTCGTACGTTGATCAGGACTGAGCGTTTGATCCATTTTTCTTGTTATTGCCACAGGAACACCCAATTGTTTATATCGTTCATATTGGTAGAGAGATATAGTTAGATTCATATTTTTTTCAATCCATTGATTGTTTGAACCACCCCCTGGATCCCGCCCGCCATGACCGGGATCAATAATTAAAATTGGCTTCACTTAGATTTCCCTCCTTTTTGTTTTGTAAGCCCGTTTATCTGCAATAATTCTCGCTGTTTCGCTCCTGTCTTCGTTACATAATTGTTTTTAAACCAAGCAATTACCGCCGTGATGATTGTAATAAGTGAAGCCGCAAATTGTTCAACCACTTCACTATCAATTGGCAACGGTGATTTTCCATAAATTACAAGAACCTGGTTAACTAGTGCAAAAAGAAGTGCTGCTGTTCGAATAATGGTACCTTTATCCAATACCCCCACCTCCTAAACTATTCTATATATTATTATTTTCACTTCCCTACATTGTTGGAACGGCTTTATAACTGTATAGGCATCTATTTCAGGTTGGGGAAATGCTCTACTAAAACTATCGAATAATTTGGCACAGATAGTGGCATGAGATGTAGACAAGCACAAAAAAACAACCCTGTCATAATGTGCTGACAGGATTGTTACATTAACGCCGCGGGGTCCTTTTGATTGGCAGAATTCCATTTGTAATGCTGGATACGATCGTATTGAATAGAAGTACACCGAAAATGACAACAATAATTGCAGTAAAAAATTGTATAACAATACTTAGCACTTCATTAGAGGTAAAACTAATTAAAAATCGAACACCATAAAATAGGATAGTTCCTCCAATTCCCGTAACGAAGATAAATGTTAAGAGCACCCCAAGCGTTTGCATAAACGTTAACTTCTTCCATATTTCTTTATGCTTAAATGCGATATAGATAATATATGCAAATAAAATAATTCCAATTAATATTGCACGATTCATAATTATAAATTCTCCTTAGTTAAGGGTTTTCCTTCTTCTACAGCTTTTTTTAGCAATTGCTGCATATAACCGATTCCCTTGCATTGCAATAGCGGGAATGACCGAGGCATCGAATCATCAAAGCTTTCATTAATAACGATTTTGTATTTTTTGCCGGTCAAAACAATTAATTCATCAAATTGTGCGAGTCCTTTTTCCTTTACCTGCTCACGTAAATGATCATAGGAGATAATTTCTTTGTTCTTTTGATTAAATGTAACATCATAATTGCGGTCCACAATATCCTCTTTGAACAAAAACCCGTGCTTTGCTGACAAAACTACCCACTGATCTGTAAACATTTCTGCATAATTCTGACACAGTCTATGGAACGTTCCTATGTATGCTTCGCCCGCTGGTACCGGACCCAATTCTGGCTGTTTGTCCCAAATTTTTTTAATCCCGCATGGAATAACACTTAGCTGTTTCACATACAAAACCTCAACTTCCATTGTACTATCTATCATTATAGCATTTCTGCCTTTTTCTTTGTAGCACAATTGTTTATAAGAGAATGAATTAGGGAAAGGAAAAAAATAATAAAATCATTACAAAAGATTACTTGACAACATTAATTTATGAATATATACTTAGTTACATAAAGTAAGTATATTGATTAATAATTACATTTGGAGGGATTTACGTATGGGAAAATCAAAATGGAACGTTGATGCTGCACATAGTTCTTTGGAATTTGTAGTCAAGCATATGATGATGTCTAAAGCTAAAGGAGTATTTAGCGATTTTGAAGCCGTAATCGAGGCAGATCCAGAAAATCTTGAAGGGGCAACAGTTGAATTTACGGTTGACGCAAACAGTATTGATACACGTAATGAAGCGCGTGATAACCATTTGCGTTCTGCTGATTTCTTTGATGTGGAAAATCATCCTAACTTAACGTTTAAAGCGACAACGATCACCAAAAAGTCTGATAGTAATTATGATGTAACAGGTGATTTTACCATTCGCGATACTACAAAACCAGTTACATTTAATGTAACATTGGAAGGATTGCACAAAGACCCTATGAGCGGAAATCAGGTTGCAGGATTTAGTGGAACTGGAAAAATCAGCCGCAAGGAATTCGGTCTAACATGGAACGCTGCTCTTGAAACAGGTGGCGTACTCGTTGGTGACGAGGTTAAAATTAATATTGAAATTGAAGCACATAAAGAAGCATAATTTAGTGTAATCACTGAAAAATATATCTATTAAAAATGCCAGAGTTAGATTGGATAGAGAACAGTACGTCTTTATCCATCTACCCTGGCATTTTAATTTAAAATAAATCTAAAATTTAGCGCGTTAGTATTATTTCCTATTTGGCTCATTATGCTCTTTTTTTCATCAGCCACAAAAAGTATGGAGCACCTATAATTGCTACCAATATCCCTGATGGAATTTCATTAGGTGCAAGCAAGGTTCTGCTTAATAAATCAGCCAGAACTAAAAGTGCTCCACCAATTAAAATCGTAACAGGCAGCAATCGTTGGTTAGATGGTCCAACCAAAAGCCTTGCTAAATGTGGTGCAATTAAGCCGACAAAACCAATCGCACCAACTGCGGCAACACTAAATGCAGCAAGTAACGTTGCCAGAAATGCTAATTGAAACCTGGAAGCCATAACTTTTAGCCCTAGTCCTTTTGCTGTGTCATCACCCAATGATAGTGTATCTAGCACCCGCATTCGCACAAGCAATATCGGAAATAGAATCACTACCGGCCAAATTAAATAGTTTAAAAGCTCTGTCCATCCTTTTGCATACGTGGTTCCAGATAACCAGGTTAATGCAGATGTGACATTAAGATCAGCACTAACTACGAGTATCTGAATAATTGCTGATCCAAACGCTGAAACACCAATACCTAACAATGCTAAAATGGTAGGCTGGAACTCTGCCCGAATGGCCAATACCATTACAAAAATAAAGAAAACCATAGCCCCAACCATTGCACCTGCAGGGATCCACACTGCAGACACTCCAAAAACGAGCATGGTTAATAGCGCCCCTACACCAGCACCAGAAGTTATACCAATTACGGACGGGTCAGCTAATGGATTTCGCAATACGCCTTGAAAAATTAATCCGCTGACCGCTAAAACCATTCCACTTAACAGCGCAACTAGCGACCGAGGCAAACGTAAATCAATAATTAAATTTTTCATAAATTCATTGGAATCACCAAACAGCGCCTGAAGCATTACCATTGGTTCAAACCCATAATTTCCTGAAGCAAGACTGACAAACATCGTTACTGCAATCAACCCAATCAGAGCTGGGACGATTATCTTCAGGGGCATTCCAGCTGAAGCCTTTCCAGCCATAACGGCTGCATTTTCTTCTCCATATGATGCTTTTTTCATGCGCAAAACCAGCCAAATAAGCCATGGTGCACCAATTAATGCTGTAATTGCACCTACTGGTAATTCTGAAAAAGATGGATCGATAATTCTTGCCAGTATATCTGCAAATAATAACACATTGGCTCCCCAAATAAACGAAGCTGTAACAAGCGGCAAATGCTTCCGATAACCGATAAGTTTAATGATATGCGGTGCTACAAGTCCGACAAAGCCAATAGGTCCAACAACAGCGACAGTAACAGATGTTAACATTACCGCAGCTGTAATGGAGATAAATTTTACTATGTTAACATTTTGGCCCAGGGCAACAGCTACGTCATCCCCTAATGACAGTGTATCTAATCTAAATGACAGTGTGAGAAGCACTAAAAGTCCGACAGTGATAAATGGCCAGGAAAAGATTACACCGCTCCAGTCATTCTGCACAAGTGTCCCAGATCCCCATAAAAATAAACCCGCTGTCTCATTTTCATAAAAAATTTGCAATACACTTGTTAACGATGAAAATAAGAAAGTAACAATCATACCTGCCAATACCATTCGGACTGGTGTTGCACGATTTCCGCCAGACAGTAAAAAGACGATTAAAAATGTAATGATGCCTCCAATAAATGCTACTATTATGCCATTTCCAAAGAGTGCTGCCGGAAAAAATACCGTACTAAACACAACGGCAAAATATGTCCCGGAATGTATGCCAAGTGTACTTGCTGAAGATAGCGGATTTTTCGTTACTGTTTGCAATATCACACCAGCAACAGCTAATGCCCCGCCAGCAAGAATTCCCATTAGCGCTCTTGGCATACGCAAGACTCGTACCGTATGATGTGCCAACGTGTCCTGGGGAGCAAAAATGGCTTCCAAAATAGTAGTAGTGGGAATCTGGACACTCCCCTGATTAATATGTATAAAGGATAAGATGCACAAAAGTGCGGCCCCCCCTCCAAAGGTAAGAACCGCAACGATTGATTTTCGGAATGCACTGCTCATATCATCACTCTTTTACCATTGCGTCAACAAATTGTTTTGCTAATACTTTCGCTGACAATACACCACCAAATGTCCATGTATCCCCTGGAAGCTGATGAGTATTGCCTGCTTTTACAAAACTTAAATTCTCCCAAACCGGGTTTCCTTTAAGCTCATTTTCAAAGATATTATTTTCCTCTTGAACAATATATAGAAATTGCAAATTTTCATTTTGGAAATGTTGAAGTGCTTCAACAGTTACTTCACTAAATCCATATTTTTCAAATTTATCTGGCTGAAAAGCGTTCTTAAATCCTAATTCATTCATAATTTGCGAAACAATTGAATTATCGGTAAACAATCGAATTATCGGTGTATTTTGTGACGTATATGCTTGCGTGACAACATATTCAGAACCTTCAAGTCCGGCTTCTGTAACACGTTGTTTCTGTTCTTTCATATAGCTGTCCAAATCTTCCAATGCAAGCTGTGCTTCCGCTTCTTTATCAACTATTTTAGCCAGTTTTTTAAAATCGTTTATCACATTTTGATAATGATCCTTTGATTCCTTATCACTATAAGGATCAAACGTAACAGTTGGCGCAATATCTTTCAAACTATCTAAAATTTGTTCGTGACTATTTTTAAATGCAATAATCAGATCAGGATTTAATCGTGAAATTGCTTCCAGGTTCGGTTCTTGACGTGTCCCAACATCCTCAACACTTTCCGCAAATTCTTTATCAACGTTAACCCATTTATTATAGCCATCTATATCCGCTACTCCTGCAGGCTGAATCCCCAATGCAAGTAGATTTTCCGCGTACGCCCATTCCAAAACAACGATTTTTTTCGGTGTCCCTTTAATGGTTTGTTCTCCCATTGCATCTTCAATCGTAACCTCCCGTTTTTTATCCGATGAGTTGGAATCATTCTTTGTATCCTTTGCTTCCTCGCCACTGCCGCATGCAGCCAAAAGCAGCAGACAAACAATAAGTGCAAATAAACCATATTTCTTCATGCTTAGCTCCTCCTTTTATATTTTGTTTTTGGAATCATCAATTAAATTATTAAATTTTAACGATGTTTACGTAATGCATAGGATGTCATATGTAGTCAAGAATCGTTCAATTGTTTAAGCTGATACATACAGTGCTTTCATTACCTATCTTAAACAAAAAAATTCTAATTGAAAAAGATTCTCATTTTCAATTAGAATTTTATCGTAATGTCATTATACTGTCAACAAATATTTGGGCTATTTAGTTTGCGGTGGTCATTTTTACAAATTTATTTTCATATTGACGCTTTTTCTTTGTATTATTTCCAGCATCAAAAAAGGATATAACATCTGCTAATGCATTTTCTAACAGCTCTGGATCATTAGTTTTTTCAAGCTGTTCTATTGCGTTTTCATAGTTTTTTCCAGCAAGATGTTTATCAGCCTTCTCCTTGTGTTCCAAGCAATAAGCATATTGCATGTAAATCATTCCAAGTTTCCTTCTTGATGTAACTTTAAGTTGATTATAAATCGTTATTGCCTTTTTATAATATGGGATGGCACTATCTAATTTCGATTGGTCGAAATAGTAAAAGGCCATTTCCGTTAAGGTCTCTGCATGAATCAGCGTATTTGTTAACGTGGAATCGTTCAGCAGTTTAAGCGCTTGTTCCAAATATGGGAAAGCTTTCTCATTGTCATTATTGCTTCCATATAATTTAGCAAGACTGACATAGCTGTTTATTTTCATTTCAGGATAATCCCCTGCAAGATCAATCGCTTTTTCCAGGTATTCAACAGCCTCTGCTTTAGCATTTTTTTCAGTGTAAAGCATTCCTATTTTAAAATGCAGGTAAAGTATCATATATTTGTCGCGTTTATCATCATTCTGAAAATACGTTAAACCTTGTTTATAATACTTAATAGCTCGTACTAACTTTTCCAGTTTTTCTTCAATTTCACCTAATACCAAATATCCCCGAGCAAGCTTAATTCGATCAGATTCGTTTACCGCTTCCATCTGTTTAACTGCTGTGGACATGATTCTCCGCGCCAGCTTGTAATCGCACATAAATGCCAGTTCACCAAGCATTACTAACTCACTAGTTTTTATTGGATCTGTTTCCCCATACAATTGCTGGATTATTTCGGCCGATGCTTTATATTCTTCGATCTCAGCATGACTAATTGCTTCCATAAGCAGCAATACTTTTATCAACTCTTTGTTATCGTTATATTTGTCTCTAAATTGGGCAGATTTGGACAGTACATTAGGATAATGGCCACGTTTAAACTCCTCCAATAACATTGCCAAGTCATGTTTATTTGCCTCATCAGAAACCTTTTCCACCTGTTCGTTAAAATTGAAAATATCCATGTTTTCCATATTACAGTCCCCCAGTATTTTCCTATTATTGCATCGTGTATTCATTTTATATCCATTTAAAAAATAATGCTAACCTTTCTTTCATTTTAACCAATTACCATCATTTGCACTGCATTTTTTACGAAAGTTCAAGAAATAATCATAATATCTTGCTGCATAAAAAGAAATTAAAGAATTTAAAACCACCTCTGCTGATTATATAGAACAGTGGTGGTCGAGTTTATCCTAAGGAAATTGTATAGTGTTGTGAATCAACATTAATTTATTTGGAACTAAATAAATAGATTTTAAAATCCATTCACAGTTCACATGAGACTATTCCCCGCTTATATCTTCAGAAGAATAAATCTTAACATACATCCTACCATTCATTGATTTTGCACGTATCAGCACTGGCTGATGGTATTTATTTTTAAATGCAAAGTCAGGACCAAACCAGCTAACTGTTGCATCACGGCCGGGAGGAACATATGGAACTTTTCTGCTATGGGAGTATCTTTCCACAACCTCCAGTCCTGCTAAATCTACAGCATTATACAATGTGGATGAAACCTGACATATGCCGCCACCGATATCCTCTGCTAATTCTCCTTTAACAATGACTGGTGCACGCTTGTACCCCTTTTCCTTTGTACGCTTTCCAACAACCTTGTTAAAAGAAAATGTCTCCCCTGGAAAAACCACATAATTATTAATTGCTTCTGAAGCTAAGTCTATATTATGCGAACGCTCCTTATTACTTTGTTTAAAGTAAGTAACATAATTCCCAATTTCGTTGACCCGAATGCTTGCCAATAGCTCACTATCAACGCGAGGATAGATTGCCTTCGTTGGAACGTTAACCTTTTGGGGTTGACCATAATAGAAATATTTGCGAAATTGCAGATTTAACTTATCCCTATCCAGTGTCCTGCCAGGCTTTTCAGATACAATTTCACCCGCATCGTCCAATCTTGCATCAATGGGCTTTTGATAGATTTTCTGTTCTAACTTATCAAGTAAAAATTGGATCTTATCCTCGTCAATGAAGGGATCACTTAAAAACGGCAGCGTATAGTAATCACGGGTCACGGTGATGATCTGTTTCCCTTCACTCATTACGGCAAAATCATGTGGAACCATATTCGGCGGAACAATAAAAAACATTATGGAAAGAAAAAGTGATGTCATAATGATTGATAACCTCCTGTACTTAGTATTAAACAAAGAGGTAAAATCATGTAAAAAACCAAGGTTTCCCTTGGCCGACATTTAAATAATATAAACTGCAAATACGATCAGTGATAATACAATTGTTATCGTATAAATTATTAATAATAACGGAACATTCGATTTTAGAGAACTTGTTTCATATTCATGTGATCGTCTTAACTGGTCCTCTATACTATCTCCCTCTTCTTCATATTTCTTAAGCTTTCTTTCCTCCTGCTTGAATGCAACTATTGTCCCCGCTAGTGCAGCAATAAATATAATAATTAATAAAATCAGCAGCCCAGGACTCATGAAAATCACTCCTATCGTACTCTTAACTATAACCTCTTACCACTATCATCGTATGAATTGAAGAAAATTGCTACCAGGAAAAACATAAATTTTTGACAATTTTATGTCCAAAAAAAACCACCTATTGCCATTCATCGCAAAAGGTGGTTTTATCATCTATTATTTAACGAAAATCTCTGCTATCTTCCATACTGCGCGTTGCTACTGCATATCCTACAAGGGATGCCAGCAAAGCCAGGAAAAAATATAATGTGCCTTTCATTCTATACCCCTCCTCCGTTTACCAAACTTTTAATAAGGCAGATCACAGTGGCTCAAGTAACTTTCATGCCTGAATCACTTTTGATCATCCAGCTTTACGGTTAGCTGCCTAGCGTTTCGCTTTTGATTTTAAAATGGAAGCTTTCCTTTTTTCAAGATCAATTTCGGTCCACCAAGTAAAAATAAGTAACGATTATCAATAACATTTTTCATTGCAGCTGCTGGTGTTCCATAAAGCCTTTTATCTGAAAATACTGTTCCCATCGCATCTTTTTTACCTAATGAAGCTACAGTCCCTTTATTATCAAACACAAAGCTTTCCAGTGGTTCACTGTATAGGAGTGCTTTAATGTTTGCAGCGCATGTGTCAGCTTCTTGAATTGCCAGTTGTGCAGTTGGAGGATAAGGACGACCTGCTTCTTCATCCATTACCCAAGAGCAATCTCCAAGAACGAAAATATTTTCTTCCTCTGGTGCACGTAAGTCTGCATTTACAGAGACTTTGCCTTTTGTTAATTCAAAGCCTGATTTTCCAAGTATGGAATTACCAGTCACACCACCAGTCCAGACAATTGTACCTGCTTTAATTTCTTCGCCTTCCCCTATGACAAAGCAGTCCTCTTTACATTCAGAGATTTTTGCATTTTCTCTGAATTCCACGCCTCTATCTTCAAGTGATTTTTTCGCATAAGCTACTAATTCATCATCAAAACCCGGCATAATTCTAGGCGCTGCTTCTACGTCAATGATCCGCGCTTTGCTTCTGTCTATATCATATTTTTTGCATAGTTTCGGAATCTGCTCGGCGAGTTCACCTACAAACTCAATCCCGGTGAAACCGCCGCCGCCTACTAATATAGTAAGACTGTCATCACTTGCATCTTCTTGATTATACTTAGCAAATTGATATTCAATATGATCATGGATCAGGCGGCATGAATCAATATCCTGGATTGAAAAGGCATTTTCTTCCATACCTTTAATTCCAAACGTATTTGATTCAAAACCTAAAGAAATAACAAGATAGTCATATGTAACCTCACCATTTTCTAAAACAACGAGATTTTCATCTTTCTTAATCTCAACAACAGAATCATAAATTAAACGCACCCGTCGAGGATTAATGACATCGCTAATCATCATTCTAGCTTCATTTGGTTTTTTCGTACCAGCGGCGACCTCATGAAGCCATGTTGATTGGTAGTGGTAATTGTGTTTATTGATTAGAACAATTTCCGCTTCGTCAACACCTAGCTTTTGCGTTAATCTTTTTGTCGTCATCATTCCCGCATAGCCTGCACCTAGAACGACAATTTTTGGTTTGTTCGTATTCACGTTACATCCACCTTCCTTTTTTTAAAAGCGTTTTCAAACTAATTAACTAACGCTTTTGCAATTGCTTTGGTAAACTTATATTAATGTCATATACAATAATATCAAAGTTTCTATTAATAGGCTAACATTCAGAAGTTTGCCAAATAAACCTTTTGTATTTTCTCCAATATTCACTGGAAAATACTTAGCTTAAAAGAGGTGTTCCCATGGAAAAGTTAATTATAAAGAAGGACGACAAAGCAGTAAGAGAGCTATGTAAAGCAGATCCAGCCATGAAAAAATTAACTGCAATTGTAGGAGATATTGAAGTTTTATTAAGACCGAACTATTTTATCTCATTAGTAAGATCTATTATAGGACAGCTGATTTCTGTCCAGGCAGCAGATGCTATTTATCGGCGGCTGGAGATATTACTAAATTACGATATCTCACCTGAAACGATAGAAAAGGTTTCGGATGAACAGTTGCGCGCAATAGGTTTATCTAGCAGAAAGGTTTCCTATATACGTGATTTCAGCCAAAAAGTTTTGCAATCAGAGATTAATTTACAAAGTCTTAACCAATTAGACAACAAACAAATTATCAATCAGCTAACTAGCATTAAAGGAATTGGAAAATGGACCGTGGAAATGTTTTTAATATTTTCCTTGGGCCGCATGGATGTTTTAGCTTCGGTCGACATAGGAATTCAGCGTGGTGCCCGGTGGCTTTATCAAGTAGATAAATCCGAGCGCCGCAGCATCTTGGAGGAGAAATCCAAATTGTGGAATCCGCATTTTACGATAGCATCTTTTTATTTGTGGGAAGTTGTTCAGCTCAATTTTGTTTCATTATATAAATCTTTGGAAGATCTTGCAGCAGACCAGAATAAATAGCACGGCATTCTGGTCTACTCCCTTTACGGCATTACCGTCACGTGACCACATCGCAGTCTATATTAAGATCCTGCCATTTAAAAAGAAACGTTCTGATATTCCAAGCTTCTTCTAAGTTATATTCAGCCCGTACAGATCATAATGACATTTCCATCTGGATCTTTAATCGTAAAAAATGAAAAATTATTAAAATCCACAATCTCTGAATCTATCGTATAATCCAGATCCCTGACATATTGATAAGATTTTCGGATATCGTCTGTATGGAAATTAAACAATGGATATGCAGAAGGGTTTTTCCCCTTAACCATCCCAGCTTGCCCCGCGTCTAACGTTAATCCTGTATGGTGATTGATCATCATATTATAAACAGGGTCGTGTACTGAATCTAAATCAAAGTTAACTCCTAATAAGTTTGAATACCATTTAACTGCTTGTTTAAGATCACTAACATGAACAAAAATAGTGTTGATTTGATTTATAATTGGACTTACCATTTCATCTCACCTTTCCTATTTCATCCAGCATCCTTGTTTCTGCGCATTTTCACTTCCTTCATTTTACTGTAGAAACTTTCATTCAGATCAATCTCGAGGTAATTAGCAAATTTCATTATGTAGGCAATACAGTCCGATAATTCCTTACCAACATTTTCTTTATGCATGTTTTTGGCAAGTTTAAAAGCCTGTTCTTCGCTTATGTTATTTTCTTCTGCCAGTTCTGATGTTCTCGTAAAAATTGACCTAAATTCCTCAGCAACCTCTCCTACTTCGGTAGTCAATAACATATAGTTGTTCAGCATGGAGCTTCTTGATTCCTGATAATTTTTATCCGTAATTTCCCAGTTCATTTCCTTTTGAAAGTCTTTCAGAAAGTTTTGTACATCCTTCATCAGCACACCTCTTATATACGATTTTATTGTAAGGATAAAATAACAACGGAATTTTTGCAACATTTTTAAAACAAGCTAGTTTATTTTTTTACATTCGTGCATAAATATTGCAGTGAGGTGATGAAAATGCCGTGGAAAGATATTGTTACAGACGATACTGGAATAATGCTGAAATCATTAATTGAAAAAAAGAAAAAGAAGGAAAAAATGAAGGGCTGGCACTCGTTTTTTGTAATTGCAACTTTAATTTTATTGGGTGCTCTGACTGTCCGTATTTTCATTTTCCAGCAGGAGCTATTGAAAGAAAATCCATTCAATATACTTTCAGAGAACTATTTATTATTGATGGCTGCAGTTACCTGTTTTCTCTTTCAAAATTATTATTATACGAAAAAGAAAAAGGAAAAGGATAAATATGATCGTTTGCGGGATGAAGTTATCGATCATTTGAATTATACCTGGTACTTGAACATACAGCCGGAGATAAAAGATCAAATCTCTTCCTATATGCAAGACACGCATGATATTAATGTGACATTTAAAACGAAGTAATTGACCATCACTAGGATAGGGGGGCATAATGAAATAGCGCTCGGCTAATGAGTGCTATTTCATTATGCTTGATTAAAACATGTCGCCTCGTTCCTCTTTCCTTTGCCGCATACGCTCTGTCCATTTTTCAACTCGCTTATGAATTTCCTCAGCGCGCTTGTCGATTTCATCGATTTTGAAAGAACGAAATCTTCCCATCTCATCTATCATTTTGCTGTATCTGTCAGCTCCTAATTCGCGGAGCTCACTGCTCACCTCCGAATCCACCATTTCTTCATCCCTTAATATGTTTATGGCTTCATCATATCGTTCTTTTTCCTTTTTGATAACATCTTTAATTATTTCAAGCTCTTCATCAAATCGGTCATATTCATCAAGCCGTTCCCAAGCATCTGGTGCCTTTGTAAATGCCCAGGCCAAGTCAATATAAGAAGGCAGCCATTCCTTTTCAATTGTTGTTTTTAAATCATCTGCACTATTTGCAGCGTAATATTCACCATTACCAGCCTCTGATACTTTTTTCAATTGACTTTCAGTGTTCTGGTCCACATGAAACCCTATAATATTTATTGATCTTTCATCATTATTTTTAACAAAACTTTTTGCCTCTTTTACTGGATTACCGTCACACGTTTCTACGCCATCGCTAACAATGTAAACCGTTATATTTTCATCATAATCCTTACTCATCTTTGCAGCCTTCTTGATTGCTCCAGCCAATGGTGTCCATCCCTTACTTTCAAACATCGTTAGTGATTTCTCAAATTCCTTTTTCTCATACGATCCCATCGGGTAAATTTCTTCTATACCAGTACAGGACAGCACCCTGTCTTCATCAGACTCAGACCCTTTGTGACCATATACTACCAGGGAAACATCATTCTCCTGTCCAATCGCCTCACCAAAACGTTCGACAGCTTCTTTCGCAATATCCATTTTTAACTGATTATCTACTTTTAGCAGCATACTGGAGCTTGCATCAAGCAGAATAATCGCTTTTCCTTTAGCTGGTTCACTTTTCACTTCTTCCTTGGACTTTTCCGGATCTGGCAAGAATGGTTCTTCAAAATCAGGCTCAAAACTTTCCGCACTTCCTATTATCTCCCTATAATAATGTGTTCCCAATAACTGCACTAGAGCTCTTTGAAGGTCTTGCGGATTTTGTGTCTCCTTCGTTATTTTTGCCAACTCGGTGTTTAATTTTTCCTGAATTGTGGAATCTAAATCTGTTGCTCCATCAGCCAATTCATCCTCTAAAGAAATATCCGTAACTAAAGTACCCCCCTGTTGTTCCTTTAGTTCCCCCCTGGTTAAAGCAAGCGGAACTAAATTTAATTCATCTGTAGTTGTTTGTTCCTCTTTTACAGGTTCCTTCATATCTTTTTCGGTTTTAGCATCCGTTGCTTTATCGTCACTACAAGCAGCAATGAATACAAACAATACCATAAAGACAAAAACTCTTTTCAACAACCATCCTCATCTCCATCCATATTTTGTATATATTTAGATTGAACATATTTACCCTGTGAGTCAATGATACAAAATGACCAAAGACACTTCTTTCATAGATATTTAGAACTATTTTAAGGCACAAAAATCCCGGTCAACATTGTGACCGGGATTAGGTATAATGACTTTAATTAACCTTAATTTGATGCTCTTCATGTTCATGCAAACCCTCATCATTTTCAACATGTACGACTACCACGTATGAACCAGATTTCTTGAATAAATGTATTGCTTTATATTCACCGGGATTAGCTTCCTCTGTTTCAACCCATTCATGCTTGTCCGGACTTTCCTCATTCCAGATTTCATAACGAACGCTGGCATTTTCAAGTGGGGTTTCATCCATTTGTAAATGTACAGTCATATCGTTTTCTTGATTTACCTTTACATTTTCCGGCTTCATGAAATGCATACTGAAACCTTCTGCATGTGCGCTGTGTTCGTGACCATTTGCTTCATCATGCTGTTCATCTTCATTCTCGGCCACTGTACCATCACCAACAGTAATAGACTTTTTCGGCATCGTGTGAAGACCTTCCGCTGTCACATGTGCATACATTTCATATACCCCGTCATGATCAAATGTCACTTCTGCCGAATACGTTCCATCTTCATTATTGGTTGATTCTATTTTAGTGCTGTCATCCTCTTTGCCTTTTTCCCAGTATTCAAATTCGACCTTTTCGGCATCTTTTACTTTTTCATCTCCGTATGTTACCAATGCATGTAATTTGACCGTCTCGCCGGTATCTGCAGTTTCTGGAACCTTAAATTCCACATCAAGTGTCTTTAGTTCATCTTCCGTATTTTTTTCGTTATCCTTTTTTGTTTCACCACATGCTGTCAGCGAGACTAAAGCTGTTATTACTAGTAAAAAGACTATTTTCTTCATTTCATTACCTCCATTAATTCTATCTATTAATGATGTTTACTGCATCCATGTTCATGACCGTTCATTTTTTGAAAGATTTCTTCGACGGCGTCATGGAAACTGAATATTCTTCCACCAAAACCTTTGACAAATTTTTCTGCATGCTCCTTCCACTCAAATGTTAATACTTGTGGATGACAGCAGCCTATATGTAAAGAAGTATCCATTACGTACCATGCTAGTTTAGCGCTTATCGTGGTCTGCTTGAAAAAATCAGGACATATTGCTTGCATAACCTCATCGCCTAGTTGACGATGGCGGAGGAGTCCACAATGTGCACAGCAAGCCATTTCTATTTTATTATTTGGCAGGATCAATCGATAAGCCATTCTTTCATTTATCTTACGGCTGCAGAAAATGCACGCATCGGGGTTAGCGGTATTTACTGAATGCCCCTTTGCAAGTGAAATTCCACCAAAAGTTTTAACAATTATCCCCTTATCAATTAAAGGTTTTAAATCCCGGTGTATTGTCATTTCCGAAACATTAAGTTCTTTGCTTAATTCAGCTATTTTCATGTTTTCTTTTTCTTGAATTAGCTCCTTAATTTTATTTTGTCGTTCAAGTGGCAGCATTACATTATCCTCTCCAATCTAACCATCAATACTTTAACAATTTCAAACAAACTATAACATAAATATACCAATGGAATGCTGTTCTAACAATGAACGTTGTGTGAAAGAACTGTGAATGTTTTGAGAAAATGTAACATAGGATGATATAGAGGGGGAATTATATGTCATTTGAAGTATTACTGGCTGGTCAACTAGAGTGGAATTTCCCATTAATGGCAGTATTTATATGTATAGCACTTTTATATTTATACTTCATAATGCAATTCACAAAAATAAAATCTTATAAGAAGCAAGCCATCTTCTTTATAATCGGGATTGGCTTATTATTTTTTACAATCGGAAGTCCAGTTACGGCAATTTCTCATCTATCTTCCAGTTTCCACATGATACAAATAAGCATTCTTTATTTTATCATACCACCGTTATTATTATTGGGAATTCCTGCTCAATTGGAAAGGGCTCCATTCATAAAAAAACGTAAAAAATTATTATTTCCACCCATGCTTGCTTTAGCTATCTTCTCCTTGATGTTCTTTCTGTATCACCTGCCACTGGGTACAGGCTTCCTTTTTTCAAATACTTATTTCCACATTACTTATTTATTTTTGTTATTCATAATCTCACTCCGGATGTGGTGGCCACTTGTTTCTCCATTTGAGAAAAAGCAGCTGTATAAAAAACAAATAAACCATTACGCATTTCTAAGCAAACTTCTTATTACACCTGCATGCCTGCTATTTATAGTAAGTGCTTTAATTGGTGGTATGGACAATCACTATATTACCCATTTCACATCCCAGCTTTGTATTCCCCCTGCCTTTGCTACCTCAAATATATTACCCTTCCCTTTCAATACGAGACTTGATCAGGTGCTGGCAGGTACATTAATGCTAGGAATACATAAGTTAAGCATCATGTCTGTATTACAGATTAAGTTTTTAGATGAACGTTCTAATCAAGTCTAATTTAAAATAAACTACTATTAAAAAGTAAAGTGATGGTGAATCATACCATGCCAGAAACCAACTACATAGATGTAAAAGGAATGCATTGCGCCGCATGTGCTGTAAGAATTGAAAAGGCAGTTTCAAAAATAGATGGAGTGAATGAAATAAATGTTAATTTAACAACTGAAAAGGGCCGTGTTTCATATAATAAAGATCGGACAAGCATTTCAGTCATCATCAATAAAATTAATAAAATTGGATTTGAAGCAAAACTAATTATGCAGGATCACACCCAATCGGGGCTTGATAAACATAAAGCAATCCGTATTCTTTATTGGAAATTCATTTTTTCAAGCCTGCTTACCTTTCCGCTTGCTTGGGCAATGTTTGCACATTTTCAAGTGGCATCATTTATCAAAGTCCCTGCATTATTTACTTCCCCTTTGTTTCAGCTTGCACTAACCATACCTATTCAGTTTATAATAGGGTTTCAATTTTATGAAAGAGCCTGTAAATCATTGAAGAGCGGCAGTGGCAATATGGATGTATTAGTCGTACTTAGTACATCTGCCGCTTTCTTCTACAGCCATTATTTAACCATTGTTTCGTTTAAAATGGTTAACCATCCACAATCCATTGTTTTGTATTATGAAACTAGTGCATTTATCATTACATTTATTTTGTTAGGGAAGTTATTGGAAGCTAAAACAAAAATGAGGACAACAGACGCTATTAAAAATCTATATCAATTACAATTAAAGACAGCTACATTGTATGTGGAAGGAAGAGAATTTAAATCATCAGTTGAAAACCTTATCCCAGGCGATACCATCATTCTTAAACCTGGTGAAAAAATACCAATCGATGGTCAAATTCTCCAAGGAACTTCAATGATTGATGAATCCTTGTTAACCGGGGAGAGTTTACCGGTTAATAAGATTGCGGGGGATATCGTATATGCTGGGACAATCAATCAGAACGGATTACTAAAAATCCAAGTAACCAAAAAAGACTCTGAGACGGTTTTGTCACAAATTATTCGTATTGTCGAAGAAGCTCAAAGCTCTAAGGCACCGATTCAGCAGATAGCAGATAAAATTACCTCTGTTTTTGTCCCGGTCATCATCATAATCGCTATGGTTACATTTATAGCATGGTATACCATTTTTCAGCCGGGTAATTTTAATGAAGCGTTGGAAAAAGTTATTGCCGTCTTAATTATTGCATGCCCTTGTGCCCTCGGACTTGCAACACCAACCTCTGTTATGGTTGGAAGTGGACAAGCTGCACAAAAAGGCATTCTATTTAAGGAAGGAAAGTTTCTGGAATTATTGGGAAGGTGCAACACCGTAATCCTTGATAAAACCGGGACACTTACCAAGGGCACACCACAGGTTACCGATATTTATGTTGATCACTTCAGTGAAAATGCGTTTTTGGAAATTATCGGTGCAGTTGAAACTGGTTCGGAGCATCCGATTGCGAAAGCGATTTTAAGTGAGGTGCATAGGAGAATCCGCATACTTCCTGAGGCACTGCACGTTACTGCCCTGCCTGGTTTAGGTATCAAAGGTTACGTTAATAGCAAAAAAGTTGTCCTTGCTAGTCGAAAATACATTATTAAAGAAAATATTGCAATCCCCTTTCCAGCAAAACAGATAGCAATCGATCTTGAAAACGAAGGAAAAACAGTTATGATTGCATTGGTTGATTCACGATTTGCCGGAATAATCGCGGTCGCTGACGAAGTAAAAACATCTTCATTCAGCACAGTATCTCGTTTAAAACAAATTGGGTTAGATGTAGTTATGTTAACCGGCGATAATAGGAATTCGGGAGTTGCCGTAGCGAGAAAAGTCGGTATAGAACAACTCGAAGCAGAGGTCACACCGCAAGAAAAAGCCGCGATTGTACGTAACTATCAGCAAAATGGTAATCAAGTTGTAATGGTAGGTGATGGCATAAATGATGCACCTGCATTGGCTGTGTCCGATATCGGTGTTGCAATAGGAAGCGGATCAGACATTGCTATTGAATCTGGTGACGTGACTATTATCAAGGGTGATTTAAATCGGTTGGTTGATGCTATTACAATCAGCAAGAAAACAATGACAAATATCAAACAAAACTTTCTTTGGGCTTTTCTATACAATATCGTAATAATCCCATTTGCAATGCTCGGATTTATGGCACCATGGCTAGCAGGAGCAGCCATGGCGTTTAGCTCTGTATCGGTCGTGTTAAATTCCCTTAGGCTGAAAAAGTTAAAATTTAGAATCTGACAAATTATTGATTGTCCGCCAGATCATTTGAGGTACAGCAAAAATAGTTACCACTATTAGGTTGTTGTCAGCGAGCACATTAGTAGTAATAGGATCCAACACTTGAGTTGACCAATTGATGATCAACTCAAACATTTATTTATCGCCTAGAATAGTTTCCAATGCTTGGTCAATATCCGTTGTCGGCTGCCTGCATGCAAAGTTTTCACAGACATACACGGTTGTTTTATCACCCAATTTTCGATATTCGTTCGTAAATGGGGCTATATTTACCAATGCTTCAGTCGAGTCACCTACCAATATTTCGACATTCGGTAAAAAAGACTGATTCATTTCCGCTAGCAGCCTTTGCCTTGATGGATCATCCCCATTACCGATAACAACCATTTCCTTCACAGGAGTCCCAGTTAACAATAGGCTTTGCATAAAAAACGTACTGGCGTTAGCATAGGAATCTAAATCATCTTTAAACGTATAATACATCTCTTCCACTTTATCAAGATATGCTGTATCACCTGTCAAATGAGCCAACCTAACAAGCATCACGGAAGCAACACTATTTCCGGAAGGGATCGCACCATCATATATTTCCTTTTCACGCGCAATTAAATTTTCACTGTCACTTCCATAAAAAAAGAATCCACCCTGATCGTCATCCCAAAACAAATTCAGCATATCATCAGCAATCGTTTTGCCTTTTTCCAAGAAAACCAGTTCATGTGTTGAATCATACATCTCCAAGTAGGCCCAAAGCAAAAATGCATAGTCATCCATGTATCCTTTGTGTTTCACTTCCCCATCCCGATATCTAACCATTAAACGATCATCCATAACTAACGTATTTTCAATAAATGTTAATGCATTTGCAGCCATATTCGTATACGCTTCACCGCCAAATGCTTTGCCCGCTTTTGCTAGTGCCGCAATCATTAATGCGTTCCATGATGTCAGTATTTTATCATCTACGTGCGGAAATACTCTTTTTGCCCTTGCTTTATGCAGTTTTTCTCGTGCATCGTCCAGCATTGTATGTAAAGCATCAATAGAAAGATGATTTTGAGAAGCAATCCATTCAAAATCGGCACGTATAAGATTAGGTATGTTTTTCCCTTCAAAATTACCGGTTGAAGTAATGTCATATACATCACAAACTATTTTACCTAGTTCATTACCGAGAATAGTCAAAACCTCATCCTTTTCCCAAACATAATACTTCCCTTCCACACCCTCAGAGTCAGCATCGATGCCAGAGTAAAATGCTCCTTCCTTACCCGTCATTTCCCTTCGTACAAATGTTATGATTTGCTCACTGATTCGTTTATAGAAAGGATCATTGGTAATTTGGTAACATTCTGTATATGTCATCAGCAGGAGTGCATTGTCATAAAGCATTTTCTCAAAATGCGGGACAAGCCACGCTTCGTCTGTTGAATACCGGGCAAATCCAAATCCAATATGATCATTAAGCCCGCCAACAGCCATTTGCTTTAACGTTTTCTCCGCCATTTCCAATGCTGATTGCGTTCCAGTCGTTTTGTAATACCGCAGCAAAAACAGTAGATTTTGTGGCGCAGGAAATTTAGGTGCTGGTCCAAATCCGCCGTATTCAAAATCAAATTGCTGTTCAAGCTGTTCAAATGCTTTTGCTGTCGCATTAATCGTAAGCCTGTCCTTACTTTTTTGCTGTGCTGTCCTTTGAAGCGCATTTGTAACACTTTCCGTCACTTTCTTAATATGTTCCGGATCCTCTTTAAATTTTTTATAAAGCTGCGTTATCACCTCGACAAATCCCGGCATACCATATTTGCTTTGTTTTGGAAAATAGGTACCCGCATAAAACGGAATTTTATCAGGAGTCAGGAATACACTTAATGGCCAGCCGCCTTGTCCGTTCATCATTTGACAAACCTTCATGTACACCGAATCAATATCGGGACGCTCCTCTCGGTCAACCTTTATTGAAACAAAACGATCGTTTAAAAGCTTTGCAACAGATTTGTCCTCAAACGATTCATGGGCGAATACATGGCACCAATGACAGCTCGAATATCCGACAGAAAGAAATATCGGCTTGTTTTCCTTTTTTGCTTTTTCAAATGCTTCCTCGCCCCACGGATACCAGTCTACTGGGTTATATGCGTGCTGGAGCAGGTATGGTGATTTTTCTTCCATTAATCTATTAGGAATAGTATGATTTGATCTCATTGCCTCCACCCTTCATCTATTATTACCTTTTCAGCTTATCGTATCTATTATCCCATGAAAAAGATATTCAATCGAATGCTCTTTTAAATTGTGCGACAAATTGTAGTGTATTAGTATTAATTTGTGTCCATCTCCTAATTTTCTTTTTTTGGGGCTTTAAGGATAACTTACAATTATTTTCAGCATACTTGCTCATCTATATTCTTGAAAGTTAGGAAGTGGAGATAAACCTTGAAAAGATTATCTAACAAATTGCTGATTGAGTCTTATGTTAAGGCTAAAGAATTGAATTTAGATCAGGAATTTCGCCAAATAATTGAACAGGAAATTAGCCGCCGCGGGTTATTGATTACACAATCAACCAAAAACGAAAGTCATAAATGATCCATATAGAGAGATTATTAACTGGGGAAAACGCGGGAAAGAGAATATAATTACAGATATGAGTAAAATGATGAAAGTCGGTTAAGTTATATTTTCTAAAAGTTTCCAGAGAAAGGAGATAAGGAGTGGGCATGCAAAAAATTCATCCAAATCCGAAAACGACTATCTTTAATTTGATAGTCGTTTTCGAGTTATAGCCCTATTCTACATTATTGCTGGATGTCTTTTCCAGTTGTTTTTCTGGAAATTGATTCGGTGATGATTGTTCCAGTGTATTTTTTATATTGTCTTTTCCTGAGAAGTTTTCAATTAATTCCTTTACATCGATTCCCGACGATGCTTTTAAGGATTCCTGAAGTGTGGACATCAAGTTGGTTGCGTAACTAGTAACTTTATTCGCACCACCGTTTTCACCACTGCCACCAGTATCGACAACGGTAATTTTGTCAATATTAGCCATTGGACTTGCAACCTGCTTCGCATAATCTGGAAGCATTTTTAGAATCATATCTAAAATAGCGGCATGACCGTATTGTTCAAATGCCTCAGCAACTTTTTGCTTCGCTTCCGCTTCTGCAAGACCTTTTAGACGAATAACGTCAGCTTCTGACTCACCTTGTGCTCTTTCAGCTTCTGCATGAGCAAGCCCGTCAATCCGGACTTTTTCTGCTTCCGCTTTTGCCATTGCTTCAACACGATATTTATGCGCATCCGCTTCCGCGAGCTGCTTCCTTTTTTCCGCTTCGGCAGCCTGTTCAACTGAATAACGATCAGCATCAGCTTTCTTCTTAACTTCGGAATCGTATTGTCTTTCACGACGGGCAATTTCTTTTTCTTCGAGTTCAATTTGTTTTTGCCGTTCAATAATTTTGATTTGCATTTGCTGTTCAGTAACTTCCTGTTGAGAGCGCGCTTCCTCTAAATGATATGCTTGGTCAGCACGTGCCTTCGCACTATCCTGTTCTCTGCGGTACTCTGCAATTTTAAGCTGATTAACCTTTTCTGCCTCGGCAATTTCCGTTTCCCGCTCGAGCTCGGATTTCTTCGCGTCTTTATTTGCTTCTGCCCGTTTAATCCGTGTTTCTTTCTCTGCATCAGCTGTAGCAATATCGGCATCCCGCTTCACCTGTGCGATACGCGGTTTACCTAGTGATTCTAAGTATCCATTCTTGTCACGAACATCCTTAATTGTAAAGGAAACTATCACAAGTCCCATTTTAGCCAGGTCCTGCGTTGCAACGCGTTGAACTTCCTGGGAAAACTTCTCCCGGTTTTTATAAATTTCCTCAACAGTCATTGAACCTAAAATCGATCGTAAATGCCCTTCTAAAACTTCTCTTGCCTCATTTTCGCGATCATCTTTTGACTTGCCCAAAAATTGTTCCGCGGCAGTTGCAATTTCGTTGATGGAACCACCAATTTTAATAATCGCTGTTCCATCAGCCATCACTGGTACGCCTTGCTCCGTATACACTTCAGGTGTCTGCACATCAAGCTTGCTCGAAAGCAAACTTAATGGTTCCGCCTGTTGAAATACTGGAAGAATAAATGTACCTCCACCACGGACAATCTTTATTTTGTTACCCGATTCATCCACATTTACATTTTTTGACCCTAAATAACTCCCCGTTACAATCAACGCTTCATCGGGCCCAGCAGTACGGTATTTAGAAACAAAAGTACCTATTAAGACTAATAATAAAACAACAACAATGCCAATAACGATAAATATCGGTGACATCTAACATCCCCCTATCTTTTTTATATAAAAACCTGCAGCTGCAGCGTTTCTAACCATCGTCTATGCTTTAAAATTTACTTGATCATGAACAGATACAAATACGACACCATTTTTAATATCGATAACTAAAACCTCTGTTCCCTCAGGTATAGGCTGGTCCTCAAAGCTTTTAGCAGACTTTGAGATTGTACCGCCTTTTCCTGATATGACCACCTCTCCATATCCATCATCTGGAATGGAAATAATGACTTTTCCAACTCTTCCCTTTAAATCATCATCCGTGTAGACAAGTGAAGACTCGGCTGAGGATAACGGAATAAGAATAAATAAATTTAACAGTGTGACTAAAATTCCAGATAGTACGAGTGAAATAATAAAAATGACCAAACTATGAATAGATGTGGAAATTTCCAATATGTAACCAGCTGCACTTAAAATAGCAATAAATGATAGTACAAGTGTTGGATTGAAAATACCACCAGATAAAAATTCGAACATTCCCTCTAAAATATCTGATAATAAAATATAAATAAAAACTAAACAGCCACCAACAATTAAACCAATCAAATAAATAGTTTCAAGCGAATAGCCGAATATCTCCATAATGACACCTCCTCGTATATTATATTTAGGCCCTTTCATTCAGCCTAGAAATCACACTTGAAAAACCTGCTTTAAG